>NZ_RXNQ01000015.1 GCF_004138205.1 Pedobacter sp. SYP-B3415
GACTACCAACAAACGCTATTTGCAACTTGACAGGGGGGCTTACTTATTGAAATAGAACAAAAAACTCTGTTCAAACGCCAGGTATGCCGTTAAAACACAAACGTTAATTTTTACCGGACAACACTGATTCATGGCTCGTGGTTCAGCTCAGACTTTTCACTTTCGACTTTTCACTTTTGTGCTTTTTTATCGTCGCGTAACGATAGCAAGCTCATGCGCCGGGCCGGTTTTGACTAGTTGCACCACGTCGCCGCCTTTAAGCCGGGCAACCTTCAGGCATTTGCCGGTCAGGTCATAGACTTTTAGTTCGTAGTTACCTGAAAAACCGGAAAGATCGAGCGGAAAAGCAGCATCACCGGAATGATATACGACGTATTTCCGACCGTTTTCGCTTAAGAGGTATCCCGCATCAGGAACAGAACCGGCCGGTTGAAGATTCCTTGTTTCGCCTATGATTGATGTATCGAAACCCTGAAGGTCGGCAAGCGAGCCGCCAGCCATTAAGCTTGCCCAGCCAAAAGCAGGGGCATTATCTGCCGAATACATCACTGCTTTATCAGGAAAGCGCCGGCGGTATTCACTTACAGCCCGGTACACCTGATCGAACGATGTTTTCTTTGGTTTTAGGAGCCTGGCATGCTGGCGCGGTGCAAGATTTTTTCCGCCGGGCGGCGCGTACGCTGCTCCATCTGCCTGGTAATGCCAGTACCGGATATCAATAAGGTCGACAATGGCCGCACGCTGCGGATCGGCAAGGATTGCGTCCTGCACATCCTTTGTTGTGCTTAGGCCTATGACGGGATGTTTACCCGTTTGCTTCTTCCACTCGGCCACAGCATCCAGCCAGAACTGAACAAAGTGCAGGGGCCCTGTATACTCGGCGCTTGTAAGCTGAATTACACCGTTGTTGCCGGCAAAATTTTCAAGACACTTTCTGATGTACAGCCGGTGGAGACTGCGCCGCTTCGGATCGGACAGATCATAAAACTGATCGGCCATGAAAATACGTTTATCGCCGGCGTAGGGCACCGGCTCAGGAAAACCTGTATCATTGACATTGTTGGCCGTGCGCCACGGGAAGTCGGCATAATGTGCGCCCGCTTCGATAATGTTGTGCTGAAAATAATTCTGGTGAATCAGCGTGAGGCCTTTCCGGTCGGCAAGATCGGCAAATGTTTTTAGCCGATCCCAGTACCATTCGTTGTATTTACCGAGATCATATTTACTAAGGCCATCCCATGCCGTGTCCTGTCCGCTTCGCGCAAAAGGCAATTCGTAAAAAGGTGCCCAGACATCGCCATCCATACGGCGGATGCGCTCATGGTCGTCCCGGCGCCGGTCATACCAGAGCCCGTAGTTGTGTTCAAGAATCTTAACCGGCCCCGACTGCATGCTGTCTGTCAGCTGATCCAGGTTATCTGTCAGCCCTGCTCCTTCCCGGCCAGGCACAAAACGTGTGATGTGGAAGCGGGTATTCCGCAGGCCATGAGGCCTGGCAGAGCCGTTCCACCAGGGAACTTCCTGTCTGGCACCTACTGCAAGTCGTCCCGCCCGCGTTAGCCAGCCGTTTTCAAGTTTCAGGGCTGGTGAAAGAGCTGAGACCTTTTTTAAGGAAGGATTTACAATGCGTCCGGAACCGGTAACGGGAAGCGGATCTCCGGACACACGGCCGCGGATAAATTCATCGAGTGTGACAGCCGGAGTTGCAGCCAAGCGGGTCAGCTCCATCGCCACGCTTACCTGCGGACTGCTGGAAGCTTCTGTCTGAACCGGCAATAAGATTGCCCGCTGTACGGCATCAGCACCGAGACGGTCCTGCAGCTGGCCATAATAAAAGCTTCGCGGCTGAATCTGTTCATTTGACATATCCCAGTAGGCATTTCCCGCAAACTGTGCCCAGTTTCCCAGGGCCCAGTTCATGGCACCCGGGGGTGCCTCGCAATCAATACGTGCCGCGCTGCATTGCCAGATCATGCTGTTGGCAGCCGTCCAGCCTGCTCCCTGCCCATCCTGACCGCGGTTTTTCAGGCTCAGCGCCTGACCGTCAACATTGACAATATCGAAAAGGACGCCAGAGGCCCAGCTGTCTGTGGTGCCACTGAAACCAAAAGGCAGCACAGACTGGCATTGAACAAATGCGTTGGGCCCGGTGGTACAATAACCTGTAGCAAAGTCATGAATTCCGTTTTCAGCAAACAGGCGCTGAAACAGGCCCTGCTGCCCTGCGGTAAAAAAGGTTTCCCTTCGACCGCCGGCAATTTCAGAGACGGGAGAACGCGAGATACAATCTTCTACAGTTGTGCGGCGAACGCTCTCTGCCACATACACCGCAGAACCTGCAAAATGCAGAAACTCGATCCGGCGCACCCAGATATCAATTGCATTTTCGATGCTGATCGCATTCCAGCGGTGATTTTCGTCTTTGGCGTTTGCCCCATCGAACGTTGAGCGCATCAGGATATTTTCGACTCCGGCCTGACTAACCCGGCCCGTCCAGGTATACCTGGCTACCATCGCGCCGCCAAAGGACGGATCGAGCGCTGTTGTAAGTGGTGCATCAAGTGTCAGCTCATTTCCATTCACCGCGAGGACCGTCCGGTCCCAATACAGGTCGCGCTGACCTGGTTTCCAGCCAAGTGAGGTAATGCCACCGCCAAAATGTGCCGTGCCCAGCTCTGCAATCCACTTGTCTGTTGAGGGACGGCGAATGCGAATGTGATCGCCCGGCCGGTAAGTATTTGGCGTCTGTGTTTTCAGCGACCGGGAGTTTACCGGTACATATAATGGGGCAAGGGCTTGTTCCTGCTCTGTCTTGCGGTTGTTTTTGCCGCCAATGCGGATGACACCAATCCTGTCGAGTCCGGCCGCTACCAGTTGTGTCCCGTTGCTGTCCATCCCCGCACCGCGAAGTACCACACCCGAAGTATGAAGGAAAATTGTACCATTTACGTGGTAAGTACCTTTCTGCAACTGGACCGCCCCTCTAAAGCCATCGCTGCCAGGCTTCAGCTCAGATACATAATCAATTGCCGCCTGGATCGCTTCAGTTGCGTCGCCGGTACTCGTCGGAACGACTGCCTTAACAGCAACCAGCGGAACCGGTTTGTCGCCTGCAGCATACCCGCTATAAGAAAAATCAGGGATCCGGTTGCCAAGGCTGTCAGGCGTATATTGCAGCTTCCCGTTCTTGTCGGCGTAAACAGGCTTTGGCGGCTCTTTTTTTTTTTGCGCCACTGCACCGATGCCGGTACATACTACGACCAGCAAAAAGACGGGTTTTAACCATATCAGGCAAGCGGCTTGTAGTTTCAGCATGATCTCATTTTGCGGGGCCTGCCGGTCTTACCTGATTTACAGGAACCAGGCTGTTTAAATAATTTTCAATGTTCGCGTAACCATTTTTCGCCAAACGGGGAGCATCGGCTGGATTGGCCGGATCAAGGCCGTTGCTGCGCTCCCAGGCATCAGGTATGCCATCTCCATCCCCGTCCGTATAAGGTTTGCCAGTATAGTCCGGATATCCGCCCACCTGGCTAATATCTGAAATAATTCCTTTTTTATATGAATCCGCCGGCAGGCGGCGTTTTACATAACCTTTGCCCTGCGGCGAATCGAGGCCCTCCTTATACTGAATCCTGCCGCTTCGCACCTGCTCAATGATGCGCAAATCGACCGGATCGCGCCTGGGCAGGCTCGCTCCTGAATGATCAAGCACGTAGCTATAGGCGGTTTTGGCGTCGGTCAGCGTGAGCTTTGCCATGGGGAGCGGCCTTGCTGACCGAATCGAATCGAGTAATTTTTGTTTGTCGCCCGCGGTTTCCGGCTGCACACCACCATCCCAATTATTACGTGTTACCTGCTCATTGCCTTCAATCACGTTGCCATGAACATATGCCTTGCCGAACAGGTGTGTAAAGTTTTTGCTGCGACCGGTTTCAGGTTTGAGGATCCGGTAAGAGATCGGTTCGCCGGCCGGTGTGATGGGCCCGGGTTTGTAATAATTGTTGATGAAGTTATACGCCGAATTGTTGTCGCCCCCGTCAGCACTGCGGTTCCACCAGTTAAAAACGACATTATTCGCAAAACCAAAATCGCCGTACATACCGACAGAGGGGTTCCGGCTGATGTTCGAGGCCCACAGGTTGCGCATGAAGGTGCTGTTCAATCCGCCGATCGTGCTTCCGAACGCATGGTTGTAGGTGTCCAGGGCCTCAGAAAATATGGAATTCTGAATGGTGACGTTCACGGTAGGCAGTTTTTGCGGCGCTGATCCATCGCCGGGACTGTAAACATGCCGGTAAACAGACATGTTTTCATCCAGCCCCCAGCTCGCCGACACATGGTCGATCATGATGTTGCCTACCGGATTGCCGCCAATGGCATCGTCGCGGCGGGTTACATCGGTTTCGCCGCGTCTGAACCGCATATACCGGATCACCACATCGTGGGTGTTGATCCAGACCGACTCGCCGGCTATACATACCCCATCGCCGGGCGCGCTTTGCCCGGCAATCGTAATGTAAGGAGCACGGATGATCAGCGGGGTTTTTAGCCGGATGATACCGGCCACGTTAAACACGATAATTCTGGCTCCGCCCTGTTCACAGGCTTCACGAAGACTTCCCTTGCCCGAATCGTTCAGGTTTGTAACGACAAAGACTCTTCCACCGCGGCCGCCTGGGGTAAATGCACCACCACCTTCCGCACCGGGAAAGGCGGGGATTTTTGCCTGGGGAAGATCTGATGGTTTTGCAGCCCAGGGTATAAACGGCTTGCCATTGCGGCTGTCCCGGTCAATAATCGATTTCACCTTCAGGAATTGTGCATCTGATGCCGCATGAATCCTGGCCAGAAGCGAGTCGGCTTTTGCCTCCATCGCAGCGGGAATTACGGGATATTGCGAATAGACGCCGGAGCATGCTGCCATGAGCATAACAAAGGTGAGAACTGTGGGCTTTCTCATTTTGCAAGCGGTTTCACATTTTTCTCTGCAACGACACTGTTCAGGTATATCTCGATGTTTGAATAACCGCCGGCGGCGATCTTCGATGCATCTGAGGCATCGTTCGGATTGAGCTTATTTTTCAACTCATAACTATCCGGCATTCCGTCATTATCACTATCCTTATAAGGTGTGCCTTTGTATTCCGGATAACCACCAACCTGGCTGATATCAGTGATAATTCCTTTTTTATAAGAATCTATCGGCAAACGGCGGTGTTCGAACTGCTTTTCCGGCAGCTTTACGTTTGCCGGGTATTCTATTTTACCGGTAGTAACCTGTTTGACAACCCGGGTATCCACCGGATCACGTTTAGGCAAGGTAGCGCCGGCATTTTCAAGCACATACAGACGCGCCTGTTCTGTCGGAAGAATGGTGATGTGCGCCATTGGGAATGGTTTGGCCGCACGCATGGCCGCGAAATAGGGTTTTGCTTCTTCAAAACTCATCAGATCGCCTTTTTTATTTTCAAGCTGCACACCGCCATCCCAGTTGTCTTTTGTTACACGCGCATTCCCCTCAACAATGTTGCCCTGTACGTAAGCCCTGCCAAAAACAACATAAGGCAGTTTGCTGCGGCCCGACTCCGGCTTCAGGATACGGTAGCTAATAGGGTCAGCGAGATTTGTAACCGGTCCGGGTTTGTAATAATTATTCATAATGTTGAACGTTCCCGTATAATCGCTGCCGTCTGTAGAACGGTTGTTCCAGTTAAAGATGACGTTATTGGCGAAGTTGAACGTACCGTTCCAGCCTATAGACGGATTGCGCGCTGCATTATCAGCCCAGAGGTTGCGCATAAATGTGCAGTTTTCACCGCCTAATGTACTCCCGAATGCATGGTTCCAGGTATCCAGGGCCTCTGAAAATATCGAATTCTGAATGGTGATGTTCACGGTGGCCAGCTTCTCCTCTGCCTTGCCGGTGCTGTCGTTGTACATATGCCTGTACATAGACATATTTTCGTCCAGCCCCCAGCTTGCTGAAACATGATCAATCATAATGTTGCCAACCGGGTTTCCTCCTATTGCATCATCGCGGCGCCCGACAAAAGTTTCGCCGCGGCGGAAGCGCATAAACCGAACCACTACATCGTGCGTATTTAGCCATACTGACTCGCCTGCTACGCACACCCCATCCCCCGGCGCGGTCTGGCCTGCAATGGTAATATATGGCGCACGGATGATAAGCGGCGTTTTTAATCTGATGATTCCCGCAACGTTAAATACGACAATCCTGGCCCCGCCCTGTTCACAGGCATCGCGAAGTGATCCCGGCCCGCTGTCGTTCAAATTTTTCACGACAATAACCCGGCCGCCACGCCCCCCAAAACTGTATGCTCCCCCGCCTTCGGCACCGGGAAAAGCAGGCAGATCTGATTGCGGAAGATCGGTTGGGCGGCCCGCCCACGGAATGTAGGGCTTACCTTGCCGGGCTTCTGCTTCAATGATCGGTTTGGCTTTTTCCCATGCAATGTCAGACTGGCGATAAGCCGCTTTCATCATTGAATCGGAGCTGCGTTTCACATCTTCAGGGATTTTTGGATACTGCGCCTTTACGGTGAGTGTTGCGGACAGGGATAGCACGGCAGTCAGGACTGCACCTAATTGGCGAAAAAGTTTTCTTCTCATTGGTTTTGCTCGTTCGCTGCCGGTTAGAAAGCCTGCCTGGCAGGCAGCTGCTGTTGTAAAGTTAACAGGCTGGCTCGTTCTCCGGTTGATAGCGGATAAATATTTTGGTTAGAGTCGGCATTGACAAAGCTCAGATACGATTATCCGGATGCACAACACCATGTATTCAATATTTAAATATAAACAAAGAATTCAAATGTGAAAGCTAAAACCTCAGGAATTTTACAATCCGGACTACGTTTCCGGCCACAGGCTGCAAACAAAAAAGTCATCCATGCGGTGCGCACAGATGACTACAAAAAACAAACTAATAACTACTATTTCAACGGGTCGAATGTTCCTGGTCCTCTCAGGCTGTTCCAACCCTTGGTCTGTTCAACATTCGGCGAGGCGCTGAGGATATTTTCATTCAGACCAAAGAAGTAATATTCGGGATACCATTTAAATTTCCAGTCGGCCGGGTTGGTTTTATCCAGGTCGTCTTTCACCGTGATGGTGAAATAGTTATCATACAGATAGTCCAGGTAAGCGGCATAATTGGCCGATCCGTTTGGTGTAGGATAACTGGCCGGGTCGCGGTCGATTACCGGAGCGTTGCCGCTGGCCGGTTTGAGCATCGGGTCTGTTGTACCTACATATTTTGCGCCAGCAGTCGTTTTAACCGTGATAAAATATCCTGTTCTGCGGGTGCCGTTTAACGGCTTGATACCCAGGCGCGCGGCAGTGGGCGAATCTTCTTCAAAAAGCATCCAGCGGCGAAGATCAAAAAAGCGCTTGCCTTCGTATGCAAATTCGATTTTCCGCTCATTCAGGACCGCTGCAAACAGCTGGTCACGGCTGGTTGCAGCGCCAAGGCCGTAGGCGCCATCCAGGTTTTCCACACCCGCACGTTCGCGAATCGTTTTAATCAGGTTCAGACCTTCTGTAAGGCGGTTGCTGCCAATGGCTGCTTCAGCCAGGTTGAGCACGACTTCGGCAAAACGCATTTCCATATAGTCCATGCCATTCTGCGAAAAGTTACCATTTGCATTACTTGCATTCGGATCTGTTGCCTTACTCAGGTAAACAGCACTCGCATTAGCTCCCTTTGTCTCGGTGGTCTGGCTTGGAATAGCTTCCGTTGCATTGCGGTACCATTTATAGGTCCACTGCTTATAGTTGGCATTACCTGCGTATGGCCAGATGGCTCCGTTGTACGTAAACGTTTTGTAGAAACGTGGATCGCGGTTTTTATAGAATTTTTTGGCATCATAGGCATAGGTTGAGCTGCCAGGCATTTTTCCGTCTTTCATCGGGAATGCATCGACCATTTCTCGGGTTGGCGACAATGAGCCGGCACCATTGATCTCTTTTGAGCGTGCGGCCTGCTCCCAGCCATTGTTTCGTGTCGTATTTCCGCCGATAGCAAGATTATTGAATCCATAAACGATTACTGCTTCAGGATTATTGGCATCTGTAAACCACATATTTCCCCAGGCTGTTCCATTTGCGGTTCCCCCTGTTTTAAACAGGCCGCCGCCATTGGCTTCAAGCAGTGTTTTCGCTGCCAGGTTGGCCTGGTATGCGGCCTCCCATCTTGCCGGGTCATCATTTCGGTTAAACAGCGGGCTTGCCCAGGTAAGCATCACACGGCCGCGAAGTGCTGCTGCCGCACCGCTGGTCATACGTCCCCAATCGGCTCCGGTCCATTTTCCGGGCAGCAGGGCGATTGCCTGATCAATGTCTGCATTGATCTGCCTGATGCATTCTGATGTTGAGCTGCGCGGAATTTCGAGCGAGATGCCATCGGAAGCGACCGGATTTTGCGGCGTAAGCGCCAGCGGAACGCCGCCATACAAACGGACCAGGTCAAAATATTGCCAGGCGCGCCAGAAATACATTTGTCCCTTCAGTTTGTTGCGAACGTCTTCAGCGATACCATATTTATCGATCTCGGCCAGGAATATATTGATCTGTTTCAGCCTTGTGTATGGATTGTTAACAATGCTCGATGTAAGCCGTGCGCCGAAATAAGGCAGCGCGTGGGCATTTGTATAACTGATCGATGCCCAGACTTTATTCAGGTCGGTCTCGCCGGCAAACTCATCCGTCGTTTTGGCAAAGTTGTCATTATTCGTTGCCAGGTTCCAGGAAAGTGACTGCGCATTGTTTGCCGGCAGAAACAGCCCGTAGAGGTAGTCTACATATGCCTGCGCCAGCAGCGGATCCTTAAACACTTCTTCGTTATAGCCTGACAAATCCCTTTTTTCTTCAAGGAAGTCATCTTTGCAACCCGCTGTAAAAACAAGCAGGCAGATGATGGCGGTATATATCTTTTTCATTTTCATTGCAATCTAAATTGTAATCCGTTTCCTTTAAAGCGTGATGTTAAGTCCGAATGAGAACGTACGCAGGGTCGGGTAAGCATCCCATGCGTTGTCCGGCCCTTTGTAAGAATAAGGATTGAACAGGTTGGCAGCATTCAGACCGGAGAAAAATACCCTGGCATTGTTAATTTTTGCATACTCAACAATCCTCTTAGGCAATGTATAAGACACGTTGAAACTTGGTATGCGCATTCTGAAACCGCTGACCCTGTAGAAGTTTGACACAGGTGAAAGGTTGATGCTTTCGAACGCCGGGTTAGGCATACTGCCGGTTGGGTTCAGCACAGGGTCGTAAACGTCTGCCCAGATGTACGGCAGGCTGGTAAAGTTTCGGGCAATTGATGAGTTAAGCGGCTTGCGCTCGTCAATCTCAGACCAGCCGCCAAACGAGCCGGCAATGACCGCATCAACGGCAATGCCTTTGTATGCTGCACGCAGGGTAACGCCAAAGCCATAGTGGTTATTTGCTTTTCTAGACAACTGGATCTGGTCGTTTTCGTCAATTATACCGTCTGGCGCCCCGAAGGTACCGTCGCTGCGCAGCTGCCCGCGAATGTCGCGGTAGTACAAACTTCCTGGTCGCAGTTGTGCTGCAGGTGTACCAAGCACCTGTGTAATGTTATACTGGCTAACGTAGGCATCAATTTCTGCCTGGTTTTTAAACATGCCCAGATAGTCATAACCCCATTTACCAAAGTCAGACGATCTGCCGGGTCCGGCCATCCAGGGCTTCATCATATCGACAGTGTTGTAACTGCCGACCAAAACTTTATCGTCAGACCAGTTGAACCGCGCCGCAATGCCATAAGAGAAATCTTTGCCGATCTTATCGTCCCAGTTCAGGCCGATTTCATAACCATAATAATTTGACGCACCGAAATTCTCCGATGCGCTGGTTCCTCCTACTGTTGCAGGGATATTGGCCAGGTTCTCGATCAGGATGTTTCGCGCAAAATTGATATATCCGTCTGCGGTAAGGCCAAGCTTGTTGTTGAGGAACTTAGCATCGATACCAAAATTCGCCTTGTATTCTGTGCTCCATGTTGCATCCCGGTTTGGCGATGCCTCCATTTTCAGGCCTGTACTGGCCGCGCCGTTGCCGCCAAATACGCCGCCCTTTCCTTCCTGGAACGTGTAACGCTGCCGCCATAACCAGGCTTTGGTCTGGTCGTTTCCGAGTACACCGCCTGACGCGCGAACTTTTAAATAATTAATGGCAGGTACCTTGAAAAACGATTCGTCTGAGATTACCCATCCCAAAGAGCCGGAATAAAAATTACCCCAGTAATTTTCCGGCGCAAATTTGGTCGATGCATCTGTACGGAACAAAAATTCAAAGAGGTATTTGTTTGCGTAGCTATAGTTGGCCCGGCCCAGGTATGAAAGCGTACCACCCTCATTTGCGGTCGTACTGCCGGCAATCTCGCCGAAAGCGGTAGAGAACTGTCCGTTGGTAGACGGGATAGGATTGGCTTTGTAAACCACCTGTCCTTTGTCCCACGATTCAGAACGCTCCAGAGCTGCAAGTGCGCTGATCGAATGTTTACCGAAATCGCGGGCGTAATTCAGCGAGAAGTTGAACTGATCGTTTCGCTGCGTGCTGTTCTGGTAATACAGGCGGTCGCCGTTTGTCACGCGGAGCGGATTGCCGTTTACGGTTGCACCCTCGTAAATATGTTTATTTTCGCCGAGGCGGTTAAACTCATACAGGTTATAATACGTTCCGATCTGTGAACCTAAACTGGTGCTTTGGTTACGGGCATAAGTAGCACGCGCTTTCAGACCTTTGATAAAGGCCGGATCATATTCTACATAACCGTTTACTGTAAAGAGGCTGCTGTTTGTGCTTGCCAGGTTATTTAACCTTGCGATCTCCCCGAAATGATATTTTGAAAGGTCATTGGTTGTACCGGGGATCTTTACAGGCAGGCCGTTTACATATTCCGGTACGTAGCGCGGCGCAAGGAGCAGGTTTTTATAATCATCTTCAACACCTTCTCCCGAAACTTTGTTGAAAGTTTTATTTAGCTCGCCGCTGTTACCCGAAACTTGCAGGCCGACTTTAAAATTTGAGGCAAGTGTTACGTCTGTGCCTGCGCGAAAATTCCACCGCTGATAGTCGAGCGTTGCCAGATTTCCGTTTTGTTTGTTGTATGAAACATTGGCGAAATATGTAGCCCGGTCTGCACCGCCGCTTATGCCGAGCGTTTGCCGGAAGGCATACGAGGATTTCCATGCTGCCTCCAGGCGATCATGGTCTATATTTTTGAAGTGCTCAAGTTCGTCTGCACTGAAGAAGTTGTCTACTCCCGGCTGACGCGCATAACCGTTCGGACCGTTCATGATGTTCATGTACTGACCGAACTCATAGGCGCTCATCATTTTTGTTCTGAACGCTTCATCATTTATTGCGTAAGAACCGCTATAGGTAACGCGCGGCTTTCCGCTTTTGCCCCGCTTGGTTGTAACAAGCACAACACCGTTACCGCCACGGGTACCGTATACGGCGGCCGCTGCATCCTTCAGGAAAGAGATACTTTCAATCTCAGATGCGTCAAGGTTACCGAAGTTGGTGGCATCAGGCTTTCCCTGACCATCGAGCTGGATCACACCGTCTATCACATAGAGGGGATCTGTTGTTCCGCCGTCTTTTGCAAAACGGTTGTTCGGGTTCCTGACGGTAAGCCGGGCAGTGGAGCCCGGGCGCGAAATACCACCGCTTACGCCTACGCCAAGCACCCTTCCTGCCAATGCCGCAGCCACACTGGTACCGGGCAGGTCTTCGACTTCACTGGCTTTGATATCGACCACAGCGCCCGTCAGGCTTGCGCGCTTCTGGGTGCCGTAACCAACTACAACAAGGTCGTCAAGATTCTGGTTACCGGACGTAAGACGCACGGTCATATTAGACTGTGTACCCACAGGAATCTGCTGGCGGGTGTAGCCGATAAATGAAAATACGAGCACATCAGCATTAGATCTGATCTGGATGGTGAATTGCCCGTCTGCATTTGTGCTTACATTACTCGGAACGCCCTTGATGCTGACATTGACACCCGGCATAGCCGATCCATCTGACGCATCGATGACCCTTCCCGTCACCCTTCGTTCTTGCGCGTACAAAGCAACGCTGTTGATTAGCGAGAGCAGCAGTATGCACCAGGAGCAGTTGCGTAAAAGTTTAAAGTTCATACTATTATTGGTTAGATTATTTGGTTCGTTCTGTTTGATTACCTGACCTGCAGGTTCGCTTTGCGGCGCTTTTCCCAATCCGCACTTTCCTTTTTCAGGTCAAAGCCTTCTTTGGAAAGATAGTTATTGATACGGCCCTTGTATTTACCGAACCAGCCATGTTTCTTTTCAGCCGATTCGGCGTCCATGGCGAGTTCGCGGGCTTCGGTCAGCCAGCTTAAGATCTGCGCTTTGTGGGCTTCGGTAAGTGAAGGAATCTGCTCCTGGTAGGCCTTGTAGGTTATTGGAAGGACGTTGTAGGTCATTCCATTTTTAATGCCTTCAATCTGTTCTGCAGAAAGATATTTGCCAAGCTTTTTAAGGTAAGTCACATGCAGCTGCTGCAGGCGGTCTTTCGTGTCACGGGCCACCTCGTCTTTTGCCGCTTGCGTGTTTCCGGCTTCGGCCGATTTCAGCCGGGCCAGCTTTGCATCGCGTGCAATATAAATGTCATTCAGGTCGTCATACTGGTCGCGCACCAGTGCGGTGACTTTCGCAGAATCGCGGGGGCTGGCCGGACCTATGGCAGCCACAATTTTTGCGGCCCTTTTTGTAATTGTTTCAAGGTATGCTGTCCGCTCCTTGTCAGCTGGCGTCTGTGCAAAGGCCTGCAGACCGAGGCAGCTTAAAAAGAGGAAAATGGCGCTTATTTTTTTCATCGTTATCTGGTTAGGTTCGGTCGTTGACAATTTAAAAGGAAGTGTGCAGCAGGATGCCAACATGATAACTGCGGCTGCCGGTACTTAGTGTGATTCTTTCGGCATCTTCCCGTATTAATAAACGTAAATTTGACGTATATAAAAACGGGGAAAATAAAATCCCCGCAAATCTGCTTTGCCGGGTTCCTGAAGCAACATGGAAGTAGTGCTTTTTATCCCTTCTCATAATTCATTAATGAACGTCTTATTTATATAAAAATTAACGTCCGGTCTATATTTGGTTGCCTCCGTAGTGGCTTATATACAAAACTCAACAATCAAAAACGTCCTTTATTAGCACTTTTTAGCATGTTAGTATAGGATGTTATCTTAAAACACGTATCTTTAAAAAACCTGCCCGGTCAGTTACGAGCAATAAAAAACGAAGATTTTTTCAAAATTTAATGAAACCGCATTTCCACAAAGTTCCCGTAACACTGCAAAGTTCGTTCAGCATCAGGCACGATATCAAAGCCGACTTCGGGCATGTCTGGCATTATCATCCGGAGCTCGAGCTGCACTACACAGTGAAAGGAGAAGGTGTACGCTTCGTGGGCGACAACATCAGTAATTTCGGACCGGGAGAGATGGTTCTGCTTGGCGAAAACCTGCCTCACATCTGGCGCTGCAAAGATGCATATTTCCAGGACCATCCGGATGAACAAATCGAGGCAAAAATTATCCACTTTCTACCCGACTGCCTGGGCAAATATTTGCTGAGTTTGCCCGAAGCTTATCTGCTGCCGAAGCTGTATGAAAAAGCGCGAAGTGGCATGCTGATATTCGGAAACGCCAGGCAGGAACTGGCTTCCCTGATGGACCGCGCACTCGCAGCCGTTAACCTGGAACGGGTAGTCGTATTACTGAACATTTTGCAGATCCTGTCTGAAACCGACGAATACAGCACCATTGTTACCGGAAAACACACGTTCAGCCCATCGAATGATTCAGATAATGCGCGGATTAACCGGATTTACAACTACACCCTGAGCAACTATAAAAAAGATATAAGCCTGGATGAAGTGGCTTCACTGAGCAACCTGAGCGTTACCTCTTTTTGCCGCTATTTTAAAGCAATGACCCGCAAAACATATTACGATTTTTTAATCGAGATCCGGGTAAGCCATTCCTGCCGTTTACTGATCGAAAACAAGTTACCCACCGAAATGGTATGTTTTGAATGCGGCTTCAATAATGTTTCTAACTTTTACAGGCATTTCAAAAAGGTAACGGGCATGACACCACTTGAATACAAACGAAAATATCTGAATTAGAACAGAGGCTGAAGTTCCAGGCGGTTGCTCAAACGGGTATAGTCAGCGTAAAGCTGTTCTATATTTCTAAGCACTGCTCTGCTCACTTCACCAACGTTGCGGCGCGTAAACGTAGAGATATTCAGTCCCCGCTTTCGCAGGAAGTATTTTGATACGGTTGGATAAACGTCATGCATGACGTCCATGTTATCGATCAAAAATTGCTGCACAATGTTCACTTCAGCGGCTTTCGACTGGTCAGCATAATGATCGCAAAGCCAGACGATCAGTTCCGGAAAGTAATTTCCCTGGATACAGGACAAACCAGCCGCTCCGGCGCGAAGTGACTCAATCGCATGTCCCATGTAGGCGTCATACAAGCCAAATCTGCTGCGTTTGCCTGTCAGGTGTATTTTTTCTGCAACCTGCCCGATATCGAGGCTTGTATCTTTGTGATAAATTACCCGTCCGGTATCTACATATCTTTCAAGCTGCTCGGGTTTCAGCACCCGTTTGTAAGGAACGGGGCATTCATAGAAACCGAGGGGAATCCCGGGCGTTTCCATAATAAGTTGCATAACACGTTCATCCAAGGTACGGTCGTTTTCATCTTCCGCAGCCAGCAGACCTGTAATGGCAATCACGGCCTCGACGCCCGTATCTGCCACACGTTTCACGAAATCAGCCTGACGGCTGACCGGCCCGCCAAATGTACCGGTTGCTACGACCGGCACGCTCCCATCGGCCACCGCCATTACATGTCTTATAGCTTTCAGGCGTTCCTCATCAGTAAGTTCGAACATCTCGCTCGACAGGCAGTTCGCAAATAAACCGCTTGCACCGGCGCGCAGATAAACTTCTGTCAGGTGGCCTAAAGCCTCATAATCGACGGCCCCATCTTCACTAAAAGGTGTGAGCATAACAGGAATAAAACCCTTTTTTATTGTATCCATATTTCGCTATGTATGTTTGCGGGTTGCCTTGCGCGCGCCATACAACCGCGTAAAGAGCAGGCCGGCGAGGAATATGCCGAGTGTACCCACGACAATAACCATGTTTTTGTGCAGGGGATTGCGAAGCTCACTGTAAGTTTCGGGAAGCAGATGTGAAAAACTCATCCATAAAATAATAAGCAGGCCAATCGCGGTTGCGGTCATTGCGGCATGATTTCCGGTCCGGCGGCTTATCAGTCCAAGCAAAAACAGACCCAGCATGCCGGCTGCAAACATCCCTGAAAGTTCCCACCAGACATCCAGGATGCTTTTTACACCAATCATGGCTACGCCGGCAAACATACCGAGCAGACCAAAGAAGGTGGTTGCTACGTAAAGCAGCCTGAGCCGCTGCCTGTCGTTCATGTTTTTGCTGAAATAGCGCTGATAGATATCTTCAGAAAATACAGTCGCCGACGCGTTCATGCCTGAGCTGATTGTGCTCATCGCAGCTGAAAGAATAGCTGAAACGATCAGCCCGACTAATCCGGCAGGTATTTTGGTTACCATAAAATGAGGCATAACCTTATCACCGTAATCAGCTGGCTCCAAACTTTGCTGCAGCGCTGTTACAGCTTCGGCTGAACTGCCCGGGGGGAGACGCTCCAAGGCCACCTGGTGCCTGATCGATTCGATCAGTTCAGGGTGTTGATTGTAGTAGGCAAAAAGACAAGATCCTATAATAAAGAATAACAGCGAGGCAGGAACATACAAGACAACGCAAAGCCAGATTGACCGGCGTGCCGCCTGTGGTGAAGCGGCGGTATGGTAACGCTGAACATAGTTTTGATCCATTCCAAAATTGTTCAGGTTTATAAAAAAGCCATACAGGAGGATCACCCAAAAACTGGATTCTCTGAAATCGGGCGCAAAACTGCCGAGGCTAAACTTATTGGCCCTCCTTCCCGTTTCGATAACCGTTTCGGCACCACCCGGAAGGTTAATAAGGATCAGGTAAAGAATCAGTAATGCACCAAAAGTCTTCACTACCGCTTGTACAACTTCTGTCCAGATCACGGCCTCAATACCGCCCATCACGGTGTAAATGATGATACACAGCCCCATCACGATCATAATCAGCTGCATGGAATAACCGGTCAGCGCCTGCAGGCTTAGTGCAATACCAAAAAAGATAGAGCCCATCCTTGCCAGTTGTGTCAGCAGAAAACAGATCACGGCATAGGTGCGCGCCCATGGACCAAAGCGATGTTCAAAGTGCGTGTAAGCCGAGATTTCGCCGGTGCTCCGGTAAAAAGGAACAAAATACCGGGCGGCGACCCAGGCGGCCAGCGGCATGGAAATACTAAACACAAAAGCGTTCCAGTTGCCGCCAAAAGCTTTTCCGGGAACCCCCAGAAAGGTATTGCTGCTTAAAAACGTCGCATATATGGATAAGCCGATAGCCCAGCCCGGAATCAATCCGGAAGCTTTTGTAAACTGCTCAGCGCTCTTATTACGACGTGAAAAGTAAATACCGACAAGAATCATCGCTGCCAGGTAAATGACAATAATGCCCAGATCAAGTATCGGTAAGCCGCCTGTAATTTTGCTCATTATAGATTTGCTTGCAGCACAAAGATGACCGGAAGACCTGCCGGTTTCCTCTTTAATTTTTGCCAGGTATTATACAATATTGTCTTATTGAACATCTAGTGCATCGACCGCAAGACCGGCACAGTCCTTCGCGGCAAGACGCAGCGAATAATTTCCTGCATTGATCATACCGCCGGTAGTGGTTTGCAGGTAACTCCACTTACCCGGTTTTGACGGAGGAAGCGCAAGCACCTCTTTCTTTAACAGCATGCCCCCCGGTCCGTAAAGCGACAATTCTGCAGACATTTCTTTCGCCGTCGGGTTGTGGTATTTGAGCGTAAGTGAATACGTATCGGCTACCCCGGTATAGATGTGCCAGTTTAGCATGCCCTCCTGCGCCGCACCGAAAACCATCCGCTCCCGGCCCATCAGCTGTGCGCGTTGCACACCCTGACCAGCGGGCTGCGCATCAAGTGCCTTGTAGCTCACTACCTTGTTTAAGTCATAAGCCGGCTCCAGTGATGCCGGCGGAAGCGCAGCGATAAGCACCTGCGCAGCCGCAACATGACCAAGACCGATTACCGTGTCACTGCTGAGGCGCTTTTTATAAAACCGGTAAACCATTCCGGCGTTGCTGCGGGCAACAGCACCGGTTTCACTAAAACCCCTGATAGCTGCCGGTGCCGGCGCGAGGCGTTCGTCAAAGCCGATCCAGACATCGGCGGCCGCATTCAACCTTACTTGTGCAGACAAGGTTGCGGCCGAATCTGAAAGGCGTACCCATGAAGCGCCGTAGAGCTCGGGCGGCAGGGCGACCAGGCGCGTAGTCTGGTTTTCAAACTGCCTGTCGCCGGTATTCATCCAGCTTGCAGGCTTCCCCTGATTAGCATCGGTCAGAGTGATGAGCGGCTTGCCTTCATCCGCCGGCAGGCGAACAGCCTTTTCAGATGCAATGGCAATGGCTGAGATGATAGCTTGTCCGGCCGCTACCCCTGGGAACGACAGTTCAAGCCTGCCGCCCTGAACGCGGACTTTAATTACTTTCCTCAAAGCCCTGTCGTGCCCCGCTTCCTGCCACAGGTCGAGATTTTTAAGGACCGTTTTGCCATTTACAGCCACATCAAACAGGCGCAGACCCTTACCATCAGCAAGCCCCCCGGTGCCAATCCAAGGCTCGGCGAAATACAGCTCCACCAGGTATTCGCCATCTCGGATGGGAAAATAATACTGCAGCTGTTCACGACCGTAACGAAATGTTTGAAACAACGGCCAGTTGCGGGTTCCGGCAATGGGATCTGCCGTTTGCCGCTGACTGGCAAAAAACGGCGGCAAACCCTCGAAGCGGCTTGTCCAGGATACAGATCCCCATCCCCCATTGGTAGCGGGCCTGTCGGCAAGCCAGAGCTGCCCTGCATGGTCACGATAGTCGGGCCCACCGCAATTTACCCTATACAGGTACTGATAACCGGGGCTGGCGCTTACCACTTCTTTTTCCGTATCATACATATTTTTGAAATCCGGCGCTTCAGGCAGGTAACGCAGTATCAGGCAATCGCGCGCTACAACCTTCCCATCACGGTAGCCCAGTGCATAAAGAATATTGTAGCGAAGATCGATTTTGTTCCAGGTAAAATGCGTCCCCCTTTTCCCTTTCTCCCGCCTGCCAAAGGAATGTGTACCAATCCCATTGAACAATTCAACCTCGTCACAGTTCGAATAGACGGTTATGCTGTCTTTTATGCCGGGACTTGTCCAGCGGTCGGGCCAGGTATGAGAAACCAGGTAAACCATAGGATCTGTTTTTGCAGAAACGTAATTGGCCCTGAACAGGTAGTATGAATCGGTGGGCTCTTCCCAGGGCGTCAACATCCCTTTATAATTTACAGGGCCGATGCGGTCAAGCTCGCGATAACCTTCTCCGCCCTGCACACGGCCCGGGTTATCGTGCGAATTGAACAGCCAGAAATAATGTCCTGCTGCCTCATTTTTCACACTGTCGGCAAGTCTTATTTTTGTTTCCATGAGCCAGTTCATATAGCTCTCTGAGTTTGTATTTTCCTTTTTGAATTTGTCTTCAGCGTGCAGATCGATTGTCCGCCAGGCACCATACTCACCGACCAGCACCTGCTTTTTCAAATCTTCGCCATACAGCAGCGGGTTTCCGCCATACGTTCCCGTCCAGTTTTGCGGCACATCCCAATCGGTCCCTTCACCGCCGTTGCAGGTGGTTACCAGGCGCTGTTCAGAAGCTGTCGGATCGAGTTTGCGGATCAACTCGGTACACTCGCGCGCAAAATCGGCCGGCAGGGTACTTTCGTTTTCAAGGCCCCACAGCACTACCGACGGACTGTTACGGCGCTCAATGACCCATTCGGTAAGCAGCCGCTTGAAGTTTTCGCGGAAAGCGGGGCTATCAAACCAGATGTGTGCGGCCAGCTGTGTCCAGCTGAGTACGCCCTGACGATCCCAATGCTTCTGGTAGCGAAGGTTGTGAGGCTGATGCGCATCACGAAATGCGTTAAAGCCTGCGGCCCTGATCATCTTCACCCTGGCTGCTACCTGCTCATCGCTGAAGGCATGACTTGCACCCAGCAAATGTTCGTATTCTGCTATCCCGTTTATAAACACGGGCTTACCGTTAAGATAAAATTGTTTACTCGCTGTCCCCTTCAATTCCGGCCATTGCACAGTGCGAATACCAAATGGGGTGCTGATCACATCTATCTTTTCGTTCCCTGATACAAGTACGGTTTCAAGGGTGTACAGATAGGGATTTTCAAGGTTCCAGAAAACAGGCTTTGTAATAACTGCCGGCTCATGCGCAATTTCCCGCATTTCGCCCGCAGCCAGTTGTACAGATTTCTTCACGGTGAAAACAACCTTGCCCCGGTGGTCTCTGAGATGCTGAATAACCTGGAACGCCCGGGTACGGTTGCCGTAATTCCGCACCCGGGTGCGCACATGAATTCCAGCCCGTGCTGAAGACACATCCCTGTTATTCCAGACATGTACGCCAAAGGGCTCGACACGCAGGCTGCCTGTTACGACTAGTGTGACCGGTCTGAAGATCCCCATGGGTTGCGACCCCTCAGAAAAACCTCTTTCAGGTGAGCAGCCACCATCTACCCATGGAAGATCACGGATGTTTGCGGGGTGGTCTGCACGTACTGCCAGCAGATTGGGTTTGCCATCATGCCGCATGGCGCGCGTTACGTCGATCGTAAAGGTCGTTCTGCCCCCCGCATGATAACCGACTTTTTGGCCATTTAACCAGACGGTTGCATACGAACCAACCCCTTCAAAAAAAAGAAAAAATCGCTTGTCCGGAGCAGCTTTGGGTGTAGCAAAATACCGGCGGTACCAGGCATAACCATGGCGGTTACCGTGCAAGAGCCGGCGGTACCCTTCATACTGATCCCAGTTGTGCGGCACCCTGACCGCCTTCCAACCGGTTGTACGAAAACCAGCCTGCTCAAATCCTGAAAGATCATCGCGCTTTACATCTGCAGCTACAGAAAGCCAGCCGCTGTCGAGACGGTAATGCCGCCTGGATCCTTGTGCAGCGACGGTACCCATGACCACCGTGGTCAGTAAAATCAGAAAAAGTAGTTTTTTCATTCAAACAGTCCGTTCAGGGTGTATAAGCGGCCCTTCTTTGCATCGATGTTTTTTTCAAGGTTTCCGTAACGCAGCCGCAGCGGTCCATCACATGTGGGTTTGAGACGCAATTGGCGCAGTTTTCCGTTTTGCCAGTCAAGGTCGATCTCAACGGCACCCCGGGCACGCAGTCCGCGTACCTGCCCGAACGGAAGGTCGTCTGGCAAGGCAGGCAGAATATCAATCAAACCATCGTGACTTTGCACGAGCATTTCGGTTACACCCGCAGCCGCACCAAAATTGCCGTCTATCTGGAAAGGCGGGTGCGCGTCAAAAAGATTCGGATAAACGCCACCCTGACTTCCGGCTGGCCGAAGCAGCATGCTGATCATTTTCATGGCATGGTTACCGTCTTTGAACCGCGCCCAAAAATTAATTTTCCAGGCCAGACTCCAGCCCGTGCCCTCATCACCCCGGTAGATGAGCGACTGCCGCGCCGCCTTCATCAATTCCGGATTTTTATTCCAGGTTATATCATCGCCGGGATGCACGCCCCAAAGGTGTGAAACATGCCTGTGTTTGTTGGTTGTATCGTCAATATCCTCGAGCCATTCCTGAAGCTGGCCGAAACGGCCTATCTGGTTTGGCGCAATCTCGCCGGCCATGATAAGCAGGCTGTCGCGAAGTGCCGCGTCGGTCTTCAGGATACGCGAGGCTTCTGCACATTGCCTGAAGAGTGTACGAATAATCTGATGGTCCATGGTTGGTCCCGCTACCAGGCCGCCCTGCTCGGGAGAGTTGGAAGGTGTGCTGATTAGTTTTCCTGTCTTTGGATCAACCACCAGAAAATCTTTAAAAAAGACTGCTGCCCCGCGCATAACAGGATAAGCCTGATTGCGTAAAAAAACCTCGTCGCGGCTAAAGAGGTAATGCTCCCAGAGGTGGGTACTTAACCACGCCGCCCCCGTTACCCAGATGCCATGGTTGGCAGCATTGATCGGCGCTGTGGCATTCCAGATATCTGTATTATGATGCAGAACCCAGCCCCCTGCCCGGTAATAATTGATGGCTGTTTGACGGCCGGCCGCTGCAAGCGCTGCGACCTTGACAAACAGCGGCTCATTCATGGCCGCCAGGTTAAGCACCTCTGCCGGCCAGTAATTCATTTCCAGGTTAATGTTTGTTGTGTATTTGCTGCCCCAGGGCGGCGATAACTGGTCATTCCATATGCCTTGCAAATTTGCGGGCTGCGTTCCCGGCCAGGAGCTTGAGATAAGCAAATAACGCCCATACTGCACAAGCAAGGCTACCAGTGCCGGATCACGGTCGGCAGCAAACCGCCTGATTCGCTCATCAGTTGGAAGTTTATTCCGTTCCTGCCCGCCAAAATCGATAAAAAATTTGTCGAAATAATTCGTGTAGGCTTTTATGTGTCTTTCTTTAAGTGCCGGATATGACAGTTCCTGAAGTTTTTTCTGCACAGTCTGCACCCGTTCGTCGGGACTAGCCGAGACATCGCCCGACGAGATAAAATTTGTTGCGGCATAAACGCAGATCACAACATCATCGGCTTCACTAATATGCAAGGCACTATCGCTCACACGAATTTTGCCGCCCTTCAGCACTGCCCTGAGCTGCGCCGTACCATGCAGCGCACCATGACTTACCTGAACTTTCAATTCGAGCGCATTCTGGCCAATTTGCCTGACGGCTGATTTCAGATGTGGGGAAGAGAGTCCGATATCAAGACTGATCGCACTACGTTTATCTGAACCCAGGTGAATAACCATGGCCTGGTCGGGCTGACTCACGAAGTATTCGCGCCTGAAAGCGATGCCGCCTGCACGATAGGCGGTCGTTAGTACCGCTTCTTTAAGATCAAGGCTGCGTCGATAGCCTGAAACAGGACCTGGTTGGTTTTTAAACCGCAGCCAAACATCCCCAAAGGGCTGGTAACTTGCCTGGTAAGACTCGCTGGCAGGTGGTTCGGCGTTTTGGACCCAATACCGCCAGGTTTTCACCAGGCTGAGTCCTGTGCTCACATCAGCGCCTTCAGGAAAAAGACCGATGGGCCGGCGCGGATCTTTGTAACCCGCAATGCCGCCTTTGTCAGCATAATTAAGAACCTGAACAGCAAGTGTGTTTCTGCCCGGTTTCAGCAGCGCAGCGGGAATGCGGTACCGGCGCGGATCATGGCTATCCGTGCGACCAACCAGCGTTCCGTTCACATACGTGAAATCCTGATCGCGAATCCGGTTCAGGTCAAGCACCAGGTTTTTTCCCTTCCAGTTTTCCGGCAGGTCAAACGTTGTGCGGAACCACACTACGCCGTCAAAATTTGCGAGACCGGTTTGTTCCCAGCCTTCGTATGAAGGTACCTGCATCGTTGACCACGATGCGTCATTAAAAGCCGGCTGTGCGGGCGAACCGGCTTCTGTATTCCCGGCAGTCATCTTCGCTACCCATGCTGCGCGATCGCCTGCCGGGCTTTTCAAACCCATAAAACGCCGTTCTGCGAGCGCCTCAGCTTCGGCCTGTTTCCCAGCTGCAAGCAGACCCCTTATTTCGGGGAGTGCCTGCCATGCGTCTGCCCGGTTAGGGTTGCGTGGTGCTCCCGTCCACAAGCTCTCCTCATTAAATTGAATGCGGTCTGTTTCTATGCCACCAAAGACCATAGCACCGATCCGGCCATTGCCAAGAGGAAGTGCTTCTGTCCACTTTTGGGCTGGCTGCTTATACCAGAGCGCCTGCGCTATCGCGTTTTCTACCTGAACCGAAACAAGCATGCTGCCGAGCAGCAGGTGGACCAGCTTTTTCATGGTGTGTCAGTTTTTGGAACTCCCGGATCACGGAGCACGGGTGTCCGGGCTTTCTTTAAATTATTTTCCCCGAGCGTGATGTCTTTAGTTTGCCCGCCGGAAAGTTTAAGGAACACATCTGTACCGGCACCGGCCTGACTATGGTAGATATACGCATCGGCTACATCCTGGAAATGGATAACGGGGCCTGCGCTTAACGGGCGCGGGTTACGCAGACCATTAACCGTAATGGCACGGCTGTCGCTGATATGCAGTGCTGCGCCGCGGCCAACATTTACCTGGACGCCATCAAACGTGATGTCTGATGCATGCCGGATGCGGATACCGCTTTCCATGTCGAAGTTCATGTTCGTGAAACTGATGTTGCTGACAGGCATTTCTTCAAGCCCATTCAGGTAGACGGCCTCCTTACCCTGTGCCGTGATTGAACTGAAATGGATGTTGCGTAACATTGGCGTGCGTTCGCTAAGGGGTTCAGGTGTTGTCTTTGCGTATTGCATATCCAGTACGATCGCCTGATCACGGATATTCTTCATTACGATATTGCTTACGCGGATGTCTTCAACCACGCCCCCCCTGCCACGGGCAGTTTTAATCCGGATCCCCCGGTCAGTGCCATCAAAAACGCAGTTGCTGATGACTACCTTTTTGACGCCGCCGCTCATCTCGCTGCCTATCACCACGCCGCCGTGTCCTGAGAGCATGGTGCAATTTGTAATGGTTATGTTCTCGCAAGGTGCTGCCTTACTTCTGCCGGGCGCGTCTTTGCCCGACTTGATGGTAATGCAGTCATCGCCAACGCTGATATGGCAGTCTGAAATATGCACGTTCCGGCACGATTCGGGGTTAATGCCATCAGTATTTGGGGAGTGCGGATTATTGATGGTAACACCGTGAATGGTCACATTGTCGCAAAATTCCGGATTGATCGTCCAGAAAGGAGAATTCCGGATCTTAATTCCTTCGATTCTCACGTTGGTACAATACATAGGCTGGATAAACGGCGGTCTCAAAAAACCGCGCTTCATCTGCTTTGGATCATCGGGCAGCAAAATATCTTTGTTGAGTGCATCAAACTGCAACTGCCAGCGCGAACGTGGCTGGTCCTGCTTGTACCCTTCAACAAAATCCCACCATTTTTTTCCGTGGCCATCAATCAGGCCTTCGCCCTTGATGGTAATGTTTTCTGCTTTGTAGGCATAAAAAAACGGAGAAAAACTCGTCACATCCACGCCTTCGTAGCGTGACTTCACCATGGGCAGGTAGAGATCAAAATTGTCGCTGAAATGCAGTTCTGCCCCGGCACTGATAAGGACCGTAATGTTGCTTTTTAAGTGAATAGGTCCTGTGAGGTACTTGCCTGCGGGAAAAAAGATGGTCCCGCCGCCGGCGGCCGATGCCGCCTCGATCGCTTTTTTTATAGCCGGACCGGCATTCCCCGTGCTGTCATTGCGTGCGCCATATTTGCGCACATCAAAGTATTGCTGTCCGGACGCCGGCGGGGCAACCATCAACCCTAACCAAAAAACAACCATGAAACTGATTGTAAGTCTTATTTTACGATCCATACCGGATTAGATTTTTATTGTGAGTTTTTTCAGTGCAGATGCCCTGGCCACCAGTTTCCCATCTGCGTAAACGAACATTCCTTTGCCTTTGCCATACTTCTGGCCGTGCTGATCCCAGAAAACAGAAATCTCCCGGCCATGATAACTGATCCGGGTAAGCGAAAACCAGGGCCAGGTACCAGCATCAAGCAGCGGGTCAATTATTAAGGTGTCCCCCTCAGCAGGTTTGAACCCGATCAGGTCGCTGATCACCAGATCGCAAAAAGTTGAATGATTATAAAATGCACTGCGCGGATGATCGCCTTTTAGCCATGCACCGGTTTTTTCATCCTGATACTCGCCGATATACATCCGTCCATCCATCTGATGGGAAGCGGCATATTTCTTCAGCTCAGCATAAAATATATTCCGGGTCATGTTCCCGTGCTGCTTATAATTGGTTAGCAGGTTCGACAGGCCTTTGAGTGTCTGACTGGTAGCAAAGGGCCACAAAGCACCATCCCACTCACATCCATGGCCTGAACCGCGCGTACGGAAGGTAGGCTCCCGGCGTTCGGCCGTGGTCAGACCCCATGGTGCCTTGAATCCTGCAGTGTCAACCAGCTGATCCCAGGCTTTTGCATAACGGGCACGGTCATCGGGCAGGTTAAAATACCACGGAATAAAACCGATGGCCTCGCGCGCCTGCCGGCCGGATCGTTTTGCCGGGCGGGTTTTAAAAAATGAATCGCTGTTGTCCCACAGGCTATCCTGAACAAGCGCCTCCATCTTTTCTGCCTTCAGCTGATATTTTTGCCTGACAGTGTCTACACCCAGAACACGGCCTATTGAGGCAAGGGCACGCGCATTACCATACATATATGCATTGATGCTTGGCCTCCTGTTTTCGTCTTTCCGCGAGCCGCTTACCGACTCTTCCATGCCATCTTTTACATCATGCTGCCAGAACAGACCACTGCTTAGCCGGCGCTCCTGCTCCCACTTGCTGTAATCGGCATCCAGCGCGGGAAGAATCTGGCGAAGAAATTCATGATCGGGCTGTACGAGCCACCAGTTATAGACAGCATCATCAAACCAGCTGCTAAACTGGTGAAAACGAGGTTTGGTTTGTCCCTGGTCAGCATGGTAAAGCCAAAACCGGATGTAATCCCGCAGGTATTCCTGATTTTTAAGCCATCGGCCCTCGTACAGATGATGCCCGGCTGCACAGCTGATCGAATTGTATTTTCCCGCATGTTTAACAGGCTCGATAAATTCTGTAATGATGTAACCTTCGGGCGTTTTTTTCAGGTGTTTTCGGAACGACCACCACCGAAAATAATACGTCTTTTCGATGGTCTCATCAGGACATTCCAGCAGAGGTACATTATCAGCCAAAAACTGCAGGGCATGTGCATTGGGAACCGCGTTTTTAACCGCCTCAGTGTCAGCCGCGTTAAATTGCCTTACATATTTTTCCAGTACCTGAGCCGGCGACTGTGCGGTAAGATCTCCGGCAAACAACAGCAGGGCTGTCAGTATAAACCCGGTATATTTTTTTTTATCTCGCATATTTATTCGAACAACCAGTCAATATCCCTTCCTTTTCCCGCCAGACCTGCATTGTACGGCCTGATTTCCTGTTTCCCATCTATAAATCCTAACAGGATACAGCGGCCTTTCCCGAGGGTGAAACGGTGCGTTCCCGGCTCAAAATGGTAAGTATGCACGTTCGCCATGCCAGGTCCGCCGGCTACCACTGCATCTGCAATTTTGATTTCTGACTCACCGTAGTTATTTGCACTCGCGTCAGTCTCCAATTGCGGAGCGGCAAGATTTAAGCTGTGTTTGTCCTTGAAGAAGGCTACAAGTAATTTAACCGGAGTCTTCGTACTGAACCTTAGTTCTGTGCCGGCCTGTACCTGTTGGCGGGAACTTGCCCGGATACCGCTCAGGCCTTTAAGCTGCGGAGCAAGTGCGGTAATGGCCACAGACGTATCTGAAAATACAGATGCGCCATCTTCAAGCTGGTAGATCTGAGCAGGCTGTTTCCAGCTCACCCGGGCGGGAACCAGCCGCTGAACTTCCAATCGGCGGCCCGGGCCGGCTTTTTTCAACGAATCGATGCTGTGTTTAAGCTGAGCCAGCTCGCGTGTGAAAACAGGAACCATTTCCCTCCAGTGAATAAAGGTTTTATCAACACCACGCATCGGAATTTTACGCTGCTTGGTCTGCATGCTGTTTGCATACAGGTACGTATCAGTCGTGAGGCCTGCCAGCTCTTTATAGTCTTCGAGGCTTTGTTCAAGCAACGGTACCGCAGTTTCCAGATCAGCAACCTGGTTTGAATATTTAAAACGAAGAACCTGCAGTGCTGCCCGCACTTTCTGCGCATACGTTTTCGCCAGGGCATGGTAGCTTCTCGTGTCATTCAGCAGGCGGTCAAACTCATCGCGATTGCGGGTTACTGAAGTACGCGCCTGCTCGATAGCGGCCACGGCTTTTTTTCCATGCATTTCAACCTCATCAGCAATTTGCACCGGCGTTTCGCCTGTATGCGGTTTTTTGTTCCATTCCTTTTCAGCATACTCGATGATCATTTCGCCTTCCGGAGCTTCTGATTCATACAATAATGTAAAAAGACCGTAGCGGTGCGGGTTGATCAGTTGGGTCATCAGCATACCCAATGTGAGGGTTTGGCGGTTTCCATCTGTAATGCCATAACGACGCAGCAGTTTGGGCGCAATCTCGCCTGCCTGTTCATAGGCTTCGAGAATGGCTTTCCCTGCTTCCAGGTCGGTGCCAAATTTTTCAGCGAGCCGGGCGCCCCAGAAATTCACTTCAGCCTGGCGGTCGCGGTTTGCTTTCCACGCATACCTTGCCCAGGCCTTGTACCAGATCCAGTCGCGGTCAAGCTGCAGCAATCTTTTATCCGCCTTATCTGCTGTGTATGGCCAATCCCAGTATGAGGCCTGGGGATATAAATGCAGGCCATTGGCCCCGTAAATATTGTGCATGGCCTGAACAGATTTCTGAATGAAGTCTGCAGATCCGTACCGGAAAGGTTCGAGGTTGGCAAGAATGTGCACATTCTCGATCTGCACAGTGCCAATACTGCTTAGTTCCCGGTGCAACTCTGCCCAGCTGCCGCGGGGTGTATAAGTCGTTAAAGCCTCGCCATTAAATTTGGCCTCAGTATACAGGTTCTTGTAAATGGGAAGCGCGGCCTTCATGACCCGTGGGGCATCAGTGTCGTGCGCGCGGAGCACAATGGGCGGTTCTTCCCTGATTCCGGCGGCAGCAAGTCCGTCTTTAACCCCGGGTATAATCGTCTTTGTAAACCAGTCTACGTCATCCTGCCCTACCCCTTCCATGGCTTCGCCGAGGGCGACCATCAAGCCCACATTGGGGTATTTCTGAACAAAAGCAGCGATAGACTTGCGGGTGTAATCTGCAATGAGCGGAATGATCGGCCTGTTCCGGTCCTGTGTTTTCAGGCTGTGCTTCTCGGCAAACGGTTTCGGGATCAGTATGTTATAGAACATCTGAATTACCCAGATGCCGCGACGCTCTGCTTCGGTAGTCAGAAAACGGAAGACCTCCTCGTTCATCTGAAAGGTGTTGTCGTCAACCTCAATCGCATAAGGGTAGTCTTTTAGCTTTACCAGCGAGGAAAATGGGTGGCCATTCCACAGGTACAAGGTATTGTACCGGTTTTCGACCATCATGTCCAGATACCGTAGCCAGAGACTGCGGTCGTAAAACCAGGGGAAGCTCTCAGGGGTATACGGATACTCATACACATCGCGGCCTGGAAGATAGTCAGGCTTTTGCAGACCAATACAGGTTCCCCGTAATACCATTTCCGGCCGGTCGGTCATTTGCAGGTTTGCCGGCAATTTTCCTGCTGTTCTGATTTGCTCTGCAAGTTCGAGGCAGCCATAAAGCGCTCCCGAGGCATCTGCCCCCGCTACCACGATGGTAGCCGGAGTAGTTTGCTTCAGCACGAATCCCTCTTTACCAGCGGCGCGTGCTTTTTCTGCCCATTCGCCTTTCAGCGAAGCACTTATGGAAGGTTCTGCGGCAAGACCAACCAGGATACTATACGCTTTTGAAGTTTGGTTCGAAAACTGAACACTGTAGCCCGCTGCACGAAGTCCGGAGGCTAGTTTATCCAGACCGAATTTCACGCGGTCACCAGCATTTTTCGCCGAAACGAGTGTGATATTTTTTTCTGAAGAAGTCAGACTGCCTTTGCCAGCTAAATGCAGACAGATCAGGATGGCCGTTAACAGGTATTTCATGCCCGGTATCATAAGACGGTGGACAGACAGGCTGCCCGTTATACATTCGGTTAGACGCGGCCCTCAGCTACTTCACCACTCACCTGGCACGGCCGTTAGCTAAAGGTAGTAAAAAACGTCAGAATAACGTTTTATTTTTTTCATATATAAATGAAAAATTCACTAATAAGTTACACAAGCCGGATGGATGAGCGCCTCAGAACACAATCAGGCGGCAACACTTTTGATTCAAAATCGTTAAGCGGGTAAGGTGCCTCTAGCAGCCTGATCATCATAAGTGCAGCGGTTTCGCCCATTTCAAATGCCGGCTGGCGGATAATGGAAAGCGGTGGTTCCAGGTACTCGGTCAGGTCGAGATTCGAAAAACCAATTAAAGCGAGCTGTTGCGGAATGGCAATGCGTTGCTCCCTGCAATACCTGAAAATATTGGTGGTTAGCTTATCTGAACAGGCCAGAAGCGCATCGGGAGGCGTGGGTGCCGACATAAACTGTTGCATGGCGGTTTCGACCTCGTAATACTGGAGGCCGCCAACCGGGCAGAAACGAATCAGGTTTTTGTCTGGTCCGGTATTCCTTTCCCCGTGCGCAGCGAGGTAACCGTTTAACCGCTCCCGCGTGATAGAAAGGTGAGCCGTACCGCCGAGAAAAGCAACACGTTCAAAACCCTGATCAAGCAGATGCAGGGTGGCCTGTTTTGCGCCAGAAAAATTATCTGAAGTAATCTGGAACGTATCGATCTGATCCGTTACGCGATCAAAAAAGACATAAGGCATGCCTTTGTCGTGCAGATTTGTCAAGTGATCGATATGCTCTGACTCGCCGGAAAGTGATATCAATATCCCATCGACTGACCGTGAGGCCAGATAGTTTACGGCATCAATTTCTTTTTCAAGCAACTCGTGCGACTGCGCTATGATGACGTGGTACCCTTTTGCATGAGCCGCAGACTCAATGCCGTCTATAATCTGCGAGTAAAAACTGTTGGCAATCTCGGCAACAACTACCCCTAGTGCCCGGCTGCGTTTGTCTTTGAGGTTCTGCGCTACAGGATTGGGACGGTAGTTAACTGAGCGCGCGTAATCCATCACTTTTTTCTTTGTCTTCTCGCTGATTTCGTGGCTGTCCCGAAATGCGCGGGAAACCGTAGCACTCGAGAGTCCGAGGGCCTTAGCGATATCCGTGATCTTAACCGGCTCAAATTTCATGGGCTTAAAGTAGGGCTTTCCGGTCTATTTTTGAAATTACTACCTGGCATCACCGGTAACGTTTGCGTAGATTTTGAGAACGCTTAGCCTGCGGCGGATAAAAAATAACTGTAAAATTGAAATGGTAGAACTGGTTGCTGCCAGTCATATAACAACAGAAAATAACACCTATGAAAAATGCCCGCTGGCTGATTTTCGGCCTGATCCTGATGACCGTTCATGCGATTGGCCAAAACAAGACAAGCAAATCCTACCCGGTAAAACTAACCGTGGCAACAGATGGAAGCGGCGATTACCGCAGCATTAATGAAGCGCTCCAGGCATTCAGGGGTTACTCGCCTGCGCCGCTGACATTGTTTATAAAAAACGGAACTTATCAGGAGAAGGTTATCGTGCCGCATTGGCTATGCAACCTGACGATAACGGGCGAAAGCCGGGACCAGACGATAATTGCATACAATGACCACGCAGGTAAGTCCTGGCCGGCCGACCGTTCAGATCGGTACCGGAAGGTCATGGGCACCTTCGATACCTATACGATGTTGATACTCGGCAATGACGTGCGTATAGAAGGTCTGACAATTCAGAACGCTGCCGGTCGCGTGGGCCAGGCAATTGCGCTGCATGTGGAAGGTGACCGCTTTTCTATAGACAGCTGCGCTATTCTTGGTAATCAGGACACACTTTTTACCGGAAACGACAGCAGCAGGCAACTTTATACAAATTGCCTGATCACCGGAACAACCGATTTCGTTTTCGGCCCGGCAACGGCTTTGTTTCTGAATTGTGAAGTACGAAGCCTGGCCGACTCGTACATCACAGCCGCCTCTACCCGGGCTGCCGGTAAATTCGGTTATGTTTTTCTAGGCTGCAGGTTTACAGCTGCTGAGGGTGTGGGCAAAGTCTGGTTAGGCAGACCGTGGCGGGCAAATGCGCGTGTGGTGGTTATCAGATCAGAATTGGGTGGGCACATCCGCCCGGAGGGCTGGCACAACTGGGACGATCCTGAAAATGAAAAGACCGCATTTTATGCTGAATATAAAAATGAAGGCCCCGGTTCAGGCAGGCAGCAGCGGGTTGCCTGGAGCCTGACGCTCAGCAGGAAAGAGGCAGCAGGTTACAGCCCTTTACACGTCCTTGGCGACTGGGCTGAACCATTTGTAAGGCACTGAAATCTTCAGCACCGGGGTGTATCAGGCTGGCAGGGTTTCGTAAACGTTTGCGTAAATATTTCCATTCATTCACATGGCAATGGGCAAAAAGAACGCTAGAATTGCGTCAGGCGAAATGTTGTCTCCGGAAAATGTTTGCCGATCCAAATATATACCACTATGAACAGATTGCTTATCACACTGGCCGTAATCGGCGCCGGTTGCCTGTCGCTCCGGGCACAGCATGCGGGTTTCGACACCAGCGTGTTGCCGGCTGTAAAAACGACCAGCTTCAAAAACGATACGCTGAATATCATGCAATACGGAGCCAAGACCGGTCATGAGCAGCTGAACACTGCTGCCATCCAGCAGGCTATTGACAAATGTCACCATGGAGGTGGCGGTGTGGTACATATCCCCAACGGCTTATGGATTTCGGGGCCCCTGCAATTAAAAAGCAATGTGAACCTGCACCTGGATGCGGGCGCTTTACTTTTGTTCAGTGCCGACAAAACGCAGTATAAACTGATCGCTGCCAACTGGGAAGGCCAGCCTGCTGTGCGGAATCAATCGCCCATATCTGCAGAAAGCGCTTCAAATATCGCTATTACCGGCAAGGGTATCATAGATGGCAACGGCGACGTCTGGCGCGCTGTGAAGAAAGAAAAAATCACGGAGGGCCATTGGAAAAAACTGGTGGCCTCCGGCGGACTTACAGATACCGATGGCAAGACATGGCTGCCGTCTGAATCATATGCTGCCGGCCACCGGACCAAAGACGCCGGCAAACTCACCAGCGGAAAAACGGTTGCTTCATTTGCTGACATGAAAGACTTTTTCAGGCCTAACCTGCTTGTTTTTAACAACTGCCGGAAGGTGCTGCTTCAGGGTGTCACGTTTCAGAATTCGGCCGCTTGGAACCTGCACACGCTGCTTTGTGAAGACCTGATTGTAAAGGATATACAGGTAAAAAACCCCGCATACGCACAAAACGGTGATGGAATCGATATTGAAAGCTGTAAAAACGTTCTGATTGAATCAAGTACGTTTGATGTAGGCGACGACGGGATCTGCATTAAAAGCGGGCGGGATGCTGCTGGCCGCGCGCGGGGCATAGCCACTGAAAACGTACTGGTTCGCAATTGCCGCGTGTACCGCGCGCACGGCGGCTTTGTTGTTGGCAGCGAAATGAGCGGCGGAGCCCGCAACCTTTTTGTAACCGACTGCCAGTTCATTGGAACCGATATCGGTCTGCGTTTCAAAACGACGCGCGGAAGAGGCGGAGTTGTCGAAAAGGTCTACGCTCAAAACATTGTCATGAAAGACATACCGGGTGCGGCCATATTATTTGATATGTATTACATGGCAAAAGATCCGGTATCCGCCAGCGGCGAAAAAGACGCTGCACCGAAGGTTGTGCAATTGCCGGTAACTGAAGAAACCCCTCAGTTTAGGAATTTCCGTATAAGTAACATTGTTTGCGACGGTGCAGACCAGGCCGTCTTTGTTCGCGGTTTACCCGAAATGAATATTCAGGACATTGAGATTGATCATGCGGCTTTCCGGTCGGTGAAAGGAATTGAACTGACTGAGGCAAAGGGGATCAGGCTGAGCAACATCCGGCTTTCCCTGCCTGAGCGAACGGTTCCGGTCAGGGTAAACAATACGGTTGATCTGCAGCTGCATAATATTGCGGCAACGTCGGCGCCGGATGAAAGCATTCTGGAAATAACGGGCGGGCGCAGCAAAGACATTCGTTTAACCGGCCCTCAGGCCCTGCAGCAATTAAAGAACATACGTCCGGGAGCCGGAGTAACCGGTAATGCGGTTAACTGATCAGGAAAACTAACATGAAAAAATTTCTGCTTTTTATAACATCTCTGCTTGTAATTTCATCCGGCCGCGCACAACAGTTGCCTGGAATGGCAGCCCGTGTGGCAGAAACGGCGATGAAAAAACTATGGCGGGACAGCACGCATAAGGGGCCGCATCCGGGGCGCTGGTCTTACGATCAGTCTGTTGTTCTGCTTGGTATAAGGGGCTTGTGGTACAGAACCGCAGATGCACGGTATTTCGACTATATGCAGCAAAGCATGGACCGGTTCGTATCTGAGGATGGAGCGATAGACACCTACCGCATGGACGACTTCAACATCGACAACATTGCCTGCGGCCGAATCCTCCTTGATCTCTACCAGGTGACCGGAAAGGACAAATATTTTAAGGCGGCGGCAACGCTTAGAAAACAACTGACTGTCCATCCGCGTACGAGCGAAGGGAGCTTCTGGCATAAACGAATTTATCCGCAGCAGGTGTGGCTTGACGGCCTTTATATGGCTCAGCCATTTCTTGCGCAGTGGGCGGCAACGTTTAATGAAGGCGACAGCACCTGGAACGACATTGCCCTGCAGTTTATCAACATAGAACGGCAAACCCGCGACCCCCGCAGCGGCCTGATGCGACATGGCTGGGACGAAAGCCGGAAAATGCCCTGGGCGGATAAGCAAACAGGCCTGTCGCTCAATGTCTGGGCGCGCGCTATGGGTTGGTACGGGGCGGCGCTTGCCGACGTGCTGGCTTACTTTCCCGAGGGGCATCCGCAGCGCCCCGCACTTGTGCAGATCATGGAGCGTTTCGCTATCGCGATCAGCAAAGCGCAGGATAAAAAGTCAGGGCTCTGGTGGGATGTAATGAATGCCCCCTATCCGGGAATGAAAGGCAATTATTTTGAATCATCGGCGGCGGCACAATTTGTCTATGCGCTGGCTAAAACGACGAGACTTGGTCTTCTTCCAGCAAAATACCGGCAGGTAGCTGAAAAGGGCTATCAGGGCATCCAATCGAAATTTATCAGTACCGAGGCGACCGGCAACACAAATTATACGGGCACGGTAAGCGTCAGTGGTCTGGGAGGTAAACCATACCGCGATGGAACTTTTGCTTATTACATCAGCGAACGGGTCATCACCAATGATCCGAAAGGTATGGGAGCCTTTATTCAGGCTGCAAACGAAATGGAAATCCTGCCGGATCTGCAAATTGGCCGGGGCAAAACGGTTCTCCTTGATTCATATTACAATGACGAACGGGGCAGAAACATATTGGGTCAGAATGTTCGCGTCCATTACAAATTCAGCGAAACTTCGCCCGGCGGTTTCAGTTTCCTTTCAGCATCATTAATCCGGCTCGGTGCGGAAACGCGGGAGTTGTATACCGCCCCTGCTGCCGCCAGTTTGAAAGGTGTTGCGGCCTACATCATTGTTGACCCGGATATTACAAAGGAAAATCCGCATGCAAAAATGATGAATGCTGCAGATGCAGCAGTTATTGCAAAGTGGGTACACCGGGGCGGCGCGCTTGTCCTGCTGTTAAATGATGTAGGCAATTGCGACCTGGATAAGATCAATTTGCTTGCAGAAAAATTTGGCTTCAGCTTTAACAGCGACAGCCGCAACCGGGTACAGGGGCGGAATTTTACGCAGGGAGCCATCAGGTTGTCGCCGGAAAACCCGGTGTTCCGGACCGCTGAAAAGGTATATCTGAAAGAGATCAGTACAATTCAGGTCAAAGATCAGCGTAACGTAACTGTTTTGGAGCGCGACGGCACTAATGTTCTTATGGTCTCTGCAAAACACGGTAAAGGCAGGGTTTTCGCCGTTGGCGATCCATGGTTATACAATGAGTATGTCGATGGACGCAAGCTGCCATCAGATTTTGATAATCTTAAAGCTGCTGACGACCTAAGCAGGTGGATGTTAAATGACCGCTCTTTCAACAGCACTGGCACGGCTAATAAACGCAAAAAACAAACACAATAATCACCAGATTAATTTTTACAGCGCAGACTGAAGTCGCATGCTGGCAGGGCCGGGCATTACGTCATCGCAGGTGTCTGGCTACCTGATAAAGATAAAACCAACAAGTATATGCAATTGAATCATGTTACATTAAAAAATATCCGGGCAAAGGATGGGCTCAGCATTCCGGATATTGACCGGGTCCTGCCGGAGAAAGTTCTCCAGTTCGGCACGGGTGTGCTGCTGCGTGGGCTGCCGGACCATTTCATTGACCAGGCAAACAAAGCCGGCCTTTTCAATGGCCGCATCGTTGTTGTCAAGTCGACACCGGGAAAGCCGCCGAAAGACTTCGAGGATCAGGACCACCTGTATACTTTATGCATAAAGGGCCTGGAAGATGGCAGGCAGGTTGAAGAATACAGCATAAATTCGTCTGTAAGCCGTGTGTTAAGTGCAAGCGAAAATTGGCCGGCAGTGCTTGAGTGTGCAGCTGATCCGAACATAGAAATCATCATTTCAAATACAACAGAAGTCGGCATTAAGCTGGAGACGAATGACCGCATCACCGGGCCGGAGGCACCTGCTTCATTTCCGGCAAAGCTGACTGCATTTTTATACCGGCGGTTTGCCGCATTTCACGGCGCAAGCGATGCGGGCATGGTCATCCTCCCAACTGAGCTGCTTCCTGATAATGGGACCACGTTGAGATCAATCTGCATTCGCCTGGCAGAGATCAATAATCTCGGCGCTGGCTTTGTGCGCTGGCTGGCAGAAGCGAACGATTTTTGTAATACTCTGGTAGACTGCATCGTTCCCGGAGCATTGCCTGCGGCAGAAGCGCAGAAAGCGGCCGCGGTGCTCGGCTATGAAGATAACCTGATGATCATGTCTGAAGTCTACCGCTTATGGGCTATCGAAACGGTTAATCCGGAAAGCATTGAAAGACTATCCTTCGCAGCCGTTAATCCCGGTGTGGTTATAGCGCCGAATATCGACAAGTTCAGAGATCTCAAACTCCGTCTGTTGAACGGTGCGCATACGTTTAGTTGCGGACTGGCGCTGCTGAGCGGCTTCGACACAGTGCGTGAGGCTATGAATGATCAGGATTTTGCCAGATACATCAGCGAACTTATGGAACAGGAAATTGTACCAACTCTGACAGGCGCAGATATCTCTGAAGAACAAGCACAGCGTTTCGCGCATGCCGTTTTAGACCGCTTCCGGAATCCGCATATTGAGCATCGCTGGCAAAATATTGCCCAGCAATACAGTTCTAAAATGATGATGCGCAACATTCCCACCCTGCAGCGCTATTATAACCGGTTTAATCGGGTGCCAGCTGGTATGGCGAAAGGATTTGCTGCGTATCTTTATTTTATGCGTCCGCAGAAGGATGAACCTGGGGGCTTTTACAGTGCGGCCACAGGTAGGAACATCCCGCTTGATGACCAGCATGCAGCCTTGTTGTATGCACATTGGAACAACCGCGAAGCTGAAACGGCTGCCATGTCAATCCTGTCTGACACCAGTTTATGGAAAAAAAATCTGCTGCAGTTACCCGGGTTTGCCGATGCGGTACTGAATGAAATAAAAAGACTGCAGGAACGTTCTCAAAACACTCCTGCGCGTGTTGAAATGTAAGTCATGGAAAAGAAAAAAATCCTCAAGGTTCATCCGTCAGATAATGTGATCGTAGCCCTGCAAAACCTGGAGGCCGGTGAAACGGTATCGCTCGGCGGCAGGACCTATACAACCACTGAGCGCATTGACGCCAAGCATAAATTTTTTGAAGATGATCTTGCCCCAGGCGACCAGATCATTATGTATGGTGTGCTGGTCGGAAAGGCACAATACGCCATCGGCGCAGGCGCGAGAATGACGACAGACAACGTTAAACATGCTGCAGATCCCTATCAGTATCGTTCCATGGATTATGCGTGGACAGCGCCCGATGTGAGCAGGTTTAGCGGGCGCAGTTTCCTTGGTTATCATCGCAGCGACGGACGGGTCGGCACAGCGAACTACTGGCTGTTTATACCGACGGTATTTTGTGAAAACAGAAACCTGGACATCATCCGCGAAGCCCTGCATAATGAACTGGGTTACGCAGTGACCGACAAATACAAAACGAAGACGAGAATGCTCGCAGAGCTGTATCGGCAGGGTGCAGATCTTGAGTCTGCCGATATCAATATCCATGAGTCGATCGTACCGGCGAAACGTCTTTTTGAAAATGTAGACGGGATCAAGTTTCTGAACCATCAGGGCGGATGCGGTGGCACGCGACAAGATGCCGCTGTATTAAGTAAGCTGTTGGCCGCGTATGCCGACCATCCGAATGTAGCCGGGGTAACCGTGCTAAGCCTTGGTTGTCAGAACCTGCAGGTAGCTGATTTCCTGGCCGACCTGCGCACGCGGAATTCCGGCTTCGACAAGCCGCTCTATATTTTTGAACAGCAGCAGTCGCAAAGTGAGGAACAGCTTATTACAGAGGCGATCAGAAAAACATTTGTCGGACTTGCACAGGCTAACAAATTGCAACGACAGCCCGCCGGACTGGACAAACTTGTTCTTGGTGTGAAGTGTGGCGGTAGTGACGGCTTTAGCGGCATTTCGGCCAACCCCGCAGTGGGCTATTGTTCAGACCTGCTTGTTGCGCTTGGCGGAAAGGTACTGCTTGCCGAGTTTCCTGAATTATGCGGAGCCGAGCAGGAACTGATTGACCGCACAGAAGATGAGCAGGCCGCGAGGAAATTTATTCACCTGATGCAATCGTACAATGAGGCCGCGCACCGTGTCGGCTCGGGTTTTGAAAACAATCCCTCGCCGGGGAACATCCGCGACGGACTTATTACGGATGCAATCAAGTCGGCCGGTGCCGCAAAAAAAGGAGGAACATCTCCGGTTACCGATGTGCTCGACTACACCGAACCGGCAGTGAAGCCCGGTTTGAACCTGGTCTGCACCCCCGGAAACGACGTCGAAGCGACGACAGGTAAGGCAGCAGCCGGCGCAACATTGATTCTTTTTACAACAGGGCTTGGTACCCCAACGGGAAATCCTGTATGCCCGGTTATTAAAGTGGCTACCAACAATGCATTGGCTGCCCGGATGTCTGATATTATCGACATTAACACCGGTCCGATCATTGAAGGTGAAAAAACAATTGAAGAGATGGGCGCTGATATCCTGGAGTATTGTATTCTGGCGGCCAGCGGACAGGTAACTCCAAAAGCGGTTCAACTCAACCAGGATGATTTTATTCCCTGGAAGCGGGGCGTCAGTTTATAGACACCCTCAATCCGATAAAAAAAACGTGCGGCTGTTTCAACCACACGTTTTTTTTACTCTCAGACGGACTTCTCAGCTTTACAGAGTTGCCTGGTATACTACGGGCTGCCCTGCATGTTGGATTAATAATTAGTGACCAACTGCGCACCAAACGGTTTGTCGAGTTCGCCGGCAGCGGTCAGCCCCACGGCAATTATCGTATAGGCTTTGCCTGCTACAAGGGTTTGGTTTGAAAAAGTAAATTTCGCCTGCTGCGCGTCCACTTCTTTGATGATAAAGGAGTGTGTACCTGCTGAAACGGGTGTGAATGCGCTATGCTGTTTATATGATCTGGCTGTCGCAATGCTCGCTGCGCCTTCGCTGAGCTGCACGTCTAACGCCGGGGCATCTGGCGAAAGGTTGATAAAACGTACATAGGCTTTGTCGGCATTCCGCTCCGGAAACTGATCTTCTACCTGAAGTATTTCCCGCTGCTGATCCTTCCCGATCAGGAAGAGCGAGTACATCTTTTCATTGCTTATACTCAGCGATCGCTCTAAGATGAGTTCATCAGTGCCACCGTTCGTAAATTTAACGGCAATCGTTCCGGGAAGAAGCGCCTGGTATCCGATCACGCCGCCAAATGGCACTGCCGCTGCAGTTACCCTCGAACTGTTCAGGTAGATGTTGTATGTTGCCAGCGTGGGTGATACGTTTGCAATGCTGACGAAGGGACTGGCTTCGGGATGTCCTATCTTTTTACTGCAACCCGACAGTGTTATAATTCCGGCAAATAGTAGTGTGGTAAAAATCTTCATTGTTTTCTTTTGTTTCTAAGTCTATATAGATCAGCAATGCCGGCCTGGCGCCTGCTTTTTGGATAAATATATTAGAGAAACGCGAAAAGTTGTTGTAAATGCTACAATTAAAAACTGCGTTCATTTTAGTTTTTATTGGCTGGCAAGCTGATTGAAGCACGCGCGTCCCGCGCGTGTTGAATTGATGGTTGAAGCACGCGCGGGACGCGCGCGCTAACCTTGTGGTAAATGCTACAATTAAAACTGCGTTCATTTTAGTTTTTATTGGCTGGCAAGCTGATTGAAGCATGCGCGGGACGCGCGTGTTGAATTGATGGTTGAAGCACGCGCGTCCCGCGCGCGCTAACCTTGTGTAAATGCTACAATAAAAAACTGCGTCAGTCAAGAGGGTGTTTCCTGAACTGTGTCAATAGTGTAACTTTAAACTATCGACATAAACAATGGCAACACAAGAAGACTTTGACTTTGAAAGCTTCAAAAAGGAAGCTATAGCAGGCTTATATGCCGGCAAA
>NZ_RXNQ01000016.1 GCF_004138205.1 Pedobacter sp. SYP-B3415
TCAAAAGAAAAAAAGAAGCAAAAAAAGAAAACTGTTGAAATATGGAAAACTCTCCGAGTTTCCCACATTCCAACAGATCTAACAACAACAATAAAAGTGTCTACTTTTTTTAGGACATGACAGGCGCAAAACCCCTCGGCCGCCATTCGTGGAGAGCCCCTCTTACAGGTCATCCAGACAGAGCGGAGCGGCGGAAGGATCTGACTCGGGATCACAAGTCAGATTCTTCGCTACGCTCTGAATGACCCGTGGGGGATAACGACCTAAAATAAAGGCAATGGATTTCTCAAGATATGAGATTTGAGTCCTTGAATAGTATATAGGTATTCGTAGTTCGTATTCAGACAGGGCAATTCCTGAAGATTTGAGATATGAGATATGAGTCCTGAGACTGGGCGCAAAACCCCTCGGCGGTCTCAAACGGCGTTTGAGGGGCTCTCACATCTCATATCTCACATCTATCTACGTCTTGAGATTTGAGTCCTGAGATTTGAGACTGGGTGCAAAACCCCTCGGCAGTTTTAAAGGGCGTTTGAGGGGCTCTCACATCTCATATCTCACATCTCATATCTCCCTAAGAATTTTGTTCAACCCATTTCCGGGCATTCACGAAGGCTTCCATCCAGGGTGATACCTCGTCCTGTCTGCCTTTCGGGTAATTAGCCCATTGCCACTGCAATGCTGAACGTTCGATGTGTGGCATCATCACCAGGTGACGGCCGGTCGGATCGCAAAGCATAGCAGTGTTGAACGCGGAGCCGTTCGGACTGGCAGGATAAGCCTCATATGCGTACTTGGCCACAATGTTGTACTGCGTTTCTTCGTAAGGCAGTTGGAAACGTCCTTCGCCATGGGAAACCCAGACACCAAGCGTGCTTCCCGCGAGGGAAGAAAGCATGACCGAGTTATTTTCAGCAATGGTTAACGAGGTGAAAATGCTCTCGTGTTTGCCGCTTTCATTATGAAGCATTTTTGGCTTTTCTTCATGATCGGGATTGATCAGTCCCAGCTCAACAAATAACTGGCAGCCGTTACAAACGCCTACAGAAAGTGTGTCTTTGCGTTTGAAAAATTTCTCAAGCGTAAGCCTGGCTGTTTCATTGTATAAAAAGGCGCCCGCCCAGCCTTTGGCAGATCCAAGTACATCTGAATTTGAGAAGCCGCCGACTGCACCGATAAACTGAATATCTTCAAGCGTTTCGCGACCACTGATCAGGTCGGTCATGTGTACATCTTTCACATCAAAACCGGCGGTGTACATCGCGTTAGCAAGTTCCCGTTCAGAGTTGCTCCCTTTTTCGCGGATCACTGCGGCTTTCGGCCGGGCCTTCGCCGGATCGATGACCGGTTTGCGTCCGTCAAAATGCTCAGGGAAACTATATTTTAACACCTGGTGTTTGTAGTTGTCAAAACGCTCTTTTGCTTTTACCGGTCCGCTCTGTTTACGGTCAAGCAGATACGAAGTTTTGAACCAGACGTCGCGAAGTTCGTCTATATCAAATGTATAAGATTCATTGTTGTTTTTCAGGTTGAGGACCGGCGATGGTGTTACGGACCCGATTTTTCTGAAAGGGATTTGATTTTCTTCCAGTACAGAGACAGCAGCATCAGCAGCCTGGAATACGACAGCTATGTTTTCTGAAAACAGTAATTTGATGCTGTCGCGCTCGCCAAGCGCTGTCAGGTCAAGGCTGGCACCCAGATCACGGTCTGCAAAACACATCTCAAGTAAGGTGGTGATCAGACCGCCACTGCCTACATCGTGTCCCGCCTGGATATGTCCGGCTTTGATAAGCTGCTGCAATACGTCGAAGGTCTTTGCAAACTGTGCTGCATCGGTAACATCCGGTGCTTCGTTGCCAATCCGGTTTAGAACCTGCGCAAATGATGAGCCGCCTAACTTATAAGCGTCAGCTGAAAGGTTTATATAATAAATGTCGCCACCATCTTTCTGCAGTACGGGTTCGACGACCTGGCGCAGGTTGCTGCAGTTTCCGGCGGCGGAGATAATAACCGTTCCCGGAGCAATGACATCGCCATCCTTGTATTTTTGTTTCATAGACAGGGAATCTTTTCCTGTCGGAATATTGATGCCAAGGTCTATAGCGAATTGTGAACAGGCCTGAACGGCGTTATACAGCCTTGCGTCTTCGCCCTCATTTTTACAAGCCCACATCCAGTTTGCTGAAAGCGATACGCTCCTGAGCCCGTCTTTCAGCGGTGCCCAGACAATGTTTGAAAGCGATTCTGCAATGGCTGCCCGGCTGCCGGCGGCAGGGTCAATCAGCGCAGCTACGGGTGCATGGCCTACAGAAGTCGCAATACCTTCAATGCCCTGGAAGTCAAGTGCCATCACTCCGCAGTTATTGAGCGGCAGCTGCAATGGACCTGCACATTGTTGTTTCGCTACGCGACCACCCACACAGCGGTCAACTTTGTTGGTCAGCCAGTCTTTCGATGCGACGGCTTCCAGCTGAAGCACCTTTTGCAGGTATTCATAGAGTTTAGAAGCGTCATAGCTTACTCCTTTGTAAGATCTGTTCACCGAATGGTCTTCCATGATCATTTTCGGAGAACTTCCGAACATGTCTTTCAACTCGAGGTCCATCGGTTTGATACCGGTAGTTGCCGATTCAAAAGTAAAGCGGTTATCGCCGGTAACCGTACCTACAGTGTACATCGGCGAGCGCTCGCGGTCGGCTATTTTTTGTAATCTTTCCAGACTATCTTTGCCGATAACCAAGCCCATCCGCTCCTGAGATTCATTTCCGATAATCTCTTTGGCAGAAAGGGTAGGGTCGCCAACTGGTAACTTGTCAAGATCGATCTTACCGCCGGTTTCTTCCACCAATTCTGAAAGACAGTTCAGGTGCCCGCCTGCGCCATGATCGTGGATAGAGATAATATCATTAGTTTCGCTTTCAACCATCGCTCTGACAGCGTTGGCTGCGCGTTTTTGCATTTCAGGATTGGATCGCTGAATGGCATTGAGCTCTATGCCTGAGCCATGCGCACCGGTGTCAGCAGAAGATACCGCGGCACCGCCCATGCCGATCCGGTAATTTTCGCCACCAAGAATAACGATCTGGTCGCCGGTTGCCGGTTTCTTTTTCTGCGCCTGCGACGCTTTTCCGTAGCCGATACCGCCAGCCAGCATAATCACTTTATCGAAACCGAGTTTTCTGGCCGGCGTGTCAAGCTCATCGCTGGCTTCATCATGTTCAAATGTAAGTACAGATCCTGTAATGAGCGGCTGACCGAACTTATTGCCAAAATCTGTAGCGCCGTTTGAAGCTTTGATGAGAATATCGACCGGCGTCTGGTAAAGCCATTGACGCTCTTCCATGGCGCTTTCCCAGCTCCTGTCTGATTCCAGGCGCGAAAGTGCAGTCATATAAATGGCAGTGCCAGCAAGCGGAAGTGATCCCTGGCCACCGGCCAGCCTGTCACGAATCTCTCCGCCAGAACCTGTGGCCGCACCATTAAAGGGCTCTACTGTAGTTGGGAAATTGTGCGTTTCAGCCTTGAGGGATATGACCGATTCAAATTCTGAGGTCTGGTAATAATCAGGCTCATCTGCACGTTTTGGCGCGAATTGCTGCACAACCGGTCCTTTGATAAAGGCGACGTTATCCTTGTAAGCTGAAACAATCTCATTTGGATTGGTTTCAGACGTTTTTCTGATCAGTTTGAAAAGTGAAGTTTCCTGCTCGATACCATCGATTACAAATTTGCCGTTGAAGATCTTATGGCGGCAGTGTTCGGAATTGACTTGCGAAAAGCCGAAAACTTCCGAGTCGGTAAGCGGCCGGCCGAGCCGCTCTGCCAGCGATTCAAGATAGGCTACCTCTTCGTCACTCAGTGAAAGACCTTCCTGCTTATTATATCCGGCAATATCGGTAATTTCCAGAATGGGCTCGGGCTGAATGCTGATTGTGAAAACATCCTGGTTCAGTCCTTCATATTTCTGCGAAAGCATGGGATCATAACCGGCAAAGTCTGCTTCTACTTTTTGGAAAGCTTCTATGCGGATAATGCCCTGCATATCCATATTCTGTGTAATTTCTACAGCATTGGTACTCCACGGCGTAATCATTGCAGCTCTGGGCCCCACAAAAAAGCCACTCAGTTCGCTGGTTTGCTGTAGCCTGGCATCGCCAAAAAGCCATTCTAATTTTGTGATATCGGCAGGGGATAAGTCCTTTCCTGTCTGAACGGCGAACACCGATCCAGACTGGCTTAAAAAGAAGTGAATCATGCTTGGATTTTCAAGTCGCAAAGTTAAGCTAAAATTTCAAAAAAAGGGACCGCTGTGATCGGGTTTTTATTGGTTTTTTGTTAATTTCGCTGGTACTTAATTTAGCCCTTTTGCGGCTTTTTAAACTCTGAAAAAGCCATGTTTAATAAGATCCATCATGTGGCCCTGATCTGCTCAGACTATGAGCGTTCAAAGGATTTTTACGTAAATAAACTGGGCTTTGAAGTGCTGGGCGAGTATTATCGTGCCGAACGCCAGTCGTACAAACTCGACCTTGCGGTAAACGGTCAGTATCAGATTGAATTGTTTTCTTTTCCCTCATCGCCGGCTCGCCCTTCGAGACCCGAAGCATGCGGATTGCGGCACCTGGCTTTTGCCGTTACAGACCTGGCCGCTACGATCAGGCAGCTTGCAGAAAAAGGGATTGAAACCGAACCCGTTCGTGTTGATGAGTTTACAGGCAGGTCGTTCACGTTTTTTGCCGATCCTGACCAGCTTCCGCTCGAGATTTATGAGCAATAAAAATACGCTTTTCCGGTTTAAGCAATTTGCTGTTGACCAGGCAGGCTGTGCGATGAAAATCAACACCGATGGCGTATTGTTGGGTGCTATGGCTGCAGCCGATGATGCGAAACGTATCCTCGATGTGGGAACCGGTACCGGTGTAATCGCGCTAATGATGGCGCAAAGATATGGGAACAGCCGGGTCGAAGCAGTTGAGGTTGATGCTGCGGCTGCCGAACGCGCAGCACTGAATTTTTCTGTCTCGGCTTTCTCTGAACGAATGATCGTGCATCATGCGGATATTCGCAGTTTCGAAGCAGAACCTTTTGACCTCGTCGTATCAAACCCGCCCTATTTCAGTAACGATCTTAAAAACCCCGATGCGCGGAAACAGCTTGCCCGGCACGCCGAGCCTGAATTTTTCGAAAGTCTTTTCATTAGCGTAGGCAAGCTTTTGAACCCTGACGGTCTTTTCTGGCTGATTATTCCCGCGCAACAGGCACTTCACGTGAAAGCTGCTGCCGCGCAGGCCGGCCTGAACGCCGTGCGGGAAATTGCTGTGCAGTCAGACGACACCCGGCCGGTCATCAGAAAAATCCTGGTTTTTAGTCACCAGCAACAGTCGCTTCAGACGGATGTTTTGCATATTTATGAAGAGCATCAGCGTTACAGCGCGGCGTACAGACTCCTGCTTGCCGACTTCCTGCTGGCGCTGTAATTAACTTCCGCCCGGCGCTTTGTACCACCTATATTTGCCATATGAAAACGATCGGACTGATATCAGATACCCATGGTTATCTTGATCCCGCAGTATTTAAACATTTCGAAACCTGCGATGAGATCTGGCACGCCGGCGATTTTGGTGAAAACGTAGCGGGCCCCCTCGCAGACTTTAAACCGCTTCGCGGCGTTTGGGGTAATATTGATGGAAAAGAGATCCGGTCTGACTTTCCTGAACATAATCGATTTAGCTGTGAAATGGTCGAGGTCTGGATGACGCATATAGGTGGTTATCCGGGGAGGTACGCTCCGCAGGTAAAGCCAGATATATACACTAAGCCGCCAAAATTATTTATTACCGGACATTCGCATATTTTAAAGGTGATGTTTGATGAGAAGATCAAATGTCTGCATATTAACCCCGGAGCAGCGGGTAAATCGGGCTGGCACAAGATCAGAACCTTGATACGATTTTGTGTTTCTGAAGAAAATATCCATAACTTAGCCGTCATCGAATTAGTAAAAAGATAACGTAAAATATACACTAAGTATGAGTTGTGGAGTAAAAACGCTGGGCCAGTTCATTATTGAAAAGCAGGCCGATTTTCCTTATGCAAAAGGCGAGCTGTCCCGGTTGCTGCGCGATATTGGCATCGCGGCAAAAATTGTAAACCGCGAGGTGAACAAGGCCGGCCTTGTTGATATACTCGGTGATATCGGAACCACAAACATACAGGGCGAAAGCCAGAAAAAACTCGATGTTTACGCAAACGAACAGTTCATTTCAGCCCTTAGCAGCGGGGGTGAATGTTGTATTGTTGCATCAGAGGAGAACGATGATATCATCTATATTGACTCGGCAGTTTCGCATAACGCCAAATACATTGTGTGTATTGATCCGCTTGACGGCTCTTCGAATATCGACTGTAATGTAGCGGTGGGTACGATATTTTCCATCTACCGCAGAAAAAGTACCGAGGGCAAGGCTGTGATGGATGACGTGCTTCAGAAAGGAACTGCGCAGGTAGCGGCGGGTTATGTGATTTACGGTTCGAGCACCATGCTGGTTTATACTACCGGGAAAGGTGTAAATGGTTTTACGCTGGACCCATCGATAGGAGAGTTTTGTTTATCGCATCCGGAAATGAAAATTCCCGCTCATGGTACTATCTATTCGATCAATGAGGGGAATTATGTTCATTTCCCGACCGGTGTAAAGAAGTATATCAAGTACTGTCAGGTTGAAGATGTGGAAAGCCGCCGGCCCTATACCTCACGTTACATTGGTTCTATGGTGGCTGATGTGCACCGTAACCTCATCAAAGGTGGTATTTATATTTACCCCACAACGGCCTCATCGCCAAATGGAAAGCTGCGCCTTTTATACGAATGTAATCCGATGGCCTTCATCGTGGAGCAGGCCGGTGGTAAAGCTTCAGACGGTCGGAACCGTATCCTGGAGATAGAGCCGGCAGAACTGCATCAACGCTGTCCGATCTTTCTTGGCTCTGCCGATATGGTGGCTAAAGCCGAAGAGCTGATGCAGCTGTACGGCGCACAAGCCGACAGCCAGGCCGCCGAAGATAAGCTGCGCGATCTGAATATCATCGGTGGGCTCGATTGAGACCCAATCGCCGTTCTGTCGGCTAGTATAGTTTTGACTGCTGTTCTGCTTCGAATACCGTGTCGATCTTCAGGTTTGCCGGATTTTGATAAGCCGCAACAGCCATCCGGTCGCAGCGTTCATTTTCGGGGTGTGCATTATGTCCTTTAATCCAGGTAAAACGAACCTGATGCTGTTTATACAAGGCCAGGAAACGCAGCCAAAGGTCTTTATTCTTTTTCCCGGCAAAACCTTTGGTCACCCAGCCGAAAAGCCATTTTTTCTCAACCGCGTCAACAACGTATTTTGAATCGGAAAAAACCATAACCTGCTGTCCCGGATTTTTCAGCGCTAACAGACCTTCAATAACGGCGAGGAGCTCCATGCGGTTGTTGGTAGTAAGGCGAAAGCCACCACTGAGTTCTTTATAGTGTTTTCCTGAACAAAGAATCGTTCCCCAGCCGCCCGGACCCGGATTGCCGCTCGCTGCTCCGTCTGTATAGATTTCGATCATTGCAGCGCAAAGCTAAGTTTTTTGAGGCAAAAAAGGCCTGAACTTCCGCTGCGATGCGATCTGAATTACAGTTTGACCAGCGACCTGAGATATTTCCGAATGGGCAAATCGACCAGGACCAGGATGAGGTAGGCGAAAGCCAGCAGGAAGATGGTGCCACCAGCGGTTATCCACGCCATCTGTGTTAACGTAGGTTTGAATTGTTCTACAAAACTCATAAACAGCCATATAAAGGGGTAATGAATCATGTATAACGGATAGGAAATATCACCCGAAATGCGGCAGGTTTTTTCGAACATGGGCCGCAACACGGCACCTGCGCCGAGCGAGACGAGCAGCGGAAGAAAGAAAATAACAAGCAACGAATCGACTATAGGATTTGTTTTTTCATTGAATGGCACCAGAAACACAGCTGCGGTCAGAAAAGCCAGTGGCAGAAAGCCCAGCCTGGTTTTGATAACCCATTTTGACCGGTAAACCAAAATGCCTGCCAGGAAGGAGTAGGCTACCCTGACGGCTCCGCCGGAAATGTTATCGCCGCCAAAGCCAACGCCCAGAAAGCCCGAGCGGTTTGCCTCATAGATAATGCCCCCGGCAGCAAATATCAGCAGTGGCCATAAGATTTTTTTTCCAGCTCTGACCAAAATCAGCGCATACACGATGTTGGCTATATATTCCCAGAATAAGGACCAGGTAGGCGGATTGAGGTGAAACAAATTGAAATATCGCTCACGCACGAGTGGATAGGGGATCATCAGACAAGACGTTACAAACAGAGCAGCCAGCTGAGACGAATATTTTGCGGCCAGATTACTAAATGGATCAGCTACAAAAAGCAGCAAACCGATAATTGAGCCTACAATGACCAGCGGATGCAGTCGGATGAGCCTTAGCTTTAAAAAGTTCCAGGTTCCGATAGCGCGCAGTTTTTCGTCGTATGCATAAGCCATCACAAAACCAGAGAGGCAAAAAAAGAAGTCGACGGCCAGATAAGCATGCGCGATAAAGCTGTTTTTATAATCCGGAACGGCGATTTCCATAAAGTGAAAGATCACAACTGCAAGTGCAGCGACGCCGCGAAGGCCATCTAAAATAAGAAAGTGTTGTTTACCGGAAATGGCCGGTGCAGGAGGAGTTGGTTTCATTTGGATCGGAAAAATAACAAAATTCGCCGTTTTAAACCTTCTAGGTTTGCGAAACCTAGAAGGTTTAACGAAATACTAAAAATATTAGTATTACATTTGTGATAGAAAGAGGGGTGTATGGACGGAAAAATTTTTGATGTACAGCGGGCTTCGGGATTTTCCTCACCTGCAGAAGACTATCTGGAACCGCGGCTGGAAATTGCAACGTGGCTGGTCACAAATCCGCAGGCCACATTCTATTTTCGAATGACGGGCGACGCCCTGGTGCAGCGGGGCATTTATGACCAGGATATCCTGGTGGTTGACCGCTCTGCAAATGCTTTACATGGCTGCCTGGTCATTGCTGTTGTTGATAAAGATTTTGTATGCCGTACGCTGATTCTTCGCGATGGATCATACTATCTTGCTGCAGACGAAGATCTGATAGCTGTACAGGGAAATGAGATATGGGGTGTGGTAACTGCTGCCTGTCGCCGCCTGCTGCCTCATGTTCTGCAGAAAGGAGGGCTTGCCGGTGTTTGCGCTTTGTGACTGTAATAATTTTTATGTTGCGGCCGAGCGGGTTTTTCGTCCTGAGTTGCTCGGACAGCCCGTTGTGGTTCTTTCTAACAACGACAGTTGTGTCATTGCACGCAGCGAGGAAGCGAAGTTGCTGGGTATTTGCATGGGCGATCCTGAATTTAAGATCCGCGGACTTTTGCACCGCCACCAGGTACGCGTGTTGTCGAGCAATTATGCACTTTATGGTGATCTTTCAGATCGCGTGATGAAAATTCTGGCCAGCCACTTTCATCTTTTCGATGTCTATAGCATTGACGAGGCCTTTGCCCGGCTTGATGATGGAATTGCCGATCCTTCGGGTTATGCGGTTATGGTTGCCGCCGATGTGCTGAAATGCACCGGGATACCCGTCTCGATTGGTATGGGGCCAAATAAAACACTTGCAAAGGTGGCAAACCGGCTTGCAAAAAAAAATGGCGGCATAAAAGTGCTTACCAATGATCAGCAGATACGCATGGCGCTGGCAGATTTCCCGATCGAAGACCTTTGGGGAATTGGCACAGGTTACTACAACCGGCTGGCTGCAATGGGAATAACTACCGCACTACAGTTACGCGAACTGCCCGAGCTGTTTTTTAAACAGCAGATGAGCGTTCAGGGACAGCGCATGTACCACGAATTATGGGGCAGGCCTGCCTTTGATCTGCAACTAAGGGCAATGTCGGCAAAGGTGGTGTCTATCAGCAGGTCGTTTTCTGCTTACATTACAGAAGCTGAATTGCTTTGTCAGGCTGTAAGCAATTATGCCTGGCGACTGGCCGAGAAATTACGCGAGCAGCGGCTTTGCTGCCGCAAGCTGGAAATTTTTCTGCTTACCAGCAGGCACCGGTCCGATCAGCCGCAACATTTTCCCGTGCATACGCATCAGATGGCCATTCCATGTAATGATGCTCACGGCATTGTACCGGTCGTGGTGCGCGTTACGCGAATGCTTTTTCAGCCGGGCATGAGATACAGGAAAGCTGGCATTGTTGCTACAGGACTTATTCCGGAGTCTGAGGTGCAGCTTAACCTCTTTACCCAGGTGAGGCCGAAATACAGCCGGCTTTCATCGGCAGTTGACAGGATCAATGCCAGTTTTGGTCGTGGCACATTGCGTATGGCCAGTGAGGGCAGTGACACATCCTGGAAGATGAAGCAGAATTTTTTGACCCGTCATTATACGACCCGCTGGGAAGATATTGTGACAGTAAAATAAGTAGATATGTGTGGAAGAACTTTCATAGGCGAGCGAAAAGCCCTCGCAAAAAAAGCAGGGGTCGAACTTGGTACCGGAACCGTCGAAAATGACAGCAACCGGCCGCCGGGCACGGATATGCCGGTAATTCTTGACGCCAGACCGGGAAAACTGCACGATGTGAAGTGGGGACTTATTCCAAACGGTGCCGCTGAGAAGCCAAAATTTACTACGACCTATGCCAGGATCGAGCGGATGCAGGTCGCACCCATTTACCGGGATCTGGTTGGCAGGCGTCATTGCGTTTTCGTCATTGATGGTTTTTATGAATTTGACAAACGGGAAACGCCAAGTCAACCATATTTTTTCAAACGGGTAGACGGTGATGTCTTATTGCTCGCCGGATTATGGGATACCTGGAAAGACCCCGGAACCGGTATTGTACTCGTCAGTGCCACGATGATCATGCAACCTGCAAATCAGTTTCTGAGCCGTATTCATGACCGTATGCCATGTGTATTGTCGCAGAAACAGGCTTCAACCTGGCTGGATGTAAGTCTGAGCAAGGAACAGCGCCTTACTGCCTTGCAGCCGGTACCCGAGCGACTTCTTGAAGGCTGGCAGGTTGATAAGAAGCTGAACAATGCCCGTAACAAAGATCAGAACAACAATACTCAGACCGGGCCGCAGATGGGGCTCTTCGAAGACTAGACAAATCTCTCGGCTTCGCCGGAATCCATGTCAATCAAAATGAGCCCCTGTTCGCTGCAAGCCGGCCTTCGAATGCTGTTATTGATTTTCTGACAGTTTGTATTAATTTGCGGGCCAGTCATGAACTACCAGACATTTCTGCCACATCCCGAACTCGCGCCGCTCGTAAAGTGTTACTGGACATTAGAAGTTCCGGCTTCAGCTCAACAAACACGACAGCGCATCGTTCCTGATGGCTGTATCGAAATGGCTTTTATACTCGCCGATGACGTCAGACGGTTTACAACGGAAGATAAATACCATCTTCAACCCCGTTCAATGGTTTTAGGGCAAATTACCGAGCCGTTTTTTATTGAACCGGTGGGGGAGGTCCAGACATTTGCAGTCCGGTTCTATCCCCTCGGGTTCGCAAATTTCATCGATTTTCCACTCAGCAGATTAGCGGATACAGAAACTCCTGTGGATTTACTTTTTCCTGATGAAGCGGTTGAACTGAACCGGCAGATACGTTGCGCAGTAAATACAGCAGGGCGCATTGAAATCATAGAAAAGTTTTTGATGGAGAGGCTGAGTAAGCAAACAACGATTGATGTGATTGTGAAGTCTACGTTCGACGCGCTTGCCGCATCAAACGGAAATGCTCCTATACATACTATTCTGGGTGGCGATATGGCCAGACGGCGGCAGCTGGAACGGAAGTTTCGTAAACAGATCGGCTTGAGTCCGAAAGTTCTGGGAAGGGTGATCAGGCTCCAGGCTGCGCTCAAACTTTTGCTGAATGGCCCCGAAGACAGTTTGACAAAAATTGCCTATGAGGCCGCTTATTATGATCAGGCACATTTCATCCGTGATTTCAGGGAATTCACCGGTACAAGCCCCCGGCAGTTTTTGGACAGCGATTTGATGGCACTATCTTCACTTTTCTATAAAGATCCTTAGCTGTCGCATCTGTACAATTCAAAGGGTGTTTGCTGTTATATCTTTACCCTTGTTTCAAAAGAACTATGAAAATTCTTGTAAACCTGGTGCTGATTTGTGCCGCAATACATGTGGTCAGCTGTACCAATCAAACCGCATCCCGCGATCCTGCCGTTGCGACCGATCAGCCCGTAAACCAAAACCAAAAAGAGATGAAAGACCTGGTATCAATTGTAGAAATTCCGGTTACCGACTTTTCCAGAGCGGTGAATTTTTATAAAAAAATTTTGAATGTATCTGTAGACGAGACAGAAATGGACGGGGTTAAGATGGGCATTCTCGGTGGCGGCGGTGAAAATGTAAGTGTTGTGCTTGCGTGCGGAACCGGCTACGAAGCTTCAGCATCGGGGGCGGTTATTTACCTCAATGCAGGTGAGGACTTGCAGCCGGCACTTGATAAGGTTGAAGCTCATGGAGGCAAGGTAATTATGACCAAAACTGAAATCAGTGCGGAGATGGGTTATTTCGCCATGTTTACAGATACAGAAGGCAACAGGGTAGGGCTTCATTCTGCACGGTAGGCGGCAGCGACCTTCCCGACTAAAAAACACGCTCTGATCGCGTTAACATGACATGGAAGGACTGCATTCCCACCTACCAGCCATCCGGTCCCTGACTGGACGATTGGCAATAAGGTGCAGATTTAATTTTACTGCAAAGCAATACTTAATGCTGAGTGCTTAGTACTTCCCACACCCTTCCTTCACATCCGTTCCAACTACAAATTCGCCCCTGTAAACCCTTCTGATTGCATCGTAAACTTCGTTCATATCACCATTTTTTAACAGGTAACCGCGCACCCCTGAAGATATAGCCTTATTTAAAAAGGTCGTTTTTGCGTGCATAGTTAGAATGATGACTTTAATGTCGGGAAACCGGGCAGATAGTTTCTGAGTCAGCTCGATGCCATCCATCCCGGCCATGTTCAGATCAGCGAGTACAATATCCGGCTCAAGGCCATTTTCCAATAATGCCAAAGCAGATAGTCCGTTATCAGCCTGTGCAGCAACTGCAAATTCGCCGTGCGTTTCGATCAGATCGGCTGTGATATTTCTTACGAACTTATTGTCCTCAACTAATAAAAGTTTGATCATTGAGCTTTACTTTATTTAGTCATCACCGGCATCGGCAGCCGGACTTCGACGGCTGTACCCTGCCCGGGTTCAGATTGAATTGTTATTTTTCCTTTCAGGAGGTCTGTTTTGTTCCGTATAGATGACAGGCCGATACCTGGTTTTGACTGGCGGTCCCGGCAAATGCCCATGCCATTGTCTTTTACGCTGATGGTTACCTGGATTGCGTTTACCCGGATTCGTACGCGTGCATAGGTGGCTTGTGCGTGTTTGACAACATTTACCATTAATTCCTGCACGGTGCGGAAAACGGCCAGTTCAATATAACTATCCATACGCGCTGTACCGATAGACACACGACAGTCAAACCGGGTGTCGCCCTGCAACTGGTCGCATACTTCCCGCACTGCGGCAGCCAGGCCAAATTCTGCCAGCACCATAGGCATGAGTTCGTGCGATATGCGCCTGATCTCACGAATCGATTCTGTCAGCAAATCGGCCGTATAGGCTTTGTATTCATCAAATTTTTCAGGATTTCCCCGCGCCATGTCAAGATTGAGGTTATTCAGTGCCAGCCGCGTGCCGTACAGCGTTTGGCCAACGCCATTATGCAGGCTTTCAGAGATCCGGCGGCGTTCCTCTTCCTGAGCATTCAGCGATACCTGGAACAACTCCTGATGCTGGCGGTCTTCCATGTACCTGAGCCGGCGCTCTGCCTCCTGCATGGCCGTGATATCAAGATCGACTCCAAGAATACGAACGGGTTGGCCGCTTTCATTCCTGATCACCGTGGCTTTGATCTGTATTGTTTTCAGGAGCCCGCCGGCATGAATCTGCAGGGTTTCCTCAAACTCACGGTTGCCTGCGCGGAGATGTGCAACAATGCGTTTGGCGACCGCTATACTTGCAGGGGTAGCGTAATCGATATAGATATGCGTCCTGACTTCTGCGCCCTTTTCCTGGTGAAACAAGCGGTACATACCATCAGACCAGCTTAGCTTGCCACTTTGCAGGTCAAGATCCCAGCTGCCGCTCTGCGCCAGCTTCTCAGACTCGCGAAGCAGGAGATAATTTCGTAACCGCTCATCTTCTGCATTTACCCGTTCGGTGATGTCGAGGTTTGTGATGACAAGAATTTCATCGCCCCGCACCAGCATCGTAGAATACCAGCGGTCAAATCCCGAGAAATTATAACGATAATCCATTTTCCCCGACATACCGGTTTCGATCGTCTCAACCATCAGGTCAAAAAGACCAATCTCCTTTATACCAGGAAAGATTTCACAATACAGTTTCCCTACCATATCAGTCCTGCCCCAGGTTCTCTCGATCTTTCTGTTTACAATCAGGATCCTGAAGTCGACGATCCTGTTCTGAGTATCCCGAACCGGCTCAAAGACCGACATTCCGATCAGTGTAGTATCATAAATTGTTCGCAGCATGGCACTGCTTTCCCTGAGGGCAATTTCGGCGTTTTTACGTTCAGTAATGTTCGTTGTGTTGGTGGCAACGCCATCGTCCAGTTTAACAACAGACTGATGGAACCAGCCGTTAAACCATTCATGCCGGTATTGCACCTCGTACTGCAGCGGTCTGCCGGATTCAACCACTTCGACAAATTTGTCAAATATCCCCTCTTTAACAACGCCGGGCGTCACCTCGAGCAGCCTCCGGCCAATTACGTTTCCATATGATTGGCTGGAAGCAGCGTTATTAAGTACCCAGACAAAATCGATAATTTCGTTCTGTTCGTTTCTAAGTGCTTTGAAGACCTGTATCATCTGCGGATTGCTGTTCAGCGTGCCTTGAAGAAAGTCTTTTGTTAGCCTTAGCTCGTTTGTCCTTTCGCTTACTTCCCGTTCCAGCCGATGGCGGTATTGCGACTCATGTTTGCGCAGCGCCTCTTCGGCCTGAGCACGTTCAACCGCCGCCCAGCTGCGTTCTGCTATCTCTTTGGCAACTTCGACTTCATGATGGTTCCAATGGCGCTCCCTTGTCTGCACGATACACAAAACTCCGGTGGCCTGACCATTTTTTATGATCGGAATATCAATAAAGGAGATGATCTGGAGATTAACGTATAGCCTTCTCAGCCTTTCATCAACCAGGTCATTTGTTCTAACATTTGAGATGATAAAGGGTCTGCCGGCCTGAACCACATGGTCGAAAATGGGCGTATCAGCCAGCAGATATTTGCCCTTCAAATCAGGCAGTCCGCCTACAGACGCATCCTGTCTGATAATCGCTTCGCCATTTCGTATCTCGGCATAATAACATCTGTCTGCCTGGAAATAATCAAGCGCCATATGCGTAACCGTAGCATGGATTGCCTGCGTATCAGACAGCGGGCGCAGCGTATCACTCAGTTTCAGTAGGTATGCCTGCCGCTCTTCAGCACGTTTACGCTCCGTGATATCGTTAAAAACAAGCGCTATCCGCCGGTTTTTTTCTGTTCCCATGCGCATCATAAAGATATCATACCAGGCGTCAGACTCGGCGAAATGTTTGGTGTACCGGCGGCTTTCACCGGTTTCAATTACTTCAGCAAATTTCCCGGTCCACCAGGCACCCAGCGTCTTGAAAATCTCTTTCGCTGTGCGTTCGGGATGTGCGCCCGGCTGCCGCATCATACGGTCGTAACTCGGGTTCGTCTCCAGGATTCGTATACCGGCCTGTTGACCGTCGGCAGTTTGCATCAGTTCAAGGACGACAAAAGCCTCGTCGATGGCATTAAAAAGCGACCTGTATTTTTCTTCAGATTCCCGAAGCGCCTCTTCTGCCTGCTTACGCAGTGTAATGTCTGTGCCTGCGGCCAGCCATTCCTGGATGTTGCCTTTTTCATCCAATACAGGCACAGCCCTCGAATACAGCCAACCGGCCGTGCCATCTGGCTGATAAAAACGATGTTCCAGCTCCAGAATGCTTTTCGAACGGATGGCTTCGTTGACCTTCTTACGGAGCACAAGTCTATCGCCGGGCGGTATATATTTTTTAATCCAGTCTTCGGCCGCATGCCCGGTGAGTGCAGGCATGGATCTCCCGTCAATACTGAACATGGATTTCCAGTCGGCACTCATTCTGTAGATCATGTTCGAACTGGCCTTTACGAGCGTTCTGAACTGCTCCTCAGACCGGTGCAAAGCGATCGATGCGCGTTTTGACGAATCGATATCAGTAATGAAACAAACATGCCCGGTTACCTGCTCGTTCTGGTCCTTTACCGGGACTGCAGCAATCTGGATCCATTTTTTCTGACCGGTATCATCCATATAGAGCATTTCCATGCCCGGAACAACATGCTCGCCGCGCAGGGCCTTTGCGCCCGGATAATTTTCTGGCTCTGTAAGCGTTCCGTCGGGATTCCATGACCACCAGCGGTGCGCACGTGCCTGATCCTGCGATGGGATAAGTCCGGTAGGCATGTAATACCACATCTCCCGGTTCTGGAAAATCAGTTTCCCGGTGATGTCGGTGAAACCAATTCCTACAGGTAAAACTTCAAGAATAACAGAAAGCCGCGATTTTGTTTCTTCGAGCGCTATTTCAGCTTTTTTCCGCGCGCTGATGTTGCTGAACAGAACGGCGATGCGGTTTTTTTGGGGCAGCGGAATTACGCTTGCGTCCAGCCACATGTCCAGCCCCGCCAGATATTCTACAAACTGCTGCGGCTCGCCCGTTTCTGTGGTATGGTCATAATAGTCTAGAATCACCGCTTCGATATCAGGCACTACCTGCAGAATCGTTTTGCCAACGACGTTTTTCAGACCAGTATGACGTTCAAAAGCGGGGTTAATATCGATGTATCTGAAGTCGAGAGGAGCGCCGGGATGGCCGGTAAGTTTTTCGATGATACAAAAACCTTCGTCCATACTGTTAAACAGTGTACGGTACACGGCCTCATCACGTTCCGGTTTTTCGCCGACCGGGGTTTCAAGCGTATCAATGATCGTGACGACCGTACCGTCTTGTGCGGGCGCAACGGTTACCTGCATGCGGTGCTTTGTAAGATCAGACGTGTATTCCAACCTTTCAGGCTTCCGCTTTTTGACTGCTGCATTGATACCGGTCATTGCCTCGATGGCTTCCGGCTCAGGAAAAATATCGGCAAGCTGACTATTTAAACATGCATCCCGCGTGCGGCCGAAATAAACCAGCGCAGCCTGATTGATAAAAGTCACTTCGTTCCTTTCATTTAACTTGAAACACACTACCGGAATAAGATCCAGAATTTCCTCAGACGCTGACATGATATTTAAGAAGTTATCGACTTAAGACGAAACTACGATAAATAGCTGATGAACCCGCAAGTGCGACAGGTCACAATTTTAACAGATAATAAAGGATGATAGGCAGGCTACGGTTGCATATTGTCTTGAAAAGCAGGGATCCTGCCATGCTTAACGGTCGCCCTGCTGTCTGTTCTGGCCCTCGTTCCTCGGGGCCGCCACGTCCATCAGGTTTATCTGGCAGGGCAACTGAACCGGTTAGCGGACCATGCATGGCGCAGCAGGCCCCGATGGTTTTGCCCGGAGGCCTGCGTTTCTAAACCCGATCGGAGCGAACACGAAGCGGGGCGGAGTAAAGCGGAGAGCGGGACTGCTCCAGCCATACGCGGTGAGCGATGGTTTCCCTATAAAATGGCTGCGAATGTTGGATTTACAAATTTAAGGTATGTTTGAAGTGCTAAAAACCTTACGAATATCATCATTACAGGGGCGACCGGGATGGTGGCTGAGGGTGTCCTGCTCGAATGCCTCAATAACCCGTGTGTGAGCAGCGTTTTAAATGTGAGCCGTAAGCCGCTGAATCTGTCACACCCTGAGCTGGAAGCATACATGGTTGGCGATTTTTTGCAACTGCCTTAAAAAGATCAGATGCTGAAGGGCGATGATGGCTGTTTGCAATCCAATAGCGTTTATGCTTTCAGGCCGGGTTTATGCAACGCGTAAAACGGCAGCAGGACTTGTATAGTTCTGTAAGTGGTTTTCGTGGGTGTACCCACTTGCCGGTTTTTTCCCTCCTCAGACGATGAAGACAATGGCGCAGGTGGCACAGGCAATGATCGAAGCCGCGGATAGGGACTACGAGAAAAATATTGTCACGGTGAAAGATATCGCTTTGCTGGCTAAACGGGCGAGAGAGAGGTGCTTTTGACCTGTTTGTGGAATCCCCGCAGAATGTGCATCATTGCAGCATGCGCTTAATTATATATCTTATTATTCTTTCATCTGTTGTTAAACCATGCCTTGGTCAGGATCCCTATCTTGGCAGACTGTCTATAAGCGGGCTTGTAGGCGAACCGGGTGTTTCGCCACGGGGTGATATCTGGCTTGCTACGGCAACAGGAAAGGTCTATTACCGGTCTGAAGGCGATCAGCTCTGGCGGGAAAACCCTATCAGTTCGGGGGATTTTGAAGCGTCTAGACACTACGAACGCATCAGCTTTTTCGCTGACAGCACGATGATGCTGTCTGGATTTTTGCAGGCTGACGGGAAAACAGACTTTATTTTCAGGACGAAAGATTATGGAAAGACATGGGAAAAAGTACCTTTCGGAAAGGACAGCTGGCTCGATGGCGCTTATGTTGGTAAGGATGGCAAAGCCTGGATGACGGGGAGCTCGCAATACATCTATTACACAAATGATTCAGGTAAGACTTGGCAAACGTTTGATAAAATTGAAAAGACCGGCAATTTAAGGATCACATCAGTGTATTTTAGAGACGATGGCAAAACCGGACTCTTTGGGTCACTCTGGAACACGCTGTATCTGACGACTGATAATTGCTCCAGTTGGACAAAGATTCCAACTCCTCTGACGCAGAAGAGGTATACACGCGTTTCAACCAAAAACCGTCCGGACATCAGAAAAATCAGGATCAATGATGACTATTATATCATTGATCAGGAAGGTAAAACCTTTGTAAGTAAGACTTCCGAAATTAACTGGGAGTATCTGCCGGAGGTTCAGAACTTCGAAGTCACTTCGTCAGGAAATCTATATACTTTATGCCGCGACGGTCGCATTAAGCTATATGATTCAAATTTTTCCTGTATCTGGACATCGGAAAAAAAAGTACGTTTTCCTGTTTATGCCAGTACTGTAAAAGGGAACGAGCTTATACTGCTGACCGCTGAAGAATTATATCAAATCAGTCCGTCTGATTTCAGGGCATCTGAGTTGCTTAGGGCCGATAGTAAAATCCCTAAGCCTGAATTGCAGATCAGTATGAATGGCCAGGAATACGGATTTGCCGGTAGAGATGTTTTGAAATACGATGCAACAAGACAACAATGGTATAGACTAATGGTGCTGGATTTTCATGTCACAAATGCAACTTCGGTGAATGGAAAACTATTGATTTCCGATGATAGCTACAACCAGTTTTATGAACTGGATCCATTGAAAAACGCTGTTTCTGCTACACATCTTCCGCCGAATATGATTGATCTAAAGACAACGCCGGTAATAGAATTCCGGTTAGAGCGGGACAACACCGGCTGTTATCATCATGACAAGTCAATCCGGTCTTTTGTACGGAAAGGAAACCGGTTCATACTGGACACTCAGGCATCAGGCGGTACTTTCTTGAATAACCTGGCTACGTCGATTGAGGAGTCTGAGATCCATGCACTTGCGAAGCTAATCACTGAAACAAAGCCTGATCAGCTGAGCCTGCAAGATCTGAATATCACGCACCAGGATATCAGCAATTTCAAACAATATATCGATAAGCAGGCCATAAAGATCAGAAAAAAGGGCTTGGACGATTACCGAATTGGGGAAACCGTTTACACATTTCTCGCAGAAAATACCGACTTCGAATATTATAAGCAGGTTGCAGATTCACTGTATGGTATTCCACATGCCCTGATTGGCACTGTGTTTTCACAGGAGGATAGTTATTGGAGTACCACAACGGTTAGGCGGAGTGTAACTTTCGTTTTTAAAGATGGCAAGAAGCTTGTTGTCGAAAATGCATATAACCGTCCAAATTACCTGCTATTGCCATGGGATGTTGATTATGGTAAGTATAAACTCAAATCTAACGCCATTGGATTCAGCAAAGCACTCAACCGCTTAACAAAGGGCGGCTTCTTTGATACCGATATCCGCGATAAAAGATATGCCATATTCAGGATTGCAGAATACCTGTATGGAAAGAAGCTTATCCGGTGATGACGTTCCTTTTGAAAACATGATCGAAAAAATGTTCCTGGCGAATCAGGTTGAAAAAAAGGATTCTCATTTAGCCAAAGGATTAGGGCGGGAGGACATTCTGATGTCGAGCGATTTTATCCGCGATTTAATGTCGCTGGCCATTCTACGCGAGAAAGTTCAAGAACATGAGGAACCGGAAAAATTGACGAAACCAACCAAATGGTCGATTTAATTGCATGCAATTATTTCAATAGATTTTGTCTCTGGTAGCGTAGTTGGAAACGCTAGTGCGAATCTTAGGCTTTTTTATTCCAGTGGCTGCCGTGCCTACAGACTGCACAACAAGAAAGCAGAATTTTAATCAATAGAATCCACATAGCAATATTTTGAATAATTTCCGTTTTGCACTATCTTGACCTCTCAAACTTTTTAACGCTCATGTATCATCCTGTTCCTCCCATTTCGAAAGAATTCCGGATGGCCGGCATATGGTCGGTTGGCTCCGTTTTGCTGTTTCTCGTTAGTTATGTAATCCTGATCTCCATGTTGCTGCTGCTCATTGCGGGCGCTGTGTATGGTGCGACACTATTGATTGCCTGGTATACTTCATGGCCCACAATCGCTCTGTTCGTTGTGGTGATGGTAATGACGGCCCTGGTGCTGATTTTCCTTTTTAAATTCGTCGCGAAGGAGCATGTAACGGACCTCTCGCACCTGATAGAAATTGTGGAGGCAGATCAACCGGCGCTGTTTGAGCTGATCAGGCAAACAACGAACGAAGTCGGGACAAAATTTCCCAGGCGGGTGTACCTCGGTAGCGATGTGAATGCGGCCGTTTTTTACGATTCCAGTTTCTGGAGCATGTTTTTTCCGGTTCGCAAAAACCTGCAGATCGGGGTGGGGTTAATGAATTCGACTACGTTATCGGAATTTAAGGCAATTCTTGCACATGAATTCGGACATTTTTCTCAGCGCAGCATGAAGGTGGGCAGCTACGTTTACCATTCCAACCGGGTCATGCACGACATGCTGTTCGACGATGAAAGTTACCGCGACATGGCAGAGCGCTGGGCAAGTATACATGGATATGTGTATGCAGGTGTCAGGCTGGCCCAGGGCCTGGTGGCTTCAATCCGGTGGGTGCTGCGCAAGATTTACCAGGTGCTTAACGTAAATTATTACAAGCTGTCCAGGGAGATGGAATTTCATGCCGATGCCGTTGCCGCTTCGATTACGGGTGCCGAACCCATGATCAATGCGTTGCTGCGGATGGGGTTATCAGTACATGCGCTGGATAAAGTGCAGGAGTTTTATCAGAACCAAACGGGCGGAGCTTCCATCCCTACGAACATCTATGCCGGGCAGCGTTTCGTGATGACCCACCTGGCCGGCGAGCTGCAGGTTCCCCTGCAAGGCGGTCTTCCGCAGATTACGGAAATTGATATGGGGCGTTTTGACAAAAGCAAACTGGTACTCACTGACCAATGGGCTTCCCACCCAAGCACCCGGGACCGCGTGGACAGGCTGCGGTTGTTGATGATGACGGCGGCCAGCGTTGATCACCAGCCGGCCAACACCCTGTTGCAGGACTGCGCGGCTGTGGAGCTAAAACTCACACAACATTTGTACCGCGAATTGGAAATCAATGGTGCACTGGAGTCCTGTGATTCGGCGGAATTTGAGCGGCGTTTTGTTGATTCCTGGCAGCAATACAGACTGCCGGAACTATACCGTGGATATTTCGATTCCCGGGACCCATACGTCTATAAAAATCCGCAGGATTTTAACGACCAAACAGAAACGTTTAGCGGGGCGGATCAGGTTTTTAGCGACGAGCGTATCGAGGATCTGAAGACTCTGGAAGCGCTTAATAGCGACTTAATTATCCTCGGGCAGATTCAGCGTGGTGAGATCGATGTGCCAAGCTTCGATTACGACGACAAGCGATACCAGAAGGCAGATTCCCCTGCCGTGATAGAGGTGCTGGAGGCAGCGCAGAGCGGACTTGAGCATCAATTTGGGCGACTGGATAAGCAGATTTGTTACTTTTTTTACAAGCTGGCTGAAAATTCGGGCCAGGCCGGACTATTTGAACAAAGGTATCAAGCGTACGCAGCGGCATCCGAGACCGCGCGAAATTACCATAACGACTATTTGGCGATAGTGGGAGGAGCGGCTTACATGATGCGGCGGCTGCCTTATGATGACATAATCAACAGCACTGAGGCCCTGAAGAAAATGGAACCCCGGTTTAAAAAGACGGTTGAGGCCATGTGTGCGGATCCGGCCTTTGCCAGGTGCATGACAGAGGAACAGCTTGAGCTCTTGCAGAAATACCTTTCCAAAGACTGGACTTATTTCGACAAAGACATGTATCACGATTCGCAGGTAGATCTGTTGTATGCCGCAATAAATATCATCTTTGCGGTCAACAACCAGGCGCTGTTTTATGCGAAAAAGGATTTGCTGAGCTACCAGGCGGAGCTTGCATCGGCACAGCCGGTGTATGGGGCAAAGGCGGATGAGCAGGCTGAGTTTGCGGTAGAGTAGGGCATCGCGGTAAGGAAGCCAACCAATACGGCCAGCAGTTTTGATGAGGGTTTTGCCTACTTACTGCCACTAATAGGTGCGGACCGGTCTCGTATCTTCTCGCCGCAGAAAGGTATTAAAAGTCTTGCACTGTTTTAATGACATTGGGAAGAACCAAGGAGGGGAACTCTTTGGGGATAAGGAGCAACGAATCATGAACCAAGACCATGGCGCATCACCACTCATAACGCAGTTTTTAAGTCTGAAGCTGAGAACAGCCGGGCCTTTTCCCGCCGCGGTCGGACTTTGGATGCTTTTATGCAAGAGGAGATACACAGCCGGAGCGGTTTGTTCGTCTCTTGTATGTTGTTTTCAAAGGTACGAACGCTTTCGGCTATGCCTCAGGTGCTTCTTTTCCAAGAAAAAGAAGGAGCCCCACGGCGGTGAGCGGTTCGGTATCATAGCCTCACATCTATCAGATACCAAAGAACTATAGGCTTTCGCAAAACTTTTCCCGGACAACAGTGACCTTCACTGTTCAAAACATAAACTTTGCCGTCAAGGACCTTGGCTTTGTATAGCTGAGGCTAGCTGGATATTTGCATGCGGATTTGGATCAGGACATTTAGGGTAGAAGGTTTAATCAATTCAATAAAGACGGCTATCTTGCACGAAGCACGCAACGTTTATGGAAAAGCCGTGTCTTTATACCAGGACCCAATCCAAAACTGATGAAAAAACTAGCATTATCCTTCATATTCGCGCTGTACGGTAACATAATATTCGCCCAAAGTTTAGACCTTCAGGCCAAGTCTGTTGACAGTCTCTTTTCTAAGTACACAACGGGGGAATCATCCGGAATCAGTGTGTTGGTGGTGCGCCACGGCAAGAAAATCTACAACCGATCATTTGGATATGCGGAGATCGCCACAAAGCGGAAGGCGACCAATGCAACGAATTACCGGATCGCCTCAGTTACCAAACCATTCACAGCAAGCTATTTTGATGCTTCGCGACCAGGGAAAGTTAAAACTAGAGGATAAGCTCGTTTCCTTTTTTCCAGGCCTTCCGCCGTTTGCCAGAGAGATTACCATTTTGCAAATGATCAACCATACTTCGGGACTTAAAAGCTACGGCGATGCACCGGCTGGTACCACCTTCAGGGATCTGGATATTTTGCATGTTGTGGAAAGGCAGGACAGCACCAAATTCAGGCCGGGGAGCAGGTTTTCTTATAGCAATACCGCTTATGTGTTGTTAGGGCTGGTGGTGCAAAAAGTCTCAGGGCTTCCGCTTAACGAATTTGTACGCAGAAACATATTCAAACCTCTTAAAATGAAAAACTCAACGTTCAATAGCCTCGAGGGAAAGATCAACAACCGGGCCTGCGGTTACAACCTGCGTGATGGAAAACTGTTGCAGGAAGATCAGAGTGACGCCAGCTACCTTCAGGGGGATGGCGGGATTTATTCGTCGATCAATGATTTTTATCACTGGGATCAGGCACTTTATTCGGATAAACTGTTATCCTCTGAGACCATGACCGAGATTTTTTCTCCCAGTTCCAGCGAGGCCCCCGGACTGGACTATGGCTACGGCTGGTACATCGAAAGTAAATATGGCACCAAACGAATTTCGCATAGCGGTGGAACCACCGGTTTTTCGTCGTATTATGTACGCTATCCGGAGAAAAAATTTTCCATCATTGTCTTCGGCAATCAGGATGAAGGGCTGGCCCTGGATCCAATCATTTCGGCGATTGAGCGCATCTATCTTGGCCGCTAACTTATTGCACCCCGCCACCAGTATCGAACCATAATCTGAACGGTAGTGCAGTTATACGAACTGGTAATGAGCATGCCTTAAAACCAGCCGGATGTAGGTATTGTTATCTATACACCCAGATCACATGGCTATGAAAAATCCAACTGAAGACTACCAGCAGCCCAAAGCAACCGGCGGCGAGCAAAAAGTTATCCTGAACGAGAAGGAGACCGCCGAAACCGATGAACGGGATCCAAAATTTATAACCGATGAAAATCAAACCTCACCGGAAAACAGTCAGGATAAATTTAAACCAGGCAATGATGCCAAAACCGAACTGATATGAATACGTGGGTTCGTTTAAAATAAATAGCTAACGGGCATCAAGCATTGCCATAACCACTGTTCCGGACAAAGCATGTGCATAATGACCATTTTTCAAATGGCCGCACGGATCACCATTTTGCATTCAACGGAGATTTCTGAGCCCTCGGCCAGCATAACTGAGGCCGGAGCCAGTTGATTAAGTATAGCAAACCGGTCCCCGTAGGTCAAGCCAAAGTTCACATCCAGCTTGTAATCCAGGACCGGATAATGTCCCCACCGGGGATGCCTGACTTCATATTCATTGGTGAGGTGATCTTTATAACGTGCATAACCCCAGTAATGCTCCGTAATGAATTCCGTCTTGGTGGCCTCCTCGAACTCACCGAACCGCATACATGATATATGCATATCAAAAATTTCCCCTTGCCAACTCGGTGCGGAAAAAGGACGAACCCCCTTTAAACAAAAAAAGCAGCTCTTTTCAGAACTGCTTTTAAACCGGGGTGGAATATGGGGCTCGAACCCACGACCTCCTGAACCACAATCAGGCGCTCTAACCAACTGAGCTAAAACCACCGTTTTAAGAGACGCAAAAATACGACTTTTTCGTTTCAGCGCAAATATTTTTGATTGCCGCATGCAAAACTGCTATTTAAGCGCCTGCAAGACAATTAATTATTTTTTTGGTGCAGCTCTTTGCACACCGCTTCTTTCTAACTGTCTAACAATTTCTCGCGATTATCATTCTTGCTAAATGCACTGTTTACATTCCTTGTCGTTCTAATTAAGTCGTTTTAGCTATATTGCAGGCAAACCTATCATCTTTGAAGTTCCTGACTGTAAATTATGGCTTATCGCGTAGCGTGAGAGGAGAATTCCTCGATCCTTCAGCCTTATTGCTTATTTACGATGTCTCCCGCGATCAGCTTAATTGGGAGCATTCAGGGCGGCTGGCCGTCGCAGATCCCAGGCCCGTTCAGGAAGATATGAGACCCAGTAACCTGATTCTGCATCCGGATGAGATTGTGCTGCTGCGCGGCAAAGCAGGAGAACTTGTAGAGAAAGATCAGCCGGGGTTCCAGCTTTCATACTTTACCCGGCTCAAGTTAACAGCGACCGATGACTGGATGTGGTATTCCAGTTCGCTGAAAATTCTTGCCCGTAATTTACAAAACGACGTTACGCACATCCTCATATACAGTTTTCCTATGCAGCTTGACGACAATGTAAAGCTCAAGCTGGAACGGCTGCAGGCAGATCAGTTATTTATGCTTCGTCACGCTGCAGAGTTTGAAACGCTCACCAGCCGTGAAAGGGAAATTTTGAGACACCAGGCGATGGGAAAAACCGCCCAGGACAGTGCTGATATGCTGTTTATTTCAGAACAAACCGTAAAGACGCACCGCAAAAACATCCGCTCAAAGCTCGGTTCACCTGCGCTACCCGTGCTGTTTCAGTATGCGCGTGCGTTCGATCTTGTGTAACCTTTGGTAAATTTATTTCAACTCAGGATTCTTTAGGGGAACCGCCCGATTCATGTGCCGCAATGCCCTCGCGGATCGATGCAAGCAGCGGCAGGTCAATCTCGCAGCCTTCCTGTTCACAATGCTCATGATCACTTTCGTCAAGGCGGATAGTGCCTAACACTTCGTTGTCTGTTGCGATCTGGTAACGGCCACCGCCAAGATTCTCAATAACAAACACCTTACCCTGGTCGCCATCTGCTACTTCTACTCTGAATTGATTTTGCATATCTGTTTTTCCTGTTAAACGCCGGGCGACTAAAATTGTTCGCGGCTGCATTCCCGGTGTACAGATAAATACTTTATCAAACAATGAAGGCTACAGCTTGTTAGCATCTAAAATACTACAGCTATGAAATACAGAAAGTTATTCGCGAAAGCGTTCGAAAGAAATTCAGGCAACGATGCTGCGGTAGCCACAGCATTGGTTGCGGGCCTCGCTGTAGGCGCCGTACTTGCCGTCCTGTTTGCGCCTGATAGTGGCCGGAATACACGCCGCAAAATCGGTGAACAGGGGGGAAGCCTTACCGATGCCATCAAAGACCTGACTAACTCTTTAAAAACTAAAATCACGGGTGCCGCCGAACAGGCTGAGGAAGCCGTAAGCAATAACGAGGTACCGCACTACACGAAACAAACGCAAAAGAAGCCAAAATCAGATATCAAAGAGATCATCCATGAGGCGCATGCGGGCGATAACCAGAATCAGGATCAAACCCAGGAGCAGGAACAACAGCAACAAGGCTAAGACAATTGCATACTGTTAAGATGACATAAAGAATACCGGGCCGGCGTCCGGTATTTTTTTATGTCTCGGGTTTAGCTTTCAGTGTTTGATCCCGTATGAAAATAAGGCAAAGCGGCCGGGGCATATCGAAAAAGCATCCCAATCCAGACAGAATGATTCGGGAGGAGGTGATAATGGATTTTTTTTAGATTTTAGATATGAGATTTGAGTCCTGAGACAAGTGCAAAACTTCGCGGAACGGTCGGCAGTGCCAAAGGCAGGGGATCCTTCGCCGTTGCGACACCGGGAAAAAGGACATTGCGTAAAGGCGCTTCGGGATGACGGCGTGAGGCATGGGCATTGAATTATCTCGATATGAAAATTGACATATGAGTCCTGACAAGCGCAGAATCCCTCGGTCGGTTTAGGGCGTATTGGAGGTTAGGCGCCCAGTGCCTTGAACTTTCAACTTTTCACTTTCAACTCAGAGCGGTCTTTCTTCTTGGCTTTTTCTTCAGTCTCATTAGGGGTTAGACACCGTGTCATGTCCTAAAAAAAGTAGACACTTTTATTGTTGTTGTTAGATCTGTTGGAATGTGGGAAACTCGGAGAGTTTTCCATATTTCAACAGTTTTCTTTTTTTGCTTCTTTTTTTCTTTTGAACTTG
>NZ_RXNQ01000017.1 GCF_004138205.1 Pedobacter sp. SYP-B3415
AGACTACCAACAAACGCTATTTGCAACTTGACAGGGGGGCTTACTTATTGAAATAGAACAAAAAACTCTGTTCAAACGCCAGGTATGCCGTTAAAATACAAACGTTAATTTTTACCGGACAACACTGGGTCAGGACCTGGGCGCCTAGCCCCTCACTTTGCCAAGCCCCACTGACGTCCCCCACGCCGTCATCCCGAAGCGCGTTTACAAAATTCCTTTTTTTCTCATGCTCGCAACGGCGAGGGATCTCCTGCGACGAAGCAGAGGCGGACGTTTTGCGCAGGTGGACCAAAGAAAAAAGCACAAGGATGAGAGACCGCTCTGAGTTGAAAGTGGAAAGTGTAAAGTCTGGGCGCAGAACCGGTCGTGCGCCATGCAGGGTATGCGCCATGTCTACATATGGAATACGAATACCTACATCCGAAATACAACTTAAAACTTTCCCTTCCTATAAATTTGCGAATACGCGAATGAATTTCTATGTTTGCAGCCCGTTCGGTAACAAACGGATCTGCCCAGCTGGCGGAATTGGTAGACGCGCTGGTCTCAAACACCAGTGGGAAACCGTGCCGGTTCGACTCCGGCGCTGGGTACATATCGGACGAAGTTCCAGTTTTTGAAAGGGTTGCTAGGAAAAAGCAGCCCTTTTTCTTTGGTTTGAATGCCTTATTTGCGAAAGTAGGCGCAATCAATGCGGTTCTAAACCTTCCATCAATAACCGGCCCGCCGGGGGTTGCTGAGCGATTTACTCAGGACATAGGGTGTCAGACCTCCCATCTTAGGAAACGATAAGCCTACGCGAGCTTACTGTTTTATGGCGGGAAGAACTACTTGAGACCAGAAGTAGGTTGATGTAATCAGTTGGAGAGTACTCCGTTAGGGATAGCAACAGATCCCTAAGCAAGGCGACGATGGGAGCGGATAGCCCGGCCGAGAGCGGCAAAAGCATATCCTGCGAAAATGACACACTACCTCTGATAAATGGAAGTTATGCGCACGGAAATGATCCCGTTGGATGTATAGAGCGGTTTTTTCGTTACTAAGGTCAGTTTTTTAACCTTATCATTTTCATATTGAAATGATGCGTCAAAAGGAAGTGTTAAAGTTCTGGAAGTATTGGAAAATACATCACTTTTAACTTCCAGTGTTCGCTGAAATGTATCGATCGTGAGCGCTCCGGAGGCGGGTTGCAATAAGTATGTAACACTGACGGCCGGGTCGTAATCAGAAACATCTTCAGTAGTCTTGTTATCTCTTACGAAATATTGTTCGCTCCAGGCTTGAGCAAAAGAAATTCCTGTTGTCAGTTCATTTATGTAGGTCGTTACTTTAATCTGCACGAAGGATTCAGACAGTCGCTCTATTTCCCGGAGCATATCTATCGAGGCCTCGCCATCCAAATTTACATCTATGGCCTTGTCTGAGTAGGAAGACACTAATTTATAGGTTCCATGAAAGGCGCTCCGGTATAATGCATTGCTGTCTGTCTCAACCTTTTCCTTTTTGCAGGAGCAGAAACAGTACAGGATGGCGATAAAAATCAACCAGTTTTTCATAATAGGGATTGATAAAGAAAGGCCTGGAAAGTATGGCTCGCCAAGCCTACTTAAATATAATTATAAATTAGTTATATCCCGCGGCTCGACCGATATCCGGACCAGGCCAGCATTTACTTCCCAGGTATCCCAGAGATGCCGTCTGTAAGGCCTTCCACCAACTTTATCGATATATCTATAGCGAACTATAATCGGATCATGAAAGTTTAGAATTCCTTCACCGAGATAATCGGAATCCAGCGTTCGTTTTACTGTTGTAGAAGTTGTTTTGGTCTCTTCGAAAGATCCGCCAAATTTAGCGCCGACCTTAACTTTTTCACCTGTCGCATTGATTTCGAAATTGGAGCCGAATTTTGTGGTGTTGGTAATAGTATATTCCACTTCTTCCGCTGGGTCAAATTCATATACGGTAAATTTCCAGGTAGACCCGTAGGCATCTAAATCCCAGGCATCGATAGCTTCGTTTACAAAAAATTCTTTGGTGTCGACACTCGAAATCCGATAGTTTCCGGATGTGCCATCGGCTACAAAGTTGATATTGTAGAGCTCGTGACCTCTTGCAGAAAAAGCCTTCCTTAAAACCTGACCTGCGCCGTTTTTTGCGTTGATCATGACATCTATTCGGAAGTCATAGGCGCCATCTGTCCAATAGTAAGGCTGTTGCGGAAAAGGAGGCCGGCCACTGGGTGTATTTCCATTATAGCGCGGATCGTCCTGGTCGGCGATATCGCTCCATTCCGTATTGCTCATGCGAAATGATCGTATGTACTCGCGGTATTTGCTGTTAATTGGTCCACGGGTAACGCCATTAGCTGGGTCAATGCCATAGTAGATGTAATCACTATGCCACTCTACACCCTTCTTAAAAGCAGTGATGACTCGCGGATCGATAGGGTTGGTGTCATAAAGAGTGTCTACCTCCCTTGCTATTTGAAAACCGCCATCTTTTCTGTTATCAGTGGACCTGCCATCATATGCCTTGTCGACGAATTTCAGTGTGATTCCTCCGGATGTAGTTGTAATGTAGCTTCCGGCAGCAGCCTGAACCGAAGCTCCGCGCGAAACAGCGATCCGTTCATTTTCTTTGACAATGACGATAGGATAACCTGGGATAAGACCTTTTTTAATCTGGTTTACTTTCCCTTCGGCATCCACGACACTAATCGATTCAAATTCCTTCCCATTCGGACTGATTGCCACTTTTGGTACTTCGGATCGGGTATTCCAGTTTTCCGGAGAGAAATTGGGGACAGTGGGAACTAAAATCGTCATAGTTGGAAGATTATTGAGGATCTGCTCCAATTCGGCGGTACTCAAACCGTACTTTAGCAGTTTTACTTTGAAACTTTCGCCGCCGATCAGTTTATTTGCTGTCGTAAGAAACAGCACATCATGATCCTTATCAAATTCCTTGAGTGCTTCTGTCTTGATAAATGCCCGCAGATCCTGATCGGCAGCCAGCGCCTTTGCTAGAACATTGGAAAATTTGGTTTTGTAGGCGGTCTTCAGGCTGTCCTCAACATTGGCCTTTTCTTTACCGGAATCATGCAGATCATTAACTGGATGCGGAACCTTCTTGCATGAGATGATTGCTGCGCTAAGCAGCGCAATCAAGACTATATTTTTCATTTTGGGATGATTTATTTCTAAATATACGTAAAAAAAACAAACCAAAAAGAAATTTTTTATTTAGCGTGGATCCTGTTGAGGGCTGCTCAGCTTTGAACAGCCTGCCGCTACCGTATAGATGCCAATAGTTCAATTAATCATCGCTTCAGCGATAAACAGCACATAAAAGTGTATTTTGGAAAATATTAAATTATGATAATCATGAGTATGATCGGTAATTTGCTCAGGGTAACCAACGCTGAGCTGAATGCGTATCTGGAAGACAGTTCATTGTTAGAAAATCGGATTTATCACGAAACTGACGATTCCAACCTGGTCGACATTGATAAAACCTGGGAAGGTATCGTGTTTCTGTTAACAGGTCAGCGCCTGACTGATGCTGATAATCCGCTGCTGGCCGTTCTGTTCAGCGGTCAGCTTATCGATAACGACCAGGACTTAGGCTACGGTCCGGCGCACTACGTAACGCCTGAACAGGTTGTGCAATTGAATAACGAGATTTCAAAAATCACAAAGGCGGATTTGAGACAAAGGTTTGATCCGGCTAAAATGATCGAGTCAGGTGTTTATCCGAATATTTGGGACGAAAGCGATGAGACATTTGAATACCTTGCCGGCTATTTCCGTGTGGTGCAGAAAATCTATAGCGAAGCGGCACGTAAAAACGAAGCCATCGTGACGTTCATAAGCTAAAAGCTGCTTTCCAGAGCCCCGGGCGGACAGCGTTTTCCTGAAACCATCGTCAAATTTCCAACCATTGCCATACACTCTGCACTGAGTGCGAAAAAAAAATGACGCTCCGGCGCCTGAACAGTTGCTTTTCAGAACAGGATGCTACTGTCCGCACTTTCAAAGCAAATGCTTTCCTTCGTGAAAAGGAAAGCATTTGCTGATCAAGTCATTCAGCTGGTACTTCCTGTCTTCCGTGTGCTTCACCGAGTATAGCCCTGGGATAATCCGTATAACCATTTTCACCGCCGGTATAATACAAATCCGGGTTGCCGGCTGATAAGGGCAGATCAGATCTGAACCGCTCAACCAGATCGGGATTGGCAATAAATGGTGCGCCGAACGAGACAAGGTCTGCTGTTCCTTCGCTCAGAATCGCGTTCGCGGTCTCCCGCGTGAAGCCCAGGTTAGCCATCAGTCTGCCGCTGTAGTGGTTGCGGAAATGGTCGAAATAGTTCTCCTGCAAGGCTTCAACCGTGGTACCGGTTAAGTCTTCCGACGGAGCTACGATATGCAGATAGGCCAGGTTATAGTCGCTCAGTTTGTTGCAGAGGTATTGAAACATCGGTATGGTCTGTGCATCAGGCGTCATCACGCCAACGTGGCTTAAGGCTACAGGTGTAAACTTAATGGCTACACGGGTGCTGTCCCAAACCTCAATGATGGCGTCAAGTATGTCAAACACGATGCGGGCACGATTTTCTATGCTGCCCCCATACTCGTCTGTACGCTGGTTGGTGGCCAGGCTGAGAAATTGCGGAATCAGCATTCCAACCTGTGCGTGTACCTCGACACCGTCAAATCCGGCTTCCAGGGCATTTTCAGCGGCTTGCTTATAGTCTTGAACAGTCTGCCTGATTTCCGCCAGGCTCATTTCGCGGGGCTTGAGCGTATCTTTGAATCCGTTGGGCGTAAAGGATTTGGTCTGGGGATTTATAGCTGAGGGGCCTGCAGGCAATTCCCCGTTAAGGTGATCGTGGTGTGATGCAGCACCGATGTGGCCGAGCTGGGAGAAGATCAGTCCGCCATGATCATGCACCGCCCGGGTCACCAGCTTCCAGCCTTCAACCTGTTCGCGGGTATAGATGCCCGGTACGTTTATGAAACCGATCGACTGCGGATTCACCCAGGTGCCTTCGCTTAAAATGAGTCCGGCAGAAGCACGCTGGGCATAGTATTCGGCCATCAATGGCGTAGGAACCAGGCCTGTATTGGTGGCGCGTCCGCGGGTAAGAGAAGCCATCACAACCCGGTTTTTAAGTTTAAGCGCGCCTAACTGATATTCTTCCAGCAAAGGCTGTGTCGTATTTTCCATCGTTTTTTCAGCAAACCTCGCCCATCTTTGGCAGCCAGACAATATGAGTGAAACTTATGCTATAGGGATAATTTTATCCCATGGCCGTTTTGCGGTACAATGCCTATTTTTGAACAAAGAGAAGCTGTTATGTATGAAAGAAAAATATCGCTCGCTATCGATTGTGGTTTACACCTGACTAAAGAAGTGCTAAACGGTAAATGGAAGCCCGCATTGCTCAACGCCATTTCGATGGACATTAAACGGCCAAGCGAGATTTTACGCCTGTTACCCGGAGCCACCCGCCGGGTGCTGAACGTGCAGCTGAAAGAACTGGAGGAGCATGGGATGCTGGAAAAGAGAATCTACCCGCAGCTGCCGCCCAAGGTTGAATATTCTTTGACAGAAATCGGCTGGTCATTAATGCACATCATCGATGCAATGAACCAGTGGGGCGATGCCAACCGGCAATTTTTAGAAAATGTAATTGCCCGCGACCCAAAAACAACCCAGGTTTCGAAATCCGTTTGCCAGATGTACAGGGATATGGCTGCACCCGGGAAACAGGCCTGAGTATGCTTCGGGGCGGCGCCATCTAAATCAGGCATTTGTCTGGCGAAGGCATACATTTGCAAGGCCTGTGCCGGAGGCTGACCGGATCCCGAACTGGCGGTGCGGGCGCCTGGATGTTAAGGTAATAAAACTTTCAAAACATCGGTTAACGCTTCCACCTTATGTGTTTTCAAAATCAGCCTGCCCCCAGCGTCTGTTAACAGGTAGGAGGGGATACTTCGGATATCTGCCCGCAGTGCACTGGCGCTCGAAAAGCCACCTGTATCAATCAACTGGGGCCATGGCAGGTCTTCCTGCTTCAGCGCAGTTTTCCAGTTGTTCAGGTTGTCATCAATCGAGATGCCCACAATTTCGAGCTGACGAGGGTGATAGGTCCGATAAAGCTTAAGCAAGGCCTGATTATTTGCCCGGCATGGCGTACACCAGCTCGCCCAAAAATCGATGATCATGTATTTGTTTGTTTTCCTGATGCCTGCAGTATTGACAAGCTTAGCGTTCGCATCCCGAAGCTCAAAATCGCTGATCACAAGCCCGGCTTGGGTTGCCTTATGCCCGGCGATCAGTTTGTTCACTTTAAGATATAGTGGATTATTTGCATACTCGGCAGGCATTGATCGCAGGTAACCTTCGGCTTTTTCAAAACTGATCAGGGTACCCAGGTGATTCTCCGAGAGCGGAAGCAGGGAATAGGCGCCTGGATGATTGGCTGCAAACGTATCAATAAGCGCTGCCCGCCTGGTGTTCAGGTGCTTCAGTTTTAATACGTGTCGTGATAGCATTACACTGTCTACGGGCTTTTTCCGGTTCTCCGCATTGGCCAGCCTGAGCGTGCTTTCTAAAGAATCCTGGATAGGGCGATCCAGGCCTGCGAGCTGCTCGAGCAGATGCTGTTGTGGCGATGACACCTTACTTTGATAGATTAAAGCCGCATGGCCAAGAATGGTTGCCGGATTTTTCGTATCTAACATGACCGGACAAAACCCTTTCTGATCTTCAAAAAATACCGAATAAAGGCCGGCATAAGTGATCTTGCCGGTCAACTGAAATTCGTCCTGTTCGTTTATAACGACAGAGTCTATCCTGTGTTTGGTCGTATTTGGCACATATACATCGTCAGACAAATAAATTGTTTTTCCCGCGCCGCCTTGCAGCTTCCCGTTAATCCGGTAGCTGTATTGCGCAAAGGACACGCTGATCCCGGGAAAAATTAGGATCAAAACAATAAGCCAAGTGGCATAACGCATGCGCGTGAGACAGAAATTCATGATAATAATTTTGAAATGTAAATATAACTAATAATTTAGTTGAAAATAAATATGTTTTGGACGGTATTTGTTTTTTAGATCACATTATGTTGATTTTATTGAAATAAGGGCGTATTAGCATCTACGCGAACCGACTACCTTTCAGGAGATCCTTTACTTTTATTTGCGATAAATTATATCAATGGGCTTGCGACTGGCTAAATGCGATGCTTTGCTATTGATTTGATACATTCCTGACCCTTCGTTGACATGTTGATTTTCGCAGATCAGAAATTACAGCTATGTTTGTGAACATACTAACTGGTATCTTATGTCTAAGGCAGCATCGACCCGTCATCACATATTAGAAAAGGCATTTGAGCTGATCTACCTGAAAGGGTACCAGGCAACCAGTATTGATGAGATTATTGCACAAACGGCCGTTACCAAAGGCGCTTTTTTTTACCATTTCAAAAACAAAGAGGAGATGGGGCTGGCTATGATCAATGAAGTGATGTACCCCGGCATGACTCCCTATATGATCGATGTGCTGGGTAAAACGGATGATGTGCTGAATGATATTTATACCATGCTGAAAGCTTTGCTGTTATCAAATCCATTCTTTAAAGTTGAGTATGGCTGTCCGGCAGTCAACCTTGTGGATGAAATGGCACCAATCAATAAACCATTCCGAAAGGCGCTCAGCCGTTTAATGGTTGAATGGCAGCGCGCCATTGAAGAGGTGCTGACGAAAGCACAATCGGCGGGACGGATAAGTAAAAACAATAGTCCGAAACAGGTTGCTTTGTTCATCACCAGCGGCTACAGCGGCGCCCGCAACATGGGTAAGGTTTTTGGCAAAGGCGCTTACGAAGAATATCTTCAACAGTTTAAAAATTATCTCAGCAGTCTGAAATAAAAAATTTTACCACAAAACATACCAGTTAGTATCTTTTAATCAACTATGTATTATTATCTTCTTTCTTTTCATTCCCTGTTCCGTTGGCTGTTGGTAGCCGCGCTATTGTTCAGCATCATTCTCGCCTACGATCGCCTGAAGCGAAAAGCTTCCTTTACGCCGTTTGCGAATCGGTTACGGCATTGGACGGCCACCATTGCACACCTCCAGTTATTGCTGGGTTTCACCATTTATTTTCAAAGTCCGCTGTTGAAATTCGCAATGCCTGCGTCTGCGCATCCGCTGATCAATGATCAGCGGTTTTTCAGATACATTCATGCCGGCCTGATGCTGTTGTCGATCGTACTGATTACCATCGGTTCGGCCAGAGCGAAGCGTATGTCTACAGCTGCGGGGCAATACCGTACCATGCTGATCTGGTTTGTTATCGCTTTGCTTATCATGTTCATCGCGATCCCCTGGCCATTCTCTCCGTTTGTTGCACGGCCCTTCATCAGACCACTTTAAGCAAAACCCAATACTTACTATATGCTACATTTATTTAAATCGCCGATTGGCCGGCTGCGCATGATCGCGTACCTGGAGGGTACATCGTTACTGATCCTGGTGCTCATCGCAGTTCCTTTAAAATATTATAGCCACGACCCCGCCCTGGTAAAGGTCATTGGACCAATTCATGGTGCACTTTTTCTCTGGTTTATTTTTAATACCCTGAGTGTCGGTATACAGCAGCGCTGGCGGTTCAGAGAGCGGACCTGGAAGGTGCTGCTTGCCTGTATCATTCCCTTTGGTACATTTTATATTGATCATGTCGTGCTCCGGAAGGCGGCGGAGGAATAAACTTACTTTTTCAAGGTGGCATTCAGGAACGACGACAGCATCGTTTTCAACAAGTCGGTTTGTTGCGTCAGATTCGTGTGCATGGTTCCGGGTAAGATGGCCAGCCGTGTTGCGGGCCGGGCTACTTCGCCGATACTGCCGCCGCCCAGCAGCCTGTACAGTTTGACGGTGTGCTCCAGACGAACAATGTCAGCATCTGCGGTAATAATCAGTGCAGGGGCAGTGATTTTTGAGATTTGCTGCTCTGACAACGCGTACGCCTTTCCTTCAAACTCTTTGACTTTGGCAATAAGGGTCGCCCATTCATGCGGCCTTGGTGCCGAGGCCAGGTGTTCCTGCTCATAAGCCGAACCGGCCATGGCTTGCGGATTAAGAACCGCCTCATGTATTTTTGGCAGGTCCTGATGCCGGCCGTCTTGATGGTACATGACCGAAGCCAGAATAAGCCTGTCAACAAGCGCGGGCCTGGCAAGCGCTACGCGTAATGCAACGCCGGCCCCGGTGCTGTAGCCAAAAATATCGCATTGTTTTATGCCCAGATGATCCAGCAAGCCTAAAACGTCGCTGGTAAATTGCTCATAGGACAATGGCCGGTCCGGGATGTCTGCCGTATGCCCGTATCCCTGGAATTCAACAGCAATAACCTGCCTTTGAGTCGACAGAAAGGGGATCAACTGACCGAATCCTGTTCCTATGCCGGACAGCGTCCCCGGCAGGAGGATCAGCGGCTTGCCCTGACCGTACATCTCATAATAAAATTTTAGTCCGTTTACATCCGCATAATGACCCTCGCGGCGAATCAATGGTGATTGAGAAGGATTGCTCTGCGCCAATACAGCCTGCTGCCCTCCGAACAGGCCGAGAAAAATTAACAGTTTAAATGAGCCCATATGCATGATTGTTTGGATGCTAATTTGGGCACTTCGGATCACCTAAACCTTGGTGCAGACCAATATTATATTTTTATGCTGTTAAAAAGTTTGCTGAAGTTTGTCGGATCAATCCCCAGGTAAGATGCAATATACTTATGCGGAACGAGCTGTAATAAGTGCGGACTTCTGCTACAGAAAGTCCTGTAGCGTTCAGCAATCGTCATGGCCTGCAGTTCGATGTGCCGGGAAATCATCCCGGCCAGGGCATCTTCGGTCATTTTTCTGAAAAACCGTTCAATCTGCTGGTTTCTGTCGAAGAGCGAGGTCAGATCGGTAAACGAAATATAATCCAGTATGCTGTCTGTCAGGCTTCGCCAATAGTAAAGCGAAGGGGCCTGGAACGTGAATGCTCCCGGAACGGCCAGTATGCCGGGAAAATAAGAGAAAGCGAGGATATGATTTTTTTCTGCCGTTTCATAACAGCCAACCTGCACGCCTGTTCTTACAAAGAACAACCGGCCGGGTATTTGACCAGGCACGATAATGTCTTCGCCCCGTTTAAAACTGCATTGTTTTAAATTGGCGGTCAGCATCTCATAATCAGCCAGGCTGATGCCATACTGGGCGCTCCAACGTTCAAACCTATCCATAAGCATTAAAATGGTGAATAGAAAACATTATATCCTGTGCACATGCCTCATTCCGTCGCTACGCTGTAAGTGTGTGGCGAACAGAGAACATCAAATCGATGCCTTCCTGCTTCTAACCATGAGAAAAATAGGGCGGCGCAATTCGTGCACCAAGGCGGGGTCGCGTTCCAACATATGTAAAGGCGGTTTTGGTTCTGAAATGGCCTGGATGTTAAAGCCGGTTTTTAACAGCCCGTTTAGAATGCTTTCAAGCGTACGATGATATTTTACAACTTCATGCCCTAAAAAAGAGGTTTTTCTAATTCCTTCATCCTGGTAGTTGTCCAGGGGCCAATGCAGAACCTCACCGTGTTCATCTTTGAACCAATCTTGTTCCTCTCTAGCCGTAAATACCAGATGCTCCATGGAAAAAATGAATTCGCCACCGTCATTTAACAAATTCCAGACCTGTTTGAAGGTTGTATCCAACTCTGGCAGGTAATGCAGTGCAAGCGAGCTGAATACCACATCAAAGGAAGAAGACTCACGATCAAAGTCTTCAATAGCCGTCTGTATATAGGTTATTGGCAGGTCTTTCGATTTGCTTTTTGCTACGGCAATCATTTTTTCAGAAAGATCTATACCCACTACCCGGGAAGCGCCCTGTTCGGCGGCATAGATGCAGTGCCAGCCATAGCCACAGCCAAGATCGAGCACGGATTTTCCTTTTAGGCCGGGAAGCATTTTTTGCAGTGCTTCCCATTCACCCGTCGCGGTAAGGCCTTGTTTAGAACGCGGCATCTCACTATATGCTTCAAAAAATGCGGCGTTATCGTATTTGTTTTCTTTCATGATCAGGGATGTTTAATCAATAACGTAAAGTTATATATTTTTCTTCAGTTCATCGATATGTTAACTCCCTTCCACGCGGCCTGCTTAAATCACCGCTGTGGTTTGAGAAGGTTACGTCTTCGTCATAGAACGATATGACAGGTCCGTGATCAGCAGAGTTGATATCTGCCTTTGTTTGCGTACTTTTATTGCAAAACGCTCTTATGCTTAGAAAAATCGCCGTTCAGGTACTCCTGGTGTTTTTTGTATTTATTAATGCCTGTTCGCAGACCTCGCAATCGTCTGCAAAGAAAGATATCGAGCTGATGTTAAGCCTGGTCAAAATCAGCCTGACACAGCAATACTTCGATAAACAAAAAGCTGCTGATCTTGTCCGGATATTGACGGAAATGGACAATAGGAAGGCATTCAAAAATCTTTCTGCACACCAGGCTGCCGAATTAATTACACAAACCTTAAGAAAGGAAACGCATGATAAGCATTTCAGTGTCACTGTTTATCCGGCGAATTCGCCCGTAGAAAATGCTGCACCCGCAGCTAAGCACAATGCTGCGGGCGTAAGTGATTACAGGATATTGGCGGGGAACATTGGTTATATGAAATGGGACTTTTGCCTGGCAAATGATGCGGCATTCAGGGAATTTCGTCACATTCTGGACACTTTTTCAGGATGCAGCAAACTGATTTTTGACCTCTCTGATAATCCGGGTGGCGACGGTGCAAGCAGTGCTTTCCTGAATCAGTTTCTTTACCGCGATAAGGGTTATCAGACGCTCCTCAGGAAAAGATGTACGGGCGAAAAGGAGTGGCATCAAAGCGAGGTGATATTTGATTACACAGATGGCCCCACCTTTTTTGATACTCCGCTTTATATCATTACCTCTAAGAACACATTTTCTGCGGCCGAGTATTTTGCGCTTATCGCTAAGGAAATGAAAAGAGCAACCATCTTAGGCGAGACCACCGCCGGTGCAGGCAATCCCGGCATGTCGCAGGGTTTCCGTTCTCCCGATACGGATACGATGATCTGGTTGTTTATTCCCAATTGCCAGATCATCACACGCAGTGGATACTCACTTGAAGGCGCAGGCGTGGAGCCGGATGTACCGCTGAAGAGCGATAACCGGTTGCAGGAAACTTTAAAGTATATAGCCGGAAACCCGGTCAAATAGTTGGTTTGGTTGTTTAAACTCTTTCAACTAATTACGCCATTTGCTGCCGCAGTTAACGGCAAAAGTCCTGCTCTTCGGTCAGGCAGATAACGCCATAAGTGTTCCGCAGGTGGTCCATATGGTCACGATCAGTCCAAAGAGTAAGCAGTACAGCAAAATATCGACTTCCTTCCTGAATTTAACCCAGAAAACGATAACGAACATCAGCGGACAGGTGGTTATAAAAATAAAGATAACCGTAGCCAGTGTTTCAAAAATGTCCTGGTTAAAATCCTGGATTAACAGCCGCATACCCACATGTGAAACCCATATAAAGGAGGGGAGTATAAAGCACAGCAGCCATTTCCACACCGGCATCAGGCTTAGCTGTGCCGGCTGGGTGCTGCGGTAATTTCTAATCAGTAACATAACTACAGCCAATGTGCACAAAACCAGCATGAAAATGTGCAGGTAAGTGTTCCTGATGGTATCGGTCCGGGTGTTCACGCTGCTGTTCGAAACAAGCTTGCTTCCGTCAAATTGCCGGGTGTTTGTTCGCTCGCCGCTAAGAAACGTATGTACGACCGTCCTGTTCCCCAGGCTGTCTCTGATGGTCCATGTGGAATCTTCGAGGCCCATTTTATAGTGGCCTTCAATGATTACTTTCTCATTTTTTGTTCTTGTAAACGGGCCATCCAGCCGGCTGCCGTTAAAACTTAATGCGTCGTCACCCTGCGTTGTTTTGATCGTCAGGCGTGTTGTTTCCCCTTCGGGAATCAGGCTTGTGCTGTCGCCGATCCACTCATGAATCTCCCGATCCAGCTCTGCGATCGACAGGTTTTTATTGTAATCATCATCCCGCACAGGTTTACTGATGTAGAGCTGGTTTACCCTGACGACGAGCAGCCCTTCCGCCTTAAAAAATTCGAGATCATTATACAGGTTAGCGTTGGGGGTTTTGTCGCTGCGCAGCAGCACATACTGAGGTTGCTCAAAGGATTGGATATACCGCTGCTGGCTGGTGGCGCAGAATGAAAAAATGGTCACTGCGCTGGCAAACAATGCACCCAGGCGGGTAACAAGTGAATCGGGGAACCTGATCTGCCGGTCATGTTTCAGATAAAACCAAGCAGGTAACAAGACGGCCAATGCCAACAGATCTGTTGGGTCAACAACCCTTTGCACCCTGAAAAGCTTATTCAGTATTTCAACAAATCCTGAGGCATATTCGCTTTTCCACCATGTAAAAAGCAAAACTGTCGCAATAAATACCGAAGCCTTGTGCCTGGGAAATACAGCAGACCAGAATACCGTAAAAACGAATAGTCCGCAGAAGTCGGAAAGTTTTCCGGTTAGCACGTTGTGATATCTGTTCTTCAGCACAAAATCGTTAAGGATCAATAGGATCAGGCAAAAAAGAAAGGGCAGGGACAGGAGGTGTTTCGAGCGCTGATGCATGTTTTTAGGTGTTTTCCTATTAATACCGCTTAGGGTAGTTTGGTAACCTTTATTGAGCTGCTATATGTCAAATGCCATTATAAAGTGGCCAGATAACCGGCAGGATTGCAGGAACAAAAAATGGCGTTTAGGGTTTTCCGCTTCGCGGGATGCTGTGCTTCGCCGGATGTATCGCCTGCCATTTAGAGTTTTCGCCTGATGATGAAAACCCTGCCCTGTCCAAAACGCGGCTGATAAATCAGAAATGCCGGCAGGGGTTTCCTGAAAACCTTTCGAAATCTGCAGTAGGAGAGGTCTGTATCAAAGTCGTTCGCAGCGAGAAACAGCAGGCCGTCTTTTGTTGCGGGGCATCTGAAGCGTATTTGTTCACCTTCGACAGTCAGGTCGAAGTAGCCGGTGCCTGACCAGGCGGGAGCCGCACCGGCACCATTCGGACTGCCCATTCCACGAAACGGTTTCAGCCAGCTTGTCTCCAGCCGCTCAATCCCAAAATGCCTGAGGTAGATGTGCGACCGGCGGTCTTTCCACTGCGGAAAATTCGGAATGAAATCCGGCAGCAGGACAGCGTGCTGCCGCCAGTCTTTTTTTATGCTGTACAGGTTGCTGATGTGTCCGGTTAATTTCCCCTTTTCATCAAAATAACAAACATTTTTCAACTCATCAGGCAGTCCGCCGTCTTTACCACCACGAGACACATACTCAGTGGTTCCGATCATGAATTGTTTCTTTAGCGTATCAAACTGAACATAACCACCGTCTTTTGGCCAGTGCCTGGCTGGTTCCAGATGCTGCAAAGCGCTGTCCAGTTCCCCGGCCTGGTCAAACTCACCGTCAAACCGGTAATATTCGAGCGTTTTGCCTTTCAGGGTAAGCTCTTCTAAAATAAAATTTCTGCTTTCGATGTGATCGCCGAGCGCGGCGTATGTCAAATCTAACCGGTGTGCCTTGAGTCTGTTCGCAATGAGCAGTATGGCCGGAATGGCCAGGAGTATAACAACTATCAAAGCAATCTTCAAAACCTTTTTCATTTAAGTGCTAAAAAATAACCAAACTGTCTCATATCAGCCAATACAATAATTGCATCAGGATGAATGCCATCATTTCATGTCGTCATTGAACTGCGAATAAAATTTATCGTCTGTTTTCTTCAGACTCAGCCTGGATATTCTGACGAAAAATGCCTGTTGAGGGGCTCCGGCCGCATCGGTTTTGTTATCAAGACAATACAGCGTAGTTTGGGTTTGTGTTCCGGCGTCGCGGGTTTGTAGAATGTTATATTTGCCGTTATGGACTGTGCGTACGTTAGCCGGTGTGATGTCTTTGAAATGCTTACAGGCGTTCAGCAGGGCATTATATTGCTGCTTGGTCAGATAAACTGAAGCTTCCACCTTTCTGAACTTATTGGATTGATCTGCATAAAAATCGACCACTTCTTTAGGTTTTATTTCAACGTTTTTGAATTTAAACGTTTTATCTTCAGCACTGCTTGCCGGAATTCGAAAAATGGTGTAGAGGGTGTCATGACCGGTCGCACTTTCTTTTGGCAGTTTGTAAGATTTTTTCTGTTTTGCAAATAGCGTGTCTAACCGTTCCGCGAAGGTAACCTTATCCAGGTCAAAAACACCAAACCGTGCACCAAGATGCGTGGGGTTATCCTGGCCGTTGCAGCTTCCAAATGTGAATAAAAAGATCATACAACTTACAACTTCTCGGAATTTGTAGTGCTTTTTTTTTCTAAACGTCATTAGCTAACAATTGTGGGGTGTAACACAAGTACATACGCCTGTCATATAACTCTGATGTGTTAATTTTACGATAAAAACATGGAAGTTATCGAGATGTTTGTGAAGATAATCGAAGAAAGCACAGCGTTTATTAACCAGCAGCGGTATGCTGTTCCGGCTGGGATATAGGGGTGAATTTTTTATCAAAATCAGACCACAACGTTTTTTCCTGCCGCCTCTGCCCGGTGATAAAAAATTTTCTCATATGACTTTGATGATCCTATACCCATGCCGTACGCATCGCTATCCTTTATGCGCTTTCTAAGTCTGTTCAAAGGCTTTTATCTTTTGATCAGGGGTTTTCGAAATGATACGAAGGCTCAATTTTTCCAGGTCGGTTGCAGTTGATCTTCCACCCATCACTTCAATCGCGTGCATCACAAAGCGATCATCGTAAGTACTCCGGTGTTGTGTTTCATCAAAAGCTTCAGATGTAAAAAACAACAAAGGCCGGTTTCCGCCATTGGGTATAATAAATTCTTTGTCAGAATTTGAAAGATCTACTGATGTATGTTTCCGCTCTGACTGCCGGCTATAAACATTTAGGCTGGCAGATCTTATGACATCGCCGAATTGTTTAAGGAAAGTCGGCAATGCGACAAAAATATGGATATGGTTAGGCATAGCGCGTCGGTTTTATGGCGGCTGATTCTTGTAAACGATCAGTTCCTATAAAAGTTTCGCCTCCCGGTTTTACGGACTGCTAAGAGAGTGCCCGGAGGCGGTGTTATTTAAACGGGGCTAACTTGTGTCACTATTATCATGTCCTTCGCCCCGGTTCAAGTCATTATTTTTTATGGATTACTAAAGGTGTCTGCATCATGGAAACAAAAACCCGATGAAATACTTTCACTTCCTGCTCTTATTCTTCTTTCTTCATTGTTTTTCCTCGGTAGCCTGTGCCCAGCAGCGCAGGGGTCTGCTACCAAGCTTTCCAACTGTCACGCAGCAGGAACCTTTGTGGATTGTCCACCTGAACCGTAAAACTTATCAGATCTCAAAATCTTACGCAGACAGTCTTGTCAGGCAGGATAAGGTCGAGGACCTCAAGATCGAAAACGGTGCAGCCGCTATGGCAGTGTATGGCGTACGCGGGTCTTATGGCGTGATTGTCGTTAAGCTGAAGAAGACGCTGAGGAGGATTGAATACAAAGAAATCCGTAGACACCTGAAGGCGTTTTAGCTCGCTTAGCGGGTATTCAGATAAACCTTGTGGCCATTGACCCCCTTCTATTTGTCGCAGATTGCCCGCATGCAGTTTCCTCGCTCCACTTAGCTTTGATAAGATCCTAAACGCGAAAAAATGAGAAAGGTAAGCTTTAGTTTAAATATCAGCCTTGACGGCTATTGCGATCACACGCTCTTCAATCCTGCCGAAGATGTTCTTGATTATTTTACCAGGATGACAGATGATGTCGATCTGTATTTTTTCGGCCGGGTGATGTACGGTTTGATGTTTCCATACTGGGCGGATGTTGCAAGAACGCAATCGGGAACCGCTGCGGAGAACCTTTTTGCTGTAAAGTTTTCGGCTATAGACCGTGTAGTCGTTTCAGGATCGCTGGATAGCGCAGATGAAAAAACGCGGATCATACGGGGTGATCCTGCAGAGGCGCTCTTAAAGCTCAAGCAGCAGAAAGGCAAGAAGATTTCTGTAGACAGCGTAACCATGCTTCCGGAATTGATCGCAGCAGACCTGATTGACGAATTTAACCTGGTCGTTCATCCGGTCCTGATCGGCAGGGGCCGGCGCCTGCTTGACGACGGTAGTCTGCAGGAAAATCTGAAACTCAAATTAAGGGAAACAATTACTTTTGAAAGCGGCTGTGTGGCGCTTCATTATTCCCGATAGCAGACGTTCGCGGCAGGCATTCGAATCCTGTAGGCCTGTCACAGCCCCTGCTATATTGAAATCTTTTTGCAATCAAAATGTGCCAACCATTGTGTGGAATGTTTGCTAGTTATACCTTAGCAGGATCTGTTTATCAGTCCTGCTATGACGCCATTTAACTTTCGCAATAAAAAATCTGTCGGGCTTTTTTGTCTGCTTTTTGCTTTCCTGTGCTTAACGCAACACCTTTCTGCCCAATATGCATCGCCAAAAGAGGGACTTATTAAAACGCCCTATCAGGAATTGCCGCTTGGCGCCATCAAAGCCCATGGCTGGCTGGAAGAAATGCTTATTCGTCAGAAAAACGGCGCAACCGGCAAACTGGATGCACTTTACCCGCTCATGAACAGGCGAAACGGCTGGCTTGGTGGCGACGGCGACCAGTGGGAGCGGGGCCCGTATTGGATTGATGGGCTGTTGCCGCTGGCATACATTCTCAAAGACAAAGAACTGATAGCAAAGGTAAAGCCCTGGATTGAATGGTCGCTGCAAAGCCAGACGCCTGATGGTTACTTCGGTCCCTCGAAAGATTACCCGCAGGAAGCTGGTCTTCAGCGTGACAACAGCCGCGACTGGTGGCCTAAAATGGTGATGCTGAAGGTTCTGAAGCAGTATTATTCGGCCACAGGTGATAAAAGAGTGATCAAACTGATGACCAATTACTTCAGGTATCAACTCGCTGAGCTTCCAAAAAAGCCGCTCGATCACTGGACGTATTGGGCAAGGTACAGGGCGGGCGATAACCTGATGGTGGTTTACTGGCTGTACAACATAACGGGCGATAAATTTCTGCTTGATCTTGGGGAATTGCTGCACAAACAAAGCTTTGATTTTACCAATGCTTTTCTGCATACCGATCTGCTTCAGAAGTTTGGCAGCATACATACCGTAAACCTGGCCCAAGGCATGAAAGAGCCCTTGATTTATTATCAGGCGCACGCGGACGACCGGTATCTGCAGGCAGCGAAAAAAGGCTTTGATGATCTCAAAAAATACAACGGTACAGCGAATGGCTTATACGGTGGCGATGAGGCTCTGCACGGAAATAATCCCACACAAGGAAATGAGCTCTGTGCCGCGGTAGAAATGATGTTTACGCTGGAAAATGCGCTGCAGATAACAGGATCGCTTGATTACGCAGACCAGCTTGAGAAGATCGCATTTAATGCTTTGCCCACACAAACTTCAGACGACTATATGTCGCGCCAGTATTTTCAGCAGGTAAACCAGGTTATGCTTTCACGGCAGATGCATAATTTTGGGGACAATCATGCGGGAACAGATGTTTGCTACGGATTGCTTACCGGCTATCCCTGCTGTACATCAAATATGCACCAGGGCTGGCCAAAGTTTGTACAGAATTTATGGTATGCAACCGCCGACCAGGGTATTGCTGCATTGGTGTATGCACCAAGCGAAGTTACAACTGCGGTCGCAGGCAATGTAGCGGTTACGATTACCGAGGAAACAGCCTATCCGTTTCAAGAAAGCATCCGGTTTACGGTCAAAACGGGAAAGCCGGTTAAATTTCCGTTTCATTTGCGGGTGCCCGCCTGGTGTAAGAATGCGGTGGTTAAAATTAACGGGCAGTCTTTTACGCAGTCTGAAGGAAACAATGTGTTGAAATTGGACCGGACATGGAAGCCGGGCGATATTGTTGAGCTTTCCCTGCCTATGCACCTCTCAAAAAGCAGATGGTATGAAAACTCAATTGCTATTGAGCGCGGTCCCATTACCTATGCGCTAAAAATGGGCGAAGACTTCCGGGAGATAAAAAACACAACTGACTATGCCGCCTTTGGCAACTATACCGAGGTGCATCCAGCCACGCCCTGGAATTATGGAATTTATGACGTGAATGATCAAAAACTTCCGGAGCATTTCAAAGTAGAGCTGACAGGAAAAAATAGCCGATATCCATGGAACCTTGAAAATGCACCTGTAACTATCAAAACCAAAGCCAAGCGGATTCCGTCCTGGACACTTTACAACGGGAAAGCGGGACCACTTCCGTACAGCCATATCTATGGCCTGGAAAAAGATGACCGGGAAGAAGACATTATACTTGTTCCATATGGCTGTACCACGCTGCGGATTACGCAATTTCCGCAGATTGGAAGAAAGTAATTCAATTGTAACGCGGCTGTATTAAATTTCAGCACTATCTCTGCTGTACACCGCTGAATGTTAAATTTGAGCCCAAAATGATCAGCCCATGAAAACACTGTCTGAATTCAAAGAATCACTACAGGCCACAGAGCCTCCGCACGCGCTGTCCGTACAATTAAAAAGTCTCTGGTATGATGGAAAAGGCAACTGGCAACGGGCGCATGCACAGGTCGATCATCTTTCAGATCAGGCGTCTGCCTGGGCTCATGCCTATCTTCACCGTAAGGAAGGAGACATCTGGAACGCGGATTACTGGTACCGGCAGGCAGGAAAAAAGCGTCCTGATACCACATTAGATAAGGAGTGGGAGCAGCTTGTTCTACATTTTCTGGCCGGTTATCTTTAATAAACGACGCGGCCGATTCTACAGGGCGTTTTCCGGCGGCTGTTGAAGCGTGCTTCCGGCACGCATGGTTGTGATTTCTATGAAAAAATATGTTCTTAGTTTATTTTTTAACTTAAAGTTGGTAACTTTACAAAAGTTACCAACTTTGCAGGAGTCGAGCTCTTTTTCCGAACCTTGAATAGCGTAAAACGCGGATATCTGCCGGCAGTCAGCTACTTCACCGGCTTAAGCACGGCCTGTTGCAGCGCGAACTTTTTCAGGGGCACAGAATTGCTGTCCAGCAACTGGTTGAACTGTGCATTCATAACCCAAATTTCTTTACCATTCAAAGTAGCCGTCGATGGATAGGTAAACCTATCTTCGACCACCGTAGATGCGATGACCTTCGCTGATTGCCAGTTATCAGTACTGGCAAGCTGGAAGATCTTATCGGTACCACCATTCACGACCATGGTGAGGGTATTGTTATCATTTAAAACAAGACCGTCGGCGCCCATAAAAAACCGGTCGGTCTTAATTTGCTGCACCTGCTTCGGGTTACTGAGATCGATCCTGAATAATTGTCCTTTTGCACTGTTGTCAACAATGAGGTAACCCGATGGATGGTATACAATGCCGTTCAGTCCGACGCCCTCGGTTGCAAAACGTTCATCTTTGGCAAACACTGATGCTTTCCCGTCCGGACTGACTTTGTAAACCGCGCCGGCGAAACTATCGGTCACATAGGTATTCCCTGACCGGTCAAACGTGAGGTCGTTAGCAAAGTGTTTTCCGGGGATAAGCCTTGACAGGTCGACATCTGAAAGCTTCCTTCCCGACTGAATGTCTATACTGATTAGCCTGGCCATTTTCATACGGGTTGCCGGCTCTGTGAATTTGCTGTAATTGGCATCCGAAACACAGACAAAAAGCCTTTTCCCATCAGGATGCAGTTTCAGTCCATAGGTCGACTTCAGCGCCGGGTCTGTGTGCAGAACAGCATACATACCCTGCAGAGTAACTTTCCCGATCTGCCCAAGCCTGGCTGATGATACATAATAAACTTTGGCAGTCTGATCATATGTCACACCTTCCGGATAGGCTTCGGGCGCATCAAATTCAATTCTTGGACCCGGCCCCGGCAACGTAGCTGCGACGGCAGTGAAAAATGCTAAACCCAATGTGCTATATAATACCTTCTTCATGTTATTTTGTGTGTTTAACTGCGTAAATGTTTCCTGATGCGTCATCTGAGATGTAAATGACACCTGTTTTTGTTACTGTGATGCCTGCGGGGCGTCCGAAACGGGCCTCTCCCTGCAGAAAGCCGGTCAGAAAATCTTCCGCTTTCACCGCCCTGCCGTTTTGAAATTGAATGCGCTGGACCTTGAAACCTACAGGCTTCTCCGCATTCCACGAGCCATGCCAGGCAACCAGGCCATCGCCGGCCCATTCCTGCGGAATGTTTGCTGCACCGCGAAAGAAAGTAAAACCGATCGGTGCCATGTGTGCCGTAAGTTCCAGCACAGATGGCTGTGTGTTTTTCACAACGGCTTCTTTGGTATTACCCGGCGGATCTTCGCGGCTTTTATCAACTTCTTTCTTGCCGTAGGCATATGGGAAGCCATAATCGCCGTTTTCAATGATGTGGTTTACTTCTTCCGGCGGCCATTCGTTTCCTTTGGCGTCTCCGCCGTTATCGATCCCCCAGAGTTCCCTGGTCTCGGGATGCCAGTCGAAACCGATGGTGTTGCGAAGACCGCTTGCAAAGACCTTTCGTTGCCAGGTATTGGGCTCTACCTGCAGCATAACCGCTGTTTCTTTGTCACTTTCTTTGCAGTCATTGCACAACGACCCGACACTGATGTACAATTTTCCGTCCGGACCAAAGTCCATGGTGCGGTTGGGATGTTGTCCGCCATCCGGCAGATCTTTGATAAGGGTCTGACCTGCTGCTGCATCCAGTGTGCCGTCAGCTTTAACAGGATAGCGGCGTAATTCGTTGCTGTTACACAGATACATCCAGTTGTCTTTCATCGTGATGCCGTGTACGCCTTTAAAATTTGAAACAACAGTAACCAGATCTTCGAATTTTGAATCGCCATCCTTATCTTTCAGAAGGAGTACATCTCCGCCGTCCCGCCGCGTCACATAGACATTTCCCTGCTGACTGGTATAAAGCATGCGCGGCTTTCCCAGGCCTGAAGCCGCCAGGCTGACCTGCCAGCCTGGTGGTACCTTTAGCAGTTTGATCATCTCTGGCTTAAATTCCAGTACCTGGGCATATTTTGTGACCGTCACAACTTTGGTGACATCTTTCGGTGGAATACCTCGCTGGGCATTTGTCTGCTGGGCGAGCAGCATGGAACATAATAGGGCTGCGAAAAATGGTTCTTTGTTTTTCATAAGCGTTTTGATAGGTGATTTAGTGGAAGTTGCTGAGAAATATGCTTTGTCCGTCAAAAGTGGGCTTTAGCCGGATTAAGCCCGTTGAAACTGATTAAGGCCCGGCTACTTACGGCCCAGGTGTTCAGGCTATTTTGTGGTACGACCATTCCAGTCCGTGAGCAAGATGGTCAGGCCGGCGGCAAGCGTAACTGCCGTGTTGAAAAGCAACTCTTTTCGGTGTCTGCGAAACGGCGGAAACAAGTTCTGAATGGCGAAATGCGCCAGGTTAAAACGGTCGACCCTGCCGTGCACCCGGAAAGGGATAATTGATTTTACTGCAGCCGGCTGGCTGGTTAGCGCAACATATGGAAGCAGGACTGCGGCCTCTGCCGCATAAATCTTTCGAACGATCTTATTCATCTTAAGAAAGGATGGGAGTACCAACATGGCAGCTGTAAGCGCATAATCAATCAGGGCATGTTGTTTCGGTGAGACAATCTTGCGGTTCATAGGCAGCTTTTTGGTATTGCAACACAGTACCCAGCAAGTTGTTTAAAACATCAAACACCTTTCAGGCATCCTGGGCGCTGTGTTTCGCCCGACAATGATAGCTCTCGTAAGTGTGTGAGCGGCGCACGGCTTGCCAAAGCCACCTACACGGAACGTGGTATGCCCTGGCGCGTTTTTTGGCAGCGGATAAAGGACATCAAAAAAGAAAGAATAACACGATGATAAATGACCAACCTCTGATAGTTACACTGCGGCTGGATGCCTACTCGCAAGGTTTCTTTGATGACCTGAGACAACGCTATTTTCCGCCCGAACGCAATTTTCTAAAGGCGCACCTGACACTTTTCCATAAACTCCCTAACACAACCGAAACTGTAGATGTCTTAAGACGGTTCGTCTATGGAGTCTTTGATGCAGAGGTAACGGGGCTGATTAGCCTGGGGGCCGGGGTCGCTTATCGGGTTGAGCACCCATTGTTGAAGACACTTCACGGTGCGTTACGCAGCCAGTTTGAGTTTCATCTGACTGCGCAGGACAAACAGAATTTCCGCGGACACGTGACTATACAAAACAAAACGGATCCCGGGACAGCAAAGGATTTACTTGCCCGGCTTTATACAGATTTTCAGCCGTTCGAGGTTCAGGCGCTCGGGCTGGATCTGTGGACATACCTCGGGGGGCCATGGGCACACAAAAAGTATTTCCCCTTTACGGGTGATGTTCTGACTGGCCAATCTGCTGACACAACGGGCACCATCGCATCACCGGGATGATGCTCACTCATTTATTCCTGGCTGATAAAATAATTCGATCAATAAGCGGAGAAGTAGGCGGCGAGATTCTCAATGCTGACTGGTACCGTTACAGTGTACGTTTTGTAGTAGACCCCAACTGAAGATTCAGTTGGTGTGGTTAGCTATTATCCGCTTAATTATATAGGTAATTTCAAAACAGGTAAATTTTATTATATAATAATTATACTTATAATTAAATAAATTTCTATATTAGGCTATTGATGACTGATCATGAGCCGAAAATATAAGTTTCTTAATAGAGAAGGGCTGCACTTTGTGAGCTTCGCAGTAGTGCACTGGATTGATGTATTTGTACGGCCGGTGTATGCACAGGTCGTTCTTGACAGCCTTGAGCATTGCCGTCGAAACATGGGCATGGAGATCTATTGCTGGTGTATTATGCCAATCCATATGCACATGATTTTTCGGGCGCGCGATGGTAATCCCGACAGTGTTTTAGGTCGTTTCAAACAGTTTACATCACGGGGCGTGGTGAACGCCATAAAGGATAATCCTAAAGAATCGCGTAAGGACTGGATGCTGAGGTTATTTGCAGATTCCGGTGCCAGAAGCAGTAACATTCAGAATAATCAGTTCTGGCGGCATGATAACAAACCGATTGGTGTCTGGACGCCAGCTGTAATCGAGCAGAAGATAAACTATATTCACAATAACCCGGTTGTTGCCGGCCTGGTATTCGAGCCAGATCAGTACCGGTACTCAAGCGCAATAGACTATGCCGGAGGCAAAGGCCTGATAGATATTGATTATTAAAAAACAGCAAGGTTGACTGATAGATACTGATTATTAAAAAATAGTAACGTTGACTCATAGATATCGATTGCTTAAAAACAGCAAGGTTGACTAATAGACATTGATTATTAAAAAATAGCAAGGTTGACTGATAGATATTGATGATTAGAAAACAGCAAGGCTAACTGATAGACATTGATTATCAGAAAACAGCAAGGTTGACTGATAAATATTGATTATTAAAACCAGCAAGGCTGACTGATGGATATCAATTATTAGAAAACAGCAAGGCTAACTGATAGACATTGATTATTAGAAAACAGCACGGCTGACTGTTAGATATTGATTATTAGAAAACAGCAAGGTTGACTGAGGGAGTGTAACGCGAACTGTGTCAGTTCTAAATTAACGCCTCTCAGAAGCCTCTGTTCTCCTGAAGAATTCTGTCACCAAATTTAATGTATAATTGCGAGAATGCCAGTCCCCAGTTATGGATTGGC
>NZ_RXNQ01000018.1 GCF_004138205.1 Pedobacter sp. SYP-B3415
TGATAAGCCCAGTTCGCTTTCAGGAAAGATGGGAATTATTAAGCTTGGAAAACAGGCCTGTCTTAACTATTTTTAACAATCAAAAGAATCACTAAAACGGTCAACCTTATTCAGGGATGTACACGCCGTGGTCTTTCTTCCTTGTTCTTTTTTCTTTGGTCTCATTGAGGGGTTCTGCGCCCAGACTTACAACTTAATACCTACAACTTACAACTTCCCTGATTCATGGTTCTTGGTTCCCCTCACGGGTCATCCAGACAGAGCGGAGCGGCGGAAGGATCTGACTCGGGATCCGTTGTTAGATTCTTCGCTACGCTCTGAATGACCCGTGGTGGGGTCGTGGTCTGGAATGAAGCCAAGGGATTTCTTGAGATTCGAGATATGAGATTTGAGTCATGACATGATAGTATTTAGGTATTTGTAGTTCGTATTTAGACGTGGCGCAATTGCTAAAGATGCGAGATATGAGATTTGAGTCCTGAGACAGGGCGCAAAATCCCTCGGCCGCCATTCAAGAGCCCCCCTCACGGGTCATCCAGACAGAGCGGAGCGGCGGAAGGATCTAACTCGGGATCCATTGTTAGATTCTTCGCTACGCTCTGAATGACCAGAGGGGGGATGACGGTGTGGGGTTCTGCGCCCAGGTCTTTCCTCATTTTTCTTTTTTCTTTAGTCTCATTGAGGGGTTCTGCGCCCAGGTCCTGGCTCATGATTCATGGTTCTTGGTTCCCCTTGAAGTCATCCAGACAGAGCGGAGCGGCGGAAGGATCTGACTCGGGATCCATTGTTAGATTCTTCGCTACGCTCTGAATGACCAGAGGGGGGTATTACGGTGCGGGGTTAGGCGCCGTGGTCTTTCCTCATTTTTCTTTTTTCTTTAGTCTCACTGAGGGGTTAGGCGCCCAGGTCCTGGCTCATGATTCATGGTTCCTGGTTCCCCTTGAAGTCATCCAGACAGAGCGGAGCGGCGGAAGGATCTGACTCGGGATCCATTGTTAGATTCTTCGCTACGCTCTGAATGACCCGTGGTGGGTTCGTGGTCTGGAATGAAGCCGAGGGATTTCTTGAGATTCGAGATATGAGATTTGAGTCATGACATGATAGTATTTAGGTATTCGTAGTTCGTATTTAGACGTGGCGCAAAAAGCCCCTCGGCCAATTAGGGCTTTTGAGGGTTAGGCCCTGAGGCTTTGAACTTTCAACTTTTCACTTTCAACTCAATGAGTTCTTTTTTCTTTAGTCTCACTGAGGGGCTCTGCGCCCAGGTCCTGACCCATGATTCATGGTTCGTGGTTCAACCAGCGGCCATTGAGGGGTTAGGCGCCGTGGTCTTTCCTCATTTTTCTTTTTTCTTTAGTCTCACTGAGGGGTTAGGCGGCCAGGTCCTGACTCATGATTCATGGTTCAATCAGCGGCCATTGAGGGGTTAGGCGCCGTGGTCTTTCCTCATTTTTCTTTTTTCTTTAGTCTCACTGAGGGGTTCGGCGCCCAGCTCTTTGAACTTTCAACTTTCCACTTTCAACTCATTGGGTTCTTTTTCCTTGCTCTCAAACATTATACATTATCCTGACAAATTGTCATTTGATAAATATTTTCGTATTTTTGGGACCCAAATATGCTTACATGATCGAACTGCAGTTACAGGATAAGAAACACGATGAAAGCCGCCAGGGCGAAGCACTGGTAGTGGACAAACCGAAGACGACAAACGGGCGCAAACTGTATATCGAAAGTTATGGCTGCCAGATGAATTTTGCAGACAGTGAGATTGTTGCATCCATTCTGATGGACCAGGGTTTCGAAACCACGGGCAATTATTTTGATGCCGATGTTGTGTTTATCAACACCTGCTCCATTCGCGATAATGCCGAGCAGCGTGTTCGCAACCGTCTGAAACAATTTGAATCCGTTAAGAAAAGCAAACCGGGTATGGTTGTCGGCGTGCTGGGCTGTATGGCCGAGCGGCTTAAGGCCAAATTCCTCGAAGAGGAACACCTTGTAGACGTGGTGGTCGGGCCTGATGCCTACCGCGATCTGCCACAGCTGATCGGGCGGGTGGACGAGGGGGCGAAAGCTGTCAACGTGTTGTTATCCCGCGAGGAAACGTATGCGGATATCAATCCCGTTCGGCTCAACTCAAACGGCATTACAGCGTTCATTTCCATTATGCGCGGCTGCGACAACATGTGTTCTTTCTGCGTGGTGCCATTTACCCGCGGACGCGAGCGCAGCCGTGATCCCTTTTCGATCGTTGCCGAAGCGCGCGATTTGTTCGACAGGGGCTACAAGGAAGTAACGCTGCTGGGCCAGAACGTGGATTCATATAAATGGTCTGCAAAGGGCGAAGAAGCGGCTGCTACAGATATCGACCGGGTAAATTTTGCACAGCTGCTGGAAATGGTTGCGCTGATCAGTCCGGAACTCCGTATCCGCTTTTCCACCTCACACCCTAAAGATATTACCGATGAGGTGCTCCATACCATGGGCCGCCACACCAACATCTGTAAATACATTCACTTGCCGGTACAATCGGGCAACAGCCGGATCCTTGAGCTGATGAACCGTACCTACGACCGCGAGTGGTACATGAACCGGGTTGATGCCATCAGGCGTATTCTCCCTGACTGCGGTATTTCTACCGATATCATAACCGGGTTCTGCAGCGAAACGGAAGCGGAACACCAGGAAACGCTGAGTATGATGGATTATGTGAAATACGATTTCGCATACAACTTCATCTATTCAGAACGCCCGGGCACGCTTGCCGCCAGAAAGCTGGAAGACGACATTCCTGAAGAGGTGAAGAAAAGAAGGCTGTCTGAGATTATGGACAAGCAGCGCGAGCATTCGCATTACCAGCTTCAGAAAATGGTGGGCAAGATTGTTCGTGTGCTGATCGAAGGATTTTCGCGCAAATCTGAACAGGATTACTGCGGCCGCAGCGACCAGAACGCGATGGTGGTATTTCCTGTTGAACCACATCTGAAACCGGGTACCTATGCAGATATCCTGGTAGAGCGTTGCACCACTGCTACGCTGATCGGAAAAAGCATTTAACCGTCCGGCGTAAAGCCGGGATAAAGATCCTTTCGTACATGGATACGCAAAACATTAAACAGCGCTTCGGCATTATCGGCAATTCGCCACTGCTGAACCGCGCCATCGATATAGCAAGCCAGGTGGCACCCACAGATATGTCGGTGCTGATTACGGGCGAAAGCGGTAGCGGGAAAGAGGTTTTCTCGCACATCATTCACCAGCTGAGCAGCCGCAAACACGGACCGTTTATTGCCGTAAACTGCGGCGCCATTCCTGAAGGAACGATAGACTCAGAGCTTTTCGGACATGAAAAAGGTTCCTTTACCGGCGCACATGAGGCCCGCAAGGGTTATTTTGAGGTGGTAAACGGCGGAACGATCTTTCTTGACGAGGTTGCCGAACTACCCCTCGGTACCCAGGCCAGGCTGCTGCGTGTGCTCGAAACGGGCGAATACATCCGCGTGGGTTCATCAAAAGTGCAGAAAACAAACGTGCGCGTTGTGGCTGCCACCAATGTAGATGTATATAACAGCGTAAAAAATGGCCGGTTCCGTGAAGACCTTTACTACCGGTTAAATACGGTGCCGCTTCGCATTCCTTCACTGAAAGACCGTAAGGATGACATTTACCTGCTGTTCCGCAAGTTTTCTGCAGATTTCAGCGATAAGTACCGCAGTCCGGGGATACAGCTCGAACCGGATGCGATCCAGCTACTGAGCAATTACAGCTGGCCGGGCAACGTGCGGCAGCTGAAAAACATTGCCGAGCAGGTTTGCGTGCTTGAGAAAAACCGCGATGTGAACGCCCAGGCGCTGCTGAACTATATTCCGAACGAAGCCGGCAGCAATCTGCCGGTGCCGATGAGCCAGAATGCGAAGGAAGATTTTACCGAACGTGATATCCTGTACAAGGTGCTTTTTGATATGAAAAAGGACATGGTCGAGTTAAAGAAGCTGGTTGCAGATATTATTCAGCATGGCGGCAATACCTCGCATGTTATGGCAGATAATCCGCACTACATCAACCAATTGTACCGCGATGTGGATCTCCCGGCTATTCCCGAGCAGGGATTTACCATCCAGGCCCCGGTTCAGAACCAGCCCGAGTATCATTTTTCTGACGATGCAGAAGAGGTTGAGGAGTCATTATCGCTGGTAGACAAGGAGTCTGACCTGATCAAAAAGGCCCTGAAAAAACACAAAGGCAAACGTAAGTTCGCAGCGAAGGAGCTCGGTATTTCTGAACGGACGCTGTACCGCAAGATCAAGGAACTTAATCTTACTTAGAAATTCTGCCTCCGGCGGAAATGATATCAGATGAAAAAGTATTTATTGAATACCCTGCTGCTGCTGACGCTGTTTTGTTTCGCCGGCTGCAAGATCACATTTAACGGTGCGTCGATTCCCCCTGAAATGAAATCGATCAACGTGCGATTCTTTGAAAACAATGCACCCCTGGTTGTTGCCGACCTGGCGCAGTCTTTTACCGAGGAGTTGAAGAGCCGTATCCGTAACCAGACCCGTCTGGCCATTACGCAGGGCGAGGCGGATGCTGTTTTTGAAGGCCGCATTACCGGCTACAGCATTGCACCGACCGCCATTGGCGACAACAAGCAGCCAACAGCAGGTGCCAACCGCCTGTCTATCACCGTTTCGGTTAAATACACCAACAACCTGAACGAAAAGCTGAGTTTTGAAGAGTCGTTTACCCGTTTCAAAGACTTTCCGCAATCGGGCCTGGCCACGGCGCCGCCGCAGCTGAATGTCGACGTAAACAGAATGCTTACCGAGGATATTTTTAACCGGGCCTTCGCCCAGTGGTAAGCCGATTTTTGTAACTTAGCCCGGTGGAGCGCCAGTACGATATGCATACGGAATTGAAAGACCTGCTGAACAATCCGCAGAGGGTTACCGCAAGTGATGCGGAGCTGCTGCGCGATGCGGTTCAGGCCTATCCGTTCTTTCAGCCGCTGTATGTGCTGCTGGCCATTGCTTTGAAAGACAACGCTGCCGACCCGCTTGAAGCACAGCGGTCAAAAACACGCGCTGCACTATTTAACCACGGTCATCTTGTGTATACCGCGCTGCAGCACCCTGAAGAGCTCGAGTTCAAGCGATTTGCGTTCAGTAAAAATTACGTAGCAGCAGCAGAAGAAGAAGAGGAGCCGGCATTTGAGGAAATTGCCGATGTGTACAGCGCACCATCTGTTTTTGAAACAGCTGCGCCTGCGGCGGATCTCCCGGCTGCCGAACCAGACAATAGCGTAGCTGATGAGGCCGAAGATGAGGTTTATGAAGAGATCTCAGAACTGCAGACACTGCCACTGGTACCGGTATCTGGTCCGGTGCTGAATATTGAAAACCTGGCCCCTGAAGATGTTCCGGATAACCCGGTTTCTGAAAGGGAACAGGCCCGGCGCACGGCCACGCAGCAGGCCGGACAAGCCGAAACCCTTAGCGATCCGGCCGAAAGCGCGCAACCGCAGGCGGCACCGATTCATGAAAGTGTAGCTTCTTTCGACTTCTTTGCATTTGATGCCCGTTTCCCGGCAACAACCGGCCCTGCCGATGAAGACCGGGAACAGCCTTTGGAGACCGCAGCCGACGATGAGGGCCGGGTAAGCAAATACCACGATGATGCGCTGCCGTATACCTTTTTATGGTGGCTGGCAAAAACACGGAAGGAATACGAGTCGTTCAGGCCCTATGCCAATCCGGTGAAGAGAACGGGCGAGCCGGCGGCGGCGGCATATACAGGTCTGCAGCAACAGTATGTGGAGCATATATTTCATATCCAGACACCGTTTGAGGCCGAAGATCTGGTTTCGGATGCGGATGTCGAGTCGCGGCAGAAAAAGGAAGCTGATCTGATCGACCGGTTTATCAGGCAGCAGCCGCAGATCAATGCGCCCGAGCCGGAGAAGATCGACACCGAAAACAAGGCAAAAAAGAGCGCTGAAGACCAATATGACCTCGTTACGGAAACGCTTGCAAAGATCTACATCGAGCAGATGCTTTATCACAAGGCCATAGATACTTATAAAAAATTAAGTTTGAAATATCCGGAAAAAAGCCGTTACTTTGCCGACCTTATCCAATCTATAGAGAAGAAAATTTAAAAGAAATAAAAATGACCTTTTTGATTATTTTACTGATCATCGTATGTGTAGCCCTGGCGCTGTTCATCTTAATTCAGAACCCGAAGGGCGGCGGACTTGCTACAGGAGCAGGAAGCAGCAACATGTTCGGTGTACAGCGTACCGGCGATGTGCTTGAAAAAGGATCATGGGTATTGTTAACCCTGATCGTTGTGCTGACACTGGCAATCACCACGATTGCGAAAACAAGCGGTACATCGGGCAGCGTTGATTCAGAACTTCAGGAGCAGATCAATAACATGCCGAATCCATCGCCGATTGGCGGCGGCACCGGAAGCGGAACGGCAACGCCACCTCCGCCGGCAGCATCAAAAGATACAACGAAAAAATAAGTGTGCACCACGCACAGCACAGAACCCGGTTCCCAGAAGGACCGGGTTTTTTGTTTGTACGGCAGAGATTTTTAAGAGTATATAGGTAGTAGTAGTTCGTATTTAGACAGGGCGCGATTGTTAGATGTGAGATATGAGATTTGAGTCCTGGAATAGTATATGGATATTCGTATTTAGTATTTAGACAGGGTGCCTAACCCCTCAGCCGGATAGGGCGTTTGAGGGATTAGGCAGCAGTGGTCCTGACTCATGATTCATGGCTCTTGGTTCTCCTCACGGGTCATCCAGACAGAGCGGAGCGGCGGAAGGATCTGACTCTGGATCCATTGTTAGATTCTTCGCGACGCTCTGAATGACCCGTGGGGGAATCTCGGACTGGAATGAAGCCAAGGGATTTTAGTGAGATTTGAGATATGAGATTTGAGTCTTGAGACAGGCAATAGTATATAGGTATTGGTAGTTCGTATTTAGACGTGGCGCAAAACCCCTCTGCCGGTTAGGGCTATCGAGGGGTTAGGCACCATGGTCCTGACTCATGATTCATGGTTCGGCTATCGGCCATTGAGGGGCTCTGCGCACCGGTCTTTCTTCACTATTCTTTTTTCTTTAGTCTCATTGGGGGGCTCTGCGCGCAGGTCCTGACTCATGATTCATGGTTCGTGGCTCCCCTGCACGGGTCATCGAGACAGAGCGGAGCGGCGGAAGGATCTGACTCGGGATCCTTTTTACTTTCAACTCAATAGGTTCTTTTTTCCTTAGTCTCTTCCGGGGAACGGCCGGTACCGCTTCGTCGCAGGGGATCCCTCGCCGTTGCGTTCCCGGAAAAAAGGGATTCCGTAAACGCGCTTCGGGATGACGGCGTTGGGGGAAGGCAGTGGCCCTTGGCGGCTGAGGGGTTATGCGCCCAGGTCCTGACTCATGATTCGTGGTTCCCCTTCAAGTCATCCAGACTGAGCGGAGCGCCGGAAGGATCTGACTCTGAATCCATTGTTAGATTCTTCGCTACGCTCTGAATGACCCGTGGGGGAATCTCGGACTGGAATGAAGCCAAGGGATTTTGGTAAGATTTGAGATATGAGATATGAGTCTTGAGACAGGGCTGCAATAGTATATAGGTATTGGTAGTTCGTATTTAGACGTGGCGCAAAACCCCTCTGCCGGTTAGGGCTATCGAGGGGTTAGGCACCATGGTCCTGACTCATGATTCGGCTAACGGCCATTGAGGGGCTCTGCGCACCGGTCTTTCTTCACTATTCTTTTTTCTTTAGTCTCATTGGGGGGCTCTGCGCCCAGGTCCTGACTCATGATTCATGGCTCGTGGCTCCCCTGCACGGGTCATCCAGACAGAGCGGAGCGGCGGAAGGATCTGACTCGGGATCCATAATCAGATTCTTCGCTACGCTCTGAATGACCCGTGGGGGAATTTCGGACTGGAATGAACCCTTGCCCAATGAAATCGTTTTCACTCCTTTTCGTGTATGAGCGGTCGGAAGGCTGTGATCGATCCTGAAACCGTTCCATTTCGCATGGAAACGATGTTAAAACTTAAAAATGTTTCAAGCGTATCAAAAATTTTTGCTGCGTTTCTTTTTTTGCCACACAATCAGTCAGTTAAGGCGTTTCATATTGGTTATCGAAGCGTATCAAAATACGCATAACGCGTTAATTATGAGGTATTTATGGGAAAATTTATTTGGCATTGAATGGAAAAAGCTGATAGATTTACGTTGACAACCAACAACAACCAAATAAACAATCGACCAAAATTAACGGCAATCGGCGAACCAGGTTCGCCGCTGCACGGACGCACTCAACCAATTTAATTCAAACCAAATTTCAAACCTTTCCGGTTGCCTGCACCACCGCAGCATGAACCGGAAAAAACAGACCAAGTATGAGAAGAGCATTTACTTTTCTATGTGTATTGCTATTTGCCACGCTGTCGTCCATGGGGCAGGACAGAACAGTTCGTGGCACAGTAAAAGATTCGAAGGGAGAAAACATTCCCGGGGTATCCGTTCGGGTCAAGGGCACCGACAGGGGGGTGTCTACAGATGCCGGCGGAGCGTATGCCATTGCCGTTTCGGGGAATGCAACGCTGGTATTCAGCGCCGTCGGCTATGAGACCACCGAACAGCAAACGGCTTCACGCAGCGAGCTGAACATTACGCTTAAAGGTTCCAACCAGGAGCTGACAGACGTTGTGGTTATCGGGTATGGAACTGCCCAGAAAAAAGACGTAACAGGTGCCGTTTCAAGCATCCGCGCCACGCGCCTGGAAAATGAAAATCCGCAAAGCGTATCAGACATTCTGCGTGGAAACATTGCCGGTATGAGCGTTGGCCTGAATACATCGGCCAAAGGCGGGGGCGACCTGCTCGTGCGTGGAAAAACCACCCTTAGTGCAGGTACATCACCGCTGATCGTACTGGACGGGATCATCTATGTCGGACAGTTATCAGACATCAATCCAAATGATATCGAATCGGTCGACGTACTGAAAGACGCCAGTTCACTCGCCGTCTATGGCGCTAAGGCGGCTACCGGGGTTGTGGCCATCACCACAAAAAAAGGACGCGGCGATTCGCCTACCATAACCGCCAATACAAACTTCGGCTTTGCGCAGCTGGCCAGGCGTCAGGAGGTTTATGGTCCTGAGGGTTTTCTGAACTGGCGCGCTGACGTGATGCGCAGCGGAGCTGTAACACCTGAGTTCCTGTATGCCGACCCGCGCAACCTGCCGGCCAACGTTTCCTTAACGCAGTGGCTGAACGGACAAACCGGCGACCCGGTAGACCTCTGGCTGAACCGCCTGGGCCTGGTTGCCAACGAAAAGGCAAACTACCTGGCGGGGAATACCGTGAACTGGTTTGATGAAATCTTTCGCACCGGTTTGCGGCAGGACCATACGCTGAGTTTATCCGGCGGTAAAAATGAAGTCAATTATTATATGTCGCTCGGCTATCAGAAAAACGAAAACCTGATCGAAGGCGGGCAGTTCAGCACATTCAGAGGTCGCGTAAATCTCGAGGCCAAGGCTGCCAAGTTCCTGACCGTTGGTTTAAACATGCAGTTTGCTGCCCGCGATGAAGGTGCAATTGAAGCAGACTGGGGTCAGCTTGTAAACCTTTCACCGTTCGGCGATATGTATAATCCGAATGGGACGCTGCGCCGCATTCCAACTGATGACAATGGACTGAATGCCAGGAATCCCTTCCTGAATCCGACTTACAACGAGCGCATGGACAAGCAGAACACGCTTTTCGGCAGTTTGTACGCAAAAGCGCAGCTGCCTTTTGGTATCACGTATCAGTTTAACTTCAGTCCGGGGCTAGATTCTTACCGTGTGTTCAATTATAACTCGTCAAGAAACCCCAACGTGGTTACGCCGGGCGGCTCGGCAACCCGCGCTCAGGAAACGCGCTATAACTGGCAGATTGATAACCTGTTGAAATGGAACCGTACCATTGCGAAGATCCACAATATTGACGTAACACTGCTTGCCAATGCCGAGAAATACCAGACCTGGTGGACCCAGGCTTATGCCGAAGGTTTTTCGCCCGCAGATCTGCTGAGTTATCATAACCTGGCCAGCGGAAACGGCGCGAAGTCAACCGTAAACAGCGAAGATAAAGTCTACACCGGCGATGCGCTGATGGCCAGGATCAACTACAGCCTGATGGGCAAATATGCGCTGACAGCTTCTGTCCGGCGCGATGGGTACTCGGTTTTTGGTATCAACTCAAAACGTGCAAACTTCCCGGCAGCTGCCCTGGCCTGGACACTGAGCGAAGAATCGTTCATGAAAAAGATCGGCTGGGTGAACTATCTGAAACTACGCGTTTCTTACGGTATAAACGGAAACCGCGACCTGCGTAATCCGGACAACGGAACGGTCGATCCGTACGCAGCATTGACGCAATTGTCGATCGGAAAATACCAGTACACGAATGCAAATGGTATCCCTTCTGAAGTGCCGACTGCAAGCATCGGCAACCGCATGCCCAACCCCGACCTGAAATGGGAGCAGACAGAGTCTTACAACCTGGGTCTTGATTTCGCGGTATTAAACGACCGGATCAGCGGTGCGCTGGAAAGTTATGTGAAAAAGACAGATGACCTCCTGGTATCGCAGACGCTTACCACCGTTAGCGGATATACAAGCGTGTATTCGAACCTGGCCCAGGTTAGCAACCGGGGTTTTGAGCTGACACTGAATTCACGCAACCTGACCAGCGGAAATATTAAATGGAACACCAATGTGGTTTTCTCGCTCAACCGCAACCGCATCGACAAGCTGGCCACGGCAAATGATGACACCGGAAACGGCTGGTTTTATGGAAAAGACATCGATATTATCTGGGATTATGACATCCTGGGTGCCTGGCAGCAGGGTGATGCTGCAGAGTTCAACAAATTCAACAAAGGCATCAAGGCGGGCGATTTCCGTCTGGCTGATGTAGACGGAAACTATGTGTACGGAGATGTGGATAAGCAGTTCCTCGGTTTCCGCACACCGCGATTTACCTGGGCGATGCGGAATGAGTTCAACATCTTTAAAAACTTTGACTTCTCATTCCAGCTCCTGTCTAACTGGGGACAGAAAAAACGTTTCGATCAGGCCAAAAATCAGCCGGGCAGTGTGGGTATGGCGCGTATGAACTCATATGTGATAGACTACTGGACACCGGGTAATCCGGTGAATGACTTTGCCCGTCTGAACTCGGGGCTGAGCGGAACAAATTTTGGTGTCTGGCGCGATAACTCATTTATCCGGCTAAATACCATCGCCCTTTCATACAGCCTGCCGCAGTCGCTCGTAACCAGGCTGAAGCTTAAAAGCGCAAAGATCTACGCAAACATGAACAATGCCGCTGTTTACGCGCCCGAGTGGGATTACTGGGATCCGCAGAACGATGGTCCGACGCCCCGCTACACAACCTTTGGTTTAAATATTTCATTGTAACCGTGTCAGAAATATGAATACTTACACAAAAAAATTCAGCATAATTTTCGCTTCTATGGCGCTGCTTGCCGCCTCAGGCTGTAAAAAGAGTTTTCTCGACTCTGAGCAGCTGTCGCAGTACGCCCCCGAAACATCGCTCAATAATGTGGCCGCCATGCGTGCTGCCCTTGCCGCCTGTGCGCAGAGCCTGCGCGGCGAGTTCTTTGGCGATTCTGCTCCTCTGCTTACCGAATCTGTATTTTCTGACGTTGCTGTTGAAGGCACGACAGATAAAAGTACGCCTGCTCAGGATTTGATTACCAGGATTACTCCGGATGCAAACCTGAACAGCGACGACACCAATAAAATCGGCTGGTATTGGGACGGGGAGTTTCGCGGCGTGCGACTGGCCAACACGGTCATCACCAATATTGATAAGCCAATCTACGCCTCTGATGCGGAAAAAAATGCCATCCTTGGCGCGGCTTATTTTTTCCGGGCCTATCATTACTACCGCCTGGTTCACCAGTTTGGCGATGTGCCGCTGCTGCTGAAAGATCTGGACGGTCCGCGGACAGACTTTTATTCTACCAAACGCGAGGTCATTCTGCAGAAGATGAAAGAAGACCTGGAGTTCGCAAGCAAGTGGGTAACCGATGGCGGCAACCGCGGCGAGGCAACCAAGGGCGGGGTGGACCACCTGCTTACCAAGGTGAATCTCGCCCTCGGAAAATTTGATGATGCACTGGCATCCGCGAATGCGGTAATAAACGGGGGAAAATATGCCATGATGACCGCCCGGTTTGGAAGTACGGCAGGTGATGCGACGAAAAACGTGGTGTGGGACATGCACCGGATGGACAATAAAGCGATTTCAGCAAACAAAGAAACGCTGTACCTGGTCATTGACCGGGAAACGCTGCCCAGCGGCTTTACGGCCAATGGCTCGCAGGTGATGCGTAACACGGTTCCCGCCTGGCACTTTGCGAATGTGAAAACGCCTTCAGGCGCTACGGCGATTACAGATGCGGTTACCGCTGAAATTCCGCTTACCCGCATGTACGGCCGGGGTATTGGCCGCTACCGCGGGACGCCATACAGCACCAAGTACATCTGGACCGATAATACCGACTACCGACACGCAAAAGGTATGTGGATGGAAATGACCGACCTGGTGTACAACAATCCGGCGCTGAAGAATTCATCGAATGCCAATGATCGTGCACTCTACGGCAAACCTCTGGTCGAATATAACAGCAGTAATGTCGGCGCCCGCTTTACAAATGGTGCCCTTGATACCATTCGCCACTGGTTTGGCTGGCCCCACTACAAGGTCTTTATCAACTCTACCAATGCACTGGCGAATGACCCGTACTGGACACCGCCCCGCGGAACAAACACCGACTGGTATGTGTTCCGCCTGGCCGAAACCTACCTGCTGCGTGCCGAGGCACAATACTGGAAAGGCAACCTGCAGGCCGCCATGGCAGACATCAACGTTGTCAGGGCGCGAGCAAACGCGCAACCGCTTACCGACCCGGCGGCCGTTACAATCGGAACAATTCTCGATGAGCGCGCCCGCGAGCTTTACTGGGAAGAACCGCGTAAAACCGAGCTGACGCGCATGGCCTATATCTTTGCGCTGACCGGCAAAGCCGCATACAATGGCAAAACGTATAACCTGGCAAATTTCTCGGATAACAACTTCTTCTACGACCGCATTATCGAAAAGAACGACTTTTACCGCAACCAGGTTCCGACTTTACAGGGGGTTAATTTCAGGATCGCTCCATATCATGTGCTCTGGCCGGTACCGGCGGCAGCACAACGGCTCAATCCCGATGGTCGCATCAACCAGAATAAGGGGTATTCTGGGTATGAAAATAACGTTCCCCCGCTGGATAAACTTCAGTAGTCAGAGAAACCCTGATAAACGGGCGCCCGGATGGTCGCCCGTTTTTTATTTACGTTTTGCTGTATTGATCGTAAGCCGGCCGCCCGGGAAAAACGCGCAGGCATTTGATTAGCATGTCAGGCAGTATGCATCTGTGACTTAACTGTCAGTCTGACACGCCGCGAAATCGAATTGACAGCGGTAAAAGTGAAATTTTGTCGCTGGAAACCCCTTGGCATAGAAACTGATGTGCCAAAGCGAGCATTTTAGCAAATCACTTAAACATAAAATTTAACAAGAATTATGGCAATAAACATTAAACCCATCGGAGACAGAGTAGTGGTTGAAGCTGCCCCTGCAGAAGAGAAAACAGCATCAGGTATTTATATTCCTGACACCGCGAAAGAGAAACCTCAGCAAGGAACTGTCGTTGCCGTAGGCCCTGGTAAAAAAGACGAGCCTACAACTGTACAAGTTGGCGACCAAGTGATCTACGGAAAATATGGCGGCACTGAAATTACCTATGAAGGAAAAGAGTACCTGATCATGCGCGAAGGCGATCTGTACGCAATCCTGTAAGAACAGCATATTTAGACAACGACCCCCGAAGGCCCCGTCCTTCTATTAACAACATAAAATTTCAATAACCAGAAAATGGCAAAACAAGTAAAATATAACGTCGAAGCACGTGACGCCCTGAAAAGAGGCGTGGATATTTTAGCAAACGCAGTAAAAGTTACACTCGGACCAAAAGGCCGTAACGTAATCATTGATAAAAAATTCGGTTCGCCGGCAATCACTAAAGACGGTGTTACAGTTGCAAAAGAGATCGAACTGAAAGATGCTCTTGAGAACATGGGCGCGCAGATGGTTAAAGAAGTAGCGTCTAAAACTGCTGATATTGCCGGTGACGGTACAACTACTGCTACCGTTCTTGCACAGGCTATCGTTACTGCAGGTGTGAAAAACGTAGCTGCAGGTGCAAACCCGATGGACCTTAAACGCGGTATCGACAAAGCGGTTAGCACAATCGTTGAAAACCTGAAATCGCAGTCGCAAACTGTGGGTGAAGACAACAACAAAATCAAACAGGTTGCTTCAATTTCTGCAAACAACGACGAAGTGATCGGCTCACTGATCGCTGAAGCGATGGGTAAAGTTGGTAAAGACGGCGTGATCACTGTTGAAGAAGCAAAAGGAACAGAAACTGAAGTTAAGACTGTAGAAGGTATGCAGTTTGACCGCGGTTACCTGTCGCCATATTTTGTTACCAACGCAGACAAAATGGAAGCGGAGCTGGAAAGCCCTTACATCCTGATCTATGATAAAAAGATCAGCAACATGAAAGAGCTGCTTCCTGTACTTGAAAAACAAGTTCAAACCGGCAAGCCACTTCTGATCATTGCAGAAGATCTTGACGGCGAGGCATTGGCTACGCTTGTTGTAAACAAAATCCGTGGTTCACTGAAAGTTGCTGCTGTTAAAGCGCCAGGTTTTGGCGACCGCAGAAAAGCGATGCTTGAGGATATCGCCATCCTGACCGGCGGTACCGTTATTTCTGAAGAGAGAGGTTATAAGCTTGAAAATGCTGATCTTTCTTACCTGGGTACTGCAGAGAAAGTTGTTGTTGACAAAGACAATACAACTATCATCAATGGTGCAGGTAACGCAGATGACATTAAAGCACGCGTTAACCAGATCAAAGCTCAGATCGAAACCACTACATCTGATTATGATAAAGAAAAACTTCAGGAGCGTCTGGCCAAACTTGCAGGCGGTGTAGCCGTATTGTACGTAGGTGCAGCAACTGAGGTTGAAATGAAAGAGAAAAAAGACCGCGTAGACGACGCACTTCATGCAACCCGTGCAGCGGTTGAAGAAGGTATCGTTGCAGGTGGTGGTGTTGCGTTCATCCGCGCCATTGCAGCGCTTGAAGGCGTTAAAGGTGATAACGACGATGAGACAACCGGTATTGCGATCATTAAACGTGCGGTTGAAGAGCCATTGCGTCAGATCTGCGAGAACGCAGGTATCGAAGGTTCGATCGTTGTTCAGAAAGTAAAAGAAGGTTCTGCAGACTTTGGTTACAATGCACGTGCAGACCGTTACGAAAACCTGATCGGCGCGGGCGTTATTGATCCGACTAAAGTGTCGCGCGTGGCGCTTGAGAATGCTGCTTCTATCGCGGCGATGTTGCTTACCACAGAGTGTGTGCTTGCTGACGAGCCTGAAGAAGGTGGTTCAGCACCAGCTATGCCTCCAATGGGCGGCGGCATGGGCGGCATGATGTAATCCAGCCAGACAACTCCCCCGGGGAGTACATGATAAAGAGGGACCTGATGAGGGTCCCTTTTTTTGTTTGGGGGCGGAGGAGACTAAAATGAGATAAAAGAAAAAGGAGAAAAGACTGAGCCACGAACCACGAATCAGTGAAGTTTTAAGTTGTAGGTATTAAGTTGTAAGTCTGCGCGCCTAACCCCCTCAATGGCCGTTAGCCGAACCACGAACCATGAATCATGAGTCAGGACCTGGGCGCAGAACCACTCATTGAGATTAAAGAAAAAAGAATAATGAAGAAAGACCGGTGCGTGTACATCCCTGAATAAGGTTGAGGGAGTGTAACGCGAACTGTGTCAGTTCTAAATTAACGCCTCTCAGAAGCCTCTGTTCTCCTGAAGAATTCTGTCACCAAATTTAATGTATAATTGCGAGAATGCCAGTCCCCAGTTATGGATT
>NZ_RXNQ01000019.1 GCF_004138205.1 Pedobacter sp. SYP-B3415
TTGCCGGCATATAAGCCTGCTATAGCTTCCTTTTTGAAGCTTTCAAAGTCAAAGTCTTCTTGTGTTGCCATTGTTTATGTCGATAGTTTAAAGTTACACTATTGACACAGTTCAGGAAACACCCTCAAGACCGTCCGTCTACCAGTCAATACGAGTAACCGGTCGAGGGGTTTCTGCGCCTCGTCTCAGGACTCATATCTCATATCTATGCAATTGCACCCTGTCTAAATACGAACTACGAATACCTTTATACTATTAATGCCTAACCCCTCACTCGCCCTAACCAGCTGAAGGGGTTTCTGCACCACGTCTCAGGACTCATCTCTCATATCTCAAATCTAAAGAAATCCCTTGGCTTCATTCCAGACCGCGATTCCCCCACGGGTCATTCAGAGCGTAGCGAAGAATCTGATTTGTGATCCCGAGTTAGATCCTTTCCCGACTCCATCGGGACAGGCTTGCGCTACGCTGGTGTCCGGGATGACAGATTCCTCAATCCCGATCATCTGAAAGAAAAAAACACAATTCTGACTTAATAATCTTACCTTTGGAAACCATTTCCCACCCTATTGACATTGTTCCTGAATTTTTGATGCTTTTTCAAGGCAGGAACATGTGCAACCCCGAAAATCGTATTGAATCTGTATTAACGTATGCATACCAGACTGGAACTCTATCAATTGGTTGCTCCACTTGCCCGATTAGGCATATGGGAAAGGAATCTCATTACCGGCGAGATCCACTGGAACAGCATTATCAGTCAGATACTTGAAGTTGAGGAAGGCTTTAAACCTCAGCTTGAAGAATCGCTGCGTTTTTATAAACATCCTGAACGTGTGCGCCGGTTAATAGACGAAGTGATGAAAAGCGGTGAGCCCCGCAACACGGAAGAGGAGCTGCTTACGGCACGCGGCAATGCAAGGCATGTACAACTGCACATCGGTGCATACCTGGAGAATGGAAAATGCATCAAAATCTATGGCACACTGCGCGATATTACCGACGACATAAGCTTTAAACGCCGTTACGAAGAGCGTGAAACGCGCTTTTTCCAGGCTTTCACCCACGCCCCAATAGGCATGGCGCTGGTATCGCTCAAAGGCGACTGGATCCGGGCAAATCAAAGCCTGTGTGCACTTATGGGATACAGCGAAGCCGAACTGATGCAGCGTACCTTTCAGGACCTTACCCACCCTGACGATCTCGAATCAGACCTTGCCCAGGTTAAGGAGCTGATCGAGCAGAAAAAGGACTGGTACGAAATGGAGAAGCGGTACTTCAACAAGGAGGGCCAGATGATCTGGGCACTGCTGAAGGTTTCTGCTGTCAGGGATCATGCTGGACAACCGTTGTACTTCATTTCGCAGGTGAAAGATATCACAGAGCGCAAGAAAAACATGGAGATCATCAAAAATCAAAATGAACGCCTGCTGAATTTTGCGCACATCGTATCACATAACCTGCGATCGCACACCGGAAATATCAAAATGCTTGCAGATATGGTGGTAGATGAACAGGATGCGGCAGAGAAAGAAGCGCTGCTGAATATGTTAAGCCAGAATGCGGGCAACCTGCTTGACACCCTATCTCATTTAAACGAAGTTATAAAAATAAATGACGGCGGCTTCTCCAATCGCCGGCCGCTGTATCTCAGAAAGGAAACAGATCGAGTGCTCGATATCCTTTCAGCCTCGATTCGCCAGGCCGACGCGGAAGTATCGGTTGCTATTGATCCCGACTTACTGATTTCGCTCAATCCTGCCTACCTGGAAAGTATCCTTGTCAACCTGATCAGCAACAGCATCCGGTACAGGCATACCGAACGCCGGCTGCTGATTGGCATCAAAGCAACATTGGCCGGGGGTAAGCTGACACTGAACGTCAGCGACAACGGAAGCGGCATTGACCTGAAGCTGCATGGACGAAAAATTTTCGGCATGTACAAGACATTCCACGGAAACGACGATGCGCGGGGCATGGGGCTCTTCCTGGTTAAAAACCAGGTTGAAGTGATGAATGGAAAAATCTTTGTTGACAGTACGCCCGGACAGGGCAGTACATTTACCGTAGAATTTACGATCTGATTAAAAAATTATGCGCTTAGACATCGCCTGTATTATTGACGACGACCCTATTTTTACCTACCTGTTGTCAAAAAAAATGAACCTCCTTTCTTTCAGCGATACGCTGCTTGTTTTCAAAAACGGACTGGAAGCGCTCAAATATCTTCACCCTATTCTTGAATCGCCGGAGATCCTGCCATCAGTGATCCTGCTCGACCTCAATATGCCTGTGCTCGATGGCTGGCAGTTCCTGGATGAGTTTACAAAGTTCAAGATCGACAAAAAGATCACTGTTTACATAGTTAGTTCATCGATTGATGAGGCCGACCATGAACGCGCCAGAAGTTATAAAGAAGTCTCGCATTTCTACATTAAACCGATAACAGAGAAAGACTTGCTCGGCATGCTGGCCGACGTAACCGAGCAGCACGGTAAATAACAAAAGCCCAGCGGTAAATGCGCAGCAAACTTTTTGTTGATGAGTTGGTTACACATCAAACCACTAACCATCAGCATTATGGCAACAGCAACAAAGACCTCTGCAAAAACGATTGCGAAGGCACCAAAGGCACAGCCTGTAAACAGCGGTAAAACCCCAGCTGCAAAAGCGGTTCTGGCTTCTGCCAAAAGCGCCGGTACAGCATCAGCAGGCAAGACTGCAGCTGCAAAAGCAAAAAAATCGCCTGCCGCAGCTGCAGCAATAACGACGGAGTTTGATTCATTTCTCATTGATGAGCTAAAAGACATTTACTGGGCGGAAAAACACCTGGTAAAGGCGCTTCCGAAAATGAGAAAAGCGGCAACAAGCAGCCAGCTTGCTATGGCTTTTGAGAAGCACACGGCTGATACCGAGCAACATATCAAACTTATTGAACAGGCTTTTGAATTGCTGGGCAAAAAAGCACAGGCAAAGAAATGTGAAGCCATGGCCGGCTTGATTGCAGAAGCACAGGGAATTATTGAAGATACCGAATCCGGAACGCTGATCCGCGATGCGGGCCTGATTCTGGCCGCACAGAAAGTTGAGCATTACGAAATTGCAACCTATGGTACGCTGCGAACCCTCGCAAGTCATGGCGGCAAAACCGAGGTTGCAGCGCTGCTGGAACAGATCCTGAGGAATGAAAAGGAAACCGACGCCGCGCTGACGCAGGTAGCCGAATCATTTGTCAACGAACAGGCTGCTCAGGAATAATTGCTAAAAGAGCCGGGACTGGGTTCCGGCTCTTTTCGAATTAGTAATTGTCATCGTCTTCATCATCTGTGCCCCGGCGCTCTGTGAGACCGTTTCCATCCGGAAGGTCATCGTCGTCGTCGTCAATACTTCCCGAACCGAGTTCATCATCTTCGAGGTCTGTATCAGCATCCAGATCATCATCGTCTGACAAGTCGTCGTCAAGATCACTGTCCAAATCATCATCTTCGTTCACACCGTCGCCTGAGAGATCGTTATCATCTCCGTCCTGAAGACCGTCGCCATTTGGATCGATGTCAAGGTCATTCCCATAACCACCTGCTGATGAAGTTGCGGCCTGATCGGTTTCATCAAGGTCGTGTTCCTCCTGCTGCTGTTCGCCTGAACGAAGCGGTCCGTCCATGGCCATTGAAGAGTTGCCACTTTGATTTTCATTCCCGCCGGCAGCGAATATTTCATGTTGTTTTTCCTGATTTTCCATGGTTGATTGATTTGAGGCTACCTGAACTGATAGCCATCTTAGAAACCGGAGAGGATACCGAAAAGTTTATAAGCACAAAAAAACAGGTATCTCAATCCTTCCCTGCGCGTATTCGGGCATGGTTCGGTTGGGTTTGCCTATAGAACCAAAGATCTGACGATATGACCGGTCTGATGTAATTAATTATTGTTTTTGAAAAAACGCCACTGACCACATCCTGCGCAGCAAAAACTTTCCTGACATCTGTATGTCAATAGCCCGATAACCGTATCCTGTTTTGAAGTAAATTTGCTATTATCGCAGCAGGAGATGAGAGATATCGAAAACATTGATGACATCCGGACCCTTGTAGACACATTTTATGGAAGGGTTCAGCAGGACGATCTTATCGGCCCCATCTTCAATGGAAAAATTTCCGACTGGTCTGTACATCTCGCTAAAATGTACCGTTTCTGGCAGACCGTTTTGCTCGACGAATACACGTATACGGGCCGGCCGTTTCCACCGCACGCCAACCTGCCCGTTGATCAGGCACACTTTGACCGCTGGCTGGGCCTATGGTCAGACACCGTAAACGGACTCTTTTCGGGCGCAAAAGCCCGGGAAGCGCTCTGGCGGGCTGAAAAAATGGCCGTTATGTTTCTATCAAAAATTGATTATTACCGTGACCGGGGCAGTATCCCCCTTATCTGATTTTGTGGCTGACCGCGGGTCGAAGCTGTACGGCATCAGACAAATCTGTTGATCAGGTTCTCCAGGTATTCCTGTCTGCCGCTTATAGCCTGCGGCTCGCCGTTCTGAGCAGCCAGGTCGCGTAAATCTTCAAGTGTCAGCCTACCTGCTTCGAACTCTGCCCCCTTTCCCGAGTCAAAAGACGCGTAACGCTCGCTGCGTATTTTAAGGAATTCTGATTCGTTCAAAATGCGGTCAGCGGCGATCAGGGCGCGGGCAAAAAGATCCATGGCCCCGATATGTGCATAAAAAAGATCGGCCGGATCGGTTGAATTGCGCCTGATCTTCGCATCGAAGTTCACACCGCCTCCCTGCAGTCCGCCCGCCTCGAGAATGATCAGCATGATTTCCGTTAATTCGTTCAGATTATTCGGAAACTGATCCGTATCCCATCCATTTTGCATGTCACCGCGATTCGCGTCAATCGAGCCGAGAAGGCCATTGTCTGCAGCAACCTGCAGTTCATGCTGGAAGGTGTGCCCCGCAAGGGTAGCATGATTCACCTCCAGGTTAAGTTTGAAATCACCGGTGAGGTCATAGTTCCTCAGAAAATCAACTACTGTAGCCGCATCATAATCATATTGATGTTTGGTTGGTTCACATGGTTTGGGCTCTATAAAAAAGGTTCCTGTAAACCCCTGTTTGCGTGCGTAATCTTTTGCCATGTGCAGGAATCTGGCGAGGTGTTCCTGTTCCCGCTTCATATTTGTATTCAGAAGAGACATGTAACCTTCCCGCCCGCCCCAGAACACATAGTTTTCACCACCGAGTTCTATGGTAGCATCAATTGCCGCCTTAACCTGCGCCGCGGCATGTGTAAGCACGCTGAAATCGGGATTTGTTGCCGCGCCATTCATGTAACGCCTGTGACTAAAAAGATTAGCGGTACCCCAAAGCAGCCTGATACCGCTTGTATCCTGTTTCTGCCGGGCATAGTCTACCATGATCTTCAGGCGTTTTTCATTCTCTGCCACGTTATCCGTAAAGTCAATCAGATCAACATCATGAAAACAATAATACGGCAGCTGCATTTTAGTCATAAATTCAAATGCTGCATCCATCTTATCGGCTGCCCTGCCTTCCGCATCGCGTTTTTCATCCCAGGGGAAAATATGGGTAGCCGCTCCAAACGGGTCAGACCCGTTGCCATTGAAAGTGTGCCAGTAGGCGCAGGCAAACTTGAAATGCTGCTTCATGGTTTTATCAGCCACTACCCGCTCCGGTTCATACCAGCGAAAAGCGAGTGGATTATCGCTTTGCGGACCTTCATAACTTACCTGACCGATGCCTTTAAAAAATTCTCTGTTACCTGTAACAATGCTTGCCATATGATTTATTTATAAGGTTGATTCGATTTCATTCTCCAGAATAGCTTTCCATTGCTGATAAAGCGGTTCATAACCTGCATGAACCTGGGGGTCCAGCGTGCAAAGCGGCTCAATCCCGGCAAATGCATCCTCTTCAGAAGAATAGAGACCGGCGCCAATGGCTGCACCTATCGCTGCACCTACACTGCCATCATTTGCGAAAAGTTCGACGGGTACCCCGGTTACATCGACAAAGGTCTGCGCAAACAATTTACTTTGAAAGAGGTTGGCATGGCCTGCACGAATCACTGCTGGCTTTAATCCGCTGGCTTTCATGATATCAAGACCATAACGAAACGCGAAAACGATGCCCTCATGGACAGCACGAAAAATCTCTTTTTGCCCATGAAGATTCAGATCAATTCCTGACAGCCTGGCCCCGGTTGAGCGATTTCCCAGCATGCGTTCCGCACCGTTTCCAAAAGGAAAAACATATAAACCCCGGCTGCCCGCCGCCGCTGTTGCTGCAATCCGGTTTAATTCTGAATAGGCCGTACCGGGCGCAAAATTATCCCTTGCCCAGCGGTACATACTGCCCGTACCATTGATGCAGAGCAGCACCCCGGTCCGGATCTGATCCTGCCGGTGGTTAACATGTGCAAACGTATTGATCCTGGAAAGCGGATCGGTACTCAACTGATCGCTAACGCCATAGATAACGCCCGAGGTACCCGCAGTGGCTGCGACTGCCCCGGGTTTCATAACATTCAACGATAAGGCATTATTTGGTTGGTCACCAGACTTATATGATACCGGAATGCCCGCCCTGAGCCCCAGTAAATCTGCTACACCAGCGTCCAGCAAGCCGTGTTCGGAAAACACCGGCCTGATTTCAGGCAACACATCCCCGTCAAAACCAAAATAGCGCATAACCGGTTCTGAAACGGTTCCGGTTTTAAAATCCCAGAAAATTCCTTCAGACAATCCGGGAACTGTTGTCGTGCAGGCTCCGGTTAGTTTCATCGCAATGAAATCGCCGGGAAGCATCATTTTATTAGCGGCCGCATACACTTGCGGTTCATTGCGCTTTACCCATGCGAATTTCGACGCGGTGAAATTACCTGGCGAGTTAAGCAGGTGATGATGCTGGTATGCGCTGCCCAGGGCAGACAGAGCTTCGTCTCCGATTTGAACGGCACGGCTATCGCACCAGATGATGCTATCGCGCAGCACCTGTTGCCGAGAATCTACCAGGACAAGACCGTGCATCTGATAAGAGATTCCGATTGCCGCAATTGCGCTTGCATCGATCTTGCGCGCATTTACTGTGCGCCTGATTGCCTGTTGCGTATATCTCCACCAATCTTCAGGATCCTGCTCCGCCCAGCCCGGCTGCAGCGACTTTAACGGGGCTTCTATATCTGGAAACTGGGCATTGCATACGCATTTGCGGCTTTCGAGTTCAACGATAGCTACTTTTACAGATGATGTTCCGAGATCGATTCCGAGAGAATACATGAGCATATCCTGATTCAAAGCGGTCATAGCCGCAGTGTTACCTCAAGATAACGTTAAGTTTTGAAATCCGGAAAGTTATAGCAATAATGACGGGCAGACACATGCAGATGTTGCCGAGTTCAGGCATCAGTATAAAGAAACGGAAACTGCTAACGGTATCAGATCTTTTGAATCTTGCTAACCAGAATTAGAATCTCATCCTGCTTAAAGCGACGCTGCAATCTGCTTTTGAGTTTGGTCCAGTAAATTTCATCAGGCAGGCTGGTCATGACTTCATAGATGACCATCTCGTCTTCTACCGTCTCCTCCCGGTCCTTCCAAAGCCCGGTTGCCGGTGCGCGGGCGTACAATGTAACACCGCCAAACCGTTCTTTCAGCTCTTCATTAAGCTCATTATAGAGTTTGGATGGAAACGGATTGCCCCCTGTGTCTTTTGCGGGCACAAACATCTGGATCAGGGAGTCTTTCAGCTGAGAAGTGCGGGCAGAGTCAATAAGTTTATGCGCAGCCGCGGCAGATAGCTGCTCAAGCGGCTTAAACTCCTTTCCTGCCTGCTCGTTGTAATTGATAAAAAACCGCGTGATCTGATCAAGCAAATGAGCCGGCAGCTCTGCAAGCTCGTATACAGCTGCATATTCTGCGGAGACGATCGGAACGGCGATGATCCGGTCATTTCGCATGTTATCCCCATTACGTTCCCGTTGCCGGGCCTTCAGTGCGCCGACAACGCGGCAATCAAGCATACAGCCAGGAAAAGTGCTGACTTCAGATATGACCAGAACGTCGACAGGATCACCGTCGCCGCCGATGGTTCCTGGTATAAAGCCAAAGTCAAAGGGAAAAACCAGTCCCGCAGGCATCATCTTTTTCAGTTTCATCGTACCCAGCATGGGATCGAAGTCAAACTTGCAGTTACTTCCCCCGGGGGTTTCAATCATAACGGTGATTTCGTTACCGGACTTCTTCGTTTTGGCTGGCATGGACGCTGATGGTTTCCAATGTGAACAGCCGAGGTGTTTAATTGGTTTAAAACTACTGAGCATCTCAGCGGCAGCCGGGTTAAGATCGTCATGATCGGGTGCTAAAGGCGGATCACGCCTATGCAAAAAAAAGCACGGCAGCAACCTTTGGGTGCGTACCGTGCCGTTCAGGTTGACCCTTTCCGGGGCCCGCCATCAGCCTGCGTGCATTTGTATTGTTACCGCTGTACCTGCCCTCTCAGCGTTGTCGCATGGTCGAGGTGCATTCTTAGCGCGGGTAATTTATTTCCGGCAAAATTCCGTAAATCCTGGTCGGCGACACCATCGTTATCATCGCTCGCACGATCAAAAAGATCGATTGCCTCACGGTGAGATAGTACCATCATATCCATGAATTTTTTATCAAATTCAGCACCGTTCAGCGCCGAAAGAGAGTCTACTTTCGCCTGATGTTTTTGAAGCAGGGCCGTCGGCATCATCCATCCCTTTTGTTGCACCAGCGTGGTCATCTCCTGCCCGACTGCGCTATGATCAGATACCATATGTGCACCAAATGCTTTGACATCGGCGTTGCTTGCACGTGCAGATGCAAGTGCTCCGGCCTGGATTTCAAACTGGTTGCTGCTCGAACCCTCCGTAACGAATGTCTGATTGTCCATATACCGGTTGTCATTGTCCTTATCTTTACAGGACGTGGCTGCGGCACAGGCGGCAACCAGGAAGAGAAAAGCTATCTTTTTCATGTTTTTCAAGGTGTTTCTTTGTTTTGCATTTTTAATTACTTGTAGCTCCCGCTACGATTGTATTTGAAACGGAACTACTGCTGGTCGACCGTATAAATTAACCCTGGCTGTCAAACTAAAGTTTCGCTGAAAAGTACCCCATCTGCCTGCGGTTCTTACCCTTTTAGATTGGGTATTTGGCATCTTTGATTCAGGAGAAACCAATGAGAGAAAAGACCGGTATGAGTTTAAAGTTTAAAGTGGAAAGTTTAAAGTCTGGGCGCCTAACCCCTCAATGTCCGCTAGCCGAACCAGGAGCCATGAATCCATAAAGTATTAAGTTGCAGGTATTAGGTTGTAAGCTTGGGCGGAGAGCCCCTCAAACGCCATAACCGGCCGGGGGATTTTTGCACCCTGTCTAAATACGAAATACGAATATCTATATACTTCTCCAGGTCTCAAATCTCACATCGCCATAATTCACTGCCCAGTGTTGTCCGGGGAAAGTTTTGCGAAAGCGTATAGTTCTTTGGTTTTCAATAGATGTGAAACTATGGTATCGAACCGCTCACCGCCGCGGGGGCTCCTTCTTTTTCTTGGAAAAGAAGCACCTGAGGCATAGCCGAAAGCGTTCGTACCTCTGAAAACAACATACAAGAGACGAACAAACCGCTCCGG
>NZ_RXNQ01000020.1 GCF_004138205.1 Pedobacter sp. SYP-B3415
GCGCAAAACCCCTCGGCCGCCATTCGTGCAGAGCCCCCCTCACGGGTCATCCAGACAGAGCGGAGCGGCGGAAGGATCTGAGTCGGAATCACAAGTCAGATTCTTCGCTACGCTCTGAATGACCCGTGGGGGGAATCGCCTGGAGCGGAGCCAATGGATTTCTTCAGATTTGAGATATGAGATATGAGTCTTGAGACAGGCGCAAAACCCCTCGGCCGCCATTCGTGCAGAGCCCCCCTCACGGGTCATCCAGACAGAGCGGAGCGGCGGAAGGATCTGACTCGGGATCACAAGTCAGATTCTTCGCTACGCTCTGAATGACCCGTGGGAGGAATCGCCTGGAGCGGAGCCAATGGATTTCTTCAGATTTGAGATATGAGATTTGAGTCCTGAGACAGGCGCAAAACCCCTCGGCCGCCATTCGTGCAGAGCCCCCCTCACGGGTCATCCAGACAGAGCGGAGCGGCGGAAGGATCTGACTCGGGCTCACAAGTCAGATTCTTCGCTACGCTCTGAATGACCCGTGGGAGGAATCGCCTGGAGCGGAGCCAATGGATTTCTTCAGATTTGAGATATGAGATATGAGTCTTGAGACATGCGCAAAACCCCTCGGCCGCCATTCGTGCAGAGCCCCCCTCACGGGTCATCCAGACAGAGCGGAGCGGCGGAAGGATCTGAGTCGGAATCACAAGTCAGATTCTTCGCTACGCTCTGAATGACCCGTGGGGGGAATCGCCTGGAGCGGAGCCAATGGATTTCTTCAGATTTGAGATATGAGATATGAGTCTTGAGACAGGAGCAAAACCCCTCGGCCGCCATTCGTGCAGAGCCCCCCTCACGGGTCATCCAGACAGAGCGGAGCGGCGGAAGGATCTGACTCGGGATCACAAGTCAGATTCTTCGCTACGCTCTGAATGACCCGTGGGAGGAATCGCCTGGAGCGGAGCCAATGGATTTCTTCAGATTTGAGATATGAGATTTGAGTCCTGAGACAGGCGCAAAACCCCTCGGCCGGGTAGGGCAAGTGAGGGGGTTAGGCGCCCAGGTCCTGACTCATGATTCATGGCTCCTGGCTCAGTCTTTTCTCCTTTTTCTTTAGTCTCATGGAGGGGTTCTGCGCCCAGACTTTCGACTTTTTACTTTCAACTTTAAACTTAAAACGTCTCCTCAAACCAAATCAAACCCGATGTCTTCGCGGAAATATTTTCCATCGAAATAGATCCGGCCGGCATCGGCAGTGGCGCACTGCAGGGCCGTGAACATATCATCCTGCAGGGTAGAAACGGCCAGCACCCGACCGCCGTTGGTTTTCACAACACCGTTTTCGGCAGTGGTTCCGGCGTGGAAAACCTCAGAATGCCGCACGTTCTCGATACCGGAAATGGCCTTGCCTTTTTCATAGTCGCCCGGGTACCCGCCCGCAACAACCATTACGGTCGCTGCTGTTTTTGGCGAAATCCGCACTTGCACTTCATTCAGCCTGCGTGCGGCCGTGGCTTCAAACAGGGCGACAAGATCATTTTCAACCCGCAGCAGTACACTTTCTGTTTCCGGATCGCCCATACGGCAGTTGTATTCAATTACGTAGGGCTCTTCACCCACTTTGATCAGGCCAAAAAAGATAAAGCCTGTATAATCAATATTTTCAGCTTTCAGTCCGTTTACTGTCGGATCGATGATACGCTCACGAACCTTTTGCATAAATTCGGCCGAGGCGAAAGGAACCGGCGAAACAGAGCCCATACCGCCGGTGTTTAGTCCGGTATCGCCCTGACCGATACGTTTATAGTCTTTGGCTTCAGGCAACAGCACATAATTTTCGCCATCTGTGAGCACAAAAACCGAAAGTTCGATACCGGTTAAAAACTGCTCTACGACAACTGATGATCCGGCGGAGCCGAATTTTCCTCCCAGCATCAGTTTCAATTCTGCCTTCGCTTCCTCGCGGTCTTCGAGGATAAGCACACCCTTGCCTGCCGCGAGGCCGTCAGCCTTTAATACGATCGGAAGCGTGTGCTGGTCCAGGTAATCGAGACCTGCCTGCAACGTTTCATTTGTAAAAGTTTGTGAAGCGGCCGTTGGAATACCCTGGCGTTGCATAAACTGTTTAGAGAAGTCCTTGCTTCCTTCCAGGATGGCTCCTTCTTTCTTCGGTCCGATAACCGGAACAGATGCCAGCTCGGCATCGGCAGCAAAGAAGTCGTGAATACCATTTACAAGTGGTTCTTCGGGTCCGACAATCACCAATGAAATCTTCTCTTTCTGCACCAGGTTTTTTACCGCATCAAAATCATTCGGGTTAAGCGGAACGTTGCGGCCATATTTTGCCGTACCTCCGTTGCCGGGTGCAATGATCAGTTGAGTACATCTGTCTGATTGACTGATTTTCGAGGCGAAAGCGCTTTCTCTGCCCCCAGAACCTAAGAGTAAGATATTCATACCGGCAAAGATATCTGTTTTGGCAGATTATGGGAAATAGTATATAGATAATCGTAGTTCGTATTTAGTGGTGCAATTCCTGGAGATTTTCCTGGAGATTTGAGATACGAGATTTGAGTCTTGAGACACGGCTGCAATAGTATATAGGTATTCGTAGTTCGTATTTAGACTTGGCGCAAACCCTGCATAGCGCATAACCAGTTCAGCGCCGTGGTCTTTCGTCCTTGATCCTTTTTCTTTAATCTCATGGAGGGTTCTGCGCCCAGGACTTTGAACTTTCGACTTTTTACTTTTTACTCAGAGCGACTTACAACTTAATACCTACAACTTAAAACTTCCTGACTCATGATTCATGGTTCCTGGCTCAGTGTTGTCCGGGGAAAATTTTGCGAAAGCCTATAGTTCTTTGGTTTCAACATATATGAAACTGTGGTATCGAACCGCTCACCGCCGCGGGGGCTCCTTCTTTTTCTTGGAAAAGAAGCAAACCGCTCCGGCTGTGTATCTCTTCTTGCATAAAAGCATCAAAAGTCTGACGGCGGCGGGAAAAGGCCCGGATTATCCCTGCGCCATTCCGTTCCGGGCTGGTTCCCCTCCTTGGTTCTTCCCAACCTCCTTAAAACAGTGCAAGACTTTTAATACTTTTCTGCGGCGAGAAGATACAAGGCCGGTCCGCACCTATCAGTGGCAGTAAGCAGGCAAAACCGTCATCAAAACCACCGCCTGTACGTAAAACCCCCAGACATAGAATACAGGAGGGCTTGATTCAGAAGATTCAGGCAAATACTGTTTTGAGACTGCTTAGAAGGATCCTAGTTCATTCAGCCAATTTTTACCGGACAACACTGATTCATGGTTCCTGGCTCGACGTAGTCTTTCCTTGATCTCCTGCGCAAACGTTCGCCGCTGCTTCGTCGCAGGGGATCCCTCGCCGTTGCGATCCAGTAGAAAAGGGATTCCGCAAACGCGCTTCGGGATGACGGCGTGGGGGAACGTCGGTGAATTATGGCGATGTGAGATATGAGATATGAGTCCTGAGACAGGGCTGCAATAGTATATAGGTATTCGTAGTTCGTACTTAGACGTGGCGCATACCCTGCATAGCGCATAACCGTTCAGCGCCGTGGTCTTTCGTCCTTGATCCTTTTTCTATAATCTCATGGAGGGGTTTGGTGCCCAGGTCCTGACTCATGATTCATGGTTCCTGGTTCGGCTAACGGCCATGAGGGGTTAGACGCTGTGGTCTTTCCTCTTTTTTCCTTTTTCTTTGGTCGTTCTCCGGCCCAGACGCCCGGTTCCTTAATCAACCGTAACGGTCAGGCCTTCCTGCTGAAGAATTTTGCGGTAAATTTCCATTTCTGTAAATGAGCCTTCAAGTACGGCACATTTACCCTTGTTATGCACTTCCCAGGCAATCTTTTCGGCCTGGTTTTCGCTATAATCAAGGTACTTCATCATACAATGGATCACATGGTCGAACGTATTTACATCGTCATTCCATAAGATGAGTCGGTGGACGGTTTTTAAGGAGGTAAGGATTTCTTCAAGCGTGAACGTCTCTTCCTTGGTTTCTGTCGACATAGCACAAAAATACTTTATTTTGGAAAAATTAAAGCAGAGTTTGGGCAACAATAAGTCATAAATTTACAGCGTCAAACGCCTATAACATGTATCGTTCAAAAATTGCCGGAATTGGCCGGTATGTTCCCGACAATATTTATACAAACGAAGACTTATCCAGGTTCATGGAAACAAGCGATGCCTGGATTCGTGAGCGTACCGGGATAGAGGAGCGCCGTTTCGCAGACCGCAACGGCGAAACGACGACAACCATGGGTATAGAAGCTGCTAAAGTTGCCATGGAACGGGCCGGAACAACAGCAGACGAGATCGATTTTATCGTTTTCGCCACGCTCAGCCCGGATTATTATTTTCCGGGATGCGGCGTGCTCCTGCAGCGAGAAATGGGAATGAAAGAAATTGGCGCCCTGGATGTTCGCAACCAGTGCTCTGGCTTTGTTTATGCCCTGTCGGTTGCAGATCAATTTATAAAAACGGGCATGTATAAAAACATCCTGGTCGTGGGCAGCGAAAAACATTCTTTTGCGATGGATTTCGAAACCCGCAGCCGCAATGTCTCCGTTATTTTTGGCGATGGTGCCGGCGCGGTCGTTCTTCAGCGCAGCGATGATGACAACAGCGGAATCTTGAGCACACACCTGCACAGCGACGGCGCGGATGCCGAAATCCTCGCTATGCATTATCCCGGCTCGCACGCCAATAAATGGCTTAAAGACAACCCGCCATTTCCCGAGCAGGAACTGGGTGGCCTGTTTATGACACCGGAAATTCTGGAAAGCGGAGCTGCACTTCCCTATATGGATGGTCCGTCGGTATTTAAAAAGGCCGTCGTGAAGTTTCCGGAAGTTATCCGCGAGGCACTGGCAGCGAATAACCTGAGCGAGCAGGATATCAACCTGCTTGTTCCCCATCAGGCAAACCTGCGCATCAGTCAGTATGTGCAGCAGTTGCTCGGACTGGCAGATGAACAGGTTTTCAATAACATCCAGAAGTATGGCAATACAACGGCCGCTTCCGTGCCTCTGGCACTTTGCGAGGCCTGGGAGGCCGGGAAAATAAACCCGGGTGATCTGGTTTGCCTCGCAGCATTTGGCTCTGGCTTTACATGGGCCAGCGCACTGATCCGCTGGTAGCGGCAATAAGATTGCGGCTGCCGAGCAAGGCCAGCCACAACATCGGTTACCGGCCCGGCGGCCGGTGCCATTAACTATTAAACTATCGAACATGAAATTTAAACTGGGCGATTTTGTCCGCTTCGTCGATGAAAAACGCGAAGGATACGTAACAAGCATTATCGACGAGCAAACACTCGGCGTAACAGATACCGATGGCTTTGAAATCCCGGTCAGCGTGAGCAACCTGACCAGCATACATGGGCATATGCAGGAAGATCCGGCGGAAGAAGCCGCCGCTGCGGCGGCCGCCGTCCAGAAAAAGCCGGCCGTAAAACCGCCGGGTGAGGAGGCGATTTTCCTGGTGCTGCAGCCGGGAACAAGGCAGCATGCCGTTCGGTTTAACATTGTAAACCATACGACCGACCGGCTGTTGTTCAGCCTCTCAGGCGAAAGACAGGGACGTTTCAGCGGCATTCAGTCGGGCATACTCGAATCGGGCAGTTCTGTGCAGGTGTTTGAAGGTGCCCTGCCTGATCTTGATCTCTGGCCAGAGTTTCACCTCAACGTCCTACGGCATAGCACAGCAGCCTTGCTTCCACCGGTTAAGTTTGCCAGGAAGTTCCGGCCAAAAGATTTTGCTGCCGAACGCGCAACGGTTGCCCTTCCGGGCGAAAAAGGATGGCAATTCCGCCTGGACGAACCTCCCCTGAAAATTGATGCGCAGCAACTGAAAGAAAGTTTTTTCAAACCTGCACCTGAAAAACAGGGATTAAGCAGACCGGATGCAGAAACCGATCTGCATATCGAAAAACTGCGTAGCGACCACCAGTTTTTGAAGGGGGATGAAATTTTTGACATCCAGCTCGGACATTTCCGTAAAATCCTGGAAGCTGCTGTTGTGCACAAGTTGCCCGAGCTTATTTTTATTCACGGTGCCGGAAACGGAAAACTGCAGCAGCATATACACCGCGAGCTGGGCAGGCATCCACAGGTAAAAACCTTTATGGACGCGCAGAAGGAACGCTTTGGATACGGTGCAACGAAGGTGATTTTGAAGTAGCCAAGGAAATGAGCCACGAACCATGAATCATGAGTCAGGACCTGGGTGCCTAACCCCTCACTTTCCAAGCCCCACCGACGATCCCCTACGCCGTCATCCCGAAGCGCGTTTGCGGAATCCCGTTTCCACTGGATCGCAACGGCGAGGGATCTCCTGCGACGAGGCAGCGGCGAACGTTTGCGCAGGAGATCAAGGGAAAGGACCCATTGAGTTGAAAGTAAAAAGTTGAAAGTCCAAAGTCCTGGGAGTCTAACCCCTCAATGACCGCTGGCTGAGCCACGAACCATGAATCATGAGTCAGGACCTGGGTGCCTAACCCCTCACTTTGCCGAGCCCCACCAACGTTCCCCCACGCCGTCATTCCGAAGCGCGTTTACGCAATTCCTTTTTTCTCATGGTCGCAACGGCGAGGGATCTCCTGCGACGAAGCAGCGGCGAACGTTTGCGCAGGAGATCAAGGGAAAGGACCCTTTGAGTTGAAAGTAAAAAGTTGAAAGTTCAAAGTCCTGGGCGCAGAACCCCTCAATGACCGCTGGTTGAGCCACGAACCATGAATCAGTGTTGTCCGGTAAACCGAAAAAAAGTGCATAAAAAAAGGGGCCGAAGCCCCCTATAGTTTTTAGATTTGGAGTTACCACACAACAAAAATAAACTATGCCTAAAAGTACATTTTTT
>NZ_RXNQ01000021.1:0-2315 GCF_004138205.1 Pedobacter sp. SYP-B3415
GGAGAGGGATGAAGTTGAAAAGATATAAAAAACGGCAGCCGCGAGGTAAAAGATAAGCCGGAAAAGTTCTTAAAAGAGATGTCAATGTAGCGTGGCGAGGTAACAAGGTATTTACCCAAGTACAGGGTACCAAGCCAAATTTTTAAGTCAGAAGAGACAGACAAAATTAAAAAAGAAGACTATTTTAATTGTTTTATTAAATAGTTAAAACTAGTCAGGAAAACAAACTTTACAATGGAGAGTTTGATCCTGGCTCAGGATGAACGCTAGCGGCAGGCCTAATACATGCAAGTCGAACGAGATTGAGGAGCTTGCTCCTCATGAAAGTGGCGCACGGGTGCGTAACGCGTATGCAACCTACCTTAATCAGGGGGATAGCCCGGAGAAATCCGGATTAACACCGCATAAAATCACAGGATAGCATTATCCAATGATCAAATATTTATAGGATTAAGATGGGCATGCGTGTCATTAGCTAGTTGGCGGGGTAACGGCCCACCAAGGCGACGATGACTAGGGGCTCTGAGAGGAGAATCCCCCACACTGGTACTGAGACACGGACCAGACTCCTACGGGAGGCAGCAGTAAGGAATATTGGTCAATGGAGGCAACTCTGAACCAGCCATGCCGCGTGCAGGAAGACTGCCCTATGGGTTGTAAACTGCTTTTATACCGGAATAAACCTCATTTCGTGAAATGAGCTGAATGTACGGTAAGAATAAGGATCGGCTAACTCCGTGCCAGCAGCCGCGGTAATACGGAGGATCCAAGCGTTATCCGGATTTATTGGGTTTAAAGGGTGCGTAGGCGGCCTATTAAGTCAGGGGTGAAAGACGGTGGCTCAACCATCGCAGTGCCTTTGATACTGATGGGCTTGAATGAACTAGAGGTAGGCGGAATGTGACAAGTAGCGGTGAAATGCATAGATATGTCACAGAACACCGATTGCGAAGGCAGCTTACTATGGTTTAATTGACGCTGAGGCACGAAAGCGTGGGGATCGAACAGGATTAGATACCCTGGTAGTCCACGCCCTAAACGATGAACACTCGCTGTTGGCGATACACGGTCAGCGGCTAAGCGAAAGCGTTAAGTGTTCCACCTGGGGAGTACGCCCGCAAGGGTGAAACTCAAAGGAATTGACGGGGGCCCGCACAAGCGGAGGAGCATGTGGTTTAATTCGATGATACGCGAGGAACCTTACCCGGGCTTGAAAGTTAGTGAATTATTCAGAGATGAATAAGTCCTTCGGGACACGAAACTAGGTGCTGCATGGCTGTCGTCAGCTCGTGCCGTGAGGTGTTGGGTTAAGTCCCGCAACGAGCGCAACCCCTATGTTTAGTTGCCAGCATGTAATGGTGGGGACTCTAAACAGACTGCCTGTGCAAACAGAGAGGAAGGAGGGGACGACGTCAAGTCATCATGGCCCTTACGTCCGGGGCTACACACGTGCTACAATGGTCAGTACAGAGGGCAGCCAGCCAGCAATGGTGCGCCAATCTCAAAAAGCTGATCACAGTTCGGATTGGGGTCTGCAACTCGACCCCATGAAGTTGGATTCGCTAGTAATCGCGTATCAGCAATGACGCGGTGAATACGTTCCCGGGCCTTGTACACACCGCCCGTCAAGCCATGGAAGCTGGGGGTACCTAAAGTATGTAACCGCAAGGAGCGTCCTAGGGTAAAACCGGTAACTGGGGCTAAGTCGTAACAAGGTAGCCGTACCGGAAGGTGCGGCTGGAATACCTCCTTTCTGGAGCGATTCTGACTACTCGCTGCGCAACATGATATTTCGAAATAAGAGAAAAGAAAGACACCCAAAAGATGAAAGCCACAGTACGTGGTGTTCAAATCATCTAAGAGGCGAGATTGTAAGATAGTCCCGTAGCTCAGTTTGGTTAGAGCACTACACTGATAATGTAGGGGTCAGCAGTTCAAATCTGCTCGGGACTACATTCTTAGAGTGGATGAGTCGAAAGAGAAAAGTGGAAAGTAAATGATGAATACTTGAAGTAAGCATTGATCATGAGCTGACTTTGAACTTTCAGACTTTGAACTTTAAACTACAAAAACATCTTTCGGGGAATTAGCTCAGCTGGCTAGAGCACCTGCCTTGCACGCAGGGGGTCAACGGTTCGAATCCGTTATTCTCCACCATTGGGAATAAAGTAGAAAGTAAAGAGTAAAAAGTAGAAAGTAGCAATACTTGAACTTTAGACTTTGCACTTTAGACTTTACACTCAGAAAAGTTCTTTGACATATTGGAAGAAGTTAAAAAAGAAGAGCAAACAACAAATAGAGACGATGTTGGTTGT
>NZ_RXNQ01000021.1:2404-5350 GCF_004138205.1 Pedobacter sp. SYP-B3415
AATCAAAAAGGCATACCATGCGGCGCAAAAGGCGCATGAGTAGAAGAAAGTAAGAAAGGGCACACGGGGGATGCCTAGGCTCTCAGAGGCGAAGAAGGACGTGATAAGCTGCGATAAGCCGTGGGGATTAGCAAATATGAATTGATCCGCGGATTTCCGAATGGGGCAACCCGGCATGTTGAAGACATGTCACAAAAATGAGCAAACCTGCCGAACTGAAACATCTAAGTAAGCAGAGGAAGAGAAAATAACAATGATTTCCTGAGTAGTGGCGAGCGAAAGGGAAAGAGCCCAAACCATTTATGTTACGGCATAAGTGGGGTTGTAGGACTACGATGTGGTACAATGAAATGAACTGGAACAGGATGGGAAGCCTGGCGATAGACGGTGATAGCCCGGTACAGGAAAGTGACATTGACCTAGTAGTATCCTGAGTACCGCGAGGTCGGAGACGCCTTGTGGGAATCTGCCGGCACCATCCGGTAAGGCTAAATACTCCTGAGAGACCGATAGTGAACCAGTACCGTGAGGGAAAGGTGAAAAGAACCCCGAACAGGGGAGTGAAATAGAACCTGAAACCGTGTGCTTACAAGCGGTCGGAGCAGACAAGTTCTGTGACGGCGTGCCTTTTGCATAATGAGCCTACGAGTTACTCTTCATTGGCAAGGTTAAGTGGTTAAGCCACGCAGCCGAAGCGAAAGCGAGTCTGAATAGGGCGCATAGTCAGTGGAGGTAGACGCGAAACCTTGTGATCTACCCATGGACAGGTTGAAGGTGCGGTAACACGTACTGGAGGACCGAACCGATAAACGTTGAAAAGTTTCCGGATGATCTGTGGGTAGGGGTGAAAGGCTAATCAAACTGGGAAATAGCTCGTACTCCCCGAAATGTTTTTAGGAACAGCGTCGGTATAGAGTTTCATAGAGGTAGAGCTACTGATTGGGTGCGGGGGAGTCAAATCCTACCAAATCCAGACAAACTCCGAATGCTATGAAATATGACCGGCAGTGAGGCCCGGGGTGCTAAGGTCACGGGCCGAGAGGGAAAGAACCCAGACCATCAGCTAAGGTCCCCAAGTGTACGCTAAGTTGAACTAACGAGGTCCGATTGCACAGACAGCTAGGATGTTGGCTTGGAAGCAGCCATTCATTTAAAGAGTGCGTAACAGCTCACTAGTCGAGCGATCGGGCATGGATAATAAACGGGCATTAAGTGTATCACCGAAGCTATGGGATTGAAATATATCGGTAGGGGAGCATTCTAATTGCGGTGAAGGTATCTGGTAATGGGTGCTGGAGCGATTAGAAAAGCAAATGTAGGCATAAGTAACGATAAGGCGGGAGAGAAACCCGCCCACCGAAAGGATAAGGTTTCCTGATCAACGCTAATCGGATCAGGGTTAGCCGGGGCCTAAGGAGAACCCGAAAGGGATATTCGATGGACAACGGGTTAATATTCCCGTGCTTTTTATAACTGCGATGTGGGGACGGAGTAGTGAAACTGCCGCGAACTGACGGAATAGTTCGTTAAAGGCTGTAGGTATAGTTTATCCAGGCAAATCCGGATAGATTGCTGAAAGCTGATAGTACCGCAAACCTTCGGGGGCGTGGATAGTGCAGGTAATCAGACTTCCAAGAAAAACCGCTAAGCTTCAGGTTATAAAAACCCGTACCGCAAACCGACACAGGTATCCGGGAAGAGAATTCTAAGGTGCTCGAGTGAATCATGGCTAAGGAACTCGGCAAAATGGCCCTGTAACTTCGGGAGAAGGGGCGCCAATGGCAACATTGGCCGCAGTGAAAAGGCCCAGGCGACTGTTTAACAAAAACACATGGCTTTGCAAAATCGAAAGATGAGGTATAAGGCCTGACACCTGCCCGGTGCTGGAAGGTTAAGAGGGGATGTTAGTCGCAAGGCGAAGCATTGAATCGAAGCCCCAGTAAACGGCGGCCGTAACTATAACGGTCCTAAGGTAGCGAAATTCCTTGTCGGGTAAGTTCCGACCTGCACGAATGGTGTAACGATCTGGGCGCTGTCTCAGCCATGAGCTCGGTGAAATTGTGGTCCCGGTGAAGACGCCGGGTACCCGCAACGGGACGGAAAGACCCCATGCACCTTCACTACAGTTTAACATTGACATTGGATACAGGATGTGTAGGATAGGTGGGAGGCTTTGAAGCAGGTGCGCCAGCATTTGTGGAGCCAACGTTGAAATACCACCCTTTCTGTATTCGGTGTCTAACTCCGCTATGTGGAGGACATTGTTTGATGGGTAGTTTGACTGGGGTGGTCGCCTCCAAAAAGGTAACGGAGGCTTTCAAAGGTAAGCTCAGTACGCTTGGTAACCGTACGGGGAGTGCAATAGCATAAGCTTGCTTGACTGTGAGGCAAACAAGCCGATCAGGGTCGAAAGACGGATATAGTGATCCGGTGGTTCTGCATGGAAGGGCCATCGCTCAAAGGATAAAAGGTACGCTGGGGATAACAGGCTGATCTCCCCCAAGAGCTCATATCGACGGGGAGGTTTGGCACCTCGATGTCGGCTCGTCACATCCTGGGGCTGGAGAAGGTCCCAAGGGTTCGGCTGTTCGCCGATTAAAGTGGCACGCGAGCTGGGTTCAGAACGTCGCGAGACAGTTCGGTCCCTATCTGTTGTGGGCGTAGGAATTTTGAGTGGGGCTGACCTTAGTACGAGAGGACCGGGTTGGACTAGCCTCTAGTGAATCTGTTGTTCCGCCAGGGGCATTGCAGAGTAGCTACGCTGGGAATAGATAAGCGCTGAAAGCATCTAAGTGCGAAACTAGCCACGAGATGAGAATTCCATATCAGGACCGTAGCAGACTACTACGTTGATAGGTCACAGATGTAAAGGTGGTAACATCATAGTCGAGTGATACTAATCGTCCGAAGCTTTTTTCAAGCAACACAACTGTTGTTTGTTCTTCT
>NZ_RXNQ01000031.1 GCF_004138205.1 Pedobacter sp. SYP-B3415
GTTCGTCCATGCGCTATGTTCCTGAGAAAGATAAAAAGGCCGTAATGGCCGACATGAAACCTATCTATCAGGCAAATAACGAACAGCAGGGATATGAAAGACTGCTAGAGTTTGAAGAAAAATGGGGCAAGAAATATCCCCTGAGCTGCAAGTCATGGCTGGACAACTGGGTCAACCTCTCGGCGTTCTTTGAATACGACCAGGTGATCCGAAAGGTCATTTACACCACCAATCCGATTGAAGGCGTACACCGCCAGATCCGTAAAATTACCAAGACCAAAGGGGCTTTCTCTTCTGAACAGGCGCTGATGAAACTCATGTACCTGGTCATTAAAAACATCAGCAAGAAATGGACGATGCCAATCCATAACTGGGGACTGGCATTCTCGCAATTATACATTAAATTTGGTGACAGAATTCTTCAGGAGAACAGAGGCTTCTGAGAGGCGTTAATTTAGAACTGACACAGTTCGCGTTACACTCCCCTAATGATATACTTTCTTATCAACCTCAAGTAGCACGGTACCTAAGTTCTCCTGGTCTGCCTGATTTTGTACAAAAAGAAACTTAAGAGCGGCAGGAACATCCGATAGTTTGACCACCCTATCACTTCGGGAGCCATACACTAGAATGTATGCGCTGACCACAAACTTCGATTCTTTCCTGCCTTTCATCAACTTGTTATAGTCAAGTTTTTTGAGCGCTTCGGTCCCGACAAAGAAAGACCTGACCTGTTCGTTATTTAACTCCGTTGCGACGTTCAGCTTCTTTCTCTGTTTTGTGACGGAAATCACAATTGAGAGGCTGTAAATCGCGGTCGAGTCCTTCATTTTATCGGCAATAATATTATCGCGGACAACCTTCAAGACCATACTCCCTTTAGAATCATAGCTCTCAATCTTTTGAGCGTTAACACTGAAGTTTAAGCAGAAAAGGATCAGTATAGACAAATACAAGAGTCTTACTGGCATATTCCTCCTCCTTTCTCATTGATTTTCAAAACGTAATTTTAAGATAGTTACAGCGTTAGTGCCAATTACAGCGACATACATTGATAGATTTTTAGGCCTCGCTGCTCAACAGGTATTTTCATTTATGACTTTCCAAGATAGCTTAAATATCAATAAAACTGTAACAGCGTTAAGGCTTTCACAATTGTAACATTATCAAAAATAAAAAGTGCCGGGCAAAGCCGGGCACTCCTTGTCCTAAAACTTCCCTCTCAAGCTTTCCATATCCTTCCCAATCTTACTATCCAACACCTTCGCATAAATCTGTGTGGTTCGCAAGCTGGTATGCCCGAGCATCTTTGATACGGTCTCTATTGGTATACCATTTTGCAGCGTTACTGTCGTAGCGAAGGTATGCCTGGCAATGTGCATGGTCAGCACTTTATTGATGTGGCAGCGTTCGGCAATCTCTTTCAGGTATTCATTAAGCTTCTGGTTTGACGTGACCGGAAGCAACTTGTCGCGGCTTTGACAGTAGGGATCATCCTGGTACTTTTCAAGCAGCACCTTCGCCTTTGGCAGCAATGGGATAGCCGAACGTGTTCCGGTTTTTGTCCGGTTGGCAAAGATCCACTGATGACCATCTACACCAGGTTGGATGTTTTTCAGCGACAGCGTGACCACATCGGCATAAGACAATCCGGTGTAACAGCAGAACAGGAACACATCCCTGACTTGGCCCAGGCGGGGGGTGTGAAACTGGATCTGATGGATTCGTTCCAGTTCGTCGGCAGTAAGAAACGGTCTTTCCACGTTTTCAGAGCGCAGCTTGTAGCCCAGCATCGGATCGCGGTCAATCCATTGGTTCATCAGACAGATGCGAATGATCTTACCCAGATTCTTTAAATACTTCACCGTCGTGTTGTTGGCGCAGTCCTGGCTGCTGCGCAGGTAGAACTCAAAGTTACTAATTAGCCGCTGATCCACCTGGCGAATGTCAATGTCTTTGAGTTTTTTAGTGACCAGGAATGCTCGCACATGTGCCTCTAATGCCTTGAAACGGCTCAGGGTACCGATGGCGTATTGCTTACCGACCAACGCCTGCATTTTGTCGTTGTGGTCGGCAATGGCCTCAACAGCGTATGCGTTTCGGGTTTTGGCTTTTCCCGGCCTAAAAATTCGTCCCGCAGGGTTCGGGCAGTCACTTCTTCTTGCTGATCCAGCAAACGCCTGTGGGCTTCATACATGCGTCCTTGCAACTGATCGAGATAGGTGTTGAAAGACTTCGCGTGTTCAGACTTTCCGGTGTGCCTGCCTGTCTTGGTGTTCCAGTGCTTTTCAGAACATACCCGGCCGGTACTCAGTTCCGTCCGCTGACCCTGAACAGTGATACGGAGAAAAATTGGGCCTGAGCCACTTTTTTTAATGTTTTGCTTCTTCATGTAGAAGAGCAGATGGAAATTGATTCGCATAAATGCAATCGATAAAAGGTGAACAAATCGCGTCCCGACCTTCGGGAGCGAGCTGTATCGCGTTCAAGGGGAACCTTTTTGCACGATACAAATATCGATTTGCTACCAATCTCCATCAAGATGTTTAGCTGCAAAAAATGTTGATATACAATGTCTTACAAGCTATTCGGTGGTGCGAAAATCAGCGCAGTTCTGAAGCACCGAATCAGACACCTCAAGGATGCGATTTGGTGCAAATTTTGGCACAGTCCAAAAACAAAAAACCCTGCAGATGATGTCATTTGCAGGGTTCTAAGCCATTTTGAGGTGTTTTTCAGTGATCCCGCTGGGACTCGAACCCAGGACCCCAACATTAAAAGTGTTATGCTCTACCGGCTGAGCTACGGAATCATTTCCCGTTTTTGGGAGTGCAAATATAGATTTATTCTTTTATTAATGCGAAATAAATGTGAAAAGATTTTCGTGCATCCTTTAAAACTCAATTCTTAAACACACAGGAAATGCCCTTTTCATGCCCGCCACGGGGGGAAGCGCTTCGTCATCCCGCGGGAAAAGGCACTTTATCTCGTTTGCATAAATCTCATTTTCAGTTAATTGGTTACAATAAATAAAAAAAACACAAAAATCATTCGGAAATAACATTCTTTGGCTATTATTGAAAAAAATTAAAACAGATAAATATGGAAAAATTCGAGAAAGTGAAAGCACTCGTTGCTTCAATCGAAACCGACGTAGAGAAATTCTATAACGCAGGTAATGCAGCTGCAGGAACCCGTGTTCGTAAAGGCATGCAAGATCTGAAAGTGCTTGCTCAGGAAATCCGTTCTGAAGTTACTGAAAAGAAAAACGCAAAATAATCTTTGTGTCCCCAAAAAGGCCGGTTCGAACAACCGGCCTTTTTTTTTGCCTCTTCCGCCCCCCCACCTCTTCCGTCATTCCCATCTCAGCTTCGCATTTAGCGCTGTCACGTTCACATTATTTCACTACCTTGTAGCGTCATGAATATCAAGAAGCTCATCCTCCAGGGAGAAGGAACGACCCTCGATTTTAAAAAGACCATCACCAGCAATGAAAAGATCGCCAAAAGCCTCGTTGCCTTTGCAAATAACCAGGGCGGAAAACTGCTGGTCGGTGTGGCCGACGATGGCCGGATCAAAGGCCTCAAATCTGAAGATGAAGAACGGTATATGCTTGAAAAATCGGCCAGCCAGTTCTGCCGGCCGGCGGTCGACATTCATTTCGAAGAAGTTTATGTCGATGATAAACTCGTCCTCGTGGCCGACATCCCCGAAAGCGATACCAAACCACATTATGCACTCGACGAGCACGGCAAGTGGTGGGCCTATATCCGTATTCAGGACAAAACGGTCCTGGCCAGCAAAATTATCGTTGATGTGCTCAAACAGTCTTCGCAGCCGCAGGACCAGGTAATCGTTTATTCTGACAATGAGCGCAAACTCCTTACCTACCTCGAAGAAAACGGCCGCATCACCCTCAAACAATTCAGCAAACTGATCCGCGCCTCTTACCGCAAAACGCAAAAAATACTTGTCAGCCTGATCCTGGCCGGTGTGCTCCTGCCCCATACCTCAGAAAAAGAAGAATATTTTACGCAGGCAGCGGGCTTGCAAGCCTCATAAAAAAATGAGTACCGGGTGACAGGGGAATTCGCGATCTTTGTGCCCTTATGATCCCGACTTTATATAATCGCTATAAATCTTATTACAGGGAAAACCTGCACCTCGCGCTGCCTATCGTGGTTTCACAACTAGGGCATACGCTGGTTCACCTGGCCGACAGTGTCATTGTCGGGCACTTTGCCGGCACGGTACAACTGGCTGCCGTCTCGCTTGTGAACAGCGTTTTTATGCTGGTGCTCGTTTTTGGCCTCGGCATCTCAAACGGTTTAACGCCGCTCGTGGCCCGCGAAAACGGCGAGCGGAACCATGAAGAATGCGGAAAACTTCTTTCGGTAAGCCTGATGATCAATATCTTCACCGGGATTCTACTTTATCTTTTTGTACATTTTGGTACGCTGCTCATCATCGATCACCTGGACCAGAGTCCGGAGGTGGTGGCCTATGCAAAACCCTACCTCGGCCTGCTGGGTATCAGCATTATTCCGCTGCTCATCTTTCAAACCCTTAAACAGTTCACCGAAGGACTGGGCTTTACCAAACAGGCCATGATGGTATCGATCTGGGGTAATGTAATTAACGTGATCCTGGGGGTGATCTTCGTAAAGGGCATGTTCGGTATTACCCCGATGGGTGTAACCGGTGTAGGCTGGAGCACGCTGATAGACCGCTGCCTGATGGCGGTGGTGATGTTTACCTATGTGATGCGTTCCAAACACTTCAAAACTTACCTGACCGGTTTCAAACTGGGTCTGATTGAACGTACACGCAGCCTGCGCATCGTGAAGCTGGGTATGCCCGTGGCGCTTCAGTACCTGTTTGAGATCAGCGCATTCAGCGGTGCTGCGATTCTTGCCGGTACGCTGGGCGCGGTTGAACAGGCGGCCCATCAGGTGGCCATCAACCTGGCCTCCATTACCTATATGATGGCCAGCGGTATCGCCGCGGCGGCTACGATTAAGACCGGGACCAATCTCGGCAGGCAGGCCTTTACAGACCTGCGCCGGTCGGCAATTGCCAGCTACCACGTTACCCTGTTATTTATGACCTGTACGGCCCTGATCTTTATGCTGGCCAATACACTCCTGCCCTACGCTTATACTTCAGATATGTCTGTGATTACCATCGCCAGTCAGTTGCTGATTCTTGCGGGTTTTTTCCAGCTGTTTGACGGCACCCAGGTTGTGGGCCTCGGGGTGCTGCGCGGCATCGGCGATGTTAATATCCCCACCGTCATTACCTTTCTCTCCTACTGGGTAGTTGGCATACCGGTTGGTTATCTGCTGGGAATCTATCTGGACTGGGGAATCAGCGGAATATGGTATGGCCTGGTGCTCGGCTTAATTACAGCTTCGATCCTGCTGTTTTTAAGATTTCAAAGCCGCACGAAAAAGTTGCTTCAAGCTTAACTAGATTAATTCTAAATAATTTCTTCCTTTTTGCAGGTTTTTGCGCACTTTTGTGCCGGATTAGACTTTACTTGCATTGAGAAGATTAATTTTTACGCTGTTTTTTCTGATCATCTCTATCTTTTCTTTTGGGCAGCAACGCATAAGCGGCCGTATTTCCGGTCCAAAGGGTGCAATTGCATTTGCTACCGTCACACTGCCTGAATCGGGGCAAACCACCTATGCCGGCGAAAATGGTATGTTCAGCATTTCGGCCCCGGGTCAGGGCAAGGTGCAGCTGCGCATTACGGCAGTGGGCTACAAAACTGTCGATTCGATCATAACGCCAGCTCAACAACTGATCGAGTTCAGCATGCAAACACTCGACCTGAATCTCCGGGAGGTAGAAGTCAACTTTGTAAGAAAGAATGCCTCTTCAAACACATCAATCATTTTCGACCGCCAGGCCATCGAGCAGGTTCAGGCGTTTAGTATTACAGATATTCTCAACAACCTGCCCGGAAAAAAAATAGTTCCGCTTGATTTGCAGGGGCCGACGAATCTCACATTGAGGGGAAACGTTGACGGAGCCGCCGAACGAAACAATGCCATGGGTATCGGCATTGTCGTAGACGGTATTGTTCAAACCAACAACGCAAACATGCAAAGCCGCAACATCGGCACCTTCGGTGTGGGTGGCGGTGTGCTCAATGACTCCCGCAATAACAGGCAATATGATGTTACCTTTGGCGGGATTGACCTGCGCGATATTCCGGCCGATAATATTGAAAGCATTGAGGTTATTCAGGGCATCGCACCGGTTAAGTACGGGGATATGACAGATGGTGCAGTCATCATCAACAGACAGGCTGGCGGTACGCCTTATCAGTTTTCAGCAAGATTTAATGGCGGTTCGACCAATACCTCGCTTTCAAAGGGTTTTGTTCTGAATAAAAAGGCCGGCGCCATCAATGTAAACCTGAATTATCTGCTCAGCAACAACGACCCGCGCGACAAAATGAAAAGTTACAGCCGTCTGAATGGCGGCGTGATGTGGACTTCTTACTTCGCTAAAGGATTGAAAAATAACTTTTCTATAGACCTCAGTGAGAAGTTTGATAACGCAAAGACCGATCCGGATGATGACCGTCTGCGGCGCACGTATTCAAAAGCCCGCTCTGTTCGCGTTGGCAACCGTACAAGTTATACATTTGAACACAGTTACCTTAAATCTATCAATCTGACAATCGGGTTCGACCGGTCTTACAGCGAAAGTTATGCAGATTATTACCTCAACGGAAGTCCGAAAGGCATGGGCGGAAAAGACACCACCGGCACTTATGAAGGTTTTTACATTCCGGGTACCTATACTGCAGTAGACCATATTATTGGCCGGCCGATCAACATAAACGGTGGTCTTGATCTGCTTTCAGGTTTCAGTACCGGCAACATTAAACACGCTGTTAGCCTGGGCTTAAGTTTTTCCCGTTCGTCTAATGCCGGTCAGGGTGTGCTGGCAGATCCCAACCGCCCGCGACTGCCCAACTCGCAGAACCGCAATGAACGTCCCTATAATTTTGAACTGGTCCCCGCCCTTGTAAATACCGGCGCTTATGTGGAGGATCGCTTTAAGCTTAGCCTTTTCGGGAAAACTTTGAACACATCTGCGGGGTTGCGGCTGGACTTTCAGAACGGCTACGCCAGCTTACAGCCCAGGGTAAACACCAACCTGGATCTGGGCAGAGGGATCAGGATCAATGCAGCGTATGGTATAGCCACTAAAGCACCGTCGCTGGCTTACCGTTATCCCGGGCCGACATATATTGACCTGCCGCTTATCGACTATTATACCGGCGATGTAAGGAACAGCCTGTACCTGCTGCACACGTGGCGCCATGTACCGGATAACAGTAACCTGAAGCCAGGACGTTCGCAACAGGCAGAACTGGGTGTGTTGTTAAATAAACCGTTCTTTACCACTTCAATAACTGCATATCATAAGATTAACACCCGCGGTTTTACAACCCAATCCATGTATCATCCGCTTACGGTTGCGCTGTATAATGCCGTACCGAATCCGCAAGGCAAGCCGGGTTACGTTCCCGCGGGCAGAGACAGTATCTGGCCCGGTCTTCAGATTTCTGAAGTTGGAAATCTGGTCGACTCGAAAAATTCCGGTGTCGAATGGCTGGTCAGCACAAAAAAGATAGATGTCATCCAGACAAGTCTATCATTTAACACAGTCTTTGGCTACAGCACCTATAGAAACGCGGGCGAACGCGCATCGGTATCAAATGAAATATTTATCAGGGAAGGCCGGAAAGCCTGGTACGCTATTTACGAGGCAAATTCTTTTGATAAGTGGTCGCTTGTTTCACGTATCAATACGAATACGCACATACCCCGGCTCGGATTGGTCGTATCTGCGCTTATAGATATGACCTGGAAAGACGAGACTAAAACGCTCAGCTCCCGCGTGCCTGTAGCTTATCTGGACAAAAATATGGTTCGGTACCCGATAAGCACTTTTGATCCAGCGAATGCGGATTACGGGCACCTCGGACTGGCGCAGGCCAATGATTCATTTGCGAGCCTGCCCAGGCCTTATGCAAATCTTTCCATGCGGCTGTCTAAAGAATTTAAAAAAAGAATCCGCTTCTCACTCAATGCATACAATGTTCTGAATATACAACCGCGCTATTATGATGACTCAACAAATCAGCTTTACGTATTTAATGAGCCCATCAGTGTAGGTGCCGAATTATCTTTCAAATTTTAAATCATGAGAAAAAATCTATTCTTACTTCTCTTTATTGCTGTAGGTCTTGCAGCCTGTAAAAAGGATCGGACCGGTGACGTGCGACCTGTTAAACTGAACTTAAAACTACAGGTTGAAGCAAGTGCCGCTGCTTATGGCTTTGACCTTTCAAAATCTAAGGTAACGGTACAGAATGTTGAGAACGGGCAATCATTTGAAGCTGCCGCAGATGCCAACGGTAATGTGGTTCTGAACGACATCATGCCGGGTGCATACGATGTGCAGGCAACCCTGACCGTCGCCGCAGCTGCCTATACACAGGCTACCGGAATTACCACCGATGCGGACATTGTATACAATGCCAGCGCAAAGTCGCAGCCGCTTATCAATCTGGAAAACAGCCTTTCACTTGAGCTGAAAACCGGGAGAATTGGCGACTGGTTAATGAAACAAATCTATTATGCCGGTTCAAACGCGCGTGACGGTGCCACCTTTCGCGATTGTTTCGTAGAGATCTACAACAATTCAAACACCGTTTTGTATGCTGACAGCCTTTGTTTTGGTCAGGCTCATGGTATCCCGACCAGGAAAACTGCTATCGACTTTACGAGATCATACATTCTGCCAAGCGGCCAGTTTGACTGGAGCAAATCTGTAGGTATGAACAATACCAAAGCAAACACCGATTATATCTACGCAAGCTCAATGTTCATGATTCCGGGAACGGGCAAACAGCATCCTGTTCAGCCTGGTGCCAGCCTTATCATTGCAGCAACAGCCCTAAATCACAAGGGGGCCTACATTGGCGCTACAGGCACACAAATCACGGTAAGAGATCCCGAATTAACCGTTGATCTGAGCGGTGCTGATTTTGAAGTGTATGTAGGCGATCAACCGGGTGTGAATCCATTGAATTCAGACATTAACAATCCGAATGTTCCAAATTTAACCGTAATCTTACGTGGCGACCGTGACCTGATCTTTGATGCAACAGGCCGCGATTCTTATTTCCTTGCGAAAGCGCCTCAGAACATTGCTACATTTGGAAAATTTGCTACACCTGATATCACCAGTGTAACTGCAGACACCAAGCTATATCTTCAGATTCCGCATGCTGTTGTCCTTGATGCAGTAGAGGTTCAGCCCCCGCTTGCTAACAACCAGTTTCCGCAACGTTTACAGGCTAATCTTGATGCCGGATTTACGTTTGTATCAAAAGGACAGTACTCATCACAGTCGCTGATTCGCAAAACGGCAAAAACAATAAACGGCCGCCGCGTACTGCAGGATACGAATAACTCGAAAAATGACTTTACAGAATTAGACAAAGCCGACCCGTCAAAAAACGCATTTAAGTAATTGAAATTTCTTTATATCATCTTGTTATTGATCCTGTCGGCCGGTGGTTTTGCACAAACCCCGGCTGACAGTATTTATCTGAATCCGCTGGCTTTGCGTCAGTACGGGTACCAGACATCAAATATTGCCGGACTGGCTAATTTCCGGGATACCTCAACAGCTACGATCGATGTGGGCTATGGCCTTACGCAGGGTTCTTTCAGAAAGGCACAGCAGCCGTTTCGTGACCAGCAGGCGCTGCTCGGTATTCAGGGAATTAACACGTTTAAGCGGTTTCGAACATTTGGAAAAATCCGCCTTACGCGAAGTTATCAGGATAGCCTTGCCTGGAGTGCGAAAGGCACCGAAGATTTTGAGCAGCCATACTATTATGGATCAATCAAACCCGGACCTTTTGAGCGTACCGCATATCATTTATCCGGTATGCTTCTGTATGCATTGGTTCCGGGAAAACTGAATATCGGCTCTGGTATTGACTATGATTTCAAAACTTCGACCAGATCGGTTGATCCGCGTCCGGAGGTAAACGCATTTTCGCTTAAATTACGCCCGCAGCTTAGTTATCAGCTGGGTAACAGTGTACTTTACGCGGGCGCAATCTGGGGTTACGGCGATGAACAGAACATTCTTACGTTCAAAAGTATTACCTATCGCGGAAGCGCTGCCTATCCCGACAGGGTCAATTACCTGATGCAGGGCTATGGCCTCATTGCCATCCGCCAGGGGAACCAGGATTTCCGCCGAAGGCTGCGCAACACCGGCGCCGAAGCAGGTTACATTTTTACAGGTGCACATTTGTCTTTAATGGGTTCACTATGCTATGAACAGCGGGCCGAAACCAATATGATCAGACTTGAGCGGTCAACAGCTACGGCAGATATCGGTCGCTTCGACATGGACAAAATTGACGCCCGGCTTATCATGACGCACACCGGCGGGCGGTTAAACCATCAGTTGGAGGTTACTGCCATTGCCGAGAATGGACAGGATTTCAACATTACAAAAGGCGGGTCAAACTATTACTATGACAGAACGCAGGCTGCCCTGAATTATTCGGTGCAGATGCAGGGAACGGCAATGTTTGTTCCTGATTTCGGATTATCATTTGCCTACCTTGCAACCGCGCATGAAGACATCGTCAGTTCCCATCTGGTCGATTATACCAGGCTTGAGGCGGGCATCCGGGCCGGCGTACTTGGTCGGCTCAAACGCGGGGAAAGACTTCGGGCGGATCTGGGCGGACGCTTCGGCTGGTCCCCCGATAACAGTATGAGCGTTCCGGGTTCCCAGGAAACAGCTTTTAGCCGCGGTGTAGTTTATCCTGACTTTGCCTATGCCACCAGCGGCAACTTCTCTGTTGATTTCGGACTTCAAATTGTTACCGGCCGCATCGTTCCCGGACTGCGTACCGGTTTTTCATTCAACGGATCTTATCTTTCGAAATGGAAGCAGACATACAAGCCACTTAATGCGGCAACCAACCCTGGCAAAGACCGTTTTTTCAGCAATTTCAGTATAAATCTGTATTTTTAAGCCATGAAAAGGGTTTTTGCCGCTTTACTGCTCTCATTCTCCGTCCTTGCATTTATTTCTTTTCGCGGCAGTGAACACCGCGATGATGATCCGATCCCGGTCGATTCGCTGCGTAAGCTGTATTCTGGTCCGTCGAAGTTCTGGCCCAAAGCCAACGTAGACCCTGGTGTAAAGTTTGAAGAGCTCGCTCCCCTCCTGCCTTCGCCGGTCAGCCTGAAGATTGATTCGATCGTAAAAATTGTCGAACTGGGCAAGACCCTCTTTTTTGATCCGCGCCTTTCAGGATCAAACCAGATCTCCTGCTCAAGCTGTCATGTGCCCGACCTGAACTGGGCAGACGGCCGCCAGGTTTCTGTAGGTCATGACCACCAACCGAATAAACGTAATGCGCCATCTTTAGAAAACGTGTGGTATGCAGACAGGCTGTTCTGGGATGGCCGTGCGGGTGCCCTTGAAGATCAGGCCGAAAGTCCGATCGCGGCACATAACGAGATGCATCAGGATGTAAAGGAGCTTGCTAAGAAGATTGGAAAAATAAAAGGTTATCAACCCTATTTCCAGGCAGCCTTTGGTTCAGCGAAGATTACGAATAAACGCATTTTTGAAAGCCTCGCGCTTTTCCAGCGGACGATTGTAAGCCGCCGTACCGATTTCGACCGGTTTATTACCGGCACAAAAAATGCGCTGACCGATGAACAGGTTGTTGGCTTACACCTTTTCCGTACCAAAGCCCGCTGTATCAATTGCCACAATGGTCCGATGTTTACTGATAAACAGTTCCACAACCTCGGACTTACCTATTATGGCCGCAAGTATGAGGACCTCGGACTTTACGACATCACCAAAAAAGCGGAAGATGTTGGCCGGTTCAAAACGCCGGGACTGCGTAACGTGATGCGTACCGCCCCGTGGTTCCATAATGGTTTATTTCCAAACATGGACGGCGTGCTGAACATGTACAATATCGGTATGCCTGTGCAGCGGGTGCGCCCTGAGCAGGAAAACGATCCGCTCCTTCCTAAGAATGACAAACTGCTTCGCGGCCTGCGTCTAAGCAACAGCGAGAAAAATGCAATCGTTGCTTTCCTTAGCTCGCTCAATTCGATCCCGGTCGTGGTGCGCATGGAGAAGTTGCCGAAATAGTCTGAGGATTCCCACCACGGGTCATTAAGTCTGGGCACAGAACCCTTTCAGCCGCCGGGGCCGCTGCCCATGCCCCACGCCGTCATCCCCAAGCGCGTTTACGCAATCCCTTTCCTCCGGAATCGCAACGGCGAGGGATCTCCTGCGACGAATCAGTACCGGCCGTTTTTCTGATATCTTCTCAAGACAAGTAATACTATCACAAAAGATTATGCAACTGGTGGCGCACAATCACAAGCTAAAGCGATCGAAAAGCGGGATCCCTCCGCGCTCCGCTGGCGTTCGGGATGACGACGGGGGAGCGCAGAACCCCGCAATGCGAGTAAAGAAAAAAGAACCAAGATGAAAGACCACGGCGCCTAACCCCTCAAACGCCCTAACCGGCTGGGGAATTCTGCTGTCTCAGGACTCATATCTCACATCTCATATCTGGCAATGGCCCCCATCTAACTACTATGTACTTACTACGAACTACTAATTAAACCTACTTCCTCGCCGCCATCTGCACCATTTTATGCGCCAGGTCTTTGCCAAGAAAACGGTCGATAATGCCATGCACCACATAAAGAATCGGTGTCATGAGAATAGCAATGACAAACTTATAGGTATAGTTTACCAACCCGATCGCCGCCACCATCTTCCAGGTGTAGTCATACTGCGGGTTTAAATAAAAAGCGATAAAAATAACGACGAAACTGTCTATGAGCTGCGATACCAGTGTAGACCCGGTGGCGCGCAGCCACAGCGCTCTTTCGCCCGTTAGCCGTTTAATCCGGTGAAAGATCAGTACATCGGCGAACTGCCCAACCAGAAAAGCAACAATCGACCCCACAATGATCCACATTCCCTGGCCGAAAATGCCCGCAAATGCCCTGTTCATGTCGACTGCCTTTCCGTCTATCTGCTGGTTCACCCAGAAATCTGCGGGGGCCAGTTTCATCGCACCACCGACCACAAAAAACGCATAGGCGATCAGGATCGATGTAAGGACAGAGAGATACCGCACCTGCTTTACGCCAAAGTACTCGTTGATGATATCGGTCATGATAAAAATAACGGGCCAGGTGAGTACACCTGCCGACATGACAAATGAGAGGTTTTTTACGCCGAAGAGGTTCAGATCAAATTTTTCAAAACCCAGAGTCTCCTCGACAGAAAACAGTTTTACGCCTATAAACTCAGAAAGAATGGCGTTGGCAACCAGGATGCCGCCAAGGATGAGGAGCAGCCTGCTCTCTTTGGTTTTAAATGTCATAGCTATGAATGGTTAGTAAAAATAAGAAACAAATCGGGAAAAATCAGTACCCGCTGTCTGGTTGTCGGCATGTCCGGAGCGTGGTTTTGTCAATGCGTTCAGAAAGTAGTACATTCGTTTTTCATGATCACACTCAAATCGAAGCTTCCTCAGGTTGGCACTACCGTATTTACCGTCATGTCACAACTGGCAATGGAACACGGTGCAATTAACCTTTCGCAAGGCTTTCCCGATTACGATGCAGACCCCGAGCTGTTCAGACTGACGGAACGTGCCATGCGTTCGGGTCACAATCAGTATGCACCCATGCCCGGACTGATGAGCCTGCGTGAGCGCCTTGCCGCAAAAACTGAGCAGCTGTATGGAGCAAAGTATCATCCCGAAAGCGAAATGACTATTACCGCGGGCGGTACACAGGCTATTTTTACCGCACTTGCCACGGTCATCGCGCCCGGAGACGAAGTGATCATTTTTGAACCTGCGTATGACTGTTACGCGCCGACTGTAAAACTGTTTGGCGGACTGGTCAAACCGTACCAGATGCAGGCACCCGATTTCAGCATAGACTGGAGCATGGTGAAAAAACTTTTCAGTGCGCAAACCCGCATGATCATCATCAATACGCCGCAAAACCCGAGCGGCAAAATTTTCTCTGATGAGGACATGCAGGAGCTGGTTAAACTAATCAGAGACACAGACATCCTGATTATAAGCGATGAGGTGTACGAACATCTTGTTTATGATGGCAAACCTCACCTGAGCGTATGCACGTATCCGGAATTGCGTGAACGCAGTTTTGTTATTTACTCTTTTGGAAAACTGTTGCACGCCACCGGATGGAAGATTGGTTATTGCCTTGCCCCCGCGCATCTCATGGCCGAGTTCAGAAAAATACACCAGTTTAACGTTTTCAGCGTTAATACACCAATGCAATATGCTATAGACGAATACCTGAAAGAGCCTGGCCACTACCTGTCTCTGGCCGGTTTCTTCCAGGAAAAACGCGATATGTTCAGGAACCTGCTTCAGCAGACAGCTTTTACGCTGCTTCCCTGCGCAGGATCTTATTTTCAATGCGTATCTTACGAAAACATCAGCACTGACAACGATACAGACATGGCCATGCAGCTTGTCAGGGAATCCGGCGTAGCCGCAATACCCGTCTCTGCATTTTATACGGGCAAAAACGATCAGCATCTGCTTCGTTTTTGTTTCGCCAAACGAACTGAGACCCTGGAAAAGGCTGTTGACCAGCTTATTAAATACACAAACACCAAAGCTGTATGATGGAAAATCCCGACTACCAGAACATTCCCAACTTAAAAGTCACCATTTACCAGGCTTATCTGTTCTGGGAAAATACGGATAAGAATCTGCAGAATATCGGTCTGCGACTCAATATGGGTATTAAGGAAAAAACTGATCTCATTATTCTGCCGGAAATGTTCAATACCGGTTTCAGCATGAACGCGGCGCAGCTGGCCGAGCCGATGGACGGAAAAACCGTCAGCTGGATGCGCGAAACAGCAGCAAAATACGATTGTGTGGTTACGGGAAGCCTCATCATTGAAGAAAATAAACATTATTATAACCGCATGGTATGGATGCGGCCCGACGGAACGTATGCCCATTACGATAAGCGGCATCTTTTTGCCATGGGCGATGAACACCAGCATTATACAGCCGGTAAGGAAAAGGTGATCGTGGCGCTGAAGGGCTGGCAGATCAGGCTGGCCATCTGTTACGACCTGCGCTTTCCGGCCTGGAACCAGAACGTCGATGGCGAATACGATATCTTATTGCTCGTTGCAAACTGGCCCGACCGCCGATCCATGCACTGGCGCTCGTTAATCCAGGCCCGCGCGATCGAAAACCAGAGTTATGTAATCGGTGTAAACCGGGTGGGCCATGATGGCAACCAGGTGTATCACAGCGGTCATTCCATGTGCATTGACGCATACGGAAATACGGTTTACTATAAACCGGAAGATGAAGACATGTATACGCTGACCCTTAATTATGAGGAAATGATCAAAATACGCAGGCAGTTTCCTTTTCTGGCAGATGCCGATCGTTTTGAGATTATTGATTAGAGCCAGAATCTTCCTCTACAAGCACCCTGACACGCAGCGCTTTAAGTCCGTCAACACCCTGCAGTTCTTCAAGATCAAGCTGTTCAACTTCATCGGCAAGCAGGCCTTCATAATGAAGCGTGCGTATGTAATTCAGATACTCCCTGGCATCAGATTCATTGAAATATACAAGTGCAAGTGTACCTGGCTGGGTAAGCCGTTCGTTAGTATGCCTGATGTGGACTTTGTCTATCCGTTTTTTAACAACATGATACCTGATGTTATAACTCCCTTCTACATCAAACCGTTGTTCTTCCTGCCTGAAACTGATGTCTATCGGGTTCTCATAGATAAATATAAGCTGGGTTGTGCGCAGCGGCGTTGGCAGGTACGGCAAAAGCTTGTGCGTACCCTGTGCAATACGTGCCATTGCCCGAAGCTGTTTTAGCCGGTATATCCCGGGGAACGACTGTTCAAAGTTCCGGTCAGGCGCGATAGACTGGCCAAGGTAGATATCAAATTCATAACCATCTGTACGGAACTTCTCAAAGTAACCGGGAAACACCTCGTTCAGCTCCTTCTGCAGATCAATCAGTTTACTACCAATCAGCTGATTAACGGTCTGCATGCTTTTTTCCAGCCGCTGCCGGTGCTCAAACACCCTGCCCCGTTGCGGATGTGTAGACTCGAAATATGCATCGACAACATGATGCAGCTGCGGGTATGTGTCGCGCAGCTGGCGTAAAAAGGGCAGCATCTGCAGCCGCAGGTAGTCATCAAGTTTGAGCACCACACGGTCTGATATCTCTGACAATTCATCGCGGAGCCAATCGTCAAAGTTGACCATAACATCGTCCTTAAACGCTTCCGGCACCTGCCCTTTAATGTCTTTAAGGGTATCACCAAGCAACCTGAAGTGTTCGAAGAGATCCTTACGGATCGCATCATTTCGCTCTATCGTTGAATTCCGGATATCAATTGCGCCGTAAAAGGGATACACATCCTGGAAGCCGACCTGTTCAATAACGGGTTTGGCCGTGCCGTTATACATTTCATTCAGGTAATTGTAGGCGGCTTCGTTAAAACGCCACCTTACAGACTCCTGGATCGGTGTAAACTGGTCTGTAATCACGGCTGACACCTCGGTATCGAAGTCAAGGATGATGTTTTGAAGCAACTGCGCAAGCAGGTCTGACGCATGAGCCATTGTAGGCAGCAGGGCCGCCGTGAATACCGCAGGCTCCCTGCTGTATAATTCCACACAGCCGACAAAGCGGTTGCTGTAATAAAAAGGAAACAGCGCATATGAACGGATTCTGCCCACGCCCGCCAGCAGGGTCAGGACCGGACTGTCTGCCTGCTGTTTCTCAGAAATATCCAGAAAGATCAGCCTGCGCGGGTTGGCAATGTATTCCGTTACGAACTGCTCATAAACCGATTGTTTTTCTGTTTCATCGCCGACCAGGTCATAAATCACGCTATGCAGACCAAAATTATTGCGCAGCAGCGGCTTCCCGTTAATGTTAAAGAACGGAAGCAGATTGAAGCGTATCCGGTTGCTTCCGAACAAGGTCTGGAGGGCTGCTTCCAGGTGGTTTTTGTTGCTTGAAGTATCACAATCATTATGTGATATAATCATGTTTTTCACCGCATCCAAGGCGTATTCGGCGGTCACATCCTTTAGCGTGATCGCACAAAAGCCCTCAAACCTGAATTTATCAAGCGGGAAACGCTCGCGCGCCATAGCGAGTGCATCGACATCGCCACGCATAAATTCCTCGATCAGGTCCAGACCCGGCTGCGCAAGTGTTTCATCGGTATAAACATCGACAAACCGCCAGTCAATACTAAGCCGGTAATAGGTTTCGAGCCCGGTTTTGCTGTCAATGATGCGGTGAACCATGCTGCTGTACATGCCGGTTTTGACGTTGAACAGCCGTTCGGCAATAACGCCGTACAGGCTCATCATCTTCTTTTCTTCGGCTTTGTTCTGGTTCATGAGCGAAAAATTGCCGCCCGTTTGCGCTATGGCATCAATCGTTTCATAAAAGGCGTTGGTGCCATAAAAGAATTCTGCCTCGCCGGGTGCCGAGAGCGCCCACAACTGAGTCTCCTCATCTGTAAGTAAGGGCGAAAGTGCGGTGTAGATCACATCCAGTACATCTGTATAAGATGCAGCCTGCTCAATGGAAAGCGTTTTCTCAAGCTCCGGATATTCAGCCAGCTTGGCCAGCGCGTACCGGTAAAAGTTAGATTTTGGATGAGGAACGCCGGCCACCTTCTGTTTGAGGTGTCTGACAAAGGGGGCAAAACTTAGGTTTGACTGGATGGCGCAGTAAGGTGCCTGATCCTCGTAAATAAATTTGCGCAAACTTAAGATCTTATTTTGCATAACGCAGCTGATTCAAATTAAAAACGCATCCCCACCGTCAGGTATGGATACCAGCCTTCTTCCGAATGACCCATCAGGAATTTGACGACCGCAATTTGTGCCGGAGCAAAGTATGGTCCTCCGCCGAGGCCATAGTGCCATTTAGATGAAGCTTCTGCGGGTTCCCAAACCCTCCCGGTATCATAAAAACCGATCAGTCCGAATTGCCCAGGCAGAATATAGCTCGCAAAGTCCGCTAATTTTACGCGCATTTCCAAATTATTATACAAACTGTGCCGGCCGGCAAAGCGATATTGACGAAAGCCTAACAAATTATCCTGTCCACCCAGAAAAGCTGACTGATAAAAGGCAGCATGACCTATGCCGAAGGTTCCGCCGGTCCTGTTAGCAAGCACAATTGACCCGCGCATATTCAGGCTCTTATAGAGCGCCAGCTGCGGCATAATCTGTGCGTAAGACCGCGCGCCACCGGTTAGGCCTGCCCAGGCCTCGGCCCGAAAGCTGACATACACACCCCATTGCGGAAGCAGCCGGTTATTCCGCCCGTCCATCAGGTAATGCAGACTCAGCCCGGCATGCATTTTGTTTCGCCCGACAGACAGGCTGTCATAAGAGCCAAGTGATGAAGCCCTGCTGATGAAACGCCCCTCATTTTCCTCAGGATCAAGATGATAGTACTGAAGAGACGGCCCGACAAACAGCTGGCTGTTTGCACCCTGCCGCCAGCGCAGGGCAGTTTCAAGCGTATATAAGTTGAACCGCGTACGGTAAAATCTTTTGTAATCGCCCCTACGGTCAAATGGTGTTTCGTTGCCCCTGCCAAAAAAGTTCATTGTATTGTTTGGCGCTTTTATATTCAGCTGGGTGAGCAGATCTGCTTTTCCAAGCAGTTGGGTCCATTCGCCATTATATTTAAACTGGAAGGCTTCAGTTGCAAAGGCGTGCAGGGCAGTAAAGCGGTGCGAACTGGCAAAGGGCTCTTTTCTAAAGCCTTCCTGACGGGTATATTTATACGTGGCACCGAGTAGCAGCCCGTCATCCAGGTTCAGGCCGGCGTTTAATAAATAAACCGGCACATGATACAGATTAACGGGTACAAAAGCTGTATTCAGGCTGTCGTCTGATGACGTAATCCGGAGCCTGGATACCGCCGGACCTGTCAGCCTGGCTGCAGCTGTCGTTTTGTACAACCGTATATCGCCTCCGGCGGATGCCATATCAAATTTCTTATCCCCGCCTTTTGCTATGATCCGCAATCTGACCGGCGAGCCGTCCAGATCAACATGCACGCTGTCTTTTCCGTTGTTCAGGTAAAGCCTTATCTCCTTTGTAATCTGCGGGTCGAATGACTTGCTGACCAGCGAATCCCTAAGCTGCCCTTCTTTATTGATTTTGCGAACCAACAGACTGGCGCTGCCGTCCGGCATCGCCGTCAGGGAAACTGCTTCATTTTTATCGCTCAGCTGGATGTCTGCTATTTTGTTGATGAAGCGGTAAAACTTGTTCATTTCATCGGGCAGGATGGCGCGGCGGGCCTGCAGCGTATCAAACAGTTCTTTGTACCGCAGTTGGTAAGCCGGTTGCGGAAGCCTGCGCAGCCCTGCCTCAAAAACCTGGTCTGTCATGGCGTCTACAAACGATTGTGTCGTGGACTGCCATTGTTCGAGTGGCATAGGGACGAGAATCCTCGAGTCTGTCTGCCTGGCCTCCCAAAGATTGGTATTGATATCTTTGATCTCCTCAGCAAATCCCTGCATAAAAGGAAGCAGAGATTTTGCTGTAGCGTACCTGACGACAAGGCCTTCTGATTTATAGAAGACCTGGTCACGGTCGCGCGGAACAGGAAAATAATGTTTGTTTTTCCCGTCTTTCGTGTAACCCCAGCGCCACTGGTCGCCATGGCGGTCCCAGTCGCCGATGAGCACATCAAGCAGGCGGGCTTTCAGATACCCGGAACGGTCTATGGTATTGTCGTTGTCGCTGTTAAGGGCGTCGAGCATTTTTGGCGTATTGTCTGACTTTCCCGCTGGTTCCCGCTCTTCAAGGAGGGCTACAATACCACCGAATGTTTTATTATAAATACCCAGTGCATCTTCAGGTGCCACCACCCCGATAACGGGATTGCTGTGGGGAACACCGGCAGCGGCTGCCAGCGGCGGCACAGCAAGTGCCGAGAACGGATGCTGTGCCGACATCTGGTCTTCAACGATGTCTTTTGCAAATGTTTCGCGCAGGCGCTCAGGGATCAGCACATCCGGATATTTCTGAACGCTCCGCAGAACATACTCGCGGCCGGCAGAATCTGCCAGACGTAACGACCTCGACTGGTGCCCCCCGCCAGGTTTAAGCGGGCGCAATCCGCCGAAGGCTTCAGAGATGCGGATAACGGGCAGCGTTGTGACCTGGGCATATTCACGGCGGTAATTTTCGCCGAATAGCAGCCGGTGAAAACGGCCAACGCTGTCATACCGGGGCAGTAATGCACGCCTCATGCTATCCTGCGTAAACGAACGGTATATGGCCTGTTCAGCTGACTGCGTCTGGCTGTATGGCTTGTTATAAGCAAAAACCTCCCTGAAACCTGAGTCGGTCTGTGCATAATAAGTCAGCTGAAGTGATTTATCGCTCATCAGGTCTGCAGTAACAAAACCTGGCAATACCGACCCGTACAAACTATTGGCTCCCCGCGCCACAAAACTGTGTTTTGCACCTGAGCCGCTCACCACCTGTAAATCATCACCCTTCTTTATCAGCTGCAGGCCGTGGTCATGACCTGATACGTGGACCAAATTCGGAAAACCGGAGAAAACCCCGTCCACACGTTTGATCATTTCCCGGTACTGCGGATGTGGCCTGTCTTCCGGGTTCGGAAAGGTTCGCCTTAAAAAGGGATACAGCGAACCGGCTACCGGCAAGGGTATATACAGCTTAGGGCTGATGGCTGTAAAAGGAAACAAATGGTCTTTAAGGTTGTAGTAACCTCCATGCCGGCCGTAAGTCTGGAAAGGATGGTGCATGGCCAGCAGGATGACCTTATTACGATTTTTGTAAAAAAGTGCCTCCAATTTTTCTGTTACCTGGTCCTTTGTGCGACAGTCGCAGTCGGCGGTCGTTTCTTTTTCATGCTGAAAAAGCCACCATTCGCTGTCGAAAGCCACAATAACCAGATCCTTGCCCACAGGTATTTCTTCCGGCCCCGGACATCCGTCGGCCGGGATAGCCCGGAGTAACGAATCATGCTGACTTTCAAGGAAAGACCATTGCGCGCGCACCTTGGCGAGGCCCTTGTTTCCCATCCGGTCCCAGTCATGGTTTCCCGGAATAAAATCCACAGGGACACCGGCCGCCCTGAAAGGCTGGTACTGTGACCGGAGGATCGCTTCCGTTTCAGCGCGTTCTCTGCTGCCCGGTAAGCCCATGCCCCGCGGATAGATGTTGTCACCAAGATACATGACCCGGGTCCTTCCTGCTATCACTTTTTCAAGCGCTGTTGTGATCACTCCGCCCTGCTGCCGGTCCATTTCACCGGCATCGCCAATCAGGATTACGCGCTGCTCAACGCGCAGACGTTGCGCCCGCAGCAACCCGGGCAAACAAAACAGGCCGATAAGGATCCATTTATACATTTATGGGTGATATTTGAATTTTAAGATGTTGCCGGCCTCTATCTCAGCCCCCTCATTGGAGATGTAAAGGTTTCCTGACGGGTCGAAAGCGATGCCTTCAGGTTGATTAAAAACACTTCCGTCTAAGGCAAACTGGCTTTTTGCTTTCCAGTCTGCCCCGGCAACAACGATAAGTTTATTAAACGAGGAAAGAATAAACCAGTCGCCCGTAACCGGATGTCGGGCAAGCGCCGACGGCCTGAACGGTTCCGGTTTCTTTTTTTTCTTGCTGGCCCCCGTCTGGACGCCGGTCACACTGAACTGACCCGTAACAGTAATGCTATCTGCGGCAGCATTAGGCGTAAGCACATACCCGCCTGCGCTTCCAGCCTGGCTCCCCTTGCAGTTTTTACAAAGCATGTATAATCGCTTTTCATGCTGATCTGCATACAGGCCCTCATACTCACCTTTTGGGACGAGCTTTTTGTGTATCCTGGCTTCTTCCCCATCAGGTACCGCGGTTGCGGACGCGGGGAGGCTATAGATCTGACCATTGCTCTTCAAAATAAAAAAATGCTCATTGAGGAATGTTACATCTTCATAGTCGCCGTCGCCGGCAAAGCGGCTGTTTTTCTGGGCCTTCACCCCCCACTGCTGACGGAAAAGCCTTCCCTCTTCATCCTGTATCGAATAGATTGTGTCAGACTGGCCCGGGCGAAAGCAGATCCCTGAAATCTCGAGCAGGCTTTCGGGCATGACGAACTTTTCCGGCTTATTAAGGTCATACCCTGCCGGCGATGTGAATGTTTCCTTTTCCCGGCAGGCTGTTACGCCAAAGGAAAGCAGATATACATAGATGAGATAGCGAAGCTTCATAATCAAGGTGTCGTTGAATGCGTTTCTTTAATCACCGTACTTTGAGCAAGGAATTGATAAATTGCTGCCTGCGAGTCGACCGGTTGCTGACTGACGGCCATGGGAATGTTCTCCAACTCGCTGTCCAGCGTAACTGCCTGGAGGTTATCCGCCAGCTGCAGTCTGATCATTTCGTTAATCTCTTCTTTAAGGCGGGCATCTTTCAGCGGAAAACAAACTTCGATTCGGTTGTAAATATTGCGGTTCATCCAGTCTGCAGAACCAAGAAACAACTGTTCGCGAGCGCCCATGCCGAAAATGAAGATCCGCCCGTGTTCAAGGTATCGGCCTACAATACGGCGAATCGTGATATTTTCACTAAGCCCCGGTATACCCGGAATAAGACAGCAAATACTTCTGATGATTAACTGTACGTGCACGCCTGCGGCTGATGCTTCATACAACTTTGAGATCAGCTTACGTTCTTCCAGGTTGTTCATCTTCAACACGATACGCGCCGGCCTGCCGGCCGTGGCTTCACTGATCTCGCCATCTATAAGCTCCATAAATCGTTCCTGCAGGTTAAATCCGGCCACCAGGAGCTCTGAAAAATGCGGTACAGCTGCCTGTTTTCCTGAACGCAGAAACGCAAACAAATCACCTAAGCCCATAAGGAGGTCCTGATCAGCGGTAAGCAGAATATGATCTGTATAAAACCTGGCTGTCGTCTCATTCAGATTACCGGTTGCCATCAGGCCCAGATAGGGCATTGCGTTATTCCGCCGCCTGATCAAAGCAACCTTTGCATGCACTTTCTGATCGTAGCGGCTGTACACAATCGCCACGCCGGCGGCTTTCATTGTCTTCGCCCACCTGATGTTATTCGCCTCATCAAACCGCGCCTTGAGTTCAACAAGCACCGTAACGCGTTTGCCGTTCCTGGCCGCAGTGATCAGGCTTCCGGCAATTTTCGACTGGGTGGCAACTCTGTACAGCGTTACTGATATTTCCAGGACATCGGGATCTGTCGCCGCCTCATTAAAGAAGCGCAGCACCGGACTATAATCCTGGTATGGAGTGTGGATCAACAGGTCTCCTCTTTCAATCTCCTTATGAAGGCGCTCTGCAGCAGTTAGATCAGGTATTTCGGCAGGCTGTTGCACCGGATACGATGCAGCCCTGCCTCCTGCCGGTAAGGCAGCAAGATCCTTAAGATTATGATACCGGCCGCCGGCAACCACCATAGCCTTTTCCAGACCCGATGCGGCTATAAGGGCGTAGAGATGACGCATGCTGATACCCGGTTCATACAAAAGCCGGGTGGCCGTTCCAAGTTCACGCTGCTGCAGCCGCGCTTCCAGGATATCCGGCAGGCGCTCGCCATATTCCTCAGCAATGTTGAGCTCGGCATCGCGCGTTATTTTCATGTTGTATGCGCCGTTTATGGCATGATCAGGAAACAGGGCAGGCAGGAAAGAACGAATAATGTCTTCGATAAAAACAATGTGCTCACTGTCCTGGGTTGTGACTTTGACGAAGCGGCCCGCCTCCTCTGCCGGCACATAAACCTGATACAGGCATTCAGCACCGGTCCTGTCGGCAGTTACGACCAGTTGGCAAATCCTGTTATTGGCTACCGGCGGAAGCTGTTTCCCCGACTCTACCTTTGAAACTTGCAGTAAGCCCAGAATTTCATTAAAGAACACAGCGCGAAGCGATGGCAGCAGCGCTTCAGGAAGTTCGCTGCCATAATGGAAACTCAGGCCAAGTTCATTTAACTCAGGTATAATCGTTTGGGACAAGATCTGGCCAAAACGGGCCTGCTGTGCAGATATGCGTGTAGTTATTCGCGCCTGAACGTTTTCTTCGACAGCACGCTTATCCCGGCCGTTGGCGTGCAGCGCCATAACAACAGGCATCCTCACGCGATAAAATTCGTCGAGATTCGATGAGAATATAGACAGAAAACGAATTCTTTCCATTAACGGAACGCCAGGCTTGCCCGCTTCTTCCAGCACCCGGCCGTTAAAACCGGTCCAGCTCAAATCACGATTGTAAAATACCGGCCTTGTCATAATCAATAGTCTGCAAAGGCAGCGATAATAAAGGCGAGCACAGCGGCGACGATGCCAAACATAAACACATTATAGGCCACGCGGAGGTAACGGTATTTGTGACCAAGCACTACGCCCTGCGAATACACATCGCGGATGAGGCTTCCGTATAAAAAGTCCTTACTATCCATCATCTTATGCATGCCCATGCTGTAATCGTCCAGGCTCATGCGATAAAAATTCCCAAAAAAAAGCAGGTTTACCTTTTTCTGCTCGATGTCTTCATGACTGAACACGCCACGCGGAAGCGAAGGCCTGGTGGCCAGGATGGAAAAAACCATTGTTGTCACACAAACCAGCAGCAGCAAAAGGGTCGGAATGATCATTTGCGGTTCGTCTTCGATCTTACGCAGCAGAATACTGATTACAATTGACAAGATGATCGACGTCGTTGAAATCATAATATGGGCCTTGTTATCGGCCATATCACTCAGACGCTGATGGTTGCCCGAACTGATGCGGAACATGGTTTCGATCCCCCGCTCCGGCCGGTCAGACTTTGACTTTTTATTGGGCTCCGCGGCTTGTATCTCCGGCGCAGGCGCCAGCGCAGCTTTACCGGCTGTTTCGGCTAACTTTTCGGCACGCGCTTCGAGCCGCTTCAGGTTACGCGCTTTTCCGGCTTCCAGTTTTTGCCGGGCATAATCCGTGTGGTAACGGTGCGAACGGAGCAACGCGATGGTCTTTTCGCGCCATTTATCTTTATCAATTGTCTGCGCCGTGCACAATTGTGCTTCCTTACGCATCACCCGGTTCCGCTCTTTAAAATCCTCAGTCCCAAGATGAAAAAGATCTGCATCGCAAAGTATTTGTTCAACAAGCGTTTCCGGTCTTTGCGGTATCCTGGTAGCCAGGATGCATTGTTCGATCGCTTCAATGGTTCCTACGGGTACCGACAGGCGCTGCAGATATGCTTTCGCATCGGCCGCGCTTTGAAGTTCGTGTTCCCCGACGTTAGTGAGGTAGCCGATATCATGGAACCAGGCGGCAGCCATGACAACAAAAAAATCCTGATCGTTTAATTTATAATGTACGGCCAGTTCAGAAGCATGGCGAACAACAGACTCTGTATGTGAGAGGTTATGATAAACCAGGTCAGCATTGGCGGCAACCGCAAACCGGCCCGCAATTTCCTGCCTGATCCCTTCGAGCAATTCAGGGTAATTCATGTGCTAAATATACAGGAATTTACATGCTGGCGGATAAAATTTATCCATCAGCATGTGAATTCGCAAGCCCTGGTCCTATGCATTTAGAAAATAAGTAGGCAGCATTTCATGCTTATTTTTATCTTCGGGGGCGCGCTTTTACAGGCCGCAACGACACTTATTAATCAAACATGCTCAACAGACGAAAATTCATACAAGGTTCGGTCCTCTCAGCGTCGTTTCTGGCGGCGCAGAAAAGTTTCGGCGCAGCCATCCTGAAACCCGCTGCCGGGAAGCCGGTCGTCATTTCAACATGGGATTTTGGCATCCCGGCAAATAAGGCCGCCTGGACCATCCTGTCAAAAAATGGGGCTGCACTTGATGCGGTTGAAAAAGGTGTACGCGTGCCTGAGGCAGACCCTGCAATACAAACTGTTGGTTACGGCGGATTACCTGACCGGGATGGAAAAGTTACCTTAGATGCCTGCATTATGGACAATAATGGCAACTGCGGTTCTGTGGCCGGTATGGAGCATATCAAACACCCGATATCTGTAGCCCGCCTGGTAATGGAAAAAACGCCGCATGTCATGCTTGTAGGCGACGGCGCATTCCAATTTGCCCTTGAGAATGGTTTCAAAAAGGAAAACCTGCTTACGGCAGAGTCAGAGAAGGCCTGGAAAGAATGGCTGAAGAAAGCAAAGTATGAGCCTGTGATCAATATAGAGAACAAGACGTATAGAGTTGCACCTACCAGGTTACCGGGAAATCAATACAACCATGATACAATCGGAATGCTGGCACTTGATGCCCAGGGAAACCTTTCGGGCGCTTGTACAACCAGCGGAATGGCCTTCAAACTGCACGGTCGTGTAGGCGACAGCCCAATTATCGGTGCCGGACTGTATGTAGACAACGAGGTTGGCGGTGCCACATCAACCGGTGTAGGCGAAGAGGTAATCAGGAATGTTGGCAGCTTCCTGGTTGTCGAACTGATGCGGCAGGGTTATTCACCGGAAGCAGCCTGCAAAGAGGCCGTCATGCGCATCATCAGGAAAAAACCTGAAACCGCTAAAAATATACAGGTAGGTTTTCTCGCGCTGAACAAAAAGGGAGAATATGGCGCGTATGCTATCCAGAAAGGTTTCAGTTATGCGGTTTGCAACGCTGACAAGCAGGATACGCTTATTAAGGGTAAAAGCTACTATCAGTCATGAGGGGTATAGAAGTATGCGCAAATTCCCTTCCATCTGCACTTGCGGCGCAGGAAGGCGGTGCCATCCGGGTTGAATTTTGTGATAACCTGGCCGAAGGCGGTACAACTCCCTCTGCAGGACAACTGCAGCTGGCCAGAGAGATGCTCGGCATTGAACTGTGGCCAATCATCCGGCCGCGAGGTGGTGACTTCCTGTATACCGGTCTTGAGTACAGCGTCATGAAAGCCGATATAGAGTTTTGCAAATCAACTGGTTGTGACGGAATAGTTACAGGCATACTCGATCAGGATGGCAACATTGACCTGGCGCGTATGGCTGAGCTGATCGCACTTGCAGCCCCCCTGCCCGTCGCCTTTCACCGGGCATTTGACATGACAAACGCACCATGCCAGGCCCTTGAAGATTTGATCAGATTGGGTATTGTGCGCATTCTGACCTCTGGTGCCGGAAAAAGTGCTATAGCAGGTAAAGACACGATTGCCGACCTGGTCAGGCAGGCAGCCGGCCGGATCGAAATTATGCCCGGGGCCGGCGTAAACGCACAAAATATCGCTGAACTGGCAACGACCGGTGCAGAACAATTCCATGCTTCCTGTAAAGTACACATTCCGAGCAATATGTTATTCCGGAATACTGACGCATTGATGGGAAGTCTGACCGATGAATATAGTTTCGAGCAGACAACACCAGAAAAGGTGCGTGAACTTGTTGATGCCCTAAACAGCCTGCCGGCGCATGTTTATACAACCGGATAACCGGCCACCCCTGCGGCTACGGAATGTATGGAAACGAAATGCCCTTAATTTTGCTATAAAGTTCCACAGCGTAGAGATCGGTCATGCCTGAAACAAAGTCAAGCACACTTTGCACTTTCGAATAGGTATCTTCCCTTTCTGTGAGAAATTGCCCGGGGATTAATTTCACAAGCTTCTGATAGTAATGACCCTTGCCGTTTACCACCGCAGGGACGAATTCTTCGAGCAGGCCAGCCATCACTTTATATCCCGACACTTCTTTCTGAATAACCGAAGAGTAGTTGTAGATCTTTTTTACTGAAACGTCTGCAATGGTTTTCCAGGCCGACAAAAGCGGTTCAGGCAGGGCATCGGTCAGGCTGCTGTTAAAGGTACCGGCCAGAATTTCGTCCTGGTGTGTGTAAAACACGTCCGCGCATGTCATAATCAGGTTGTTGATTGCCTTGGCCCGTAACAGACTGACTTTAGCATCATCATCACTCATATCATTCTCCAGCCGGGCTTCCATGCGGTCGTCCCCGCAGATCGGCAGCAGCAATGATTTGATTTCGTCATAAGACAGGATTTTGAGCCGGTGTGCGTCTTCGAGGTCGACCACGCCGTAACAAATATCGTCTGCGGCCTCAACAAGATAAACAAGGGGATGTCTTTTGTAGATCGGTTGTACGCCGTCTTCCTTTGCAAGCTTCAGCTCTTCGGCAATCGCCGAAAAAGTCTCACGCTCTGAATAAAAGAAACCATATTTTTTCCTGTGGAGGATCTTCTTTTGTTTGCCTGCGTCTGAAGAACATGGATATTTCGCAATCGCGGCAAGCGTAGAATACGTGAGCGCGAACTGCCCGTTTCCCTTGCCATGAAATGAATGCGTCATGATGCGCAGGGCATTGGCATTCCCTTCAAAGCTGGCAAAGTCTGACCATTGTTCAGGCAGCAGGTCCGCTTCATACCGGCGGCCTTCCCCATCTGTAAAATACCTGGAAATGGCGGCTTCGCCGGAATGTCCGAATGCGGGATTGCCGATATCATGTGCCAGTGCAGCGGCGGCAACAATGTTTCCTGCCTCACTGATCAGGGGCAGTTCCAGATCAAGGTCAGGCCGGTCTTTCTTCAGGCGGTTATAAAAAATGCGTCCGAGCGAGCGCCCAACGCTGGCCACTTCAAGACTGTGTGTAAGCCGGTTGTGCACAAAGATACTGCCCGGCAGCGGAAAGACCTGCGTTTTATTCTGCAGGCGCCTGAATGGCGATGAGAAGATGAGGCGATCGTAATCGCGCTGAAACTGTGATCGGGCGGCGTCATCATCCTGATCAGGATTTGGCGCATATCCCCAACGGCGGCTTGATAAAAGGTCTTTCCATTCCATGCGGTGCAAAGGTATTTCATTTTTTTATCTGAGCAACTCCCATCGCCATGGACCATAGCTGATCGACATTGTCTCATGACCCATTTTATAAAGTCAAAATCGTATCTTTGCGCCCACTGATGAAGCACATACGTAATTTTTGCATTATTGCGCATATCGACCATGGAAAAAGTACCCTGGCCGACCGTTTACTTGAATACACAAAAACCATTACCCAGCGCGAAGCACAGGCCCAGTTGCTTGATGATATGGATCTGGAGCGCGAACGCGGCATCACGATCAAGAGCCACGCCATTCAGATGAACTATTCGCTCAATGGTCAGGACTATGTGCTCAATCTCATCGATACCCCCGGACACGTGGATTTCTCATACGAGGTATCCCGTTCTATTGCAGCCTGCGAGGGTGCTCTGCTCATCGTCGATGCTTCTCAGGGTATTCAGGCTCAGACTATTTCAAACCTTTACCTGGCTTTGGAACATGACCTGGAAATCATACCGGTGCTTAACAAAATGGATCTTCCCGGCGCAATGCCCGAGGAAGTAAAAGACCAGATCATTGAGCTCATCGGCTGCAAACGTGAAGACATTATTCCCGCTTCCGGGAAAACCGGAATGGGCGTTTTTGATATCCTTGAGGCCATTATTGACCGCGTGCCTGCGCCTGTCGGTAATCCTGAAGGGGAACTTCAGGCGCTGATCTTTGATTCGGTTTTTAATTCATTCCGCGGTATCATCGCCTACTTCAAAGTGGTAAACGGTGAAATTAAAAAGAACGATAAAGTAAAATTCATCAATACGGGTAAACAGTATCTTGCTGACGAAGTCGGCGTGCTGAAACTGGATATGTCGCCCCGCACTTCGATCAAAACCGGCGATGTGGGTTACATTATTTCGGGCATCAAAGAAGCCCGGGAAGTAAAAGTGGGTGATACGATCACTACGGTTGACCGCCCTGCGGCCGGGGCCATTCAGGGTTTTGAAGAAGTAAAGCCAATGGTATTTGCCGGTATTTACCCGGTTGATACCGAAGATTACGAAGAGCTGCGTGAGAGTATGCACAAGTTGCAGCTGAACGATGCCTCGATCGTTTTTGAACCTGAAAGTTCTGCCGCGCTTGGCTTCGGTTTCCGTTGCGGATTTCTCGGTATGCTGCATATGGAGATTATCCAGGAGCGGCTGGAGCGCGAGTTCGACATGACAGTGATCACGACCGTACCCAACGTTTCGTACATTGCCTACACGACCAAGGGCGAGGAAATTATTGTAAACAACCCCTCAGATCTTCCTGATCCAAGTAAGATGGATTTCGTGGAAGAGCCATACATCAAAGCAAACATCATTACCAAAGCCGAATTTGTTGGCCCGGTCATGAGCCTTTGTATTCAGAAACGCGGGATTATCGTTAATCAGTCATACCTGACGGCAGACCGTGTAGAGCTGATCTTCGAAATGCCAATGGGCGAGATCGTTTTTGATTTTTACGACAAGCTTAAGACGATTTCCAAGGGTTATGCTTCGTTTGATTACCACCAGATCGGGTATCGCAAGTCAGATCTTGTGCGTCTCGATATCCGCCTGAACCAGGAGCCTGTCGATGCCCTGTCTTCACTTATTCACCGTGCAAATTCTTACGATTTTGGCAAAAAGATCTGCGAGAAACTGCGCGAGCTTCTTCCGCGTCAGCAGTTCGAAATAGCTATCCAGGCTTCGATCGGAGCAAAAGTTATTGCCCGTGAAAACGTTCGTGCCTTACGCAAAGACGTTACGGCGAAGTGTTATGGCGGCGATATCTCGCGTAAGCGTAAGCTGCTTGAAAAACAGAAAAAGGGTAAAAAACGTATGCGTCAGGTCGGAAACGTAGAGATACCGCAATCTGCATTTATGGCGGTGCTCAAACTTGACTAATACTGAATTTAGAAATCGGCATCTGATTGATTATTAGACATTTATCACACTATAAATGTTGATTAAAAGACAGATGCCGCATATATCAACTTAAACCGATACCAACCTCTGGCCATGTAGCTGCCAGGCAAGTTCAACAGCGGAGTGCGCAGCCGGATCGTGGTGGGGAGTATTTCGCCGGAAATATTGCAAGGGGTTATTAAACCGATAAACCATGAACATCCTAGACGGAAAATTCGTATCTGAAAAAATCAAACTGGACATTGCTGAAGAAGCTGCAGCCTTTCTTGCTGAAGCAGGTCGTAAACCACACCTGGTGGCTATTCTGGTTGGCAATGACGGCGGCAGTGAGACCTATGTGGCCAGCAAAATGAAGAATTGCGAAAAAGTCGGTTTTCAGTCGTCACTGTTTCGCTTTGACACTACAGTGTCTGAAGCAGCGCTTCTGGAGAAAGTGCGGGAGATTAATGCAGACCCGGGTGTTGACGGACTCATTGTTCAATTGCCGCTACCGAAACATATTGATCCGGAAAAAGTGACAGAAGCGATTGATCCGAAAAAGGATGTCGACGGTTTTCACCCGATCAATCTGGGCAGAATGGTCAGAAACCTCCCCTGTTATCTGCCGGCTACGCCTTACGGGATTATGCTGATGCTGGAGGCCTACGAGATTGATACCACAGGCAAACATTGTGTTGTTGTCGGACGAAGCAACATTGTCGGCATGCCGATGAGTATCCTTATGGCCCGCAACGCCAATCCGGGAAATTGCACAGTGACCCTTACGCACAGCCGAACCAAAAATTTGAAGGAACAGGTTCTGCAGGCCGACATCATTGTAGCAGCTATTGGAAAGAAAAATTTTATTACGGCCGATATGGTTAAAGCGGGCGCCGTTGTTATCGACGTGGGTATAAACAGGGAACCATCAGATCAGACGAAGTCAGGATTTAAGTTGTTTGGTGATGTCGACTTTGAAAATGTTGCACCGAAATCATCATATATTACTCCGGTACCCGGCGGTGTAGGCCTGATGACAATTGTAGGCCTGCTGAAGAATACGCTTGCATCGGCCAGAAAAGAGATTTACGGCTAAGATAATCGGTGGCAGGACCACAAGCTATCTGATGATATACATAAGCACATTGAACAGACAATGGAGAAGAAAGTAACCGGTATTGGCGGCATATTCTTTAAGTGCAAAGATCCTGCTGCCATGAATGAATGGTACCAAAAACATCTGGGCATTCCTGTCACTGCCTATGGTGCTACCTTTAACTGGCGGGATGAGCAGAATCCGGAAAAAACGGGATCAACGGCCTGGAGCACCTTCCCCGCCGACACAGCCTACTTTGCACCTTCACAAAAAGATTTCATGATCAATTATCGTGTTCATGATCTCGAGCTGCTCGTTTCAGAATTACAACGTGAGGGCATAAAGTTCACTGATGAAATTCAAACCTATGAGTACGGCAAGTTTGTGCACCTTCTCGATCCGGAAGGCAATGCTATTGAGCTTTGGGAACCCGTCGACTGATTGATCTGAAATCTTACCGGTTTAATTTGTTTGCATCCGCAGTTTTCATATGCCCGATTACAAACCGGAGCGGTTCCGGCTCATGCGGTGATACCGGAACGTCAGGCAAAATACCGAAGGGGTCTATAGCATCTTCGGGCAGATTGACGGTACGAACAGATGTTGGATATCGTAACGTAGCGCCGCCTACATCGATAACATTGCCGTTGAATCCATCTACACAGCCTGCTGTTGCCTGGCCATAGGTCCTGACACGCGGACTCGCTTTAGTCTTGAGCACAAACGTTTCGCCACTGCTGGCTGTCTGCGGGCCCATGAGGATAGCAACCTGAACTGGCTTTTCATGATAAGTATTAGCTGTTACCGGTGATGATGATACAGCCGTTAGCATGGTATCTCGCTGCAATGTGTCTTTTGAATTGAGGCTCTTTAGTATGCCAGTGCTTCTGAATAATTTCACATTTTCTTCGGTCATATAGTAGCCGACTTTTGGCATGACGACGGGCCCGCTCAGCATATACGGTAGCAGCGCCCTGTACGTCCGGTCGCTGCCGCCTCCATTATTACGGATATCAATGACCAAATATGCGCAGGATGCCAGCTTTTCTCTATTTTGACTTATCACACTGTCGACTACCGGAGCGTACCGAGGTGCGCAGCTGGGAAGCGTGAAGATGGCCGTGACACTATCATGCCAACTCAATGTCGGCCGGTATGGGTCATTCACAGAAAGCTCATGTAATGACGGCACCGGCGTACCAGGGCTGAGGGGTTCCATCCGCCGCCAGGCTATATCATCATTGTCTATCAGTGTATTACGACCGGTGAATCTGATTGCAGATCTAACGACTGTGGAATCGCGGCGATAGAAGTCCATCTCGTAAAAACCGTCTCGCTTCCAAAGGTGCATTTTCAACATTCCAGGTTTGAAAACGTTGTTATCAGATGATACAATCAGGGCATCAAAATGGCCATATATGTTTTTATCAGGAATGATTACTGCTCGATAGCCTTCCATTTCCCAGAGGCCTTCTATCGAATCTTTCGCAATTTTTTTATCCGCCCATCTGGAACGGGCAATTTTTAAGTTCAGCTGTTTACTGATATAACTGATTTTTTCGCCAGTCGGATTGACTATTACCCAGAGGTGCCTATCATTAAAGAATTTAACCCATTCGTCCATCAGCGCCTGGCAACTTCGACTGTCAGCCACGTGCTGCGCCTTTTCCAGGTAAACGGAATTGAATGCGTGATAAGAATACGAATTGGACCGCGTAACCTTCGTTTTAAATAGCGAATAGTTTGCGGCTACCGCTTTTATGCTATTACGCAATACCTCTTGGCAATTACAAGGCCTAGCTTTAGCGCTGTTGAAACAAAAAAGGAAGACAAGGGAATAAAGAATCAGTTTAAAACGCATGCATTGCAAAAGTAAACTTTAAGAGCAATGTTTACATTTTCGCCGGCATTTTTACGTGCGCCAGGTTAGATGATTCAAGCATTGATTATACATCCTCTATCACCGAGCCACTCTTTCCAATCACAAATGCCCTTAAGCTGTGCAGCTTACCATCGCGGAGGCGCCATACGTCACAATACCGGTAATATCTTGTTTCACCTCTTTCCTCTTTCAGGCTGATCTCTCCTACCGCTGTTAATAAATCTCCATCAGCGATCAGATCTTCGACTATAAATTCCGGTGGCTCTAGATAGGTTTCATTGATATACCTGCGCACCGCCTCTTTGCCGCGAAGCGTCTGTTCACCGACAAATTCCCATACGGTATCATCTGTACAATAGGTCAGGAATTCTTCGTGGTTGCCGGCCGTTATCGCCGCATTTGCCTTATGGAGTAGATCTTTGTTTGTCATGATTTATGCTGGTTTAACGACAGTGGCATATGGTTACAAGTTTACAGCCTGTCTTAGCATGCTACCCGTGTATACGGCTACAACAACTTTAGTATCCCGGGTGTTTGCAAGCCGGGAAAATCCCTCTCCAACGAATTGTCACAAACCGCCCGCTCATTTGGCGCAAGCGACCATGGCACTAACCGCCTGTGCAACGTACATTTGATAAACAAAACACCTCAGCAATGAATCAAAACATCATCGCATGGTTCGAGATTTACGTGAAGGATATCGAACGCGCAAAAAAGTTTTACAACGCAGTTATCGGAACAAATTTTATTGACAGCAATCCGCCTGGCGAATCGGACGAAGGCATGAAAATGGCATTTTTTTCGCCGATGGAAAATCAGGGTGTCTCCGGGGCCTTGATTGAGATGCCGGGAACAAAAGAAGGCGATGGACATTGCGTAAATACTATGGTGTATTTCCCGTGCGAGGATTGCAGCGTTGAGGAAGCGCGCGTTGCCGGGGCCGGAGGCACAGTCAGCAGGCCAAAGTTTTCTATCGGCGAGTATGGTTTTTGCGCTATCTGTGTTGATACAGAAGGCAATCCATTCGGATTATTTTCAATGAGTTAGTCAGGCCGCAACGACAAAAGGCCTCCATCTTGAAACGGAGGCCTTGATACGTGATTCGACCGTTTGCATCAGTTGAAGGAGCGTCTGAATTCGAGCGGAGACAGATTTGTTTTTGTTTTGAACAGCTTGCTGAAAGATTATGGATGTTCAAAGCCAAGAGCATAAGCCACTTCCCCAACAGTCAGCCGTGTAGTCGATAACTTTTCTTTCGCCTTTTCCATGAGCTTGTCATGAATGTGCTGCTGCGTGTTCCGGCCGGTGAGGGTCCTCAGCATGTCGCTCAGGTAACCCGGAGAAAGATTCAAACTTTCCGCCAGAAACTGGACGCTGGGCAGGCCCCGGCTCAAGGCCTGCTCGTCATTAAAGTAGCCATTCAGGATGTCTTCAAGTCGCTGCAGCAGGTCAGTGCTGGCAGCTTTGCGCGTAATGAACTGGCGGCGGTAAAAGCGGTTTGCATAGTTCAGGAGCAATTCAAGTTGCGCTATGATCACATTCTGACTAAAATCATCGATGCGACTGTTCAGTTCTTCTTCCATAAATTTAAAAACTGACATGATGGTAGCCTTTTCGGTTTCTGAGAGGTGCAGCGCCTCGTTGGTGGTGTAAGAGAAAAACGCATATTGACCAATTTCTTTGGCGATCGGATGTCCAAGAAAGAAGTCCGGATGAATAAGTAATGTATACTCAGAGCAAACGGCCTCCTCGTTCTCCAGATGTCCCATGATTTGTCCGGGAGCTGCAAACAGCAGTCCGCCCTCATCGAAATCATAATAGCCCTGCCCATAGCGCAGCTTGCCGGAAAGTTTTGGTTTGTATGAGATCTTATAAAAACCTAAGACATGCTGTGCAGGTATTCCGAGTGCAGACCAGGATGGCGCCTGCTTGATCATGCTGATCAGCGGATGCAGCGGCGCTGTTATGCCAAATGCCCTGTGGGCATCAGCCAGGGTATCAAACCTGAGCAGATTTTTTTCTTCTCTTTTCATCACCATCAAAGTTAATGATATCAATTGATCCGGCGCCGCGTTCAGGACTGCCGCCCGTTTAAAGACTGCGCAGAAACTGAGACAGCATCCCATTCTTCCCATACGGCCAGGCGTTCGGCATAGGCCGCTCTTACCCAGGGCAGGTTTTCGCTGCCAAGGTGGAAGCGCAGGGGCGGACTTTCCGCGTCCACTACTTTAAAGAGCGCTTGGGGCGTAGCCAGCGGATCACCCTTTGGTAACGTTTGAAGTGACTGAAAAAACTGCTCTTTCACACCTGCATACATATCCATTCCTGCAGCGAAACGAAGCGAATCCTGACTGGCGAACTCAGTAGCATAGGCGCCGGGTTCGATGATCGTCACCCTGATGCCGAATGCCTGCACCTCGGCAGCAAGACTTTCATGTATGGCCTCAAACGCCCACTTCGTTGAGCAGTAATAGCCGATAACGGGTAAGGTGACATGGCCCAGATTACTTGATGTACCAAGAATATGACCGCCGCCCTGCTCTCGTAGTATGGGCAATGCAGCCTGGATAACAGCCAGCGGACCGAATACATTGGTTTCATACATAGCCTTAACTTCATCAGAATGTGCTTCCTCAATCGTTCCGACCAGCGAATACCCTGCATTGTTTAATACGATATCCAGCCTTCCGAAATAATCATATGCCTGTCGCACGGCTTGTGCGGCTTGCGTTGGATTCGTTACATCCAGCTCGATCAGCAATACATTCTCGCCAAACTGTTCTTTCAACGGCGCCAGACTTGCAGGGTTACGTGCTGTTGCTGCTACCTTATCCCCCCTTTGTAATGCTGCTTCTGTCCATACCCGCCCGAAACCACGCGAGGCTCCGGTGATAAACCAGACCTTACTTTTTAATTCATTTTTCATACCTGTAATTTTGATGTAACAAAGTTCTTTAACAGTTCATCAGACGATGTAGCCAAATCGGGAAGTTTTGTAGCCGGATTGCGGATTCTTCAAACGATTGTATACTTGTGTACGTTGTTATGACGCTAGCGCGCGATAGATGTATGCCGAAATTCAGGACAAGCAGCGGATTCGACTATGAAAAAATATGCAAATGAACACGGAGATTCAGGCGTAACGGGCTATGAGGCCGGTTCAGGATTTATCCGCGTACGTTTTGTTAACGGCATTACCTACGAGTACACAAATGCCAGCGCCGGCGCCGCAAATATAAAGGCCATGACTCGCTGTGCAGAAGCCGGTCGCGGACTGGCGACATACATACAGCGGCATGTTAAGGATAGGTTTGCAAGAAAAATAACCGGCGAAAAATGAGCGTAGTTGTTGCAGATCCGGGTAACCACCACTATAAAACCACGCACTATGCCCAGCTAAGCAAACAGCTGATCAGCAATAAGCCCGAGTATAAATCCACCAAGGGTACCTGCCGAACCGATAATAATAATTGGAATCGCTAATAAAGTCATTATCTGCGGCTGACTCTTTCTGATCTGAATAAAGTGTTTTGAAAGATCTATGCTGCCTGATGACAATGCAGCGGCGAGCCTATGCTGTATGCCGCTTAGACCAGAGCCAGGCTCCAGCTCAAGCAAATACCTGTCAGCCGGTGCCTCAAAGGTGAACAGTTCCATTCGACCCTCGTGAAAATTACTGGTTTGCATGTTGAGCAGTGAGCGGGAAAGCAGGATTATTTCGCTCGTGCGTGCATTACGAATAACAGGCTTGTAATTGCCGGCGGGCGTTAATTTCAACAGCGGAGATTTTTGCCAGATTGAAAAACGACCAGCTTCCGTTAGGGTAAAAGTCCCGGTCGTTTGCGTATACGGAATGTCGAGCACGAGTGAACCGTTAAAGCCCTTTCTGAGCAGCCTGATACCAGTGACCAGCAGATATATCCCTGTTGGAACACAACAGAAAAAAAGAATCCGGATGAGAAGAACTGACATAAAAACTTGATTTGGTAATCATCGGCAAATGCAGGCGGCCAGACAGTTAACAAACCCATTAATACTGAAAAAAGTTTGCGCCAAACGGCATGGACTGGTTCAAGTTGTTGTGAAGAGCCCGCGCGCGCATTTAAATATCTTTTAAAGGATATTCAACCGGAATGCCCTTATAATTAAACATTTCTTTTATTTTTGATCTACCAATCTAAACAGACTATGATCACGAAACAAGACCATAAAGCGCTCACGCTTGAACAGCTTTATGAAAAGCGACAATTGATAAAAAGAATTCTTACCGGCCTTGGTGCAGTTATGCTGCTTGCCTTTGCTGCGTTATTGTATCTGGCTTTTACAGATCCAAAACTCAGGTACCTTGCCGCGATTGCGTTTACCTTGTTTCCTGTCTACCTGCCGAACCTCATCAACCTGATGATGATTAATAAAGAAATTAAACTACGAGAGGCTCTATAACCATGTCACACGGCTGTCTGAATTGTACCGCGCCATTAACAACAAAATACTGTCCGGATTGCGGGCAAAAGGCGAGTACCCACCGTTATTCGATCAAACACTTTGTAGAGCATGATTTTGTACACGGCGTCTGGCATGTAGACAAAGGTCTGCTGTATACCGTAAAAGAACTGTTCACGCGGCCCGGACACAGCGTGCGCGAATACATCCAGGGAAAACGTGTGAATTACTTCAGCTTCATCACACTGATCATTCTCATTCTTACCATTACCGCACTCATTTCTCCCTATGTTCATGTGAAGATTTCCCAACTTACCCCGGGAAATAACAAACAGGCTATGAACGCATTCGAGCAGTTTGTATCTAAGTACCCCAAGCTGGTGATCATCCTGCTGGTTCCGCTCAATTCAGTTTTCAGTTTTTTATGGTTCAGGCGGGCCAAAATGAATTTTTCAGAACACCTGGTTGCAAACTCTTACAAAGCGGCAGCCGAACTGATAATTGGTCTGTTATTCACGATAGTGGTAATTTTTTACACTGATATCAAGGTACTCTCAATGATTTATATCGGGGTAGTCACACCCGCGGTGTTTTTGTACGACGTTTGGTACTACCGGCAGTTATTCTCGCCCTTCGGGTATGGCAAATGGACGCTGGTGATGAGAAGCGTCATGGTGATGATCTCTATTTTGATTTTCCAGGTGCTGCTCGGGGTGATCTGGGGAATTGTTCAAATGCAGGTTAAGCCGGCTTAACCTCGATCGACTTAAAAAACGGTAAAACGTAAAGATATTGCGGAGGTCGAATTGGTTGATTCCGAAGTCAAACACAACAAATGATGATCACGAAACAAATATGGGTGAATTTAGGCGTTGAGGATGTGGCAAGATCAGCTGAATTCTACCTGGCGCTGGGAATTAAGCCTAATGGTGCAGCAACAGCCGACCTGGCAAGTTTTCTCTTTGCCGAAAATAATCTGGTTATTCATTTCTTCAGAAAGCCGAAACTTGCCAGTGCCTTCGGTATTCATGCCGATCAGTTGAGCAGTGGTCATGAAGTGATGTTCTCCCTTTCTGCAAACTCAGCGGAAGAGGTGTATGAATGGATGAGATTGGCCGAAAGTGCGGGCGGAAGTGTCTTTCGTGAGCCATCCCGGGACGACGATGGTTTCCTGTACGGGGGCTTCGCCGATCCTGATGGTCATAAATTTAATGTCCTGCTTGTCGAACCGGTCATGTAATGTTTGTGTCTTCTTTGACTACTGAACAGGAAATACTGGATAAGCTTGATCATAGCAACGATGGTAATGATGGTTTCGTCATGCTTGGCGAGCCGTACTCCTACCTCATCGATGTTCGTTTGAACGTTTTCTGTGATGAACGTGAAAGATGGGCCATTGCCGTTGAACGGCTCGGCTATAATCCGCGGGCCGGGGCAATCAGCCTTGATATCCATTACTACGGTAATTGTCTGCTTAATCTTGAACATTACAACGGCCGCTCCACCAATAGCTACAGCATTTACCCTGTTTTAGCTAACAGTTTTGAAGAAAGCGTTAATGGTGAAGAAATAAAGGAAGGCGCAGCTTTCTGGCTGGTGCGTGGATCGAAGGTTTCGTTAACGTACACCAGTCGCGCATTCAGCGAAGCCGGGATTGAGCTTAGCGAGACAGAATCGGGCAGCGTGCGTATAGAAGAGATGGCCCGGCTTGTCATTGTCAGCCACAGGGCGCTTTTCCGCGCAACAGATCCGGAACTTCGAAAGTCGCTGCCGTCGGGAATGAAAAAGATACTGGTTGTTGACGAATGGCATCACAGGGATTTTAATTATACTCCCAATGAACCTATGAGCGAACGACAGATGCTTCTTACTTATCAGACGCACACCGGAGCCGGAGGAACAAAACTGAGCTTTGAGCAGTTCGCCGGCATGATAAGACAGCAGGAAAAAGCTACAAATGAACGAAACCGGCAGAATTGGAACGAGAACAGGCCGGGCGCCTATGAAACCTGGCAGCTGATTGCTAAAGTAATCGTGAGCGGAAATCCCGCGCTTTATCAGCCCCGGTTAAAGCCAAACACCCATTGGAAAAACTGGCCTGACTCAGGAAGTTTATAAAGTTATCCATTTTTGCCGGGCTGCACTTGCTGCAGGATAACATCCGGCATGGCTCACCAACCAAATGACGGTGGCACGTGCAGGTCTGGTATAGTTACTTTCGACCGCTTACCCCTGACACCCGGGTTAGCTGCCGAAATATCATTAAATAGCAGCTTTGCCGTACTTGTCTTCCAAAAAAACGATCGTTGTTTCGATGAGCTGTTTGAGTACTTCCTGATTGACATCAGCAAGCTTTTTTATGTAAATGCAGCCTTTTCCCATTTTGAATTTACCGAGACCAGCCAGTAATTCCTCCTGTCCCGGTGCGCCTGAGTATACATACAGGGAAATGGCCGCCTTGCGTGGCGAGAAACCGACCAGCGGCCAGTCTCCCTCCTGCCTGCTCCGCTCGGATGTGTAGTGGTAACTACCGAATCCTATAATGGACGATCCCCACACCTTAGCCGTGTGCCCGGTAACTTCCTGCATGAATTGTAACAGCTGGAGGGCATCCAGGCGCTTTTGTTCGGTATCGGCGAACGCATCGATGAATTCCCCTACATCTGCGGCAGTAGGTTTTGTCTTGATTTCAGCCATAACAGTCGAATAAAAAGGCAGTTGTTATATGGTTTGTCAATTGGACACTGAAACTTGCCTTTTTTTGGTATATCAGCCCAATATGGTTACTGACTGCAAGGGAATGTTTGACAACTTGATAACAGAAGTGCCAGCGCTGTTTCCCATGGCAATGTCTATCAGCACGCCCAACAGCGCTGCAGCAATCATAAAAGTAATCATTCCGAGAATATAAGCAGCCAATGCCTTAAAGTAGTTAATCACTTTCCGTTTATCAAAAAACTGCCCGATAGCCCAGCTTGTGTAAGCGAGCCCGGCAAAACCAGCACCTGTCATTACATGTATGTGCGTCAATCCCTGTACAATGGCAAACATGGCATAAATCAACATACCCATCCCAATTACAAAACACAGGAGGATCAGAATTTCATAGACATTATAATCATGTTTCCTGAAAAACAGCCGTATCCACAATGCGATAAACAAACCCATAATGATGTTTGAATAACCATAATGATCCTGAACCCATTTCATAATATGGCTAACCGAAGATGTTTTGCCGCCCTGGTATTGCACATAGCCCTCCTCGATGTGAAAGAAATGGTTCACAAGCGTATAGATAAGTGAGGTAACAATGATGAAAATGATCGGTTTAACCAGGCGGCTTCTGTTTTCAGTAATGAAGCGCCGTACATTGTCTCCTGGCCTGATCAGCAATTCCCTGATGGTATAAAGGATACCCTTTTCGAAGTGCAGCACATGTTCTATTTCATGAAGAATATAGTGACCATTAATGCGTTTGACCCGGGCAACCTGGCCGCATTCCGGACAGTATTTGGTATTGAATTCAGTGCTGCAATTTGCGCAAATCATTGTATGAGGGGTTAATTTCCCCGAAACTAGCAGTTATGTTTTATATATACAAGTTACCTGCTTCACCCATTTGTTTTATAGACATTGCCGGCTTGAAAAATCGTGTATAGATCTCTTGACTTTCAGCCAACACTTGTTGCTCGCCGGCTGTTTTCAGATCAAAGATTAACGCTTAAATTTACCGGCAGGACATATGAAAAAAATCGGATTTTTATCTTTTGGGCATTGGGCCAACCATCCGGCTTATCAGGTCAGGACAGCAAGTGATACGCTGCTGCAATCTATTGATCTCGCTGTGGCGGCCGAAGAGATCGGCCTTGACGGTGCCTATTTCCGCGTGCATCATTTTGCAGCGCAGCTAGCCTCGCCCTTTCCTTTGCTGTCGGCCGTAGGCGCAAAGACCAGCAGGATCGAGATAGGCACAGGCGTAATTGACATGCGGTACGAAAACCCATTGTATATGGTTGAAGACGCGGGAGCGGCCGACCTGATCTCTGAAGGAAGGCTCCAGTTGGGCATTAGCCGGGGTTCGCCCGAACAGGTCATAGAAGGCTGGCGTCACTTCGGCTACACGCCGGATGAAGGTGAAAACGATGCCGATATGGGCCGGCGAAAAGCGCTGCAGTTTCTCGAAAAACTTCAGGGTATCGGATTTGCCCAGCCCAACCCCTACCCAATGTTTCCTAATCCGCCCGGCCTGTTGCGGCTCGAGCCATATTCAGCTGGCCTGAGGGAACGGATTTGGTGGGGAGCAGCTTCCAACGCTACCGCTGTGTGGGCCGCCGAAAACGGCATGCACCTGCAAAGCTCAACCCTGAAGTATGATGAAAGCGGCAAACCTTTTCACGAACAGCAGGCTGAACAGATCAGGCTTTACCGCGAGGCCTGGAAAAAAGCGGGTCACACCCGCGAGCCCAGGGTCTCTGTGAGCAGGTCAATTTTTGCGCTCGTGAATGACCAGGATCGCTACTATTTCGGCCGGGAAGCCGACCGTACAGATAAGATCGGAATGATTGAACAGGACAAGCGCGCAATCTTTGGCAGAAGTTACGCCGCCGAACCGGATCAACTCAATGAAGAGCTTGCGAAAGATGAAGCAATCAAAGAGGCAGATACGCTTTTGCTAACAATTCCGAATACCCTGGGCGTTGAGTACAATGTGCATGTATTGTCTTCGATTCTGACACATGTAGCGCCTGCGTTGGGCTGGAGATAAAGATAATAAGTCACAAAACGCCCGCGCGCTTGTCGTATTTGCACGCTTTCGGCAAAAGTCGATAAACGTAATTTTGGGTAAACAAATTAGAAATACGATGGCAACTCAAATTTACGTCAACCTGCCCATTGAAGACCTCGACCGTTCTGTTGCATTTTTCAGCAAACTCGGTTATAGCTTCAATCCGCAGTTTACCGATGAAAAAGCAACCTGTATGGTGATCAGCGACACAATTTACGTCATGCTGTTGAAAAGGGCATTTTTTCAGACTTTTACCGACAAACAGATTGTCGATGCACATAAAGCCGTTGAATGTTCCATCTGCCTTTCTGCAGATAGCAAAGAAGCGGTTGACGAAATGGTAGCCAAAGCGGAAGCCGCCGGTGCAACAATTCCTAACCCGGCAAGCGACTATGGCTTTATGTACCAGCACAGCTTTGATGATCCCGACGGCCACCATTGGGAATTTGTTTGGATGGACCCGAACGGCGCGCCGGAGTCAGAAGTTTAAAACTTATACCCATTTACGACGCCAGCAGCGCCGGTTAATCGGTCTGCTGGCGTTTTCTAACATCTGCTGGATGAACCCTGCATCTAAAGTCATGCACAATAGACTTAAAAAATCCCGCTTCCAGACACAGTAAAGCCTGACGGACATCGACTTATGTGTCTGACCCTTTCTGATAATTTCCAGCGCATCGGCGTATAGAGCTGGGATATGCTTCGCAAACGGCTGATCGTAACAGCTTTTTTAGATCGGGCGCGGATCTAATCTATAAACTCCAATAAAACGAGACTAGAGGGAGATCTGATTTGGCCTGAATTGTATAATTTATGTCCTTTCAGCCTGATCTCAGAAAGCTTAGATTTGTTTCATGAATCAGGAGAAACGCACTGAGACTGGAGCTACGAAACGACATGTAGTAATCGTGGCAATGACAGGTAGAATGTTACTCGACTTCTCAGGACCCGTCGATGTATTTAACAGCGCCAATGCCGTTCTTGAGGCTGCCGGTAAAGACGCCTCCTACATTGTCCGGGTTGTAGCGCCTACGGCTGATCGGGTAGTGACAAATGAAGTTGGCCTGGATATCACCTGCAGTCAGACTGTGTTCGATATAAGCGATTCCATTGATACGCTGTTGATTGCGGGCACGCATGGCGCCCAGAATCTTGACGATCCCAGGTATTCGTCATTTTATTCCTGGCTGATAGCAAAAGAACAGGAAATGCGCCGGATCGGCTCGATTTGCGCAGGCGCCTTTTCGCTCGCGAAAGCAGGCCTGCTTGATGGCAAAAGGGCAACCACCCATTGGGACCGCAGCGAACTGCTTAGCCGGAACTTCCCGAAGATTTTGGTAGACTCTAACCCCTTCCATGTGAGCGACGGAAAAATTTATACCTCTGGCGGTGTATCGTCCGGAATTGACCTTGCCCTGGCCTTGGTTGAGGAAGACCTTGGCCGGGACATAGCCTTGCAGGTAGCACGCAGGCTGGTATTTTATCTTAACCGTCCGGGTTTTCAACAGCAATTTGGCAACCTTCTTCCCATTCACGAGACGCACGAACTTGCTGCAAAGCTTAGACCCTGGCTTATAAAACACATTGGGGAGCCGCTCGATGTGGCAACAATGGCTGAACACGTCCACATGAGTCAACGGAATTTTACACGTGTTTTTCACCGGCAAACAGGTTTACCGCCTGCCCGGTATCTGGAAAAATTGCGCGTTGAAGCGGCCCGAAGACACCTTGAAGATGGCGCTATGTCACTTGAACAAGTCGCAGCGGCATGTGGACTAGGCGGCCTTGTGTCTATGCGCCGGGTTTTTCTGCGCCACTTTATGGTTACCCCATCCGATTACCGGCGGGCGTTCAGGACGTCGCTGACCGGTTTAATCGCTGAAAATACATTTTGATCTTAAACACAACAGTTATGAAAATAGCAATTAACGGATTTGGCCGCATCGGGAGAATGACCCTTCGCGCCCTCCAAAATAAATCGAATGCAGAAGTTGTCGCGGTCAATGATCTGACAGATATAAGAACCCTGACGCACCTGCTAAAATATGATACAGCCCATGGGCGTTTCCCGGGAGAGATATCGGAAGATGGCGAAAATATCATTGTGAATGGCCGCAAAATCCGTCTGCTTAGTGAGAGGGAGCCCGCAAAACTTCCCTGGCACGAGATGGAGGTCGACGTTGTGATTGAGTCAACCGGCCGGTTTACAGACCGCCACGCGGCGCAGGCCCATATTAGCGCGGGCGCGCAAAAAGTGCTGATCACCGCTCCTGCCACAGGCGGCGTGAAAACGATTGTTCATGGCATCAACGACGAGCTGATTGGCGATGATGACATTTACTCGACGGCCTCATGTACCACAGGCAGTATTGCCCCGGTCCTTTATATCCTTGATAAAGAATTTGGTGTAGAATCCGGTTTTATGGTAACTGTACATGCTTTTACTGCAGATCAGAACCTGCAGGATGCGCCGCACAAAGACCTTCGCCGGGCCCGCGCAGCAACACATTCCATCATTCCGACAACAACAGGCGCCGCAAAAGCAATTGGCGACGTGCTGCCTAACCTGAAAGGAATTATGGATGGTTATTCTTACCGGGTGCCTGTTATCGATGCTTCCATTGCCGATTTGTCGATCAACCTGAAACGTGAGGTATCTGCGCAGCAACTTAACGATCTTTTCAGGCATTACGCTGACAATGCACTCAAAGGTATTCTGGAATACACAGAAGAACCGCTTGTTTCTGCAGATATTCTCGGTAATACCCATTCATCAATAATCGATGGCAGCATGACCAAAAACATTGGCAGAATGGTTAAGGTGGTAACATGGTATGATAATGAAGTTGGCATATCTAACCGGATTGCTGAAATGGTAAGTATTCTTTTACCGGAAAAGCAGCAAGCCTGATTGGCTGCGCGTTATGAAAAATTCTTCCCGGTTTGCATCGTGGTTCAGAAACCCATAAACACTTAGTCACTGTTGTCCGGTAAAAATTGGCTGAATGAAATAGAATCCTTCTAAGCAGTCTCAAAACAGTATTTGCCTGAGTCTTCTGAATCAAGCCCCCCTGTATTCTATGTCTGGGGTTTTACGTACAGGCGGTGGTTTTGATGAGGGTTTTGCCTGCTTATTGCCACTGTTAGGTGCGAACCGGCCTTGTATCTTCTCGCCGCAGAAAAGTATTAAAAGTCTTGCACTGTTTTAAGGAGGTCGCGAAGAACCAAGGAGGGGAACCAGCCCGGAACAGAATGATGCAGGGGTAATCCGGGCCTTTTCCCGCCGCCCTCGGACTTTTGATGCTTTTATGCAAGAAGAGATACACAGCCGGAGCGTTTTGCTTCTTTTTCGCCAAAAAGAAGGAGCCCCCGCGGCGGTGAGCGGTTCGATACCATAGCCTCACATCAATTGGAAACCAAAGAACTATTGGCTTTCGCAAAACTTTCCCCGGACAACACTGAACACTGAGTCATGCATCAGTAGCACGATATTCTTATATGGCGATTACAACAGCAATTTTCAAAATATCAATTCGTCCCTCTGGTTAACAGCCCGGAGCATTGCTTCGGGCTAAATGCCTGCTTCCCAAGCAGGGGATCTCAATTGTCGTTTATCGCCCTCAAAAATGTCGCAGGCAGGCCGGGTTGTATCACGAACATCTGCTAACTTTGACAAAAACAGAGATTCATGTCATTCCAGGGATACCTAAAAACAATCAAGCAGCAAACGGGTAAAGACCCGGCAGATTTCAGGGCTATGGCCGCTGAAAAAGGATTTACAGAAGACGGCGTATTAACGGTTAAGGCTACAGAAATCACTAACTGGCTAAAGGCAGATTTCGGCCTCGGGCATGGGCATGCGATGGCCATTTATGCGGTGCTTAAAGGAACCAAAGACGAACACAGCGTTTAGCAAGCCATGTCAGTCTTTAACACAGCGCGGTTGGACGCCGCCCGTTCATTCTCGACAGGAAAATTTACCGATGCAGCCACTACTTTGGCCGATCATGTCGAATTTCATATCTACGAAGAAGCAAAACACATAAAAGGAAAGGCCGGGGTTCTTCGGTTTTGTGAAGGTATCGCGGCTTACTTCAACACCGTAGATACCAGATTTGAGGAACGTGGCACCGTTTGCGATGACAGCCACGTTGTTATTTATGGTTATGCAACCTTCAGGCGCGATGGCCGGCTGTTAAGTTCGGTGCATTCGTGCGATGTATACAGTTTTGATACCAACGGCAAAATCGAAAAAATCCAGTCCTACTGCAATTCACAACGAGCCGCTCATACGCAGCAATAAGCAGGCGGCCGCATGTGCCGCGCATTAATAACAATTGTCTCGCTGAAGAATAGCTCAAAGCAGTTGTTTAGCCCGCAAACAGAACTTTATCAAACAAGAGTTGCCCGTTAGGCAGGATTTTGAAAAAGTAGATTACGGCATATTCACCTTCGCTTACATAATTACCTTCCTCATCTGTTCCACCTGGATACGAAACCGAGAGCTGAAGGGCGGAAGCTTTTTTGTCATACTGGGCAATCATGAAACATGTGTCCTGTCTGCCGTTTACCTTTTGTGTTGTATACTCGCCTTTGTTCGCAAGTTCTGCTACGTTTACGGCAAGCAGGCTAGTGGAAAAATCTTCGTTGAAGATATATTTGTAATTGGTCTCGAAATCAGCTTCGGTAAAGATCTGTGGAAGTTCCTTTGGCCGCTTATCTTCATCCTGACTATTGTAAACGAGTTCCCATATCTGGGTCGTGTCGGCATTTACCGGAAAATTGAAATACGCTTTCAATTTCCCGGTATTTTGTTCGTCGGCGCTTTGGGCAAGCAATTGCAGGCTTTTTGTCCAGGCATTGGTGCCGGCAGCGGCTTGTGTAGCAGGTGTTTTCGAAGAATCAACAGGTTTGCCAGAGGTGTTCGGTTTTTTGTCGGTGGTGCACGCAGCGAGTAGGCCTACCAGTGCTGCCGCAAGAGTTAATTTACGGGTCATTTGAAGCGATATGGTCTATAAACTCAAAATCCTCAGGTTTTGTTTGTCGGATTTCAGCAGTCATTTTTTGCGCTATTGAATGACAGAGGTATTCTACTTTGCGCGTCGGCTTGGTCATGTGTTTTGCCGCCGGCAAAACATAGCAAAGCCGGTCTGCCGGACCGGCCTTAAGCGCTTTTTATACGCCCGCAAACGCTTTTTCGAGTTGAGCAATATCGAATTTCTTCATCCCGAGGAAGGCCTGTGTCACGCGTTTAACGCGCTCTGGATCGGGATCTTTCAGCATTTCATCCATTCTTGAGGGATTGACCTGCCAGGAAAGTCCGAAACGGTCCTTTAGCCAGCCGCACTGCTCGGCAGCCGGTTCAGCCGATAGTTTAGACCAGTAGTAGTCGATCTCCTCCTGCGTATCACAGTTTACAATAAATGACACAGCCTCGTTGAAACCGAAGTTCAGTTCCTGCCTGCTATCCATGGCCGCAAACCACGCGCCTTCAATCCGGAAGTCAGCGTAAGTAAGAGAACCCTCTATGTCTGGTTGCTGACCGGGGCCATACCGGTGCGTTTCGCCACGCTTACCGTCGTTGAACACAGCAACATAAAAATCAATGGCTTCTTCTGCCCTGCCGGCGTTGCCGCCTGTAAACATTAACGAGGGTATAATAGCTGGCCTTTTATCACCCGCGGGGTCGGTCAGGATCAGTTGCCAGCTTACACCATACTTATCCTGTATCCAGCCATATCGCTCGCTGAAGGGATATTGATCAAGCGGCATCAGCACCTTTCCGCCCTCAGCTAGTCGTTCCCAAACCGCTTCCAGTTTTGCCTGCGCAACCGTTTTTGCGTCCGCGCCTGGACCGAAGAACAGGGGATCAAAGTTTACCATAAAGGAAACCGAGGGATTGAGCTCGAAAAATGGGCCCGCGCTGATAGCCATAAATGGCTGCCCCCACAGTTTGAACGAGACGATATCACAATCGCCCGAAGGGGTATCTCTGATCGTTGAAATATTCGTTATTTCTGACCCGGGAAAGAGTGTTGTGTAAAATTGCGTTGCTTCTACAGCGTTGTTGTCGAACCATAGATGGGGTGTTATCTTTCTCATAACATTGTTGTTAAGTGTTAAGCAAAACTACCTGATACGGCCTTGCCCGGTCCGGGTCATAAGCGACATTTACAGAGGGCTATCGCGATAATCCAATCGAAATTTTACTTAACCGGCTTACATCAGTAAGCCAAAAACTTATCAGTTCATCTGCGCTCTGAACTCCAGTGGCGTCTGATTCGTTTTTGCCTTAAACAATTTGCTGAAAGATTGTGCGTGCTCGAAACCAAGTGTATAAGCAATTTCAGCCACCGACAGGTTTGTCGATGACAACTGTTCTTTCGCCTTCGCGATCAGTTTTTCGTGAATAAACTGCTGGGTACTCTGACCAGTCAGCACCTTCAGCAAGCTGCTCAGGTAGTTCGGTGAAATATTCAGCTGTGATGCAATAGACGGAACACTCAGCAGACCCTTCGCCGTCTGGTGTTCATCTGAAAAATAATCTTCCAGCAACGACTCCAGTTTATCCAGAACCTGGTGATTGGTAATTTTCCGGGTTAAAAACTGGCGCTGATAAAAGCGGTCGGCATAGATCAAAAGATATTCCAGCTGGTTAATAATGAGCGACTGGCTGAATTTATCCATGTTTGACTGATACTCGCGCTCGATATTCTGCAGGATTCCGGCGATGACCTTTTCTTCCTTATCCGAAAGAAACAGTGCCTCATTCACTTTGTATTGGAAGAAGTCGTATGTTTTGATTGTCCTGGCCAGCGAAGTATTCCAAAGAAAGTCCGGGTGAATCAGCAACAGCCAGCCGGAAGGCTCAATCTGCACATCGGGATTGATCTCAACATGCAAGAGCTGCTGCGGCGCAAAAAATGACAACACGCCCGAGTTGAAGTCATAAGGCTGCTGACCATAGTTAAATCTGCCACTAACATTCCGCTTCAGCGCCAGGATGTAAAAGTCCTGCATCCACCGCAATTCTGATGCGCTTTCAGGATATTTCACTTTGCTATAGTCGATGACACTGATAAGCGGATGCTCGGGCTGCGGCAAACTGTAGTACGTATGTAAATCCTGAAGGGAGCGGAAGCGAAATGTCGTATGCATATTCTAAAATACTTAATTTTTGAAAATTAGTTTTCAATTGCAGTAGATGCGGCAAGTTCTTTGGTAGCCTCAAGCGCTTCTTCAATAAGGCTGATTTTGCCTTTAACAAAATCATATGTATCTACACCCATAAAGAAGTGAACGGGCGGCTGTTGCTGTTCGCTCAGCCCGATAAATACTTCAGCTGCTTTCTGAGGATCATTTGGTTGATTGCCATTAATGTCATTTAAATGAGCAGCTTCAACTTCGCGGGCATTCTGATAGGCAGCAATCGGATTAGCGGGTGTCATCACCGAGCCTTTTTCGAGGAAACCTGTGCGGAAGTACCCGGGATAAACCAGCGTGGTATGTACGCCGAAGGGTTTCATTTCTTCTGCAAGTGCTTCAGTAAAGCCGGCCATAGCAAACTTTGTAGAGCAATAGATGCCAAAGGCCGGAAAATTACCAAGATACCCGCCTATAGACGCAATGTTAAAGATGTGACCGGACCGCTGGCTGCGCAGATAAGGTGCCGCATTCCGGATGACATTCAGCGCACCAAAAACGTTTACGTCAAAATTCTTTCTCACCTCCTCATCAGACAGTTCTTCGACGGCCCCGATCTGGCTGTAACCCGCATTGTTCACGACGACGTCGATACGCCCAAACTTTTGCATTACGCTATCGATTGTCGTTTTGACGTCTTCATTACTCGTAATCTCCATGGGCAGCGGCAGAAAATTTACATGGCTGCCTATTGAATCTTCGAACGACTGCACATTCCTTGAGGTGGCGGCAACGAGATGTCCTTCTGTAAGTAACTGCTGAACTAAATTAAGACCCAGCCCTTTTGACGCGCCTGTTATAAACCATACTTTTTTCATATTCATGCTTTTTTTGATCTTGTTTCAACTTGATATGACAAAGATGGAAAGAGCCAGGCGCAGCCCTGTAACCGAATCTAAGAATGTTGTAGCCGTTTCTAAGGCGAATATAAATTACGCGATATGCATAAGCGCAGTGTATATCAGTTTCCTGCCTCAAACTCCATTTCCTCGTAGATCACACCAGCATTGCTTATGCCCTGCACAACAATCTTAAAAGGCCCTGTTATATCGCCGGTAAAAAACTTCAGTATTCTAGGTTTACCTGCCTCAAGTTGCAGGGCATGATTCCAGTACAATGTAGACCAGAACGCCTGATCGACCGGTTCAGTGAAGGTATTTACATAAAACTCCTTGTGCTGATATACCGGATTGAGTTTGAAGGACGAGGCACCGGCAGGACGGTCATTGCAGCCCTGGTAAACTTGCCTTGAGCCGTTTGTCAGGTATGTTTCTCCTTTAATGGGCTGCCTCAGACGCGGATCGCCGGCGTGGTTTGGACAGTTTAGAATGTTGTATTGGCAGACATAGTCGCCGCACGCATTTACGCCCCGCGTTCCCGCGAAAAAGTCATTTCTATTTTTTTTAATCACCACCTCTTTCAGCACAATTGACCGCTCATTTCCGGATAAACTCAGCGACCTGTTCTCTTGCTCGAGCATGGGTGCAACAGGGATGGGCATGGCGAAATATCTTTTACCATAATTTACAGCCAATGTCTGATAAGGGTCGGTTACACTTAGTTCGTATTGTTCGGATGTTTTGCCAGGAACAAATAAATAGGCCTGCTGACCGGACCCGACATATAGGTCGAAGGGCTTCAGGAAAAATCTTCCCGCAGCGTCTGTCTGAATCTGACTGAACCGCTTCCCCGCCAGATGCGCAATCTCTACCGGCTTGTTCAGACTTTTCCGGCCTCGCTTTATACTGCCGGCAAAGACCATGCTGTCACGGTGTACCACCGTATCTGCAGCCTGGCTGTTCCGAACCTTGTCCCACGTATAACGCCGCCAGCCTTTAATCAGCAGGATGTCTTCCAGCTGTTCGCTGTGTTGCAAGGCATTCAGGGTAAGTGGAAAGTCTTCCAGGTCGTCGCGCAAAGCCAGATGACTGCGAATATCCTTATGATTTATTGCACTGAGCCGGTTGGCCTGGACGCAGGCTACAGAGACGAGGGCATCCGTAACGTGATGCATAGGTTCGATATTTATTGAAACCTGCTCGCGTTTGCCATAGCGGGCTTTTGATGACACCAGAGTAAGGTGTCTGTCAGGTTTCCGGTAGTGTGCATAAAACATACGTTCAGCCAGCGGCTGCCCCCGGCTATCAGTTATGGTAAGTGCACATAAGCCTTCAGGTACATCATGAAGCGGAAATACGAAGTTCTGGGCTGATCCACGCATACTGTGCTTTGCAGCCAGGTAAGACTGTCTGAAATTATGCAGGTAAAAAACGAGCTCGTTTGTCTCTGTGCTCATGATACGTATTCTAAGGCTGTCCCCCACCACCGCCCGGGCTGCATGCAGGGCCAGGCCTTGCTCAAGTGCAGGCGGAAGTCTGAATAGACTGTCTCTCAGCTGTGGATGTTTCAATTTAACCGTGTATGTTTTGCCTTTCAGACAGCTCAGCATAAACCGGCCCGTTCCAAGCTCATTTGTTTCAAATTGCAGCAGGGGCAATTGGTCTTCAAACAGCGTTCCGGATGTCGCTACCGGTGCTCCGTATTGATCCTGAACTTCGACAGCAACTACCGAAGGCAGGCCATCGATCAGATGACCCCCCTCCGGGAAAAACCTGACTACCGCCTTGCGTAAGGGTGGAATGAGCGGTAATGCTACCCGATCGGTATCTCCTCTCAAGGATACCTGGACATGTATATTCGGATCGCGTGCAGACGGATTGAGCGGTATTTGCATGACGAGCTGACCGGCTATGTCTGACCTGGTCTTTTTTTGGATGTTACCATAGCTGTAAAGTACATCCACCGGCTTGTCTAACAAACGATAATCGCCGCTGGTTACTGCCAGGCGCAATTGGGCAGTATTTAAGAGGGTGTCGGAAGGTTTTTCAAGGACCAGCCTGGCATTGAGCGGCAGCTGATGTCCGGTTTTGATTGTAACCGGCTGAATAAAGATTGCCCGGGGTTCCCCTTTGTAGATATGATCTGTAAAGGCGATAAAGCGATAGTTACCGCCGGCCAGACTGTCTGGAAGCTGGATCTGTCCAAAAGCGAGCCCTCTACCCGTTATAAATTTTTGCTGCAGCACCAAAGAAGAATCCCAGTCCCGTATCAATGACATGCATAGAACCTCATGTTGGTCGCGCAGGGGTCCGAACAGGTAAGCGGTAAACCATGCGGTTTCGTTGCCTGAATACACATTCTTATCAAAATGGACAAAAATCGGCGCCGCGGGGTTTGCTTTCGCGTACCACTCCAATTGCTTGTCGACCGGATTCTGAGCCAGGGCGCTGAACACGCAGCCGGAAAATAAAAAAGAGAGGACGATCCGGATCATAACCGAAGATAAGTATATCCTTCCAGCAATAAAACTGTACAGTATAGAAGGGAAATCTTATACTGAGACCGACCTTTCAATACCTCATTATCATTAAAGGGGCTTGATTTTAAACAAATGGTGCGGGCAGCGGTTACAGTGAAATATCAAATTTATGACCTTCCATGAACAGCCTGCTCAGCAAGATGATCAACAGAACAAGACGGGACGAAGACCCGCCAGAAACCGATCGGGCGTTGTGCAGACAATAGAATTTTAAACCACCTAAAAATAAGATTATGTTTTACCACATGCAAAAATTGATCAACCCGATCGTGGTTGATGAACCGGATCCGGCAGCTGCAAATGTACTCCAGGAAGGCCTGGGTGGACAGTTCGGCGAAATGCGGACCATGATGCAGTTTCTGTTTCAGAGTTTCAACTTCCGTGGCGACGGAATCCCTTATCTTGATCTGATTCAGGGGATCGGCATTGAGGAGATTAGCCACGTAGAGCTGATCAGCAAAACTATATCGCAATTACTTGATGGCGCGCCCGGTTATAATGGCGACAAGTTTGACACGCCGGGCAAAGGCGGCGAGGCAACCCTCGATGTTGGTCGTCTGGCAAAAAATCCGCATCATTTCATTATGGGCGCGCAGGGGGCATTGCCTGTTGATGCTGCTGGCAACCCATGGAGCGGCTCATACGTCCACAATCATGGCAACCTGGTACTCGACCTCATGGACAACCTGGTGCTCGAAGCAACCGGCCGTATTCAGAAGTCGCGCATTTACCAGATGTCAGAGAACAAGACGCTGCGTTCGACAGTTTCATTTCTCATTGTGCGTGATGAGGCGCACCAGATGGCTTTTGCTAAAGCGCTGGAAACACTGGGTATTGACTGGGCCAAGACCCTCCCGATTCCGAAGTTCGACTCATCAAAATATCCGGAAGTAAAAAAGCTGCTTGATGCCGGTATTCACCGTGAGCAATATCACTTCAGGCTCGACTCATCGATGATGGACCTGATTTTTAAAGGCAGCGCGCCTGCGAATGATGGTACTGAACTCGTTACCAAGAAAGAGCCTGATGAGTCCTATCCTATTCCAGTAGCGCCTGAGCGTCCGGAAGAATTCGCGCCCGGCCTTGATCCTGAGCTGCAGAGCCTGGCCGATGCCTTGAGCGAGTTTAAGGAGAAAACTTTGAAGAAGATGGAAAAGAAAGCCGGACCAAACCCAAGAACAAAGAAAAAATAAATGCAGAGGCCGAAAGGCCTCTTTTTTTGTCCCCACATGCCTAAGGTATAACCCCGCCGGGGTCGCGCAGATTTATAATCCAAAGCAACTGAGAACCGGGTTTCAACCCGGATTGTCGTGCGGATTGAAAATCCGCTGCTCAGTGCTGCCGGATTGCGAATCCGGCAGAACATCGTTTTTTAGCCGGCTTGTTATCGTGCGGCCGTCGCTCCAGATTTATAAGCTGGAGCAGCTGAGCACCGGTTTTTTTACCCGGCTCGTTATCGTGCGGATTAAAAATCCGCTGTTCAGTGCTGCCGGATTGCAAATCTGGCAGGATATCGTTTTCAACCCGGCTTGTTATCGTGCGGTCGTCGCTCCAGATTTATAATCTGGAGCAACTGAGCACCGGGTTTTTTACCCGGCTTGTCATCGTGCGGATTGAAAATCCGCGCCTCAGTGCTGCCGGATTGCAAATCCGGCAGGACATCGTTTTCAACCCGGCTTGTTACCATGCCGTTGCTCCAGATTTATAATCTGGAGCAACTGAGAACCGGGTTTTTACCCGGCTCGTTATCGTGCGGATTAGAAATCCGCGGCTCAATGCTGCCGGATTGCAAATCCGGCAAGACATCGTTTTTAACCGGCTTGCTATCGTGCGGCCGTCGCTCCAGATTTATAATCTGGAGCAACTGAGAACCGGGTTTTTACCCGGCTTGTCATCGTGCGGATTGAAAATCCGCTGCTCAGTGCTGCCGGATTGCGAATCCGGCAGAACATCGTTTTTTAGCCGGCTTGTTATCGTGCGGCCGTCGCTCCAGATTTATAATCTGGAGCAGCTGAGCACCGGTTTTTTTACCCGGCTCGTTATCGTGCGGATTAAAAATCCGCTGTTCAGTGCTGCCGGATTGCAAATCTGGCAGGATATCGTTTTCAACCCGGCTTGTTATCGTGCGGCCGTCGCTCCAGATTTATAATCTGGAGCAACTGAGCACCGGGTTTTTTACCCGGCTTGTCATCGTGCGGATTGAAAATCCGCGCCTCAGTGCTGCCGGATTGCAAATCCGGCAGGACATCGTTTTCAACCCGGCTTGTTACCATGCCGTTGCTCCAGATTTATAATCTGGAGCAACTGAGAACCGGGTTTTTACCCGGCTCGTTATCGTGCGGATTAGAAATCCGCGGCTCAGTGCTGCCGGATTGCAAATCCGGCAGGACATCGTTTTTTAGCCGGCTTGTTATCGTGCGGTCGTCGCTCCAGATTTATAATCTGGAGTAACTGAGCACCGGGTTTTCAACCCGGATTGTCATCGTGCGGATTAAAAATCCGCGGCTCAATTCTCCGGATTGCAAATCCGGCAGGACATCTTACCACTGACTTGTTGTTTCGTTAAAATAGACGAGTATATCGAAGTTGTCTGAAAGCGATAGCTTTTTTGCAGACGGCACACTCCATGCGCCAATAAGCCGCATCTCACGTGGTGACTTCAGGAAAGCAGCCAGGTCCGCATCGTGGTCATCCTCTCGCAGATCCAGGATAAAGTTGCTGTACCGGCTTTTGCTGAAGTAGTATTCGTAGCCTTTTGGTGACTTTACTTCGGGGTAATAGTGGGCCTGAAAACCAAGCAGGGGCTTATTCTTAGCTATCCAGACGTTGACGTAAGCCTTACCATGATTAAAGTCGGTTGCGATAACGCCATAGCGGCTTCCGTGACGCTCATGCAGATGGGTTCCCAGCGTCGGATAACCATACAGTTTCATTTTAGCCACATGGCCGTTGTGAGCCCAGATGATCAGTTTGCCGTTTTCGGCCCGATGCTTCAGCCATTCTGCATTTCTCGCCATATATGCATCCCTGAATCCGCGTCCCTCAGCAGGGTATTTTGCGATCTGTTCAAGCATCTGAACGTAATGGGCCCGGATTTCAGACAAATTCGTCCGCCGCAGGCGAACCGCCAGATTCAACAGATCACTACGGTCCGCTTTGTCTATTCTTTCATAAGGCTTGCCGGCTATCTCCCGAAGTCGTTCCCGGTCGGCTGATTCCAGGCCAGGCTCTTCCGTCAGCAGTTTAGTAATGATACCTGAGTAACCGCGCGCTTCGAGTCCGTAAACATGTACGCGATCGGCTTCAGGTCGTGTGCCGTTATACCTGCGAAGCCAGTCGATCATTTGCCTGTTTGTAGACATCAGCGCGCTTCCTGGTAGAAAGATAAGCGTGTCTGCCACGCCATTGATGTAATCATCTATTTTCGCTACGGCCGCATAATCGCTTTCGAAACCAATTGACCGGAAATTCAGATTGCTGATCAGGAACCTGACCAAACGATCTTTATACCTGAACACTTCGGCTGTGCCATGCGTGACTTCGCCGAGCGCAACAATTTCTTTATCAGCAAGCGAGACCTTTAAAAAGTCTATGTCAGCAAAGCTTTCTGCGGCATTGAGCGTTTTAACAGGTCTTGCCGACACACCGAGCGACCTGACTATCGATGTTTCGTTTTTTTGTGCATTGATTGTGCCGGCGGCAAGCGACAAGATGACTATAATTAAGCAGGCGATTTTTTTCACGGGTAGAACGTTTTTGAACAAAGCAAATGTATCTGTCAAAAAAAGCTGAAACGAATATTTAACCTTTGTCAACAATGATAGCTAATGAAAGAATGAAATGAATAAAGCTTTTTGGCTTTTACTCAGTAACTTAAATAAAAATATCTAAAATGAAACGGAAATCTTACCTATTAACTCTGTTGGTCATTGCTTTGCTAACTGGATGCAAGCAGGACAGCCTCGTACAGCCAGCCGATCGACAAACTCAGCTTCGTGCTAAATTGTCTAATGAAGTCCCTTGTCCATATCTGGATGATCGCGATTGCGATTCGGTTCCGGACAACCTAGATAATTGCCCTGACACACCCAATGCTGATCAATCGGATCATGATAACGATGGAATAGGTGATGTCTGCGATACCAATAATGGGGGACCAACCACGCCGCCACAACTCACGGGTTGGGTATCCGCAGAGACTTATCTGAATAGATACTGCGCTGTCACAGCTTCGATGACATACAATTGTGGGCTTGCGAAAGGAATATCTGAGGTTTTAAATGAAACAAAAGAACTTTTTAAAAATGCAGTTGTCTATGAACCGGTTCTTACATTTTATAAAGTAAGTTCGACTGGGAGCACTGACGAGAAAACTACCAAGGAATACTGCGACACGAGTAATCGCGGATGTTATATCACTTATAGATCCGTGGCGAACGAGATAGCAATGCGGCAAAGCAAATTATACTATTTAGAAGGCAAACTGGAATACATAGACTCTTTGCGCGAACACTTCCCCCATCTGGCAGATTATTACGAAGGCTATCGAATCGGTTGTATTCAAGCCTATTGGTTTACAGAAGACAGCTTGACTACTTTCCATCTCTAAGGAGTGATGCTGGCTTAACACTTAAACCAATGCATAGCGAGGTAAATGACAGCTAACTATCATAATGCTGGGCACATGGCGAATGTGCATCTGCACAGGTGATGTATGCGTCGGACAGTTTTGCGATAGTTCAATACCTGAGTTTGTTGCCCGCAAACATTCCGGCCCCACCGTCGTTACAACCATATGAATGCAAATAAAAAAACTGTTGTCGTTACCGGTGCTTCAAGCGGCGCCGGTCGGGCCATCGCCCTGGCTTTCGCCCAAAATGGTGACCGGATCGTACTGGCGGCAAGAAATGAAGTTTCGCTGGAAGAAGTGGCAGAAGAGTGCAGGCAGCTGGGCGGTCAGACACTTGTGGTTACTGCAGACCTGTCTGATCACAGGGCTGCAATAAACCTGGCCGCGGCGGCTACCGACTTCGGACCGGGAATCGATGTGTGGGTTAACAATGCCGGCGTTCTGGCCGTAGGCAAGTTTGACGAAACACCGATGGAGGTAACACAACAAGTCATTGCAACCAATCTGCTCGGGTACATGAATGGCGCCCACGCTGTATTGCCCTACTTCAAGGAACAGGGTCATGGCATTATCATTAATAACATCTCGATAGGTGGTTTTCTTCCGGTGCCTTTCGGCGTTGGGTACTCAGCGAGCAAATTTGGTCTGCGCGGTTTTTCGGCTGCGCTAAAGGCTGAACTTAAGAAGTTTCCGGATATTCATGTTTGCGACGCCTTCCCCGCTTTTCTCGACACGCCGGGTATTCAGCACGCAGCAAATTATACTGGAAAGATGCTCAAGCCGGGGCCGCCTGTATATGATCCGCAGCGGCTGGCAATGGAAATTGTCAGACTTGCTGAATATCCGCGCAGCGAAAAAATGGTGGGAAGCTTTTCAACCGTAGCCCGGATCGCTTACGCACTCTTTCCTTCACTAACAAGAAACATAGCGGGAACCGTTATCGGAACCTATTTAACACAGGCCGAACAGATTGAACGCACAAGCGGAAACATTTTTAATCCTGTAAAATACGGCAATGCCGTGCATGGCGGCTGGGGCATCCCCGGACGGCCTAAGGCACACCGCAAATATGTCGCAGCGGGCATCCTGCTTTCCCTTGGCCTTTTAACGGCGAAATTGATGCGTAAGTGATTTCATTGACCACATTGATGATAGCATGTTTGGCATTAAATAGGCAAGCCTTACAAAACTTATGGTACGCTTTCGGATGGCCAGGGCTTACCTTTAACCAAGCGCGTAGCGGGACTTGAACGCTTTCAGACATGCAGCTTTCTTCGGCCGGGAAAATAATACCATAAATAACTTCGGTTTAAGGAATAAAAAGGTTACATTTGAGAATAATTAAAAAAAATACAATGCAACAAGGAACAGTAAAATTTTTCAATGAGACTAAAGGTTTTGGATTTATCATTCCGGCTAACGGCGGAAGCGAAATCTTTGTTCATTCATCCGGGTTGGTAGACAGCATTCGTGAGAATGATTCAGTAACTTATGACGTTGAGCAAGGTAAAAAAGGCTTGAACGCAGTTAATGTTAAAATCGCTTAATCAGATTTCTATCATACATTGATGAAAAAACCGCTTCCTTCCCGAAGCGGTTTTTTTATTGGGCAATTTCTCCGCACCGATAACAAAAAAAAAGGGGCTGCTGCAAATGCAGACAGCCCCGGCGCCTTCCACAGCACCACCAAAATATTATGGCAACAAGGTGTCTTTGATGTTCTCAATGATGCCTTTGTCACCGCCCATCATCTGCTGGGCCTGGGCATAACCTTTTACATCCGGCATACCTAAGTCAGGTCGCGGCGCCCCGGGTTGCGCAACCAGCGTTGTGAATTCGCCCTTACCGTCTATCGAAGGACCACTGGTCCAACGGCCTTCAGCTACGGGCTGGTTTTCGATGTTTGTTGATATGAATGCATAATCAAAACCAGGGATATGGCGTTCCGTCGGGAATGTGTTTGGAATAGGCAAATTTGCGTTTACGCCGCCAAGATCTTCCAGCACGGCCAGCCACTGGTTCTGGTGCATCGTATCGCGGGTAATCAGAAGGCCAGCATATCTTTCATCCCGCTATCATCGGTCATTTCATACAGCCGGGTCGCCAATACCCGCCCCGTAGATTCAGCCATGACGTTCGCATACATGTCTGCTGCAATGTTACCACTGCCAACAACCCATGATCCGTTGAACGGAACGCCATTAGCGTCGACTGCCATCGCTGAAAGACCCGATGAGATGACATGGCGGGGGTCCATACCACCAAGAATATTGCTGACTATCGGGTTTTCTCCCGCAATCTTGTCTTTCAGTTCGTGCGTAGCGCCGTCAAGATTCAAAGCCACCGCTGTACAAAGCATTTCGATGTGTGAGATTTCTTCCGTACCCGTATCGAGCAGCATATCGCGGTATTTGTTTGGTCCGCGGTTTCCCCATGCCTGAAACAGGTATTGCAGGCACACGCGGATTTCGCCTTCAATTCCGCCAATAGCCTGTTGAAGCAGTTTAGCAAAGGCCGGGTTTGGTTTGTCTACACGTACCTGGTACTGCAGATTGTTGTCATGATAGAACATAGATTTCTTTTTGATTTAACATTGGTTAATTGCCGGCAAAAAGCATATTTCATACACTTTATGCTACCACAAGTAGAACCTGCTGCCTAACAAAAGGTTCGCGCCTGAACTACCCGATTCCGCGTGGAAAAAGTCTGATTTTTATGATCAACTACGGTGACACAAACCGTAATTTGTGTACCCGTCGGGAAGCTATTGAATACCGGTTCGCGTGAACCGGTCTTATAACATCCTGATGAAATACCTGAGTACGGGCGGGCGTCGAATGCAAGTTCCCGCTGATAGCTGAAAGGATCAAAAGCGGAGTCCGGACGCTTACTGATCCGCGTAGTTACTGAGGCACCAGGATCAAGGTCAGCATTGAAGCGTTGAAGAAAAAAGCCGGTTGTTAAAAGTTTAATGCTACACCGTCGAAGTTCGTAGTCATTCACCGCAACCGGTAGCGGCTAAGAGGCCGATTACCAAACAGTTTCGATGCTTCTGGCAAACATTTGCTGCAGCGCCTTGTTGTTTTACGAAACCTTAAATTTAAACCTATGAATATCAATGTCGCCGCTTTTTCAGGCAGCCTCCGTAAAGACTCCTTCACAACAAAAACCTTAAAAGCCTTTGCTGCCCTGGCACCCGAAGGCGTTACTGTCAACATTGTCGATATCAGCGAACTCCCGCACATTAACCAGGATCTGGAAGACGATCTGCCCGAGCCGGTCAAAAGACTGCATGAACAGGCACTTGCCGCAGACGTTGTGGTACTGGCTACACCCGAATACAACCGCTCGTATTCGCCGGTGATAAAAAACGCGCTCGACTGGGGATCCCGGCCGCAAGGCAATAATTGCTGGGATGGAAAGCCGGTAGCCGTGCTGGGCTGCACACCTTACAACCTCGGTGCCTTCGGTGCCGTGAACCATTTACGCCAGGTCCTGGTTTATCTGAATATGCAACCTTTGCAGCAGCCTGAATTTTATCTCGCCGGCGCGGGCGAAAAATTCGACGAGTCGGGTCAGCTTACCGACGAGGGTACCCGCAAACTGATGCAATCGGTTTGGAAAGGACTTCTGCAACTTGCCCAGAACGCTCCGCAGTAAACTGAACAAATACATTTTTAAAATACTGTTAATCAGCCAATTAATAGTTCGTTTAAAAATATTTCGATTTGATTGTTTTGCACTGACATAACGTTGTCAGTGGGCTGGAGTTTCTTTGAATAACCAAAAAGAAAACGGATCATGGAAACACAACTGAACAACACATTGACCAACAGAACTATTGGCAGTCTGCTGAAAAACTATGCGAGCTACAACCAGTGGGCAACTGAAAGCATCGTTACCTGGCTACAGTCGAAACCGGTTGAACTGCTTGAACAGGAAGTTGCATCAAGCTTCTCAAGCATTAAAAAGACGCTGCGCCATATCTGGGAGTCGCAGGCATACTGGCTTGCTGCAATCAAAAGAGGTGATACTGAAAATTTCGGCACATTCAGCGATGATACGGCTATCATCCTGAACGGTATCATGGAACAGAGCGCTGAGCTTGCCGAATATATCAACGGGATGGATGAGCAGGACTTTCAGCAGAATAATCTGCTTGTCAGCCCCTGGTTTCAGAGCGACTTTGAAAATTTTGAGTACGTGCTGCATTGTGTAAACCATAGCACGTATCACCGCGGGCAGATCGTAACCATTGGCAGAAATGTAGGTCTGACAGATGCACCGATGACGGACTATAACTTCTACAATATTTATGTCGGCAAAATTGTTCAGCAACTGGCTTTTGCTGGTTAAGCCGGCTGGTCAGAAAGGGGAAGGCTGAAATAAAAGGTAGACCCTACCCCTTTCTGGCTTTCTACCCAGATGTTGCCGCCATGGCGTTCAACAATTTCGGCAGACAGGTAAAGCCCGATTCCGAAGCCCGAAATATTACGCGTATGCGGACTTTCCACCCGGTAAAAGCGTTTGAACAACAGTTTTATATCATCAGGTTTGATGCCCATCCCTTCGTCCTGAACGCTTATTATAACTTCATCTGCCGTTACTTTCCATGTCATACGTACAACCCGGCCACGCGGGGAGTACTTTACGGCATTACTGACAAGATTCATCATTACCTGAAGAATCTTGTTCTGATCAGCAAAGATGGTTACCGGTTCTGACGGGTCGACAAGGATAGTATGTGTGCCCATAATTGGCTTGGCTTCATCCAGCACTTCATTAAGCAGCGAGGAAATTTCAAACGAAGTTTTATCAAGCTGAATTTTGCCTGATTCCAGCCTGGCCACATTCAGAAAGCTGTTAATCATGCCCGTCATTTTGTTTACCTGCTGCTCAACCTTGCTGAGAGACTCTGTTGCAAAGGCATCGCCCGCCTTTTTTGAGCGGTTGTTCAGGATCTGGATATAGGCTTTGAGGGAAGTCAGCGGTGTTTTCAGCTCGTGACTGACCATGCTGATGAAATCGTTTTTGCGGAGTTCATCCTGCTTCTGATCTGTTATGTCGAGCACAGCACCTGTAAAACGCAAAGGTTCGTCTTTATCGTTAAACAAAACCTTTCCCTTGGCCTTTATCCATCTCAGTTTTTTATCTTCAGCACCGATTGTGCGGTATTCAATATCAAAATCACCGTTACTGACTGCCCTGTCAAACGAGTTTCGAACTTCCTTAAGAACCTTATTTTTGTCATCCGGATAAAGATTTGCAACAAAGTCCTGCTCATAGCTAACCTCTCGCTGGCCAAATATGCCAAAGAACTTTCGGCAGCGCTCGTCCCATTCCAGTTTACCTGAGGGAATATCCATATCGAATGATCCCAGCTCTGCCGCATTCTGCGAAAGTTTCATTTGCTCAAACGCACTCTCAAGCGCCGTCCTGGCTGTGATCTGATCAGTGATATCGCTTGTTACGCCGATTACGCGCTGTGCCCTTCCGTCCTGATCATACCTTGGCTTTCCTGATGCACTGATCCAATGCAGTGAACCATCCGGCCAGCGTATCTCGTACTCGGCCCGGTAAACGGTATCGTGTTCAATCGCCTGCCTGATCTGCTGATCTACGTATGGAAGGAAATCAGGCTGTATGAGCGCCATCATGTCATCAAAATGGAATTCCTGATCAATCGGCCACCCATAATTCAGCTTGCACTGATCAGTACAAATCATCTTGCGCGTGGCAAGATCTATATCATAAGAACCCAGCCTGGCCGCATCGAGGGCAATCTGCAGCCTGCTGTTGGTTTCCTCGAGTGCTGCGCTGAACATCCGTTCTTCAGTGATATCCTGAAGTGTGCCGCTAAACCGGATAACCTGTTCATTTTCGTTAAACAGCGCTTTCCCTTTTGCACGCACAATACGCGGCTCCTGGTCTGCGGGATTTACAATCTTATATTCAGCGAAATAAATTCCACCCGACCGGTACGTCATCGCCTCCTGTATGGCTGCAATTACCCTTGCCCGATCCTCTTTATCTATAATATCGGTTGCCCGGGAAAGTTCAATTTCCGCCAGCGGCGATAAGCCGAACCATGATTTCAGACGCTCATTACCTACAAAACGATTTGTGGCAGGATCCAGATCCCAGGTACCAAGCCCCGCGGCATCAATGGCAAACTGGAACTGATCTTCGCTTTCACGAATACGTCTCTGGTTAAGTTTTTCCGTTTCAAAATTTGCCCCGTTGGCGATAGAATGGCTGATATGTCCCGCGACTGCTTCGAGAAATAACTTGTAACCGGCATCGACAGCGATTCCGGGATGTATACCGCAAACCAGCAGACCAGTAACATGGTGTTCGCCCTGCCTGATTGGAAAAATCATGGCCTGCTCAATCGGATCAGGCCAGTCGCGTGGGTATACATGGCCTAGTTGGGCCGTAAGATTATCGATGAGCAGGGCGGTGTCAGCCTTCAGTACCGCTTCCAGCGGAAGCTGAAGTAGTTCCGCCTGCATTTCAGTGATGCCCGTTACCTGGGTCAGCTCGAAACTCCCGTTGTGCTGATCATGCAGGAACAGCATGCTGAACGGAATGTCTGTGTCGAAAATATTAAGCAGATCCAGACTCTCTTTGTAACCTTGACCCTGCGAATGAAAAATATTTGATTCAAAGCTAAAACGGTACAAAAGTTTATTGCGGCGTTCGTTGATGACCCGGTATGTTGTTTCGATGACCGCATTCATGACACCTGTTATCCTGCCGTCTTTTTCTACGATTGGGGAGAGGTTATAGTCAAAATAACACTCCTCAAGCCGGCCAAAGCGTTTGATAGGAAAATACTTATCAAAGATCCGTGTTCCCTTGCCCGAGAAAAGCGCTGCATCGAACTGGGACTTTACTTCAGCCCAGTTTTCCGGCCAGACTTCAGCGCGAGCCTTCCCGAACGCCTCCGGGTGGCGCTCTGCCGCGATGCTGATGTAGGCATCGTTATAAAGCAGCAGATACTCAGGCCCCCAGTAAAGTGCAACAGGATAAGGAGAACCAAGGCACATGCCGAGTGCATATTGCAAACTTTCAGGCCATGTTTCACGATTTCCCAAAGCAGAATCGCTCCAGTCGCGGCCAATCAGCATTTTCGCTATCTCGCTGTCGCCATGCAAATAGTAATTAAAATTGCCCGGGTCTTGATCAGGAAGCATAGATGTGGACATGAGGTCCTAATATAAAGTAAATCTAACTTCCTGAAAAGAATGTAAAAGATTTAGTTGAAGCAAGACAGCGCGCACTGACTTCGATGCGGCACCTTATCTGCCCGTTTGAAAAAGCGTTAAAATGTCTTTCAGGGCCGGCAACAAGGAACAACGTATTTCAGCAAACCCATCATTCAATGTCTGCTTGAGCGAAACACCCCTGGAACCTTTTGCAAAATATTCCGGCCATCGCTAATTTTATAACATCCTGAATCCCTAAATTTAATCATGTCAGTACGTAAAGTCAATTCAACCAACAGCCAAAATCAACATTTGCTAAAAAACTTTTGCGGTGTGGTCTATACGCTCGAGCTTATTGGTGCAAGGTGGAAAATGCTGATCCTGTACAAACTTGAGTCGGGCAGGAAACGTTATAGCACGCTCAGAGATGAGATTCCCAATATCACCGAAAGAATGCTTACCCGACAGCTTAAAGAGCTCGAAAAAGATCACCTGATCAAACGCACGGTCCATGCTGAAATCCCCCTCCGGGTCGAATACGAGTTAACGGAAACTGCAAATAGCCTGAGTCCTGTCTGGCACGCCATGGAAGCATGGGGAAAACGCCATAAAGTAACGTATTTATAGACGCTGGTTATGAACTAAACTTCGTCCCTGCCTATCCATTTCTGTATGACGGGCGGCTCATAGTGCTGAAGGGCATCGATAAGTGAGGGGATCTCCGGTGAAACGATCAGCAAGTCGCGATAAACCGGTTTCAGGAAACCGCTTATGACCATCTGGTCGATAAAACGAACCAGTGGATCAAAAAAGCCGGCTACGTTTAATAATGCTACAGGCTTTTGATGAAGACCCAATTGCCCCCAGGTAAGCATTTCGAACAATTCCTCCAGCGTTCCAAAGCCGCCGGGCAGCGCTACAACCGCGTCGCTGAGGTCGCTCATCCGGGTTTTCCGTTCATGCATGGTATCGACCAGCACCAAATCGGTTAGCCCGGGGTGGGCAATCTCTTTGGCCTGCAGGAACACCGGAAGCACGCCGATTACCGTTCCACCCTGTTCAAGACCTCCATCAGCCACCGCACCCATCAGTCCCACATTCGGCCCGCCATAAACAATGCCCATTCCCCTGTCGGCTAATGTACGGCCAAGCTCACGCGCTGCATCTGCAAATACCGGCTCTGTCCCAAAACTGGAACCGCAAAATACACAGATATTCATGTTTTGAATTTTTGACAAAAGTAAACGATCAGGTACAAATCAAAAAAATTCATTTTTCACTTTGAAATACAAAGTATATTTGCCAACTTTGTATTTCAAAGCACTTTTAATATTTTGTTTATGACGCATAGCAATATCAACTCGAAACCGGCAGCCGGCATCACTTCTTTAAGAACCGTTTTAATCGGCGCTGGCATCGCATTCCTTGTTATCTCTTATTTTCTGATCGGTGCTGGTCCTGGTAATCCGGCGTGGCCGAAGTACTGGCAGATAAAGCCACTCATTATGGTTCCCATGGCAGGTGCGGCAGGCGGTGCATTTTATGCGTTTCTTCGCAACATTCGTGTGCTGGGCGGCTGGAAGACACTGGCCGGTGTTGTAATCGGAATTATTGGCTATCTCTTCATTTTGTGGATCGGAATCGTACTGGGACTTAATGGTACGATGTGGGATTAATGGCATGTGGTTCCAGCCTGCTCAGATCTTGTACCAGGTAAAAACCGATACCAAAATAAGCATCTGAACATTAGCCCAGCAGCCGTTTGAGCCAGCCTGTTTTGAAACCGATGTAAACGCCATCGTCTTTCAGCGCTACGGGATAAAGGTCGATATAGTCGCCCTGGCCGGCGGCACCCCTCCCGGTTCGCAAGTCGTATTCATAGCGGTGAATGGGGCAGACAAGCATGCCGTTCTTGCACCAGCCTCCGCTGAAATGTCCGCCTGCATGCGGACAGGTAGCTTGGGTAGCGACAAGTTCCTGGCCGTGACGAATCAGGCAGACCTTTTTTCCGTCTGCTTTCAGGCAACGCACAAAATCGCCCTCGGGGATCTCCTGTTTTGACATTATCCTTACCCAACGCGTTGAAGCATCCTGCATGTTTCTGTATATTTGCAGCCTAATTTACAAAAATGGCAGTTCAGGTTCCCGAAGATGGTTCACTTTTACCTTTGATGGAAGAATTTTATACGATCCAGGGTGAGGGATTCAACACCGGAAAGGCGGCATATTTTATCCGACTTGGAGGTTGTGATGTGGGCTGTCACTGGTGCGACGTGAAGGAGAGCTGGAATGCGGACATGCACCCCCTGACACCCGTAGAACAGATCGTGTCTAATGCTGAAAAACATCCCGGCAAAGCGGTAGTCATAACCGGCGGCGAGCCGCTGATTTATAATCTTGATCAACTTACCGCTGCATTGCAGGCAAAGGGAATCAAGACCTTTATCGAAACTTCGGGAGCCTATCCCCTTTCCGGCCATTGGGACTGGATCTGTTTGTCGCCGAAAAAATTCAAAGCGCCGCGGCCAGACATTACCCCTTTTGCTCATGAGCTGAAAGTGATCGTTTTCAACAAAAGCGATTTCGAGTGGGCGGAGAAATATGCTGAAACAGTTTCCGCACAGTGCAAACTTTACCTTCAGCCAGAATGGTCAAGATCTAAAGAAATTACGCCCCTGATCATTGATTATGTAATGCAAAACCCGAAATGGGAAATATCTCTGCAGACGCATAAATATTTAAATATTCCCTGAAACTGCGGCACCGGATATGTAATTTGCAGGCATTATGGCTCAGAATTACAAAAATCACCGGCGGTTCAGCCCGCCCTTTCACTTCGTGCTGGTTCCTGTATCGCTCATTGCGATGATCATTTCCATAGCTGGCGGCTGGGAAGACATTGGCCTGAAGTGGATGTATACGCTTATCTTTTTTCTGATCCTGCTGGCTGCTTATTGTCTGCGCACCTTTGCGCTTAAAGTTCAGGACCGGGCCATTCGTGCAGAGGAAAACCTGCGTTACTTCATGCTGACCGGCGAGCGGCTTCCTGAAACGCTGAAGCTGGGCCAGGTGCTGGCACTCCGTTTTTCGGCCGATGAGGAATTACCTGCTCTTACCAAACGGGCAATAACCGAAAATCTGTCAGCAAACAAAATTAAACAGGCTGTAACGCACTGGCGTGAGGACAAGCTAAGGGCCTGAAGTTGCCTATTATTGTACGGCTTCCCTGATCCTGATCAGTTTTACAAGCAAATCCTCTAGTCTGTCGAGATGAAGCATGTTTGCACCATCAGATTTTGCATTTGCAGGATCGGGATGCGTTTCAATGAACAGTCCATCGGCACCAACCGCTATAGCGGCCTTTGCTATGGTACCAATCAGCTCTGGCTTCCCACCTGTTACGCCGCTGCTTTGATTTGGCTGCTGCAGCGAATGGGTGCAGTCCATCACAACAGGCACCCCAAAGCTCTGCATTTCAGGCAGCCCGCGGTAGTCAACAATAAGATCCTGGTATCCAAATGTATTGCCCCGGTCTGTCAGAATCACCTTATCATTTCCTGCATCCTGTATTTTTTCTACGGCAAACTTCATGGAGCCGGCAGATAAAAACTGTCCCTTCTTTACATTCACAACCTTGCCGGTTTCAGCAGCAGCAATAAGAAGATCGGTTTGGCGGCATAAAAAGGCCGGAATCTGAAGCACGTCTACATAAGCCGCGGCCATTGCGGCCTCTGCCTGTTCATGGATATCGGTTACCGTTGGTACATCAAACTCCCGGGCAACTTTCTCGAGAATCTTCAGCGCCTTTTCATCACCGATACCTGTAAATGAACTACCCTTTGAACGATTCGCTTTGCGGTAAGAACCTTTAAAGATATAAGGGATTTTGAGCCTTGAAGTTAGCGCGACAATGCGTTCTGCAATACGTAACGCGATTTCTTCACCTTCAATGGCACATGGCCCCGCCATCAAAAAGAAGTTCCCGGAATCGGTATATTTTATATTTTTAAGGTAATTCTGCATAATTAATGTGATTTTTCTGAAGTTAGTTCCCTAACTCAGACATAAATTTGATACGCATCAGCTGGATTTCTTCGCGGGTGTAGTCGGTTTCGCCAAGCTCATTAAGCGCTGCGTCGATCGAGTCATTTTCTGCCGCACGGAAATAGTCGAACACCTCATCCTGCCGGTCTTCATCAATCAGATCATCAATAAAGTAATCCAGGTTAATTTTAGTTCCGGAATTAACGATAGACTCGATTTCTTTCAGGATGTCTTCATAGGTGATCCCTTTTGAATCGGCAATGGTTTCCAGGCCGATCTGTCGGTCAATATTCTGAATAATTGAAACCTTGAGCTGCGATTTGTTAGCCTGAGTACGAATGACCAGGTCGATCGGGCGCTCAATATCATTGTCGCCAACGTATTTTTTTATCAGTTCAATAAATGAAGAACCGAATTTTGCCGCCTTTCCTGCGCCTACTCCGGAGATCTGCCGAAGCTCTTCCATTGTTACCGGGTAGTGCGTACACATTTCTTCGAGCGACGGATCCTGGAAAACAACAAATGGCGGTACGTTTTTCTGTTTGGCGATCTTTTTACGCAACTCTTTTAATAGCTGCAGCAACTGGGTGTCAAGCGTACCGGTTCCGCCCTTCGCATCATCGTCGCCGTCATCTCCGGCAGATTCGATCGGCTCGTTCATTACAAACCTGATGCTGTAAGGGTTGGTAATGAAGTCCCGGCCTGATGCAGTGAGCTGCAAGAGTCCGTAGTTGTCGATGTCTTTTGATAGGAAGTTTGAAAGAACAGCCTGCCTGATCAGCGATTTCCACAGCAAATCACCATCAATCCGGGCATGGCCAAACTCAGACAGCTTTTTATGCTCATAGGCAATAATCTGCGCTGTTTCATTGCCCATAAGCACATTGAGCAGATGCGTGTCGTCAAATTTCTCCCCGGTTTTTTCTATCAGCTTCAGCAACACCTGCAACTGCTCTTCAGCCTCGAAATTTTTCTTTGGCTTCTTACAGTTATCACACATGCTGTTACAGCCCGACTCGTTAAAGTTTTCCCCGAAATAGTGAAGGATCTGCTTTCGCCTGCATACACCGGATTCTGCGTAATCAATCACTTCTTTCAGGATCTGGGTACCGATTTCCCGCTCTGCAACCGGCTTGTCTTTCATGAACTTAGCCAGTTTATCTATATCTTTTTGAGAGTAAAACGCGATACATACACCTTCACCACCATCACGGCCTGCACGGCCGGTTTCCTGGTAATAACCTTCCATACTTTTTGGAACGTCATGGTGAATAACAAAGCGAACATCGGGTTTGTCAATGCCCATACCAAATGCGATGGTAGCGACAATGACTTCCGCATCTTCCATCAGAAATTTATCCTGTGTTTCAGCGCGTACTTTGGCGTCGAGCCCGGCATGATAAGGCAGCGCCCTGATGCCGTTCAGGTTAAGGCTTTCGGCGACCTCTTCAACCTTCTTGCGGCTCAGACAGTAGATAATTCCAGACTTGCCTGTGTTTGACTTTATATACCGGATAATCTCCTTCATGATATCCTTCTTCGGGCGGATCTCATAATACAGGTTAGGCCGGTTAAAAGATGACTTAAACAGCGTGGCGTCTGTCATATGCAGGTTTTTGATGATGTCCTGCTGCACTTTCGGGGTAGCTGTTGCTGTTAACGCAATGATTGGAATATCTGCACCGAGACCGGAAATAACTTGCCTGATCTTTCGGTATTCGGGACGGAAATCATGGCCCCATTCAGAGATACAGTGTGCTTCATCTACCGCTACAAATGATATTTTTATAAGCCTGAGAAAGTCTATGTTATCTGCCTTTGCCAGCGACTCGGGCGCAACATACAATAACTTGGTTTGCCCGCTCAGCAGATCGGTCTTCACCTGGTTCAGCTCACTTTTGTTAAGCGATGAGTTCATGAAATGCGCAATGCTGTCATTACCGCCAAAAGCACGCAGCTGATCTACCTGATTCTTCATCAGGGCGATAAGCGGGGATATAACGATTGCGGTCCCTTCGCTCATCAGGGCGGGCAACTGATAACAGATCGATTTGCCGCCGCCGGTCGGCATAATTACGAAAGTATTTTTCTTTTCGAGAATATTGGTAATGATCGACTCCTGATCACCTTTGAAATTATCGAACCCGAAAAAATTTTGCAGGTTGTCAAATAACGACTTCTTAACGTCCATTTGTGTGTGTAAAATATGCGATGTGCATTTTTGTTCAAAATAACATAATTTTGCAGGGATTATATCATTAAGATACAAAAATTTTCTCTTTGAAAAGTAAAAAATCGATCCTGAATACGGCTGTATCGACACTTCGGATGGAAGCCGGAGCCATCGATAGTATCAGTAATTTTTTAGATGAATCTTTTGTCTCGGTGGTCGAGCTTTTACTTGGTCTTCGCGGCCGCGTCATCATTACGGGCATTGGCAAAAGCGCAATCATTGCACAAAAGATCGTTGCAACCCTCAATTCTACCGGTACCCCTGCCATTTTCATGCATGCTGCAGATGCTGTACACGGCGATCTTGGCATGATCCAAAAAGACGATGCAATTATCTGCCTGTCGAAAAGCGGCAATACCCCAGAAGTAAAGTTGCTGGCACCACTTCTGAAACAGGGCGGCAATCCGCTGATCGGGATGGTGGGTAATATGGATTCGTATCTGGCCCGGCAGGCCGATTTCATTTTGAACACCACAGTGGAAAAAGAAGCCTGCCCGCACAACCTGGCACCCACAACCAGCACCATAGCACAGCTGGCCATGGGCGATGCACTGGCCATCTGTCTGCTCGAAGCACGGGGTTTTAACGAGCAGGATTTTGCACGTTTTCATCCCGGCGGTTCGCTCGGAAAAAAGCTTTACCTGAAAGTGTCAGATCTGGCCGTCAGAAATGAAAAGCCAAGCGTAAACAGCGATGCCGCGGTTAAAGATGTGATTATTGAAATCAGCAAAAACAGATTGGGTGCCGTTGCGGTTACAGAAGATAACCGTATATTGGGCATCATTACAGACGGAGACATTCGCCGAATGCTTGAAAGACATACCAACCTTGCAAACATTTCGGCGCATGAAATCATGACAGCAAATCCGAAGTCAGTTGATAAAGATGAGCTTGCTGTAAATGCCCTGGAAATTATCAAGAAACACAATATTACACAACTGCCTGTAACGCAATCAAATATGTACTTTGGAATGATCCATTTGCATGACATTATACAGGAAGGAATCATCTGAGCGAGCAGCAATGAACAAAAACTATTTTGCCCTGATTATGGCAGGCGGCATTGGCAGCCGTTTCTGGCCCGTTAGCCGTACTAATTATCCTAAACAATTTATTGACTTCTTTGGTGTAGGAAAGACCCTTATTCAAAGCACATACGAGCGGTTTAAAGCCATCTGTCCGGCAGAAAACATTTTTATTGTTACCAACGAGTTATACAGCGACCTCATTAAGGAGCAGATCCCTGAAATTTCAGACAACCAGATCCTGGCCGAACCGATGATGAGGAACACCGCCCCATGCATTGCGTATGGCTGTATGAAGATTCGCGAGATTAACCCGGATGCTGCTGTTGTCGTAGCACCGTCAGACCATACCATCGCAGATCCGGCAGGTTTTATTGCCGCTATTGAGCAGTCGCTTAAAGCCGCATCAGAAAACAATTGCCTGATTACCCTCGGCATCAAACCAAGCCGCCCTGATACAGGCTATGGCTATATTCAATACAACGAACATACTTTGGCATCTGATGCCGAGATCCACAAGGTAAAGACATTTACGGAGAAACCGAACCTGGAGCTGGCGCGCTCATTTATTCAAAGCGGAGATTTCCTTTGGAACGCGGGTATCTTTATCTGGTCTGCCCAGACCATTCTGAACGCGTTTGAGCAACACCTTCCCGACATGTATGAAATCTTTGCTTCAGGTAAACCGGCCTATAATACGGCTGATGAGGCCGGATTTATCGGGAATGCCTACCAGCAGTGCACCAATATCTCGATCGATTTTGGTGTAATGGAAAAAGCGGAAAACGTATACGTTTTACCGGCCGAGTTTGGATGGAATGACCTGGGTACCTGGGCCTCGATCTATGACATGGCCGATAAAGACTATGTTGGAAATGCGGTCATTCCCTCAGAACATGTCATGATGTTCGACTCTTCGAATTGTATGGTCAACGTGCCAAAAGACAAACTGGTAATCTTGCAGGGCATGCATGATTATATCGTGGTCGAGTCAAACAACACACTGTTAATCTGTCCCAGAGATCAGGAACAGAGCGTAAAGCAGATTGTAAACGACGTCAAGTCGAGATTCGGCACGAAGTTTATCTAGCCCAGCTCATAGGTCAATGGTCCGCAGGCAATGGTTCGGCTTTCTGATTTCAGAGACCTGAACCTCTTTGTCTGACTGCCTCATACAAAATAACCCCGGCAGAAACCGAAACGTTCAGCGATTCGATGTTTCCTGCCATGGGAATCTTAGCCAGGTGGTCTGACAGGCGTAACAGTTCATTGGAAATGCCAACATCTTCAGCGCCCATAATGATTGCTGTTGGCACGGTATAATCGGGCGCATAGATCAGATCGTCGGTCTTTTCGGTGCAGGCAACAAGCTGCAGACCGCTTTCCTGTAAAAACTGTGCAGTTTTGTAAAGACTCGCATGGCGGCACACGGGAATGTTAAACAATGCGCCGGCCGAGGTTTTGATCGCATCTGCATTGATCTGCGCCGAATTTTTTAGCGGAACAACGATTGCATGAACACCTGCACAGGCAGCAGTGCGCACAATGGCACCCATATTTCTGACATCGGTAAGCCCATCAAGTAACAAGACCAGCGGTGTCTCACCGCGCTCATATATGGCCGGAATGACATCTTCGATCTGCTGATAGGTAATCGGCGAGCTTACCGCAATAACACCCTGGTGATTTTTTTGCGTCATCCGATTAAGCTTTTCGACAGGAACCGTCTGCATGGGTATAATATGATCTGCCAGCACGGCTTTCAGCTCGGTCATCAGGTTCCCGGATATGCCCCGCTGAACAAATATGGTCTCAATATCCTGTCCGGCGCGGATGGCTTCGATAACCGCCCGGATCCCAAAAATAAAGGTGTTGTTCTGTTTTGGCCGCGGCGATCTCCTGTTGTTGTCCATGCTGATTGTATTTGCTGCAAAAGTACATCAATTAATCCGATTCCGCTAAGGCGAAGGCATGCATCGGCAGTGCACTGATTATCAACAAATAAATGTTAAAAAGCCGGGTCGACCAACATGTTATCGCCTGCCGGCGGAAAAGATGTTTATAATTGCCGGGAGAAAACCGGGCATTTATTGCGTATTTTTGTGGCATGAGCAGCGATTACGAGCCGGGACAAACTAAACCGAACAACACGACTTCCAGAAAAAACAGACTGAGCAACACGATCAGCGGCATGGGCAAAATTCCGCCACAGGCCGTAGATCTGGAAGAGGCCGTATTGGGTGCACTCATGCTCGAGAAAGACGCGCTTTCTTCGGTCATCGACATTCTCAAACCAGAGCTTTTTTACCAGGAAGCGCATCAGAAAATTTTTGAAGCCATCCACCTGCTTTTTCAAAAATCAAAGCCTGTAGATATTTTAACGGTTACATCAGAGCTGCGTCAGCTCGGTCACCTCGAAATGGTTGGCGGTGCTTTTTATATCACGAGCCTGACAAACCGGGTTGCTTCAGCGGCAAATATTGAGTTTCACGCCCGGATCATCTCACAAAAGTACATTCAGCGCGAGCTGATCAGGATCTCAACAGAGATCATCAATAACGCTTACGAAGACACCACCGATATCTTTGACCTTCTGGATCACGCCGAAAAGAATCTCTTTGATATTGCCCAGAACAACCTGCGTCGCGACACCCAGAAAATGGATGAAATTATCAGGCAATCGCTCGCTACCCTTGAAGAATTACGAAGTAAAACGGATGGTTTGACTGGCGTTCCTTCAGGTTTCACCGCGCTGGACCGTATTACTGGGGGCTGGCAGAAGTCTGACCTTGTCATCATTGCGGCACGACCGGCGATGGGAAAAACGGCATTTGTACTAAGTTGTGCGAGAAACGCGGCTGTCGATTTCAAGAAAGCCGTCGTAGTCTTCTCGCTGGAGATGTCATCTGTACAGCTTGTAAACCGTCTGATATCCGGCGAAGCCGAAATTGAGCAGGAGAAAATCAGAAAGGGTAATCTCCAGGAATGGGAATGGCAGCAGCTGCACAGCAAGATCGGTAACCTGACCGAAGCACCGCTGCTGATTGATGACACGCCCGCCCTGAATATATTTGAATTCCGCGCAAAATGCCGCAGGCTGAAATCTCAATACGATATCCAGATGGTCATCGTCGATTATTTGCAGCTGATGCACGGTAAAGGTGAAGGAAAAGGCGGCGGAAACCGTGAGCAGGAAATCGGCAGTATATCGCGTGCCCTTAAGTCAGTAGCGAAAGAAATTGATATTCCCGTGCTTGCGCTCTCGCAGCTTAGCCGTGCCGTTGAAAGCAGGCCGGGCGTAAACGGAAAACGGCCGCAGCTATCCGATCTCCGGGAATCCGGCTCAATTGAGCAGGATGCTGATATGGTGTTATTTCTTTACAGGCCGGAATATTACGGAATAACTGAAGATGAGCAGGGCCGTTCGCAGATCGGTGTCGGCGAAGTTATCATCGCCAAACACCGTAATGGTGAAACAGGAATTGTTCCGTTACGCTTTATAGGCAAGTTTGTAAAATTCGGCGATCTCGAAGAAGATTTTATGCCGCCAGGCGGAGGTTTTGGAAACGACAGCCCCGCCTCAGGGATGTACCCGTCGCAAGACTTCGACAAACCGAGTAACGTGATCATCAAACCATCAAGAATGGACGATTTTGATGATGAGCCACCTTTTTAGCCTGTTAACCAGCGGTTATCGGCTATAGACCTATCCAAGCAATGTATCATGCACCACCACCTTTGTCCACAGGTGGCTATATTTTTCTATAGCAGCATGATGACGCTTGTCGTCCTGGTATTGATTATGTGTTTCAACAGAATCAAAGATCGCAGTCATGGAATAGCTGAATGAGTTATCAGTTACCGGGCGATTCGGTGTATTTGCAGCCCTTCCGTACTGAAGCGATTTAACCGTCTCAATCTTTTTTAGCATCTCAAAAAAACCTTTGAAAGACTCAATTTCTGCTGTACTAAGGCCGTCCTTTAGCCAAAAGAGTACGTAATGAAGTAAATTTTGCTGTTTGGAGTTATTCATATTTGCAATCAAATCTGAGGGGGCAAGTACTGCACCGCCGGCAGCAAGTGCCGCGGTTTGTACAAATTTTCTTCTTTTCATTGGTTCAATTTATCTATAACAATATAGCGGTTTTTGCCGGCGCTATCCAGAACAAATGAAAAAAGCCGGAGGTCATCCGGCTTTTTAATGTATAAAAAAACTAAAAATTAATTTCTTGGCTGTACGCGGCCGCTTTTACGGTCCTCGCCGCGACCAATCACATATCCGGTACCCGCACCGATCAAACCGCCGATCACTGCGCCGCGGCCTTTTTTCTTATCGATCAGCGCACCACCAACAGCACCTGCGCCTGCCCCGATCAGAGTGCCCTTAGCGGCATCACTCCAGCCTTTCTTTTTAGCTGTTGCCTGTGTACCACCATAGGAGCTGCTTGAAGTTCCTGAGCCTCCTGAAGAAGATGACGACGAACGGCGGGCATATGACCGGCGCTCAGCTGCAACGGCAGCAGCGGCGGCGGCGGCAGCTACCCGCTCCTGCTCTATCTTTTCCTGCCTGGCCAGCTCAACTTTTTTAAAGCTGTCCAGTCTTAAACTGTCGGTCACACGCTTTTCAGCTGCAATTCTCATTTGTTCTTTCTCCTTTGCACTTGGGCCGCAGGCAACTATGCTTGCAGACAGTGCTAAAATTCCGAGTATCTTTTTCATGGCTTCTATAATTGTGTTCGTAAATATTGGGATGTTACAGGAAGCTAAGAAAAAATGATGCCAAAACCAGATCATAAAGTTTCGGGCGGCCCTGCGGCTAAGAAAATAGTTTAACAGAATTTTAAAATTCGAATAGCTAAAAGGAATACGTCAAACTAAGGCAGGCGGCATTTTGTTGATGCCCTATACGTACCCAAAATGCCGGCTTACAAAATATATAATTTACATGTTTTAAAACCTGAACGATCTGAAACACAGAGCAAAATGCCGGTTTCCCTTCGATCAGACGCATGTCTCCTTTTTTCCATTTTGATGAACCGGACCACGAACGAAAACCTTTCCTCCTCGCTGGTTAGTCTTGCATTGAACGTGAAATCAGCTGACGGGCAGCAGCCGTGTTTCGCCCGGTTGTATGCTTATGCCAACAGCTACCTGCGAACAAGTAATGCAGCTGTTAAAAGTACGCCGCCGGCGCCTGTTGGTCCGTCTGTGCTTCGCGAACTGATGATTAACGGTCGTTCGCAGGAGGATATCTGTCGAGGCCGCGGCCTCTCCCGAACCGAGATGATGCGCAAACTCAGACAGGAACTTCAGCGTCTTCGGTAGTAGACATGGGCAAGAGGTCAAGGTACCAATAACCATGTGTTTCGTTTATATCTGAGGAAGTTTTGAACCCGAACGAACGGAAAACTACATCGCCGCGTTTAAAGGTAATTTTATCTAAAAAAAAGGGCGCCCGATAGACGAAGCTATGGTATTCACCATTTTCCCCGCAGGGATCAGTACCCGGCAAAAGTAACTTAATTAGTTCAGGCCCTACTTCACGGCCAAGAGCGGGCCGCTGGTTTTCAAGTACGCAACACAGCAGTGCGCCAAAGTTCTTTCTCCGGAATTCATCGAGGAGGACTTTGGTATCTTCTGCCCAGATCGGAAAACTGCAGGTTACCCCGTACGCCGCAAGCTGCTTTTCGCGATAGTCGCGCAGATCCTGCAGGTGGATGTCGCCAAAAACGGAATGGTAAATACCCTGGTTTTTCAGAACAGCCCAGTGCCCGCGCATGCTTTCAGCATAGGCAGACATCGTCTGGTTTTCGGGCACATAAATCTTGTAAAGGGGGATGCCTGTTGCGGCAGCCTGAAGATCAAGCATCTCTTCGCGGACACCATGCATGGATACACGACCATGATCGGCATTGACCGTGGTAAGCAAATAAACAACTTCGATATCACCGGCTTCAAGAACCCGGTTTAGTGCCAAAGCACTGTCTTTACCGCCGCTCCAGTTAAATACGGCTTTAGTTCTTACCATGTTCCCTCAACAGTGCATCATAAAGAACCCGCACGCCGGTCACAGCCTTATCGGCTATCGGTCTGGTATTGGCGATGCCGTGGGTGGCGGGTATATGCGGATCAATGATGTATTTTTTTACATGTTCAGGCACATAATCGATAAGACCCGCTGCCGGATAGACCGCCAGCGAGGTGCCGATTACCGCAAATATTTCAGCCGAGGAACACAGTTCGGCGGCAGGAATAATCATAGGGACCTGTTCGCCGAACCAGACAATATGCGGACGAAGCTGGCTGCCAAGTTCGCAAACATCGCCCATCCTGATACCGTCGGCGCCTGCCTGGTAAATAAGTTCAGGATTTCGGGTACTGCGCGCCTGCGTGATCAGTCCGTGCAGATGCAAAACATTCAGGCTGCCTGCGCGCTCATGCAGGTCGTCTACATTTTGTGTAATGATCGTAACCTCAAAGTATTCCTGAAGCGCCGCGAGCAACCGGTGTGCATCATTTGGTTCGGCTTTCAGCACCTGTTCCCGACGCTCATTATAAAAGCGCTGAACTTTTTCCGGGTCCCGCAGCCACGCTTCGGGCGTAGCCACTTCTTCCACACGGTGACCTTCCCAGAGGCCATCGCTGTCCCGAAAGGTCTTCAATCCGCTTTCGGCGCTGATACCCGCACCGGTAAGAACTACCAACTTTTTCATCATTCGACAATGTATAGGGCAAAAAAAACCCTTCCTGGCGGAAGGGCTGTATTTTAAGCGGCTAAAAGTCCGGGTCTTTTCAAGGCCGGGTATTTTGCTTTGATAAACTCAAATGCACCAAACATCAAACTACCGTAGATCAGTGTTCCCGCGAGGAAGTTCCGCTCGAATGGAATGGCCCGTTCCAGGCAAAGCCAGAATCCGGCAGCATCCTGCGTATATGATGGATTTTGAAACCATACGCCGAAATCTGTTACGATCCAGTGAATAACTACGGTCACCATGGCGGCGGCAAATATATTCAGCACTTTTGGTCTCCTGATGATCAGGCGACCAGCAAGCACCATAAGCGCAAAGGCAAGATAGGTCCAATGCCAGCCATCGTAAGAGAATCCATTGCTGTAGGCTTTGTAAATGGTATTTGCCAGAACAAAATCGCTCAGGAACAAACTCAGTAAGGGAAATGCAAAAGCCTTGCCCCAGCTCTTGAAATAAGCACCACCAAAAAGCGCAACCGCGCCTATTGAGCTGAAATTGGCAAATGCCAATACGTCTGTATTAAAGGTAACGAGCAACCGGAAAAGCGTGATCAGCAAAATGATACACACCAGGATGACGGTACGCGGGTTAAATTGCACTTTCGACATGTTATTTAATTAAAAAAACAAAGTTAAGACATTCCGGGAATAAAAAAAGCGGGCTGCGCCCCCTTAGTCGGGGAACAAAAACATCGAGGTAAAGTAGTAACTTTCATCGATAGTTCCGTTCATCACCTTGTTAAACGGCATGCGTTTTTTCAGCGCGCCGGTTTGCGCATCGTGAAAATAAAGCGTGTTCACGGTGTAGTTACTCCCAAATCCATCTTGCACACTGGTTGTAACCAGTTCATTCCGTTTTCCGTCAAAACCGAGGTTCTTTTTGTAGAAAGACTGCTTGTCAGGCATGATGATGAACGGCAGTGCCAGGCTTTCCTTTTTCCCGGACACGTACCGGTACAGCTCCTTTCCTCCGCCAAAACTTGCGGAGCGCACCAGGTACACCGTATTCTCTCTTGTAGAAGCGATGATCGGCGATGGGTACCATGCAAACCATGTAGATGAGGTTGTCCAGGGTAGCTCTACGCTATCGGCTACCAGCGTTCCGGGATCGATGTTGTAAAGAAATTTACCTTTTGTATACCAGACCTGCTTGTCTGGTGTCTGGGCAAAGCCTTGAGTAACGCCTTTGATTTTTTTTGCTACCGACAAGTCAGACCGTTTGTAAATAACGGCCCCCTCCGATTGCGATAAGGCAAAGATATGCGTACCTGCATTCAGCAGATCGCCTACCTGTCCGGATGCAGCCGCGAGTTTTGTATTAGCCTTCATGCTGCGCAGGTCGAGCAGGAAGATGCCGTTAGAGCTGCTCAACAAGGCCGTCTGGTCGTCGAGGCCGGCGATTGCCCGGAAGTCATTCCCCGTACCGCTCATCCGTCCGGTTTCTTTAAAGGTTTTGGCATCGACAGCAATCACAGGTCCGCCGGCTTTGTTAACCAGATAAATCTTGTCGTTGAGTTTTGCCGCATACTGAAGCGTTGATGAAGCCGTACCAGCCTCTTTACCCTTGTTTTCTTTCAGGAAAACACTATCTGACAGCTGTTCGGTACTATACCGGAAAAAACTTGCTTCTCCGCTCCCACGGCCAAACCAGCCCTCATGAATCAGAAAAAAACCATCTTCATATTTTCCCACAACCGGATCAATAGGGTCAGGAACAGCAGTTTCTTTCTGACAGGATGTAAACAGGATGACCGCTGCTGCGATCGCGGCGCCAGAACGGCTCATTTTTTTTAAAAACATGTATATGAAAAGAAGTTAAGGATTTAACAGTTTCAGGTCGGCAACGCCGGAAATTTCGGTGGAGAGTTCACCGAGCCAGCCCATATTGGCCTGAATACCGGTCTGAATTTTTATAAAGTCGATGCCGGTTAGCACAACTTTGTTGCCTTTTGCGTCGATTGCATTGTCAAGGTCTAAGCGGTCTTCAAGTGCAGAATTATCTGCATAACCAAATGGGAATGCCAGACTTTTCACCGAAGCAGGGTTCGACATGTCAATATTTGAAGAGGGAAGCACCACGCCTTTAATGGTGTAAGTATTGGAAGTAATCCACTCCGGGTAATAGGCTTGTTTGTGAAAGGTGTTTGTCTTCACGACGCCAGAGTTACCCTTATTGTCAGTCCATGGAACATCGCCTGTTGCCGGATTGGGACGCGTATATGTTACCTCATAGTCCCGCACATAACCGGCTTTGCCGTATTCGCTTCCTTTCAGCTCGTACCAGGTATCATCAGCCTTGCCATTGCCGTTTATATCCTGCATGACATACACGACACCAGGCTCTGCAAAGTTTGCAAAGGCATTGTTATAAATCACGATGTCATCTTTCCCGGCAATATTTGCAACCGTGTGGTCGAAAGCCAGTTCAATGCTTCCGCCCCAGGCGCCAAGTGAAACCAGGCCTTTTTTGCCGAGAATTCCGTTGGCGCTTTCCAGGTTACCTGGCGCTTTGTTAATAAATTGCCCGGGTGCCGGATTGTAGGCCAGCAGCTGTGTAGCGTAAGCATTACTGCCTGGCTTCGGGTCTCGCGGTACGAAAACGCCCTGGTCTTCGTCTGCCGGCGTTGATTCTGTTTTTTTACATCCGCCGAGGGCGAAAAAGCCTGCAAGCAATAGAATGAGGTAATGTGGATTAATGTTCTTGTTCATAGGTAAGATTACTTATAACTATACACGAATACAGCACGTTGTGGAGTTGTTCCTGTAGCAAAGCTGAATATTTTTTTTCCGGCGGCTGAGAAATATATGGCTTCGCCGGATGGGGCGCTGAATTTTGAGTCAGTGAGCAAAACCGCTTTATCAAACGGATTAACCGTCAGTGCGTAGGGGCTCGTAAACGTGACCTGATCCTGAATGAAGTCATTCTTTTTCACAAGTGTCATGGGATCCAGGGAGCCAATGAAAGGCTTGCCATCACGGTAAAGACCGCCAACTGCCAGCGCGGTATTATCAGAAAAAACCATGCTATTAATTTCAGTGTTCGCACTCGACATCACCTGGTCAGTCACCGTGCTCAGTTTTACAACCCCGCCACCAGCAGCTGAGTAATCGGCGGCATATCCCACAAGCAGCGTTCCGTCAGGGCCGGCAGCAATTGTTGTTGGATTCAACCCAACCTCGACGTCTTTCAGTTTGCTCAGGTCAGCTAAACGAAGAACCGATACCGAATTATTTTTGCCTGAACCGGGTACAGTATAGTCATTTGCCGTGTTAATAACGTATAGTTTCCCATTCGCAATGGCAATGCCTTCAAGTGCTGAGCCGGCAGCAACTTTCTTATCAACCAGCAGGCTTGCTGTGTCTATCTGGCTGATGCTTCCATCATAGGCAGAAACGTAAGCCTTGCTACCGCTGAAAGCGACCGAACGTGGCATGACCCCCTTACCATTTTGATTAAAAGAAATCTCCTTAATTAGTTTGCCTGTATTCACATCCATGACCACTACGAACGACTCAGCGGTAGTAAGCGATCCGGATACTACACAATACATTTTGCTCCCGTAACGCTTCAGATCATTGGCGCTCTGACCCAGTGCCCGACCATTTACTTTCTGAAATATATCGGCCTCTGTCCGGTTGCCGGCAATATCGTGATAACTTATGGAGCTGTTATTTGCCGGCCAGGCGCCCTCATTCAGCACATAAATTCCGACCGTTTTGTCGACTACCGGCTCCGGTTTGATCTTTTCCAGTATCTCGTCTTCTCCGGTTTTGCTGCATGAGGCCATAACGAATGGTAAGGCGAGGCCAGCAGCCAGCTGCATCAGTTTTTTGTAGTTTTTATTCATGTTCTATTGTGTTTTTTTGAGAAATGCAATGTGTGCCGGGATGTCGCCGGTGGTAACCGACCATTTAAGTTTTCCGTTGCTGCCAAAGCAGTGCAGGGTTCCTGGCGAAACATAATCTTTTGCGTCGGTAAGTAGGATATCTTTGTTTTCCGGATTAACAGCTATGCCATATGGCATGGTGATTCTGCCCGGCTGGTCCATCCCGTCGGTTATAAAGGAGCGTTGAAGCGGTCTTTCTGTACGCAGATCGAGCATGGTATAACTGATCACGTTTTTGCCTGTCTGATAATTAAAGGCGGTGCCGCATATGTAAGCCGTATCGGCACTGATATCCAGATCACTTATAGCCAGATCAAAGCTAGTTTTGACCCGGTCGGCACCGGTATCAATGACATAAAGTTTTGGGGGAATGTCATAATAATCGCCGCGCGAACTCACGTAAAGATCACCATATGCATCAGCGCGCACCCGGTGCAGGTTGATACCTACATCAATCCGCTTTGTTTCGCGAAAAGTGCCGAGATCAATAACTGAAAGTGTGCGTTCATAATTTGGCGCGCTGTATCCTCCGGAGTTTGCAACAAACAACCGGCCGCCCACAACCGCCAGTTCTTCCGGCTGTCGGCCAACCGTCACCCTGCGTGTAATGCTCAGCGAAGCCGTATCAATTTCACTTACACTGCCCTGGGGTGCATCCGGATCTCCGACGACCCCCAGATAGGCGGTTACATATGCCTTTCCGCCGGAGAATGTGATGTACCTGCAATTATCCAGATTGATCTGTCTCAGCCTTTTATACGTTCGGGCATCAAGCACCTCGATCTTATTTGAAACATTGACTACCACATAAACCTTGCTGCCATAAACGGCCACATCATTGCCAACATCACCTAATCCGCTGCTTCCGGGGTTGCCCTTGCTAAAAACGTCGCTATGATAGGTCCCGGTGCCGTAGTCGAAATAATCGAGGGCAGCCTTGTTCATGTTCATATTTCCCTCATTGAGCAAAAAGAAACCCGATACGCGGTTAAGCGTTTCGGCGGGTACGGGCTGCCCTTCTTCCGGTTCGGGCCCCAGGTCCTTCCGGCAGCCGCTAAGTACGAGCATGGCCATAATGAAGCAACACATTTTTCTACAAGCCATGCGTTTCTCGTTTTGCATGATCAAACTGCCAGGAAAGGCCCAGCCGGTAGTTGCGGCCGGGCATAGGAAAATTTTTAACCACGTCATATTGCTGATTCAACATGTTATTTACTTCCAGATTTACGGACAACAGCCTTCTGCCAGATTGCGCCCGGTAATGGAGCGACAGATCGTGCGTATACCATGGTTGCAGGTAGTTGGAACGGATATTGGCTTTCTGGGCATAGCGCTCGCCCGTATAGACGAAACTGTAGCTCAAGCCTGCTGCACCATAATCTGCACTGGCGGTGAAGGTTCCGCTGTGCTTTGGAATGTATAGGATCTGCTGTCCAGGGGCCGCACCAGGGGTCGTTTCGATCGCCTTTTGAAAGGTGTAACCAAACAGTAATGTAAAATCCAGTTTGCTGCCTGCCTGGCCGGCCATACGTAAGGTAGCATCCAGACCTCTGATTTCAACCTCGTCCAAATTGATCATGGCCCAGCGAAACAGGTTCTGCCCGGGCACGGCCACAATTTTATCAGTTACCTTATTGTAATAAACATCCGCCTGTGCGTCGAGTGTGCGAAGTACTCCGCTGCCCAGGTTATTGGCAGAGGTAAGGCCCAAATTTATTTGCTTTGCATACTCGGGTCGCAGGAACGAATTACCTGAGAAAGTATAATACAGATCGTTGAAACTGGGCATTCGAAAAATCTCCTTATAGAAACCTCGAAGGTGTATGGGAACTTCGCTGACCGCTTGCCAGTTAAAAGAAACAGATGGCGTTAATTTCCTGAAATCGTTTGCCTGCAGGTAATACTGTACATCTTCATCAACTACGGTCGACAGCAGATTCGCCTCAACCAGGAAATTTTTAAGTTGTAACCTGCTAACGGCTGCTGCTAATAACGTTTGCCGGGAAGGATAGGGAAAGCGGTACAAATTCGCACGCATATCGTTAAGCTGGTAGTCGCCTGACAGACCTATCTCCCAAAATCCGGTAATTTCATATTGAGATGATAACGAGGCATATAATTCGTCTGAACGAAACAGGTTGTTTAAAAAACCTGCATCCGTGGTAATCTCCGGATCAAGATATCTGAGCCGGTCATGGCTGTATTTTCCGGAGAATGACCATGCAAACCGTCGGCCGATTTGCCGCCTGTATTTTCCCTGTACAAACAGATTGTCGTCCCACTGCCGCTGTCGCGCTTCAAAACGGTTGGATACGATTGCCCGGGGCAGCCCTCGCTCCGAGCTGTACTGATAAAACTTCAAATGCCACGCCGCCAGAGAGTCGTTGGGACCAAAAATATCAGCTTCGTTTCTTACCGACCAGATATCAGTGTTTTGCCTGACGGCGGATGTATCTGTTGTTCCGATCCGGCTTCTGAAACCATAGCGTCCGTTGGCGTTTAAGAATTCGCTATTGATCCTGGCTGAAATCCGTCTTCCCAACTTTTGTTCGATGCTTAGCGATGGATTGACGAATCCATATGATCCGCCTTTGAGTGCAACGCGATAGCGCCGGGCCAGCCGGCCTTCGAACACAGGCCTGCGGCTTTCCATATAAATGGCTGATGCGCTGGCATAGGCCCTTGCCGGCAAAAGCAAACCCGGTTTCTGTCCGTTATACAACGAGATCAATTCCATGTTATCAAGAGAGAAACGCCCGAGATCGACCTGTCCGTTCTGCATGTTTCCCAGTTGCACGCCATCATAGAACACACCGACGTGATTTGTTCCCATGCTGCGCACATTAACCGTTTTAAGGCCGCCGATACCGCCGTAATCTTTAAGTTGCACCCCTGAAAAAAACCGGACCGCATCTGCAACCGACAGGCTGTGCATACGGCTAAGCTGCAAGCCTGACAGGACCTGTACGGGAACAACGGAGCGCCGGAGCTCAGGAACAAGCCGCTCGCGGATCTGTACTTCTTCGAGTTGTCTGAACCGCTGGACAGAATCTGATTGCGCAAAAGATCGGCCCGCCATCAATGTGGCGAAAGACATGCTAAAAAGCAGGATCTTGCTAAAAACGGGTTTGCGATCGGTCATTGCATACAAATAAATACGGCAAAGGCGGTAAAGCGAAAGACAGCAGCATACACGTGCTGCGTACAGTTTTCCGGCTTCAGTCCGCGAAAGCCATGAAATTATGTATCAAAGGCAGGTCTTCTGACTTACTCCCGGTTGGTCCGCCTTCCCTCCCGTAACAGGAAGTGGCATTCGATTGGAAACCGTTAACAGAGTTTACAGCTGCGCGACAGTTACGGATTTTCACCGTATTCCCTTTTAATCTTCAGCCCGGCTGTACCGGTGAAGAACCTTTTGATGCCGCGAAGGTAGACATTTTTACCCATTTTTTTCCACCGCAGGTCCAGCTGTCTGCGAAAAGCCTAATTTAGCATACGTTAGCTGCCATAGCTTAAACTCCTTCGCATGAAAAAATACATTTTTATCTTGTTCGCCATGCTCCATACCGCCGCCATGGGTCAGGAAACTGATACCACATTTCTTAAAAAATTATTCGAATCAAAGCCTGAGCTGTTTGGAGGTATATTGAACCACCCCGCTAACAATGAGGTGCAGGTGCTTTATACCCGGATTGATCGTGATGCGCAAAACCGGCCCAGCTTCAGCTCATACGCATACAATCTTGACCCGCTGCATTATTTTTATCCGGCCAGCACGGTGAAACTTGCGGCCTGCATATTTGCCCTGGAAAAGGTGAATTCGCTGAAGAAAACCGGTTTGACATCTAAAAGTACGATGCTGACTGATAGTTCATCTGCAGGTCAGACTTCTGTACTGGTCGATGCCAGTGCTGCGAACGGGCTGCCTTCGGTTGAACACTACATCAAGAAGATCCTGCTAACCAGTGATAATGATGCCTTTAACCGGCTGTATGAATTTATAGGCCGGGCTGAGATTAACCAAAAACTGAAACATTACGGGTTGCTGCATTCGCGGATCCTGAATCGTCTGGCCATCGGCGATGCCGGTGAACCTGCCAGACATACCAATCCTGTCAGATTCTATAATGGAAGCAAGCTGGTCTACCGGCAGGATGAACAATACGATCCGAAAGATTATCCGCTTAATCTGACACATACAACCATGGGCAAAGGCTATCTGGACAGTGCAGACCGCCTGGTAAACAAGCCCTTCAGCCTTGAAAACAAAAACGCATTCTCCATAGCTGATCAGCAGTCGCTGATGAAACGTCTGATGTTTCCTGAAGTTTTTCCCGAAACGGAACGCTTTCAGCTTACCAAAGACGATTACAAGCTGATCTATACCTATATGAGCAAACTGCCTGCTGAAAGTAACTTTCCGGCTTATAATGAGAAAGAGTTCTGGCCAAATTATGCAAAAATGCTTTTTTATGGCAGGGATAAGACCACTGTGCCTAATCCTGACGTCAGGATATTTAATAAATATGGCGACTCATACGGTTACATCATAGATAACGCATACATTGTAGATTTTAAAAATAAAGTCGAATTTCTGCTCACGGCTGTTGTTCAATCAAATGAAGACGGCATTTATAACGATAACCGATACGAATACGAAACGGTGTGTTATCCCTTTATGAAAAACCTTGGCCGGTGCATTTATGAAATTGAGCGCACGAGAAAAAAAGACAGCCCTGCAAATCTCGATCACCTGCGTATGTCATACCAATAGTTATTTTTCGGCTTCAAGCTTTTTGCGCGCAAGTTGTAAGCCTGCCGCCGCCTCTTCGGGCAATACAGGGAACTGCGGATTTATCTTCTTTAATGTCTCTTCCAGGACCGTGCTTATGGCCAGCCGGGCAAACCACTTTTTGTCTGCAGGAATCATGTACCAGGGGCAATCGGACGTCGATGTTTCTGCCATCGCTTCCTTGTAGGCTTCCATGTAATTATTCCAATGCCTGCGCTCTTCAATATCTCCGGCGGCGAACTTCCAGTTCTTTGCAGGATCGTCGATACGCTCCAGGAACCGCTCCTTCTGCACCTCCCTCGACACATTGAGAAAAAATTTCAAAACCGTTGTACCGTTATCATGAAGATGCTGCTCAAAGTTTCTGATCTGCGCATACCGTCGTTTCCAAAAATTTTTATCAATGTCTTTCACATTCCTGATACCCGGAATATTTTCTCTGAGAATGTATTCAGGATGCACCTTACAAACGAGCACACTTTCATAATGCGAACGGTTATGAATGCCGATTTGCCCCCGTTCAGGTAATGCAAGCACATGACGCCATAAAAAATCATGACCATATTCGACAGCGCTGGGTTGTTTGAAACTTCGCACCATGGTGCCCTGCGGGTTCAGCCCTGACATAACATGTTTAACAGCGCTGTCTTTGCCCGCTGCATCCATAGCCTGAAAGATAATCAGCAACGCGCGTTCACGACCCGCATACAGCCGCTCCTGATAGTCTGCCATGCGCAGCTTGCTTTCTGTGAGCAGCATCGCCGCCGTTTTTTTATCATACCCCTCGGGTGCATCTGTATCAAATTTAGCCGGATTGGCGTTCTTGTGGTTTTTGACTTCGTATTCGCGGAAGATATCTTTCATGTACGGGTTATTTGAGGTTTATGACAACCTGGTTTGAAAAGGCTAAAATTTAGAGATACGCTAAAAATTAAGTAAATTAAATCTGTTAATTTGCATATTGGTTTTAACACATTTTAACAAAGAACCATTTATCTTTTTTATCATATTTACGGCATGTTCAGGGAAATCCGAAATAAATTTTTACGCTACTTCACGATCACCGTTTACTTTATCATTTTATTCTTCTGCGCGCTTCAGATCAACTTTTTATGGCTCTTCGGATATTCACCCCGTAAACAAGATATCAAGCTTCCTAGTTTGCGTGTTTCTTCAGAATTATATACTTCCGACGGAAAGCTGATCGGACGTTACTTCAAAGAGAACCGTACACCCGTCGATTACGATCAGATTTCGCCTGCCGTGATCAACGCCCTGGTTGCCACAGAAGACGTTCGTTTTTACAAGCACTGGGGTGTAGACTTTCGTTCCGTTTTAAGCAGCGGCATATCGACCGCTACCGGCGACCGGCGCGGGGCAAGTACGATTACGCAACAGCTGGCAAAGAATCTTTACCGTACCAGGTATAATAAATCTCAGGGCGTTGTGAAATATATTCCGGTGGTACGTACGGTAATTTTTAAGCTGAAGGAATGGATGACCGCAATAAAGCTTGAGTCAAACTACAGCAAAAACGAGATCATCACCATGTATCTGAATACGGTTTCTTTCGGCAACAACGCCTATGGTATAAAAACCGCGGGTCGTGTTTATTTCGATAAAGATACCAAAGCGCTTAACGTGCCCGAAGCGGCGCTGATTGTAGGCATGCTCAAAGGAACCAGCCTCTACAATCCGCTTAAGAACCCTGAAAAAGCGCTTGAACGACGCAATGTGGCCATCAGCCAGATGGAGAAGTATAACTATGTGACCCCTGAACAGGCTGCTGCATACAGGAAAACGCCGCTTAGCCTGCGCGAGGGAAGGCTTGAAGATGGCAGCGAGGGTGATTCTTACCTGCGTTCGGCAGTAGCCCGTTATCTTGACAAATGGTGCACAGATAATGGTTACGACCTTTATGAAGATGGGCTCAAAATTTATACAACCATCGATTCACGACTGCAGAAATATGCAGAAGAGGCCGTAGGCGAACAAATGAAAACGCTTCAGCGCCGCTTCTACAGCGTCTGGGGAAATGAAGACCCCTGGTATGACTCCGAAGGCAATAAAGTCGACTACCCTACCCGCGCTAAAAAAAATCTGCCGGTGTACGCGCAATTAGTAAAAAAGTTTCCTAACAACCCGGATTCTGTCGATGCGTATTTCGAACGCAAAAAAAAGATGCGGGTATTTTCCTGGAAGGGTGAACGCGACACACTCTTTTCCACAATGGATTCAATCCGTTACTATGGCAAGATCATGAACACCGGCATGATGACGCTGGATCCCTTTTCGGGAAAAATCAAAGTCTGGGTAGGTGGAATCAATCACAAATATTTTAAATATGACCACGTCAATCAGGCCAAACGCCAGGCCGGTTCAACGTTTAAGCCTTTTGCCTATCTGACTGCATTAGAGGAAGGCATGAGTCCCTGCGATAAGTTTACTGATAAACCTGTCAGCATTCCGTATGTAGAAAACGGGCAGCAGAAAACCTGGGAACCTAAAAACGCGGACTGGAACATCACCTACCGGGAGATGTCACTTCGCTGGGCCATGGCGAAATCAGTAAATACCATAACCGCACAGCTTACTGAGCGCGTTGGCTGGGATAATGTTGTGAAATGGGCAAAAGACTGCGGTATAGACAGTCACCTTGAATCTGTACCTTCTGTGAGCCTCGGTTCTAATGATGTCTCCGTTTTTGAAATGGTAAGGGCTTACGGAACATTTCTGGCCAATGGTGAACGGACAGATCCAATCCTGGTTGAAAAAATTGCTGACAGCGAGGGCAACGTCCTGGAAGAGTTCAAAGCGAAAACGAAAAAGGTGCTTTCTGACGAAATTTCCTGGCTGATGTTATATATGTTCAGGGGTGGCATGGAAGAACCGGGCGGCACATCGCAGGCGCTTTGGGAATGGGACCTCTGGAAGAAAAACAACCAGATTGGCGGTAAAACCGGAACGTCTTCAGATTATGTGGATGCCTGGTACATGGGGATAACGAAAGACCTGGTAACCGGTGTATGGGTGGGCTGCGATGAGCGCACTGCACACTTCAAAAATGGCGAACAGGGCGAAGGGTCGCGTACCGCCCTCCCTATTTTTGCCAAGTTTATGGAGAAAGTTTATCAGGACCCCAACAGCGGTTATACCTATGGCCCTTTTCCAAAACCGAAAGGCAAAATAGAGCGTACGTACATGTGTCCGAGCCCGCGAATTGTAGAAGACACGACATCGGCTGACACCTTACTTACCGATTCACTGTCTACCGACTCCATTCCATACACAGATGCGCCAGCTGAACAAACGCAGCCACAGCCCGAGACGCAAAAGCAGGAAGACAAAAAGCCTGAACAGCCGGTAAACCCTGCCCTGCCTGCAGCCCCGGCAACCAAGCGTGAGGAACGTGAGCAAAAGAGAAAACAGCGCCAGGAAGAACGTGAAAAAAGAAAACAGGATGGCGAGTAAAACAAAAATCTGTACACTGCTTAACCCGGCCGGTAAGGCAGCATTTATAACAACGAATACCAAACCACACCGAATATGATCAAAAAACTTACCCTCTTAAAAAAGATTGTTCCAGTCTTGTTGTTGCTGTTTTGTACGGCACCGGTAGCCCAGGCGCAGTACTTCGGGCAGAATAAGGTTAGGTACAAAAATCCCGATTTCAAAGTGTTGCAGACGCCGCATTTTGAGATCTATTACTACCTGAAGAATGAGAAGCTGGTGCAGAAGTTTGCGCAGGACGCTGAAACATGGTATAAAATGCATCAGGAGGTTTTCAGGGATACATTTTTTAAAAAGAACCCGATCATCCTTTATTCCAATCACCCTGATTTCCAGCAGACAACCGCATTGCAGGGCGAAATTGGCGTAGGTACGGGCGGTGTTACGGAAGCGCTGAAGAACCGTGTTATTATGCCGGTAATGGAGCTGAACAGCCAGACGCGGCATGTACTTGGTCATGAGTTGGTGCATGCCTTTCAATATCACGTCTTGCTTGAGCGCGATTCCATTCCCCTTCAGAACATTGGCGAAACACCGCTCTGGATGATTGAAGGGATGGCCGAATACCTCTCTATCGGAAAAAGTGATGCCTTTACATCGATGTGGATGCGCGATGCCATGCTTAACCGTGACATACCATCGCTTAAAGATTTGACCACATCAAATAAATATTTTCCGTACCGCTATGGCCAGGCGTTTTGGACATATATCGGATCCCAGTACGGTGACACCACCATTGTGCCGCTGTTTAAAAATACCGCGAAATATGGATATGAGAACGCCATCAGGTATACTTTCGGATACGATGATAAAACGCTTTCCGGGCTTTGGAAAAATGCCATCGAGCAGCACTACCGCCCAATGCTTAAAAGCGACAGTTCACAGATCAGACTTGTTGGCACAAAGATCATAGACAACAGGAATGGAGGAAATATGAACGTGGCACCGGCGGTAAGTCCGGATGGCAAGTATGTGGCGTTTCTCTCTGAAAAGGATCTTTTCGGTATTGATCTTTTTCTTGCTGATGCTAAAACGGGACGAATTATCCGCAAGCTGACAAGCCAGGTGAACAACAGTCACATTGATGATTTTAATTTTATTGAATCGGCCGGAACCTGGTCTCCCGACAGCAAAAAATTTGCATTCAGCGTTTTCAGCCGCGGAAAAAATCAGCTCATGGTTGTTGACATATCGAATGGCCGGGCCCTACTCAGAACAGATATGGGTGAGGTGGAGCAATTTGGCAACCTGACCTGGTCACCTAACGGAAAAGACATCGCCTTCTCAGGAATGAAAGAAGGGCAAAGCGATATTTTCTCTTATAACCTCGATACAAAAGCCGTGACTCAGATCACAAATGATGTGTTTTCTGATTATGCACCGAGTTTCTCGCCCGACGGAACCATGATCGTCTTTTCTTCAGACCGCGGTGCTATTGAAGGTGGAAATACCGCCGCCGTCAATCCGATCAACTTAGTTGTATACAACATTCCTGAAAAAAGCATCCGTAATATTGATGTATTTAAAGGTGCAAATAACCTGAATGCTGTATTTTCGGCTGACAGCAAGAGCATCTTCTTCCTGTCTAACAGGGATGGTTTCAGAAACCTGTACCGTTACAATCTTGGTGCCGGCGATGTCACACAACTTACAGACTATTTTACTGGGATAAGCGGAATCACCGAGTTTTCGCCTGCAATTTCGGTGTCCCGGAATGACGATATTGTTTACAGTTATTACCGCTATCAGCGCTACACCTTATACAATGCTCCGGCCAGTTCATTTCGTGGCAGAAAGGTAGAGGCAAACGAAGTGAACTTCGACGCAGCGATCCTGCCGCCAATGGAGAATCTCGGTGTAAACATCATCAATTCGAACCTTGGCAACTTCAACAGGTTTGAACGCACAACCCAGGATTCGATGAAGCTGGTGCAGTATCGCCCGAAATTCAGACTTGATTACCTGGCTAACAGCGGCGTTGGTGTATCTACAAGCCGTTTTGGAACTGGTGTTCAGGGTGGTATTGTCGGGATGTTCAGCGACATCCTAGGCGTTAACCAGATCATAGCCAACCTGTCGGTGAACGGTGAGATCTATGATTTCGGCGGTCTGGTCGGGTACATTAATCAGAAAAGCAGGATCAACTGGGGTATTGCTTTATCACACATTCCGTATGTCTCCGGTTTCAGCAGTATTGGCGCCGACCGCCTTCCGGGAAATAACGGCAGCGAGATCCCGGTTACGAATCTGCGTACAGATATTATCCGGACATTTGAAGAGCAGGCTCAGGTTTTCGGTGCATACCCGTTCAACAAGGTTCACCGTTTCGAACTGGGTGGAGCGTTTTCCCATTACAGTTACCGGATAGACCGCTACAGTAATTACTATGATCCATCAGGTTATTATATTGGCGCCAACCGTGCGCGCGTATCGAATGAACAGGCTGCTCAGGAACTGGGTGTGCCATTTAACGCCTTCACGATCTTTCAATTAAACACTGCATTTGTCGGCGACAACTCGATCTTCGGGATTACAGCTCCGCTGGATGGGTTCCGGTACCGGATTGGCGGCGAAAAATATTTCGGAGACTACTCATTTACCGGCTTGACGGTTGATTTGCGCAAATACTGGCGCATCAAGCCTGTCACGCTTGCCGTGCGGAGTTACAACTACGGACGCTTTGGCCGCGAAGGAGATTTCCTTTACCCCCTCTTTCTCGGTTATCCATACCTGATCAGAGGTTATGAGGCCAATTCGTTTTACCGGAACAGTTCAGGTAATTCAGGAAACTTTAACATCAATCAGTTATCCGGAAGTAAGATTGCGGTATTCAATTTCGAAGTTCGGCTTCCGTTTACCGGGCCAAAGAAACTTTCTGCAATTCCATCGAAGTTTTTGTTCAGCGATCTTAACTTTTTCTTTGATGCAGGTGTAGCCTGGGATGAAGATTCCGAAATATCATTCGAGCGCGATCCCGGTACAGCGGTGACACCGCGCGGCCTTCCGGCAAAACGCGTCCCTGCGCTGAGTGCAGGTATTTCTGCACGGGTGAACGTGTTTGGCTATTTCGTGATCGAACCTTATTATGCGTTTCCGTTTACCCGCACCGATTTAAGTACGCCAGGCGTATTTGGACTTACTTTCGCACCCGGCTGGTAGGAAAACAGCTCTTGTGTATAAAAACAAAACAGGCTCATGCATCTCTGCATGAGCCTTCGTTTTTAACAAGGATGAATGTAGGGTATCTTTTATGACATGCCCACGAAGGACATCTTAACTTGTGTGTCAATTTTTTTCTGCATCATGACATGCTCAAAATCGAGACCTATGGTAAGGTCAATCCAGTCAGGATTGCAGGACCGGATCATTTTTTCTTTTTGAGATCTTGTAAACCTGCTGATCAGTTTAAATCGGCTGAGCGCCTGCTCTTCGGTTTTAAACTCCTCAAAATACACCAATCTGCTCAATTGTTGGTTACTATCGAAGAATAAATTCGGCATTTTTTTATAAAACTCAAGAGTCTTGATCAGGTCAGCACTCATACCTACATGCAGACTGTTCCTGTTCCGGTCGGTTACGATGTATACAAAATTGTTCATGATGCGATTGATAAAAAGGTTACCACTAATCTATTTAGTATTATTTCTTGGATTGTCGGGAAATATTACTAACTTTATTGGCATAAAATTACTAATTATTTTAGTATTTCAAAATTTTTTAAAAATTTATTTTTATGTCCAACATCGCAGCGAATCTCAAATACCTCAGGAAGAAAAAAGGCCATACCCAGCAGCAATTTGCTGATATCATGGAAATTAAACGTTCATTGATCGGCGCCTATGAGGAAGACCGTGCGGAGCCTAAATACGAATTACTAAAAAAGATAGCAGAATATTTTGACCTTACCATTGATGAATTTATCAATGAAACAATTAATGAGTCATGGAAACCAAAACCAAAAAGTTCCGGCTCAAACCTCCGTATTCTCAGTATCTCTGTTGACCAGGACGAAAAAGAAAACATAGAACTGGTACCTGTTAAGGCAAGCGCAGGATACCTGAACGGCTATGCAGATCCCGAATATCTCAGCCAGATGCCGCGGTTTCAGCTTCCGATACCTGCGCTCAGGCAGGGAACTTTTCGCGCATTCGAAATCATGGGCGACAGTATGCTCCCCGTGCAGCCAGGCAGTATTATTATCGGCGAGTATATGGACAATTGGAATGATGTTAAAACCGGAGAAACGTATGTCGTGGTCAGCAAAACTGAAGGCGTTGTCTACAAACGTGCGGGCAACCGCTTCCGCGAGAACAAAGACCTGAAGTTGATTTCAGATAATAAACTATATGATCCCTACCAGATTGCTGCCGATGATATTCTCGAGATCTGGAAGGCAAAAGCGTATATATCCACTGCCCTGCCTGAGCCAACGCCTGAACCTACCATCGAGACGCTAACAAGCATGATGTCTCAGATGCAAAAGTCCATTTCACAGCTCAACAAAAATTAACAAGTTTTAACAAGTGCATTTTTAAACCCTTTTTCATCATTGTACTCTATCCGTTTAAACAGACATAAAGATGTCTGCAGGCAACACAAAATTTGAACAAATGAAAAAGTTATTATTAAGTGCGCTTATCGCGGTATCTGCGATCAGCGCAACCTACGCTCAGGACAGCACCAGAACCAGACAGCACAGACCAAGACTGACCGCAGAACAGCGGGCAGAAAGATCAAGTGCAGCGCTTGCTGAGAAATTGTCGTTAAGCGCCGAGCAGAAAAAAAAGATTTATAACATCGAACTGGATCGCACGAAACGTTTACAGACAACGCTGCAGAGCCAGGAAGACCGTAACGCTAAATCAGAAGAACGCAAGGCATTGATGCAGGACACAAAAAGTAAGATTGATGCCGTATTAACAACTGAGCAAAGAACTAAATTGCAAAGCCTGCGCGCAGAACAGCGCGACAAAATGCGTAAACACGCAGAAGCCGCCAAAGGTAAACGAAAGTTCAAGAAATCAGAGATCACATCACCCGTATCCGGATCGTAGATAGGTTTCGATAGATAGAAAAAGCGTTGTTAATCACAACGCTTTTTCTATTTTTGACCCACCATGAACAACATACAGCGGTTCATCGAATCACAACTGGCAGACCGGCGTGAAAAAGGGCTGCTAAGGCAGTTGAATGCCTCAAAACTACCCTACGACTTTTGCTCAAATGATTATCTGGGTTTCGCGCGCAGTACTGCAATTGCCCAAAAAGTCGTCGAGTTGTTGAGTGAATTTCAGCCATATCTGAACGGCTCCGGAGGTTCGCGTTTGCTTAGCGGAAACCATCCCTTTACAGAATCGACGGAAGCATACATAGCCGGTTTTCATGGTTTTGAAAGCGCCCTCCTGTTTAATTCAGGATACGATGCTAATGTGGGTTTGTTGTCCTCCCTGCCACAAAAAGGGGATACAGTGATAACAGACGAGCTCATACATGCCAGCCTCATCGATGGCATTCGCCTGAGTCATGCGAACCGTTTGCGGTTTGCTCATAACAACACCGAAGCATTGGCTGAGCGGCTTCAACGTGCTGTGGGCAAATGTTATGTTGTTGTAGAAAGCATTTACTCAATGGATGGCGATGCTGCTCCCCTGCAGGAAATTGCATCCGTTTGCAGGCAGTACAACGCCGGGCTTATCGTTGATGAGGCACATGCAATCGGTATAAAAGGCCGTGCCGGCCGGGGCGTGGTTGCAGAACTGGGTCTTCAGCAGCAGGTTCTGGCCTGTGTTTATACTTATGGGAAAGCTTTGGGAACACATGGTGCAGCCATTTGCGGGAACAGTTCTTTACGAGACTACCTGCTCAATTTTGCACGGTCATTCATTTACAGCACAGCAGCTGCTCCGCATACCATAGCAAGCATTCATGCCGCTTATTTACATCTGGAGCATGGAAATTACTCCGAATTGCTAAAAAACAGAACCGCGCTGTTTGACAACCTATTGCAGGATTTTATTTCCCCCCCGCCCCCGGCAGATGCAGCGATCCGTTCGGTGATCTGCCCGGGAAATTTCGAAGCAAAGACAACAGCTGCCCGACTTCAGTCGGCCGGTTTTGATGTGCGGGCCATTCTTAGCCCAACAGTGGCCTCAGGCACTGAGCGGTTGCGCATTTGTCTTCATACATTTAATACAGACGAAGAGATTAATGCCCTTGTTAAGCACCTGCGAGAGGGCCTAAAGAAAAACTAAAGATGCACCAGGGATACTTCATAACCGGTATCGGTACCGGGATAGGAAAAACGGTTGTAAGTGCCGTAATTACCGAAAAACTCAAGGCAGACTATTGGAAACCTGTACAGTCCGGTGACCTAGACGCAAGCGATAGCATGTCTGTCGGGGCACTTATCAGTAACAACCGTACACAGATTCACCCGGAGATTTACCGGCTGAATACGCCGCTTTCGCCACATCAATCGGCAGCTATTGACGGTGTAGAGATTGAACTTGACGGGTTTAGCCTGCCCCAAACCCAGAACCGTCTCGTTGTGGAAGGTGCCGGGGGCCTGATGGTTCCATTAGCTGAAAAGTTGTTAATTACAGACCTGATACGCCATCTCAACCTTCCGGTTATCCTGGTAAGCAGACACTATCTCGGCAGTATTAACCATACACTTCTAAGCTGGCATTTTTTAAAGGAACAGGAAATACCTGTACGGGGTATCATCTTCAATGGACCCGAGAATCACGAAAGCAAGCGTTACATTTTACAATATACCGCACTCGAATTACTTGGCGAACTTCCAGAGCTTGATCAGATCGATGCAAAGATTATCAGCGAACTGGGTGCAAATATCACCCTTACTTAGAATTACACAAAAGGTGTTTAAATGAGAAAGGGAATTCCTCGCGAATTCCCTTAAAACCAAACAAACTATTTTTATGAAGTATGATAATAACACGCTCCGGTATAAATGGTTTGGCCTATAGCAAAAAAAGTTAAAAAAAAAATTTGACAGGCTGAAAGAACACTTGTAATACAATGTATGTCAACGTGTTAAAACAAAAAAAGGAAAGCGGTGAGCTTTCCTTTTTTTTGTGTGATAAGATTATTATTTCTACTTCACTGCGTTGATGACCGCTTTGAACGCCTCAGGGTTGTTCATGGCAAGATCAGCAAGAACTTTACGGTTCAAACCGATTTCTTTAGCGGCGAGTTTGCCGATCAACTGTGAATACGAAATTCCGTGCTGACGTGCACCAGCATTGATACGCTGAATCCAAAGGGCACGGAAAGCTCTCTTCTTAACTTTACGGTCGCGGTAAGCATATTGCAAACCTTTTTCTACCGTGTTTTTAGCAATGGTGTATACCTTGCTTCTTGATCCCCAGTAACCTCTGGCTAATTTTAGGATCTTTTTTCTTCTTCTTCTCGAAGCTACTGCGTTTACCGAACGTGGCATGTTGTTAATGTGTTTTGGTAGGCGGCGTTGCGTTTCTCAGCAAACTTACTACCGGATACCTGGTTAAAAAATAAATTTACTTGCCGATGCAGAGCATACGTTTAACGTTGCCCATGTCTGCGTCATGTACCATGCTGGTATGACCCAAATTGCGCTTACGTTTTGTCGACATCTTTGTAAGGATGTGACTTTTGTATGCATTCTTCCTCGCGATTTTACCTGTTCCAGTAAGCGTGAAACGCTTTTTAGCACTGGAATTGGTTTTCATTTTTGGCATAACTCTGTTTTTATATAAATTTCAATTTATTTCCTAGCAAGCTTTGGCGCAACGGTTAAAAACATCCGTTTCCCCTCAAGTTTTGGCAGCAGCTCAACTTTACCAACTTCTTCAAGCGCCTGTGCAAATTTAAGCAAAAGGATCTCTCCATGCTCTTTGTACACAATAGCCCGGCCTTTGAAATGTACGTATGCGCGTACCTTTTCGCCGTTTTCAAGGAAACTGATTGCATGTTTCAGTTTGAATTGAAAGTCGTGATCGCTGGTATTTGGTCCGAAACGGATCTCCTTGATCACGGTCTGCTTTGCATTCGCCTTGATTTCCTTCTGCTTCTTCTTCTGCTCGTAGATGAATTTGCTGTAGTCAACGATTTTACAAACCGGTGGAACCGCATTCGGGGAAATTTCTACCAGGTCCAGTTCAAGACCATCGGCAAGGGCCATGGCTTTTGATAATGGATAAACACCGGGTTCAACATTGTCACCAACAAGACGAACTTCAGGCGCCTTTATAAACTGGTTGATGTTGTGTTCTGCTTCTTTTTTCTTAAAAGGAGGTCGCGGCCCCCTGTTAAAACCTGGTCTACCTAGTGCCAAACTTTTACGCTTAAACGGTTATTTCTTTTATTAATAAACTGTTAAACTCCGCCATCGTCATTTCACCCAGGTCTCCTTCTCCATGTTTACGAACAGAGACCTTTCCTTCATTCATCTCCTTTTCGCCGATTATCAGCATATAAGGAAGCTTTTTGACTTCAGCATCACGGATTTTACGCCCGATCTTTTCATCCCTAAAGTCAATCAGCCCGCGAATATCGGAATTATTAAGTTCATCTAAAACTTTTTTTGCATATTCTTCATATTTTTCAGAAATCGGAAGAATGATAAACTGCTCAGGGGTAAGCCATAGCGGAAAGTTGCCTGCACAGTGCTCGATCAGCACGGCAACGAATCGTTCAAGTGAACCAAATGGTGCCCGGTGAATCATTACCGGACGGTGCTTCTGGTTATCGCTGCCTGTGTATTCGAGTTCGAACCTTTCCGGAAGATTATAGTCAACCTGAATAGTTCCCAGTTGCCATTTACGGCCCAGCGCATCTTTCACCATGAAATCCAGTTTCGGACCATAAAATGCTGCCTCACCATATTCCACTACAGTCTGCAGGCCTTTTTCGGCAGCGGCTTCAATAATTGATGCTTCGGCAAGCTCCCAGTTCTCATCGGTACCGATGTATTTCCCTTTGTTTTCGGGATCGCGCAGTGAGACCTGCGCTATATAGTTATCAAACCCGAGTGATTTAAAGACATATAAAACCAGGTCGATTACCTTTTTAAACTCTTCTTTTACCTGGTCAGGCATACAGAAAAGGTGGGCATCATCCTGAGTAAATCCGCGAACCCGGGTCAAACCATGCAGTTCTCCGCTTTGCTCATACCGGTAAACCGTTCCGAATTCCGCGAAACGCACGGGGAGATCTTTGTAAGAGCGCGGCTTCGATCTGTAGATCTCGCAATGGTGCGGACAATTCATCGGCTTCAGGAAGAACTCCTCTCCTTCCTGAGGCGTTTTTATAGGCTGAAAAGAATCCTTACCGTACTTCTCATAGTGGCCGGATGTGATGTACAGATTTTTATGTCCGATGTGCGGCGTAATAACCTGCTCATAACCTGCCTTTTGCTGAGCCTTGGTGAGGAAACTAACCAGACGCTCGCGCAGGGCCGTACCTTTCGGCAACCAGAGAGGCAGCCCCATACCAACCTTCTCAGAGAAAGTAAACAGCTCAAGCTCTTTTCCCAGTTTACGGTGATCGCGCTTTTTCGCCTCCTCGATCATCTGCAGGTATTCAGCAAGTTCACTCGCCTTTGGAAAGGTAACTCCGTATATCCTGGTAAGCTGTTTTTTTGTCTCATCCCCACGCCAGTATGCGCCGGCAACGTTCATGAGCTTTACAGCTTTAATAAATCCGGTGTTCGGAATATGTGGTCCGCGACAGAGGTCTGTAAATTGTCCCTGTGTATAAAAAGTAATTTTTCCGTCTTCAAGCCCGTCAATCAGATCAAGCTTATATTCATCACCTTTTTCTGTGAAATAACTTACCGCATCAGCTTTGCTTACCGCCTTGCGTGAAAAGGTCTCTTTCTGTTTGGCAAGCTCGATCATTTTTGTTTCTATCGCCTTAAAATCTTCAGACGAGAATTCACGATCGCCAAAATCGACGTCATAATAAAAGCCGGTGTCAATAGCCGGGCCGATACCAAATTTGGTACCCGGGTACAAGGCTTCGAGCGCCTCTGCCATCAGGTGCGCAGACGAATGCCAGAAGGTGCTTTTGCCAAGCTGATCATTCCAGGTCAGCAGCTTTACGGCGGCATCATCTTCAATGGGCCTGGATGAATCCCAGACTTCGCCGTTTACCTCGGCAGCAAGAACATTGCGCGCCAGCCCCTCAGAGATTGAGAGGGCGATTTGATGGGCAGAAGTGCCCTTTTCATACTGACGGACCGATCCATCAGGAAGTGTAATGTTAATCATCTACAACTATGATTTATGTTTATAAAATGTGTTCAAAGCGATCACTTACCGTGTGATCTGTTTTGATGCGAAAATAAGAAAAAATAGAAAGAGTATAACAGGCAGAAGGCGGTTTCTGCTTCGGTTGAACCGGCGTTATGTTCTCTTGGTAAGCCAACAATAAAAAAAAGGCAGCCCCCGGGAGCTGCCTTTTGTGAGAACTTTCGTTAAAAAGAGTTTACGAAAGCCAGAAAAATCAGTTCGATTGTAAACGTACCTGCGGGCGATTACCGTTGTTCCTGAACCGGCGCATATTGCTTTCCATTTTTGCACGGTAAGCTTCGGGAGTAATGCTTACGCCTTTTTTCGGCAGCGTAACGTCGCGTTCAGCAACCCTTCTGTACTCGATGCTTTTTGCTACCGTACTGCTTCCCCGGCCTTCGATAGCCAGCACAGCGCCTTCCTTCCAGATGGCCGGGTTCGGCGAGAAATCAAAACCAAGCTCTTTTGTATACCAGACATTTGTTTCATCTGTCACTTCACGCTCCTGACCCATAAAATTCAGTTTTCGGGTTGTTTTGATCGTATACTTGTTGCAATTGAGGCCCAGGATCTTTTTGGTCTCATCAGATTTGATGACCTCGACAACTGGCGGGGTCATATTCGGCCGATTCGCATTTCCACCGCCACCAAACGAGGGCATCTGAGGCGCAACACCCAGTTTGCTTTCCATAAAGTACGTGGTATCATTCAGATCAAAAACTTCGGTCAGCTTTTTATCTGTCAGGCTATAATAATAACTTCGGTTACCGCCTCCCATACCGCCGAAACGCATCATCATGCCGCCGAAACCACGATTGCCGCCACCGCCGTTACTGTCTTCAACTTCTTCTACAGGCATGTAACTGGCATTGGTTGGGGTGAACAGCAATTCAAAATCGCTGGTTTGCTTTTGTGGCATGCGTGCCCGCTGCTCATCAGACAACTGCATTCCGCTCGCCGCAGCCATTGCTGCCGGATCAAATACGGACTGAAACTGGATGGCACCCGATTTCTTTTGCTGCGCAAAAGCGACAGACACCAGCGTTGCAAGGCTCAAAAAAGCCAGGAATATCTTTTTCATGATTGTTAGTAGCCGCATTGACGGCGATACACAAAAATACGAGGCCGGATGGCTGTAAAAGCTAATTTTTGTTAAATCGCCAAAACGTTACAGAGTCTTAGTATTCGGTGCTTTCGAGCCACCCGTTAGCCAGTACATCAGCAATGTGCATGGTCTTGATTGGCAACTGGTGCTGGTCTATATAACCCTGAAGATGGAGCAGGCAGGAATGGTCGGTAGAAATAATATAGTCCGCCTGTTGGGCAAGTGCGTTGCGTACCTTCTGTTCGGCCATTGCCGATGAGATCGAAGCGAATTTTACCGCAAACGTTCCACCGAAACCACAGCAGGTTTCTGTATCTGCCATCTCGACAAGTTCCAGGCCGTGCACCTTCGACAGAAGGTGGCGCGGCTCTTCCCTGATCCGGCATTCACGAAGGGCGCTGCATGAATCATGGTAGACAGCCCTGCCCTCAAGTTCGGCACCGAAGTAATCCTTATTCGCTACATTAACAAGAAAATCAGAAAGCTCCATTATATTGCCCTGCATGGTGCGGCACTTGTTATGTACGGTGGTGTTTGTGAACAGGTCGTTATAACCGCTTTTTACCATGCCTACGCATGATGCCGATGGTGCCACAATATAATTCTGGTCAGAAAAATCAGCAAGAAACTTGGTACCGATCTCTTTTGCTTCTTCCCAATAACCCGCATTGTATGCTGGCTGACCGCAGCAGGTCTGTCGTGAATTATACTGCACCTTATAACCGGCCTTTTCAATCAGTTTGACAGTATTAAATGCTGTATCCGGATGCAACTGATCTACAAAACAGGGTATAAAAAGTTCAACGGTCATCGACAATATGAGTAAGTTTATCTATTTGATACGCAAAGTTAAGCTTTTACGGCATTTTGCGGCTCATGTTTGCGCAGGGCCAGCAAAAATACAAGACCTGCAACGAAGAATAACGCAAGTGCTATCGTTGAATTGCGCATACTTCCGGTAAATTCTTCAATATAACCAAAGCTGAACATACCTAATACCAGGGCCACCTTTTCTGCAACATCGTAAAAACTGAAATAAGAGGTATGATCCGGGCTGTCCTGAGGCAGGTACTTTGAATAGGTAGAGCGGGAAAGTGACTGGATACCACCCATGATCAGCCCAACGACCGCCGCTAAGGCATAAAACTGATATTCAGTATGTACAAAATAAGCGGACAGGCAGCAGCCGATCCAGATGACGATGACACCGATCAGCACTTTCAGATTTCCGAAATGCCTGCGCGACAGGTATGACATTAAAAGCGCGCCGGGAATAGCAACCAGTTGAAGCAGCAGAATGGTGCCGATCAGCTTTGTGGTCGAGAGCTCGAGTTCTTTCTCTCCGAAAATAGTCGCCATGAGCATAACTGTTTGCACACCCATCGAATAAAAGAAAAACGCAAAAAGAAAACGTTTCAGATGCGCCATCTTTTTAACCTCCGTCCAAACCTTTTGCAGTTCCTTGAAGCCGCTCGTCATCACATTTCTGCCTGCCTTTGCAAAGTTCGGGCTCCCTTTGGGCAGTCTTCTGAAGGGAATTTGCGCAAATCCCATCCACCAGATGCCGACCAGCAGAAATGACAAGCGGGACGCCTGCCCCTCCCCGGATAAACCAAAAGCCGAAGGGAAGAATACAAAAACGAAACAGATAATCTGAAGAATCACGCTACCGATATACCCGTAGGTGAAACCCTTCGCACTCACACTGTCCTGTCGGTCGGGGCTGGCAATTTCGGGCAAATACGAGTTGTAAAACACCAGGCTTCCCCAGAAACCGATTGCCGCTAACACAAAAAGCACTACACTCAGTTGCAGGGTGTGTTCCTCAAAAAAGTAAAGGCCGCAGCAGGCAAGACTTCCAAGGTAAGTAAACATCTTCATAAAGACCTTTTTATTACCCCGGCTGTCTGCAATCGATGAGAGTATCGGCGAAGCGATGGCTATAACCAGGAAAGCAAACGCCATTGCGTAACTGTAAAGCGTCGAATTGATGAACTTTCGACCCAGAAAAGTCACATAATCAACGGTATGTGGATCTTTATCTGAAGTAATTGCAGCGTAGTAGGCGGGAAAGATCGTTGAAGTGATTACCAGGTTGTAGGCGGAATTGGCCCAGTCAAAGAATGCCCATGAACGGATCATTCCTTTGTTATTTTTCTCGGTCATTGATGGCGATAATATCGGCCTCTAAAGTAGAAAAAAAATCACAACTCAGTATTGCCGCAAACCAGGCTGTTCAGCGTTTGTTAAAGCCGTACCGGCCAGGACCTATAAGACACGTTCCAACTTGGCTGTTCCGGACTTCTTTTCATCCACTTTGCCTGGGCTGCCTTTATAATAAATCTCGCTCGAGCCTGAAGTATTGACTTTTAACTCATTCAAGACATTGATATTACTCTTCGCAACGCCATCACTCTCAATTTTATAACGTCCTACCGTGAAGTCATACGCCAGAAGCTCTGCCGAGCCTTGCATCCTGATGTCGTGCGAACCCGCCTGTCCCATGAAACTCAGTGTACCTCTCCCTTCCAGTTTGGTTTTTACGTTAGCAGCGTTCAGCCGCAGTGCAGAAGAAACATGTCCGCTGTAATCGAGCGCCAGGTCCTTAAGCTGCAAGGTACCCTCATTATTCAAGTGAACAGAGCCATTTACTTCTATCCCTGTGATGTCTGATACACCGATATACACAGCCACCCGGCCGGCACCGCACAACTCCCGGTTCAGGCGCACTGTAAGTCTGCGCCCGCTTACCTCTGTTTTAACATGACCCATGACTTGCTCACCGGCTGTAATTTTGATCTTGTGTGTGCTGTCCTGAATCAGGTTCACGTCAAGCGGACCGACAAGCTTGAGACTGTTGAAATCAGGCAGGCTGATATCTTTATTGATACGATTTCCATCCTCTTCAAGGCAGTCATGATTGCAGGCAGCGATGAATAAGAGGAGAACCGGCAGGAACCGGGTTATCATTTTCATAAGCAGTGGTTTCTTAATCAAACAAAAACGGGCAGTTTATGTTGGTCGGAATTACAGATAGTAATGCTGCCCGTCTGTTTTTATCTTCCCGGCATCGAGCAGCTCACGGATGCGCGTAAGCCTTTCTTTGTCGCTCCCTGATTTAACTGCCTGCATCAGCTCGTCGAGAACAGGCCTGTCCTGTTGTAATGCCCCAAGAATTTCAAAATCGATCCGGTCATTGAGTTCGCTTGCGCGGGATGCCTTTTTTTCGGCCAGGCAGACATCGCAGGTACCGCAGGCTTCAGCTGTCTGTTCGCCGAAATACCGCAGCAGCTGCAGACTCCTGCAAACGGGTCTGACGGCATATTCGCTGACCGCCAGGATCTGTGCGCGTTGTACATCCTGACGCCAGTTCAGATAAGCGGTATCAAGGTCAAAATGAACCTGATCGGTACGCGGTCTGAGAAAGGTAAGCTGCGGATCGTCAGACTGTGGCAGATAATCGAGCAATTCCGACTTTTGCAGATACTTCAGCGCAGCAACAACTTCATTATACGACATACCGGTACGCTTTGCAAGTTCAGATTCACTGATACCAACGTATTGATCAAAGCTGCCGCCATAACTTCGCAGAATGACCTTGATAAGCGGATCATATAGCCTGTTTTCGATTTGGAAACGATACAGGTCTTCATGCCCGGTTAGAAAGATGATTCTTGACGGATTGTAAATACGTTCTGAGAGTGTCAGATAGCCATCGTGCTCCAGGAACTTTAGTGCCTGTAAGGTTTTGTTGGGGTTCAGGGTAAAACGCTTACAAAATTCAGGCAGGTCGAAAGACAGGCTCAAACCTTCGCCTGCACCATAGGCCAACTGGTAAAAATTTCCCAGTTGCTGATAGATATGTTTAACCTCCGCTGGGGTAGGAAAATGATCCTTGAACCGGGTTTCGAGCAAACGAAGTTCCGTCTTGCCACCGAATAAGACAGCATAGGCCCGTTTTTCATCCCGCCCGGCGCGCCCCGCTTCCTGGTAATAGGCCTCAAGACTTTCGGGCAGGTCCCAGTGTACCACAAAACGTACGTCTGCTTTGTCTATACCCATACCAAATGCGTTTGTACAGGCCATGATACGGCTCTTACCTATCTTCCACTCGGCTTGTTTGGCAAAACGCACTTCTTTTTCGAGGCCGGCATGATAAAAATCGGCCGAAACGCCATTCCGTTGCAAAAACGAAGCGACTTCTGTTGTCTCACGGCGATTCCGGACATAGATCAGGCCGCTCCCCTGCAGGCTCCTTACAACCTTAAGAAGCTTTCGGTGTTTATCCTCATCATCAGCAACAACATAACTCAGGTTTTGTCTTGCGAAACTCTTTACGAAAATCTGCGCATCGCGAAGGTCAAGTTTTTCAATAATATCCTGCCTGACGGGTTCGGTAGCCGTTGCGGTGAGTGCCAGCACAGGCGCTTCGGGCGCGAATTCGCGAAGTGCCTTGACCTGCAGGTATGATGGCCTGAAATCGTACCCCCATTGCGACACACAATGTGCTTCGTCTATCGCAATGAGATTTACCTTCATATAAGAGATGCGTACACGGACCAGTTCAGACAGCAGGCGCTCTGGCGACAGATAGAGAAACTTAATATTGCCGTAAATGCAGTTGTCAAGCAGAATATCGATCTCCCGTTTACCCATACCGGCATAAATGGCAACCGCTTCAATGCCTTTGCTTTTAAGGTTTTCGACCTGGTCTTTCATCAGGGCAACGAGCGGCGAAACCACGATGCAAATGCCTTCCCGCATAAGCGCCGGAACCTGGAAACAGATTGACTTTCCTCCGCCGGTAGGCAAAAGTGCCAGCGTATCATTCCTGGCCAGTACGGAAGCAATGATTTCCTGCTGCAGCGGCCGAAATGCCTGATGGCCCCAGTACTTTTGTAAAACTTCGGTCTCTGTCATAAAAGGCGTGCGTCAAAACTAAAAAAAACGTCGTGATATTGCTAAATTGCGCCGTTTAAAACCCGGCATATGCTCAGAAAACTATTCATACTTATCTTTCTTTTTCTTCCATTTTTAAACCTGGCGCAGGTTAAACAAACTCCCTGGGATATTGAAAAATACAAAGGTCCGACCAAAAAGATCACGGTCAACACAAATGAAGGAACCTGGATGAACCTGGATATGAGCCCCGACGGCAGTGAGATAGTCTTTGACCTGCTGGGTGATATTTATGTGATGCCCGCTGCCGGCGGAACCGCACGGCTGTTAACCGGCGGACCGGCATGGGATGTCCAGCCACGGTTTAGCCCTGACGGCAAATACATCTCATTTACAAGTGATAAGAGCGGTGCAGACAACATCTGGATTATGAACCGCGACGGAGCTGATAAAAAGCAGATAACAAAAGAAACCTTCCGGCTCCTGAACAATGCTACCTGGATGCCGAACAGTCAATATATCGTAGCCCGTAAACACTTTACCGCAAGTCGCTCGCTTGGCGCAGGCGAAATGTGGATGTACAGTATTTTTGGCGGCGAGGGCGTGCAGCTGACAAAAAAGAAAAACGACCAGCAGGATGCCGGCGAACCTGATATTTCGCCTGATGGGCGTTATCTTTACTTTAGTGAGGACGTGAGTCCCGGACCAAACTTTGAATACAGCAAAGATCCGAACGGAACCATTTATGCCATCAGGCGCCTTGACCTGAAGACCGGCCGGTTGCGCGATTTTATCAATGTGCAGGGCGGTGCGGCCAGACCACAGGTTTCCCCTGATGGTAGACTGATGGCCTACGTCCGCCGCGTCAGACTCAAATCGGTACTGTTTGTGCAGAACATCCAAACCGGTGAAGAATGGCAGGTCTATGATGACCTGTCGCGCGACCAGCAGGAAACATGGGCAATTTTCGGCGTTTACCCCAACTTTGCCTGGACACCGGATTCAAAGAATCTTGTTTTTTATGCTAAAGGAAAGATAAGAAAAAGCAGCATCAATGGCTTCCAGGTACAGGAAATTCCTTTCAGCGCAAATTGTGTTCAAACCATACAGGAAGCACTGCATTTTCCCCAGCAGGTTTTCAATGATGAGGTCGACATAAAAATGATTCGCCAGCTTGCCACATCGCCTGATGGTAAGACCGTTGTGTTTAACGCTGCAGGGTATTTATATAAAAAAGAACTTCCGAACGGAACACCTGAGCGCCTTACCAGGTCTGCAGAGTTTGAGTTTGAGCCCGCATTTAGTCCGGATGGCAAATCTGTTGTTTTTGCAAGCTGGAGCGACGAATTAAAAGGGGCTATCAAGCGGGCAGATCTCCGTACCGGGAAAGTCACCGCATTGACTACTGAGAAAGGATATTATTACTCGCCGCAATACGCTGCAAAAGGCGATCGCATTGTGTTTCGCAAGGGCGTTGGCAATGAGACACTCGGACTGAGTTATGGTCGCAACACGGGAATATTTATTATGAATGCGAATGGCGAAGGCATACGGCTGATCAGCGAAAGCGGTATCCGGCCCCAGTTTAGTGCTGATGACACCCGGATATATTTCCAGGGCTACAGCGACGGTAAAAAGGCGCTGAAAAGCGTAGATGTGAATGGCGCTGATGAGCGCACACACTACACGTCTACATATACCACACAGTTTTTGCCGAGTCCGGATGGGAAATGGCTGGCCTTCACCGAGTTTTTCAATGTATACGTAACGCCGCTTGTTACGATCGGCTCGGCGCTCGATCTCTCATCAGCAAACAAAAGCATTCCTGTAAGCAGGATTACGAAAGATGCTGGAAGTTACATCCATTGGAGCGGAGACAGCAAAAAACTGATGTGGACACTGGGACCTAAATACTTTAGCCGTGAATTATCAAAAATCTTTGCCTTTGCAGATGGCGGACAGGCACAGGTGGCAGCTCCTGATACAACCGGAATTGAACTTGGACTTAAACTGAAGGCTGATATGCCAACAGGCCTGATCGCGCTCAAAGGTGCACGGATCGTAACCATGAAGGGCGACCAGGTCATTGAAGACGGAACCATCCTGATTGAGAACAACCGCATCAGACAGTTGGGAAAAACTGCTGATGTTGCCATTCCTGAGAAGACAAAAGTTGTCGATGTAAGCGGTAAGACGATTGTTCCGGGCATAGTCGACGTGCATGCACATCTGCGCACCAGCCCGGACGGCATATCGCCGCAAACAGACTGGTCGTATCTGGCTAACCTGGCGTTTGGCGTAACAACTGCCCATGATCCGTCTAGCAATACAGAAATGGTGTTCAGCCAGAGCGAAATGCTCAAGACCGGCCGAATGATTGGTCCGCGGGTCTACTCTACCGGATCCATTCTTTATGGCGCCGACGGTGATTTCAAGGTGACCATAAACAGTCTTGATGATGCCCTTTCACACCTGAGGAGGCTCAAAGCTGTTGGTGCGTTTTCGGTCAAATCGTACAACCAGCCGAGGCGCGAACAGCGGCAGCAGATCCTTGAGGCTGCGAGACAGCTGAAAATGGAAGTGGTTCCCGAAGGCGGATCCACGTTCTTTACCAATATGAACATGGTGGCAGACGGTCATACAGGCATAGAACATTCCATTCCGATTGTACCTGTATATAATGATGTAGCGCAGTTCTGGAACAAAACGGAGGTAGCCTATACCCCAACGCTGATTGTAAGTTACGGCAGCCAGTGGGGAGAAAACTATTGGTACGACCGTACCAATGTATGGGAAAATGAGCGCTTAATGGCCTTCACCCCAAGAGGGATTGTAGATTCGAGAGCAAGGCGTCGAACCACTTCTGAGTATGCAGATTATGGGCACATTGATGTTGCAAAGGCAGTAAAGAAAATTGCCGATGGCGGAACAAGGGTCAATCTGGGTGCCCACGGACAAATTCAGGGCCTGGGTGCACACTGGGAGCTGTGGATGCTTGTTCAGGGCGGAATGAGCCCGATGCAGGCCCTGCGGGCGGCCACACTGAATGGCGCAACCTATCTTGGCATGCAAAAAGAACTTGGTTCGCTTGAAAACGGCAAACTTGCAGACCTGATCATCATGGATGCCAATCCGCTGGAGGATATCCGCAATTCGGAAAAGATCAAATATGTTATGATCAATGGTCGCCTTTACGACAGCATGACCCTGAACGAAACCGGTCTCCGCGAAAAAGTACGCGGCAAACTGTGGTTCGAAAACGACCGGAATGTGTCGTTATCATATCCACAGGGCAACATCGAAACCTGGACGTACACGGTACCGCATTGCGATTAAGGAATTAATCAGGGGAAAAGGGATAAAGAAAAACGATTGCCCTCGTTGAGTTGAAAGTTGAAAGTAAAAAGTTTAAAGTCTGGGCGCGCAGGGCGAGCAAAAAAAGAAAAGATGGAGTTCTAAGTTGTAGGTATTAAGTTCTAAGTCTGGGCGCATACCCCCTCAATATGCCATAACCGGCCGAGGGGTTTTGCGCATGTCAGGACTCAGACGTCAATTCTCATATCGCCATAATTCACTGCCCATGCCCCACGCCGTCATCCCGAAGCGCGTTTACGCAATTCCTTTTTTTCCGGGAACGCAACGGCGAGGGATCTCCTGCTTGAAGCAGCGACGACCGTTTGCGCAGGGAGACCAAAGAAAAAAGAAAGAGGAAGAATGACCACGGCGCAGATCCGGTCATGCGCCATGAAAGGTATGCGTCACGTCTAAATACGAATTACGAACACCTAAATACTATCATGTCTCAAGACTCACATCTCACATCTCAAATCTCGAAGAAATGCGCTTAGAACTTACTACTTAAAACTTACAACTTAACTCAGATATCCTGCGCAATCAAAAAGCCACTGGCCCAGGCCCATTGAAAATTATACCCCCCTAACCAGCCCGTTACATCAACACACTCACCGCCAAAGTAAAGGCCAGGTATCTTTTTGCACTCAAGCGTTTTAGTCGATAACTCGTTCGTATCTATTCCGCCGCGCATGACTTCAGCTTTGTCGTAGCCCTTGTCGCCCGCAGGTTTGACCTGAAAACGGTGTAACGTTTCTTCTGTTTTTGCGATCTCGTCTTTTGTTAGTGAGGCGACCGTTTTTTCGAGCGGCAAAAACCTGCCAAGCGCTTCACTAAACCGCCGGGTAACAAACTGCTGCAAAAAGGCAGACAACAGCATGCTGCCTGAAGTTCGCCGGGCTTCACTTAGCAATGCGTTTGCGTCCCGGCCGGGCAGCAGGTCGATTGTAATTGTTTCACCCCGTTGCCAGTACGAGGAAATCTGTAAAATAGCCGGTCCGCTAAGGCCCCAGTGTGTAAACAAAATGTTTTCTTCAAAATCGGCGCGCCCGTTGCTGACTGCTGCAAAAACCGAATTTCCGGAAAGCTGGGCGTACCAGGATTCATCCTTTCCGGTAATGGTAAGGGGCACCAATGCAGGGGAAGTTTCGATGATATTAATCGCCTGCCTACGCGCGTAACGAAGCCCGAAATCGCTTGCGCCCATTTTAGGGATTGGCAATCCGCCGGAGGCAATCACAACTTTAGGCGTACGTAAAGTAACAGCATTTCCATCCTGATCATAATCGACCTCAAAACCACCGTCAATCTGCCTGATGTCTTTTACTTCAGAGCGGCAGCGAATTTCCTGCCCCAGGTCATTGCAAAGCTGGGTAAACATGCGCACAACATCTTTTGCATTCCCGTTTTCCGGAAACAGCTGGCCAAGCGTTTTCTCTGAACCGGAAATGCCATAGGTTTCAAAAAAAGAGACCGTATCGTCAACAGTCCACTGGTTGAGCGCATACTTTACAAAGTGCGGATTGGCAGAAATAAACTGATCGGCCGTTGTATAAAGGTTGGTATAATTGCAGCGTCCGCCGCCCGAGATCAGGATTTTTGCGCCGGGTTGCTTGTTTTTCTCAAGCAAAATAGCCTTCTTACCAAGAAATCCGGCCTGGACAGCGCACATCAGTCCGCAGGCCCCGGCCCCCACAATTATCGCATCTGCAACCATCTATTTCCTAAATATTCTTATTTTTGAGCAAAATTAGCATACTTTCCTTACCTTATGGCAAAACAGATCAGTGATTTAAAATTGGGCATTCTGGGCGGCGGGCAGCTTGGCCGCATGTTAATACAGGAAGCCATTAATTACAACCTGGTTACCCATGTCCTTGACCCTGATCACGATGCTCCCTGCAAAGATATAGCACATAAATTCGAGTGCGGATCTATCACCGACTTTGATACGGTGTATCAATTCGGTAAAAAAGCAGACATCATTACAATTGAGATCGAGAAGGTAAACATCGAGGCGCTTGAGCAGCTCGAACGCGAAGGCAAAGTTGTTTATCCGCAGCCACGCGTCATCCGCCTGATTCAGGATAAAGGCATTCAAAAACAGTTTTTTAAAGAAAACGATATCCCGACGGCTCCCTTTCAACTGATCGGTTCGAAGGAAGACCTGCACAGCTGTGCTTTTTCATTTCCCTATATAGTTAAACAGCGGCGTGACGGGTATGACGGCAAAGGTGTGATGCTTGTCAGCGGACCTGAGGATATAGACAATACATTTGATGCACCGATGCTGGCAGAGGCCCTGGTAAATTTCGAAAAGGAAATTGCGGTAATTGTTTCCCGGAATCCGAATGGTGACATTAAGACCTTCCCGGTTGTCGAGATGGAGTTCAACAAAGAAGCCAACCTGGTTGAGTTCTTGATTTCGCCATCTACCTATCCTGAGGCCATTCAGCAAAAAGCCGAGAAGATAGCTGTAAGTATTGCTACCGCATTGAACATCACCGGACTGCTAGCCGTAGAAATGTTTATTACGCATGACGGCGACATCCTGGTAAACGAGCTCGCACCACGTCCCCACAACAGCGGTCACCATTCAATTGAAGGCAATTACACATCGCAGTTTGCCCAGCACCTGCGCGCTATTTTTAATTTGCCTCCCGGCGATACACGGTCGCTCAGCAATGCTGTGATGATCAATCTGCTTGGCGAAAAGAAACATGAAGGACTGGCAGTTTACCAGGACCTTGAGCGTGTCCTTGCTATTGAGGGCGTTTACGTACACCTCTACGGAAAAAAATACACTAAACCCTTCAGAAAAATGGGTCACGTAACGGTGGTCGACCAGAATCGTGACAAGGCAATCGAAAAAGCACGTTATGTGCAGCAAACACTAAAAGTTATCAGCTAAATATATATGGAGCAGCAAGAAGTGCAACCGAAGGTAGGTATTATCATGGGCAGTAAATCTGACCTGAACATCATGCAGGATGCGGCGGATGTGTTACGGGAATTTGGCATCGCCTACGAGATTACAGTCGTTTCGGCGCACCGCACACCCGAGCGTATGTTCGAATATGCTAAGCATGCTTCCTCCCGCGGTATCAAAGTGATCATTGCCGGCGCCGGTGGAGCTGCGCACCTTCCCGGAATGGTTGCCTCTATCACGACGCTTCCCGTGATCGGCGTTCCGGTAAAATCGTCAAACTCAATTGATGGTTGGGACAGCATTCTCTCCATCCTGCAAATGCCGAATGGGATTCCCGTTGCCACAGTTGCGCTGAATGCCGCAAAAAACGCCGGTCTTCTTGCCACGCAGATCCTGGCCACTGCCGATGAAAGCCTGTCGGCTGCTTTTCAGCAATACAAAGACGACCTGAAAAAGAAGATTGAAGAGAGTGCCGCTGAGGTTGAGGCGAAAGCCTGACGGATCTGAATCTGACCGCAGTTGTTAATCGGCAATATCAATAATATCGCCGGGCTTGCAGTCAAGCGCCTTACAAATCGCCTCAAGCGTATCAAAACGAACACCTTTTGCTTTGCCGGTTTTTAGTATGGAAAGGTTGACGATGGTAAGACCCACCTTCGCCGAAAGTTCGGTGAGCGACATTTTTCGTTTGGCCAGCATGACGTCAAGGTTGATTATGATTGGCATACAGTTCGGTTATACAAAAGACTCATTTTCTTCCTTCAATTGCGCACCCGTCCTAAAAACGAATGCAATGACAAGCAAAATACTTCCCCAGATCGTTTCTGACGATGTGAACCGGGAGGCATTGTGCAGCAGGTAACCCGAATCGTTCATGCCCATTTCGCTGATGCAGTGAATAAATAGCTCTTTCATCAGCCAGCCTGATAAGGGAAGAGCGATCAGACTGAACCCGATAACCTGCAGCCATAAAATATTCCGGCGTGTAAAGATCATATTTTTTCGCAGGGCAGCAAGTAGCTGGCGCACGCCCAGCACCACCAGGCCTATGATCAGCCAGTATAATAACCACCCCAGCTGAAAACTTACCGCCGGAAAAGACATCAGTTCGTTCCAGCTTCTGAATCGCAGGTGCACCGTCCCGCGCTTGTATTCGTGCACAATAACGTTGTTTTTGAACCACCCTTCAAGCGTCTGGCTCGGGGTCAGTTCCTGATGTTGTCTCCTGGTAACGTTGATATCTTCCAACTGAAAGCTTTTGATCGCCTTCGATGTTGCCGGTGAGGCAGATGTCAGGACATTGACAACAAATGCGATCACATACACAACAACTGCGAAATTGCTTAGCGCATACAATACGCGAAGCAAGATAGACTGGGTTTTATTCATCTTGTAAGGCTTTCATCAAACCTACAAAATTTAAAATAAAACAACTAATATTTATCGATTTATTTTAAAATCAATTTAGACTTGGGTCACTTGGAAAATTACTTACGTGCGCATATTTCGGCCCCATATCGATTACAACCTCTTTCCATAAGCGCTCCATATCTTCATTAAACAAGATATCCGGGTTTGAAACGTTGCCGACAATCCAGGTATTCTGCTCGATTTCATCATGCAATTGTTCTGCACCCCAACCAGAATAACCAAGAAAAAACCGGATCTGATCTTCTGGGATTGCGTTGTTTTGCAGGAGAATTGTAAGTGTTTCAAAATTCCCGCCCCAGTAAAGACCGTTGCCGAGATCGTTTCCGCTTTGCAGCAGGTCATAACAGCGATGCACAAAATGTAATGTGTCCTGACCAACCGGCCCGCCGATAAAAACCGGATGATGCGCCGGTGCAAAATCGCTCACCACATCGCTAATCTCCAGGTTGCTCATCTGGTTCAGGACGTAACCGAGTGTTCCTTCTTCTGTATGCTCGGCGAGCAAAACAACGGAACGTTTGAAGTTGGGATCCATCATAAAAGGTTCGGAAATGAGGATTCTGCCGGCTTGGGGAGATAGTTTACTAAGCATGCGGGTTCGATTGTGGTTGTAAATATATAACCAAATAAACGTAGTTTTGTTGCATGCAGATTACCACAGAATTTATCCAGAACCTGCGTCAGGATTACCGGAATGCCAGCCTGGAAGAAAAAGACACAGAAGCAAATCCGGTTGTGCAGTTTGCAAAATGGTTTGAAAACGCCGTTCAGGCCAATATTTATGAGCCAAACGTCATGACACTTGCAACTGCGAATGCACAGGGACGGCCATCTGCACGTATCCTACTACTGAAAGGTTTTGATGAAAAAGGCTTTGTTTTTTACACGAACTATCAAAGTCATAAGGCAGATCACCTCGCGGAGAACCCACAGGCTGCGCTTCTGTTTTTTTGGTCAGAGCTTGAGCGTCAGGTGCGGATCGAGGGTTCTGTTACCAGGGTTGAAGAGACGCTTTCAGACCAGTACTTTCAGTCGCGGCCACGCGGAAGCCAGATCGGCGCAGCGGCATCTCCACAGAGCCGCGTTATTCCAAACCGTGAGTTTCTTGAAGAACAGGTAAACGTGCTTACCCGGCAGTTTGAGGATCAGGATGTACCAAGGCCGATTGAATGGGGCGGTTACCGGCTTAAACCAGACTACATGGAATTCTGGCAGGGACGTTCCAGCCGTCTGCACGACCGTATCGCCTACCGGCTGATGGATAATGGCATCTGGGTAAAAAACCGGCTCGCGCCTTGACAACAGAGACACAAAAGCAACTCGATTCCATGATGGAAATTAAAAACATAAGCGTTATTGGCTCAGGTACGATGGGCAATGGTATTGCGCATACTTTTGCGCAATATGGCTTCCTGGTTTCACTGGTCGATATCAGCCGAGAGGCGTTAGACCGGGCATTAGATACGATAGGCCGCAACCTCGACCGGCAGGTCAGCAAAGGCACGCTGACCCCCGACCAAAAGACACAAACACTGGCGCGCATAAGCACCTTTACAGAAAATGGTCCGGGCGTAGCGCATGCAGATCTAGTAGTCGAGGCCGCTACAGAGAATGAGGAACTTAAACTTGCAATCTTTGGCGAATTAGACAGGCTCGCTCCCGCTGATGCCATTCTCGCATCCAATACGTCTTCTATCTCGATTACAAAAATTGCCGGCGCCACTTCGCGACCTGATAAAGTGATCGGCATGCATTTCATGAATCCTGTACCCGTTATGAAACTTGTCGAAGTGATACGCGGATATGGCACAAGCGATGAAACGACTGAACGGATTATGGAACTTTCCCGTACCCTGGAGAAGTCGCCGGTTGAAGTAAACGACTACCCGGGCTTTGTTGCCAACCGCATTCTGATGCCGATGATAAACGAAGCGATCTACACGCTTTACGAGGGTGTGGCCGGTGTGGAAGAGATTGATACGGTGATGCGGCTGGGCATGGCACACCCGATGGGTCCGCTGCAGCTTGCTGATTTCATCGGTCTTGACGTCTGCCTGGCGATACTCCGTGTACTGCATCAGGGTTTTGGCAATCCGAAATACGCGCCTTGCCCCCTCCTTGTTAACATGGTGCTCGCAGGAAAAAAAGGCGCGAAAAGCGGCGAGGGTTTTTATACCTATACGGCGGGCTCGAAAGCACTCGTGGTTGCTGCCAAATTTCAAAAATAGCCTTACCTTTAACAGATGAATGAAAACCTGGATCCGGAAGCATCTAACCTGAGCCCTGCCGAACGTGATGTAGAAAAAGTGCTGCGCCCGCAGGCCTTCGAAGATTTTACCGGACAGGAAAAGGTCATGCAGAACCTCAAAGTTTTTGTCCAGGCGGCAAAAATGCGTGGCGAAGCTCTCGACCATGTTTTGCTGCATGGCCCTCCGGGTCTTGGCAAGACCACTTTGTCGCATATCATTGCAAATGAAATGGGCGCCGGCATCAAAATTACATCCGGTCCGGTGCTCGATAAACCCGGCGACCTGGCGGGTCTGCTTACTAATCTTGATAGCGGCGACATCCTGTTCATCGACGAAATTCACCGCCTCAGTCCCCTTGTAGAAGAGTACCTGTATTCTGCTATGGAGGACTTTAAGATTGACATTATGCTTGAGACCGGGCCAAATGCACGTTCGGTTCAGATTTCACTTAATCCGTTTACGCTTGTGGGTGCCACTACCCGCTCGGGCCTGTTGACGGCTCCCCTCAGGGCACGTTTCGGCATTAACTCGCGGCTTCAGTATTACGATGCTAAATTGTTAACTACTATCATCTTAAGATCGGCCGAAATTTTGCGAACTCCGATAACCGAAGAAGGCGCATACGAGATAGCGAGACGAAGCCGGGGTACGCCGCGTATAGCCAATGCGCTGCTGCGCCGAACACGCGATTTTGCACAGGTAAAAGGCAACGGCAGCATTGATACCAGCATCGCCAGTTTTGCGCTCAACGCCTTAAACGTTGACGAACATGGCCTTGATGAGATGGATAACAAGATCCTGACTACGATCATTGAAAAGTTCAAGGGTGGCCCGGTAGGTTTGAAAACGATAGCTACGGCTGTTGGTGAGGACGAAGGCACCATCGAAGAGGTCTATGAACCGTTTCTTATACAGGAAGGGTATCTTATGCGTACCTCGCGTGGCCGGGAAGCGACAGATAATGCTTATAAACACCTCGGACTAAACCGCCGCGGTTCATCACCTACACTTTTTTAAAATGAAAAAACTGCTTGCCCTTGTATTGGTTTTAATCGGACTCCAGAGCCGGGCGCAGGATAAGCCCGCCCGCGTTGCCATTGCAGGTCTGAGTCACGACCACATTCACCTTGTCTTGCGGGAATACGGCAAGGGACGTATTGACATCATCGGCATTGCAGAAACAAACGCTGAGCTGCGTAAAAAATACGCGGCGATGTACAAACTTCCGGAAACCCTCTTTTATGCTGATCTGAAAGAGCTGTTGAAAAAAGAGCGTCCGCAGGCCGTGCTTGGATACAACCCGGTAGCCCAACATGTCGATTTAGTGAGAATTTGCGCACCCCTGGGCATTTCTGTCATGGTAGAAAAGCCACTGGCGGCCACCCTGGCGCAGGCAAAGGAAATGGAACAGTTAGCGCGTAAACATAAGATCAACCTGCTTACCAACTATGAAACTACCTGGTACCCAAGTCTGAAAAAAGTTCATGACGACATCAGATCAGGTAATATCGGTACAATCCGGAAAATGGTAGCCCATGATGGTCACCGGGGTCCGCAGGAAATTGGCTGCAGCAAAGAATTTCTGGCCTGGCTTACCGACCCGGTTATGAACGGCGCAGGTGCGCTGAATGATTTTGGATGTTACGGTGCTGACCTGATGACCTGGCTGATGAATGGTGAAGAACCCATCGCTGTAACGGCAGTAACAAAGACCTATAAGCCCCAAATTTACCCGAAAGTTGACGATGACGCTTCTGTCATGGTAGAATACCGTACGGCAACGGGTTTTATCGAAGGCTCCTGGAACTGGCCCTTCGACATCAAGGATCTTGAAGTTTTTGGCGATAAAGGATATTACCACGCACGCGATAAGGATCAGGTTGCCCAGCGCATTGGTAACCGAACCGGTTCGACCCGAGCCGAGGCACTGCCTGCGCCGCTTGATAATCCCTTCAGTTATCTGAATGCCGTATTAAGCGGAAAGATCACAGGACAGAATGACCCCTCTTCGCTGAACTATAACATGACTGTCATGCGCATTCTTGATGCCGCCAAACGGGCAGCGAAAGAAAAGCGGCGTGTTGTGCTGTAGCACGCCATCAGATCATACTTATTTCCTGTTCATCCCAACAAAGCGATCTTCTGCTTGTTTCCTGAGCAAGGCGCAGTGAATCTGCGCATAAGAAACAAGCTTATGAATATTGAACTCAGAAAACTTACGCTCGAGGATTATGCTGACCTGAAAGAATCTATGCTGCAGGCATATGATACGATGGGGGGACAAACGTGGTCAAAAGGGAGCATCTCGAAACTGATCAGCATATTTCCCGAAGGCCAGTTATGTATAACCGTAAATGATAAAGTTGTTGCCTGTGCCCTTTCGATCATTGTAGACTATGATGAATATGGAGACAAACATACCTACAATAACATTACCGGAAGTTATACTTTTTCAACGCATGATCCTACCGGCGATACGTTGTATGGCATAGAAATCTTCGTGCATCCTGAACACCGCGGCCTGAGGCTTGGCCGCCGCTTATACGAAGCCAGAAAAGAACTTTGTGAAAGCCTGAACCTTAAAAGTATCATCGCCGGCGGGCGCATACCCGGCTACCATGAATACGCCGGAACGCTCACGCCGCGTGAATACATTGCAAAGGTTCGGACAAAAGAGATCTACGACCCTACCCTTACGTTTCAGTTGTCGAATGACTTTCACGTCCGGAAAGTACTTCGAAACTATCTTCCCGGTGATCACGAGTCTAAAGAGTTTGCTACCCTGATAGAATGGAACAACATTTATTATCAGGGCATCGAGGCCTCAGCGCGCTCGGCAAAAACCATCCGGCTTGGACTGGTACAGTGGCAAATGCGTCTGTTCCCGGACATGGAGAGTTTTTATGAGCAGGTCGAGTTTTTTGTCGACGCCGTAAGCGGATACAAGTCTGACTTTATCATGTTCCCGGAGTTTTTCAATACACCACTGTTACAGCCATACAATCATCTTGGCGAGATGGAGGCAATGCGCAGGCTATCGGAAAAAACAGATGAAATTGTTAACAAGATGCATGCCCTGGCGGTTTCGTACAACGTAAACATTATATCAGGCAGCATGCCGCTTCTGGAAGACAATAAACTGTATAATGCCACTTACCTGTGTCACCGCAGCGGCAAAATTGATGAGTACAGAAAGATTCACATTACGCCGAATGAGCAAAAGTATTACGGAATGACCGGCGGAAACAAGATCCAGGTTTTCGATACCGATTGCGGCAAAGTAGGTATCCTGATCTGCTATGATGTCGAATTTCCTGAATTGAGCCGCCTCTATGCAGACCAGGGCATGCAGCTGCTTTTTGTGCCATTCCTGACAGATACACAAAACGGTTATACGCGTGTTCGTCACTGCGCGCAGGCCCGGGCCATTGAAAATGAATGTTATGTAGCGATTGCCGGTTGCGTGGGTAATTTACCCAAGGTGAACAACATGGACATCCAGTTTGCCCAGTCGGCTGTATTTACACCGTCTGACTTTGCTTTCCCTACAAATGGCATCAAGGCTGAGACGACGCCGAATACAGAAATGATGCTGGTTGCAGATGTCGACCTGCATCTGCTTGATGAGCTACATCACTTTGGTACCGTCAAAATCCTCAAAGACAGGCGAAGAGACCTCTATCAGGTAAAACTGCTTAAATAAACACCGGCCATTGCCGGTAGCAAAAAAGAAGGCCTGGCAAATCTGCCAGGCCTCTTAAATTTAAAACACACAAATTATTTTTTGATCAGGAACCACCAGACAAGCAGGGCTACGACCAGGATCGGAATAATCCACCTTAATACGGGGCCGGCACCGTTGCTGTTGCTCTCCTGAACGGCCTCTTTTGACGGGCCCGGGTTGCTTTCATGTTTGCTATAATCTTGCTCAACCGGTGGCGGCGTATGTTCGCCATGCTGGTGTTGCGGATCTGTATTTTCCATAACGTTATGATTAGTTTGATGTCTGAATAACAACAGAGATGTTAAATGGTTTGGATTTTAGCTTTAACTTTGCAGCTGCAATGGCACAGAACAGCAGCTCGTACACCGCAATGATCAAAGCTGAAGCTACCCGACTCGGTTTCTTTCAGTGCGGTATTGCGCGTGCTACATTTCTCGAAGAAGAGGCGCCAAGACTGGAAAAGTGGTTGAAAAGAAATGCCCATGGCGAGATGACCTATATGGAGAACCATTTCGATAAGCGTCTGGACCCGCGACTGCTCGTTCCGGGAGCAAAATCAGTCGTTTCGCTTGCGCTCAATTATTATACAGACGAGAAACAGGCAGATGAACAGGCACCAAAAATTTCGAAGTACGCTTATGGAACAGATTACCATTCAGTGATCAAAGAAAAACTGTTTTCATTGCTAGACTTTATACGCAACAATATCGGCGAGGTAGATGGGCGGGCCTTTGTTGATTCGGCACCGGTTATGGATAAGGCCTGGGCCAAACGCTCAGGTCTGGGCTGGCAGGGTAAAAACAGTAACCTGATCAGTCCGCAAAAAGGCTCATTTTTTTTTCTTGCTGAATTAATCATCGACCTGGAACTAGACTACGACCAGCCCTTTAAGAATGATCATTGTGGTACCTGCACGCGCTGTATGGATGCCTGCCCGACTGACGCCATCAGCGAGCCATATGTTGTAGATGGCAGCCGTTGTATTTCTTACCTGACGATCGAACTGAAAAATGAAATACCTGCAGCCTTCAAGGGTAAGCTGGACAATTGGATGTTTGGCTGCGACATATGCCAGGATGTTTGCCCATGGAACAGGTTCTCTACGATTCACCAGGAGCAGGCTTTTATGCCGGCCCAGGGGCTGTTGTCTCTGACAGGACCAGAAATTTCTGAAATCACCGAAGATGTTTTCAGAAAGGTTTTCAAAGGCTCGGCGGTAAAACGAACAAAATACAGCGGATTGAAACGGAATGTAGATTTTCTAAAGCCGGCGCAATAACGCGTTTTCAGCAAACCATTTCTCCCGGATTACCGCACCGTTCGCGTGGCGAAAAAACGTCTAGAACAATATCCCGGCACCAAGTGAAAAGGTGATCATACCTGTCCTTAAATTCTCAAGATCTGCATTGCGGCTTTCCTGGAATACGGGCAGCCAGGCATAACTGGTACGAAAATCGAATAAGAATGAAGGCTCGCCGCGTTTCCGCTTGGAAGATACCCACTGCAGGCCGCCGAGCGCGCTTACATTGAAACGGTTTACCGGAGGCATATACTCAAAATCACGGCCGCTATACGCTTGTCCGTTTACACGGTCGAAGGTAAGTTTGGCCGAATAATCAAACAGCCATGCCGGTGCCACGCCGGCGTAGACCCTGAGCCGTCCGTCTTCGGGAACACCACCCAAGGCCACTTTAACCGTTATAGGCGTTTCAAAAAACTCCAGCCTGTATGTATAATAATCGTGCGCGCGGCTGCTGTTGCCATCCTGATCATATACATAAAAGTCGGTAGGCTGCCTGTACGCCATCCCCCGCGGACTGTAAGCCGCTTCAATGTCAAAGGCCAGCTGTTCAGAAAAATTGAATTCTACGTTCAATGCGGCAGGAATGCCGGTGCGAAAGAAGGTGTTGTAGTCAGACTTATAGGAGTCCGTTCGCGCATTGCGGCCAAAACCATCAACATGACGTGTAAAAAATGAGAAATTCACACCTGATTTAATCCCGAACCGGACGGGTGTTTCCTGCGCCAGTGAACCTGGCAGGCAGAAGAATGATAGGCCACAGAGCATACCGGCTCCGATAACCGTGCGTTTAATAATAGATTTCATGATTTTGCGTGTTAAACTAAAGATAATAAATCTGTTTGATTTATGCGCGATTGTTCGCTGTGGCTTTAGTATATAGGTGTTCGTAGTTCGTATTTAGACAGGGTGCAATTGCTAGAGATGTGAGATATGAGATTTGAGTCTTGACAGACGAGGCGCAAACCCCTCAGGTGGTTATGGCGGAGCGAGGGGTATGTGCGCACCGGTCAATCTTCTTTATTCCTTTTTCTTTAGTCTCATGAAGTGGCTATGCGCCCGGACTTACAACTTAGCACCTACAACTTAGAACTTCATCTTTATTCTTTTCTCATTGCTCGCCATGCGTATCAAAATCGCAGCTGTCAGTTAACGATAAATGTGTTATCACTCCGCATGCGGTCCGGAACATATGTACTGCCCATCACCACTTTGACAACACGTTTGTCAGTACGAACAGGGATTGAAACCTTACTACTGCCGCTTTCCCAGACAGCCACAGATTGGTTCTGCTCGATGCTGGTTCCATCGCTAAAAAATATGCGCAGGTGAACGGGCAACGGCTTATCACTTTTGTTTTCAACCGAAACATTGTAGCCGGCCGGGCTTTTCGTTACGGCGCTTATGGCCAGATCAGTAACGCCGGTAGAGAAGAACCAACGTTTCCAGAACCAGTTCAGATTCCTGCCGCTGCCAGTGTTCATGGAGTTGAAAAAATCCTGCGGCATAGGATGTTTGCCGTTCCATGTCTTGATATAATGATGAAGTGCCTTGGTAAACAACGAATCGCCAAGCATTTCTTTTACATACAGATAACCCAGCGCTGGCTTCGGGTACGAGTTTGTGAAACTGCCCGCGCCGGCAAGCTCCGTTGTTGGCGTAATAACCGGTGTGTCATTCTTTGTGCCCGAGCTTTGGGCGGTCGGGGCGATCCCATAGTCATCATTTATAGACGGGTCAATCATGGGCGAGATCAGCCATTCGCCGATTGTAGCCCAGCCTTCATCCATCCAGCCATGTTTGGTCTCATTAGTTCCCATATAAAATGGAAACATCGTATGAAAAATTTCATGGGTTGTCAGCGTAATTGCATCTTCCCGTTTGTCTACCGGATTATCATTAACCATCATCGGATATTCCATCTGGTCCAGGCCGTCGAATACGGTTTCGTGTGCATAAGGATAAGGCCATTTCGGAAAGCGATGACTCATGGCCTGCACGGTCTGATACGCAAAATCAACAACTTCGTAATAATCCTTGTGTGACGGATTGAAAGCTGCATCAACACGTGTACGTCTGCCACTTGCCGAATCAACAACCAGACTTTTTGATTTCCATAAATAATGGTCGCTTGTGGCAAAGGCAAAATCAACCACATTTTTTGCTTCATACCTGTAGGTCAGCGTTTTTTCCTGTCTGCTTACTTTTCTGGCCTTCAGGTCGGCTTCGGAAATGACATCGACGGTCTGATCAGATTTTTCTGCCTGGGCCAGCCGCGCAGTAACATCGGGCGAGAATACCTTTTGTGCATTTAAAAGATCGCCGGTAGCCCATACAACGAAATTTGCAGGAACCTTTATTTCCGCCTTGAAATTGCAAAAATCATTATAAAACTCCTCCGCGCCGGTGTAAGGTAATTTGTTCCAGCCATCTACATCGTCATATACAGCAATACGCGGAAAAAAATAAGCCAGAAACCAGGAGCTGGCATCTACCCTGCCGGTCCGGATATGCGACCCCTTATTAACATGGTAATTATACTCAATGCTGAGCTTCACGCTTTTTCCAGGCAACAGCGGATCAATTCCTGCAACCAGGTTGGTGCCGTCTGCCTCAAGTGAACTGAGTTCCCGTTTCTTTGATTCGACCTGGAAGGCGGTAAGCCTGACACCGTCGCCAAGATCGGCGGGTGCGATTTTCGACTTGCGCGGCACACCCTTTTTATACAGGTTAGGATACAATTTGAGCCAGAGCTGCCTCAGCGTATCCGGGCTGTTGTTGATATATTTAATCTGGACCCTGCCGCTCAGCAGGCCGCTTTCGGGATCAAAATCTATTTTCAGATCATAATCTGCCGAGTTCTGCCAGTACGCTTTCCCTGGTCTTCCGTCAGGACTTCGCGTTCCTTTTTGGTATGCACGACTGAAGGCGGGATCAACAGGCAAATCCTGTGCAGACACTATATTGCTGAACACTGTCAGCATAAACAAAACGAAGGCCCGCCTCATTATTCGCTAAGCAGCGCCTCTTCCTCTCTGCGAACAGCTGCCGGACGACCGTTTTTAAAGGCTTCGCGCGTCTTAAGTCCCAGCAGTTCAAACATGGCCATGTCATCAACGAATGCAGGGTTTGGCGTTGTCAGCAATTTATCACCTGCAAAAATGGAGTTGGCTCCTGCCATAAAACAGAAGGCCTGTTCGAGGGTGCTCATCTCAGTACGGCCGGCAGACAGACGTACAACCGAGTTTGGCATAACGATCCGCGCCGTTGCAATCATGCGCACCATATCCCAGATGGGAACACGTGGCTGATCTTCAAGAGGCGTACCTTTAACCGGAACCAAAGCATTAACCGGAACCGATTCCGGATGCTTCGGCATATTAGCCAGTGTATGCAACATGGAAACCCGGTCTTCAACAGTTTCGCCCAGCCCGATAATGCCGCCGCTGCAAACGGTAAGTTTGGCTTTGCGGACATTTTTTATCGTATTGAGGCGGTCATCATAGGTGCGCGTAGAGATGATGCGTTTGTAGTCGTCTTCAGAAGTATCAAGGTTATGGTTATAGGCATAAAGACCGGCATCGGCCAACCGCTGCGCCTGGCTTTCGGTAAGCATACCAAGTGTGCAGCAAACCTCCATATCCATATCGTTCACCGCCCTTACCATTTCTATAACACGGTCAAAATCGCGGTTGTCCCGAACCTCGCGCCAGGCCGCACCCATACAAAGACGGGAGGCTCCACCCTCTTTAGCCCTGACAGCTGCACTGACCACCTCGCTTACCTTCATCAACGCATGCACATTTACATCTGTATTGTAACGCGCAGCCTGCGGACAATAAGCGCAATCTTCAGCACATCCTCCGGTTTTGATAGAGATTAGTGAACTGATCTGCACCTCGTTATAGTCTTTATTTGCACGGTGAATGCTGGCAGCTTCGTAAACAAGGTCGAGGAATGGTCTGTGGTAGATATCAGCGATTTCCGCTTTGGTCCAATCGTGTCTGGTTGTATGCATATTAACTAAGAATCTATAATAATAACTGGCTGGCTAATCCCAGCAGGAACAAAAATCCGAAAACATCGGTAAAAGTGGTAATAATTATTGAAGAAGCAATGGCCGGATCAATACCCACGCGCTTTAAAACAAGCGGTATCCCCGCTCCCGTAACGCCGGCGATAAGCAGGTTTCCCGTCATTGCCAGGAAGATAACCAGACCTAACATGGTATTCGCATCGAAAAACAGGGCAAACAGAAAAACAATGAGTCCCGTCACCGCGCCGTTAATCAGACCGACAGTGAACTCCTTCAGCACGGTCCGGTAAGCCTGGTTATCTGTAAGGTCATAAAGCGAAATACGCCGGACGGTCACTGCGAGCGCTTGTGTGGCCGCGTTTCCGCCCATTCCCGCAATGATGGTCATGTATGCTGAAAGTACTGCAATCCTGGCAATTGTCGGCTCAAAATACCGCACCACCGATGAGGCCAGAAACGCTGTACCGAGGTTGATAACAAGCCAGGGCAAGCGGGATTTAACAGCCTCTTTCCAGTTACCGCTTAGTTCCTCGTCTTCAGACACACCCGAAATTTTCAGAATGTCTTCTGTATTTTCTTCCTCCAGTACATCGATCACATCATCAAATGTAACGCGGCCAAGCAGTTTCATGTGCTGGTCTACCACCGGAATACTGCTTAGGTTGTATTGGGAAATCAGCCGAGCCACTTCTTCCTGGTCAGTGTCGTGCTGCACAAAAACCGCATCTTTTACTACCAAATCAGCTATACGTGCCTCGGGTCTTGATTTTATGATATCCTTCAAAGAAACAATTCCCTGAAAAATGTCTTTCTGATCTACAACATAGACGGTATAAAACTCTTCCATGTCTTCAGACTGACGAATGATCTCATCAATTGCATCTTTCTTAATCAGCAATTCCGGGATCTTTATCACCCGGGTATTCATAAGTCCGCCGGCGGTATCTTCCGGATAATTTAACAGCGAGCGGATATGCGATGCATCCTCTTCGTTCAGTTCATCGAGAATCTCGTTCTGTTCAGCCTCATCAAGCTGGGCTATAAGGTCGGTTGCATCATCGTAATCGAGTTCTTCAACAATACCAGTACGTTTTTCCGGATCGAGGGTCAGCAGCAGTTCTTCAGGGTGCGTCTCCTCAGCCATTTCAGACAGCACTTCAGAGGCCTGACTGCTGTCGAGGAGGTTGATAATTGTTTCCCGCTCCTCTTTCGTTAAGCCCTCAAACAGGATAGCGATTTCCGAAGGGTGATAATCCGGCAGCAGATTTTCAAGCGCACCGGTTCCTTCAGCCAGTGCGGCTTTAATTTTTTGTACGTCTTTTTTATCAAGTTCGAAAGACTGCATATCTACCTATTTTCCCCGGTTTATATTGTATTACCTGAACCATCCCTTTCGCCAGAAGTAGATGACCTGCGCAACGGCTATTACCGCCATCACAATCATTGTGTAAAGATAACCATGTTCTGAATATAGCTCAGGCATGTTTCCTTTTAAAACTTTGCCGGTAACGGGATCTTCGCGGGCGAAATTCATTCCGTAAATGCCTGCTATAAACGTGAGCGGGATAAAAATCGATGAAATGATTGTCAGCACTTTCATGATTTCATTCATGCGGTTGCTGATAATCGATAGATACATATCAACGTTCGCTACAGCAATTTCTTTCAGCGATTCGACCAGGTCAATGATCTGCACACAATGGTCGTATGCGTCTTTGACGTAAAGCCGCGTCTGATCTGTGATAAGGGGGCTGTCACTCCTGATGATATCATTCAGTTTGTCGCGCTCCGGCCAGGCTACACGTCTGATATTGATCAGCGACCTTTTGATAGCCTGTGTATCATACATAATGCGCCGGTCGGGCCGCTCATACAGCCTGTCTTCAATACTGTCAAGGCTCTCGCTCCAGGCATTCAGGAGTACGAAATAATGATCTACGATTGCATCCATAATGGCGTACATCAGGTAACCGGCGCCTCCGGTGCGGATATTACCCTTGCCAACAGAAAGCCGTTTGCGGACGGGATCAAGGCAGTCCTCGTAGTTCTCCTGGAGGGTGATAAGCACCCGGTCTGTTACGATAAAAGATACCTGATCGTTTTCAAGGTGGTTCTCCGAATCTAACCGGAGCATCCTGCTTACGGCAAAAAGATAACCGTCGTCGTCATACTCCTCAAATGCAGGCCTGTGATACGTGCGCGTGATATCTTCGAGCACCAGCCTGCTCACCTTAAAATGTTTATTCAGCGTATCGTAGATTTTGGCGCTGCCAAGACCCTTAATATCAATCCAATAAAAAGATTCTTTATCTGCCGTCAGCTCAGCGATGTTATTGAGATTTATCAGTTCCGTAACTTCGTACTTGCTGCTGTTGTAAACATGAAAACTTATTTTAGACTTAAGGGCGTCCTGAGAAATATGGACCATGCCCGGGCTTGAGCCGGGCTCAGGAAGGGCATATTTGCGCCTTTTTTTTCGGCTTGCGGAAGTTGTGCTGGTCGCCATCTGTTAGCAGGTGCTGGTATAAAATTAAGATAATAACACACACTTCGGAAAATTGTTGCCGCCTGCGCGTGCGCCTACCGGCCGAGGTAAGCTTTACTTTGCGGACCTTTGCTGAACAGCAGATCGATAATGCTCAGGTTCGGTATAAAGCCATGCCGTTCTCCGAAAACCTGGTAATAGGATTCACCCGGTGCCAGCGGAGATTCTTTTTTTGGATGGATTGATGAACGAAAATCCTGTCCATCATTCGCATGTTCATAGGCTGCGCTTAATGAAAAGGGCACATCAAGTTTTAATTTTCGCAGCAGCCAGGTAGTAAGTTCAAGGTTCAGATCAAAAAGGAACACCGGCTTTTTGTCAAAAAATGTCATCAGTTCATCTTCATAATATTCAAAGTATGCTGAATTGCGATAGCAGCTTTCCAGGCTGAGACGTTGCAGCCGGCGCCAGTCGAAATCATAACTGATTTTTACATCTTTTACTTTGGTATGCACCTTTGAACCTTTCACAACCGGGACCGTGAGATCCAGACGACCATTGGGCGAATAAATGGAGGCGCGGTTGCGATAGGTTTGCTTTGGAAAATGTTCATGCTGTTCAAGAACTACCGCTCCGTCGTGGTTGGCCAGCAACCTGAAATAGTCTACTGAAGGAAGATAAAATAGCGGAAATATAGCCGTGTTTTGCATCTCTAATTCTTACTTTTGTCGCTTGAACCGTTTAAAATTAATGATCAACAAGGTCTTCGCATATCTTGGAATTTCTCTCCTGCGCTTGTTATCGCTATTCCCCCTGCCGGTTCTCTATTTTTTTGCAAGGTTAGCATATTATCTGCTTTATTACATTATTTCCTACCGAAAAAAAACGGTCATCTCCAACCTGCATCGTGCCTTTCCCGAAAAATCCAGCGGAGAGATCATACAGGTCGGCAAGCGCTTTTACCGGTATCTCGCTGACCTGGTGTTCGAAATCATAAAAATGCATTCGCTTTCTGAAAGTGAACTGCGCCGCCGTGTAAAGTTTACCAATACCGCATCGTTAAAACAGTGGCTGGAAAACGGCGGCAGCGCGCTTGCCTGTACCGGCCATTATGGCAACTGGGAATGGGCCACGCTTGCCATGGGCACCGAGATCAGCCAGAGACTTGTCGCGATCTATAAGCCCTTAAACCAGGGACAGTTTGACCGGTATTTTATCGATATGCGCTCGAAGTTTGGAAACACGCTTGTACCCATGCGGCAAACGCTGCGTGCGCTTGCCGCATACCGGACAGAATCCACATTGTTCGCCTTTGCCGGGGATCAGTCGCCCGCTAAAACCGATGCAAAGTATTGGGTTCCCTTTTTCAATCAGCCAACCGCCGCCCTTCCCGGAATCGAAAAGATTTCAAGGCAGACAAACCGGCCTGTTTTCTATTTTACAATCAGACGGCCGCGGCGCGGGTACTATGAAGTGGACTGTAAGGAGCTCTGTATGGAGCCCCGGCAGACGGAAGACCTTGAAATAACGGGCATGCATTTTGCCAGCCTGGAAAAATGTATTAAAGAACAACCCGAGTTCTGGCTGTGGAGCCATAACCGCTGGAAACATCAACCCGAATAATGAATCAAGTGCCATCTGTTGCCGTCGTCATTCTGAACTGGAATGGCAAAGACATGCTGAAACGTTTCCTGCCCTCTGTGCTGAAAAGCCGGTACGATAACCTGAGCATTGTGCTCGGCGACAATGCTTCTACTGACGACTCGGTCGACTTTGTCAGCACAAATTTTCCTGCCGTTAAGATTTTGCGGACGGAAAAAAATTATGGATATGCGGGCGGCTACAATGCCCTGCTGAAAAATGTCACTGCTGATTATCTTGTATTGCTTAACTCTGACGTGGAGGTTCCTGAAAACTGGATCGCCCCGGTAATAGCCGTCATGGAAAGCGATGATACGATCGCAGCCGCGCAGCCAAAGATCAAAGCGCAAAAAGATCCGTCAAGGTTTGAATATGCAGGGGCAGCCGGTGGGTTTATCGATAAATTTGGCTATACCTTCTGCCGCGGAAGAATCTTTAATATCGAAGAGACCGACCACGGACAGTATGAAACCGCCGATGAGGTTTTCTGGGCCAGTGGTGCGGCATTCTTTATCAAATCAAAATACTGGAAAGCGGCTGGTGGTTTTGATGCCGACCTGTTTGCACATATGGAAGAAATTGATCTGTGCTGGCGCTTAAAAAACCGCGGACTGAAAGTGGTCTACGTTCCGCAGTCGCAGGTTTTTCATGTTGGCGGCGCTACACTTCAAAAGGACAACCCCTACAAAACCTATCTGAATTTCAGGAACAACCTGATCATCATGCAAAAAAACCTGCCGGCAGGATCGGTGCCGTGGCTGCTTTTCGTGCGCATGTGGATCGACTTTGCAGCATGGTGGCAGTTTCTGCTGACCGGCAAACCAAAACTCACCATGGCGGTTACAAAAGCACACTGGCATTTTTTGAAATCAATCGGTAAAACCTCTGCTAAGCGCGACAAAAAGACACTCCCACTGCGAAAGCATAAGGGTGTTTATACGAAAAGTATCGTGTGGGACTTTTTTATAAAAGGAAAAAGGAAGTTTTCGGCTCTTGGATAGGGATTGTCGGTAGTCGCCTAAAAAAAAGGTATCCAGCCATCAGGGCCGGATACCTGGAAAGACTATTTTCTGGCTTTCGAGGCCATATAGAAGGTGATTTTGCCACCCTTCAGGATGTCGCTGTGATTAAGCGTCAGGCCTTCGAGAGGTTTACCATTTAAAAGCACCTTCTGCACGTAAACATTTTTATCACTCTGGTTGATAGCTTCAACCTCAAATGTTTTTCCATTCTCGAGTTTGATAACTGCATTTTTTACCGAAGGACTACCCAGCGAATACTGTTCAGAGCCGGGAGATACCGGATAAAATCCCATTGACGAGAACATATACCATGCGCTCATCTGCCCGCAGTCGTCGTTGCCGCCAAGACCATCCGCCGCAGGCTTATACTGCATTTTCAGGATCATGCGTACGCGCTGCTGGGTTTTCCATGGTTGTCCGGCCCAGTTGTACAGGTAAGCTACATGGTGCGCAGGTTCGTTTCCATGAACATAACCGCCGATAATCCCTTCACGGGTGATGTCTTCCGTATCGGCGAAGAACTTATCAGGCAGGTGCATGGTGAAAAGTGTGTCAAGTCTCGAAGCAAACCTTTTCTTGCCGCCCATCATCTCAATAAGCTGCTCCGGCTGGTGCGGCACAAAGAAACTGTAGTTCCATGAGTTACCTTCAATAAAGCCCTGGCCATGTGTACTCAGCACGTCAAACTCTTTCTTGAAGGAACCATCTGCCATTTTCGGACGCATAAAACCGATGTTGCTATCGAAGTTGTTTTTCCAGTTGCCTGCACGTTTGCTGAATTCCTCGTAGATATCATTCCGGTTCAAACGCTTAGCCATCTGCGCAATACACCAGTCATCGTAAGCATATTCAAGCGTGTTAGAAACTGAAACGCCGCTTCTTTCGGCAGGGATGTAACCAAGGTCCATATAATAACCAATTCCCTCATAACTGCGGTGACGGGCGGTAGTTACACACGCCTCAAGCGCTTTGTTTACATCGCCTTTGTACACGCCTTTTATTACGGCATCAGCAATAACTGAAACGCTGTGATACCCGCTCATACACCAGTTGTCGTTTGCGTAATGTGACCAGATCGGAAGCATTTTTAACGCGCTTTGGTCATAATGAGCAAGCATGGAGTGGACCATATCATTGTTGCGCGACGGCTGTACCAGGTTGAAAAACGGGTGCAGCGCCCGGTATGTATCCCACAGCGAAAATGTTGTATAGTTGTTAAAGCCCTGAGCTTTGTGTACATTCTGGTCAAGGCCTTTGTACTGACCATCAGTATCCATGTACAGCGTAGGGTTGATGAACGCATGGTACAGTGCAGTGTAGAAGTTGATTTTATCATTCTCAGAGGTATTGACAACAACTTTGTTCAGCTCCCTGTTCCAGCTGTCCTGCGCCTGCTTTTTAACCGCGTCAAAATTCCAGCCTGGTATTTCTTCCTGAAGGTTACGCAGGGCGCCATCCTGGCTAACCGGCGACAGTGCAAACTTGATTTTTACCTTTTCATTGGCAGCGGTACTGAAGTCAAAATACATGCGGAACCGCTTTCCGGCCAGTTCGGGAAAATTTCTGTTCTGATCAAACTTTCCCCAGAAGCCGCGATATACCTGCCTGGTATCAAAATCTTTTTTGCCATAAGACTTGAACGGTTTAGAGAAGGTCATGGCAAAATAAACAGTACGGGTTCTCGCCCACCCGTTGGTCTGACGGTAGCCCGTAACCAGCGTGTCGTTTACCACACGCACATACGTCCAGACATTTTTATCATCGTAGTTGTAGATTCCCGACATAAGATCGAGAATGATATGCGACTGGTCAGATTTAGGAAAGGTATACTGATGCATGCCTACGCGTTGCGAAGTGGTGAGTTCGGCCATGATGTTGTCGTCATCAAGCTTCACTTTGTAATAACCCGCTTCTGCAGTTTCGTTTTGGTGACTGAAGGCCGAACGGAAACCCGATTTAGGGTTATCTGCCGTGCCAGGATTTAGCTGAAGCGCGCCCTGAGTCGGCATGATTAAAAAGTCGCCCAGATCTGAGTGTCCGGTACCGCTAAAGTGTGTGTGACTAAAACCGACAATTGTTTTGTCCTCGTATTTGTAGCCTGCACAATATTTATACACCTCTCCATTGTATTTACCGTTTTTTTCATAGGGAATGGTATCGGTATCGGGGCTTAGCTGAACAGCTCCGAACGGAACAGTGGCACCCGGAAAGGTATGTCCCATCTTCTCTGTACCAATAATTGGTCTCACATACCTGACCAGATTTTGCTGGGCACGTACGGTAATGCTGCTCAGAACAAGCAGACAAATAAAAATTCTGTTGGTCATTGTTGGTTGTTAATATTTGTCTAAGGTATCCATTTTGCTCAGAAGTTGAAAATAAAAGCCTGCTATATCGTTTAACTAACGGAAATGAGACAGATATGCTTTTGACAGCGCATTGACCTGCGCACGCATCATCTTATGAGTAAAACCCCTATTTTTGCAACAATAATATCAAGATGAGTAAACACGGAAGAATATTGGTGGCCATGAGTGGCGGGGTCGACAGCTCGGTTGCTTCTGTAATGCTTCATGAGCAGGGTTATGAGGTGATCGGTCTTACAATGAAGACCTGGGATTATGCTACTTCCGGTTCTGACAGTAAAGAAACAGGATGCTGCAGCCTGGACAGTATCAATGATGCGCGTACGCTTGCCGTTAATTACGGCTTTCCCCATTATATTCTTGACATTCGTGATGAGTTCGGGGATTTTGTGATCGACAATTTTGTCGATGAATACCTGGCCGGCCGAACACCAAATCCCTGCGTGTTGTGCAATACCCACATTAAGTGGGAAGCGCTGCTCAAACGTGCCAATAAGCTGGATTGCGAATTTATTGCCACGGGGCATTACGCCAACATCCGTCAGCATGACAATGGCAGATATGTTATCTCAAAAGGTAAAGACGAAAATAAGGACCAGAGTTATGTATTATGGGGCGTATCGCAGGAAAATCTGAAGCGCACCAAATTTCCGCTGGGAAGTTTTTCTAAAGCAGAGATCAAACAGATGGCGCTTGATATGGGACAGGAAGAGCTCGCCAAGAAAAGCGAGAGCTACGAGATCTGTTTTGTTCCCGAAAATGATTACCGTTCATTCCTGAAACACCGCGTGCCCGAACTGGAAAATCAGGTAGCCGGTGGAAATTTCATTCTCACGAACGGTATGGTTGTGGGCCAGCACAAGGGATACCCGTTTTATACAATCGGGCAGCGTAAAGGCCTGGGCATTGCCCTTGGCGAACCGATGTTTGTAACGCAGATCCTTCCCGAGAGCAACACAGTTGTACTGGGCCGGGCCGACGAGCTCGAACGTACTGAAGCGATGGTACGTAATCTGAACCTAATCAAATACGAACGCATTGATGAGCCGATGAACGATGTGGTGACAAAGATCCGCTATAAAGATGCCGGTACACTGAGTACCATTGTTCAGGAGAAAGACAACATGCGTGTCGTGTTTGATCATGCCGTGTCTGCAATTGCTCCGGGCCAGTCGGCCGTGTTTTATGAAGGCAATGACCTTCTTGGCGGCGGGTTTTTAATGTAACTCGTCGACATGAAAGCGCTCCTGATCTTCCTTCTCCTGGCTTCTTCCCTGTTCCCTGCTGCTGCGCAGGATGATGAACTTGCCGGGCGTTTCCTTGCCAACTGCAACTGGATCACCGCGGAAGGACACGAGCGTTACAGCAATGACGCGGCCTATAAGGGAAAGCTGATGCAATTTGCCGTAGCTGTCAAAGTCGACGCTTCAGGAAAGCCGGAGAAAGCCGTGATTTTTGACAAGGATGCCCTTTTAGACAGCCTGCTAAATGGTGAAGCGGCGATCGCGCAGATCCTCGCTGAGAGAGAAGCATTTAAGAACACTTCATCGACTGTTGTTGTATGTTACGTAACCGTGCAGAACATGAGTGGCGAAACAACAAACAAACTGCGAAACCCTGATGCCGCGGTTCGAAACACCGCACTAAAACAACTTGCGCCTTTCAAATCGGTCCGGATTATTGACCCGTTTATCATCGCCGTAGGGATGATGTAGAGCGGTAGCGCAGGATACCAGGAATAGTCATATAACCTCGATGATAAAATTGGAAAGGATCTGACTCTTGATTACAGGTCAGATTCTTCGCTACGCGCTGAATGACACCTGATGGGATCGCATCGAGGAATGAATCCAATGGATTTCTTTAGATTTGATATATGAGAATTGAGTCCTGAGACGTGGCGCAAAACCCCTCGGCCGGTTATCGCGTATTGAGGGGTATGCGCTGGAGTCTTTCCTCCTTATTCCTTTCTCTTTAGTCTCATTGAAGGGCTCTGCGCCCAGGTCATGGCTCATGGTTCATGGCTCATGGTTCGCCTTGTCTTTCCTCCTTTTTCCATTTCCTTTGGTCTCATCGAGGGGTTCTGCGCCCAGGGCCTTGGGCTTTAAACTTTTCACTTTCAACTCACTTCAATAGTACATAGATATTCGTAGTTCGTATTTAGGCGTGGCGCAAAAACCCTCGGCCGGTTATCGCGTATTGAGGGGTATGCGCCGCGGTCTTTCCTCCTTTTTCCTTTCTCTTTAATCTCAATGAATGGCTCTGCGCCCAGGTCGTGGCTCATGATTCATGGCTCACTGTTGTCCGGTAAAAATTGACTGAATGAAATAAGATCCTTCTGAACAGTCTCCAAGCAGTATTTGCCAGAGTGTTCTGAAGCAAGCCCTCCTGAATTTTATGTCTGCGGGTTTTACGTACAGGCGGTGGTTTTGATGACGGTTTTGCCTGCTTACTGCCACTGATAGGTGCGAACCGGCCTTGTATCTTCTCGCCGCAGAAAAGTACTAAAAGTCTTGCACTGCTTTAAGGAGGTCGGGCGGAACCAAGGAGGGGAACCAGCCCGGAACAGAATGGCGCAAGGGTAATCCGGGCCTTTTCCCTCCGCTGTCGGACTTTTGATGCTTTTATGCAAGAAGAGATACACAGCCGGAGCGTTTTGCTTCTTTTTCGCCAAAAAGAAGGAGCCCCCGCGGCGGTGAGCGGTCCGATACCACAGTTTCACATTTGTTGAAAGTCGAACGGTTATATACTTTCGAAACACTTTCCCCGGACAACACTGGCTCATGATTCATGGCTCATGGTTCGGCTATGTCGTTCCTCCTGACTACAGATTTTTAGTAATCGATGCATCCAGCGGTTTCACATTCGAACGGTAGCGATGTACCAGCTCCCCTTTTTCGTTGATCAGAAACTTCTCAAAATTCCATTTGATATCGCCGGTAAAGTCCGGATTCTCCTGGGTAGTCAGCCATGAGAACAACGGTGTAATGTCAGCGCCTTTTACACTCGATTTCTCCGCCATCAGAAAGGTAACACCATAGTTCTTTTTGCAGAACTCCTGAATTTCAGTGTTGGTACCCAGTTCCTGGCCACCAAAATTTCCGGCGGGAAAACCGATCAGAACCAGTTTTTTGCCGTACTGCTTATGCAGCTTTTCCAGTTCTTCATACTGAGGCGTAAACCCGCATTTGGAAGCAGTATTAACAATCAGGATTTTTTTGCCCTTGTATTTTGACAGGCTCACCGCTTTGCCATCTATCGATTTGAATTTGAAATCATACACGTTCTTTGGTGGCGTAACCAGCAAACTGAACAGGATTAATAAAGTGTTTATCATAATTTTTTCTTTAGAAACGAAATTACACGAAAAAAGGATTTACATATATATAAGGAATGTAAACTTTATCAGGACAAGGTAAACGTTGTTGACGTGTCGCCGGGATCTTCCTAGCATCCTATCCTCAAGTCACTTAAGTTATGTCAATAAAGACTTAAGCAGCCTGAAACAGCTGATAAGAGCCTTCAAAGTGTATACATATTGCGCTGTTGATTTTGAATTTAGGGTATTTTATAGTTTTATTTGCAGAAAAACGTTCCGGATGGCGAAGAACTTATTAATTGTAGAATCACCGGCGAAAGCCAAAACAATCGAAGGGTACCTGGGTAAGGACTTTCTCGTCAAGTCAAGCTATGGCCATATCCGCGACCTTGTAAAGGGCGACATGGGTATAGACATCAGCAAAGACTTTGCGCAGACCTACGAGGTTCCTGCAGATAAAAAGCAGGTGGTTACTGAGTTAAAAAAGCTGGCCAAAAATGCCGAGATGGTATGGCTCGCATCCGATGAGGACCGGGAGGGTGAAGCGATCTCCTGGCACCTCTACGAAACGCTTGGCCTGAAGGAAGACCGCACGAAACGTATTGTGTTTCATGAGATTACAAAACCGGCTATCTTAAAAGCGATAGACAATCCGAGAACCATCGACTATAACCTGGTGTATGCACAGCAGGCGCGCCGGGTTCTTGATCGTCTCGTGGGTTTCGAGCTCTCGCCGGTGCTCTGGAAAAAGGTAAAACCATCACTTTCAGCCGGCCGGGTGCAGTCTGTAGCCGTTCGGATTATCGTTGAACGTGAACGCGAAATAAACCGTTTCGAAGCAAGTGCAGCGTTCAGAATTACAGCCGTCTTTGGTACCGGTACCGGCAGGGAACTTGTAAAGGCCGAACTGCCGCGGCGGTTTGAAGCCGCCGCAGACGCCGAGCAGTTTCTTAACGACTGTATCGCTGCTTCATTCTCTATCGCGTCGCTCGAAACAAAACCTGCCAAGCGTAACCCTGCTCCCCCGTTTACAACATCAACCCTGCAGCAGGAAGCATCAAGGAAACTCGGTTTTTCTGTGTCGCGTACTATGCAATTAGCCCAGCGTCTGTACGAAGCCGGTAAGATCACCTATATGCGTACCGACTCCGTGAACCTTTCGGACACAGCTGTTCAGGCGGCCGAAGCAGAGATCCGTTCTGCCTATGGCGATAAATATCACCAGCCCAGACGTTATAAAACAAAGTCTGCAGGTGCGCAGGAAGCACACGAGGCGATTCGTCCGACCTACTTCAACCAGCACACCGTTTCAGGAGATAACGCTGAACGGCGTCTGTATGAGCTGATCTGGAAACGTGCCATCGCCTCCCAGATGAGTGAAGCCCTGTTTGAGAAAACGACAGCTCAAATTGAGGTCAGCACCCGGACTGAGCACCTGGTTGCCGAGGGAGAGGTTATGAAATTTGACGGCTTCCTGAAAGTGTATCTCGAATCGACAGATGATGATGATAGCGAGGATGGCGACAATGGAAACACGCTTCCGACCATTTCAAAAGGCCAGGCATTGAACCTTAAGGAAATGAATGCCACCGAACGTTTCACGCGTCCGCCGGCACGCTACACGGAGGCTAGCCTGGTCAAGAAACTGGAAGAGCTTGGCATTGGCCGCCCGTCTACCTACGCTCCTACCATTTCGACCATTCAGAACCGCGGGTACGTGGTAAAAGAAGACCGCGATGGCAAAGAGCGGAAATTTCTGACCATGCAGCTTAGTGGTGGCCAGGTAAGCCGCCTCACCAAATCAGAGCTTACCGGTGCTGAAAAGGCAAAACTTTTTCCTACAGACATCGGCGAAGTTGTTAATGATTTCCTTGTCGAACATTTCAAAGGTATAGTCGACTTCAACTTTACCGCCAAAGTAGAAAAGGAATTTGACGAAATAGCACAGGGCATGAAAGAGTGGACCGAGATGCTTCACTCCTTTTACAACCCATTCCATAACGAAGTAGAAAACACACTCGAAACAGCTGAGCGTGCAACCGGCGAAAGACTACTGGGAACGGACCCTGCGACAGGAAAAAATGTCTACACAAAAGTAGGTCGTTTCGGGCCCCTCGTACAGATAGGTGAAAACGACGATGAAGAGAAACCAAAATACGCCAGCCTGCTTAAATCGCAGTCTGTTGCTACAATCAGCCTGGATGAAGCGCTTGAACTTTTCAGGCTGCCGTTTGAGCTGGAAGACTATGAAGGTAAGGAAGTATCTGTTGGCGTAGGCAGGTTTGGGCCCTACGTTAAATGGGGAGAAACATATATTTCCATTCCAAAAAACGAAGACCCGCTTTCAGTTAACCAGGAGCGTGCTATCGAAATCATTGCCGAGAAGATCAATACTGATGCACCGGTAGCTACGTATCAGAATCTTCCTGTCACAAAGGGTAAAGGACGTTTCGGGCCTTTTATCAAGTGGAACAATCTGTTCATTAACGTTCCCCGGGCATACAATTTCGACCAGCTGAGCGAAAAAGATATCAATGAACTGATCGATAAGAAACTTGAAAAAGAAGCAAATCGTTTTATTCGAAGCTGGGAGACCGACAAAATAGCGATCGAGAACGGTCGCTGGGGCCCATTTATTCGTTTCGGTAAACAAATGCTGAAATTAGGAACAAATCCTGCCACGAAACAAAAATATACAGCCGAAGAATTGTCTGGTATCAGCCTCGAAGAAGTTAAAAAAATGATCGAAGCGCAGGTTCCGGATGCCTTTAAGGCAAAACCGGCAAAGAAAAAGGCACCTGCTAAAAAAACCGCTTCGAAAACCAAGTAACCTGCTGAGGTGTTTCGCTTCTAAAGTATGAAAAAAGACCTGCCCGAAAATATCGTTGAAGACATTGCGATGGCGGTGGTGCTCAAAAACGAGACGCCTGAAGCCAAGCACTGGACAGTCTATATCATCAACCTGAAAGAGGTAGACATTACCAATGTACTGATCAGCTCAAAGGGTTATGGCGAGAAAGACGGCAAGCAGGTCAAAACATCTGTACTCCGGCATTTTGTAGGCGACCTGAAAGGCAACAGCTTCGCCGGTGTCGAAGCAATTGACCCGGCAGTATTTGGCCTGACAAATGAATACTGGGTGAGTTATTACATAGACGGCACCATATTCGACAAGAAATTTTACTTTTTGCCTGAAAGCATCATTGAAGGCAATCTGATCCGCATCCCGCTGGTTAACATGCCGGGAGTAATGATCAGGTAGTACAATGCGGCTGCCTGTACCCTATTGCTTGTAACAAGCTCTGCCGTGACTGATCCTGGTTCCTGGTCCATGCCTGAAACACTTTCCTGAAGCTCGATTTTTGCATTTGAAAAGAAAAAAGCTGTATTTTTCCGACGCCTTTTATCATTAACGTATGGAAAACACACCTCCCCGGGTCACAGCCCGGAACCGGACCAGAAATCTCATTTTGGCTGCTGCGGCAGTGCTGGCCCTTTCAGTCTCGCTCTTCTTTATTTTCAGGAAACCAAAAAAAGACAGCGATAGCAAAGCTTACGAAAAGTACATCGAAGCGTACACAGCCGGAACAATATCAAAAAAAAGCGCCATCCGTGTGCAGCTTACAGGAAATGTAAAAAACATGATTACGCCTGGCAAAGCCGATTCACGGGAGTTGCTTGAGTTCTCTCCTTCCATCAGCGGAAAAAGCTATTGGGTCGACGCCCGAACACTCGAATTCAGGCCCGAAGAAGATCTGGATCCCGGCGAGACATACCACGCAACTTTAAATCTGGGCGAACTGACCGAAACCGAAGAGGGGCTGGAAGCGTTCGATTTCAGTTTTAAAGTCATTACGCCCGGCTTCCTGATCGAGAATTACGGTCTCGTTTCTCAGAACAGTTCTTCGCTCGACCTGATGAAGCTTTCCGGCCAGATCACTACGGCAGATACCGAGGAAACACCTGCTATAGAAAAGCTGCTCCGGGCCTCATTGTCTAAAGACCTGCGCATCAAATGGAAACATGAGCCTGCCAAAAAACTATCAACTTTTACCATAGATAGTATCCGGAAATCTTCAGAAAACCAACAACTTAACCTCTTTTGGGAAGGAGACGCCATCAATGCCGATCAGGAGGGCAAAACGACGCTGAACGTACCGAAACTTGGTGTCTTCACTGTGCTCGACATGCGGGCGGTGCAGGACGAGGAAGACTATGCGCTGGTACAGTTCTCAGAACCCGTCAATGTAGCACAGGATCTGTCGGGCCTGATCACGCTTGGCAGTTTCCCGGATCTGCGTTTCACTATCGATGGCAGCCAGGTAAAGGTTTATGGCGTTGAATCATTAGAGGGCAGCCACCGCCTTGAGGTGAATGCTGGTGTTGAAAACATCAGGAATCGACGGCTCGACGCCACCAAAATTGCCACCCTTGTCTTCGAGAACAAACTTCCCCAGGCCATCATCGCCGGAAGCGGTACCATCCTGCCAAACTCTGGTAAACTTCTGTTGCCCTTTGATGCGGTAAACCTGAGCGCTGTAGACATTACCATCATTAAAATCTACGAAGACAACATCCCGCAGTTCTTTCAGGCAAATAACTATAAAGATGGAAACGAGCTTCGCCGGGTTGCGCGACCTGTGGTTCAGAAAACCATTCGCCTGGACGATGACAAGTCGCTGAACCTCCATAAAAAGAACCGCTTTAACCTGGACCTCGACAAACTGCTGAAAACTGAGCCTGGTGCCATGTACCGCGTTACGATCGGTTTCAGGCAGGCGTATAATCTCTATAAGTGTACTTCAACCGCCGAAGCGACCTCTTCAACAGAATCGGAGGATGACTCGTATTACTCGCAAAAAATTGACGAAGACGATGAGTTCTGGTCCCGATATGAAGCCTACTATCCGATGAACTACAGTTGGAATGACCGCGACAACCCATGTACTCCATCCTACTACACACGGGAACGGTTTGCGAGCCGGAATCTGATGGCTTCGAATCTGGGCCTTGTTGCAAAACGCGGCAACGACAACAGCATGCTTGTCGTGGCTACAGACCTGCTTACCGCAGAGCCGATGAGCGGTGTCGATGTTGAACTTCGGGACTATCAAAACCAGATCTTACTGAAAGGAAAAACGGACGGTGACGGTCTCGCTAATTTTACGTTGACCAGGCGGCCGTTCTTACTTATCGCAAGAAAAGGTGAAGAGCGCGGCTATCTGAAACTGGATGATGCGGGTTCACTTCCCCTGAGCCGTTTTGATGTGAGCGGAGATGTGGTTCAAAACGGAATCAAAGGTTTTATATACGGCGAACGGGGTGTATGGCGCCCCGGCGACTCGATCTTTGTTTCCTTTATACTGGAAGACAAAATTAAAAAACTGCCGGCCCGTTATCCGGTAACCTTCGAGCTGTACGATGCACGGGGCAAACTTTATCAGAAATCGATCTCCGGAAAAGCGTTAAACGGGTTCTATACGTACAAAACGGCAACCGAGACCAGCGCTCCGACCGGAAACTGGTTATTGAAGGCGAAAGCAGGCGGCTCCGTATTCAGCAAAACGATTAAGATTGAGACGGTCATGCCAAACCGATTGAAGATTGACTTCAATACCGGCGGCAGAAAGTATTTGCGCAGTGGTAGTTCCGGTGCCGCCCAATTATCGGCCCGGTGGCTTTTTGGTGCCGCTGCACAGAATCTCAGGGCCACAGTAGACGTAAACCTGAACACAACCACGACGACTTTTAAAGGTTTTGAAGGCTACAGCTTTGACAACCCGACCATCCGTTTCGAGTCGCAGGTCAAAACGGTTTTTAACGGCAGCCTGAACGAGAACGGCACGGCAGCCATTAATACCAGCCTCGATGAGCGGTCAGCGCCGGGCATGCTGAAAGCAAATTTCACGACCAAGGTCTTTGAACCGGGGGGCAACTTCAGCCTGGATTATTTCAGCATTCCCTACCACGTTTATAACAATTACATGGGCATACAGACACCGCAGGGCGACCGCCTGAGCGGAATGCTTGTAACCGGCAAAGATCACCGCGTAAACCTCGTTAACGTTAATACGGATGGAAAACTGGTTGCAGGTAACAAAACGGTGCAGGTGGAGCTTTACAAAGTTCAGTGGCGCTGGTGGTGGGATCAGGATGATGCGTATACCTATGCCAACTTCACCCAAAATGAGTACAACAAAATCATTGAAAAGACAAACGTTACCCTGGTCAATGGGCGCGGCAGCTGGAACCTCAGGCTTGATGAACCCGAATGGGGCCGTTACCTGATCCTGGTACGGGATCTTCAGGGCGGGCACGTAAGCGGCAAGTCTGTCTATATAGACTGGCCGGGCTGGGCACAGCGCGAGCAGGCAAGCAACCCGACAGAAGCCGCCATGTTATCATTCACGGCTAACAAACAGAAGTTCCGTGTTGGGGAAGAAGTTGTGCTGACGATCCCGACGGCGAAAGCGGGACGTGCGTTTATATCTATTGAAAATGGCAGCCGTGTGCTGAAAACATTCTGGACCAAAACCGAAGCAGGTCAGACCCAGTTCCGCTTCAAGGCAGAAAAGGAAATGGCACCAAACGTATTTGCGAATGTAACACTGCTGCAGCCGCACGCGCAAACAGTGAATGACCTTCCTATACGCATGTACGGGGCAATCCCATTGCTGATAGAAGACCCGGAAACAATCCTCAAACCGCAGATCAGTATGGCGGCGAAGATCAGACCTGAGACATCTTCAAGCCTGACCGTGTCCGAGCAAAACGGCAAGGCAATGACTTATACGGTGGCTATCGTAGATGAAGGGTTACTCGACCTGACCCGGTACAAAACACCCGACCCCCACGGCGCGTTCTACGCCCGGGAAGGCCTCGGCGTTAAAACATGGGACCTTTTCGATTATGTACTTGGTGCATGGGGTGGCAATCTCGAGCGCCTGCTCAGCATCGGTGGTGATGGCGCGGCAAACAGGAACCTGAATCCTGCCAAGGCGAACCGCTTCAAACCGGTTGTAAAATACTTAGGTCCGTTTTATCTGGGTAAAGGTGAAAAGAAAACGCATAAGTTTACGCTTCCGCCGTACATCGGTGCGGTGCGCGCCATGGTCGTAGCCGGCCAGGATGGTGCGTATGGTCATGCGGAGAAATCCGTACAGGTAAAGAAACCGCTGATGCTGCTTGCCACCCTTCCGCGAATGATTGGTCCGGGTGAACAGTTTACTTTGCCTGTCACGGTTTTTGCCACAGAAAATAACCTGAAAAATGTGTCGGTGTCAATTGCTGCGCAAAAACTCAACTTTAACGGAAAAAGCAGCCAGACGCTGTTCTTCCGCCAGCCGGGCGAGCAGCAGTGCTTCTTTGATGTTACCGTTCCGAACCAGACGGGTATAGCAAAGGTCAGGATTAGTGCACAGAGCGGTTCTGAGCGCTCCTACTATGATGTCGAAATGGATGTACGCAATCCGAATCCGTTTGTGACAAATGTACAGGGCGCAACAATTCAGCCGGGACAGCGCTGGTCAACCGCTTATCAGCCTATCGGTACAGCCGGCAGCAACTCAGGCTCAATCGAGGTGTCGACGATACCACCTGTCAATCTCGGGAAGCGGCTTACCTACCTGATGCAATACCCGCATGGTTGTGTCGAACAAACCACATCGGCAGTATTTCCTCAGTTGTTCCTGGACCAGCTCACTCAACTAAACAGCCAGCAAAAGGCCAGTGTTCAGCGAAACATTAAGGCCGGTATCAATAAACTTAAAAATTTCCAGACGGCAGACGGCGGAATGGCCTACTGGCCGAATGAAGCAACTGCCGATGAATGGGGAACAAACTATGCGGGTCACTTCTTCATTGAGGCACAGGCAGCGGGTTACGAAATGCCGGCTGGTGTTGAAGGCGGGCTGATCCGTTATCTGCGTTCAAAAGCAAATTCCTGGGCACCAAACAGCAGTAATTTCTACGGTGGCGATCTGATGCAAGCCTACCGGCTTTACGTACTGGCCCTGGCACGTAAACCGGAGATGGCCGCCATGAACCGGCTCAGGGCTTTCGAATACCTGTCTGTAAGCGCTAAATGGCGGCTTGCCGCGGCTTATAAACTTGCGGGACAAGCCGGAGCAGCGCAGCAACTGGTAAGAGGTTTGTCTACCGAAGTAAAACCTTACAACCAGCTATCGGGTACTTATGGATCAGATCTTCGCGATCAGGCCATGATTCTCGAAACATTGACGCTGCTTGGACAGACCGGCAAGGCAGCTTCGATGCTGCAAACGGTAGCTGCACGCATGGGAGAAGACACCTGGTACAGTACACAAACCACAGCCTACAGCCTGCTGGCCGTCGCAAAATTCTGCGGAAAAAACAGCGCTGGTAATCAGCTGCAGTATAATTATGTGATCGATGGCAAGTCAGGCAGTGTCAGCAATAAAAATTATATGAACAGCACGGCGCTTGCCTTCAAAAATGGCAGTGCAAGCATTGTAAACAACGGTAAACGCGTTCTGTTCATACGCCTCATTTTGACAGGGCAACCGGCAGCCGGTCAAAACAATTTCCTGCCGAACCGCAGCGATGTTTTGCAGACTACTGTAACGTATAAACTTCTTAACGGCAAGGTGCTGGACCCAGCGACCCTTAAACAGGGAACAGACTTTTTCGCAGAAGTGACCGTTCGAAACCCGGGGGGGCGCGGGCTTTACGAGCAAATGGCGCTGACGCAGATTTTCCCTTCAGGCTGGGAGATCATAAATGCCAGACTGAACGATAATGAGAGTATCCTCGCGTCTTCCCCTGCCAACTATCAGGACATCCGGGACGACCGGGTATTTACCTATTTTAATATCAGGGAAGGAGAAACACTGACTTACAAGGTTCTGCTCAATGCATCTTATCTCGGCAGGTTCTATTTGCCGGCTACGCTGTGCGAGGCTATGTATGACAACAACATCAGCGCAACCATTCCTGGCCAATGGGTCGAAGTAACAAGATAAGACAAGGGCTTGTACGTATCGCAGCTGCGTACAAGCCTTTTATTTTTTCAGATCTGCTCCTGGGCGCATTGGCTGTCTGGTTTCTGTTGTGCCTGCCTGCGCAGCTCTTCATACAGCCAACATCTTATGTGGTAGAGGCTGCCGATGGCCGACTGCTTAACGCCGCCATTGCTGCCGATGGTCAGTGGCGCTTTCCGGCTGCCGACAGCGTGCCTGATAAATTTAAGAAAAGCATTATCGCTTTTGAAGACAAACGGTTTTTCAGTCATCCGGGGGTCGATGTCTTTGCCTTTGCCCGTGCTGTCCGGCAAAATCTCGGGGCGAACAGCATCGTGAGCGGCGGCAGCACGCTGACTATGCAGGTAATCAGGCTGTCACGCCTGAAAAAACGCAGCCTGTGGCAAAAATTTCTGGAAGGCATCCTGGCTTTCCGGCTGGAGATCCGAAACTCAAAAAGCCAGATCCTGAACCTCTATGCCTCCAACGCACCTTTCGGGACAAATGTGGTCGGACTTGAGGCGGCATCCTGGCGTTATTTTGGCAGGCCGGCGGCAACCCTTTCCTGGGGGGAAACGGCGACGCTTGCGGTGCTTCCCAACAGTCCGTCACTGGTGCATCCGGGTCGCAATACAGCCACCCTGATCCGCAAGCGAAATGACCTGCTTGACAAAATGGTCAGACTAGAATTTATCGACCGGGAAACGGCCTCACTGGCAAAGCTGGAGCCTGTGCCGGGCAAACCCCTGCCGCTACCGCAGGATGCCCCTCACCTGCTCAACAGATTTCGCGCTGAACAGGGTGCCAAGCCTGATACACGTTTACGCTCCTCAGTCGATTTCAACCTGCAGCAACGCGTTAACTTGCTGCTCAGGCGTTATAACAACCGGTACCGTTCCAACGACATCAACAACATTGCTGCACTCGTTGTTAATGTCAGGAGCGGCAAGGTGATGAGTTATGTCGGCAATATGTATAACCCGGCTGAACCTGAACTGGAAAGCCATGTGGATATGATTAGCGCGCTTCGCAGCCCAGGTAGCACGCTGAAGCCGGTTCTCTATGCAAGTATGCTCGCAGATGGATTTATTTTGCCGCAAACGCTTATACCTGATATCCCAACTCAGATATCCGGTTATACCCCTCAAAATTACGATCTTGGCTATGACGGTGCCATCGCCGCTGACAAGGCACTGAGCAGATCTTTGAATATTCCCGCTGTAAAAATGCTTCAGCAGTACAAATACGAGCGATTTTATAATCAGCTTAAGAAACTTGGCATCAGTTCCCTGACACAACCTCCCGATCATTACGGCCTGTCGTTAATTCTCGGCGGCGCAGAAGTAAGTATGTGGGAACTGAGCCGCATGTACCTTGGCATGGCGCGCAGCCTGAACCACCATAATATGTACAACGGGCAATATGACCCCCATGATTATGATAATCCTGAAATCAGTGCGGGCACCCGCGACACCCGGTTCGACCGGTATGGCTTACAGCCGTCGGCGCCGCTCGATCATGGAAGTATCTGGGCCACGTTCAACGCCATGGAAGAGCTGATGCGCCCCGGCGAGGAAGGACTCTGGGAGCAATTTTCATCTTCCCGCCGGCTGGCCTGGAAAACCGGTACCAGTTTCGGATTCCGGGATGCCTGGGCTATCGGCCTGAGTCCGGACCACCTGGTTTGTGTCTGGGTGGGTAATGCAGATGGCGAAGGTAGGCCCGGCTTAACCGGTATTGAGAGCGCTGCCCCGGTATTGTTTGATATTTTTAAGCTGCTGCCGCCGGGCAAGTGGTTCGATGTACCGTCCTCAAAGTTGAAACGCATGCGCGTGTGTCCTGAAAGCGGATACAAAGCAGGTGACTATTGCGATGGTGCAAAGTTTGCCCTGGTTCCGCCGGCAGGCGAAAAAACGCGCATTTGTCTCTATCACCGGCGTGTACACCTTGATGCTGCAGGCCTTTTCAGGGTTACCGACCGCTGCGAAGAAATCAGCGCTATGACACATCGGAACTGGTTTGTGCTTCCACCGTCAATGGCCTACTATTACCGCATGAAAAACACCGGCTACCGCGAATTGCCACCGTTTAAAGCCGGATGTACAGATCACATTGATGCAGCCATGGAAATGATCTATCCAAAAAACAATGCGATGATCTATATTCCGCTCGAGCTGGATGGCAACAGAGGCCGGGTGATCCTCAACCTGGCACACCGTAGCCCGGCAAAAAAGGTCTACTGGCATCTGGACGGCGATTTTGCCGGTACCACAGAGACCTTTCATCAGCTGGAAGTCGCAGCATCACCGGGAAAACACCGGCTTACCCTAGTCGATGAAGACGGCGACCGCCTTGAACAAACATTTACAGTTGCTGCAGGCAACAGGAAGCCAAACTAAAAGACAACCTGCGTGTTAAAAAAGTACAATTCCAATTTCATAAAAAACTAAGATCATGACAACAGTAAAAGCTTACGCAGCTCAAAATGCCGATTCGCCGCTTGCCCCGTTCAGCCTGGACAGACGCAGCCCTGAGACCGACGACGTCGAAATTGAAATTCTGTACTGCGGTGTCTGTCACTCCGATATTCACACAGCCCGAAATGAATGGCAGGGAACCATGTACCCCGTTGTTCCGGGGCACGAAATCGTAGGCCGGGTAACAAAAACAGGCAGCGGCGTTACAAAATTCAAAGCCGGCGACATAGTCGGGGTGGGCTGTTTTGTGGATTCGTGCCGGACCTGCAGCAACTGCCAGGATGGCCTCGAGCAGTACTGCGAAAACGGACATTCTCAAACATATAACTCTTATCTTCAGGATCGTAAGACGATTACCTACGGCGGGTATTCAACACATATCGTCGTTACGCAAGACTTTGTGCTTCGCGTTTCAGAAGACCTTCCGCTCGAAAACGTTGCACCGCTGCTTTGCGCGGGCATCACCACCTATTCGCCGCTTCGCCACTGGGGTGTAACGAAGGGCCATCGTGTTGGCGTTGTTGGGCTTGGTGGTCTGGGCCATATGGCGGTGAAACTTGCGGTAGCCATGGGCGCAGAGGTAACGATGTTGAGCCGCTCGCCAAACAAGAAAGACGATGCCGAGCGGCTTGGTGCGCACCATTTTGCTTTGACAACTGATAAAGAAGGTGTAAAAAAGCTGGCAAACCAGTTCGACTTTATTATAGACACCGTGTCTGCTGAACACGATTACAATGTATATCTGAGCATGCTCAAAACCAACGGTGTAATGGTATTGCTTGGTGTACCACCCGTGCCTGCACAGGTGCCCGCGGCTAATCTCATATTTGGCCGCAAGAGTCTCGTAGGCTCGCTTGTAGGTGGTATCAGGGAAACCCAGGAAATGCTTGACTTCTGCGCTGAACACAACATTGTTTCAGACGTCGAGCTGATCTCGATTGATCAGATCAACGAGGCATTTGACCGGACCATCGATGGCGATGTGCGCTACCGGTTTGTAATCGACATGAAATCGCTTAAAGAGCAGGAAAACTAAAACCGGCACCGGCGGGGCAGCCCGCCGGTTTACTGTTTTGTAAGGGTGTAAACGTCGGTAAGTCCGCTGCTGTATCGCTTGGTCAGAATCATGGTTCCGCCGGTAAACTGCAGTGCATAGTCTCCGGACAATACATAGGTACTGTCAAAGTCGCCCGGCCAGCTGCACAGGTTACTGAACTTGATCTGGTTCATAGTGATAAGGAAACGACCGTTACACAGTGCGGGATATTTTTGTAAGTCGCCCGTTCCCGTCCAGGTCTCTTGCTCAAACGTGATTGTAACATTCGATTTTTTTGAATCCTGCAAGCCCCGGCGCTCAAAAGTCCCCTTGTAAACGCCCTCTATACGAACCTGCTCTTCAGAAGTCTTATCACAGCCTGACAGCCCGAAAGTAAAGGCCATAAAAAAAACTAATCGGAGGGCAAATGTTTTCATGTAAAAATGTATGTATCAAAAATACGTATCCTGTACGTATTCGAGAAATCTGTCAGTCGACCGGTGTTTGAAGCACTTTGAGTCTGCGCAGGCGCGTTCCTTCAGTTACCAGATATTGTCCTGATAACCAGCAGAAGACCCTGACACAATCTACAGCCAGGCCGGATCCATAGAACTTACTTGTAATCAGCAAAATGGATGAGACGACGAGGATAAATACGCCGGCCAGGATTAACCTGAAACTTTCTGCACTAACCTTATCAAATCTGTTAACCGCCATCACCCCCATCCATGAAAATATAAATGAATAAAGCAGCACCGGCAGCCGCATGCTCCCTAAATACGCATGCATGCTTACCATCAGGATTGCGCAAACAGCCCCAAAGCCGGCAATACCCCACTTAAAGAATACATTGCCCTTGTGAGGATCAGACAAATGATCCAGACTAAACGCGCGGATATAAAGCATATACGATACTGACATTAATGCCAGTACGGCCGTGAAAAAGGCATTGCCTGGAAAAGACAGTAAAATATCGGCTGCTCCGGCAGCAAGCAGGCCGCTGGTGATGTACTTCCTGAATTTGCCCTGCAACCGGGTCGTGACAACAAGCCAAATCAGTAACAACACAATGAGCATGGGCTTGAAGGCCGTGGCAATGCTCGTATAACCCAGGCTCATCGCCCCGAGCTGCGCTATCAACAGGCCTGCGTAAGAAAGATTGAAAACTTTTGTTTTAGACATAAAAGTATAAGCGCCGTCCCTTATCCGGCTATGGGCAAATATAACAGATCAGCAGCATAGCCCATTCACCTCTGTGGGCCTGCAGGTCTACAGATCAGCTCACCCGGCGCTTATTTATAGCAGGAACCCAGGTATCTTTCTTACAGCGTGGGCAGGCGCAGCTTTCTGCCGGCCCGATGAGCCTGGTGTATCCGCAGAAACTACATGAGTAATGTGCGTTAGTTGTAATCTCTCTGCTCTGTTTTTTATATAATTCCGGGAGCACCGGCAGGCCGAAACGCACATCCTCGTCTTCAAAATAAAATACGCTTACGCTTCCGGACGTTTCAATGATAGCGAGCTCAACCTGTCCGAGATGCGCGACGCCCCGGAGCCGGAGTTCGGCAAAAAATTCGTCCTGAGCCAGACTTTCTTTTGCAAAATTGCTGATTGCAAACATGCCGTCTTCTATCAGGCAGGTTGGAGTCCCTTCTAATACCGCCTCCACCTTTTTACTTTTACCCGTGAGGTATGCGGTAATTTTGTAAGCGGAAACAATCACGATAAAAACAATAAGAGACGTAACCAGGCCCACCTCTTTGTAGAACATCGGGTCTCCTGCCGCCGAACCAAGGCTGATGATGACCACCAGTTCGAACACAGAAAGCTGACGCACACCGCGTTTGCCAAGCATACGTAAACTGGCCAGGATGACAATATACATCACAAGCGTGCGCAACATAATTTCGGGGATGAAGCTCCAATCCTGGTCTCCGAAAAGCAAACTTTGCCAGCCTTCAGGTTTATCTTGCATTGATTTTGGTTTATTGACCTTATCAATCAGCGGGAGGGCATTTTTGTTTTAATTTTTTAACTGCCTGTCAGCATTTTATAAAGAATTGGCAAAATCTGACAAACAAAATGCGTCCTAGTACGTCTTAAGGGCACTTTAAAAGTCACAATGAGTCAAAAGAGAATTCTTGTTGTAGAAGACGATGCCGACATTCTGGAGGTCATCCAGCTTACGCTTGAGTCGAAAGACTACCGGGTATTCCCGCTGCTCGATGCCCGGCATACCCTTCGCGCGGTGGATGAATTTAATCCTGATCTCATTGTACTCGACATCATGTTAAGCGGCATGGATGGCCGGGCAATTTTCAGGGATCTGCGGTCCCGCCCTGAAACAAAACACATTCCGGTCATGATGACTTCTGCCCGCTATAAGGAAGAATTTATTCACAGCGACAGAATGGAACCGGAGGCCTTTCTCGAGAAGCCCTTTGACATCGACAACCTTCTGGCCCAGGTAAAGAAGCTGACAGATTAGTAAAGCCGCCGAAAACAAATCTCGCAGGTCTCTGTTGTTACCCTTGATATACCCTCCAGATGATCAAGAAATCAATAATTTTATTTTGCCTGGCTTGTCAGGCATTTGTTGTTGCTGCCCGGCAGGCTGATACCACCCGCACAGACAGGTTATATACCATGAGCGGACTTGGTTTCGCCTTCCCGGTCGGAGAAACGGCCGACTATCTCGGCCCCAAATTTTCGACAACCATTGGTCTCAATATCGGACTTGGGAAAAGTGGGCTTTTCCTGTATCCGGAAGTAAGTCTTCATGCGTTTTCTTTTGACGGACAAGTGATTGATCCGGGTTATAGTCACACCGTTCAGAAAGGCAGGGCAACAACATACCTCCTGAACATGAACCTCGGTTATCGCAAGATCATAAACAAAGTTGCTTTCTATGGCTTTGCAGGTGGCGGAGGCGGTTTCGTACTGAGTCCGCGGGCTACCGTAAATCAACAAAACAGTACCATCAATATGGAAAACAAAACGAACTGGAATGGCCTCGCTGAAATTGGCGGAGGAGTTGAATACAATATTGGCGGAGCCAATCTGTTTCTGCAGGCTGCCTACATGCGCGGCTTCAGCGACTTTGAAGGCAAGGTATTTCAAACCGTTCCCGTCAGTGTCGGTATTAAACCAAACCTCAGCAAATTGCTTAACAAGCTGAAATAGCGAATCTTGTAATCGTGTTCTTAAAGAACAAAACTAAGAAGAATACCAGCCAGGACAATGAGCGGCGGACTGATCTTCGTGTAATTCAGCAACAGGAAAGTCGCCAGCATGATAGCGAGCGAAAGCCAGTTGAAACCCATAGGCAGCAGCATCAGCAGAAAGGCGGCTACAATGAAACCGACACTCACTGCATTGATACCCGACAGCGAATGTTTAATCCGGCTTATTTTTTTTAGCTGATCCCAGAAGGGCACAATAAACAGGATCAAAATGAGACCGGGAAGATTGATACCGATCACGCCGACCAATCCGCCCAATACCTGGCCGCTCATCCCATATCCAAAGTTTTTCATTGTAAGCGCTCCGAGATAACTGGTAAAAGAAAATGTCGGGCCGGGAAGTGTTTGCTGTAAGGCGTATCCTGAAAGAAAGCCGCTTGCATGCAAATAATGCTTCATCTGCACAAACTCGGTAAACATAAGCGGCACCAGCACCTGGCCGCCTCCAAACACAAAGATCCCGTTGCGGTAAAAGTTCTCGAAAAGGCGAATAGGCAGACTGAATGGCGAGGTTGTGTTGATCAATGCACCCAGCAGCGCGAAAATAAGCAGCACACCGATAAAATAGAACAGCTTTTTTGGGTTAATGTTAGAAAACAACTTAACGCGTAATTCCGTTTCCTCCCGGGGTGTTTCAACCGCAGAAGAGATCATCCCTCCGATCAGGATAGCAAGCGGAAATACATAAGCATTACGCAGTACCAGCGTTGCAATCACAGATCCGATAGCGAGGAACACCGAAACCTGCGATGCCATGATCTTTTTTGCCAGGTTGACCGCGGCGTACGCAACAATTCCAAGCGCAATGGGTTGAATAAACTCCAGCACCTCCATGAACTTTTCCTTTTGGTCCAGCATGGAATAACTGATTGCAGCAAAGGTCATAATGGCCGCTGATGGTAGCATCCAGATAAGAAAGGTAAGTAAAGCCAACTTTAACTTACCTACTTTATACGCAATACCCACAAGCGTTTGCGTAGAGGCCGGCCCCGGAAGCACTTGCGATAGCGCATTTAGTTCGAGAAGTTCGTCCTCGGTTACGAAGTGACTGTTCTTTACAAAGTATTTGAGCAGCAGGGCCAGGTGTGCCTGCGCGCCGCCAAAGGATGTAAACGTAAAGAAAATTACGTTACGGATAAATAACCATTGTCTTTTTGCCAAGTTCTGTAAAACGTTGTTGAAGTTACAACATAATCAGGGATGTAAAGAATTTAAAAGCCTTTAATAATCGTCATCATCGTCGAATCCGGAGGCACTGTTGTACGCGCCCTGCAGCTCTGACAAGGCATGCATGTCGCGCTTTTTCCGTGCCTGTTCCATACCTGTCTGATAGGTACTCAGCGCCTCTTCTGTCCTGCCCGACTTTTCATATAGTTTCCCCAGGTGATAATAGGTGCCGACGTAATCTGCGTGGTCGCGTGTAAGCTGCAGATAGTACGCGAGCGCCTTTTCTGTATCCTGTTTACTGTTGTATTCAGTAGCCAGCGCATAGAGCACAAAGGGGTCATTCGGCTCACTTTTTAAAAACTCCAGCAACTTCGAGATTCGGTCTGTCGACATTTTAATTACGTGCTTTTTTAAGTAGATTTGCAAAAAGACCTACATATATGAAAATATTAGTGTGTATCAGTAACGTGCCCGACACGACGACAAAAATAACTTTTACCGAGCAAAATACCCAATTCAATACAGCCGGCGTGCAATACATTCTCAACCCGTATGATGAGATTGCGCTTGCGCGGGCTATTGAGCTTACTGAGGGTGGAAAAGGAACAGTTACTGTCGTTAATGTCGGAGAAACTAGCACCGAGCCAACCATCAGGAAGGCGCTTGCCATCGGTGCTGATGATGCAGTACGCATCAATGCCGCTCCGCGTGATGCCTGGTTTGTAGCCAGTCAGATTGCAGCTTATGCGAAAGACCAGGCATTCGACATGATTCTTACCGGTCGTGAGTCTATTGACTACAATGGCGCGCAGGTCGCTGCGATGACCGCTGAGATATTAGGAATTCCATCCGTATCTATAATCAAAAAACTGGATACAGACGGATCTGCAAGTCAGATTGAACGCGAGATCGAGGGCGGTAAAGAGGTCATCAGCATTGAAGGTCCGTTCGTTGCCAGCTGCGCTGAAGGTGTGGCTGAACCGAAAATACCGAACATGCGTGGCATCATGTCTGCGCGCACAAAACCACTCGCGGTTGTAGAGGCACAGGCTGTAGCCGAACTGACAAAAATTGTGAGTTACGAAACCCCGGCGCCGCGCGGGGCAGTGAAGCAAATTCCTGCCGACCAGCCTGAACAGCTTATCAGCCTGCTTCATTCGGAAGCTAAGGTTATCTAATACTTCCAACAGTCCAAATTTGAACATTTAAATCCCTGCGGGGAACTAAAAATATATGTCAGTTCTAGTATACGTTGAACATGCCGATGGCAAATTCAAAAAATCAGGTTTTGAAGCGGTAGCCTATGCAAAGGCCGTTGCCGATCAGGTTGGTACTACATTAACCGCTATTTCAATCGGCAGCGTGGCCCAGGATGAGCTTAGCGCACTGGGCCGCTACGGCGCGGCAAAGGTATTGAGTGTAGGTGCCGAGCAGTTGAAAACATTCGTTAACCAGGCATATGCCAGTGTTATTGCAGCAGCGGCCGAAAAAGAGGGTGCCGATATTGTTGTCCTTTCTAATTCATTTTCGGGCAAAGGTCTTGCACCGCGTATCGCTGTTAAGTTGCAGGCAGGTCTGGCCGATGGTGCCGTTGATCTTCCTGACACATCTGGTGGCTTCAGAGTTAAAAAAACAGCCTTCTCCGGTAAGGCCTTTGCAATTACCGAATTAACCTCTGAAAAGAAGGTCATTGCCTTAAATCCGAATGCGTTCGGCGTAAAGGAGCAGCCAACTGATGTCCAGATCGAATCTTTCCAGCCCGAGATCAGCGGCAACGACCTGAAGACCGTAATCAAAGATATTGTAAGAGCAACCGACAAAGTTTCCTTACCTGATGCAGAACGGGTTGTTTCCGGCGGCCGCGGACTTAAAGGTCCGGAAAACTGGGGAATGATCGAGGAACTGGCTGATTTGCTGGGTGCAGCGACTGCCTGTTCGAAACCGGTATCTGACGCTGACTGGCGTCCGCATGCTGAGCACGTTGGCCAGACAGGTATCGCCATCAGTCCGAATCTTTATATTGCGATCGGCATTTCGGGTGCTATTCAGCATCTTGCAGGCGTAAGTTCGTCAAAAGTGATCGTCGTTATAAACAAAGATCCCGAAGCGCCGTTCTTTAAAGTGGCAGACTACGGTATAGTGGGCGACGCCTTTGAGGTCGTGCCTAAACTGATCGAAGCACTGAAAGCCCATAAAGCCTAATTACAGCATGCAGCGCTACCTGCAAACCTGTTCCTTACAGGCAGCGCTGCAATATCACCTTCAATGAAAAAAGTAAAATTAGATATTGTTGGCCTTTCCTACAGCCAGACCCAGTCGGGGGCTTATGCGCTGGTACTGGGAGAGGTAACGGGGAGAAGGCGGCTGCCCATCATTATTGGCGCCTTCGAAGCCCAGGCGATAGCGATCGAGATTGAAAAAATGACGCCAAGCAGGCCGCTTACCCACGACCTATTCAAATCGTTCGCAGAAACGTTTCGTATCACCGTAACCGAGGTTATAATTTACAACCTTGTTGATGGCGTTTTTTATGCCAAGCTGGTCTGTGCAGATGAGTCCGGCCAGGTTAAGGAGATTGACGCACGAACATCCGACGCTATTGCACTGGCTGTGCGATTCAGTGCAGCAATTTATACCTACGAGTTTATTCTTGCTTCTGCAGGCATCGTAATCGAAAGCAACGATTTTCTGTTTCTCGAAAATATCGATGCCATCGTAAAAGATCCTGAGGCAGAGACGGTGCCGCTGAGCGCTGCGCGTGAAAGTTCGTTTGCCCAGCTTAGCCTTGAAGAACTTCAACAGAAACTTCAGGATGCGCTGGCAGAAGAGGCGTATGAAAAAGCTGCCCGCATTCGTGATGAGATCAATAAAAGAGGAACGTCCTGATTGTCCGGACAGTTCTTTTTTCCCTTAACACTTACAATAGTGTAAATGAAAGCTTGTCCCGTACAGGCTTTATTTTTTCCGTCCAATGGATAAAATATAAACGGCGTGCGGCTTCCATCGATTTTTTTTAGCATTTTAGAGCCATAATATATTACGTCCAAACTGACTATTATTTACCAAAAGGATCTTTATGAATGTTAAGTTGCGCCTGATCGCGATGAATTTCTTTCAGTTTTTCATCTGGGGGGCCTGGTTGTTGACAATCGGCGCGTATTGGTTCCAGAACAAGCAGTGGTCTGGCTCCGAATTTGGAATCATCTTCTCTACAATGGGCATTTCAGCGATTTTTATGCCCGCTCTGACCGGAATCATTGCCGACCGCTTTATCAACGCAGAGAAATTATACGGCATCCTGCATTTACTGGGCGCCATGAGTTTGTTTTCGCTCCCTTTGATCGAAGATCCGGTTACGTTTTTCTGGGTCATGCTGTTAAACATGATTTTTTATATGCCGACCCTGTCACTGTCTATCAGTGTGGCATATTCGGCGCTTAAAAGCGCAGGCCAGGATGTGGTAAAAGACTACCCTCCGATCCGCATCTGGGGAACAATCGGTTTTATTGCTGCACTCTGGACGGTAAGCCTCACCGAAAATGAAACCTCGGCAAACCAGTTCTACATTGCCGGCACCGTAGCGGTAGCGCTTGGTCTGTACGCCTTTACACTTCCTAAATGCCCACCGCTGTGGACGAAGACGGGAAGTAAAAGTTTTGTTGACGTGATGGGCCTGAATGCTTTTACACTGTTCAGGCAAAGCAAATTCGCGGTGTTTTTTATCTTCTCCCTGTTCCTTGGCGCTGCCCTGCAGCTCACAAACGCGTATGGAGATACGTTCCTGCACGACTTCAAAAACATTCCTGCCTACAGCGATACGGTTGCAGTTAAATATCCTGCCATTATTATGTCCATCTCTCAGATCTCAGAAACATTGTTCATTCTGGCTATCCCGTTTTTCCTGCGCCGCTTTGGCATCAAATACGTGATGTTGTTCAGCATGATGGCCTGGGTGCTTCGTTTCGGACTATTTGCATACGGAAACCCGGCCGACGGACTCTGGATGATTATCATGTCATGTGTCATCTACGGCATGGCCTTCGATTTCTTTAACATCTCGGGGTCGCTGTTTGTGGAGACACAGACCGAGCCCCGAATCAGGGCGAGCGCACAGGGCCTGTTTATGATGATGGTGAATGGTTTTGGAGCGCTGTTTGGCAGCTTCACCAGCGGATACATCATAGAACATTTTTATACCATGCCAGACCAGAGTAAAGACTGGCCCGGCATATGGACCGCTTTTGCGCTGTACGCGCTTGTATTAGCGGTGATTTTTCCTTTTGCGTTCAGGTATAAGCACAGAGCTGCAGACGTAACGGCTATTCAACATTAACACTCACACCATCCCGTTCCACTATGTCAGGAGGAAAATACAGGAAAGAACACAATTGTCTCAATTGCGGGGAACATGTAGAAAAGCACTACTGCAGCAACTGCGGCCAGCCGAATATTGAGCTTAAGGAACCATTCTGGCATTTCATCAGCCATAGTATTGGTCACTATTTTCATTTCGACAGCAAGTTCTTTCAAACACTTGTTCCGCTGCTGACCAAACCAGGACAAGTTACCCTCGATTATATCGCCGGCAAACGCGCAAGATATCTGCCGCCCGTCAGCATGTATATTTTTGTGTCGATCGTTTATTTCCTGATTGTGCCGCAGGCAGAGAACCATAACCAGACGAAGAAGCAGGTAAAGTCTGAGCAAAAAACGCTGGCTGAAGCAAAAGATCTGCAACAGCAGATGCAGCTGGCCAAAGACACGATGGAAATGAAGGGCATTCCGGGAGCCAGTGTTGTCGGAACCACCATGGACAGGATTTACGAAAAACTTGACCGCAAAAAGTTCAGCAAGCTTAGTTTCAGCCAGCAGGCTGTGGTTCTGAAAGACCTTGAGGCCAAACAAAAGGCCGCTCCCGGCGATTCAATTGACCGGATAGTGAACAGTTACCGCCGCGAACATATTTTAAAGGAAGACAGCACCTATGAATCATATATGATTCGCCAGGGAAGGCTGCCAGCTGAAGATCGCGACAACTGGTTTGAACGTTTTGAAAAAAAGAAGGATATCAAGCTGAGGGCGAAGACAGGACCTGAATGGACAATAGAAAAAGAGGTTGAAAAATACAGGCCTAAGCAATACTTTCTCCTGATGCCTTTATTGGCGTTCTTTATCATGCTTAATTTCAGACGCAATCATATTTATTACCTCGACCACCTCATCTTTACGATCCATGGTATGATCGCGTTCTTTATCGTTCAGATCTTCAGTGTGCCGATCCAGAATTATGTATTTGGAGAAAGTTCGTACGTCGGTAAGGCCATAGATATGGTGGTACTGGCGGGCATCATCTGGTACCTGTATTCCGGGCTTAGAAAATTCTATAACCGTTCCCGCGGTCAGACGATAAAAAAGGTGATTACGCTGGTTATTCTTTACAAGCTGAGTCTCTTTATCACTGAGAGTGTAATCGAGACTATCTTAGAATATACAGTGGCATAAAAACTGTTTCAGAATAAACAATGGCATAAAAAAAGCAGGACAATGGTCCTGCTTTTTTTATGGTTGTACGGTATTTAACCGCGGTCTTTGATCGGAACAAATTCACGATCTTTATGCCCAACGTAAACCTGGCGCGGTCTGTTGATAGGTTCCTTATTCTCATGCATTTCCTTCCACTGTGCAATCCAACCCGGCAGGCGGCCCAGTGCAAAAAGGACAGTAAACATTTCAGACGGAAAACCGAGCGCCCTGTAAATGATACCTGAATAAAAGTCGACATTCGGATATAGTTTACGGTCGATAAAATACTGATCTGTAAGCGCGGCCTCTTCAAGTTTCTTAGCAATTTCGAGCACGGGATCGTCGATACCAAGGTTTTCAAGAATATCATCGCAGGCTTTTTTGATGATCTTGGCGCGTGGATCAAAATTTTTGTACACCCGGTGTCCAAATCCCATCATACGGAAAGGATCATTCTTATCTTTCGCTTTATTGATCCATTTTTCGGTGTCCCCGCCATCTTCTTTTATCAATTCAAGCATTTCGATAACGGCCTGGTTCGCTCCGCCATGCAGCGGGCCCCAGAGAGCTGCAATTCCTGCCGAGATCGAAGCGTACAGGTTACAATCAGAAGAGCCAACCATACGAACGGTTGATGCCGAACAGTTCTGCTCATGATCTGCATGCAGGATCAGCAGTTTGTTCATGGCACTTACCACTACCGGATTCACTTCATAATCTTCGGTACGCTGGCCGAAGGTCATCCAAAGGTAATTTGTCACATAGTCATACTTGTTCTTTGGATAAATAAGCGGATGACCAAGCGATTTTTTATAGATAAACGCTACCAGTGTAGTCATTTTTGCCATCAGTTTGATGATGGTCAGATCTTTTTCTTCCGGAGTCTGTTGTGACTTCAGGCATTCAGGATAAAAAGTTGAAAGTGAACAAACCAGCGAGATGAGTTGCGCCATCGGGTGCGACCGCGATGGATAACCATCAAAAAACTTCTTCATGTCTTCATGAATCAGTGTGTGCATGCTGATATCACTTTGAAATTTATCCAGTTCAGCCTGAGTTGGCAGGTCTCCATAGATAAGCAGGTAGGCTACTTCGAGGAAACTGGATTTTTCTGCAAGCTCTTCGATTGCATAACCGCGGTATTTCAGGATGCCTTCTTCACCGTCGAGAAAGGTAACGGCACTTTTCGTAGAGCCCGTGTTTTTGTAGCCTGTATCCAGAGTTATGAACCCTGTTTGATCGCGCAACTTGGCAATATCAATGGCTTTTTCATTCTCGCTACCGGTAATAACCGGCAATTCTATGGTTTTCCCGTCAACTTTGATTTCTGCAATATCTGACATGTGCTTCTAATTATTTATGATATAAAAGTAGTTAAATAGACCTTAAAGGTGCCTTATCTGATGTTAATTTCGTGTTAAAATGCCTACTTAGCCTTAATCTCTTCTAAAATGTTACCACATTCCATCATCTCGTCGCCGTAGTAAGGATTCTGGATTTTTTCATCTGATGACAGCCAGTCGCCCCCATCACCATTGTTGGCCATCGGGCAATGCTGAACATAGATCTTACCGGTAACCAGCGAAGTATTTTTAAAAAGCCCGATAAGATCTTCACTCAATGAGGTGAAGTGCTTACGCTGTTCTGCCAGGTCTTTTGCTTCACTGATCTTTTTGTTGAGTGACAGCGCGGTTTCGCAGCCTGATACATTCTTTAGCTCGGGCTGAAGACTTACAGAAGCTTGTTTGGCTGCATCAAAGTTTGAGCTGACCAGCGCATCCTTCAGGCGGATGTATTGGGTATAAACGTTTTGAATCTGAGGATCCTTTATTTTTATTGGCACGGTGGCTACGGGAACCACATTTTCTTCTTTTTCCTGATGGGCATCGGCATGTTCCTGTTTGCTGTTGCCGCAGGCAAAAAACGCGAGGCAAGAGGCAAGCATGAGTAGTTTTTTCATTCGTATTGTGTTAATATATGGCATCAGTGGAAAGTTGCCACGTCTCCCGGTGTTATTCGGTTATGCGCTCAAAATAGCAATTTATATCGTAAAAAAATAAAAAAAGCCCCGAGTTTGCGGGGCTTTATTCGTTTCATGAAATTGAGGTTACAGTTTAAAACCGTAAGCCAGTCTTAGTCCTACCTGACCAATGTTGTTACCGCTTTGCGGAAGGCCTTCATACTTAACGCTTAAGTCAAGACCGTTGCTCCATGCATATCCAAGACTCGGCGAATACAGGAAGCGGGTACCGCCACCTTCGTTGGTACCAAAGGCCGCTCCAAGTTCTCCTGAACCATAAGCACCTGAACCTGTATCATTCAAGAATACTTTAACACCTGCTTTAGCGGGGATATAACCAAAATCAGGCACGTTGTCTTTTCCAAAGAAGTGCGTATAGCCTGTAGTTACAGGGATCGATACGCGTTTAGATACGTCAAACTGTAAGCGAAGGTCTCCGCCCAGTGCAAATCCGTGTCCGTCATTCGTCGGGATGCCGCCGTTTAATCCGATACCAAGTTTTGTCGTTGATTGGGCTTTGCTTTCTGTCGAGAAAAGTATCACTGCTACTGCTGCAGCGGCAGCGATCATTTTTGTTAATTTTTTCATTTCGAGTTTTTCATTTAGTGTTTGAGTGCCACGGTCAAAGATTCCCTTTTCCCGCTGGCCGTGCCCGGCAGCTCAGTTTTCTCACCCTTTCAAAAGGCATGCCAATCCATTGTTCCAACCGCGCCAGGCACCAGCCGGAAGCCTTCAAACCACAGATAACTAAGGCTTTCAGCCCGAATAACGCCGGTAAATCTGTTCGGGTTAATTAATCGGGCTTTGTCGGAAATTCAAGACCTGCCTGAGCCAGAATCTGACAAATCGCTTCCGTTTGCGTGGCAATGGGTGTGTTAGCGGGCAGCCAGTTGATGGCAATACCGTCTTTCTCCATCTTTCTGAAAAACGTCATCTGCCGTTTGGTGAACTGACGGATCGCAAAATTAAGTTGTTCACGCAGCTGCGCTCTGTCAAGCGCTCCTTCAAGATGCTGCGCAAGGTATTTATACTCCAGGCCATAAAATTTAAGCTGGTCGGCAGAGACCCCGTTCGCAAGCAGCTGTTCAGCTTCAGCAACCAGACCGGCCTGAAGCCGGTCATCGAGCCGCTTTTCGATACGAGACCAGCGTTCATCGCGCGCCAGCTCTAACCCGAAAACGACCGGAATCAAGCGAGGTCGTGCCTTTTGAGGCATGCTGTTTTCCTGTAAGTGCATTGCTTTTTCTATTGCCCTGATGGTTCGTTTTTTTGTGCCCGTATCGGCATTCAGGCGCAGCGACTCGGGGAAATTTTGAAGCTTCCTGATCAGATCGGGAAGCTCATCATGTTCCAGGCGTTGCCGCAGATTCATATTTACGGGTACCAGGGTTTCCTGATAATTCTTCAGCAGGGCATGAATGTATAAACCCGTTCCCCCGCAAAGAATTGCACGTTTTCCGCGTCTGGTTATATCTTCAAAAGTTCTGTAAAAATCGTTTGTATATTGAGCAACGTCATAACTGGCACCCGCCGGCAAAATGTCAATCAGATGGTATGGAATGTGACTGCCTGTTTCCGTCTCATACTCCGTCAGGTCTTTTCCCGTACCTATATCCATCCCCTTAAAAACCTGCCTGCTGTCTGCACTGATGATTTCGGCATCGAGTATGGTAGCAAGGCGGACGGCAAGCCGGGTCTTTCCTGAGGCCGTGGGGCCAAGAATCACGATGAGGTTAGGTATTTCCTGATCAGACATCTAAGATATATTTCAAACTTCCTGTATTAAAAGGTTTAGCAGTGCAATCGGCGGTTTCGTTATTCTTCCTGACCCGCTCACCGTTTCTGAGTTCAAAGTACAAAGGTGGGGTTTCGCCCGCTAATTTAAAACCAAGCGTTTCATAACCTTTGCCGAGCGACCAGTCCCTGTCCGCATACGACATGACATCTTGAACCCCGAGCTCTGTGATAGCATGTTGAAGCAGTTTGCTGAGTCCGCCGGTTATCCTGAAACCCGAAAGTCCGGCAAAGCGGATTAATTCTGTAGAGATATGCTGCACGCCCCGGCTTTCCATTTGCCTCAGCGGACCAAATGTAGCCACAGCCACCGGCATATCATCTTTAAAAAGCGCATAACGATATTTTGCGCGTACCGCACCCTGCAAATGATGATCGTCGAGAAAGGCTGATGTGGCCCGGCTATCGAGTACTGATGCGTGTGTCTGACGGGCATATATCTTCCGGTCAAGGCCGAGCAGTGAACGGACGCGGCTCAATACCTGCTCGGGCCTGGCCTTCCAGACATCTTCCCACAAGTGAATGAGAAAATGTCCCGACTGTGCGTAACGCGCCTGAACGGAAAGTAATTTAGCGGGCGTGTCCTTTGTAAAGAGACTCACAAAGTGTATAACCAGGCGCTGTGGCGGAAAGGCGGCTAGCAGCATTCCCTCTTCCTCAAAAACCTGGCAATTCGCAGGCTCCCCGAGACGATTTACAACCGCAGCGGACCAGTCTCTCAGATCCAATCGTTTTGCTTAAACTTTTTAAAGCCGATAGCCAGCAGGTTTTCAATCTCTGCGAGGATGGTATCATCCAGTTCATTTATTTTGAAGTGACCATCGCCGCTTTGCAATGAAGTCAGCGCAGAGCCGGGATTCGAATCGTCGGCCGTATCTGGCGGAAGGAAATGAAAATCAACTGCCGTACCGTCTATTTCAAGTGAAGCAAAGTGAAGCTCAGTACGTTCCTGACCTTTTACTTCGATTTTTTTTTCACTCCAGAGGTCGTAAACCGTTTCGCTGTTTTCCCTGACTACAAAACCAAGGGCCGCATAGGGCTGCAGGACTGCCCTGATGGTTTGAAAAATTTCTACAGGATCTGTTTTCATATTCATCATTTAAACGCCGCGGGCGGTAATTGGTTTCACAAATTTAGCCTGCGGTTGCAATATTTTGTGTGCTGGTTCCGGCAAACTGCAGATTTTCCCACCATGCATCAGCGGGCCGTTCACTGATCCGGAATGTATGGCCGGGCCGGGGCGTCAATAAAGGCATGCCGGTCTCGAGCGCTTTGGCACGGACCCGGATCACAGATTCATTCCAGGGGTGCATGGCCAGCGTAAATTTTCCCCAGTGCACCGGCATCAGTGCAGCTGTGCGCAGATCAGCGGCGGCAGCTACAGTTTCTTCCGGAAACATATGAATGTAAGGCCAAAACTCATTGTATTGCCCACACTCAAGCAGGGCAAGATCGAATGGTCCGTACGCCTCGCCGATGTCTTTAAAATGCGGACCATAACCCGAATCGCCGCCCAAAAAAAGCCGCTTGTTACCCGTTTGCAGGACAAACCCTGACCAGGCCGTCTGGTTCCGCTTAAACAGCCTGCCGCTAAAGTGTCTGGCCGGCACCGCTCTTAATGAGAAGCCTGCTGCTTCGGCGTGCTCATACCAGGCAAGCTCGTGTATGCGTGAAGACTCAATCTGCCAGTGCTCAAGATGCGCACCGACGCCCAGCGAGCAAATAAAAATAGTCTTTTCTTTTCTCAGTTTTTTGATCACTTGAAAATCCATGTGGTCATAATGATCATGTGTAATGAGAACGACATCAGGTACAGGCAATTTGCCGGTATCCATAAAATTCATGCCCTCAAAACACTTGGTCCCGATAAAGTCAAATGGCGATGTACGCTCACTAAACACCGGATCAACCAGCAGCGATTTGCCTTCAGACTGGATCAGGTAACTGGAGTGCCCGAACCATGTTATACATAATTCGCTTCCGGCGCCGCCGTGGCGTGTAAAGTCGGGTAAGGCAGGAACAATCGGGACAGGCGGCCGCCTCGCCGGATCACCTTTCAGAAACGCGCGAAGAATGGTAACCATGCTGACGCCCTCCGGCTGCATAGGTGTTGGCAATAAGTTGTTCAGAGCACCATTTGCATAATTTGGCTGTGCCCTAATTCGTTCCAGGCGAAAACCGGCGGGCAGCCGGCCAAACACAGGCAGTTTGAGAATCCACCAGACAAGCGCGGTGGCAGCAACTATAAATATCAGAAAATAGATCATGGTGATTGTGCGGTTTGCAAAGGTAAACTTAAGGCGTTACGACCCAAAAATTTCAGGTTTTTTTCAGTCCATGTGCGATAGTTATGAGAAATGTTAGACAATCGCCTAAAAGGCAAGGTTTTTGTTTACACTTTGCGATGCCGCAAACTAAAAAAGTAATTCTCGCAGATGACGACCCAGGAATTCTGGACGCCGTTGGTCTGATTCTGCAATATGAGGGATACGAACTTCTCGCCACAGATAACGGAAACAGCGTTTTTCAGCTTGTTGATCCACAGACGAACATTTTATTGTTAGACATCTGGATGTCCGGATCTGACGGCCGGGATATATGCCGCAAGTTAAAAAGCGATCAGCAAACCAAACACATTCCAATCATTCTTTTCTCTGCAGGCGCCGAGCTTGAAAGATCAGCTAAAGATGCAGGTGCAGATGATTTTATTCCCAAGCCCTTCGAAATTTCTGACCTCGTGAACCGGATTGAACGCTTAACCGCGCACTAGCACATAACGAGCCCGGCAGCAGGCGCCTACAGAAAACTTGGCTAGCCCTGACCGTTGTTAAAATTTAGTGTGCTGAATCCGCACCGCATTAAGAATTGCCAGGAGCGCAACGCCCACATCTGCAATTACCGCTTCCCACAGACTGGCCTGCCCGCCGGCACCAAGAATCAATACCGCCACTTTAACGGTCATGGCTAAAATGATATTTTGCCAGACAACGTTCCTCGTTTTTTTACCAATCAGTATGGCCCGTACGACCTTCGAAGGCTGGTCATCCTGAATTACGATATCTGCAGTTTCGATCGCCGCATCACTTCCCAGCCCTCCCATGGCTATACCTGCATCGGCAAGCGCAAGTACAGGAGCATCATTAATTCCATCGCCAACAAATACAATTGTCTCTCCTGAACGCCTGAGGCTGTTAAGACGTGCCGTCTTATCTTCAGGCATCAAATCTCCAAACCGCGCTTCAATACCAAGCTGACTGCCAATCTGATCAACTACCGCCTGCTTATCACCGCTCAGCAGAACGGTCCTGATTCCCGCCTTATGCAGTGCCTTTATAGCCGCAGGCGTATCCGGTTTCATCTGATCGGCAATACGGATGTAACCAGCATACCTTTCGGCTATTGCAACCAGGACAAGCGTATCCGTGATCGCATCAAGATCATCGGGGTAGGTAACGCCGAAACTTTTTAACAGCGCTTTGTTACCGGCCAACACACGGTCACCGTCAAGCATTGCAGTCATACCCTGCCCCGGGTGTTCTTCTACGTTCGATACTTCAGGCAGTTCAGCACTGCCTGCCGCCCTGACAACTGCTTTTGCCACGGGATGTGTCGAGTGTCGTTCTACCGCAGCAGCCATGACAAGCAGATCGTCAGCCCTCGCCGAACTCACTTCCTGCACTTCAAATACACCAGCAGTTAGTGTTCCTGTTTTGTCCATCACCACAGTGGTTGTTCTTGCCAGTACATCCAAAAAGTTAGCACCTTTGAAAAGCAGCCCGTTTCTTGAGGCAAGTCCAATTCCTCCGAAATATCCCAGGGGGATAGAAACTACGAGCGCACAGGGACAACTGATTACAAGAAATACAAGCGATCTGTAAAGCCAGTCCTGAAAATTGTAATGGTCCAGAAAAATGTAAGGGACAATAAGTACGCAGAGCGCGAGCGCAAAAACGATAGGTGTATACACTTTTGCAAAACGCGAGATAAAGAGCTGCGTTTTCGATTTTCTCGAAGTGGCATCCTGTACCATTTCCAGAATCCGGCTCATTTTGCTGTCCGCAAATCGCGAGGTGACGCGGATATCTGCCGGGGTATTTAAATTGATCATGCCGGCCAGCACAGTTTCGCCGCTTACAAGATGCCTCGGTTTCGCCTCACCTGTCAGCGCAGCGGTATTGAAACGGCCGCTTTCCGTAAGCAGCTCGCCGTCAAGGCCTACTTTTCCGCCGGGAAGTACACGAATCGTTTCACCGGGTTGTACCCCGGCCGGATCAGCATCCGTCAGGTTGCCATTCCGGAAAACGCTTACACGGTCAGGCCTGACATCGAGCAAGGCTTTTATACTTTTTTTTGCCCGGTTTACCGCTGCTTCCTGAAACCATTCACCTATTGAATAAAACACCATAACCGCGAGCCCCTCGCTATAGGCACCGATGGAAAAAGCACCGATGGTTGCCACGCTCATCAGCACAAACTCATTAAAAAAATCTGCACGCAGCAGTTTTTTCAGCGCCAGTAACAAAACATTCCATCCGGCCAGCAGGTAGGCTGGCACAAACACAGCAAGCTGAACAGGAACTGGAATGATGACGCCAAAATTCTCGCACACAAGCATAACGACAAGTACGAGAAAGGCAAGTATCAGCGCACCATGCTGCTTCCAGGCAGGAATACCGATGGTGTCATGCATATGATGCTCATGATCGTGATCATGGTTATGGTCGTCATCATGGTTATGGTCGTGTTTATGCCCGGTATGTTGATGTGATGTGGATTGCATGTGTGCTGTCATTTGTCCAAAAGTACAAAAGGAAAGCCTGCAATGGGATTGCAATGTTAGCGGTTGCAGGCTGCACAGACGCCCTTTACGACCAAATTGACTTCTTCAGAAAGGAACTGCTGTGGAAGTCCAAGCTCAGGCACCTGCGTACGGGGCAGGCAATAGGTTTCCTGACAACCACGGCAAACGAAATGCACATGTACATCATGATGACCAAACGGCCCGCAGTCTGAAGCACAACAGGCATATTTCGTTATTCCCGATCCGTCGTCAATACTATGAACAAGACCTTTTTCTTCAAAGGTGCGAAGACTGCGGTAAATTGTAATCCGGTCTGCCGGTCTCAGCGCAGTTTCGAGGTCTGCCAGGCTCAGGGCCGAAGGCTGATCGACCAGGTAATCCAGAACGATCATGCGCATAGCCGTCGGACTTACGTCATGAGCTCTTAACAACTGTTCGATGTTATCTTTCATCCGGTATCAGGTTTCCGGGGTCAGCAGTCGCTCCTTGCACTATGCGCAGGGAGAACCAGCCCGAAACTTTATGCAAAGGTAAGCAGTTTACGCAAACTCTACATTCATTGACACGTAAAACGAACTGCAACCGGGTTGCAAACTTTATAGTGAGTAGCGTTTTTCAAGGAGCGAAAAGCGCCGGTTGGCAAGCGCAGCGATCAGACAGTTTTTACGTCGTCTTCTTCGTAATCCCTGATGTCTGTGATGTAACCGTTGGTAAGAAGGAAATCAAATAAAGGCTTGGCATCCGGCGTGATAGGCATGTTGGCCGTAGTAATCACTTCATTTGTTTTTTTATCAAGGAAAGGATAGGCAAACAGGCGGGTATTGCGACTAAACATATCATTTACATAACTCAGCAACTGACCCGCATAGTTCTCGCCAAAGTTATTGGAATTGAAAACGAACTTGAGGTTGTTGATGTTCGTGGTCAGGCCCACACTCTTCGCGCGGCAGCGGTCAAGATATTTCGCCAGGCGGTTATGCCGTGTAAAGTTTGATACGAGCACGAGATTACCGGTTTCACACATTTCCTCTGCACGTTTTGCAACGGCTTCCAGATCAATGTCATCGGGCGTTTCGTTCTCATCTGTCAGCACATTGGTCAGCAACACTTCAATAAGAACGGCAAGATTTTCCTGTGCTACATGCTCTGCTCGCACAAACTGCTCCACCGCTTTATTCAACATGCTGAAATTTGGTTTTGATTTCTGGCCATACTTTGTGCGAAGAATCATGACATCCTTTTTGTACAACAGGTCTTTTGCCTGTCGGGGATGCGCGTCTGAGTCAAAAATGGCCGCAGTCGAAAAATCTTTCATAATCAGGTACAGGTTCAGCAGGATGTTATTGACATCCGGGAACGCCGGGCCCTTTACAGAAATCAGGTCTATTTCTACTGAACCGATGGTAAGATTGTCTGCCAGCGATTCAATCATTGTTTTGGGATCGCTGTTGTGATAAAATGCTGCATAAACCAGGTTTACGCCGATAATGCCAAGCACCTTCTGCTGCATGTAAACGTCAGTGTCGAGCAACCGGACGTGGAAAAATATCTCATTCGGACTACCGCCAGCTTCAGTCTGAAAGCGAATGCCGATCCAGCCATGCGGGTCATTCGTTCGTTTATAATTCAGCGTGGTAACCGTGTTTGCGAAGGCAAAGAAGGTCCGTGAATCGTACTTTTCGCCATTTAGCCGCTCAGTCAGCAAACCAAACTCATGATCAAGCATACGCAGCAAACGGTTCTGGCTCACATACCTGCCTGAAGCCTCTGCACCATAGATGGCATCACTGAAAGTCATATCGTACGCAGACATGGTTTTTGCAACCGTGCCTGATGCAGCACCCGCTGTGAAAAAATTTCTGGCCACCTCCTGCCCTGCCCCGATTTCGGCAAATGTGCCATAAATGTTCGGGTCAAGGTTAATTTTCAGGGCTTTGCGCTTCGTGTCCAAAATTTCTCTTTCCATGCCGCAAAACTAAAAAAAATAAGGGCAATATGTTGCCATACTGCCCTTATCAATCACATTAAATCTGCACTTACCTCATGCTGAAGCGCTTTGCCGTGCGAGCGCCTGTTCGTGCCCTGAAATGATCAGGCAACTTCAATCGACCGTTTCTCAGGTTTCGATTCTTCTTTTTTTCCGATTGTGATATTCAAAATTCCATCTGTGTAAGCTGCACTGATCTGCGACTCATCTGCAGTCTCAGGAAGATTGAACGAGCGCCTGAATGAGCTGAAGGTAAATTCCTTGCGGGTGTAACCTTTTGCCTCTTCAGCCTGCTCCGTTTTCTTATCAACTGAGACAGAAAGCACGCTTTCATTCACGGTTACCTGAAAATCTTCTTTCTTAAGACCGGGAGCGGCGACTTCAATATGATAGGCCTGTTCCGTCTCGCTAATGTTTACCTGCGGCTGTTGTGCCGGACGACCGGTTTTGATCAATGCATCGTTAAACAAAGAATCAAAAACATTGTTAAAGTATGGCACATGGTTGCGGGTACGGTTGTTGAATTTTACTAATGTCATGGTGTTTATCTCCTTATATTTTAAAGTTCACGATTATATCTGTCGCTATTCAACTCTTATACCAACGTCCAAACCAGATGATCTTTAAGACATTATGGCGTAAAAAGCCAAAACTAGATGACAAATCGTCAGAAATTATAAATAACTCAGACAAATTCAACTTCAAAACGACAGTGGAGACGCGATTTTCTGATTTTGATATGATGGGGCACGTTAACAACGCCGTGTACTTTACCTATCTTGAGAATGCCCGCACACGTTATTGGCAGGAGATTGTGAAGTGGGACTGGAAAAAGACCGGAATTGTTCTTGCGCATGCTGAACTGGATTTCATTAAACCTGTGCTGCTACATGAAAAGATCAGTATTTATGTTCGGACAGTAAGGATTGGCAGAAGCAGTTTTGAACTTGAGTACAAAATTGTAAAAAACAGCAACGGTTCGGATGAAGTTTGCAGCACAGGCAAAACGACCTGCATAGCCGTAAGTTATCAGGACAAGCGTCCAACAGAGATTCCGGCCGAAGAAAGGTTACGTATGATAAATTTCGAACAGCTCTAAGCGCCGGACCGGCTGCGAACCGGAATACTGAAAAAGAAACTTGAACCAGCGCCTTCAGCACTGTCGACCCACATCTTACCCCCTTCTGTGCGGATAATTTCTGATGAAATATACAAGCCAAGTCCTAAGCCTGGGAAAGTGTGCTGAAGGTCGCCCGTTACCCTGAAAAATTGTTCAAAAATGCGTTCCTTATTTTCATCTGCAATACCGATGCCTTCATCTCGGATGCATACCACAACACTCTGACCTGATACAGCCGTGCTTACCCAGATGTCTGCACTGCCGGGCGAATACTTGATCGCATTGTTCAGCAGGTTTGCAATGACCTGACGGATACGTTCGCGGTCTGCAAAAACGGTTGTGTCTGCGTTATAATCGATATGAATCCTGTGATTATTCATAGACAGGCTCAGCTCATCAAGCATCTGGATTGCAGCTTCATCAAAATTGAAATACTCGGGGTTGAAGCGCAGCCGTCCGGACTGGATTTTGTTTACGTCGAGAAGATCGTTGATAAGACCGGTAAGGCGGTCAAGCTGTCTGTCCATCTTACCAACCATGTCTGCCTTTTTCACATCGCCCTCTGCACGAAGAATACGCTCGAGAACCTGCGTATATGCTTTGACACTTGTTACGGGGGTTTTCAGTTCGTGGCTGGCTACGCCGAGAAATTCATCTTTTTGCTTCTGAAGCTGAACCAGCCTCGAGATGTCTACTGCTGCGTGAACGATGCCGTAAACCTTTCCTTCAGGATTTTTAAGCGGCTTGTACGTAAAGTTGAACCAGAATGGAATCTTTTCGTCTCCGGCCCCGAGCAGAAGCTGCTGCTGATCAATATGAAAGGCCTCACCTGTTTCGTAAACTTTTTTCAGGATCGACAGATGCGGTTGTTCGGCAGCGTCAGGTATTGCTTCTGCCAGCGGCAGGCCGATAACTGATTCATCTTTGCCCCACATATTCAACATGGAATCATTGGCGATAAGAACACGGATGTCCGGACCTTCATAAACAGCCATACTGAGCGGCGCATCTGCAAGCAGGTTCCGGAAGCGTTGCTCACTGGCCTCCAGCTGCAATTTTGTTCTCACCAGATTCGTAACGTCTGTTGCAGTATTCAGCACTGCCCAAACTTCGCCTTTGTCATTTAACAGCGGTTTGTATGTAAAGTCAAAGTAGAAGTAAGTCATTTGTCCGTTTGCAACCAAACCTACCAGGTCTTCGCGTGCTTCATAGGCAACGCCCGTTGCAATCACATTATGTAAGATCGGAATAAAGGGCTGCCCTTCCAGTTCCGGAAGTGCGTCGGCAAGCTGCTTACCAATTTGCGACTCTTCACGGTTCCATGCGCGGTGCATGGCCCGATTGGCATAGGTAATGATGAGCCCGGGCCCTGTATAAAGGGCAATTGGCATCGGCGACTCATCAAACATGGTTTTCAGAATGGATATATTATCTGTGCTGTCGACAGTCATCTGTATATTAAAGCTTTTTATGGCCGGCATCTCTGCGGCCGCCTTCCTCGTGTGTTCTGAACAAATCTACAGGCTTTTTGTTCCGCTTCGAAATTTCATTCCCACGAGTTGTCTGTTTAAGTACTGCAGCTATGGCTATCCATATAGCCGGGCGGCTGCATTTCACGGGCACCGAATTGATAATCAATGACTACCGTTGGTAACTTACGTTTGCATTGTGAGTTCGCCTCCCGGCGGATCGAATATTTTCCCCGGGTTGAGGATCCCGTTGGGGTCAAAGACTTGTTTGATACCCTGCATAAGTTGCACATGCATCTTCCCATACTTAAGATTCATAAACTCCTTTTGCACCCAGCCTATTCCATGCTCCCCCGAAAGTGTGCCGCCCAGGGATATAGTAAGTCTGAAAATTTCCGCGATACCCGCCGGAAGTTTATGTTCCCAGTCTTCATCACTCATTCCGGACTTAATAATATTTACGTGCAGGTTCCCATCGCCGGCATGACCGTAACAAACACTGTCAAAACCGTATGATGCCCCTATTTGTTTGATTCCGTTTATCAACTGGGGCAGCGCAGCCCTGGGCACGACGGTATCTTCCTCTTTGTAAATGGAATTTGCTTTTACGGATTCGGGCATTGTGCGGCGGATGCGCCACAGCTCGTCTTTCTGTGCGGCTGTATCAGCCAGCAATACATCCTTGCAGCCGGATGCTTCAAGAACGGTATTTAGTTTTTCGCAGTCCTGGTAAAGAAGTTCAATACTATCGCCATCCAGTTCTATAAGGAGAAATGCCTGCTGTTCATCTGTCAGGTCAAGACGGACCTCGCTGTATTCGCGGACCCAGTCCATACCGCGACGTTCCATAAACTCAAGTGCCGACGGGATGATACCGGCTCTGAACACGGCAGAGACGGCGGCGCAGGCAAGTTCATTACTACCAAATGATGCGAGCAAGACAACCTGATGGGCAGGCAATGGCACCAGCTTGACCACAATTTTTGTTATAACGGCCAGGGTACCTTCAGAACCGATCATTAACTGCGTCAGATTATAGCCTGAAGCATATTTCAACGTGTTGGCACCAGTCCAGATCACATCTCCGTTAGGTAAAACAATTTCGAGGTTGAGCACATATTCACGTATTGTTCCGTACTTCACAACCCGGGGTCCGCCTGACCCGTGCGCAACATTGCCGCCAATGAAACAAGAGCCCTTGCTCGACGGGTCGACCGGATAGCAGAGTCCCTGTTCAGCAGCAGCATCAATAAGTTCCTGCGTAATCACGCCAGGCTCAACGGTTGCCTGGAGATTATCCAGGTCCAGGTTAATGATTTTATTGAACCGGCGCATAGAAAGCAGCACGCCGCCATAAACAGGCAGAGCGCCGCCGCTCAGGCCAGTCCCCGCGCCCCTGGGTGTAACGGGAATTAGTCTATCCTGGCAATACCTTAACAAAGCCGAAACCTGTTCGACAGTTTCCGGCAGCACAACGAGTTCAGGTATAAACACAAGATCCTCCGTTTCATCGCGCCCATACGCATACATGGCTTCATCATCAGAAAGCACCGCTGTTTCGCCTGTGATGTGTTTGATAGCATGGATGTCGTCTGGTGTAATCTTATTAAACATCATGGTTCGCAATGTATCTGAGTTCCACGTAAGAATGATCAATCTGCCCCGTCATTGGCGGATGCTTTTTTGTAATACCAACAACGGCCTCATCTATAAAAGGATAAGCAGCAACAATACCGTCGAGAATATTTTTAACTACAGTTTCCAGCAGCTTTTGTGTCTTCTTCATTTCTTTACAGATCAGGCTGTTTATAACCTCGTAATTAACCGTGTCTTTAAGATCATCGTTGAAGTTACGGGCCTTGAAGAGAACTTCAACATCTGTAACGAAATGATTTCCGGTTAGTTGTTCTTCTGGGTAATAGCCATGTAAAGCAAAAGACTCGACGCCGCGTAGTGCAACTTTTTGAAGGTATGTTGGCATATAGCAGATTTTTAAGGAGTGTTCAAACATAGAAATAATTCAGTTCTCAGGCTATGGCCTTTGCGGCAAAACGCTAAATTTACAAACAAGCCTCTTATCAGCTTAAACTCTTCACTCCGACCATGAGCAAAAAAGATCTATACGAATCTCCCGACTATTACCTCCTTGACGAACTGCTTTCCGAGGAGCATAAACTGATTCGTGCTACCGCACGTGAATGGGTAAAACGGGAAGTCAGTCCGGTAATCGAGGAATATGCACAGCGCAGTGAGTTTCCAAAACACCTGATTGGTGGTCTTGCAGAGATCGGCGCTTTCGGACCTACCATACCGGCAGCCTACGGCGGTGCAGGGCTTGATTATCTTGCCTATGGCATACTCATGCAGGAGATTGAGCGCGGCGACTCGGGTATCCGTTCAACGGCCTCAGTGCAGGGAAGCCTTGTCATGTACCCGATTTACACATACGGAACCGAAGAACAGAAGAAACGTTTTCTCCCACAACTTGCTTCAGGCAAACTGATGGGTTGTTTTGGCCTTACCGAACCTGACCATGGCTCAAATCCGGGCGGCATGGTTACCAATATCCGTGAGGATGGAGATCACTTCGTCTTAAACGGGGCCAAAATGTGGATAAGCAATGCACCGTTTGCAGATCTTGCGGTAGTTTGGGCGAAAGATGAGAGCGGAAAGATCAGGGGGATGATCGTTGAGCGCGGCATGGAAGGTTTCAGCACGCCGGAAACGCATCATAAATGGAGTCTTCGGGCATCGGCAACGGGTGAACTTGTATTTGACAACGTCCGCATTCCAAAAGCAAACTTGTTTCCTGACATCAGGGGCTTGAAAGGTCCGCTGGGCTGCCTGAACCAGGCCCGGTATGGCATTGCCTGGGGTGCCCTTGGCGCGGCAATGGATTGTTATGATGCGGCGCTTCGCTACAGCCTGCAGCGCGAACAGTTCGGCAAGCCGATAGGCGGTTTTCAGCTGCAGCAGAAAAAACTGGCTGAGATGATCACTGAAATTACAAAAGCACAACTGCTTGTCTGGCGCCTTGGCGTACTTAAATCAAAAGGGCGGGCCACGTCTGAACAGATCTCGATGGCCAAAAGAAACAGTGTAGAGGTAGCACTTGATATAGCCCGCAACGCCAGGCAGATGCTTGGGGGCATGGGCATTACGGGTGAATACCCGGTTATGCGCCACATGATGAACCTCGAATCGGTCGTGACTTATGAAGGAACGCATGACATTCACCTGCTGATAACGGGGATGGATGTAACAGGTATCAACGCCTTTAAATAAGCGGGCTATTCGGCCTCAGTGTATCGCCAAACAATGTTAACTTTGCAGGTGCTTACGCATGCCAGGTCGATATGCGTTTGACTATCCGAGTAATATGAAAGACTATAAAAAATATATTTACCTTCCCGTTCCTCCAGAAGAGGTGTATCTGGCCCTGACGATAGACCTAAGCATTAAACTCTGGACGGGTGCTGAAGTGGTATTCAGAGAAGAAGCCGGTTCTGATTTCTCACTGTGGGACGGGGATATCGTCGGAAAGAACATTTCCTTCGAACCCGGCAAAAAGATTGTGCAGGAATGGTATTTCGGTGAGGAGAATGAACCCTCTGTCGTAACTATTAAATTGCATCTTGACAAGAAGGGAACATCGATGGAATGGTTTCAAACAAACATTCCTGATCATGATTTTGAAGATTTTACAACCGGCCTCCGGGAAAATTATTTTGAAGGTCTGATCGACTTTTTTGACGAATAAACAAAATACGCACCTGGTCGTTTTATGATACCGGAATGTTCCGGTTAGATTTTATGATTATGGGACGAACAATCGGACTGATCCTGATCATTGCAGGTGCGCTTATGCTCGTCTGGACAGGTTTCACTTACACAAAAAAAGAGAAAATAGTTGACGCCGGACCGATTCAGATTGCGGCAGACCGGGAAAAAACGGTCAGTTGGCCGCCATATGCCGGCGGCATTATTCTGGTAGCGGGCATAGCGGTATTTGCACTTTCACGAAAGCAGAGCGCATAATAAAGGGCCGTGTAAATCTGATTTTTACACGGCCCTTTTGCATCCGGCTGGAACCTCGTATGGTCCTGTAATCGGGTAGCATAAAGCTTTTTATGGCGGTCGGGTTATTCAGGAAAGACAGAAGGCGCGCGTTCGCGCAGGTTATATCCTGAAGCCATAACCTCTCCATATGCGCCCGCACTTCTGATGGCAAAGAGGTCGCCCCGATGCGTTTCCGGAAGCTCGACTTCTTTGGCAAAACAGTCGGTGCTTTCACAGATGGGACCTACAATATCATACCTGAGGGCTGTCGCTGCATCAGTTTTGCTCAGGTTTTCAATCTGGTGGTAAGCCTGGTACAATGCCGGCCGCATTAACTCAGTCATGCCTGCATCAAGCACAACGAAGTTCTTTTTCTTGCCGTTCTTCACATAAAGCGCTCTGCTTATCAGTGATGCGCATTGACCCACGAGCGCCCTGCCCAATTCAAAGTGCACTTCCTGATACGGCTTTACCTCAAGAAACTCGCTGAATATCCTGAAATATGATTCGAAATCAGGTATTTGGGCATTTGGATTATGATAGTCGATTCCAAGTCCGCCGCCTACGTTTAAAACTTTTACTATGAAACCTTTGTCTTCAAACCAGCCCGCAAATTCATTTACCCGGACACAAAGATTTTTGTATACATCCAGGTTCATGATCTGCGAACCGATGTGGAAATGGATCCCGACAAACTCAAGGTTCGGCGCATTTTTAAGCGTCTGCACGCAGGCCGGGAGATCCCAGGAATTAACGCCAAACTTGTTCTCGTCAAGGCCGGTCGTAATGTTATGATGTGTATGCGCGTCTACATTCGGATTGATCCTGATGGCCACGCGTGCTCTTTTTCCTTTTGCCGCCGCCAGTTCGTTAATGACTTCTAGTTCCTGGACAGACTCAACGTTGAAGCAGAAAATATCAGCATCAAGCGCCTGGTTAATTTCGCGGTCAGATTTTCCGACACCGGCAAAAACAACTTTTCCGGCATCAAAGCCGAGTTCGATGGCGCGAAGCACCTCGCCGATGCTTACGCAGTCAGCCCCAAAGCCCTTATTGCGAACGGCATTCAGCACCGCCGGATTAAAATTAGCTTTCAGCGCATAATGCACATGAAAATTATAGGTATCTGCCGCCCGGGCACAGGCGTTCAGGGTTTGCTGGAGTAACTCCAGGTCATAATAATAAAATGGCGTTTCGATGTTTGCGAACCGCGCGATATCTTTGCCGGTAAACATATTCTGATGTTCAGATTTCTGGTAATATTCCTGGTTATTTCGATGGCACTGCTTTATCTCGGTAATTACCTGGATTACAAGCAAAACCGGATAACTCGAAAAGAATTTGACCGGAAGATCAGGGTATTTATCTTGCTCGGCCTGGTTCTGATCATTGTCTGCAGGCTTTTAATCAAATAGTCTGTTATGGAGACTGCGTAGCGCCTCGGTCTTGTCGGCCGTACGGATGAGCAGCGACACGTTATAATTACTTCCACCATAAGAAATCATCCGGATTGGTATGTGCTTGATGGCTTCGAAAACCCGCGCGGCAAATCCGTGCTTGTCTGCACCGAAATCGCCCACAACACAGACGATGGTATGCTCTTCATCGATCTCTACAGAACCAAAATCCTGCAGCTCTTTCAGAATGCTTGGCAGCTGCGCAGTTTCATCAATAGTGAGCGAAACAGCCACCTCAGAGGTGGTGATCATATCGATCGGTGTTTTGTAACGTTCAAATACCTCAAACACACGACGCAGAAAACCATAGGCCAGGAGCATCCGGCTCGACTGAATTTTAATTGCGGTAATACCATCTTTGGCCGCAATAGATTTTATCTTACCTTTTTCGCTGTCATGTGTAATCAGCGTACCTGCGGCCTGCGGCTCCATCGTGTTTAACAACCGCACAGGGATTTTGTACTTCTGTGCAGGAAACACCGATTGCGGGTGCAGGATCTTGGCACCAAAATAAGCAAGCTCTGCAGCCTCATCAAAAGAAAGACGTGCAATCGGTCTGGTACCCTTTACAATACGCGGGTCGTTGTTGTGCATCCCATCGATATCGGTCCAGATCTGAACCTCTTCTGCCATGATCGCAGCGCCGATCAGCGATGCTGTATAGTCGCTGCCGCCGCGACGCAGGTTGTCTACCTCGCCAAAGCTGTTGCGGCATATAAAGCCCTGCGTAATAAAGAGCTTATTTTCAGGATGAGCGTCGATCAACGGGCGCAGGTGCTTCGACGAAAACGGAATGTCTGGTTCATTATCCTCATCGGTTTTCATAAAGTCGAGCGCCGGCAGCAAAACGGAGGGCACGTGGATCGACTTTAAATAGATATGATAAAGGCTGGTAGAAAGCAATTCGCCCTGGGCGAGAACAACCTTTTCTTCGATTGGGGTAAAAAGGTCGTTGGCAAAATTTGCCAGGAGACCGAAATGGTAGTCGATCACTTCCATACCCTGCGCCTGGAAAAATGCTTCGGGCAGCAGGTCAACTACAAAATCCTTATATTTCTGATACAGGTTATCAACACATTCGCTACCCTTCTTCTTATCTGCCGCTAAAAAATGATTCGCGATTTCTACCAGACTGTTTGTGGTGCCGGCAACTGCCGATAAGACCACGATCTGTTCTTCGTTGGGATTGATGATATCCAGCAATCTCCGCATGCGCTCAGGGCTACCGACAGATGTACCCCCAAATTTTAATACTTTCATTTTTCTTTGACTAGCTAATTTTACTAATATTGTATCGGGGCGTGAAATTAGGGAAAAGCGCCGGAATTTCTACCGCTTAAGGAAAATAATATACTAAACAAATAGATTATCCCTGTCAAAACATCGCTTTGTTTTCCCTGTTAACAATAGACTTTAATTTAGAATAACCATATGGCTTTAGAACAAAATGTACAATCAGGTATCGATAAGTGGCTGCAGGGAAATTATGACGAAGAAACAAAAAATCAGATCCGCCAATTAGTTGACGCCAATGCGGAAACAGAGCTTACTGATTCCTTTTATAAAAGCCTTGAGTTTGGCACAGGCGGGCTGCGCGGAACCATGGGTCCGGGCTCGAACCGGATAAACAAATACACCATTGGTACCGCTACGCAGGGCCTGAGCAATTATCTTTTATCCAAATATCCTGGTCAGCGCATCAGCGTTGCGATTGCGCATGACAGCCGGAATAATTCAGATTATTTTGCGAAAATCACTGCCGACGTGTTTTCTGCCAACGGCATTCATGTTTATTTCTTCAGCGAACTGCGGCCCACGCCTGAGCTTTCTTTTGCTATCCGCCAGCTGGGGTGCAAGAGTGGGGTCATGCTTACGGCTTCTCACAATCCGAAAGAATACAATGGTTATAAAGCATACGGTGCAGACGGCGGACAGTTTACCTCGCCTGATGACAAGCTGATCATTACCGAGGTAAATAAGATCAGCAGTGTTGATGAAGTCAGGTTTGAACGCGTGGACGAAAACATCCAGTTCATACTTGAAGATATTGACCAGCGTTACCTTGACGCCATCGCCGGGCTTTCTGTATCACCGGAAGCCATACAGCGCCAAAAAGACCTGAAAATTGTCTACTCACCCATCCACGGAACAGGCATTACCCTGGTGCCGAAAGCCTTGGCTCAGTTCGGCTTTACTCATGTGCATATTGTTGAAGAGCAAAGCAAACCAGACGGCAACTTCCCTACCGTAGTTTATCCCAACCCTGAAGAGAAAGAAGCCATGACACTTGCCCTGCGCAAGGCGGCTGAAGTAGATGCAGACCTGGTGCTTGCAACCGATCCGGATGCTGACCGTGTGGGTATCGCTGTAAAAAACCTGGAAGGTGAATTTGTGCTGCTTAACGGTAACCAGACCGGCAGTTTACTGATCAATTACCTGCTTAGCGCATGGGAAGAAAAAGGCAAACTTGACGGCAACCAGTATATTGTAAAGACGATCGTGACGTCCAATCTGATTGAAGCGATTGCAGAAAAAAAGCAGGTTAAATACTACAACACGCTTACCGGCTTCAAATATATCGGCCAGCTGATGACAGAACTTGAAGGCAAAAGTTACTTTATCGGCGGGGGCGAGGAAAGCTACGGTTACCTGATTGGTGATCTCGTTCGCGATAAAGATGCCGTAGTTTCTGCCGCCTTTATCGCAGAAATGACCGCTTTCTACAAAGACAAGGGCAGCAGTCTGTTTGAGGCGCTGATCGGTATGTACGAAGAATACGGGTTTTATAAAGAAGAACTGGTTTCTATTACCAAAAAAGGAAAATCAGGCGCGGAGGAGATCAAAGCCCTGATGGAGAAATTCAGGAACAATCCACCATCCAGCCTTGGCGGATCAAAAGTACTTACGCTGAAAGATTATGAGCTCGGCATTGAAACCGACCTCGGTACAAAAGCTACCAGCCAGCTGGAGTTGCCAAAATCAGATGTATTACAATTTATTACTGAAGACGGAACAATTGTTTCTGCCCGCCCTTCCGGGACCGAACCAAAGATCAAGTTTTACTGCAGCGTAAACACCGCGCTTTCGGGCCGGGAGGCGTTTACAGAGACAGACCAGAAACTCAGTGACAAGATTGCCCACGTAATGAAAGATCTGGGTGTTTAACATAAAAAAACCGGATGCGAATCGCATCCGGTTTTTTTTTATGCTACCGCACAATCAGCTTCGGCATCAATTTAACCTTATCAATTTCTTTGAGTTTATCGCCCGAGCTGAGTTTGTTAAGGATCAAATCGATCACATTGTCTGCAATCTGCTCAATTGGCTGATCTACCACGGATATCTGCGGTGTGTGCAGCCGGAATATATCATGATCATCATACGCAATCACAGCGAACCTATCTCCTATTTCTTTTCCAAGCTCTTTTATAGCCATCAGACCGCTTACGGCGAGGTAGTTTGTAGCAAACAGTACCGCATCAATTTCCGGCCGTGACCTAAACATCGCGACAAGGTCGTTGACTGTCGATTCCCGGCTGACTGAAAAATCAACCTTCGTTACAAGATCTTCCCGGTAGTCGATCTTGGCATCTTTAAGTGCCTTTCTATATCCTTCACAGCGCTCATTGATCTGCTCAACATCCATATCGACGGTTACAAGCGCAATGTTTTTGCGCCCTTCAAGGATATGATGTTTCGTTGCCTCATACGCCCCGCTGAAATTATCGACAACTACCGAGCCTGTAGAAACGCCATCAAGTGTCCGGTCAAAAAAGACAACCGGTTTGCGGTCTTCGATCAGTTCGCGTATAACCGGCTCTATCCCGGCTACCGGCGCAATAATATATGCATCAACTTTTCGCGTACGAAACATGTTGATCAGGCTGTTCGCCTTTTCTACATCATTTTCCGTACTGGAGTAACTGATCTTGTAACCTTTTTTATACGCCTTGTCTTCTATCAGTCTGGCAATCGAAGCAAAGAAGGGATTTGAAATGTCTTCGACGAGCAGTCCGATCGTTTTGGTACTGCCCGTACGCAGGCTTCTCGCAATCTGGTTGGGTTTATAGCCAATCTCTTTAATGATCTCTTCCACCTTTTTTATAACCTCCTCGCTGATCCTTTTTTCGCGCGCTTTGCCGTTGAGGATGAACGAGACAGTAGTAATGGAAACGTTTGCTTTTTTAGCAATATCTTTTATCGAGAGGGGCTTCATTCTTGGCTTGTTTATTTTTGGCGACGGCAAGTTAACAAAAAAGCGGTCAAAGTTTATAACAATGCTTTTACTTTGAATCCTCCTTCTCTTTCAGCAAGATCCGCATATCATCAGCCAGCTTTTCGGCTTCCTTTTTAACGGTACCATCGTATGCGCCTCTGATACGGCCCCTCCCATCGACCAGTATCAGATAACCCTGGTGCACAAAACCGCCGGGGGCTGCCTTCTCTTCAGCCACGCTGACCAGGTAATGTTTCTGGGCCATGTTATACACAGAGTCTCTGGTTCCCCATGCAAACTGCCACTGTGCGCCGTCGACACCCAGCTTCTCAGCGTAAGCTTTAAGCCGGGAAGGCTTATCATATTTTACGTCTATGGTATGCGACAGGAACCTGACCCGGGGGTCACCCTTAAACTGCGCGTAAACGCCGGCCAGGTTACGGTGCATGACCGGGCAAATGGTCGGGCAGCTGGTAAAAAAGAAGTCGGTTACGTAAATCTTACCGGCAAAGGTCTTGTTGCTGATTACTATACTATCCTGATTAAAAAATCTAAAAGGCGGAATGACCCTAGCTACCGTATCAATAACGGCCTTCCCCTTATCCTGCTTTTCAATTTCCTCTATATGAAGAAAGGGAAGCCGTTTAGGTTCCGGCCGGCATGCCATAAAAAAGAGCACCAGGAAGACGATTGCTGCCGGTTTATGTAATTCTTTCATGGCCTTATTTCTTTAGCGTACTGATCAGGGAATCTGAGGCCGCGAGGTCATGTTTGTACCTCACATCAAGGCTGACGATCTTTTTCTTTTCGTTCTGGAAATATCGGACAGCCTCTTCTTTGCTTTTCCCGCTGATGTCCGGTTCAAAGGCGTGCATCCAATCATTCATCTCGTCTTCGGTCTGCTGCATGGTGCGGAGCATTTTTCTGATGCCTGCCGCCTTAGCGGCGGTGTCGTTCATCTGCGAAGCGGGCAACTGCCTTAACAGTGTATCGAGTGTCATCTGGTTGGTTATCAACTGTTCATGCCTGAGCATGAGCGAATCGTGGAATATAGTGACTTCGTCGCGCACTGTTTTGTAATCGGGGCCAGATTGACACGCGGCCATAACAGTGGCTGCAATAATGATATAGATTATAAATTTCATATGGAGTATTATTTTGTACCAGCAAGCGACTGCGCGTGACGATGCACATATGCCGCTGACTGCTGCAGGTTAACTTACCGGTCTGCAAACCGGTGGAGTAAATTCTTATAAATAACTGGAAGCTTGTTCAGGCTTTAAAGATGTAAAGCCAGATAAACTGAATTAAACCAGCCTAGGCGGATGAAAGATCGGCGTATCTGAAGAGCGGGGTGAGCCGCAGGCATGAGGAACGGGATACGTCTGAATCTCGCGAACATGACACCTGAATGCAAACCCACCTTCGTGAAAGGTTTCCTGCATCAGGTTTTTCTGTGTTTGTTTGCTCTGCTGATCTTCTTTCTGCTGCGCTTTCCTGACCTTATCCATCAGGAAACACTTGCCTTTACAATTTAACTCAGGCTTGTCGCGGTTTACACAAAGCGTTTTGGCAATATAGTCCCGGTTCAGTTCAAAACCTGCGAACACAAAAGACATGGAAAATTGCGCCGTAAGGACCGCGAAAAGCAACAGGATGGCAACGGATTTTCTGACCATGAGTTGACCGCAAAGATAACCAAAGGCAAACGATATGGATAAAAATATTTTAATTTTGCGGCATTCCGAGCAGTTATGATAAAAAGAGTTATACCATTTTTTACGGTTTTGGCTGTGGCTGTTCTGGCCTCCTGCCAGCAGTCTGCAAAACTTCCTGTTTATGGTTCACGTGATGTTGAACCGGGCAAAACAGACACCATTTATAAAACCATTCCTGCGTTCAGCTTTTTGAACCAGGATAGTGTCGCCTTTACCCAGGAAAACCTGAAAGGCAAGATCTATGTGGCCGACTTTTTTTTCACATCATGTTCATCCATCTGCCCGGTTATGCATAGAAACATGAAGACCATTTATGATGCCTATAAAGGCAACCCTGAGATCATGTTCTTATCGCATACCATCGATGCGAAGTACGATAAACCCTGGCGGCTAAAAAAATATGCGCAAAAGCTGGGTGTTGATGACAAGCAATGGCAATTTGTCTGGGGTGAAAAAAAAGATGTCTATGCGATTGCTGAAAAAGACTACCTGGTTGCCGTGCAGGAAGACAGTACCGCCCGCGATGGCTTCATTCACCAGGGCTGGCTTGTGCTTATTGACCCCGACAAGCGGATCAGGGGCGCGTACGATGGGACATTGCCTGAGCAAACCGCAAAGTTGAAAGATGACATTGCAGTTTTGATGAAAGAATATGCAAAATAAGCATCAGACGCTGAAAAGAAGGATCATTTTTCTCGCCTTACCGGTGATTTTTTTAATGATGTTTTTTTCCTGTCAGAGCCAGGAAGAGCGCGATATGATGAACTATCGCTCAAACGGCCAGTCGCTTTATGTATCAAAATGTCAAAATTGTCACGGCGCAAACGGTGAAGGGCTTGGTCAACTTGCCCCTCCCCTCACAGATACGACGTCGCTCAGGCTAAGAAAACAGTTGCTCAGCTGCTTTATCAAAAACGGACTTGAAGGTGAGATCACCGTAAACGGAAAAACCTACAATGAGAAGATGCCGGCCTTTCCTGAACTCACGGATATGGAGATTGCACAGCTTATTGTTTATGTAACAAACACCTTCGGTAATAAGCAGGGGCATTACCCCTACCCGCAGGTTACCCGCGACCTGGAATCCTGCAGGTAAACGTTAACACCGGTGTCATGCCGGGCATCCGCCGGAGGCGATGATTACTCCATAGACGCCGGTGCGCATAAAAAATAATTACCTTTGCAAAAAAGTGCAGGTCGTTCTATCGCTCCTGTTTAATCAGGAGAGGAAAGTCCGGGCAACACAGAGCATCCCGCTTCCTAACGGGAAGGCGCCAGGGAATGAACACCCGGGCGACGGAAAGTGCCACAGAAAAAATACCGTCACGGGTAACTGTGATAAGGGTGAAAACGCGAGGTAAGAGCTCACGATCTTTCCGGGTGACCGGAAATTTGGTAAACCCCGGGAGTTGAAAGACCAAATAGGTCCTGAACATGGTGCTGCTCGTACCTTATTTTGCTCCGCAAAATTATTCAGGATGGGTAGGTCGTTAGAGGCAAACGGCAACGTTTGTCCCAGATTAATGATAGAAGCCCGGGCAACCGGGAACAGAACCCGGCTTACAGACCTGCATTTTTTTATTTATTTAGAAATTTTTAAAACAAAAAAGAGTATAAATTCGTAGTCTCACACGTAAATCAGAAACTAACGCATGGCAAAAATTTTGATCATCGACGATGAACGCGCGATCAGAAGTACTTTGAGAGAAATCCTCGAGTATGAAAATTATGAAGTTGAAGACATAGACAACGGTATCGACGGACTGGAGCTGATCCAGAAGAAAAATTTCGATCTGGTGCTGTGCGACATCAAAATGAACAAGATGGACGGTATGGAAGTGCTTGAACAGGCACTGACCTTTAAACCGGATTTGCCTTTCATCATGATTTCAGGCCATGGGACCGTAGAAACGGCAATCGAAGCAAGTAAAAAAGGCGCCTTCGATTTTATTTCAAAACCGCCCGATCTGAACCGGCTACTCATCACGGTACGGAACGGCCTGGACCGCGGTACACTTGTTACTGAAACAAAAGTCCTTAAACGGAAGGCCAGCAAAACGCGTCACATCCTTGGCGACTCTGAAAGCATTTACCGCATTAAGGAAACCATTGAGCGCGTAGCGCCTACAGACGCACGGGTGCTTATTACGGGTGCAAACGGCAGCGGTAAAGAACTGGTTGCGCGCTGGCTGCATGAAAAATCGAATCGTGCCGACAGTCCGCTTATTGAGGTGAATTGTGCTGCTATTCCTTCAGAACTTATTGAAAGTGAACTCTTCGGCCATGAAAAGGGATCTTTTACATCTGCCGTAAAACAGCGGATCGGAAAATTTGAGCAGGCAAACGGTGGTACGCTTTTCCTTGACGAGATTGGCGACATGAGCCTATCGGCCCAGGCTAAAGTCTTGCGCGCCCTTCAGGAGCACAAAATTACCCGTGTTGGTGGCGAGAAAGAGATTGAAGTAAATGTGCGGGTGCTGGCGGCTACAAATAAGGACCTGCTGAAAGAAATTGAAGACGGTAACTTCCGGATGGACCTTTACCACCGCCTGAATGTAATCAACATCCACGTTCCTCACCTGACCGAACGCATAGAAGATATTCCAGTCATTGCACAGAGTTTTCTGGATGAGATCTGCGGCGAATATGGTATGCCCGTTAAAAAAATTAATGATGCGGGCATGGCCGCACTGCAGGCGCTACCCTGGACAGGCAATGTTCGTGAACTGCACAATATGATCGAGCGCCTCATTATTCTGAGCGATCGTGTCATCACAGAACATGATGTACGTGCCTTTGCAAATCCGGGAGGCGGAACCAACATCGGTTCGGCAACGGCCCAGCAGATTCCTGCCGCACACCAGGCCATTGCAAATTATGACAGCTTTAATAACTTCCAGGATTATAAAGATTTTGCAGAGCGCGAGTTCATTAAATTCAAGCTTGAAAAAAACAACTGGAACGTCTCTAAAACCGCTGATGAGATTGATATTCAGCGCAGCCACCTCTACAGTAAAATAGAAAAGTTCGGACTGAAAAGATCTGAATAACATAAGCGTGCTGGTCAGCGACTGCCAGGTCTAAATGACTGACCAGCACGTTCTTTTAACATTCTTTAACGTTTTTTAACAACTTTGGCGCCGTTTCGAAGGTACATTTGACAGAACCTAAAAAACGATCCGCATGCTGCCTTTTCAACGCGCAAACAATCTTGCCGGCGCAGGAATTTTCCTTGTTGCCGCAATCAGTTACTGGCTTACAATGGAGCCAACCGTAAGTTTCTGGGACTGCGGCGAATTTATTTCGGCTGCCTACAAAATGGAGGTAGGCCACCAGCCCGGCGCACCGCTTTATCTCATGATCGGCAAGTTGTTTTCCCTGCTTTCTTTTGGTAACACTGCAAAAGTAGCATACTGGATCAACTTCGTTTCGGTAATTGCCAGCGCGGCAACGGTGATGTTCCTGTTCTGGACAATTAATGCTGTAAGCCTGAAAATGCTTAAGCAAGATAAAAGTTCTATTGACAGACGTGAAACCGCCGGCGTTCTCATAGCCGGATCTGTAGGTGCTCTTGCCTTCGCCTATTCAGATACATTCTGGTTCTCTGCTGTAGAAGCGGAAGTTTATGCGCTTTCCATGCTGTTTACAGCTGTGGTTTTCTGGTCCATTCTTAAATGGGAAAGCAGCGACAACGACCGCTGGCTCATTTTTATAGCTTTTTTAATTGGCCTTTCAATAGGCGTACACCTGCTTAGTCTCCTGGCTATCCCTGCAATTGGATTGGTATGGTATTTCAAAAAGGCGCAAAGGCCTGACGTATGGGGCATGCTCAAAGCTTTCCTGGTGTCCTGCGTGCTGCTGGGTGTTGTGCAGATCGGTGTCATCCAGTACGTTGTGCTTCTGGCAGCAAAGACAGACATTTTTTTGGTCAACGATCTTGGTTTGAACTTCGGCCTGGGTGCTGTTGTGTTTATGTTGCTGCTAACCGGGGGCCTGGCGGTCGCACTATGGCACTCTGTCAAACGCAAAAAATATTACCTGAATCTTGGCCTGCTTTGCCTGACCTTTATCCTGTTCGGCTACAGCTCTTATTTTATGATCCTGATCAGGGCCCATGCCCAGCCTAACGTTAACCTGTCCAATCCCGAGCATCCGCTGGCCTTGTATGCTTACCTGGGCCGGACGCAGTACGAAGAAAAGCCGCTGCTGTACGGTCAGTACTTCGACTCGCAGGCTACCGGTTCAAAAATAACCGGCAAGGAATACCGCAAGGGCCCGGAACGCTACGAGGTGGCAAGGGAAACCTTTAAGACCGAGTATGACAGGAATGGTATTTTCCCCCGGGTGTACAGTAGCCGGCCCGATCATATCAATTCTTATAAGTCATGGCTGGGCCTTGCAGAGGGACAGCAGCCCCGTGTTAGCGACAATCTGAAATTTTTCACATCATATCAGCTCGGTTTTATGTACTGGCGTTATTTTATGTGGAATTTTGCGGGGCGGCAAAATGATCGTCAGGGTCAGGGAAGCCTGACCGAAGGCAATTGGCTGACAGGTCTGAACCCCGTTGATGCGCTTCGGCTGGGCAGTCAGAAAAATCTGCCGCCAAGCCTGGCTCAGAATGAAGGAAGAAACAGCTACTTTGCTTTGCCCCTGCTCCTCGGACTGGCGGGCCTTGTTTATGCATTTCGTCGCAACAGGCGGCACGCGCTGATCGTATCGGTCTTGTTTATCTGTACTGGCATAGCAATTATTGTCTATCTGAATCAGGATCCCCTGCAGGTTCGTGAGCGCGACTATGCTTATGTGGGTTCCTTCTACGCATTCTGCATCTTTATCGGGCTCGGATTTTTCGCCTTCCGCGATCTCATATGCCGGTTCACAGGAAAGCTTGGTCCCGCAATTGCCGGTCTTGCCTGCCTTACCGCCGTACCCGTGCTAATGGCGACTGAAGGCTGGGACGATCATAACCGCAGCGCAAAAACTACGGCGCTTGACTGGGCAAAAAATTACCTGAATTCATGCGCCCCCCATGCTATTCTGATCACAAATGCTGACAATGACACCTTCCCCCTTTGGTATGCACAAGAGGTTGAGGGCATACGCACAGACGTAAGGGTGGTGAACCGTCAGTTTCTTTCCGACCCTTCATACATCAGACAGATGCGCAGTATCTCCAATAAATCGGCGCCGCTGCCGCTCAGCATACCGGCAGAAAAAATTGTTGACGGCAAGCGTGAATATTTTCCATATGTCGATTATGGGCTGGCAGACAGCGTTGAACTTGGCGATTTACTGGCGGTGATGTTATCTGATAACCAGGCAGACCAGGTACAGATGAATGACGGCAGTTTCATGAACTTTCTTCCCACGAAGAAATTCAGTCTGAAAGTCAATCCGGATCAAGTTGTGAAGACGGGTACGTATCATGACCGTAAGCAGGTCACAGATAAAATGGAATGGGAATTTACCGGGAATTTTGCCGGCAAGGCCGATCTTGCAACGATTGACCTGCTGGTACACAATAACTGGAAGCGACCGATATACTTTGCAGGTTCTGTATCGAATGACACCTATCTCGGCCTGGACAAGTATTTGTACCTGGAAGGTTACGCCTACAGGCTGCTGCCCCTTAAGCGTGGCGAAAGCGACAAGAAGGAGAAAGAAAGCCGCACCAATACTCCAGTCATGTTTCATAATCTGTCGCAGAAGTTTTCGCTTTCGGGATTTACCAGCGCCAGCTATCTGGATCCTGAGAGCCGGAGCGTTGCCTCGGGTGCATGGAACCTGTATAATACACTGGCGGGGAATCTGTTGTCGGAAGGACGTACAAAAGACGCTGCTGTGATAGCGCGGCGGGCACTGTCCGGGCTGCCGATGCGTAACCATTCGATAACTGATACTTTGCATAAGCTCCTCCTCGTAGAAAACCTGTATGGTAGTGGCCTGAAGAAAGATGCTGGCCGGGTCACCGATCAGGCGACCGACTTTCTTGAAAAGGAACTGGGGTGGATTGCCGGATTGAGCCGCGAAAGGCAACAAGCACAGCTACGGGATATTCAACGTGGTATGTATGTACTAAGCGGCCTTGCGCAGGCCAGCCGCATTAACGGTGATCCTGGAAGGCAGCAGAAGCTCGAACAATTGTTCAGCAGGCTGGAGGCAGTCTTTCAGAAAAATCTGAGTTAATACACACACAAATAAATAAGAAAAGCCCCCGGTATTGCCAGGGGCTTTCATTTTCCTTTATGCCGAGGTTAGATCTTTTTCACTTTAACCGCCTGAGGGCCCTTTTTGCCGTCAGCAATTTCAAATTCAACCTCATCATTTTCTTTGATACCGGTAATTCCACCCTGTACATCTTTAAAGTGTACAAAAATATCTTTGCCGTTGTAAACAATGAAGCCAAAACCCTTCTGGGTGTTGAACCATTTAACTTTTCCCGTTTCCATAAATAATACTATAAGAATTTAAATTTAGTTAGGCCTGTATACTTAACCACTGCGCTGAACCGGGAAACTGGTCAGACAAAAGATTTAATACGTCGAGGCTTCTCAAATATAGCACAATACTTTGAATCTCAAAGATTCACAGCCTTTTAACAAAAAAATCGGACCTGCCTACTTATTTGGTTGCGGCGTTGTCCGCAGGTAAGGCTTTATCACCTGGTGGCCTTTCGGAAATTTTGACGGTATATCCTCGGTCTTTATGCTGTTTACAACAATCACATCTTCGCCATCCTGCCAGTCTGCCGGCGTGGCAACACTGTAATTCGCGGTCAGCTGCAGCGAATCGATCACCCGCAGCACCTCGTTAAAGTTACGGCCCGTAGATGCCGGATAGGTAATGATCAGTTTCACTTTTTTATCCGGGCTAATGATAAACAGCGACCGAACGGTAAGTGTTTCAGACGCGTTCGGGTGAATCATATCATATAGATTAGCAACCGTACGATCAGGATCTGCTATGATAGGAAAATCAACATCCGTATTCTGCGTTTCATTGATATCGCTGATCCAGCCCTTGTGCGATTCTGCGGTGTCTACACTTAAAGCAAGAACTTTCACATTACGTTTATCGAATTCGCTTTTCAGCGATGCTGTTCTTCCCAGCTCAGTTGTACAAACAGGTGTGTAGTCTGCGGGATGCGAAAATAAGACACCCCAGCTATCGCCCAGGTATTCATAAAAATCTATGTCGCCAATGGATGTTGTAGCTTTAAAGTTCGGAGCGGTGTCTCCCAATCTGATACTCATAATGATCGTTTTTAAGGTTTAAAATTATTTAACTGGCAATTGATCTAAATTACAACATCAGCCCTGAAATAAAGTTTCCTGTTGGTCATTTCTTACCGCCTTTTTTTTGATTGCAGCGGGACTGGCTCCGTCTTCCTGAACCTCGTTTAACATAATCGGTTTGATATGGCTACCGAAGTATTTGTTAAAAAGGTCAATGGTATAGCCTGCAATACGCGGCGTGTCATGTTCGTCATGCTGGTGTAGGAAAAAGTAAATCTGCTGCAATCCTGACTTTAGCCATTGTTCAAGCCGTTCTACCCACATATCTACCCGCTTCCGGTCAGAGGCAGCGTCATTATTGCCGACAAATCTGATAAATGCCTCCGGTATCGTAAGCTCCATATGCAGCAGATCCCGCCTGCCGCTTGTATCGGTAATAATCAAACCTTTCTGATGTCTGCTGAGCATCTCCAGGAGGCGAGACCGGATAGCCGTATCAGCGAACCATTCCTTGTGCCTCAATTCGACAAACACCTTCAGGTCGGCAGGCAATGCCGCCAGGTATGCTTCGAGCACGTCATAACTCTTCGGGGCAAAATTGTCGCTTAGCTGCAGAAATACAGGCCCCAGATAAGGGCCGAAGGCCGATATATTCTGCAGGAACTGATCGGTTTCAGCCTCTGCTTTATTGAGCCGGCGAATATGCGAAATAGACCGCGAAAATTTTGGAAAGAAAAGAAACGCGTCATTGTTATTGATCTCTGTCTTTTCACGCCACTTTAAGACCTGTGTTTCTGGGGGTATGCCATAAAAGGTAGCATTCAATTCAATAGAATTGAAGTGTTTTACATATTCGTCGAGGAAATCGGCCTCTTTAACCTTTTGCGGATACAACAGTCCCTTCCACTCCTTCCGGCCCCATTTTGCGCAACCGACATAAAAACCGGGCTGATCTGCGGGCCTGCCAGACAATACCGTATGCGCATGCCGGCCATCATCAGGCAGTGTGAAGTCAATGTCTGCAAGCTCTGCGGCAGTAACCTTTCCAAATTCCATAAGTCAATTTTGAGGTTTGAAGGTAACAAAAAACCCCAAAACCAGCAGAGATTTTGGGGTTAGCAGTTAATTTATGGGGAGTTAATCTTTATACACTTTGACCATGAAAACGTAGTCCTGCAGCTTTTCAACCTGCTGCGTGCGTTTCAAACCTGAGAGAAGATTTCTCTTGGAAACAGATATCTTTTTGTTTAGGGAATCTGAAGGGATGGAATTAATGGCCTCCATAATATATTTTGATTTCACAGCAAACGCAGCACCATCCGGACGGTTATCTTTCCCGCTGATCATACCGACAATATTACCGGCGTTATCCAGCAGTGGGCCACCGCTGTTGCCCGGATTAACCTGAACGGCAACCTGGTACTGAATGGAATCGCTGTTGAAACCGGTTACTGAGCTGACATACCCTTCGCCAAGCACTGCATCATCTTTAGGAAAGCCCAGGGTGTACACCACCTCGCCAATGCCCGTTTTTCCTTTTTTAAGCGTGTAAGGAAGTGCAGCAAAAGAGGAGAAATTTTTGTCTGCGATCTTTAAAATGGCAATATCATTCTGGCTGTCTGTAAACACAGGTGTAGCGCGGAAAGACTCGCCATTGTTATTTTGCAGATAAAGTGAGTCAGCGCCGCTGATCACATGATAGTTCGTGAGCACATAACCATTTGCAGAAATAGCGAAGCCTGTTCCGCCAAAACTTCCCGGTTTGAGGCTTTTCTTAGGATCTGCCACAGCAGCAGAATTAACAGTCCGGATCAGGTTATCCTGTGAGCGCTTAACCTTTTCTATTTTACGGTCAAGCTGTTCATAAGACCCGACCTGCTTGCTCTGGCGGAAATAATTTTCGACCACCATAGAACATAAGATGACAAAAGATGCCGCTACAGCAATACCGAGCCGGTTACGCCGCCAGAAGTTGACAATTTTTGACGGATGGGGGCCGAGTTTTGCAGACAGGGCATCTACATCGATCGTTGCATGGATATGGTCCATTTTATCCTTCAGCGAACGCTGCGTCGCATAATCATTCATGGTTTCCATAAAAAATTTATGCGCTACAACTTTACTGTCTACCTCCGGATCGTTATTCCGCAACTGTTCAAAAGCATCCCGCTCGGCCGGACTTAGCTTGCCGCTCAGGTAATCTTCAATAATTGCATCCAGTTCCAAATCACGTCTCATGTGCTGCTCATGTTAACTGTTAAAAAATATCTTCTTCAAACGCTGCAGACACTTGTACTTCTGCGTTTTCGCGTTATCTGTATTTGTATAACCGAACTTTTCGCTGATGTCCTGCATCGAGAGATTGTTCAGATAAAAATCCTGTATAATGGTCTTGCAGGGTTCCCCCAGTCCCTCGAGCGCTTCATTCATTTTCATCAGGCGCTGATCCTGCTCGTCGTGTTTTTCCAGATCATCATCAACAACCAGAACATCTTCATAATCGCTTATGTTGGTTGTTTTTTTATGGTTCTGCGCAAGCCGTTTCAACCATATTCTGCGGCAAACCGAATAGATATAAGTTTTCAGTTTACTGCTCAGCTCGAAGTCGCCGCTTTTGATCTTATTGTACAAAACGATGACCGACTCCTGAAAAACATCCTTCGCATCATCCTCATCACCATTGTTGTTCAGAATGAACTGCAGGATCATCGGAAAGTAACCGAGGTACAATTTGTTGAGGGTTTCATCTGAGTTATTCAGAATTCCCAAAACCACTTCTCTATCTGTAGGCAACGAACTGTTCAAGGCTTTATTCATCAATTAATACATAATCAGCCAAATAGTAACCCAATGATAGGCAAAAAAATTTTTTTTATTTTTTTTCATCCCGGTGGGTTACCTTTTGTGAATTGGCGTATTAACGGTAAAATTAATTAATCACATTAAACAGAAAATTAGAATGAAAAACTTATTTAAATTCGGATTCTTAGCTTTAGCTCTTTCTTTGTCAGTTGCTGCTTGTAACTCAGATAAAAAAGCTGAAGGTACTGACACTGCTGCTACTGACAGCGGTACTACTGTAATCGACACTAACGTTACTGACACTACTGTAACTGACACTACTGTTACTAAAACTACTACTGACACTGTTGCTAAACACTAGTTTGTAGCTAAACGATAAAAAAACCCTGCCGGAATTCCGGCAGGGTTTTTTTATACCCATTCCGTTTATCAAAAAAAACTACCTTTGCTGCAAAATAAACCGTAGCAAAATGAATCTATCACCGCTTCAGGCTATCTCTCCGATCGACGGGCGTTACCGCAAAACCACCGAACAGCTTTCTGACTATTTTTCTGAGGCTGCATTGATCAAATACCGGGTTTTCGTAGAAATCGAATACTTCATCGCCCTGTGCGAAGCCAAAGTGCCGGGCCTGGAAAGTTTTGATACGAGCCATTTCGCCGGCCTGCGCAATATTTACCTGTCGTTTACCGAAGCAGATGCTGAGAACGTTAAGTCTACCGAGCGCATTACAAACCACGATGTGAAAGCCGTGGAATATTTTATCAAAGACAAGTTCGCAACCTCAGGGCTGGATCAATTCAAAGAATTTATTCATTTCGGTCTGACGTCTCAAGATATAAATAATACCGCTATACCCTTCTCTGTGAAGGCGGCGCTGGAAGAGGTTTATTACCCTGCAATTAAAAAACTCATTGAACGAATCCGCTCGCTCGCTGCTGAATGGAAAGATATACCCATGCTTGCCCATACCCACGGTCAGCCCGCCTCTCCCACCAAACTGGGCAAGGAATTCGCCGTGTTTGCAGAACGCCTGGAGCTGCAGTTAAACAGCCTGCAGTCAGTAAGCCATAGTGCTAAATTCGGCGGCGCAACCGGAAACTTCAATGCCCATCATATTGCCTATCCGCAAATTGACTGGGTTGAGTTTTCAAACAATTTTGTAAGCAATTCTCTCGGCCTGACGCGCGCGCAATACACGACGCAGATTGAACACTATGACCAGTTTGCGGCGCAGTGCGATGCCATGAAAAGGATCAACAACATCCTGATCGACCTGGATCGTGATATATGGACATACATCTCGAAAAACTATTTCAAACAGAAAATCAAGGAAGGCGAAATCGGCTCATCGGCCATGCCGCACAAGGTAAATCCCATCGATTTTGAAAATGCAGAAGGAAATGCTGGTATTGCAAATGCGTTACTGGAATTCTTTGCTGCAAAGTTGCCAATTTCACGCCTGCAGCGCGATCTGACCGACTCGACCGTACTGCGTAATATAGGAGTACCTTTCGGTCATTCGATCATTGCCATACAGGCTACCCTCCGCGGACTTGACAAACTGCTCCTGAATCAGGATGCCCTGAACCAGGACCTTGAAGACAATTGGGCGGTAGTGGCTGAGGCGATTCAGACCGTGCTGCGACGCGAAAACTATCCGAACCCGTATGAGACGCTGAAAGACCTTACCCGGACCAATCAGAAAATCAACGCCGAAAGTATCGCTGCATTTGTAGAAAACCTGGCGGTCGACGAACGTGTAAAACAGGAATTAAGGACAATAAGTCCCTTTAATTACACCGGAATTTTCTAAGACGGCATGCAACCAAAATTGACTTAATTAAGACAGCAGCTGGTGAAACAGTTATGGGTTTTTAGTTAATTTTGTGTGATTAAAAAACTGAACGCGACATGACGATCAACGTATATACAGAACCAACTCCAAACCCGGCAACCATGAAATTCATGGTCAATAAACTGCTGATAAACGGCAGCGAAGATTTTGCAAACCGGGAAAGTGCTGAAAAATCTCCTTTTGCGCGGGAACTGTTCAAGTTCAATTTTGTGAGTGGGGTATTCTTTGCCAGCAACTTTGTTACCATTACAAAAACCGGCGATACGGACTGGGCAGACCTGGAACCGATCCTTAAGGAGTTTGTTAAAGGCGCGGTGGAGTCTGAACTTAAGATTAAAGAAGCTGCTCCTGAAGATGCTCCTGATTTCCAGGGCACAGAGACCGAAATTAAGATTCAGCAGATCCTGCACGACTATGTGCGCCCGGCAGTTGAGCAGGACGGTGGTGCAATTAACTACCGCTCTTTTGAAGATGGTGTTGTGACCGTAGAACTGCGCGGATCCTGCAGTGGCTGCCCGTCATCCACCATCACCTTAAAATCAGGCATTCAGAACCTGCTTCAGCGTATGGTCCCGGAAGTAAAGGACGTGGTTTCTGAAGCTTTATAAGCAGATACCGATCAGATATAAGAAAAAGCAGGCCGTTCCGGACCTGCTTTTTTTTGTCATAATATTTCCGATAAATTGAATCAGACGCCTACTTAAAGTGCGTCTCTATGGCTTTCAGAATCTCTTTTGTAACGAGCCCGTTTGTCGCCAGAATTTCGCGGGTGTTGAAGTAGTCGTTACCTCCTGAGAAGTTACAAACCTCACCCCCCGCCTGCTGTACAATAAATGCACCGGCGGCAAAGTCCCACTGTTGAAGGTTGTATTCAAAAAATGCCTCAAACCGGCCGCAAGCCACATAAATCAGATCGGTCGCGGCAGAACCGATGCGCCGCAAACCATGGCACTCCCGCATCATCTGGGCAAAGAGGTTCATGTATTGCGGTTGTTTATCAAACTGGTAATATGGAAAACCGGTTGCAAGCAAACTTGAACCGAGTGTATCGCGTTTAGAAACCGCGATCTCTTTTTTGTTCAGATAGGCTGCGCCGCCTTTGTAGGCATAAAACATCTCACCGCGGTTTATTTCATAGACAACCCCGACTACCGGCTTATCTTCTTCATAAAGCGCAATACTAACGGCATAGGTCGGTATGCCATGTATGAAGTTTGTTGTACCGTCAAGCGGATCAATGATCCAGGTATAAGTTTTTCCGGAAATGCTGACGGTATTTTCTTCAGTAATAAAACCGGCATCGGGCAACAATTTTGAAAGATTGGCTACCAGCTTTTGTTCTGCGGTCTTATCTACATAAGAGACCATATCATTCAGGCCCTTGTATTCGATACGCGACGCATCGAACAGCATTGCTTCGCGGCGGATAAAATTCCCTGCCAGGCGGGCTATGGAAATCACTTTCGTACAGATAAGTTCGTAGTTCATATGTCAGTTTATTGCCTGATAATCAATTTATCTTTTGCTTTTGATAAGCTCCGCTGGTTGTCTTGACGACCAGATTACGAGCAGGATGCCAGCCACGACCAGCAGGGAAGATATCATTTCTGCCTGCGTAAATGAAAGTCCGGCGACGTGATATTTGGAATTGACGCGAATCAGTTCGACAAAGAAACGCTCGACACCATTCATGATCAGGTAGATGCCGAAAAGCATTCCGGGTGCTTTGATCCGTTTGCGCAAACTCCAGATGACCCCGAACAGGATCAGACAGGCAATAACTTCGTAAATCGCAGTCGGGTAGACCGGTTCGGGTAGCTGGTTGCAGAATTTGCCCACGCAGCCGGGAATTGGTACCCCTTCGCCTACCACATTGTGCGGGTACCGGTAAGCCCATAACCAGTCGGGCAGCCAGTCAAAAGGCTTTGGATTTTTATTTACAATTCCCCAGTCTCCGTCACCTGAAAAATGACAGCCCATCCGCCCTACGGCGTAAGAAAGCATCATACCTGGAGCACCGACATCAAGCATGTGAACCGGCTTGATACCGTTCTTCCTGGCTATATAAAGCACTGCCGCACCACCGCAGATAAGCCCTCCATAAAATGTCAGCCCGCTAAAGGAAGTGAGCCTGCCAATCGGATCTGCAACAAACTCGTCCCAGTATTCAAGCGAGTCGAATACTTTAGCCCCAAGAAATCCCCAGACAGCCGCCCAGACAACGATGGTGCTCATTAACTGATACGGATGCACGAGAACCTCTTTGGTAACAGGTTTTTCAAGCCTCGTCTTTTGTTTTTCCTTATAATCCCACCACGCGAAAAATGCCGCAAGTACCAAGCCGCCAAGCCAGCTTCCTTTCCACGACATCAATGCATTCTGTGGATCTGCCACAAATTCGCGGTAATTGAAGACAGCATACAACAGCTTAAACCCGATCACAAAACCAAATAAGGCATTCAGGATCATATCGCTCAGCGATGCCGGTGCACCGGTCGTTACCTTCTTCTTAACCGGATAAACGAGTCCGTCGGCTTCCTTGCGCTGCAACTCTTTCGAGAAAGCCCAATAGGCGGCAATGAAGGCAAGTGCAACAAACATCCCGAAAGTATTAAAGGGAAGCGGAATCTGAATACCAAACAAGTATTCCAGGAAGTGAGAAACGGTGGGAAACATCTTCTTTTTCTTTGTTGCGAATATAGGGATTCGCTTCGTCATAACAACGTGCTGTGCCGGCTGATGTCTGAGCACCCCATTATGTACCCGACATACGATTATAGTTGCCGGGGCGCGCCTTTATCCCGCCATTTTAATGAGAACGGAAATTATGGGAAAATCCGACGCCTGAAGCCTGCCGCCATGTACCGGTTCCGTTTGTTAACAACCGTGGCTGAGCGACGAATCAACTGCCTGACCCGCTACTAGTGGACAGCGTATTCCGCCAGCTCAGTTACATCAACTTCGCCTTCGGCGGATATTTCCTGCAGGGTTACCGCCTTAAGCTCATTAACAAGCAAAGGGTCATATTTCGCACGGACCTTTACATAATTTTTGCTGAAGCCGTGCATATAACCATCTTTTACATCAGACTCAAATAGTACCTCGGCCGGTTTGCCTAATTGTGATTCGTAAAACGCCCGACGTTTTTTATCAGAAAGAATATGGAGCATCTTGCTGCGCTCACTGCGTTCAGCACCTTGCACAACACCCGGCATTGAGGCTGCTACGGTATCTTCACGTTCAGAGTAGGTAAATACGTGTAAATACGAGATATCAAGGGAATTAAGGAACTGATAGGTATCAAGGAAATCCTCTTTAGTCTCACCGGGGAAACCTACAATCACGTCGACGCCGATACAACAATCAGGCATGACTTCGCGAATTTTTGCAACCCGCTCAACATAGAGATCACGACGATAGCGGCGGCGCATCAGACCCAATATTTTATCAGAGCCGGATTGAAGAGGAATGTGGAAGTGCGGAACAAACCGTTTTGACCTGGCTACGAACTCAATGATCTCGTTGCTAAGCAGGTTTGGCTCAATAGAAGATATCCGGAAACGCTCTATGCCTTCCACTTCATCGAGCGCTTTGACCAGGTCAAAAAATTTATCTTCGCGTTCGCCATTGCGGATACCGAAGTCACCAAGGTTAACGCCGGTTAGTACAATTTCTTTCACCCCGCTCTCTGCGATCATGCGGGCTCTCGCCACCACATTGTCAATGGTATCACTTCGGCTCGCGCCGCGCGCAAGAGGAATCGTACAATATGTGCAGGGGTAATCACAGCCGTCCTGAACTTTCAAAAAGGTACGGGTCCTGTCGGCAATCGAATAGGCCGCAATAAACTGGTGGTTTACCTTTTCGATATTTTGCTGATGAACCACAGCCTTTGGATTTTTTGTCAGATCGTCTATATACTCGATAATCCTGAACTTTTCAGCGGCGCCAAGCACCATATCTACACCTTCAATCTCCGCAATTTCCTGTGGCTTGAGCTGCGCATAACAACCTACGATGGTTACATAGGCATCCGGTGAGTATTTAAGTGCTTCCTTTACAACCTTCCGGCACTTCTTGTCAGCATGATCGGTAACAGAACAGGTATTGATGACATAAACGTCTGCTTTTTCGGTAAAACCTACAACACCGTAACCCGCATCGGTAAAGAGGCGACCTATTGTAGAGGTTTCAGAAAAATTCAGTTTACAACCGAGGGTATAGAAAGCTACTTTTTTCATCCTTAACGCAAAAGAAACGCAAAGATAAGTATTTAGGTAAAGAATGCCCCCCAAGGTAGCACAACTTACAAACCGCAGACCTATTTGCTATCCTGCTCATTCCACCTGTAACCGGGTGCATCAAAGCCGGCGAGGTCAATCACCCTGCTGACTACCGTTGCGGCAACGGCCTCAATAGAGTCAGGGAGACTATAGAACGATGGGTTTGCCGGACAGATGATACCGCCTGCAAGTGTAACTGTTCGCATATTTTCAATATGGATCAGATTGAAGGGTGTATCGCGAACCACCGCGATCAGTTTACGCCGCTCTTTTAAAACAACATCGGCCGCACGGCTGATCAGGTCATTTGAAATTCCGCCGGCGATTCGACCAAGTGTGCCCATCGAACAGGGAATAATGATCATGGTGTCATAACGCGCAGAGCCCGAAGCAAATGGTGCGTTGAAATCGTTTTTCTGATAAAAGGTGAAGGGATACTTTTCGAAGTCGCGGTTACCGAGTTCATATTCCCACACCTGTCTTGCGTTATCAGACATCACTATACCTACAGCTTGCAGCTGATCGGTGAGTGTTAGCAGCTGATCGAACAGCACTTTTGCATACACAGCGCCACTCGCACCGGTAACAGCTATAATAACTTTTTTCTTCTTATCCATTCAATATTTCCGGCACCGGTCGGCATGGTATGCACTGGCCGGACACAACAAAAAAAGGGCCGAATACTCGTATTCGACCCTACATCTACCTATGAAAAACATACCCCCGAAAGGGTAAGCCCAAATATAAAGAAGAATATTTGGATATAAAAGAAGCTAACCAAATTTTTTTGTTAAAAAATGTGAAATTTTCCTAATCAAAAAAGTTCGTCTTTCTGTCAATGAGCGTTCACCGTCGGCGTTTGAACCCATTATTCTGCATCGGAAGTTCACTGACTTTCCTGTCTTTTTGAAGTCCAGCTAAGATAGCACAATGAGCGCGGGACTATCTTCCACCATCAAAAGTCCAATCCCGCCGTAACAATTGCATTACAGTCTCAACTATACTTTTTATAAATTTTTATAAAAGTTGAGTTAATTACCTAATTAAACGCATAAAGTGGCACTTGCACGCAAGCATGACTGCAATGACACAAGACCCATGGTCTCAGGTTGTTTTGCTTTACGCTGGAAAATAGTGATTTTAGCTCTGGCTGTTTCCATTTGCAGCTGTGCTTGTTACAGATTTAAGACAACCCAAACCATACAACGAATGAAAAATACAAATGACGAACCCAGGCGGAAGTTTATTACCCGTTTCGCCGCGGGCGTTGTGGGAGCATCCCTGTTTCCAAACATCATTACGGCTGCAGACCGTGAGCGGAACTATTCGGCTATGTTGCGCGAGAAGCAACGGTACGCTGCAAACGACCAGATCCAGATTGCGCTAATCGGGGCCGGCGGCATGGGCTCCGCTGATGCAGCCACTGCGGTTACCGTACCCGGCGTTAAACTCGTTGCCGCCTGCGATCTGTATGACGGGCGCCTGGCCAAGGCAAAAAAAACCTGGGGCAGTGATATTTTTACAACCCGTAATTACCGTGAAATACTGGAGCGCAGCGATATCGATGCGGTAATTATCGGAACACCAGACTTTTGGCATAAGCAAATCTCTGTCGAGGCGATGGACAAGGGAAAATCCGTCTACTGTGAAAAACCAATGGTTCATAACATTTCAGAGGGGCCTGCCGTTGTTGATGCGCAGCGCAGGAACCGTAAAACTGTTTACCAGGTGGGAAGCCAGGGCGTAAGTTCGCTTGGAAACGAAAAAGCGCGGGAACTGCTCAAAGACGGTGCCATCGGCAAACTGAATTATGCTGAAGGCTTCTGGGCACGCATGTCGCCAACGGGTGCCTGGCAGTACCCTATTCCTGCAGATGCCTCGCCAGAAACAGTTGGCTGGGATGCGTATCTGGAACATACGACAAAAAGAAAATTTGATCCGCTGCGCTTTTTCCGCTGGAGAAATTACCGCGATTATGGCACCGGCGTATCGGGCGATTTATTTGTACACCTGTTCTCAAGCTTACATTTTATCACAAACTCCATCGGCCCCGAACAAATCCAGGCAACCGGCGGACTCCGTTACTGGAAAGACGGACGAGAAGTCCCCGACGTGATGATCGGCATGTTCGATTATCCGGAAAACAGTGTGCACCCCGCCTTCAACCTTTCGCTTCGCGTTAATTTTGTAGATGGTACCGGTGGCACAAACTATCTTCGTATGGTAGGCAGTGAAGGTTCGATGACCGTTGAATGGGATAAGGTAACACTCTACCGGAACCGCAACATAATTGATGAAAACGATCCGCTTAACGCAGCCAATAAACAGGCCAACAACGGCGGGGGCAGTACTTATACCTACAACAGGAAACAGCTGCTTCCACCAGATCAAACCGTTTACAAGGCTGAAGACGGGTACAAGGGTGCACATTTTGATCACTTCTATAATCTGTTCAATGCCATGCGCAACGGCGGAAAGGTAAGCGAAGACGCACTTTTCGGATATCGCGCCGCTGCGCCTGCGCTGCTTTGCAACGATGCTTATTTCAATGGCAAGATCATAAAATGGGATCCGAAAAACCTTAAGGTTGTCAAGTCGTAGACCTGCAATATTCAATATGAAAAAGAAAATATACGTATTTCTTGCCCTGGCTGCCGGCATGGTAGCCTCCGCAAGCGCACAAAACACGCTCACCGCAAAAGAAAAGTCTGCCGGCTGGGAACTTTTGTTCAATGGAAAAGACCTGTCGGGATGGCGGATGTTTAAAAACAAACCGGCCGATTGCTGGGAAGCTGTCGACGGTACATTGCACTGTAAAGGCAGTAAAACAGATAAATCAGACTTGCGGGCTGATGTGATCACCAACGCAAAATACGAAGATTTTGAGTTGTCAATCGACTGGAAACTTGGGGCCCAGGGCAACAGCGGGATCCTTTACCGGGTAACTGAAGATTATGACCGCACCTACCTGAGCGGTCCGGAATATCAGCTTATTGATGATGACAACTTTCCTGGCAAACTTGAGCCCTGGCAAAAAACAGGCGCCAACTATGCTATCAATCCGCCGCTGGTTAGCGCAGCAAAGCCCATCGGGCAATGGAACAACACAAAAATTATTGTGAAAGACAACCATGTGCAGCATTGGCTGAACGGCAAACTGACAGCAGAGTACACTTTCGGCAGTGAAGACTGGAAGAAAAAGAAAGCCGAGGGCAAATGGAAAAATGCCGAGGGCTACGGCATGAGTCCGGAAGGGCATATTGCCCTGCAAGACCATGGCGCAGGTGTCTGGTTTAAAAACATCAAGGTCAGGAAGATTTAGAGCGATGGATTATGGACCATAGACGATGAGCGTCAATGGTCCATAGTCTCTGGCCGGCTGTCAGACAACCGTGTAGGAGGTTTTTTCTCACACTTCCACCACAACACCCCGCCGTATCGATTCATCACACGCGAAGGCGACCTTCAGGCTATTGACAGCGTCGGCAGTAGCCTCAGTGAGATCGAGGTTTTCCTGTATGGCTTTTAAAAAGTAACGCTGTTCCCGGTTACATAATTCCTGGTGATCGGGCTCATCGCTCATATCAAACCAGGTATCTTCATGAGCAAACTTCCGCGCGCTGTTTAAAGCGGATCGATGCAAGCGCAGCGATTCAGTTTTTGTATGCGCATCGATTTCGTCAGATTTTCCCTCGGCGGCGGCATTCTTTGCTACAATCGAGACTGAACCATCAGGGCCGATCACATCTTTCACAAAAAATGCGGTCTGGCTCATCATTGGCCCCCAGCCCGCCTCGTACCAGCCAACCGATCCGTCTGCGAAAGTAAGCTGCAACTGGCCATAGTTGTAGTTATCAGCAGGGACATCATCGCTCAGACGGGCGCCGATGGCATGAACGCGTACCGGATTACACCGCGTCATCTGGCACATTACGTCGATGTAATGCACACCGCAGTCTACGATCGGGCTCAGGCTTGCAAGCAGGTTGCGATGCACTTCCCACTGTCCTGCCTGGCTCTGCTGGTTCAGATTCATACGCATGACAAGGGGCTTGCCAAGACCCTGCGCAAGCTCAATAAATTTTTGCCATGAAGGATGGTAACGCAGAATGTAACCCACCAGTAGCTTTTTATTTGCGTGCCGCGCGGCCTCGGCTATGCGAAGTGCGCCTTCGGCCGAATCTGCAAGCGGCTTCTCCAGGAACACATGGCAGCCACGTGCAAAGGCGGCGATAGCATAAGGCTCATGGGTATCCGGATAGGTTGATATACATACCGCATCCGGTGCTGTCTCCCCCAGCGCAACGAAATAGTCGTCGAACAATGGGTAATCAGCGCCAAGTGCAGTGTTTAACTTATTTTTACTGTCGCCCCGTGATACCAGTCCGCAGATCTCGAACTCGTCCATGTCGTGGTAGGCCCGGGCATGGGATGCGCCCATATTGCCACAGCCTGCCACGAGTACGCGAAGTTTTTTTATTCCATTCATTACCAGGTTCTTAAATTATTAAACACCAAGGCTCCAGCCCTGTCTGTATTCGCGTTTGATAAACTGGTTGGCTGCGTCAAAATTTGTAACGCGAATGTTCTGGCTATCCCAGATCATTTTAAGGTCGCGCCCCGGATAAGTGTATCCTTTACCATCAGCACGTGGCTCCCGGATATCAAAACCCCGGATGGCCAGATTGGCGATCAGCAGGGTTTCAGTCAGCGGCCCGGCGATCTCAAAAGGAGAACTCATTTTCATTTTGCCGAAGCCGGCCAGGCAGCCTTCAACCCACTGGCCGTAGTGACCTTCGGCACTGCCGGGAATACGTTCAATAGTCTGTTTTGTTCGCACTTCATTTGTGCGGCTTGTCGGCAGCAAGCGTGGGTTTGAGCCATACACATCGCAGATCATTTTGCCGCGGGTACCTATAAAGAGTACGCCGTTATCGCCAAACCGCTCATTCGCTTCCAGTTCAGCCGGGCGTTCGGGTTTTATACCTCCGTCCATCCAGTGTAACGTCAGGTCGCCTTTTGTTTTCTTTGTTTTTGCGTAGGTCATGACCATATGGCTTGATGGCGGACAACTTTCGGGGAAATATCCCCTTTTGAATTCATCGACATACACGCTGCCCACACTGCATTGCACATCTTTCGGATATTGCAGATCGAGGATACGGAATGGCGGCTCAACAAGATGACAGCCCATATCGCCAAGGGCACCTGTACCAAACTCCCACCATCCACGCCAGTTAAAAGGCACCAGCTTGTCAATGTATCGCAGTTCGCGCGCCGTGCCCAGCCAGAGGTTCCAGTCCAGCTCTTTGGGTATTTCCGCTGCCGGAGCGGGCCAGGTAATTCCCTGCGGCCACAGCGGACGGTCGGTCCAACAATAAACGGTTTCAACTTTTCCGATCTGCCCGTCGTCCAGCCATTCCTGAAGTCTCCTGACACCATCGCCCGAAGACCCCTGGTTACCCATTTGCGTCACAACCTTATATCGCTGTGCGGCCTCTGTTAATTTCCGTGCCTCATAGATGTCGTGCGTTAGGGGCTTTTGTACATACACGTGTTTTCCAAGCTGCATGGCAGCCATGGTTTGCACGGCATGGTTGTGGTCGGGGGTAGAGATTGAAACGGCATCAATATGCTGATGCTCCTTATCGAGCATTTCGCGGTAATCTTTATAGTATTTTGCCCGCGGAAAATTACGGATACTGTTTGCCGCCCGCCGGTCGTCAACATCGCACAAAAAAGCAATATCAGCCTTCCCGGTTTTTGCAAATGAAGCAATGTCAGACTGTCCCTTGCCACCAACGCCTATGCCGGCGATCTGCAGCCTGTCGCTCGGCGCAATATAACCTTTGCCGCCAAGCACATGCCGGGGAACAATCATTAGTCCAGCAGCGGCAACTGCAGCATGTTTAATAAAATTTCTTCTTGAATCGTTTTGGGTTTGTGTGTGTTTTTTTGGTTTCATAGCCTTTTCAAGCAATTTTAAAAACGTAATTGGTTCCCGCTAAAATGCCGAATTTGACCCGGATGCAAAAAAAAAACTTTCGAATCACGCATAACCGTTACATGAGATCAGATTATGCCGGCACAAAACCGGAGACTGCATTTAGCTGGACTATAAGGAGGGCCGGAGCGTTAACGCAAAGGGAACTTCAATGTGTTCGGTAGATTGATCGCGTATCAGCTGGGCGGCACGTCTGCCCAACTGAACAAAATCAGTTGAAATTGTGGTGATCCCACTGGCAATGACGCGTTTAAGCGGAGTCTCGTTGTAGGAAATTACGCCTACATCGGTACCCATTTTCAACCCTTCTGCCATGATACGTTCTACAAGCAGCACAAGATCGTCTTCCATCAGGCTAATGTAGACCTCTCCCCTGCCGATCGGTTCTTCCGGCAACCTGCTGACTACGCTGTGGTCAAATGCATATTGCTGGCAGAAACGGTAGAAGCCACGCAGGATCTCCACCGGAAAATAACTCCGCTTTGGAAAAATGATTTTGAGTGTGTGGTATTTGCTAAGCCGCTCGCGCGCCTGTTCCAATGCGGTATAGATGTCCCTTTCAAAATTCTCATAGACAGCCGCATAGTTGCCAGTAACCCCGTGCAATTTTTTGTCAAGGATGACCAGTTTCTCTTTAGGCAGCATGTCGATGACGGCGGCAACATTTTCGTCTCCATCAATGAAATGCGGAATGATAACGAAGTGCGAGTAATCGCCGGCCCTGCCCGAAATCAGCTTTTTGAACAAAGCAAAATCGTTGTTATAGATATAAAAATCTATTGATACGCGATCGCCGAGGGCATCTGTGAACGCATCGTAAATAAGCTTTTTATGATAGCTTAATTTATTGAACAACAGGAATATTTTGAGCTTTTGCTTGAAGGAGTCGTTAAAGATGAAATATCCCTTTCCCGGAACGGAACCGAGCACCCCCATTTTCTTCAGATGCCGGTATCCTTTTTCGGCGGTATCGCGCGAAATCTCCAGCTGAGCGCTGAGCTCATTGATTGAAGGAAGCAGGTCGTCTTTACTGAGTTTACCCGATTCGATGGCGGCAATGACCGAGTTGCAAAGCTGCAGGTACTTTGGTGTTGCGCTGTAATCGTCTATGGTAATGTATTGAATAGCCTGCCCGGGTTTCATAACGTTCGAAAAAATTGCTCTGTGGTCGAATATCAGCATTTTTTCTTAATCGAACCCGGTAAAGCGTTAGCTTAGGGGCAGTCGTGCATAATATTTTAAATCAATCATATTTGCCGGAAGGTTTTTACTGTTCCAATGTCGGTGAATACATAGGGCGGCACCCATGGCTGTTGCCTGCGCCATTGACGCTGCATAAACTTCCTGACCGGGAAAAAGCATGCTGACCAGGTTCATATATACATCGTTCTTTCCAAAGCCGCCGTCTACAAAAATGCGGCGCAGCGCAGCATCTTTGAGTACGAGACGGGTACTTTGCTCCTGCTGCAGTGCCAGGTCGATCATCAGGGCATGGTAGGCTTCCGAATCGTTCTCAAAACGCGAAGGCACCTGCCCGATAAAGAGCGGCTCCCTGTTTACACCGTCCGTAAACTTAAATTTAAACTTCGCTTCAAGCCTTCTAAGTATCAGGGGGTCAAACCGTGTGTGGCGGAACTTCGCTGCCGGCTGCATGAAGTGTGCTGTGAGGCGTTTAAGTTCCTGTTCATGTGTGTAACCGGCAAACAGGCGTGCTGCTTTTACGGGTTTGCCCTTGTATTGAAGATAACATAAACAATCGTTTGCCAAATCTGAGGCAGACAGCGGACTATGGTCAAAAGGATTGAGCGTGATACACCAGGTGCCGGTTGAAATCAGCACAAAAGGCTCCTGGAAATTTGTAAGGTACGGGATCAGGGCAGCAGAACTATCGTGAAGACCGGTTCCGATATTCAGGTTGCTTCCCGGAAATACTGCGGGATAAACCTCATCTGCCGGCACAATGGGCGCCAGTTTATCTGCGACGCCTTCCTGATGGACCCAGCGGTGGTACTTCCCGCCTGTAAAGTTCCAGAGGTTTGTATGGCAGCCGATGCTGGTAAGATCGCTGCATGGACGGCCGGTTAAAAGAAAACTCATATACTGCGGCAAATGCAGGGCATGGCTGACTCTTGCAAAAACCTGCGGCTGTTCGTGCTTAAGACGGTAGATCTGCATACCTGAATTCAGGCTCCCTAATACCGGCGAGGCGGTTTCAGTTGCGAACTGCTCTTCCCCGCCATAATCCTCATAAAATTTTTGTTTCAAAACTTCGGGATAGGTCTTCAGGTAATTATACAAAGGCGTTAAGGGACGGCCGTCTTCATCAATATAGACAAGACTGGCGCCGTAAGTAGAAAAGTTAACGGCCCGCACATCAAAATCCCGGAGCCGGCCAATTTCCCGAAGGGAGTCAAAAACAGATAAACGCAGGCTGTCGAGGTTTTCACAGGGTTCCCCGTCCTCGTCGGTCACTTCGATAAAGCGTGCGGAGCGTTCATAAACAAGCTGATAATCCTCGTCGAAAAGAAACAGCTTTTTATTGGTTTTACCAACGTCAAATATGGCGATTACTGGTTTTGGCATCTGTGTGTACTCAGCTCTTAAAGTCCGGTTGCTACTGTGTCAGATCCGCGGTCGCGTATCAGCTCTTGCCGGATACCGAGCTTCCGGAAAGCCTGTACCGGGTCGAGCGCGCCTTCTTCGCGCAGCCGTGCCTCGGCAACGAGCGGGCGTACATCTGTCCGGTATGCATCCTGCAGAATCTCCTGGCAGCGCACCGCATCATTTTCCTGTTGCGCGGCCTGAAGCTCAGTTCTGTTGACCAGCAGCGCCTGTGCATAGGCAATCTTGATGGCTTCTACCGATTGCAGCAGGTCTTCAATGGGGTCTTTCACATTGTGTGAGGCGTCGATCATCCAGCCGATCGCGCTGGCATGATCCATTTTTCGCACGTCCATTCCTTCGACAAGTTCACTGAAAATCAGGAACAGCTGGTACGGATTGATACATCCTACTGTGAGATCATCGTCTCCATATTTGGAATCGTTGAAGTGGAAGCCTGCTAATTTGCCTTCCATAAGCAGCAGCGAAACGATCTGCTCAATATTGGTATTTGGCAGGTGATGACCAAGATCGACCAGTGTTGCGGCTTTTGGCCCGAGTTTATTAGCCAGCAGCAGCGATTGTCCCCAATCGCCGATTGTCGTCGAGTAAAAATTAGGTTCAAAGGGCTTATATTCCACCCAGACCTGCCAGTCTGCCGGCAAGGCTGCATAAATCTGCTGCAGGCTTTCAAGCGTATTTTCAAAGGCGCTGCGAAAGTTCAGCTGGCCCGGAAAGTTTGAGCCGTCAGACAGCCAGACCGACAGGGCCTTTGAACCGAGACGCTCGCCTTGCCTGATCACCTCAATATTGTGCTGAACAGCTTGTTCCCGCACCGATTTGTCTACATGATGAAGTGAGCCAAATTTATAGCTCAGCGCCTGACCGGCCTGGTCCTGGAAAGTATTTGAATTAACCGCATCGAAGCGCAAGCCCCAGCTGGCCGCGTGCGCACGGATTTCTTCCGCATTACCCGGAATATCCCAGGGAATGTGCAGCGAAATTGAGCCGCCGGAACGGTTCAGGGCGTGCAGTACGCCTACGTCAGCAATCTTTTCTTCGAGGTTACGCGGTTCACCGCCGCCTGAGAAACGCCCGAAGCGTGTGCCACCGGTTCCCAATGCCCAGCTTGGTATAGCTACCTGAAATTTACGAAGTTTCGATATGATACCTTCGGGATCGGAAAGACCAGCTGCCACAAAATCTAGTTTTCTGCGGTGTTGGCTGATGCCTGCATCATTCAGGTCCTGAATTTTTTCTGTGAGTTTCATAGTCTGTGTTTCACTGTTCTTATCGGGTAAATGCCATGGCCACACCGCCATCTACATTGAGCGCGTTTCCTGTTGATTTGTTCATCAGGCCGCAGACAAACAGAAAGCAGGCATTGGCTATATCTTCCGGTAAAATTGTTTTGTTCAGTAAGGTACGCTTTGCATAGTAAGCAGGCAACTCTTCAACCGTGATACCGTAAGCACGCGCGCGGCCTTCCGCCCAGCCGCCGGCCCATATGTTGGAATCAGCAATAACAGCATCTGGATTCACTGCGTTAACACGGATGCCATCTGCGCCAAGCTCGGCCGCCAGCAGCCGGCTCAAATGGGCCTGCGCTGCCTTGGCAGAGCCGTAACCGGCATTGTTCGGACCCGCAACAACAGCATTTTTCGAGACGATATTGAGTATATCGCCGCCTGTCTGCTGTTTTCGCATGATGCGGACCGCAGCTTTTGAGACCATAAACTGCCCCTTTACCAAAATATCGTATAGGCGGTCCCATTCTTCGATGCTGTGTTCTTCGATTGACTTCGAGATACTGATACCGGCATTGTTTACGACGATATCCACCCCACCAAAAGCCAGCGATGTTGCCTCTAGGGCCTCGTCGATACTTGCATGGTCGGTCACATTCAGCAGCGTCCCCGCTACCGAATCACGACCAAATGTTTTTGAAAACTGACTGATGGTTTCTTCTATCCTGCCCTGATCAATATCGTTAATAACGACACAGGCACCTTCCTCTGCAAATTTCCGGGCAATAGCGCGCCCAATACCGCCGCCGCTTCCTGTTACCAGCGCAATGCGGCCGGTAAGTGGTTTCGGTTTAGGCATGCGCTGCAGTTTTGCTTCTTCAAGAAGCCAGTATTCAATGTCAAACGCTTCCTGCCGGGGAAGCGAGGTATACGTGGAAATGGCTTCTGCTCCCCGCATTACGTTGATGGCATTGGCATAAAACTCTGCTGCTACCCTTGCTGTTTGTTTGTCTTTTGCGAAGCTGAACATCCCCACCCCGGGGTATAAAATAATGACCGGATTGGCATCCCGAATTGCCGGGCTGTTGTCATGACGGCAATTTTCATAGTAAGAAGCGTACATCTGCCGGTAGGCTTCAAATGCAGGCAAGAGCTCATCCCGCAGGGCAGGTTGGCTAAGATCGGCATCTACGGCAAGATCGAGCACGAGCGGGCTGATCTTTGTACGCAGAAAATGGTCCGGACAGCTTGTACCCATTGGGGCCAGGCGGTCGAGATCATTCGAGTTAATAAATTCGAGCACCTTTGCATCATCGCTGAAATGACCAACCATGGGCTGCCCGGATGAGCAAAGTCCGCGAAGAACCGGCGCCAGCTCTGCTGCCTGTTTTTTACGCTGCGCTGCCGGCAAACTTTTAAGCCGCTGACCACCAAAAACAAGTTTCTCCCGGCCCAGGTGTTCTTCAATGTAAGCTGCGCAGGTTTCGATGACCCCTAGCGTGTTCAGATAACTTTCGTAGGCGGTATCCCCCCAGGTAAAGAGCCCGTGAGAACCCAGCATAATTCCCCTGATTCCGGGGTTTTCCTCCAGGCAGGCCCGAAGCTTCAGACCCAGGTCAAAGCCAGGCCGCTGCCATGGCACCCAGCCAATAGCGCCGCCAAAAAGTTCCTTTGTGATTCGTTCACCGTCTTTGGCCGCGGCAATGGCAATCGCCGCATCAGGGTGCAGGTGATCGATATGTTTGAAAGGCAGAAAGGCATGTAAGGGCGTGTCGATCGACGGCGCTTTTGAATCGAGATCAAAAATACAGTGATTAAACAGACCAACCATTTCATCTTCGTGCTCAAGCCCCCTGTACCTGTTTTCAAGTTTATGCAGCCGGTCCAGATAAAGCGCTGCAAGGCCACTCTTTTTAAGCGTTCCCAGGTCGCCGCCAGAGCCCTTTACCCACATAACAGGCGTAGCCTGACCGGTAAGCGGGTCTGTTTCAGCAACCTTGCAGGATGTGTTGCCGCCGCCATAATTGGTTAGCCGGAGATCGGCACCCAATAAATTTGAACGGTAAATAAGCAGTGCGACTTCATCACCTTCCAGGCTGGCTGCCTCAGCACTGTCCCATAGATAACTTACATGTTTAAAGCTATTTAAATCTGCAGACATATTTTAATTATTTATATTATTTCAATGAATTTCCATAACCAACTACGAGGATTGAGACAATGATCAACCCGATTCCAAGACCTACTGTCCGGTAAGTTTTGCGTGAGACGCCGCGCCATTCCCGCAGTGCTATACCCCAGATATTTGCAACCAGGATGATAAACGCCATGTGCAGGATCCATGAGCTTGCGCCATTACCAAGCTTACTTTCGCCCATACCATAGAAGAAGAACTGAAGGAACCAGGTGGTTCCAGCCAGTGCTGAAAAAATATAATTGCGAACCAGCGGGGTATTTTTGTTGCTATAGTCGCCAAAGCTTTTGTTACGTATGTTCAGGATGAGGCACCAGATCAGATTGGTTGTAAGGCCACCCCAAAGCACAACTACATACGTTACATTATTCTGGAACAGAAATTCGCCCTGGCCGGGGTTTATGCTTTTCCACCAGTCGTTTGCTTCGTTTGCCATTTGTTTACCCGCATCAATACCAAAGGCAAAACAGGCACTAAGCAGCCCTGATATGATGGCAACAGTTAACCCCAATCCAATTTTAAACTCGCTTCTATGGTCATCAGCCTGTGATCCGGGAAGCTCCTTGTCTTTCATTCCACCGGCCTTTCCGCAAACAATGATACCGAGCACGCAGATAACCAGTCCGGCCAGCACCAACTGTCCCCAGGTGTGATTCATCATATCTGAAAAACTGTCTTTTCCCGCTTGAGGATAGAGGTCATAGTAAAATGACGGAACGAGCGCGCCGAAGACCGAACAGAGGCCGAGAATAATCGAACTTCCCAGGGCCACACCGAGGTACCTCACGCCCAGCCCATAGGTAAGGCCGCCAATTCCCCAGAGCACGCCAAATACGTATGTAGGGATCAGGATAGCCGATGGCGTGTGTGAGATGATTGTTGCGAAACCGGGAATGGTGATCCAGGCGGCGAGCGGCGGAACGATCAGCCAGGAAAACAGGCCACCAACAATCCAGTAGCTTTCCCAGGCCCAGCCCTTAACTTTTTTATAAGGAATGTAAAAACTACCGGAGGCAAAGCCGCCAATAAAATGGAAAATGACGCCCAGAATAGCTTGCATAGGTTTTATAAATGGTTATAACGAATATAAACCATCCAAACATTCCGACCGTCATGTACCGTCATGCAAGCCGCAGGCGCCGCTTCATTTAACGTGCAACGGTCGGACCTTCAACAACCAGCCGTCCGTTTTTATCTATGTGCATCTTGTCTATAAAAACGAGCCGCTCGTGGCCGGTTGCAGGCGTGCGCCCATGATATACGCAGTACATTGTTTTCCCATCGGCCGACCAGGCGACACTGTTGTGACCGGTACCGCTTACCACAGCATTTTTCTGCAGCACCGGATTGTAAGGCGACTTTTTGAACGGGCCAAGGGGAGTTTTGGCCGTTGCGTAACCCACAGCGTAGTTTTGGCCGTCGAAATTATTAGCAGAATACATCATGTAATAGAGGTCCTTGTGTTTGAAGATGTAAGAGCCCTCAGTCCAGCGGCGGTTCGCTTCGCGCGATGTGACCGAACGGCTTTCCCACTCGGTTGCCTTTTCATTCCTGACAGGCGGCCTGAGCAACAGCACCGGTTCGCCTGCTGTACCGCTGAAATCAGGTTTAAGCTCAACACCGTACACCCAGCTTTCTTCAACCTCCTCGTACCAGCCTTTTTGTTTTGCCCATGCTGCAATTTCGCTGTCTACCGGATGTTTATAACAACAGCGCGAGTAATATAGAAACACGCGCCCCCGGTCAAACAGTACGTTTGCATCTATAATCGGATAACCCGGATCAAAAAGCGGTTTGCTGTTCAGATCAGTGAAGGGGCCCGTAGGCTTGTCTGACACCGCGACACCGATCCTGAAATTTTCTTTCTCGTTTGTCGGGTTGTATTTCCATTGTGCGCTATAAAACAGATAATACTTATCGCCTCTCTTATAAACTTCAGGTGCCCAGAAGGCGCCGTTTCCCCAGCCATTTTCGTTGTTATGAAAGTAAACCTGCCCTTCGGCCTTCCAGCTCTTCAGGTCTTTTGATGAATAAGCCGAGAAACCTTGTCTGGCGCCTCCACCGGTGCCGTACATGTAATATGTGCCCGAGCCATCATGCAGCACGTAGGGATCTCCAAAGGCAACGGGTAGCGGGTTATTGCTTTGCTGAGCGCTTGTGCCCAAATAAAAGAAAAGGAAAGCCAGGAACAGGCATTTTTGAATTTTCATACTATGTTTCATAACAATATCTTATAAAGTCTTTTCTACAGAAAACCTGTAACTGGATTTGCTTTTAAAGATCGTTCCGGGGTTAAGGACGGTACCCGGAAATCCGGGCTGGTTTGGCGAGTCGGGAAAATGTTGTGGCTCGAGTGCCACAGCGCCGCGGTAAACGTCTTTAGCGCCAGAGCGCAGGACAGTTTTTCCATTAAAAAAGTTGCCGCTATAAAACTGCATACCTGGCTCACTTGTCCATATGCTCATAACAATACTGCTTTTATCTCCGGTTAAACGAAGCGCGGGATAAAGTCCGAACAGTTGGTGTTTCCGTAAAACAAAATTGTGGTCATAACCCTGGCCGAACCGAAGCTGCTCGTCTGGAGTATCCAGATCTGCACCGATGGCCCTGGCGCTCAAAAAGTCAAACGGTGTACCGGCTACCGTAAGGATCTCACCCGTTGGAATCAAATCTTTATCTACGGGCGTATACGCGAAAGCATTCATCTGAAGCTTATGTTTCAACACATCACCCGAACCCTCACCATTCAGGTTAAAAAAGCTATGGTTCGTCAGGTTGAGGACGGTCGCCTGATCTGTTGTAGCACGGTAGGAAATGTCGAGCCGGTTATCTTTTCCGATCCGGTATGTAACCGACACCTGGAGTGTACCCGGATATCCTTCTTCCCCATCGGGAGATGTATAGGTGAGCTCCACCATCCGGCGGGTATGTTTTGACACGGTCCAATAAACATCACCAAAGCCACGTTTGCCGCCATGTAAAGAATTGGGTCCGTTGTTGCGGTTTAATGTATACGTTTTACCGTTCAGGCTGAACTTTCCGCCGGCAATGCGGTTACCAAAACGGCCCACGACCGGCCCGTAGTACTTCGCCTTAGGCTGTGTGTATTCTTCCGGTGTTGCGAATCCAAGAACAACATCTACCGGCTTACCGTTACGATCAGGTACAATCAGGCTGGCGATACGTGCGCCATAATTACATATCTTGACAGACAAACCACGTTTGTTTTTTAGCGTAAGAAAATACGGTCGCGCCTCGCCGGGGGCAGCCGGTTGTCCAAAAACACCCGAAAGGGAAAAAACAAAAAGAATCAGGCAAAAGGCTTTTCTCATCGCGCAGATTTTATAGTTCGCCAGAAGGTTTACGAATGGGCTGTCCGGCGGGAACCGGCTGTCCGAACACCGGTTCGCCAGCCTTGTCCCAGGTAAAAGGCTGCAGACGCAGATCGCGGTCCCAGCCATGTTTCTCGCTGATTTTTGCATGATAGAAGATCCACCATTCACGGCCATCAGGCGAGGTCGTGAAACTGGCGTGGCCCGTACCCAAAACGCGGTCGGTACCTTGAAAGACAGGTCCTTTTTTTGTCCAGTTGGATTTTTCCAACGGTGAAAGATTTTCATTTTTCAGCATAAGCTGCCCTAGCCGGTATTCTTTCGTCCAGGATTCCCTGGTTGAGTAGATGATAAACGTTTTGCCTTTCCGCTGAAGAAACTGAGGGCCTTCGTTCAAATCGAGCGGACCACCCCGCTCCCAGTTTTCTTCCGGCCTTGATATTTCAACTCGCGGAGAACTGATCGTCCACGGATTACTCATTGAGGCAATATACAACCGCTGACTTGTCTGATCTGTATTTCTGTTGCGTTCCCAGCCCGACCACACCGCGTAAAGTTTACCTTTTATAGAGGCAACCGTAAGATCTATCGCCCAAATGGTTTTAACATAGTCGTTTGGATCGCTGCCGGTTTGCAGTATCCCCTTATCAATATACGCACCCTGCGGGTCGTCACTAACAGACTCAAGCACGCCCGAACGCTGGTTGATGTAGGGAGGGCCTGACTTTCCCGCCGCATAATAGATATACCACCGGTTGCCGATATGATGAAGTTCAGGAGCCCAGACACATGCCTGGTTCCACGCATTTTCCGGTGTCTGCCAGACGACTATGCTTTTCCCCGGCCTGGTAAGAAATGGCGACTTGCTCACCGTTATTCCGGGCCGCTGTCCTTTTCCCCCGCCGGTCGCTTTACAAACATAATAATTGTCCCTGTACCGGATTACCCAGGGATCTGCGCCTTTGGCTATGGGATTGGTAAATGTCTGGGAGGTTGCTGCAGAAGATTCAACCGTTTTCCGGGAACCGCAGGAAAAAAAGAGCAGTGAGGATACTGCTAAAGCGTATAGAATTTTCATTTGTTGGTTAGCGCCTGACAGGCTTGTGTGTCTGGTAAATATATGATTTTGTTCGCTACAAGCCAACGCATGTGAAGATTAGCAGGACAGCTTTCTTTGTGCTAAGCTGGTTGAAAAGCTCGTGGGTGCACAAAGGGTTATCTTAGCGCTTCCTTCGATTATTACCGGGGATCCTGGGCGCCTCTGCATTCACGCTTAATTTCCATTCGTCGAGTATCTTTTTAAGTTTAGCAGCATCGGTCGGCCGGCTGGGTGCAAGATTATGGCTCTCGGAGGGATCTTCTTTGAGGTTATAAAGCTCGACCCTCGGATTATTATAAAATTCGATCAGTTTCAGATCGCCCCAGCGAACGGCCGAAGACATCCGGTTTATCCATTTTCCGGTTTCGGAAGGATAATGCCAAAACAGCTTTCTTTGGGCCGGTGCTGCGCGCCCCCTAAGCAAGGGCAGGATACTTTGGCCATCAACTTTCTGTCCCGCAACCTGCGTACCGGCTGCAGCCAGGAAGGTCGGATAAAAATCGAGGCTTGTAACCGGAACCGCGCTTACGGTCCCCGGCTTGATTTTTCCTGGCCAGCAGACCAAAAACGGTTCCCGGATTCCGCCCTCATAAAGCCAGGTCTTTCCGGCCCGCAGCTGCCCGTTATTTCCCACCTTGCCGGCACCGCCATTGTCTGAGAAAAATATCAGGATAGTGTTCTCTGATAACCCATGATCTTTCAGCGTTTGCATCAGACTGCCCATTCCCGCATCTATACGTTCAAGCATGGCAGCCATCCAGGGATTGTCCTTATGCTCAGATTCGTGCCTTATGTTACCGGCACCGTAAAATTCTTCTGCTTTACCCGCACCATACCGGCTATCAAATTTTTTCTTGTACTTGTTTACCAGTGCTTCGGGCGCCTCAAGTTTGGTGTGAACGCTATACAGGCTAAGGTAAAGAAAGAACGGTTTGTTTTTATTGCGGGCAATAAAGCCCGAAGCCTCTGCAAACTGCCGGTCGGTCAGGTATTCATCCGGAGGGCCATGGGTAAACGAAGCAATCTTATCATAAGGAAAAAAATAGTCCCCATCAGCAATATATTTTGTTTCTGACCCGATTACTTCGTCAAATCCGTGTGCTTTCGGCCCTCCTTTGTTTTGTGAAAAATCGGTATCAAGGTGCCATTTACCAATAATCCCGGTATGATAGCCTGCGGCGGATAGGGCCTCATTAAGCGTTGTATATTTATCGGGATCCAGCCGGCGGTCTGTTTTATTTCCTTCAGGTAAAAAGTCGGTAATTCCTACCCGGGCGGGGAACTGCCCGGTCATGATGCTGACACGGGTGGGTGAACAGACCGGAGCCGCCGCATATGCCTCAGTAAAGCGTATTCCCTGACCGGCAAGCCGGTCGAGATTTGGCGTTTCGTTAAAGGTATTGCCATAACTTCCAAGTTCGCCCCAGCCGAGATCATCGGCCATGACGAATACAATGTTAGGCTTATTTTTCTGAGCCATCGACAGGCTGCTTAACAACAGCCAGCAGACGCTGGCAAAAAAAACTTTAACGGGCTTTTTTTTCATAAACAATATCAAGAGCTGCACCCTTGTCCTGCTGCTGGTCCATCCAGTGCCGGAGTGCCGTTTTATAAGTTGCCATTAAATGTTGTCTGGCCGGATCGGCAGCCAGGTTATGCAATTCATACGGATCATTTTTGAGATCATAGAACTCAAATTCAGGGCGATTGGTGATCCTCCTGACGAGCGTTTTTGCATGCGCATCATTAACCGCCAACTGATTCCAGTGGCTCCAGTAACTGTCTGTGTTTTTCGGGTTCATCATATATTTAATATGATTTTTCTTCTCCGGCGTCAAATTCCAGATGAGTTTGTACTGCGTTGTACGGATGCTGCGCATGGGGTACGGCGGTCCTTCGGGGATGTTGTTATGAATACCAAAAGCATACGTCCGGGCCGTTTTTGCCTCGCCCTTAAGAACCGGTGCAAAACTTTTCCCGTCAATTCCCGCAACAGGTTTACCGCCGGCCAGGTCTACGAGGGTTGGCATAATGTCTTCATATTGCACAATGGCATCAGTTTCAGATGCGGCACGCACATTTTCCGGCCATCTGACAATCATAGAACTCTTTTGTCCGGCATCGTACAGGTTCCATTTTGCTCCGGGGAACTGGGCTCCTTGTTCGCCCAGAAAGATAACTACTGTATTTTTATCTTTGCCGCTCTCCTTTAAAGTTTTCATCACCGCTCCCACCTGGTCGTCCAGTCGGCGTATCTCTGCCAGGTATCTGGTAAATAGTTTCCTGATCTGTTTCGTATCAACCCAGTGAGGCGGCAGGATAAGTTTGTCCGGATCAAATTCAGACGGATCGCCAACTGTCCAGGGTGTATGCGGATTGATGCTCATTACAAACAGACAAAAAGGTTTCGACTGACCGCTGATGTAATTTTTCAGACTGTCTGCAGAATAATCATCTGTTTCAGCAACGCAGTTAGGCTCGAAACCACCAATGATGCGGAAAGGAAACACATGCCGGGGTTTCGTACTGTGATCCTTACCGGTAAGGGCCACATCGTAGCCAAGGTCGCCCATATAATGGCAAATACTTTTCAGGTTGTTATAAACGGGCTTGTGGTTCTGAAATGATCCATGCCTGGCGGGATAGAGTCCGGTAAAAAGAGAGGCCCGGGTTGGCACACACATGGCCTCAGAGGCGACGATTTGATTAAACTTCAGGCCCTGAGATGCGAGCGCGTCTATGTTTGGTGTCCGGATATTTTTTCCACCATAACAACTCAGCTGCCGGCTGTCCAGATCATCGGCCATGATGACAACAACATTTGGCTGGGGCCGCTGAGCAGACACGCGGGTGGCTGCAAGAAAACAGGCAAGCAGAAAAAAGAGTCTCATTACACTAATAAATTATACGTGACGACCAAAAAGTTAATTACGCTGTGATCGCTTAAAATTGCACCATCGAAAGCGATCACCAGTTATACACACCAGACTTGTTGATTAAAGTTAAGGAAACTTGACGTGACCTTATCGTGTATCTGCCAAAATCTCTATTTTGAACTCTTTTGGAGGTTCCGCCCCGGCGAGGTTTTTTACAAAATAATCCCACCGACGGCGCATCATATATGTGTTGTATCTTCCAAAGCTATGTGCGCTGTTTGGAAAAATTACCAGGTCATAATCTTTGTTTGCTTTCTCAAGGGCCTCCACGACGAGCAGGGTATTATATGGCGGCACATTATCATCCATCATGCCGTGAGCAAGCATTAACTTCCCTTTAAGATTAGCTGCATAGGTTTGGTTGGCTTGTGCCGCGTAAGCTTCGTCACTTATCGGACCATTGTAACGGTCGCCCCAGTCGTCTTCGTAGTTCCGGTTGTCGTGATTTCCCGACTCAGCAATTCCCACTTTAAAAAAATCGGGATACCTGAACATGGCTGCCGCCGTTGCAAAGCCACCGCCTGAGTGCCCCCAGATGCCTACACGATTTAAGTCTATGTACGGATACCTGCGCGCAAGTTCCCTGATTCCTGCCACCTGGTCTGGCAGGGTATTCTCGGCCATATTTCCATAACTTTTATCATGAAAACTTTTGGTACGGAGCGGATTACTTGTGCCTTCAATCTCTACCACGATAAAACCGAGTTCGGCCAGGGCCTGATTATCGCGGCGGGCTGCAGCGAAAGACCAATTTCCTATGCTGCCACCCTGCGGCCCAGGATAAATATAATCGACCAGCGGATATTTCCTGGACGGATCAAGGTTTGATGGTGTATACATCAGTCCGTATAAATCTGTGGTTCCGTCTGCTGCTTTTACTGTAACCGGCACAGGCGCTTTCCATCCTGCGGCAAGCAGACGCGAGATATCGGTTTTAGGAAGCTGCACGCTGATCTTTCCATCCAGATCGCGCACTGCTGCCTGTGCCGGCACGTCTGGCTTAGACCATTCATCTGTAAAATATTTCATCGAGGGACTAAACTCAACACGATGGTTACCGGCTTCGGGCGTAAGCACCCTGAAGTTTTTGCCATCCAGATTAATTCTGCACAACTGCGCGAAATAGGGGTTTTCTTTCTGAATACCGCAGGCCATAAAATAAGCCTGTCTTTTTGCTTCATCAATGTGAATCAATTTTGTCACAATCCAGTTTCCGCCGGTGATACGGTTTTTAAATTTTCCATTCCGCGTGTCATACAGGTAGAGATGACCACGGTCATCGCGTTCTGAAAACCAGACGATTTCATTAGATTTATCAAGGAAACGCCAGTTTATTGCGCCCCATCCTGATTCATACTGGGTTTTAACTTTCTCTTCGAACAGTTCATCAACGCGGCCGGTCGCCGCATCGGCAATACGAATTTTCTCTTCGTTATGATACCGGGAGGTCGACACGAATGTCAGCCGGGTACCCGCCCTGTTCCATTGCACGTCGTCAAATGTCCCGCTGCTCGCAATATCATCGCTCAGGGTGGCTCGGTGCGGGTCTGCATCAACCTGCAGCGATATCACTTTAGGTTGCTCAGTATCAATAATGACGCGTTCAATCATTGCTACTTTCTTGTCAGATGGCATCGCATATTTCCATTGCTTAAGCGTCGGTGCGCCGACGTTGGTTGTAACAAGATACATGTCGTTCAAATGCCGCTGGTCTTGTTTGAACGTTGCTATTTTTTTCGAATCGGGAGACCACGCTACAATCGCCCGCTCACTCGATTTCCAGCCGGCATTGTCGGTTGCATAACCATAATCCTTTACGCCATCGGTAGTTAGCTGTGACTCCTTGCCCGTAACAAGGTCCCTGAGCCAAAGGTTGTACGAACGGATAAAGACGGCCTTAGTTCCGTCTGGCGAAAGCGTTGGCGGACCATCTGCTGCCGTCGCCGGTGTACGCTGAAAAGCAGAACCGCTACCCTTTCGGGTCTCTTTTTGCAAAACATATGCAGACAGGTCTGCAGTATAGTTCGCGGAGCCAAACTGAAAACGCATGAGTTTACGATCCGGAGAATAGTTCACATCGTTCAGAGACAAAGAAGTGGCCCGGACCGTACCGGTTCCGGCGGCCGAAAGCGCGGCCGCCAGCTTGTGGTGATCAAAAGCGGGCTTTAAAATACCTGATTTGGGATCAGCCAGCATATAAGTAACACCGGATGCATGTACATCGCGTAGCAACAGACGCTCGTCCGCCAGCCAGGTAGGCCGGCCAGGCGTATGATCAACAAACCTTTGGGCGTTCGTTGACAGGAAACTTTGCGCCCGTTTATAGTCTTCTGTGGTTACCTGTGGTGTCTGGGCCGATACGCTCGTCGCGAGAAGAAGCATGGCACAGCTGCAAGCTAGTTTGTTCATTTGATATGCTGGTTAACAGCCGGCAATTTCCAAAATGTTTTTTAGTTTTTTCTGGCAACGCCGCTGAAATACGTTATTCTATCAAATAAGTTATGGTTCTGCCAGGAGCAGAAGCCTGGCCGATGCTGAAGGGATATATTCGGCCTGCATGCAGCGTTTGGTACAACTACGCCTGCGCTCAAAATGAACAATCTGCAAAAAGCCGCCAACATTTACTACATGCTGGTGTTTTAAAGGCAAAATTGAGCTGACATGAAAAAACAAGACGGCGGTAAGAAAAGAAAGGCAGAAAAGCCCGTTAAACTTGAAGAATGGAAATCATCTGCAGATGTGGATGCTCCGCCGGCCCCATCCCCGCTTCCACCTGCCGATCGTGTTGGTTATGCCGTTGTCGGTCTCGGGCACCTTACGCTTGAGGAAATTTTGCCGGCACTGGCAACAAGCGAAAAGTCTAAGCTGGTTGCCCTGGTTAGCGGCGACGAAGAAAAAATGTTGCAGGTAGCGCGTCAGTATGGCGTGGAGCCCAGGAACTGTTATTTGTACGATGATTATGATAAGCTGGCTGACAACCCTGACGTGCAGGCTATCTATATTGTTTTACCAAATACCCTTCATCTGGATTACACAATAAGAGGTGCGAAAGCCGGCAAACATATATTATGTGAAAAACCGATGGCCGCCACACCTGACGAATGTAAAAAGATGATAAAAGCCTGCGATAAAGCCGGTGTTAAATTAATGATCGCTTATCGGATGCAATACGAGCCGCACATCAGATACATGAAGTCTGTCATCGAAGAGGGCACGCTCGGTAACACAAAGTTCATAGAATCTGTAAACGGACAAAGCAGCTCAAACGCAGACCAATGGCGACTCAAAAAAGCTTCGGCGGGCGGTGGCGCACTACCCGATGTTGGTATATATTGTTTTAATACCATCCGGTACCTGCTGGGTGAAGAACCCCATGAAGTTTTTGCGTATACGTACTCAACACCCGGCGATCCGTTATTTAAAGAGGTGGAAGAAATGGTATCCTGGCAAATGCGTTTCCCAAGCGGTGTCATAGCAAATTGCATGACCCACTACAATATTCATGAAGCCAGAACCCTGAATATACACTTTGATCGCGGTCGGCTGATGCTGGACAAAGCATTTAATTACGGCGGACAAAGACTGAAAACTATTCATGCAGAAGAAATGCATCAGTTGGAAACAGAAATAGGAATTGCTGATGTAGATCATTTTGCCACAGAGATGGATCACTTCTCTGATTGCATCATCAATGATTTGAAACCTTACACCCCGGGAGAAGAGGGTCTGCAGGATCACATCATTATGGATGCCATTTACGAATCGGCCAGGACCGGGAAACCCGTAAAACTCAAACTTAAATCTATCGCTAATACCCGCGGGCGGAGTGCCTGACCGATCTTGACCGGGGCCGGACGCTTACATGTATGTTTTAACATGCATCCGGCTTTGCGCCAGGCAGCAAGGCGGCCGGTTCAGGAAGACAGGATAAAGACGTTGTAAACATTTTGTGAAATTCTTTATCATAATGGCAATTATGAGGCAGGATAGCCGTTTTAGGAATAATTTTTGTGCTCATCTCCTGCCCTATGAACAATTTATTGACCCTACAGCTACCCCACGAAGAGCGGGGAACTGATATTCAGGCGTTTGCGCCCGTTGCAGACAAATTCCCTGGATTAACCACAGTTCTGGACGCTCAGCAAAATACGCTCGTCTGGATTTCTGAAAGCAGCCAGCGGAAGCTCGTAAGCAACAACGGAATGCTCGGCTTTACTTTCGCACAGCTTGAACATCTGTTCTACCCCCAGGAAGTAAAAAAACTTGACAGCAAGATTAAAAAACTCATCCGCAACAACAATGTCGAAGAAACGGTCAGCCATTTTATACGTATCCGGGAACATGGCAACGAAACCTGGAACTGGTATATAGGCTGCGCAAGAATATTTAAATGGGACGAAAAAGGCAGCCCCGAGCTTATTCTGTGCAACTTCTTCCCTATGGACACTATACATTACGTCGGTGCAAAGGCGATCCGCCTGCAGGAAGAAGTGGAGTTTCGTTCAAAACACCGCCAGGAGTTCGAGTCGCTGACACCGCGTGAACTGGAAATTCTGCGTTACTTCGCGCTGTCTAAAAGTGCATCTGAAATAGCCGAATCACTTTTCATTTCAGAAATGACCGTAAAAACGCACCGCAAACACATCAAGAAAAAACTTAATATAGGCAGTTACTATGAGCTGGTACAGTTTGCCCGCGCATTCGACCTGGTTTAAAACAGCGCTGCGCGCGGGACCGTTCCCGGTCGTGCAATGATCTCAAGTTCCCCTCGTAGTCTTTTTTAATACAGATGAGGGGAACTTAGATGGCAGCGTACTATTTTTCAGCATTTTTGGTATCCACGATTTGCAGCTGGTGCCCCTGAAGTTTGTAAGACAGGGGCTTTCCGGAAAACTGTTCATCAAGGATTACTTTCAATGAAGCACCGCGGTAGACAGTTGCTTTTGCTGAGAAAGGCAAAAGCTGTCTGGTTGTGTAGTTAATCCGTGTACCGAGATCAACTTCAATGCGATTCAAAACGCTTTCCAGCGTTTCAAGCCGGTGTACGGAGAAAGATAATTTACGATTTAGCAGGGATGGTTTTTCGTTGTCTGTGGGTTGCGGCTGCCAAAGCAAGGGCAGCAATGCAAGCGCAATTTTACCTGTAAGGTTCATCTAGATTTTTCGATTTCAGTAAGTTTCCTTGGGATGATCTCGAAATTGGTTAAAGGTATAGTTTTTAGTTTAAGTCTGTGTTAAGTCGTTTCTGGTTTCGCACAACGCTGGAGAATTAACCTGCCAGGTCTTGCCGCGCTTTCCGGCACGCTGAGGGCAACTACCCAAGCTCAATTCAGTTGAAGAACGTTAGCGCCGGGCGGATCTTCCATTTTCCGAAGTAATTTTCTGTCATGAAGGGTTACCAGAACCTCAAGCGAACCGGTGCTTACCCGGGCAGCAAGCAGGTGTCCGCCCCATGCACGAAATTTACGGTCGGTCACTACGCCATGAATGTGCAATGAAACCTTGTCCCCCTCCCAGGCAACTGTACCGCTCATGCTGGCCATCTCTACGTCCTTGAAATCCTTAGGCAGATATTGCTTCTTTTTAAAATCAAAGAAACCAAATTGCGCATGAACGAAACCCATTCCGCTCAGATTTGCCGCCGGAATGTTCTCGTTCCGCGCCAGCTTTTCAATTTCTGCGAAGACATCATCGCCCATTTTTAAGACCATCAGGTATCCCGCCGGGACTTTGATATATCGTTTGGTAGTATCTGCGGGCAGGGCAAATGCCGTTTGTAAACAGAAGAGGAGCGCCGCAATAGAAAAGAATCTGGACATCGTAGGTAAACACACTTACGACATATAAGTTTGAGTTTTTTAAAAAAAAAGGCAGCCACAGATGTGGCTACCTTAAAGCGGCTACAGGATATTGTGGATTAGTTAGCCGCACTCATGCACTTTGAATGGATTGTTATTTTCTTGTTCTGTCGTACAGCATTTTCATGAAATATCCGCCAACTACACTCCTGGCCTGGAAACCTACTTGTTTTCCATCTGTCGTTTCATGCCAGTCAGATAAGGGAACGCGTGTCGGCGTGGCCTGACTGTACGCATGTACCGGCTCAATCAGTGCCTGAAACTGTTCGGGTTTTGGGGCAAAAGTAGCGGTCCAGACGATCCAGTCAGATTTGGTATATGTTTTACGGCTATCAAGCGGCAGGCCGAACTTGTTTTGTTTTTTCATATAATAGGCAGACTCCAGATCGAATACATCCTGTGAAAATATACCAAGGTCCAGTACTTTGTCCCAAACCAGGTTATACTTCTGGCTCCAGGTGCGTTTGTCACTGAAAGTGAGGCTATAGTGATCACCGTCAGATGCCATCTCTTTCCATTTTGAGGCCATCTGACTGGCAATACCACGGTATTCAGTAGCCACCTGTTTATAACCAAGCTGATCAGCCATTTGTGCGTAAGCAGCTATGCCCATGATGGCTTTGACAGAGAGATTTGCGTTCCGCGCCAGATGGCCGGCAAAGTCGTCTGTACACAACTGGTTTTTAGGATCGAAACCTTCGCGCGTAAGATATTTTGCCCAGCGCGTAAGGATGTTCCAGTGTTTTTTCGCGTAGGAAGCATTCCCTTCTATTTTGGCAATGGCAGCGGTCAGGATGATCATATTTCCTGATTCTTCTACTGGCATGTCTTCTCCATAGGTCTGGCCATTGGCAAAGGGATACGTTCCAAGGTCATGAGCCGCATAATCCTTGTTATATTTTCCGCTTTCACTATAATAGAAGATACCATTTAACATACCTTCCATAAGTTTTGGATTGTAGATCAGAAATAGCGGAGCAGAGGGATAGGTGACATCTACCGTATTAATAAAACCACCGCTAAAGTTTTCCTTTGAAAACCACAGCAGTTCGCCTTTCGGACTTTCAACCAGCTGATGGGCTGCAATACTTTGACGGTACGCGAGTGCACAAAGGTCTGCATATTTAGATCCGCCAGAATTACGCGCATCCGCATACATACGGGCATCAAAGTTATTGCATGCTGTTTTGACCTTTGCATAATCACGCGCAGCGGTGATCAATTCACTTGTAAAAGCTTTGTTTCCAGACTTGTTCCACCATGGACGCAGATTTGCACCAAAGTATTGGATCGAATACTTTTCATCGTAACCAATAGTAAGGAAGCGGGATACTTTCTGGCTTCCTACCTTACCAAGAGAGAAAACCGTGTTAAGCGCCAGTTTTGTTCCCGAAGAGGCGGTGCTGGTGTATTTATTTGAAGCGAATGATGAAAGGGCTGTTTTTTCTGATGTAATGTACTGAGACAAACCACCAGTTTTTTGCGCACCGATGTAAAGGAAGCCCCAGTCGATACGCATATCATCGCCTTTTTTGCCAAGAACTTTTTGTTCCTTACTGCCGGCCTTCAGCACGGAAAGTGTACCGGCTGTGATCTTAGATGCCTGCACAGGCTGCAGGGCTTTGTTCACCGTAATGTCTGTTGATGCGCTGGTGAGCAGCCTGACATCATGTTGTTTTCCATCTGTTGCACGAACTGCGTAACTAATATAACTTACCGGTCTGGAGAGCAGGGGAAGGTTTTCAAGCAGCAATGGCGATGTAAAAGTCAGATCGAGCGCAATACCTCCGGCCCTGAAAGTATAACGGGTCTGTGTAGCAGAGATGGTTACAGAAGTTTGTTTGGCTACCCTGTCAAAAGCGGTATTTGCAGGCTCCCGCTCAGCAATACCAGCATCGGCACGAGCGCCTCCGCCTGTGTTCACTACATGGATTGCGAGCACGTTAACTCCAGATTTCAGTTTGTCTTTATCAAAATCGATCAGGCCGTAATCATTGGTTACACCTTTTTTGCTGTAGATTTTTTTTCCGTTCAGCCAGAATTCAGCATCATCATCATGTGAAATTTTGAGCAGGGGATCTTTGATTGCCTGAACATCATTGACCGTAAAGGTCCGTCTGATCCAGATATCGCGGGTTTTCCAAATCGTTTTATCAGTGCCGGCATTATCTCCTATGGGCGATTTGCCGGTTTTCCAGCCTGAAGCATTGTAGTCGGTATCTGTCCAGTCGCCTTTAGGTTCGGTTTCAGTATAATTTACGGTATAAGAGACTTCGTCTGATGCAGGCAGGATGGTCTTAAAGCGTTCAGGTTCTTTGCCCAGAAAACGGTAGTTGATGCCATCAACCTGAACAAGGCCGATCAGTGAATGCGCTGCTCCTGTCCAATGTTTTGTAGGCACCGCACTGAGTGTATCTGAATGAGACCAGATACTCAGGTAAGGGTTATGGGTAATGAGCGGATACGATGGTGCTTTTGTGACCTGGGCTGATGCCCAGAACGTTACCAACATCAGGAAAATAAAGGTCTTTGCGGCTTTTGAAAAGATAAAAGCAGGGGTTTCCGGGCAGAGCCGCCGGTCAGTTCGTGTAATCATGTAGGTTATTTCAGGTTAAGTGTATTTGGTTCAAGGCTGAAAGCCAGGTTACATTTGTGAAAGCAAGATAGCAATAATTCGATTTAGCAAAAGATAAAAATGCACGTTGCTATTAATTTCAAAAGCTTTACCTGAAATTTCTTGCAGATGGAAAGACCTTCTCGCCCGGAACTTCGCGTACCGTTGTACGTTTATTTGTTGCCTGGTATGGGGCGCGTTCATCTGCTCTTGATAAAGTGAGAACAGGCTGGTTATCTGTTTCTGTTGCGGTAAGTTTCCGGAGCATTTTACTCAGATCAAAACAACGTTTTACAATAACATGAACTACTTCGCCTTCACGCTGAAGTTTCCCTTCAACCATCAGCAATTTTGACTGAAGAATCTCCCTGCGGTATTTTGTAAACAGGCTTTCAAATACAACAAGGTTACTAAAGCCTGTTTCATCTTCAATAGTAATAAAACAAACACCACCGGCAGTTCCGGGGCGTTGCCTGACGAGCACCAGGCCGGCCACTTTTACCAGCTGGCCATCGGCTGTTTCGTTAATCTGTTGGGTAGAACGGATATGCAGCAATGTCAGTTCTTCACGAACAAAACTTACAGGATGCGCCTTAAGCGATAATGATGTGCTCGCATAATCCTGTACCACATGTTCAGATGTACGCATAAATGGCAACTCGATTTGCTGCTCAGTCTTACTTTCAGAGGGCTGGCCTTCAAAAAGCGCAACGGGCCTGTCGTGCAGGGCGGCAACCTCCCAGAGTGCCTTCCTTCGGTCCATACCCAGCGAACGAAATGCATCGGCATCTGCCAGTTTTTCCAGGGCGCCCTGGCTAACGCCGGCATCACGCAAAGAGGCTACTGTCTGATAGCCGCCTCCCCTCTTTCTTACAAGTAACTCTGCATCTTCGACTGGCATACCCTTTATTTGCCTGAACCCAAGTCTTATCGCTCTGTACTTTCCTGAAAATTCTTCCAGGTGATTGTCCCAGCCCGAGTGGTTAACGTCTGCGGCGCGAACTTCTACCCCATGTTTACGGGCATCAATGACAATCTGCGCCGGCTGATAAAAACCCATGGGCATACTGTTCAGCAGCGCGGCAGCAAACACATCAGGGTAAAAACATTTTAAATAACATGACACATAAACCAGCAATGCAAAACTTGCGGCATGGCTTTCAGGAAAACCGTAACTGCCAAAACCCTCAAGCTGCTTAAAAATACGCCGGGCAAATTCCTCAGAATATCCTTTTGCAAGCATGCCGTTCACCAGCTTTTCTTCAAACTGGTTAACCAGGCCCTTGAACTTGAAGGTGGCCATGCTTCGCCGCAGCTCATCTGCCTCGGTAGGTGTAAAACCAGCACCAACAATAGCTATTTTCATAGCCTGTTCCTGGAAAAGCGGAACGCCCAAAGTTCGTTCTAAAATTTCCTGCAGTTCTGGTGAAGGATAAACTACCGCTTCTTCATTATTTCGCCTTCTTAGGTAAGGATGTACCATATCTCCCTGGATAGGTCCTGGCCGCACAATAGCCACTTCAATAACCAGGTCATAAAATTTTCGCGGCTGCAGCCGTGGCAGCATGGACTGTTGTGCACGACTCTCTATCTGGAACACACCGATCGTATCTGCTTTACAGATCATGTCATATACGCGGTCATCATGCTTAATATTTGCCAGGGTAAGGTCCAGGTTATAATCCTTTTTTGCCAGTTCAAAAGCTTTGCGGATACAGGTAAGCATCCCCAATCCGAGAACATCAATTTTCAGAAACCCTAGTGCTTCAATATCATCCTTATTCCATTCTATGTTGGTCCGGTCTTCCATACGGGCATTGATAATGGGGCAAAGGTCTGTAAGTTTCCCTTCCGTGATGACAAACCCGCCCGTATGCTGACCAAGCTGCCGCGGGAAGCCGATCATCTGCGCGGTAAGCTGCAAAACCTTCCGCAGATGCGGGTCGCCTGGGTTTAACCCCTGTTCTACAAGACGTTCCTCTTCAAACCATTCATCTGTAAACTCCCAGATTGCTCCGCTGAGTCTGTTAACCGTATCAATAGAAAGGCCCATTGCCTTACCAACGTCTCTTATGGCACCTTTTTGATGAAGTTGGGTAACGGTGGCCACGATGGCGGCACGGTCACGGCCATATTTATTATATATATACTGGATTACCTCTTCGCGCCTCTCGTGTTCAAAATCGACATCAATATCGGGTGGTTCATTGCGTGCAGATGAAATGAAGCGTTCAAAAAGCAGGTCAAATTTATCAGGATCAACAGAAGTAATGCCCAGGCAATAACATACCGTCGAATTTGCAGCAGATCCCCTGCCCTGGCATAGAATACCTTTATCGCGTGCAAAACGCACAATATCATATACGGTCAGAAAGTAGGAGGCATAATTCATTTCTTCCATAAATGACAGTTCATACCGTATTGCAGATTGGATTTTCTCAGGTATATTTTCTCCAAACCTTTCCGCGGCACCTTTCCAGGCAAGATGAACCAGCTCCTCCTGCGGGGTCCGGCCTTCAGGCGTAACTTCTCTCGGGTAAACATATTTGAGTTCATCAAGAGAAAAAGTACAGGCTTCACCAATTTTACAGGCGTTTTCAAGTGCGGAAGGATACCTTGAGAAGAGACGCTCCATTTCTTCAGGCGGTTTCAGAAAGCGTTCTGCATTGCTGTTTAACAAGAAACCTGCCGTATAAATGGTGCACTTTTCACGCACACAAGTCAGAATATCCTGTAACTCCCGTCTTCCGGGGTCATGGTAAAATACATCGTTACAGGCTACCAGGGGAATATCCAGTTCATTTGCAAGCTGATAAATCCTGAACATTTTTTTCTGATCATTTCCGCTGTAGCTACGCACCATTGCCAGCGAAAGGTCGGCACCAAAAGCCTTCCTGTAATCGCTAAGGTGTTGTTTAAATGCGGGGTCAAAATCAAATGCCGCATTCAGCGTCTGCGGCGGAACGGCGATCATTTTCATCCCAGCAGCCTGTTCAAAAACATCAGACTTATATAAGAAACATGAACCTTTCTCGGCGCGCATATTTCCGGTTGTCAGGAGCGCTGAAAGACGTTTGTATGACTCCAGGTTGGTTGGATAGGCAAGCAATGGCGGACCATCTAGCAGTTCCAGACGGCAGGCAGGAATAATACTGATGTCCCTTCCGCGTGCAGCTACATGCGCGCGAACCACCCCTGCTAGCGTGTTGCAATCGGTAATGGCAATCTTCCGGTAACCCAGTTCATCAGCCCGTATCACCAGCTCGTCGGGGTGGGAAGCGCCTTTCAGAAAACTAAAATTGGTGGTTACCTGCAGTTCTGTATACGTTCTCATGTCTTTATGCAAAAAAACCGTGAATAAACCATTGGTTTCCTGAATCGCCACGGTAATGACCTGAACGGAATAACCAGTAACGCCTGCCTTCCTTATCTTCTACATGGTAATAATCCCGGTGCTCTCCGCTTTCAAGCCACCACTCGCGCTCAATGCGTTCAGGGCCATCAGCTTTACTGATATGGTGTGTCTGGCCTTTATAGCGAAAAAGCATAGGCGGATAATCCGGTATGGGTGCTGTGACTTCAATTTTTTCAGGCTGATTAAGCAACTGTACCGGGCGGGGCCTTTCGGGTGCCCAGTTTGATGCAGGTTTTTCTATGATAGATGCGGCAAGCCTGAAAGAGCGCTCCGGCCAGAAATGTTCAGCAGGCACATACCTTCGAATGCGATCGGAACCAATGCGGCAGGCCAGCCGGTCTAAGAGGCTGGCTACTTCCCCATCGTCTATAGTGGCTCCGGTTTTCCACAAAGCTTCGTTCTGAAGGGGCATCTTCTCAGTCTGCTGGGCATCGAGCGTGAAAAGTTCAATACCCATTCCAGGTGCTATACCAGGGATTTTTAATTCAAATAACTTAAAAATATGTTCCTCACTCTGTACTGCACGATTTGTACCTATCAGGGTTCGAATCTTTTTACCATCAATGCGGAAAACAGTAAGTATTGCCTTCCGCAAACCTACACCCTCATCTTTAAGTCTTTTGCATAACATTTCAAGCAGTTTCTTTACTGCTACCTCAATACCAACTGCAGTTTTAATAGGCTCCAGACATGGCAGGCGTTCGTGGAAAGGATCTGGGAACACAACAGGTTCCAGGTATTCATCTTCCTGACCAAGGGTCTGTGCCAGACGCTGCAAAAGGCTCTCGCCAAACCTTCTGCGCAGCACACTGCGTGGCATACTAATAAAATCTGCAATACGGTTCAGACCAAGTTTCGCAAACCGCTGTATGAGTATATGATCTAAACGTAAGGCGCCAGGTGGCAGGGGCAGCAATGCTTCGGTTATCGAGCCTGATTCAACAATCATTTTATTCCTGCCGCATCTTACCATAGCCCAGGCGGCACCAGGCGTATCGGCAATGGCGCCATAAACAGTATATCCTGGTTTGCTGAGCCGCAACAGCAGGTCATCCAGATACGCGGCCTCACCACCCCATAAGTGCGTGCACCCGGAAATATCAATAAATAAGCCTTCAGGAGAATCAACTGCAACGAATGGTGAAAAACGTACACACCATTTGGCAAGTGCCCGCAACAGGCGTTGTTCCCTGCCGGGTTCTTCATCAAACACATCCAGTTCAGGCACGAGCGCACGGGCATCTGCTACCGTCATTTTTGCAGTGATTCCTTTACGGGCGGCTAAAGCACTTGCCATGCTGACGATCTTCCGGCCGCGTACCAGGCCGGCAAACACAAATGCACTTTCCTTCAACTCCGGGCGGCGTATACATAACCAGTCAGAAACAAGGAAAGGAAACCATAAAGAAAGAAATCTCTTTTGCATGATCAGCCGGTTTTCCTTTGTCCGTCAAGAGGAATTGTTAATGCACCTGAGCGTTTTTGCTGCGTCTCAAATTTCCCGGCCGACCAGGTAACTTCCCAGCAGCCGGGATAACCATTGCGTACTTTGAGCAGCTCTACCTGCCAGTGCGGGAAGCCTACACCAGGCAAACCGGCCTCATTTACGCTCGGGGCAGGTAAGATCTTCCATCTTGCCACACTTGTAGTTGATGAAAGTCTTGCAGGGTCCTTTCGCATGATAAATGATGTTACCCTGCTTTTTTCTACAGCTAGCTGGAGCCGGCGCGACTGGGCGAAGGTAATGTCGCGTAATTCTGTAATGACTGCAGAAAGGCCTTCGCATTTTAATGCTTCTTCAGTAGCCCATAACAGGTCTTTTTCTTTATCTACATCTGCAAAGATGACACGATGCGGAGCGGCACCAAAACTTTCGAGCGCAGGAGGAAAAAGTTTTCTGGATGTGCTGATCCATAAACAGGCGCCGGTTTCCTGCATTAATAAACCGAGTAAACCGCCTATAAAACCGCCCGATGCTGCACTACCCTCCTGACCTTCGCAAATAAACTCATGAACAGCTCCAAGCGGAAAAATTGCATTTGGAAAAGCTTGTTCAATAACTTCTAAACCTGGCATTTTTGTAGTGCCCGTACCGCCAGGTTTAAATCCCTGCATATGCAAGATTTCCTGTCTTAACTTATCTATGGTGTCTCGTTTATTGCTGTTATTTGCATTCATAAGCGGAGTATTAGCTATTCAGCCCAGCCATATGCATAGCTCAGGCATTCGGACAGGGATCATATTCCGGTAGAATGCAACAAAAGTAATGCTAAAAATATTAGCAATTTAAAAAAAATCAATACAGTTTTGCACAGGTTTGTGGAAAATGATAAATACTATTGGGCCATGAATTTATAATCATTTTTGTCCGGGGAAAGTTTTGCGGGAGTCTATAGCCTTCGCTTTTCAACAAAAGTGAAACTGGGGTATCGGACCGCTCACCGCCGCGGGGGCTCCTTCTTTTTCTTGGAAAAGAAGCACCTGAGGCATAGCCGAAAGCGTTCGTACCTTTGAAATTCATTAAAGAGACACGAATAAACGCTCCGGCTGTGTATCTCTTCTTGCATAAAAGCATCAAAAGTCCGACGGCGGCGGGAAAAGGCCCGGATTATCCCTGCACCATTCCGTTCCGGGCTGGTTCCCCTCCTTGGTTCTTCCCAACCTCCGTAAAACAGTGCAAGACTTTTAATACTTTTCTGCGGCGAGAAGATACAAGGCCGGTCCGCACCTATTAGTGACAGTAATCAGGCAAAACCGTCATCAAAACCGCCGCCTGTACTTAAAACCCATAGACATAAAATTCAGGGGGGCTTAATTCAGAAGACTCAGGCAAATACTGCTTTGAGACTGTTCAGAAGGATCTTATTTCATTCAGCGAATTTTTACCGGACAAGGATGAATTTATAATAGTGAATGAGAAAGGTATTTGTTTATCCTAACTAGGCGTTCCGCTTTTTTACGCGTTGGCTAAAACAGACCTCGACTCCTGCAAAGTTGGTAACTTTTGTAAAGTTACCAACTTTAAGTTAAATTTTATACACTTTATAGAAACATTTTCTTACTTCCCTACACAATCTCATACAACATTCCGTCAGTAGCCAGGCATATACCGGGAACGGACCGAGCCAGCATATCCGGACCCAAATGGGTCAGAATGACTTTTTTACAGGTAAAATAATCCAGTTTATCCTGTAGCGTCGTAAAAGTCATGTGCCCTTCAACTTCGGTGTTGTAAAAGTTGCATTCGCACATGAAAAGGTCTGCCTGATCGCTAAGCTCGAACAACACGTCTGTCCACGATGTGTCTCCCGAGTAACTAACAGTTTTTCCTGCTATTCCAATACGTAAACCATGCGGTTCACTTTCCGCCGTATGCAGAACCCGCCAGGCCTGCAGGGTAAAAAACTCAAAATCCAGTAATTGGCCGGCACTGTATTCAAGAAAGTTAACGGTTATTTTTGAAAGCGGGTCGGCACCAGGGTACAACAAATTTAGCAAGGACCTGATTTTCTCTTCTCCACCGGCAGGTGTAATGATCTGAAGCGGCCTGGCTCCTGCCGAATAAGCAAGATCCATCAGGAGAAAAGGAATACCTCCATAATGATCGCCATGGAAATGGGTGATTACAACAGCATCCAGATCTGCCGCTGCCAGATCATATTTTTTAAGACCTGCCAATGTACTCGCCCCGCAATCTATAAGTAGTCGCCGGTTTTCTGCCTGCAGCAGAAAACTGGTATTCAACCGTCCACCGCTGCCAAATGCATCGCCGCAGCCAATTACCCTGAGATGTACTTTTCCTTCTTGCATGCTTAAACAACAGTTACGCATACAAATGGTTGCGGAATGATGCTGCACTTTTTTGAAGAGCCATGCAACGTTTGGAAAAAGCCTGTGTCATTTTCACAAAAGAAAACCAAACCCAAGAAACCACCTCTCATGTTAAGAAGATACTTTCTGCTTTTTGCCGTAATTTTTTGTTTCAGTGCCTCTGCAATTGCCCAGGGCACTTCCACTGTCTCCGGTATCCTGACAGATTCTCTAACAAAAAAACCAATTGCTTTTGGAACAGTTAATTTTCAACGGGCAGAAACTGCACTTAAAACCGTACTTACAGATAGTGCCGGCCGTTTTACACATACCTATTCCGATAATGGCAGCTATCAGCTCAGCCTTGCATCAATCGGTTATACAACAAAAAAGATAAAGATCGACCTTAACGGAAGGGATCACCAGCTCGGCACCATCCTGCTGCAGCCAGCTGTTGGCAACCTCGGCGAAGTAGCAGTAACAGGCAACCGTCCCGTCATCAGACATGAAGCAGACCGTATTGCTTACGATGTACAGGCGGATGCGGAAAGTAAAACCTTAACTGTTCTCGACATGATGCGTAAAGTACCCCTGCTTTCTGTCGATGCCGATGATAACATCAAATTAAAAGGAAGCGGAAACTTTAAGATTCTGATCAATAACCGGCCATCGGGTATGGTAACGCGCGATCCGAAAGAAGTTTTAAGAACTATGCCTGCCGCAAGCATTCAGAAAATTGAAGTAATCACAACGCCGCCTTCTCGTTTTGATGCAGAAGGCCTTTCAGGTATCATTAATATTATAACCACAAAAAAGGTAGACAACGGCTATAACGGTTCTGTAAATGTTCGGCATCAGACCCCTGGCGGACCGGGTGCAAATGTGTACCTGACCTGGAAGCAGGGCCGCTTCGGGGCCGACCTGAGCGGTGGCACCGGTATCTGGAAGGTTTCTGGCATCAGGGTGCTCGAAACAAGGATCACTACCGGAGCGAATGCAACGACGCTTGTCGGCGCAGGCAATAACAGCGTAGATAATAAATGGTTGTGGGGAACAGCTTCCCTGAGTTATGAACTCGATACGCTCAATCTTCTTACCTTAGAGATTAATCCTTACGGCGGTTACAACCGGCAGATCACTAAACAGCAGTTTAACCTGAGCGGACAAACAAACAGTGCCTATAATACCGAAAACAACCGGCTTTTCGAATGGCGGGGAAGTGATTATACGGCCAATTACCAGCGGGGTTTTCGTAACAACAAAGATCATCTGCTCACTTTTTCATACAAACATTTTAGCTCCCGCGAACCCAATAACAGCGCAATTGCCTATCTGAACCGGCAAAACTTCAATCTGCGCGATGTACAACAAGAAAATAAAAGTTCTTTCCGCGAACAGACCGCGCAGGCAGACTATGTGGTGCCGATCAGGAAAGTAACGCTCGAAGCTGGTCTGAAAGCCATCCTGAGGGAAGGGAGCACAGATTTTCAATCTTACACGCTTAATCCCGGAACACAAATTTACGAACTGCAGGTTGGGCAGAGCAACGGTTACTCGAACGAACAAAATGTATATGGCGCCTATACCAGCGCGGCTCTGGCTTTTAAAAAGTTTACACTGAAAGGCGGCGCCAGAATCGAATATACCTATGTTAAGGGCTTATTTGCAACCGGCGATGAACAAGTAAGACAAAATTATTTTAACGTGATACCAACGCTGTCTCTCAACAGGAAACTGAGAGATGGGGAAAGTATCAGCCTTGGATTTACGCAGCGTATTGAACGGCCTGCAATCTATTTTCTGAACCCGTTTGTAGACCGCTCCAGGCCAAACATTGAACAGTACGGCAATCCTGACCTTGTGCCGGTGCTTAGCAACAACTTTGATCTTGGCTATTCTTATTCAAAAAAGGGTTCGTTAAATCTTGGATTCAGTTACAATTTTGCCAACAATACGCAGCAGACCGTGCTCCGCTATGATCCAGCCAGCAACATTACCCGCATTACTTTTCTGAACATAGGAAGAGACCGCAAGCTCGGCGCAAATCTGAATATCAACTATCCGGTTACAGCCAAGTGGAATGTAAGCGCCAATGGTAACCTGAATTATATCTGGCTGGAAGGGATGATTGAAGGTCTGCTGACCCGCAATTCGGGAATGACAGGATATGTTTCTGCAAACAGTTCTTATAAGTTTGAAAAAACCTGGAAAACTACCTTTTCATTTAATTACGGCGCACCTGATGTACTGCTTCAGGGCGCATCCAACGACTATTACTTCATGGCAGTAAGCGGCAGCAAAGACCTGATTAAAGATAAACTTATCGTATCTGCAATGGCTGCCAACCCTTTCAGGAAGTTTAGGGCATATACCAATTTTGTAGAGGGAAGCAATTTCAGCAATGCCTATTCAAGAGAAAATTACTTCAGGCGCTTCAACGTAAATTTAGTCTGGAAGTTCGGTAAACTGCAGGGCTCGATCAGGAAAAATGAACGCCGCATCACAAACGATGATGTAAAAAGTCAGTCGGCAGGTTAAAAATCCGGTATACTGATGATAATAGCTTTAAAGCCATTCCTGGTGGTTAAAGGACGGCATGAAAAATTGTGGCGACGGTAACAACATGGTTATTTTGAGTGTTAGAATCATTAGTTAGCTTTACCGTATGTACACACAATTATCCAACAGCTTCAGGTCGCTTTTGATCTGCACTTTACTTTTAGCGTTACCGCTGATGGGCTCTGCGGCACGCACCGGGCTTTACCAGCTTAAAATTTATCATCTGAAAGATAGTATCCAGCAAAATGCTGTCGAGCAATATCTCGAACGAGCCTACCTGCCCGCCCTGCACCGTGCCGGAATTCCGCATGTGGGTGTTTTTAAACCCTTTAATCCGGGTGTTTCAGATGAGAGAAAGATCTATGTATTTATTCCTTTCCGTTCATTTGACGAACTCACCCGTTTGCAGCCCAGGCTGGACAAAGACCGCGAATACCTGTCAGAAGGCGCCGCTTATCTTCGTGCTCCGCATGACGCTCCTGTATACCAGCGTATCGAAACTATCCTGATGACACCTTTTGTAAAAGCTCCGCAGCCGGACATTCCCCAACTGAAGAACAGCAAACCAAAACGCGTTTATGAGCTCAGAAGTTATGAAGGACCAACCGAAATGATTTCCAGGAACAAGATCGAAATGTTTAATGCGGGAGATGAAATCGGCCTCTTTAAGCGCCTCAATTTCAATGCTGTATTTTATGGTGAAGTGATTGCAGGCGGCACCATGCCCAACCTGATGTATATGACCGCATTTGATGATAAAGCTGATCGCGATGCGCACTGGAAGACCTTCGGCGCAGACAGCCAGTGGAAGGAATTGTCTGCAAGACCGGAATATCAGAAAAACGTGTCAAGGAACATCAGCCTCTTGCTTAGTCCGACGGCCTATTCAGATTTCTGATCTACATGCCCAAATGCAAAAAAACCGGAAGAATTGTCTTCCGGTTTTTTTATTTCTATCGTATTGCCTGATTATGAGACCATGCCTTTGTTTGGATTAGCCTTGTATTCATTCCACAAGGTATCCAAATCTGCACCGGCCAGCTCTTTCCACAGCTCAGGTGTATATGTTTTCTCGCGCGCAGCTTTATTCAGCTGATCAACGATATTTTTCTTTTTATTCTTTTCAAGCCATACAAGGAAACGGGCCGCAATGCGGTAGGAGTTTGTATAATTATGTTTCTCGTTGAAAGGAGTCAGCGACCATTTGGCCTGCTCATTATTTTTACCGAAGTGAAAACGGGCATAGTCAGCAATGCCTTCTGTAAGCCAGACCGGTGCCGATTCATAGGCATAACCCTGGGCAATGTGCATAAGCTCGTGCGTTAACAAATCGATATCTTCAGGATTTTTGGCAACCCAGCTTGGATCAATTTTGATCACACCGTTCATTGCTGCCGCAACACCTTTGTATTCGCTGGTTACCGCTACGGTTACGTTGCGACGGCCTTGTTTATTAAATCGCTTAAGTTCAGCCGGGTATACTTTCCAGAAAAGATCTTTTAAACGCTCTCCGGTTGCAGCGCTAAAATTTGAATCGGTATTGATAAAGGTCAGGGTATACCCTTTCTTTGTAATTACTTCCTTTTTAAAATAGCCTGTACTGTCAATATCTTCCCAGCGTTTGCGTTTCTGAGCCTGCGCAGAAGCGGTCCATAATAAGATCACTGCTGCGGCAGCTAAAGTGTATTTCTTCATGTGTTTGGTTTTAATTACGTAAAAATAAGCCTGCTAAATCATTTTACTCGCAGAAAAGTGGATTGTATCGAAATTGTTTCGGAATACAAAACTTATATCTGCGACCTGACTGCAGGTTCCACTGCCTCCGAGAATAAATCCGAACTCAGGTACCGGTCGCCGCGGTCGCAGGCAATAAAGACAATCAGACCGCTGTCCAGTTCGCCGGCAAGCTGCAGGGCGCAGTGAAGTGCCCCTCCGCTGCTCATGCCCGCAAATATACCCTCCTCACGCGCCATTCTTCGGGCCATGAGCGTTGCTTCGTGCTGCGAAACATCCATTATCCGGTCTACACGGCTGGGGTCAAATATTTTTGGCAGGTAGGCTTCAGGCCAGCGCCTGATACCCGGGATCGAAGAATCCTCGGTCGGCTGACACCCAACAATCTGGATATCCGGATTTTGCTCCTTTAAAAACATGGAATTACCCATAATGCTTCCCGTAGTTCCCATACTGCTCACGAAATGTGTGATCTGTCTTTGCGTATCGTGCCAGATTTCAGGTCCTGTTGTTTTATAATGCGCCAGGAAGTTATCCGGATTGGCAAACTGGTTCAACAAAAAATAACCGGGACTGGAACCCCGGTCTTCAGCGTAGTCACGGCAGACTTCGATTGATTCGAGCAACGTAACCCTGGCGCCAAAAGCTTCCATGGTCAGGGTCCGCTCGCGCGTAGAACTGGCAGGCATTACCAGTTCGATAGAGATGCCATAGATAGCTGCGATCATGGCCAGTGCGATACCCGTATTTCCGCTCGTCGCTTCAATAAGCCTGATATTTGGATTCACATCGCCCCGCTCTATGGCGCTTCTGATCATATTCAGCGCCGCGCGGTCTTTTACGCTTCCGCCAGGATTATTTCCTTCGAGTTTAGCAAAAATTCTGACCTGCGGATTATCATGCAGTTTGCGGATTTCTGCCAGTGGCGTGTTACCTATACAGTCGATAATGCTATTCATGCGTTGGGTTTTTTGATTCGGTAATTTTCACAACAGACTGGTGGTAAACCACAGAGTCTGGAGGTACGCTTTTGGTTAACCAGACGTTCCCTCCTATAATACAATTATTTCCAACAATGGTATCGCCACCAAGAATCGTTGCGCCTGAATAAATGATCACATGATCACCAATAGTAGGATGACGTTTGGTATTGGCCATGTATTTCTCAACGCTTAAAGCCCCGAGCGTTACGCCCTGGTATAATTTAACGTGGTTGCCGATCACCGTAGTCTCGCCGATAACAAGGCCCGTCCCGTGATCAATATACAGGAATGCGCCGATCTCTGCGCCGGGGTGAATATCTATACCTGTTACCGAATGCACGTATTCAGTCAATATACGAGGAATAGCCGGCACATCCAGGAGAAGCAGCTCATGGGCAAGCCGATAGAGGGCAGTGGCAAAAAAGCCCGGATAACAACGTATAATCTCAAATTCGCTGTTAGCTGCGGGGTCGCCGGATAAAATAGCCTGCACATCTGTATTCATGAGCCGGTACAGTTCAGGCAACCTGTTAAAAAACAGATCGGCAACCTGCTCATTGTTGCAATCTGAGCATGCTTTCGTGGCATTCAGCATGCGGGTTAACTCCAGTTTACTTCGCTGAAAAGCATGGGTCAACTGATCTGAATCTACAACCGGGGCAGCACCGCGCTCGGGATACATCAGATTCAGTAAGGCCAGTGCCCAGTCTGCGATAGCCTGGTTCGCCGGTACAGATTCAACCCGGCCCTGTCTATCCAGGATTTCCTGGTAAAACGTGTTTTCCAACATGAATGAATTGCTCGATCAGCTCCAAATTTATCAGAAAAATTGGTAGTGAAAGAGGCTTTATTGTCATAAATGCGGCATACATAAACTTCAATACACAAGCTGTCCCATTTCCATAAGACGGAATGCTCGTTGACGAATAACATCTTCCGGCGAAAGCGAACAGATAAGCGCATGTTTTAAAGTGCAGGTCAGGATAGGTTATGACTTCAGTCGCGGCCGCTGGTTTCAGATCCACGACCTGAGGCAGACCGCCCATTCGTTTTTTTCAAGTGTCGTCGCCCTTTGCGCAGAAAGCGAAACACCTACCCCGACTCAATGAAAACGGGAGTATTTCAGTCACAATGACCGGTCAAAACAGGTTGTAAATAAGGTCAAACATTGCAGTAACAGCGGTAATGCTTGGCCTGCCGCAAGCGCGGGCAACACAAAATACCAGTAAAATCATATATTTAGCAGCTTTTAACCGCCAGGGATCATATGAACAAACCTTTACTAAACAAATATGCAGACCAGACAGCCATGCTGGTAGCCATTGATTGCATTGTATTTGGCTTTGACGGCGAAAACCTGAAGATTCTTCTTATTAAACGGGGTTTTGAGCCGGCAAAAGACCAGTGGAGTTTAATGGGTGGATTTGTCGGAAAGGGTGAAGACCTTGAAGCTGCCGCAGGCCGTGTGCTTTTTGAACTTACCGGCCTGAACAATGTTTATCTTGAGCAGTTAAAAACGTACGGCGAACCGCTGCGCGATCCCTACGCACGGACCGTTTGTGTCGCTTATTTTGCATTTATCGACATCAAAAAGTATCAAAATCAGCTTAGCGATGAGTATCACGCTGAGTGGTTCCAGATAGATGAGGCCCCGCAGCTGATTTTCGACCACAATGAAATGGTTGAGGAAGCCCGTAAACGCGTTCGTTACAAAGCCGCCCTGCATCCCATTCTGTTTGAACTGCTCCCCCAGAAGTTCACCATTCCGCAACTCCAGAACCTTTACGAACAGGTTTACGCCACGCGCATTGATAACCGCAATTTTATCCGCAAGGTTACTTCGACCGGTCTCTTGATTAAACTGCAGGAGAAAGACAAATCCGGATCAAAACGCGGCGCGTTTTATTTCAAGTTGGATAAAAAGAAATACAAAGCGAAATTTCAATCCTTCCTGAATTTCATTCCCAACCCCGATCAGTTGCTCGGCTAGGGTTCGACCACCGCAGCGCTCAGTTTCTGTCAGAAAATCCATGTTCGTTGACTTTTTGGATGCGGCCAGGGTTTCGCAAACCGGTTTCAGAGAGCATTGAAGCGAAGTCTGTAGTATGAGGGTTAAATGAGGGTTTACACCTCTCCACACGAATCATAAAAGGCTTCGGACTTCTGCCCGCTTTTGATTTTTAATACGTTTCAGCTTCGCCATTTTGGAATATCCTGCATTCCCCTACAAGCTTTAAATCAGCCCTAAAAACAACATAAGGCGCTAATAATAAACCAATTAACAATTAAACCAGGTAAACGCTTCGTTTTATTAAAAAATAAACGTTAATTAGACGTTTATTACTTGTTATGAGCACAGATAGTTATGTAATCGGCATAGATTACGGAACAGACTCTGTCCGTTCGGTTCTCGTAAATACAACCGACGGAACAGAGCTCGCCTCTTCCGTATACTATTACCCCCGGTGGCGTCAGGGTAAATATTGTCAACCATCCAAAAATCGATTTCGTCAACACCCCCTCGATTATATCGAAGGTCTTGAGCACACCATTAAAGCGTGTCTGGCACAGGCAGGCGCTGAGAAAGCAGGACTTGTAAAAGGAATTTCGGTAGATACAACCGGCTCCAGTCCTGTAGCCGTCGATGCACAGGGTACACCGCTGGCGCTGCTCCCCGGCTTTGAAGAAAATCCCAATGCTATGTTTGTGCTTTGGAAAGACCATACCGCCATTCGTGAAGCTGCGGAAATTAATGCGGCGGCAGCAAAAGATGCCGCGGACTACCTGAAATTCAGCGGGGGTGTTTACTCATCTGAGTGGTTCTGGTCGAAACTGCTGCATATTTTAAGGCACGATGAATCGGTTCGACAAGCATGTTACTCCTGGGTAGAACATTGCGACTGGATTCCATTTCTGCTAACCGGCGGAACAGACGTTCACCAAATGAAACGCAGCCGGTGTGCAGCCGGTCATAAGGCTCTATGGGCAGAGACCTTGCCGCCAAATGATTTTTTCCGGGCTATCGATCCATTACTTGACGGCTTTACCGGCCGTCTTTTCAGCGAAACGCAGACATCAGACATGGCTGCCGGAACACTGAGCAGCGAATGGGCGGAAAGACTGGGTCTTCAAACAACAGTCGTTGTCGGTGTTGGTGCCTTTGATGCGCATATGGGGGCCGTTGGCGGACAGATCGAACCTTATCACCTATGCAAAATTATGGGCACAAGCACCTGCGATATTCTGGTTGCCCCGCCAGAGACGATTGCCGGTCAGACTGTAAACGGCATTTGCGGCCAGGTTGACGGTTCGGTTATCCCGGGTTTGCTGGGACTGGAAGCCGGGCAGTCGGCCTTTGGCGATGTATACGCCTGGTTTAAAAACCTGATATCCTGGCCCCTCAGTCAGCTTGCTGCAAACGCGGGTCCTGAACTTGAGTCAGCGTTGCTGGGCCTTGAAAATAACCTGATTGCCATGCTTAGCGAGCAAGCCGCTCAACTGCCGGATGATGACTCCGCGCCGCTGGCTATCGACTGGCTCAATGGCCGCCGGACGCCCGACGCCAATCAGGAATTGAAAGCCGCGGTAACAGGGTTAAGTTTGGGTACAGACGCGCCGGCTCTTTTCCGTGCACTCGCCGAAGCTACTTGTTTTGGCGCAAAAAGTATTGTAGAACGTTTTGAACGCGAAGGTGTTCCGGTACGCGGGCTGATCGGCATAGGCGGCGTGGCAAAAAAGTCTCCCTTTATTATGCAGTTACTGGCAGATGTCCTGGAAATGCCGATCCGCATCCATCAGTCAGAACATACCTGTGCGATCGGAGCGGCCATGTTCGCCGCGGTTGCAGCAGGCATCTACCCTGACATAGATACCGCCATGAAAAAAATGGGCCAGGGCTTTGAGAAAACATACATGCCAGACAGCCATCGCTTCCCATATCTGCGCCGTCGGTACGCGCGTTATGCAGCGCTAGGAAATTTTGTACAGCAGGACTTAACCACCAACAGTATTCATCATGAGCAAATACCAGCATCTTCGTGAGGCAGCCTACCTGGCTAATCTGCAGTTGCCAGAACTGGGTCTTGTACTTTTCACATTTGGAAATGTGAGCGCAGCAGATGCAGATGCGGGCGTTTTCGCCATCAAACCAAGTGGTGTTCCTTACGCAGACCTGCGGGAGGAGGACATGGTTATTGTCGATTTTGATGGCAAAACTGTAGAAGGCAGACTGCGGCCGTCATCAGACACGGCGACGCATGCCGTGTTGTACAAAAACTGGCCAGGTATTGGCGGCATAGCCCATACACACTCTGTCTACGCTACCGCCTGGGCACAGGCATTAAGCCCTATTCCACTTATGGGCACAACGCATGCGGATCACCTGACCTGCGATATTCCCTGCGCGCCACCTATGGACGATTCCCGCATTACGGGCAATTATGAATATGAGACCGGGTTTCAGATCATGGATCATTTCCGGGACTTAGATCTCAACTACACGCAGACCGAAATGGTGCTGGTCGGAAACCACGCGCCATTTACATGGGGAAAAACGCCCGAAAAGGCCGTGTACAACAGCGCTGTACTCGAAAACCTGGCGCATATGGCCTACATGAGCCGCCTGATCAATCCTTCGGCCGGACGCATGAAAGACAGCCTTATCAAAAAACATCACGACAGAAAACATGGTCAAAACGCCTATTACGGGCAAAAATAATCAACCACTATGATGGACTTAAAAAAATACGAACTCTGGTTTCTCACAGGGAGCCAGCACCTCTATGGTGAAGAAACGCTCGCCCGCGTGGCAGAGCATGCACAGCAGGTTGCCGCTGCACTCGACGCTTCAGCCCGGATTCCGGTCAGGATTGTCTGGAAGCCGGTTGTTAAAACACCGGAAGAAATTTACAACACCTTGCTGCAGGCAAACACGGCCCCGGAATGTATTGGCGTGGTAACCTGGATGCATACTTTTTCGCCTGCCAAAATGTGGATCCGTGGATTAAATATTCTGCAGAAACCCCTGCTGCACCTGCATACGCAATTCAACAGGGACATTCCATGGAATGAAATTGACATGGATTTCATGAATCTTAACCAGAGCGCACATGGCGACCGGGAGTTCGGCTTCATGGTGAGCAGATTGCGAATGGACAGGAAAGTTGTGGTCGGACACTGGCAGGATCCAGCGCTGCAAACCGAAGTTGGCGAATGGGCCCGGGCGGCGGCGGCATGGAACGACTGGCAGGGAGCGAAATTTGCCCGCATTGGGGACAACATGCGCCAGGTCGCGGTAACTGAAGGCGATAAGGTCGAAGCCGAGATCAAATTCGGGTTCTCCGTTAATACCTATGGCGTGGGCGACCTGGTCGGATTCATCCAGGCCGTTTCTGACAGTGATATTGATGAACTTGTAGCCATCTATAAAAATGATTACGAAATCGCTGCCGACCTGCTTCCGGGGGGCAACCGGCATCATTCGGTGCGCGAGGCCGCCCGGATTGAACTTGGCCTCAGAACTTTTTTAACACAAGGCGATTTCAAAGGATTTACCGATACTTTTGAGGACCTGCATGGTATGGTCCAGCTCCCCGGACTTGCAGTTCAGCGCCTCATGGCAGATGGCTATGGTTTTGCCGGCGAAGGCGACTGGAAAACCGCCGCCCTGGTCAGGGCATGTAAAGTAATGGGTGCAGGGCTGCCGGGCGCAAATGCGTTCATGGAAGATTACACCTACCATTTTGAGCCCGGCAACAACCTGGTACTTGGCTCACATATGCTGGAGGTTGACGCATCACTTGCAGCAGGAAAAGCCAGACTGGAGGTACATCCGTTGGGAATAGGCGGTAAAGCGGATCCTGCCAGGCTTGTATTCAACGCGGGCGGCGGTCAGGCGCTCAACGCCGCACTGGTAGATATGGGAAATCGCTTCAGGCTGATTGTTCATGAAGTGGAAGGTATTGAAGTTTCAGAAGACTTGCCTAAATTGCCGGTGGCCAGGGTACTGTGGAAGGCGCTTCCGGATATGAAGACCGGATGTGCTGCATGGATTTATGCAGGCGGCGCACATCATACTGTCTACAGCCAAAACCTGAAGGCTTCTCAGCTTGCCGATTTTGCGGCTATCGCCGGAATCGAGATGGTCCATATTGGCGCCCATACGCAGCTGCCTGCACTGCGAAAAGAGCTGCAGTGGAACGAAATGTTTTATAAATAACCGCAAACAACGACCAAACCAAACTATAAACCATGAGCAGCTTTTCAACCTTAGACTATCTTGTCTTTGTTTTTTATTTTATCCTGATTGCCGGTTACGGTTACTGGATCTATCGCCGCAAAAATGATAAAAAGGTCAGCGGCAGCCACGACTTCTTTCTGGCCGAAGGATCGCTGACCTGGTGGGCTATAGGCGCATCACTCATCGCCTCAAACATATCTGCTGAGCAGTTTATCGGCATGAGCGGAAACGGATTTGTTGTCGGCATAGCCGTAGCCGCATATGAATGGGTAGCCGCGGTGGCGCTGATTATCGTCGCCGTATGGTTTATCCCGGTGTATCTGAAAAATAAGATCTTCACCATGCCGCAGTTTCTCCAGACGCGGTACAATGAAACGGTTAGTCTGATCATGGCTATTTTTTGGTTGTTCCTGTACGTTTTTGTAAACCTGACATCGATCCTTTATCTGGGCGCATTGGCGATCAGCAACCTTGCCGAGGGTGCTAATTTCCACCTGATCATGGTTGCGCTTTCTGTATTTGCACTGATCATTACCCTGGGCGGCATGAAGGTAATCGGCTTTACAGATGTGATACAGGTGCTGGTACTGATTATAGGTGGTCTGGCCACGACATATATTGCATTGACAATGGTGAGCGAGCAGTTCGGTCTTGGCAAAGACGCCCTGGCAGGTTTTACTGCGATGATGAAAGACGCCCCCGATCACTTCAGGATGATCCTGAATAAACCCGGCCCGGGCGCTTCGCAGGCAGAAATCAATAAATACCTGATGCTGCCCGGCATTGCCATGTATTTTGCCGGACAATGGATCGTAAACCTGAATTACTGGGGCTGCAACCAATATATTACGCAGCGCGCGCTTGGCGCCGACCTCAAAACGGCTCGCACAGGTATCCTTTTCGCCGGTATTTTGAAACTGGGTATGCCTGTTATTGTCATGCTGCCGGGAATAGCAGCGTACGTATTGCATAAAAACGGGCAGCTGCAGGCAGAGATGGCTCCCGGCGGGCACTTCAACGCTGACAATGCTTACTCTGCACTTCTCGGCTTCCTGCCTTCCGGTCTGAAAGGTCTATCGCTCGCAGCACTTACCGCCGCCATCGTAGCCTCGCTTGCCGGCAAGGCAAACAGCATCTCCACAATCTTTACGCTGGATATCTATAAAAAGTACATTAATAAAGATGCAGGCGAGAAAAAGCTGATCGGTGTAGGCCGCTTTGCCATCCTGCTGGCCATCGTTTTGTCAGTATTGCTTACCTGGAACGATTTGCTCGGTATCGGTGGTGAAGGCGGCTTTACCTTTATCCAGAAATATACAGGATTCATCAGTCCGGGGGTATTTGCTATGTTCCTCCTCGGGATGTTTTGGAAAAGGACCAGCGGCGCAGCAGCTATTGCAGGATTATTAACCGGTTTTATTCTCTCTGTAGTCTTCAATAATTACGCCCCGCAATGGTTTGGAAATGAAACCTGGCTGTACACAGCATTTCCGAACGGAAAGGGCGGTTATGAAATTCCCTTTCTGATTTGTATGGGTCTTGCCTTTGCATTTACCATGCTGGTGATGATCGGAATCAGCCTTGCCGGTCCAAAAGTGAATCCAAAGGCACTTATTCTGAACAAAGAGATGTTCCGGGTCGCACCTTCGACCATGGCGCTGATCGTGCTGACGCTGATGCTGCTGACTGTCTTGTACGTTCGGTTCTGGTAGCTGGGGCCGGCCGCGAACAAACGCATTAATTTATCAACAAAATCCGGCAGGACCAGCCGGATTTTGCATTTTTGCACGATGTCTCAAGCCGAACTGGAAACTTATTTTGAAACCGCAGCACTGCCTGCAGGACCTGTACGCCTCAACGCAGCAACCGTAATTCAGGATCCCGCCCACTTTGTTAAAGTACACCTGTTCAGTTTGAAATTTAATCCGCCCCCAAAAATTGCCGACCCCCTGCTTTATCGCCTGGAACAGCTTTACAATATCATTGAGCAGGAAACTGCTTCATGACCATAAACGCAAAGAGGAATGCTTCATAAGTAATGAGACACTGTTGTATGGGGAAAGTGTCGCGAAGTATATAGCCTTTCGGTAGTCAACAAATGTGAAACTGTGGTATCGGACCGCTCACCGTCGCCGGGGCCTCTTCTTTTCTTGGAAAACAAGCACCTGAGGCATAGCCGAAAGCGCTCGTTCCATTACAAGAACCTCCGGCCTTCGTTCAGGCTATTCTTATTCGTAAACAACCACCAGGCGCTGCAGTGGTCAACTGTTCGGTACTCTGGTGCAGCTTCATGCAAATAATAGATCCGGAAATTATCGAAGAGCTTATCGAACCAAAAACCCCGCCCTCTGGTCACCTCAATTCATTATCAGAACGTATTTATACCTTGATGATGAAGAATAACACGTCATTAAACATTCTTTATTTGGACTTATTCTAAATAAAACTATATTTGCGGCATAAAAATGCCACACGGTTTCGGACCCGTGTGGCGGCCGGGCTAGCCCGGTTTACCTTTAATCTGTATTAAAAGCCATGCAAATTAAACAAATTTTGCTACTGGGAATCTTTTGTGCCCAGTTTATTTTCACCTACGCTCAAAATCAGCCATCGGCTATAAGCGGAACAGTTCGCAGCAACGACGGGAATGCCATCGCTGCTGCGAGCATCACGCTTCAGAATACATCATTCGGCACGGTATCAGATAGTGGCGGCCAGTATCGCATCAGCCAGGTTCCTGCCGGCACCTATACCCTGACTGTCAGCTCAATAGGTTACGTTCCGCGCAGCAGAAAAATCACACTGGCGGCCGGTCAGCAATTGATCGCAGACTTCAGGCTGGAAAACGCTGCTCATGAAATGCAAACTGTCAGTATTCTGGGCAGGTCGGCAAGCCAGGAAGTAAACAGGCAGGCATTTAATGTAACAGCCATCGATGCCTCAAAACTATACAATACCACACTTGATATTTCAGGAGCGTTAGACCGGGTAGCGGGAATCCGCGTACGCGAATCGGGCGGCGTTGGTTCAAATTTCAATCTCTCATTAAACGGTTTTTCGGGCAACCATGTAAGGTATTTCATTGACGGCATTCCGATGGATAATTTTGGTTCATCGTTCCAGATTAACAACATCCCGATCAATATTGCCGACCGTGTTGAAGTATACAAAGGCGTTGTGCCAATGTGGCTGGGATCAGACGCTCTTGGCGGTGCCATCAATATCGTAACCGGCAACAAATACCGGAATTTTATTGATGCATCTTATTCATACGGCTCATTTAATACCCACAGGAGCGTCATCAACGCCGCCGTTACAAGTGAAAACGGATTCACTGTTCAGCTGAATGCGTTCCAAAACTATTCAGACAATAATTACAAGGTGCGTGTTGAAGCATCAGATATCTATACCGGCGCGTACGCGCCGGCATCGCTGCTGCGCAGATTTCATGACACCTACCACAATGAAACGCTGGTTGCCGGTGTTGGTGTAGTGGGCAAGCGGTATGCAGACCGGCTTTTACTTGGTGTTACAGTTGGCAAAAATTACAAGGAAATTCAAACGGGTGCGCGCATGGCCTCCGTTTTCGGCGGCTGGCACAGGCGGGGAAATATTCTGATGCCTACGCTGAAATACAAGAAAGACAACCTGCTTAAAGGACTGGATGTGACGGTAAACGCCAACTATAATCTTGGCGAGGAACAGAACATCGATACATTGAACGTTCGGTACGACTGGTATGGCAATAGCAAACCAAACGGCGCCAACGGCGAACGTGCCAGAAGTCTTTACAAGTACAAAAACAACAACGGTCTGGCCACGACTATGCTGAACTACCGTATAGACGACAGACAATCGCTCGCGCTGAGCAATGTCTTCAGTACATTCGACCGCCGTGGCAGTGATGAGCTGAATCCTGCCAATGCCGAATACGAGCGGCCGAGAAAAACAAATAAAAATGTCCTCGGCGCCGGCTATAGTTTCAATGTACCAAACCGGTGGAGTGCAACCGTGTTTGGGAAATACATCAGCCAGTTCAACCTGAACGGGACTAATGGGGCTGCCGGATCAAACACGACCAATCGTATCGGTTATGGAATGGCAGCTACTTATTTCCTGAACCAGGCACTCCAGCTTAAGGCATCGTATGAGCTTACCAACAGGATGCCCGAGGCGCTGGAGATTTTTGGCGATGTCGAAAATCAGGAAGCAAACCCGTCGCTGAAACCTGAGCAAAGTAATAATGTGAACATCGGCGTCGGTTACAACTTCAGGCTGAACGATCAGCATGCATTTATCCTGAATGCAAATGCCATTTACCGGAACGCCACTAACTTCATCTATAACAGGCTGAATAACAATCAAAGCAGGCTGGTTGCTGATAACCGGGACGGCGTGCGCACCTATGGCGGTGACGCCGAACTACGCTATGCATACAGCAACTGGCTTACGGCCGGCGCTACCCTTACCTATCAGTATCTGCAGAACATGCAGATGTATGAGCCCGGCTTTTCCGGCATAAGCGCAGTTTATAAAGACCAGATGCCAAACATTCCCTATTTCTACGGCAACGGAGATGTATCTGTTTCGCTGCCAAATGTAGGTCGCAAAGGAAACAACCTGACCATTGGCTACAATCTGCTATATGTTCATGCTTTCTGGCTTTATTGGCCGAGTCGCGGCGGACGCACCGAGGGCGACAGCAAGTTAATGGTGCCGAGGCAACTCAACCATGATCTGAACTTCGTCTACAGTGTACGGGGCGGCCGGTACAACATCGGTCTGGAGGCCAAAAATCTTACCAATGCGGACCTCTTCGACAACTTCAGTCTCCAGAAGCCGGGACGCGCATTTTTCCTGAACCTCAGGTACTTCATCAGCACTAAATAAAATTAAATCAAAATCGATATGAAACTGAAATCTACCGCGGCAGCAATGCTCGCTATGCTGGCCATCGGGCTCAACGCATGTAAAAAAGACAGTGAAAAAGATACCCGGACTCGCGGTCCGTATGTACTTGCCGTAACACCCGTGGCTGCCACGGCCGTTGCCGACTACCTGATCAATGCCGGTTCGCTTGACGAAGGTTCTATTACTACCGAAAAAAATGGCGTGGAACAGGATGGCACCTACCGTTATTATGTTACGCACAACAACCGTTTTTTCAGCATGTTATACGGCCAGGGTAACCCGGGCGCGGTTACGACATATGACCTGTCTGACGGCAGGCTGAACAAACTTTCAAATTTTCAAACCGAAACCGTACAGGCGTTTGCTCCTGTTAACGATGATATCCTGCTGGTAAAGATTCCCCGGGCCATCACCAATCCGCTGGCAAACTGGTACCGCGTTAACACCAATAGCCTGCTGATCAGCAGCGAGGGAACGGTCAACGTGCAGGATTTGAACAAAAACGGCGAATCGGGTTTCTTTAGCTGGATCAAGCAGGTAGGCAACAAGGTCTATGCCCCTTATTTCTCCATAAAAGCATGCTGCAACGCTGCGTTCGATACGAACTTTCCTGACCAGGCCTGGATTGCTGTATACTCCTACCCCGACATGAAGCTGGAAAAAGTGATCACAGACAACCGGACAAGTTTTATCGGCCGCTACTTCACCGACGGTTTAGGGCTCACAGAAAACGGCGACGTATACGCATTCTCTTCATCTGTTGCCATGAACAACAAAGAATTTACTTCAACCAAACCGTCGGCGATTACCAGGATTAAAGCGGGAACAACCGAATTTGACAAAAGTTATTTTCTCAATTTTGAAAACGTATCGGGCGGAATGGTGATCACCAACTGGCTGTATATCGGCAACAATAACTTCGTTGTAAACGCGATTCCCAAAGCAGAACGTGGCCAGTTCCTGGTGGGCAACCGGATCGGCATCCTCAATGTTGCAGATCAAACATTCAAACTTGCTGCAGGTATGCCTGAGGCTTCACAGATCAACAGCATTTCATCAAATAATTACAGCCCGAAAGATGGTCGCACGGCGTATATCGGCCTCAATCTCAAAGACGGCACAAGTTACGTGTACAAGATAGACGCGGTGAATGCAACCGCAACCAGGGGTTTAAAAGTTGAAGGCGGTACCATCGCGGCAATTCAGCATCTGCGTTAATTTTCTCATCTCAGCCAAAAGACAATGACAAACGGTATGAAAAATCACGTTAAGAAAAAAAACAGGGAAACCCTTTTTACCAGGATCAACAAGTGGCTGCATCTCTGGCTGGGCCTGATATCGGGCGTCATTGTCTTTGTGGTCTGCCTGACCGGGTGTATTTGGGTGTTTAATGAGGAGATTACAGGTCTGCTGCAGCCTGAGACAAAAATAGCCCGGCAGGATAAACCGGTTATCATGCCTTCCCGCCTTTATGAGATTGCCTACCGGCTGTATCCGGATAAAAGCCCGGCCTACGCCCAATATCAGCAGGGCCGCAGCATTACGCTTAACCTCAAAAGCCCGAAAGAACAGGGCCGGCGTGCCGGCGGTACAACTCTGAATATCAATCCCTACACAGGAAAGGTGGTAAGCGTTACAGAGCGTAAAAAGGGCCAGGTCGACTTTTTTCGTTTTGTTCTCAACGGCCACCGCTTTCTATGGCTGCCTTATGAGATCGGACGGCCGATTGTCAATTACGGAACGCTGATCTTCGTGATCCTGCTTATTACCGGGCTCATCTGGTGGTACCCGAAAAAATGGAATAAATCGACACGAGAGAAAAGTTTCAAAATTAAATGGGGTGCATCTTTCAAGCGGGTTAATCTTGACCTGCACAACGTGCTCGGATTTTACTCACTGATTTTTTTGCTGTTCATCGCCCTCACCGGCATGGTCTATGGCATCAGCTGGTACAGCAAGGGCCTTTACTGGGTAACAACCGGCGGCGAGAAACTGACCGAATTTCAACGGTTTGAATCAGATTCGCTGCAGTCCGGCAAACGTTTTACACCGCAGCAGGCTATGGATCTTGCCTGGCAGAAGGTAATTACACGGCACCCCGCGTCTGAAGGTTTTTATTATACCTTTCCGGATACGTCAAGAGCAAAGACGACCATCGGTGTAACGGTATACCCGAGCAAGGGTCAGTTCTATAACAACCAGAGTTACACGTTCGACCAGCACACGCTGAAAGAATTTGCCCGCGAAGGGATTTACGGTATCGATTATGAGGAGGCCTCTGCGGGAGGAAAACTGCGGCGCATGAACTACGACATCCATATAGGAAGTATTCTGGGCTTCCCGGGGAAAGTCCTGGCTTTCCTGGTCACGCTGATCGGCGCCAGTTTGCCCATAACCGGTTTTCTGATCTGGTACGGCCGGAAATTCAAAAAGAAAAACAAGCGGTCTAAACCACAAAAGAGCCCAACTATGATCAAAAGCAAAGCGGTCGAGCCTGAGCCTGTCGAAAATTGAAGGGCCTGTACGCCCGTCGTCATGTTTTGAAAGTAAGTGCCAAAAAAAACCCGGGATCAGTAAACACTGGTCCCGGGTATTGGCCTTGCGACCAACCAAACAATACGAGCTGATGGAGGGCCTAGTCAACCATCAGTGCGGAGCTTTTCAAACATCATGCCATGTGCCCTCCCCTCCGGTTGACCAGCGTTGCGTAGCCGATTTATACAGCAGCTGTCTATTGACCGCCATACTTCAGAATACTATTTTAGCGCATCTTTAACGTCCGAACCATGCGCGTCATCAAAAAATATTTCTCTCAGCTTATGCTGTGTTGTTTTCTCATTGTCCTGACTGCAGAACACGCTTCTGCAAGACAACGACCAACCAGCATCCCTTTTGAACTAACTGCCTACAACAACATCATCATCGGCGCCCGGTTAAACAAAAAAGACAGCGTCCGTCTGATGTTTCATACCGCGGCAAACGCCATAACACTTACGGCCGAAGCAGTAAAAAAGCTGAACAGTGTACATTTCAGTTCAGAAACTGATCGCATCAGCAGCTGGGGCGGCGCCGGAAACAGCTCGAGGATGAGTACGGGTAACCTGCTCGAGATAGGTAAATTGAGCTGGAGAAATCAGTCCTTATGGGAAAATACGAATTCGGGGCAGGGTTCTGACGGCAAATGCGGGATAGATCTCTTTACAGGCAAGATCCTTGAGATAGACTATGACAGAAGTCAGCTACTGATACATAAAAAGACACCTGAATACGCCGCACAGTATAAGTTGATTCCCCTGCACGTGGAAAATGGCCAACTCTTTATCGATGCGGACTGCTTCGTAATGGGTAGAAAGATTGTACACCGTTTTATGCTTCATTCCGGCTATCCCGGTGCCGTGCTGTTCAATGACAATTTTGCACGCTCAGAAAACCTCGGCAAAAAGCTGGTCATCACCGGTGAAAAAACGCTCAGGGATGCGTTTGGAAATGCTGTGAAAACCACAAACGCGACCCTCCCTGAAATTCAGATCGGTGGACTCAGTTTGTTCGAACTTCGCGCAGGGTTTTTCGAAGGCAGCATTGGCCGTCAGCAGGTAAGCCTGATCGGTGGCGATATACTCAAACGTTTCAACCTGATCATCGACAGCGAAACGGGAAAGTTATACCTTAAAGCGGGCCGCCGGAGCAACGAAAGTTATTTCAGCGGTTAACACCTCAATAGGACGGCAGCAGCCCTGCCGCTGTCTGCCGTAGATTTTTATCCTGTCTTAAACCTGTCAATACGGTTCCCCGCCTTAGAAACATGGGCAGCCTTTACAGCCGCCCATATTGTTTTGCCAGCCACATGAGTTCTGCGGCAAGCTCGTCAGTAAGGCTGCCGGCCGGAAGGCGCCAGGTCCAGTTTTTTTCGGTACTGCCCGGAAAATTTATCCGCGCTTCGGTACCCAGGCCCAGCAGGTCCTGAACCGGTACCAGCGCCAGCCACGCTACAGAAGCATAAGCCATGCGGATCAGTTGTTTAACTTGTGTGCCTTCGCTCTCTGACAGGTAGCTGTCAAGCTCAGCTTTGTCTTTCCGCGACAATGCGTCAAGCCAACCCTGCGTGGTGTCATTGTCGTGCGTTCCGGTGTAAACAACCAGGTTACGTGAGTCAAACTGATGTGGTAAATGATCGTTCAAACCCTGGGGGCCCGAAAAACCGAACTGCAGAACCTTCATTCCTGACAGGTGCCAGCGGTCTCTGAGTGCGTATACAGGCTCATCAATTTCGCCAAGATCTTCAGCAATGAACGGCTGGTTTGGAAAACGCAGGTTGAGTGCTGCAAAGAAGTCATTGGCCGGTCCCTGCTGCCAGCTGCCTCCGCTCGCATCCGGCGCTTCTGCGGGTATTGACCAATACGCGGCGAAGGCACGGAAGTGGTCAAGCCGTACCAGGTCTACCATGGCCAGGTTGGCGGCAATTCGGTCTATCCACCAGCTATAACCCTGTGCTTTCATAGCCCGCCAGTTGAAAACCGGCATGCCCCAGCGCTGGCCGGTGGCAGCAAAGGCATCGGGCGGAACACCGGCAACCTCGGCGGGCGCAAAAGATTCATCAAGCAGAAATAGTTCAGGATTAACCCATACATCGCAGGCGTTTCCTGTTACATAAAACGGAAGGTCACCGATCAGGGCTATGTGTCGGTCGCGGGCATACTTTCTCAAAGCGCCCCATTGCCGAAAAAATATAAACTGACACCAGCTAAAGAATAAAAGACGTTCTGCATGCTGTTCACGAACAGCGGCAAGTGCAATGGCATCACGGCTCCTAAGCTCATCGCGCCATTCAGTCCAGGCTGGTCCCTCCTGCTCGCGAATAGTTTCGAACAACGCATAATCATCAAGCCAGGACGTTTGTTCGGTGCAAAAACGTTGAAATGCCTCGAGATCTTTTTTATCCCGTTGCCAGGCAACAAAGGCCTGCTCAAGAGCATCGCGCTTGCGTTGGCTCACCTCAGCATAATCGATAGCGCCATCAGTCTGCGCTGAGACATCATGTGTGTGACCGAGTAGGCCCTCGCCACGCAATTCAGCCAAATCTATCAGCAGAATATTTCCTGCAAAACTGCTCAGGCTGCTATAAGGCGAATAATGATCAGCCTTATCGACCGGGTTGAGCGGTAGTACCTGCCAATACTGCTGACCGGCACGGTGCAGCCAGTCGACGAACGCACGGGCTTCGCTTCCCATCTCGCCAATGCCGCCTTTGCCGGGAAGGGAATTAAGTGGCATGAGCACACCGCTACCCCGCGCCTTTTCATTTATTTCGATGAGCGCCAATGGAAGGCCTTCTTCAAAAATCGATTGCAGATCTGCTTTCATACCCAGGTTTACAGATTTGCCCGAGATGTAATCAAACGCCGTAAAAGGCTGGAAAGCCAGCTCAAGCCGGGTATCGCCTAATTCCGGCGCAGCCGGGTCAAAAACACTATCTGCGTCAAATAACTTTAGTGAAAGTGGTACGATGACAAGAAAATGGCGGTTCTTGAAGCTTCGTTTGAATACAAAAAAGTCTGAGGCATGTTTTCCGCGCAGCTCAACCTGTTCAAAGTCTGCCAGATCAAAGAACTGAGGAAAACGTTTGCGCAAACCGGCCAGGATGGTCGTAAGTCTGATCTTTACCGCACCGTCATACCGGCTTTCCCAGAGTTCTTTCGGCGACATCCCCGACCGCAGACGGGCGTGCGCATCATAATCTACAGGGTTTCGGTTGTCAGGATCTACAAAGCTGAAGTCCCAGGCTTCCCGCCCCTGATACACATCAGGAACCCCGGGACTGATAAATTTGATCAATACCTGGCTGAGGCTGTTCAGAAGGCCCAGGTCCTGGAAAATACGGACCTGTCGCTGCTGATCTCCAGGCAGCGCTTCAAGACTTGCCGGGAGGCTGTCAATCAGATCAAAGATCTGCTGTTCATAGTCTTCCGCTGGTTCGGCCCAGTCTGAGCTCACTTTCCCTTCGCGCAATGACTTTTGCATGGCAGCCTTTAGCCGCTCATGGTAGTCGGCCGGGTTTTGCCCCGGCAGCGGAAGCGAACCAAGATAGGTTTGGTACAGAAAGTAAAGATCTTCTTTCCTGATATCGCCTGCCGGCGGACGGGAATTTACCCATTGCGCCCATTTTTCAGGCAGCGAAGAGATGACAAGCAGTCGCGTACGGAAGTCTTCGCCACGTTTGGTGTCATGCGTCGCCGTTGCGTTCAGCGCGGCCGGCCATGTTTCAAGCCTCAACTTCATTTCTCTGACGAACTCGCTGCTGCGGATACCAAAAAATTCGGGCGAATCGCCAACTTCATTATGAGCGATGAACCGGCTAAAATCATACATCAGCGTATCTTCAATTCCTTTAGCCATCACAGGTCCGCTGAACTGCATGAGCCGTTTAAAAAATATCCGGGCCTCAGCGTTTTGCGACGATTGTTCCAGTAATTCACTCACAAATACTGCAGCCTCACGGGTGTCTGAAGATTGCTGAAGTTTGTTCAGAAACGTCGAAAATTCTTCACTCGCCCCGTTTTCATCAAAATAATACCTGTAGCGCGGCATCTCTGTCATCAGTGTCATGATGTGCCCCGCGGCTTGATCCGGTTCTGCACCGGCTTTGGCAGCGAGACTGCTCAATAACGACAGTTCGCCGCGCATATGTTCAGACAGAATGAGCCGTTTCTTTTCCCTGGCTTTTAATTCCGGACTGCTTGCTTTTCCGGTAAAACGGTCATACAGGGCGTTCATCTCCCCCAGACCTTCCCGGTCAGTAAGGAGGTTATTCACCATGGCGAGAAATTCGTACCCGGTAGTTCCCTGCATGGGCCAGTCAGGCATAACCTCGTTCCGGGCCAGGATTTTTTCGATAACGATGTAACAGGCTTCACCGCAGGCGTCCCGAAGCCATTCCAGGTAAGTGCCCGGGTCCTGAAGGCCATCGGCATGGTCGATCCGCACGCCCTGAATTAGCCCGCGGCCTATTAACTCAAGCAAGTATGCATGATAATCATCAAATACCGTCCGGTCCTGCATGTTCAGGCAGATCAGGCTGTTTACCGTAAAGAACCGCCGGTAATTAATATACGATGCGGTTTCCTGCCAGTTACATGGCCTGTAGTATTGCAGCGAGATCAGCTCAAGCAACAAAGCGGTATTGTTATTTACGGCATCGGCTGTCTCAATTCCATCTTCCTGAGATGCAGTTATACCTTCGTTCAGCAACCTTGTTGTCGTCTGCTTGTTGACGGGCCATAATTGCCCGCCGGCTTCAAGATAGAAGGAGCCGTTTTTTGAGACAAACCGGATCTCCTGTTTCGCTGCAGCATCCTCAAGATCACTCCCCAAAAACGGCAGCATAAGTTTCTCCTGCTCCAGATCATTCGTAAAGAGGTCGAAATGGGATTTGTAGGCCGAATTATTTCCATGTTCAAGCACATCAGCCAGCCAGTTATTTTCAGCAACAAACGCCATATGGTTAGGCACGAAGTCCTGCAGCCACTGCATACCCCGCTCTTTGAGCAAAGCGGCCAGTTTAACCAGTTCATCTTCCGTCCCGATCTCGGGCGAAATTGTCAGGGGGTCCGTTCCGTCGTAACCATGGGTACTGCCCGGCGAAGCCGTAAATACCGGTGACGCATAAATGGTATCTATGCCTAAAGAATGCAAATATGGGATCTGTCTGATCAGATGCTGAAAGGTGAAATCTTTATGAAATTGAATCCTGTATGTTGTGGTTGGATGCATGACTTAGTTTGCTAAAATGATAACGCTTAATGAAGGAATAGTGAAAGCTTGTTCAGGCTCAGCAGCGGCAGTCCCGTTGCCGCCCCAGCATTGATCATCAGAATTGAAGACCGCTGAATATTCCCCCTGGTCGGGTAAGTCCAGTTTGAGCGGTTGATCAGAAAAATTAAAACAGACGCGGCGCTTGTGCATGCCCGTATTCCAGTCGAGGATGAGCAGCTGTTTACTTTCATCGTGATCAACCTGCAATGCCGAACGGTCTGCTGCATTAAACACAGGATCTGTTTTCCGCATACTGATTAATGCCTTATAATAGGCAAACATCTTCCCGTGTTCGGCGGCCGTTGAAAAAGAAAGTTTACAATCAAGAAATGTTTCTTCAGCCTTTGGATCTGGTGGCTCCTGCCCTTCAGCAAAACTGAATTCAGATGCCCTGCCCTTCCTGACAGCCTCTACGAGTTCGGCACCCTGGTGATCCATGAAATAAAGAAAAGGCCTGGTTTCCCCATATTCCTCACCCATAAACAGCAGCGGAACAAAGGGAGACAGCAGCGTGGCAGCGGCCATCAGCCTGGCTTTCGCAGCGCCGTAAAGCACGACGCTTCGCTCGCCGAATGCCCGGTTGCCCACCTGGTCATGATTTTGTGAGAATACTACAAACTGGCTGCCCGGAATCCCGGTCGTCTTTGTTCCAAAGGTACGATCACGGTGGCTCGAAAAGATTCCGTCGTATACATAACCCGAACTGAATGCCTTCGCCAGATGTGCCAGGCCGGAAAAATCGCTGTAGTAACCTTCGGCCGGTTCACCGCAGGTGACACGAAGGGCATGGTGAAATTCATCAACCCACTGCGCGTCCATCCCGTAACCCGCCCGGTCTGTACTTTCCAGGAAGCGACGGTCGTTCAGGTCACATTCTGCAATAAGGTGGTAATTTTTCCCTGTCTGCTGTTCCAGATCACGCACCGCATCCGCTAATTCTGCCAGAAAATGTTTGGGTCCGAAATCACGGATGGCATGTACCGCGTCGAGTCGCAAAGCATCGATATGGTACTCGGATAACCACAGCAGCGCATTCTCAATAAAATATTGCCTCACGTAATCAGAGCCGGCATCGTCCATGTTCATAGCCTCGCCCCAGGGGGTTGGGTATTTAGCAGTAGTATATGGCCCAACCGTGGTAAGCACGTTGCCTTCGGGGCCCAGGTGGTTATAAACAACGTCAAGTATCACCGCCATACCCTTTTCGTGGCAGGCGTTCACAAGGTGCTGTAGGGCCTGGGGCCCGCCATAACTTTCCTGAACGGCAAAGGGAAAAACGCCGTCGTAACCCCAGTTGCGCGTACCTGGAAACGCGGCAACCGGCATGATTTCGATCGCAGTTATTCCCAGATCTTTCAGATAATCGAGCCGCTCTTCGATGCCCGAAAATGTACCTGCGTCTGTGAATGTGCCTGTGTGCAGTTCGTAAATGATGTATTCTGAGAGGTCAAAATTCACCCAGTTGCCATCAGTCCAGGAAAATTCTGAAAGATCGACTGCCTGAGACGGGCCGGCTGGTCCCTCCGGCTGCAGTTTCGAAGCCGGGTCTGCGATGAGGCTGCCATCGACAACGAACTGATAAGACGTCCCGGGTCTTAGCTGATCTGTCGAGAGCGTCCAAAGACCGCGCTCCTGTTTTGTCATAGATAGTGGATTTCCGTTCTCATTGATGGCGAGTTGCACATCGTTCGCGTCAGGCGCCCATAGACAAATCTCTGCCTGTTTATCCTTATACTTTACGCCGAATGTGGGGCTAAATGTGGTTCCTTTCATGTGCAACGATAACACGTATAGCTGAACAAAGGTTTACACCGGAAGACGAATATGCATGCAAAAAAGAACTGCTGCCATTGAGCTAACTTTTAATCAGTTTTGTTTAACAATTAATAATAAAAAGTTATACATTTGAAAACCTAAGCGATTTCTTTGAAAACAATAATGGTGGTTGATGACCGCGATGATAATCTCGATGCGATCCTGGCAACCCTTAGTCTTGGCAATTATCATGTATTGGGCTATCGCTCAGCTGCAGAACTTCAGTCTGCGTTGCTGCATGGCGCAGCAGACCTTGTCATCATCGATATTCATCTCGGCTGTACAGACGGTAGGGAACTTTGTTTCTGGGTTAAATTGCAGCCGCGCCTGTCTGCCGTGCCCGTTCTGCTCCTGTCGGCGCGACCCGGCTTCCTGATCGCCGACCTTCGAAAATTCGGTGCCGACGCCTTTCTTGAAAAACCTTTTGACATTACTGTACTGCTTGACACAGTGGCGGTGCTGGCCGGCAAAACCATTTCGAGCGCATAAGGGCCGTATACCCGGCGCAACCTGCTTTAAGCAACATTGCAGGGGCTGTTTACGGGATCATGAGTCTTTAAAAACGGGTAGTTTGCATCAAACATTTACCTTTTACTTCAGGTTATTAGGATATAAAGCTAACCAAATAAGACCATGAAAGCATCAGCCACACACGCTAGGAGAGCGCCAGAAATGGTAGACATTTCTGACGAAACATCAAGAAAATACTGGTCACGCCGGTTGAAAGTAAGCGAAGAAACATTAAAATCTGCTGTACGTGCAATTCACCAGTTGGAGTTCAGCAAGCTGGAGGCCTATCTTAAAAACATCCGTTTTTTGTCTAGGCTTAAGGGAAGTTCAGAAATGGGAGGACATTGATATGGAAATGAAAAGAATTCAATTAACCGGCTATGAGCTCAGAAAAGCCGAAACAACGCCGCTGCGTCTCGTTAAGACTGACGCTAAGGTGCCTCCACGCGTACGGATGCTGGGACGTATTGAGCGGCTTACCAGTTACCAGGCCAAAAACGGACTCCGGTCGCTACTGTAGCCATCATGCCAGGGGCGCTGTCCCTAAAAACAAAAACCGCCCTATCGGGCGGTTGGCGGTTTGAAACTCCTCATTTTATTTCCTAAGATGTACAGGATCTGATCAACTGATCTCGATACGCCTCATTATGTTTCTTGCCTCTTCTTTTTTTGCTACACGAATAGACAACATGCCATTCGTATAACTGGCATCGATCTGCCGGTCGTCAGCACTTTCCGGTAATGCGAACGAGCGAACAAATGAATTGTAATTGAACTCTCGCCGCACGTAATGCCGCCCATCGCTTTCGGCAGCAGGCTCTTTTACGACAGAGATCGTCAGAACATTGCGGTCTAATTGAACCTGGAAGTCTTCCTTATGCAGACCCGGTGCGGCCATATCGATGTGGTACGCTTCGGCGGTTTCTGCAATATTTACTGCAGGAAGTTTGGATCCGCTGCGGTCTGAAAAAAATGAATCGTTGAAAATGGACTCAAAAACATCGCTGAATCCATTTATCGCTGGTTTACCAGCTGTGTATTTGCTCAGTGACATCATAAAAATTCCTCCTTTATAATTTACGATCCGGGAGTTTCAAATCCCGGATCTGTAAATCAACCCGCATGCCAGCGGCTAAGAAGGCCCCAATTCTGAAATATTTTCAGTCGGGCGCTGAAAAATTGACAGCGGATGGCACCTATTGTGTGGCACTGGTATCTCCAACCACACTTGCAGTGTCTTTCATGCTGGTCGATGTATTGGTGGTATCGGTTGGCGCAGCTGATGAATCGCCGGTTGTACCGGTCAGCGTCGGACTGCTGCTTTGTTGCTTCCCATCCTGGCTGCATGCCGCAAGCCCGCATACCAGCAGACAGGCCATGATAATGTGTTTCGTTTTCATAGTTATCGTTTTTATAATCAGGACATCCTGTAAAGCAACTAACGCATCAGAAATAAAAAGGTTGCAGCAATTTCGATAAAGAACAGGGAGCATCGGTTCATATACAGTCCGCCCGGCCTCCGGCTGAAGATTGGGTTGCGGCCTAAAATTGCCAGAGCTACATCAAACGCAGCCAGACCGGGAAGGCAGCTTTAAACCAATATGTATAATGCGCCGGATTTTTTTTCAGGTCTTCATACAGGAGACCCGTATCCATCCACTTCCAGTCAGAGACCTCGTCCAAGTTGATCTCGGGATCATCATTAAAACGTCCCGTAAAAACATGATCAAATTCATTTTCAATCATACCCTGGTCAAGCGCAATGCGGTATGAGAACTTGAATGCCGGGTTTAAGCGGCAGGAGAATCCCATTTCTTCCTGAAGCCTGCGGTTTGCGGCGGCAAGGATGTCTTCACCCGGACGGGGATGACTGCAGCAGGCATTCGACCACAGCCCCGGCGAGTGATACTTGTTATCAGCCCGCTTCTGCAAAAGCATCTTTCCGTTCCCGTTAAATATAAAAACAGAGAAAGCACGATGTAACCTGCCCTCTCTGTGGGCTTGCAGCTTTTCCATCACACCGATCTCCTGATCATTTTCATCGACCAGAATCACATTCTCTACCTCATTTGTTGTTTGCGGCATAATTTAATTTTACAGAAGCAGCCGGGCGGCGGCGAATAAGGGCATGGCACATAATCAGCATCTTGTGGGCATTAGCCAGGCGGACGCGTGATGTTAATACATGTTGTGGCGACAGGCGTTTGATCTTTTCAAACAACACCTTGTAATACAAATAGGCCAGGTATACACCCATTCTGGCACTGCGTGGCAATTGTTCAATCCCGACGAGCGCAGCATCAAAGTCTGAGGCAATATCTTCCTCGATCTGTGCTTTCTCGATCGCGGAAAAACCTTCGAGGTTCACTCCGGGGAAATAAGTGCGCCCCAGCGTATGAAAGTCGGCACCGGCGTCCCGAAGAAAATTTACCTTCTGGAATGCAGCGCCCAATCGCATAGCGGGTAGTTTGAGCCTTTCGTAGACCGCATCGTCTCCCCCGGTAAACACACGCAGGCACATGAGTCCTACGACTTCGGCAGAACCCAGAATATACCTGTCATATAGTTCTTTCGTATAAGCTCTTCCATCCAGGTCCATCTCCATGCTTTCGAGAAATGTCTCAATAAGTTCAACCGGGATGTTATAGCGGTTCACGACCTGCTGAAAACTATTTAAGATGGGGTTCAGCGAAATGCCATCGTCTATCGCACGGTATGTTTGCAGACGGAAATCGGCAAGAAGATGCGCCTGGTCATAACCATGAAAGGAATCCACGATCTCGTCAGCAAGACGCACAAAACCATAAATACCGTAAATGGGCTGCCGGATTCCTGCAGACAAAAGCCTGATGCCGAGCGAAAAGGAAGTACTGTATGCTTTGGTCGTTAACGTGCTGCAGCCTGAACTGACCCGGTCAAATAATGCTTTCATCTGAGATATACCACCACAATATAGTTAAACCAGAAACATGAAAGCGAACATTTTGTTTAACATTTTTCAAAAACCTTAAGCAAAATAGCTCTGAGATTGTTATGCATATTCGATTGAAAAGGAAATGACCTCTGACCATTACACTATTAAGGACCTTGAGCGACTGAGCGGTGTGCGGGCGCACACCATTCGTACCTGGGAACAGCGGTATGGAATTTTCACTCCCGGCCGCACCGCCACAAATCTGAGACGATATTCGAGTGCGGATTTGAAAAATCTGATCAATATAAGTTTATTAAACCGCTCAGGATACAAAATTTCGAGACTATCGTCAATGACGACCGCTGAACGGGAGCAACTGAGTGCCGAGCTGCTCTCTGTTAGTGATCAGCTTGGAGGCCACGACCGGGAATTGCTATTTGCCATGCTGGAGATGGATGAAATGCGTTTTCACAGCACCTTTGATGCTTTATGCTTGCAATCCGGATTTGAGCAGGTCATCATATCTGTTATCTTTCCGTTTTTTGAAAAGATCGGTCAGCTTTGGCAATCAGGCACGGTTGATCCCGCTCAGGAGCATTTTTTTTCAAATCTGATCAGGTCAAAACTGATATCTGAAACAGCAAAGCTTCAGGGATGTGAAACCCGGCGAGAAAAGATTCTCCTGTTTCTGCCGGGCGAGGAATCTCATGAATTAGGACTACTGTTCTATAACTATGTTTTCAAGCTACACGGATACCATACCTATTATCTCGGTGCAGCCGTACCGCAGGCATCGGTAGATCGGGCCGTCGGGCTTTGCAAGCCGGACGTGATAGTAACCGGCCTGAGCACTGCACTTGCCATACCTGACTTACGCGCATTTGTGGCAGATCTTTGCGAGAGCGCGCCGGATGCCAAGATTTTCTTTACCGGACCGCTTCTCACCTCTGCCCTGCAAGATGCCCCGCCCAATGCATTTCAAACGAAAGACCTGATCGGCTTTTTGAAGATAAATCCCGTAAATTAACCATTAGGGTTAGCCGGTTTGAAATTAAAAATGGCTTTTTTTTCCAGCCACCGCAAACAATACTGAAACTGCGTTGTTATTCAGGTAACCGAAAAAGATAAGATGATGCATGCAACCAACACCCCCGCAGGCTTTGTAGTAGAAGCTAAAATTGACCACCTTCCCGAAGAATTGATTGTCTCTGTAGACCGATCGGCAAGTGAAACAGCTTACAGTTGTTTTCTCGACGACCGTAAACTCGCCGTTTTATACAAAGATCCGTATGGCATCTGGATTCAGCGATGGGGTCGCCTCGACGCCTACAGCCTCTCCTCCTTATCAGCTGCGCTGGAAGCACACTAGTTGAGGCACAGACTGTCCGCAGCGTTTCCAACCAATTCCACTGGCGGAAGTACATAATGGTATTTCCGCAAAACTTGTTGATTGTCATTAAACATAAGTTTCAGGCACTCACATACCGTTGTACCGTTTTGACCAGGTGTTCGACGGTGTAAGGTTTGGCTATGAAATCTTCAGCATTACAACCATATCTGTCAAGACTGCCACGATCATATGCGGCGGACATCATAATGACAGGGATATGCCTGAACTGAGGACTGTCTTTTAAGAACTTACATAAAAATCGTCCGTCTGTATCCTGTAAGGCGATATCTATCAAGATAACATCCGGCGCAGCCGCGAGTTTGACAGGCAGATCCAACCCCCTCTCCAGCACATCAACCCGGTAGCCAACCAATCCGAAAAGCAGGGAAAGTGAGTCCAGAATTGATTTATCATCATCTACGATCAAAATTCTTTTATCTGATTCCATGTTTTATTAAGCGATCCGATTAGAAAATTGTTTGGTTTTTCGTAAACAAGATTTGGGTACATCCGCCCGGCCTTTATTGCAAACAAGCATTACCAAGCATTACGAGATGCCCGGGTTGTAAATAGTTAACATCAGGCGCACAAAAGGAGAAAATAACGTGCAAATTCCGACGTTTAATTTCTACACACTACCGAAATGCATACAAACCAAATCCCTGAGCAGCCCTGCTTTTATTGCGGCGCTGAAAACTATCATAACATCCATACGCCGTTTTGCTCGGCTGATTGCCGGAATATCTATCTCCATGGATCTGTTGAGGAGAAACCACAAAAATCGGGCAGCCTGTCGGCCATTTTGAGCAGGATCAGGCTTAATTACGCCATTCTGAAGCAGGCGCTTGAAAGGCGGATGATATTGCGGCGTCCCCTTGAGGTTGCAGAAGCCGATCTTAAAGATCAGGGCTTCGCGCCCGATTACTTTACCGGAATCCGGGTTGATTCAGAGGGCCTTGTTACGTATTACTGTTACGAACTCGGCTGGACAAGAAACAAGAACGGAAGCTTGTTGCTTGCCGACAGTGCAGCTGACGTACCCACCGCAATTCCTGATATCATTTCTTACCGCTTTTAAATTAATAGCATAGATGGCTTAAACAATGCGGCCCGGCTTACGTTGCATGCGATAAGTCATGGAAGAACACGCACTCTATATCGGTATCGCCGCAGGCATCTGTACGGGAATATCTGCACTACCCCAGCTCATTAAATTGATCCGGATAAGGAAATCAGAAGATATTTCTTTCTGGATGCTGTCAATCCTGGTTACCGGTCTGGCCGGCTGGGTGTTATATGGAGTACTCAGAAATGATTACCCCCTGATCGTTACAAATGGTTTCGGTTTTATTGTCAATGCGCTGATCATCGTTTTTGCGGTACGATACCGCAATTAAGATGTTCTTAAAAAGCAGCGGCTAAGTTTAGTCACCGGTATGATGTACCAGGTGTTGTTCAACCTGTTTTACAACAAGGGCACAATCTTCTACGGGTTCCTTACCTTCCTTGAGGTATTTCCAGCCATCAGTGTCGCGATGCAGTTTTGCTACCAGTTTGTCCTGAACACGCAGCTCAAAACTATCCTGCCCCGTGGGCACCACATCGGCTTCGACTGTGGAGCTGGCTGTTACGGCCAGTTGTATTTTGAAAGGCTCAATCATAAATCAATGTAATGGTTCGAATTTATACAAGCAGATTTTCAAGAGAAATGTTTTGATCATGTGTTTCCTGAGGAAAAATTCTCTGCTAAACATGGCCAACAAGTCAGCAAACCGATTGTTTGCATTATATTCGTCCGGGCTCGAAAAACCCGCACCCCTATTATCTGCACGTTACCTGCGTGCTAACCTTTGAGAAATGATATTGGTTAAAAAAACTCATCCATTTGGACGGCTTTGGCTCCGTTATAAAGATTTTGTTTCAGCCGCGCTGGCTTCGTCGCCTTCAGCCAAAAGCCCGAAACTTGCCGACTGGCAGAACGGCCTTTTTTCCACCATTGTTCTTTACGCCATTCCGATCAGTCTGCTGGCGCTTATTCCGAGCGTGATCCTTGAATACCTTATGCATCATATAGACGTGGTCATATTTGATGTAGCGGCCATATTTCTTTTTGTAAGTCTCGTCGTTGCCAGACGGATATCGCTCACGGCAAGGAAAACGCTGACGGCAGTCATGGTCGGTATTTTTTCGCTGATACAAATCATGGCCTTCGGAAATGTAACGGTTGGTTTTGCCTACCTGTTCGGTCTGAATATTTTTATCGGCTTCCAGTTTCCGGTCAGATACGCAAAGATTGCCATAGGTGCCGGATTTTTTGCAGGACTGTTGCTTGCTGCGAACAGTTATTTTGATGTGCTGAACCTGCCGCGACTGCAATCGGTACCTTATGAGGAGCTGATCATTGCTTCGTTTAATCTATTGTTTCTAAATCTTGTTGTAGTTGTGCTGATTCACAGAACACACGTTGGTTTTGAGCAAACCATGTGGCAGCGATCAAATTTGTATCAGGAATTACAAAAAGAGCTGTCAGGCAGTGAACGTCTGAACGAAAAGCTTGCAGAATCTGAAGAACATTACAAGACGCTGTTTTTCTCTAGTCCTTTGCCAAAAATGATCGTAGAAAAACACTCAAACAAGCTGCTCCAGGTTAACAGTGCTGCCGTAAAAAGTTATGGTTATTCAGAAACAGAGCTTCTTTCAATGAACCTGCAGGAGTTGACTGCACAAGGTCATGAGCCTGACCGGCTTGATGCAGCTTCTGCCCTTCCGGCAGCTCTGATGAAGGGGGCGTCCAGATTCAGAAAAAAAGATGGGAGCGTTATTTATGTAGAATTAAGCAGCCGGGAAATCTTTTTCAACGGGAGGCCTGCTGTTCTTGTTATCTCCGCAGACATGACCGAACGGGTCACCCATTTGGCTGCCATCAATCACCAGAACGAACACCTCCGTGAGATCGCCTTTATGCAGGCACATGTGATCCGGTCGCCGCTTACAAAAATCATGTCGCTTACTGAACTCATGGCAGCTGAACAATCCCTGCCCGATAACGAAGAGCTCCTGCAGCATTTGCATAAGTCGGCCCTGGAACTGGACCAGGTAGTCAGGCAGATCATTGCCAGAAGTGAAAAGGTACTGGCCGGAACAACGAGCGACCGAACCCGCTCATAGGCATTGACCGGCATTTTCGCTACAGCGGCAAGCCAGCTAACCGGTACTCGAGGCGCGACCGATATTAAACGATCGATGGAATTGAAAATTTATTGATCGCCCAACACAAGTTCAAAATAACGCAAACGTTTGAGCGCATCTAAAAGCGAGAAAAAATTATGTTATAACACTGATTGTCAGAATGATAGTTGAATGTAGCCGAATATTTTCATATTTTCGACAATGGTGTCGACTGATTTGGGACAGTATTTACAGGATAGGTTGGGGGCATACTTTCCTGTACTCATCATTACAAATGATGAGCAGCATAACCGCATGATTTTTACAATCTCGGTTAGAGAACTGAACACATGGCATTACATCAGGGTTCCATCCGCAGACCTGCAAGCAGCACTGCGTGCGAAAAGACTTGACCGCGAGATAGATTACATCATATTTCTGATGCTAAAGAAGATACAGCAGACTTATGAGCAATATGAAGAGGGAAACCACTAAAGATTACCCACTTTCTGAAAAACTATTGTGCAAGTGGCTGATATAATTGGATCCAGTTTCCGCAGGTGTCGTCTAATACAACCTCGATGACAAAACCGTTATTGTTCGGTTCAGATTTAAACTTCACGCCGAGGGCGTTAAGCCGTTCATATTCTGCAAACACATCATCGGCCATCAGGGCCATTGCAGGAATGCCTTTTGCGTAGATGCCGCGCTGATAAGTTGATGCCTCTTCACTGCTGTTTGGTTCGAGCAGCAGCTCCGGGCCATCGGGCTCCTCTCCAGACACCAGGGTGATGAACTTAAACTCACCCATTTCCATATTCATCTTTACGTTGAACCCGAGCTTTTCTGTATAAAACTGGGCGGCCTTATCCTGGTTATCTACAAAAAGGCTTGTTAATCTTATTTTCATTGCGTTTGTAATATTTTTATGGTTGAAGCATCCGGCAGCGGTGTAAATTTAGGATACCCGTTTGAATAATCACGGCTTTTCCGGACCGAATTGAAATGCAGCAGACAACAATTTTGTGACAGGGAGAAAAAGATGAATGGGAAACGAGGTTTGTAAGCCCAGGTCCTGTCATCATTGATGGGTCGTGCTTCTCTTCATCATCCAGACAGAGCTGAGCAGCGGAAAAATCTATAAGATTCCGAGTCAGATTCTTCGCTACGCTCTAAATGACCCGTGGGGGAATGACAACCTGGAATAACGCCAATGGTTTTGGGGAGATCTTAATAGTAGTTAGATATTCGTAGATCGTATTAAGACATGGCGCATTTTTCCGAGATGCGAGATGGGAAATTTGAGTCTGGAGACAGGGCGCATAGCCCCTAGGCCGGTTAGCGGTATCGGGGGGTGTGCGTTGGTCTTTCATCATTTTTCCTTGGTTCTTTGGGTCTCATCTTGGCCAAGTGAGGGGCTCTGCGCCGCGGTCTTTCATCCTTTTTCCTTGTTCTTGAAGTCTCATCGAGGGGTCCTGCGCCCAGACTTAGAACCTAAAACTTACAACTTAACACTTCACTATTTTCTCCCTGATCCAAGAGGTGTTCCCAAAAATTGCGTTCGATTCGCCATACACATAAAATGTCTTATCTTGTCAGCGACCATTTTAGATTCAGCACATGACCCGGCCCATGGTATCAGACTTTCCCCGCATTATTTTTGGAACAAGCAGCCTCGGCAATTTGTACCGGGAAGTTCCGGAGCAGGAAAAAAAAGGTATTGTTGAGGCCTGCCTCCGCTCCGGAAACCAGGTTCTTTTTGATACTGCAGGTAAATACGGAGCCGGACTCTCGCTGCAGTCGCTCGGCAGGTACCTCCATGAATTGGGCGCAGATCCGCGCCAGGTGCTGATCAGCAATAAGCTGGGCTGGCTGAGCGTGCCATTAAAAACGCCTGAACCAACCTTTGAAAAAGGCGTATGGTTCGGTCTTCATGCTGATGCTGAACAGCACATCAGTTATGACGGCATAATGGCCTGCTATCAACAGGGCAATGACTTCCTGGGAATTTACAAACCGCAGCTCCTGTCTGTTCATGATCCCGACGAGTATCTCACCTCCGCCTCGGGCGCAGCGGAGCGTGAACAACGGTACAGGAACATTCTCGAGGCGTATCGTGCGCTCCACGAGCTGAAACAACGCGGTGAAATCACTTCTGTGGGCATCGGGGCCAAAGACTGGCGAACCATCAGGGAACTTTCTGAAGATGTAGCGCTCGACTGGGTGATGCTGGCCAATTCACTTACCGTTTATCAGCATCCGGCCGACCTGCTTGCTTTTATCAGCGAGATGAACAAAAAAGGCATACAGATCATCAATTCTGCAGTATTTCATGGCGGCTTCCTAACTGGCAGCGACTATTTCAACTACAACCAAGTAAGCAGGGAAACGCATCCTGCACTTTATACCTGGCGGGACCATTTTTACGGGCTCTGTGACCGGTTCGGCATCGATCCGGCTGCGGCGGCAGTGCAGTTTGCGTTTACTGTGCCGGGTATCACCTCAGTCGCTTTGAACAGCAGTTCGGCCAGCCGCACGGCAGAAAATGCCCTTATCGGCACAGCCCCCATACCTGAAGATTTCTGGTCTGAGCTGAAGACAGAGGGACTCATAGACGCGAATTACCCCTATCTCTAATACAACGCTGTTGTGTAAATTACGTAATCCGGTCATTTCTAAAAACCCTCGTCTGCTTATCCCGTTATCTTTTTATGTAGTTGAAACACTCTACCATGAAAATGAACAAGATTAGCAGAAGAGAAGCGATTGGCGGCCTGGGGGCCGGCATTGCAGCACTCACCGTATCACCGGCTATCGCAGCCGATCAACTGGCTTCCCCGGCAGCAGCAGAAGGCCTCATCGATCCGAAAACGAAGTATCCGGCACCGCCGTTTAAGGATCAGAAACAACCCTGGCCCGGACTGGCAAGCAAAATGGATCCGGTACCGGACCACGGCGAAAAAACTTACAAAGGCTCCGGCAGACTTAACGGACGAAAAGCCTTGATTACCGGGGGCGATTCTGGTATGGGCCGGGCCGCCGCGATTGCTTATGCCCGTGAGGGTGCAGATGTAGCCATTAATTATCTTCCTGCCGAAGAGCCTGATGCCCGGGAAGTCGTTGCCCTGATCCGCGCAGCCGGGCGTAAGGCAGTGGCCATTCCCGGAGATATCCGCACAGAGGAATTTTGCAAGAAACTAGTCGACCAGGCTGTAAGAGAACTGGGCGGCCTGGACATTCTGGTAAACAATGCTGCCAGACAGCAAACCCACCCCTCTATTCTTGATATCCCGGCAGAGCAGTTTGACTGGACCATGAAAACAAACATTTACGCACCGTTCTGGATCACGAAAGCCGCGCTTCCGCATCTTAAACCGGGAGCGGCCATCATTGCCACTACATCGGTGCAGGCGACAGACCCCTCGGCCGACCTGTTCGATTACGCGCAAACCAAGGCCGCCAATACGGCTTTTGTTCGTTCTCTGGCAAAACAACTCGGTCCAAAAGGCATCAGGGTAAACGGCGTGGCGCCAGGTCCGATATGGACACCGCTGCAGGTAAGCGGCGGTGCTACACCCGAAAAGCTCAAACAGTTTGGCGGCGATACGCCTTTAGCAAGACCGGGCCAGCCCGCCGAACTTGCGTCCATTTATGTGCAGCTCGCCGCGAACGATGCCAGTTATGCAAATGGCCAGATCTACGGTGCCGCCGGAGGCGGCGGCCAACCTTAAGCATAAATTAAAGATTTCCGGGGCAAGACAGTTGTCCCGGTTTTTTTTGCTCAACGGTAAACCAACCTTCTCAGTGTAAAAAGCTAAAACATTATTACGATTGTTTCTGTTCGCTTAAAAAACAAATAGAATCATGAAAAAATTAATGTACATCGGCATGATCGCCACTGCGAGTATGGCTTTTGTTGCCTGTAACTCTGAGGGCAAAGACGCCAAAGAAACCTCTGACAGCCTGAACGAAGCAAAAGACACAACAGCAGCTCCGACTGAAACCGGAGGTATTGCCGCACCTGAAGATGATGCAAAATTTGCCACAGCTGCCGCTACAAGCGGAATGGCTGAAGTTGAGTTCGGAAAACTTGCCCTCGAAAAAACAACCAATCCAAAGATCAAGGAATTTGCAAACATGATGGTGAATGACCATGGTAAAGCAAATGCTGAACTTGAGAAACTGGCTATGGCCAAAAATATTACCCTGCCTGCCGCCCTGGATGAAAAACACAAAGAGAAACAAGCAGATCTGACCAAGGCTACAGGTACCGATTTCGATAAGAAATATGTAGACGCCATGGTTGAAGGTCATGAAATGACCCTCGATCTGATGAAGAAAGAAGCCAATGATGGTAAAGATCCTGAATTGAAAGCTTTTGCCGGCAAAACCAGCACAACTGTCCAGGCGCACCTGAATATGATCAAAAAGATCCAGGAATCAATGAAATAAGATATTCCTTATATAAAAAAAGTCCCGGCAAAATGCCGGGACTTTTTTTTGGACCTGGGTAAGGGTCAATGCGTCCGGGATGGATCAGGCGTCAATATTGATTTGTTTGAGCGCCTTTTGCGGCGGACCAGTAATTACCCGGCCGTCGATATCAAACCGTCCGCCGTGACAGGGACAATCCCAGGTTTGCTCAAATTTATTGAAGCTGACGATACAGCCGGCATGGGTGCATGTCGGGCTTAGGGCCGTTACATTGCCCTGATCATCTTTATAAATGGCAAGTTTTTTCCCCTCATAATCGACAACGCGACCATCATTCGGCGCCAGGTCTGAAAGATCGGGCAGCTTTTCGGTTGCAATCCGGTCGGCAACAAAGTGATAAGCTACGTCTGCCTGCTCTTTAACGAATTCCGTAAAACTGGCAATCGGTTTTATCCGCGAAGGATCAAAAAGTTTAGCGTAAGGATTTTCTCTTCCAAGGATAAGGTCGCTTACGATCATTCCTGTCAGCGTGCCAAAGATCATCCCGTTTCCATTGAAACCTGTACCGGTAAAAATCCGGCCATGATCGCCGGCCATCTGCCCAATGTAGGGAAGCCCGTCAACAGAAGAGTAATATTGCGACGACCAGCTGAACGCCACTTTTCCAACCTGGAAATGCGCTTCTGCAAACGCCGTTAAGGCTTTGAAAGATTCTTCCGGATCCCCGTGTCCGGTCTTGTGATCCTCTCCCCCTATGATCAAGTATTTCTGTCCATCAATCTCATGCGTACGCAGATAGTGATAAGGCTCTTTCATATCATAAATCAGCGAAGCCGGATAGTTATCATCTTTTAAAGTAATCCCGATCACATAACTGCGGTACGGGGCACATTTAAAACTGAACTGATTAATGCCGGGTGGAATATGTGTTGCATACACAAAATGGCTGCCACGGAACTTTTCATCACCACAGCTCACGGTTACCTCATTGTCTGTCGTTTCGGTTGCGGTCACAAGTTTCCCGGTCAGCATAGTCCCGCCAAGGGTACTGAAGGCTTCGACCAGTCCTTTTAGGTATTTGATGGGGTGAAACTGTGCCTGCCCGCCAAAGCGAATCGCTTTCTCAAAGGGTATACTGGTTCCGTTTTCTGCCGATTCACTTACTTCTACCCCCGCCCGCTGCGATGCCTCGCGCATTTCATCAAGCTCCTTGTTCTCCTGCTCATCCTGCGAAAAAAGATAGGCATCTTTAGGTTCGAAGTCGCAGTTAATCGCGTATTTTTCCGCCAGGGTTTTGATCATACCGATGGCATCATTGCCGGAGCGGGCTAGCAGCGCGGCAGATTCCTCGCCAAAATCTGATTCGACTTCCGGATAGGTGGCGTCAAAAAAGTTATTAAGGTGCGCTGTTGTGCCGCCGGTGGTTCCGAAGCCCGGACTCGAAGCTTCCAGTACCAGACACTTTTTTCCCTGCTGTTGCAGCAGCAAAGCGGTCGTCATTCCCGACAGGCCGGCTCCTGCAATAATTACATCAAAAAAATCACCAGCGCCGGGCGATGCGGACGCTGTTTTTATGCCTTCCGGCTGCCAGGCACTTACCCGTTCACCATCACGGGGTGCCGGGCTTGCGTGATCATCTATCATTTCTGTGTTCTGTTTTAGGTTATCATTCTGGTAAAACCACTATTTATCGCTGCTCTTTTCTGAAGGCTTTTGCTGTTCATTCATGTTATGCGCCACCATGCTGTCCGGCATCATGTGCGACATACCAACCTGCACTTTGTTCTTGAACCCGGAGATGACTTTGTCTTTCCCTGCCAGCATGGCTTCATAACCGTCTTTCGCAACCTGCGCGGGATCATACAGGGCGTCTTCATCATCAAGCATTTTGCTGTCAAGCATATCGGCGCTTTCGAAGAACCTGGTGTCGGTAGGTCCGGGCAATAGTGCCGTCACCGTTACTGAGGTGTCTTTCAGCTCTTCCCTGATCGCTTCGCTGAATGAAAGCACAAAAGCCTTGGTGCCATGATAAACGGATTGCCATGGTCCAGGCAACTTACTGGCTATCGAGGCAAGATTGAGGATTTTACCGCCGTTGTTTGCAAGCATATCGTTCAGGAAATGTTTGGTCAGAATAACCAGGGAAGAAATATTGAGTTCAATTATGGACAACTCGCGCTCCAGATCCGTATCTTTAAACTGACCATACAGGCCTGCTCCGGCATCATTCACCAGCGTTGTCACGCGAAGGCCCGTGTCCTGTACCTCCCGGCAAAAACCCAGGGCATTGTCTTTTACGGAAAGATCAACCGCGAAAGTTTGAACGTTCACGCCATAAGATTCAAATTCGCCTTTCACCTGATCCAGATCGGCTTGCGTACGGGCAGCCAGGATCAGATTGTGACCATCTTTGGCAAGTAATTTGGCAAGCTCATAGCCAATGCCTGATGTGGCACCGGTGACCAGTGCATACTCTGTTTGTTTCATGACTTTAAGGTTTAAGGACAACCTTCACACAGTCGTCCTGTTTCTGATCAAATAATTCGTAACCTTTGGCAACATCGCTCAAAGGCATGGTATGTGTAATAATGTCATCAAGCGTAACCCGGCCCTCTACAACCAGCGACACGAGGTGGTCTATGTAGTTAAGAACCGGCGCCTGTCCCTGCCTGATGGTGATTCCTTTATCAAAAATGCGATGCATAGGAAAATTATCGTACGGACTGCCATAAACGCCCATGATTGATACAGTACCCATTCTGCGCACCGCGCGGAAACAGGTTTCAAGCACTTTCATGCTCCCTTTCTCGAAGTTTACAGTCGCTTTTACCTTGTCCATAAAGGTCCGGTCCGGTTCAAAGCCCACCGCATCAACACAGACATCAGCTCCTCTTCCACCCGTCATGTCGCGAATTGCTTCGACGACATCGACCTCGTTGGGGTTGAGAATATCAACCTGGTTAACCTGCTGTGCTTTTTTTAAACGGTATTCAAGCGGATCGATAGCAATAACCCGGCTCGCGCCATTGATCCAGGCCGCTTTCTGAGCCATAAGGCCAACCGGACCCGAACCGAAGATTGCAACTACTTCTCCGCCTTTTAACTGTGCCCAGTCAATGGCCGACCATCCGGTAGGAAAAATATCGGTCAGAAAAAGCGCCTGCTCATCGCTGATGGTTTCAGGAATAACCCGCGGACTGATGTCGCCGTACGGCACACGCACATATTCCGCCTGACCGCCTGAGTAGCCGCCATACAGGTCTGTATATCCGAACAAGGCCGCGCCTTTTTCATCCATCAGCCCGCCATCCGGCCCGTAATGTTTATAATTGGAATTTTCGCACGCAGGCGAGGCACCATGCTGACAGAAAAAACACTGGCCGCAGGCAATCGGAAACGGAACAACAACCCGGTCGCCAATGTTGAGATTAGTCACAGCTGTTCCTTTTTCGACAACGACGCCCATAAACTCATGTCCCATAATCATGTCTGACTTTTGTGGAACCGCACCACTTAGAATATGCAGATCTGAACCGCATATAGCGGTAGAGGTCACTTTCAAAATAACATCTCTCGGGTCTTCAATTCTGGGATCTTCGACGGTATCATAGCTGATATGACCCGGTTTATGGAACACGGCTGCTTTCATAGGTTTTGTTTTTTTTGCTGGCGATTAATTGTCCATTTGTTGAACAGGGCCGGCCATATGAAGTTTTCCAAAAAGCAAAAAATTGTATTCCTGATGGGCCTGAACGCTTGTCTCAGACCAGCAAAGGTTCGAGCATTTTCCAGACAGCAGCTGCGATTACCTTATAGCCTGATGCGTTTGGATGCATCCCGTCTGGCAGGTTCAGTTCGCGGTGGCCAACAACATCATGCAACAAAAAAGGAAGAAGTGCCGTTTTTTTCTCATCTGATACGCCCCGGTAAATATCCCTGAACCCGCCGGCCAGGCCGGCCGGCACCCAGGGCGGCAGTTCCATTCCCAGCAGAAGCGTCTTTACAGCCGCATTGCGGTCTTGAACCTGCGCTATGATTTCGCCCAGGTTACGTTTTGTATCCTGCGGTGCATAACCCCTTATCATGTCATTTGCACCTAAACCAAGTACAAAAACATCAACCGGTTTATCAAGATACCGGGGCAGACGCGCTAAACCGGAACCCGTTGTATCGCCGCTCAGCCCTGCATTTGTTATAGTCCAGTCGTAGCCCTTACGCGCCAGTTCTGCCTTAATCAGCGCCGGAAATGACTGTTGTGCCGCATTGGTCAGACCGTAGCCCGCCGTCAGGCTGTCGCCAAAAAATAATATATGTTTCACTGCTCTGATCTTAATTGTGTAGCCGACTCGCGTATACAAGAAAAGCCGGTATTATTCTTCATTTTCGGCAGCGGCTGCTGCCTGATGTTTGCTGATCACTTTGCGCAGGTCTATTCCTTTGCCCAGCACGGGTTTGAAGAGGTCCCCCTCACTCCGCATCCGTTCTATCGCATTCTTGATGGTAAAATCTTTCATCTTCAGTCCCTTTTTAACTTCATCCCAATGCAGGGGCATAGACACAGTTGCACCTGGTTTTGGCCTGACCACGTACGGGGCAGCAATGGTGGCATGCGGGCGGTTTTGCAAAAAGTCAATATACATTTTCCCGTTACGATCACGTATGGCCCGCTCGATGCTGGTATATTCCGGAAGCTCACGGTGCACCAGACGTGCAATGACACGCGCAAACTCTTTCGATTGCTCATAGGTATACTTTCCGCCAAGCGGGATGTAAATATGCAACCCGGTTGAACCGCTCGTCTTGGGATAAGATGGTACGCCCATATCTTCAAGAATGTCATGCGTAACCCGCGCAGCTTCCACAACCTGGTCGAATGTGTTTTTATCAGGGTCAAAATCGATCATACACCATGTAGGATGATCCGGTTTTTTGACCGTGCTGCTCCAGGGATTCAACTCAATACAGCCCTGATTGATCATAAATAAAAGGGTCGCCTCGTCGTTCGCAATCAGGTATTCCTTATCCTCGTTATCTGCATCGCTGTGATACGCATAGGTAGACATCCACGAGGGTACCTTGCCTTTTACGTTTTTCTGATAAAAACTTTTGCCATCTATACCATTCGGAAAACGGTTCATAGACTGAGGGCGGTCTTTCAGATAAGGCAGGATAAACGGCGCCGCCTGGTAATAATAATTCAGCAGATCACCTTTGGTGTATTTCTCAACAGGCCAGAACACCTTTTTTATGTTGCTGAATTTGAGTTCGTGCCCATTCACTTTTTTTACCTGAGTAGCCTCGCTGGGGTTCAGCAGCGTCTTGCGGCTCTTCTTTGGCCCGGGCTTCACATAGGTCTCAAGATTGCGGTCTTCGCTTATCACTGTTTTGGTATCGGCTTCGGTTTCAAGTACAACATCCTGGGCCCGCTTATCCGTCCGCATACCTTCAAACGAAGGGTGCCTCATGACCCCATCGCTGGTCATTTCGGCAAAACTCACCTCGCAGATCAGTTCCGGTTTCAGCCAGGTTACGGTCGCCCTTGGCGGATTCGGCCGAAAGCGGCTGGGTTTATTTACGTCCGGTTCCACCGAAAAGGGCGGTTTATCTGTTTGTAAAGGCAGAAACTGTTCAAGCATATCTTTCTGGGTCTTAACAGAAAAACCGGTACCGATCTTACCTGTATACACAAACGATTTGCCTTCAAAGACACCCACAAGCAGCGAGCTGAAGGGCTTTTTTGTGTTCTCATTCCGCGTGAACCCACCTATAACAACTTCCTGACGCTTATTGGCTTTGATCTTCAGCCAGTCTCTGGTCCGGTCGCCCATATGGTATGCGCTGTCGCGCCGTTTTGCCATGATACCTTCAAGACCCATTTTTTTGGCCGCTTCAAGAAATTCTATTCCCGAAGTCTCAAAATCACGGCTGATCTGGATAAGTGAGTTGGCGGGAGCGATTTCATTGAGAATCGCCTTTCTGGTGACCAGAGGAAGCGACCGCAAATCATGTCCTTTGTACCATAACACATCAAACAGGTAATATAGCAGGCTGCCATCGGCTTCACTTCTCCAATTCTGCAACGCGCCGAAATTTGCCTTACCATCTTCACCCACTACAACGATCTCGCCATCAACAATCACATCCTCATTCCAGTCCTTCATGGCTTCGTAAACGGGATAAAACTTTTCATTAAACGATTTATCGTTACGACTCTTCACTTCAAGCTGCCTGCCCTTTTTAAAAGCGACTGCGCGGTAGCCGTCCCATTTTACTTCATATAACCATCCTGCATCATCAAACGCCGCGTTTACCAGGGTGGCCAGCATTGGCGAGACTTTTGTATAGAAGGCTTGTTTTACACTGTCCTTTAACAGGCTTTTAAGATTGTTACCTGCAGCCGGCGCAGACTTACTTTGTTTTTCGACAGCATCGACCAGCTTTTTCTCCGCCGCAGGCAGTTGGGCAGTTTTTTCTTCCAATGCCTGGCTTACATCGTCTGCCGGCTCAGATGCCGGGCTGTCCGCGCTCCCGCCAGGCTGACCTGCTGCCCTGGTAATCTGATCCATGGTTTTGCCTGATAACACCGACTTGTCCTTTGCTGTAATATCGGCGGTGTTAGCGTAGCGGTCTTTTATCTTCATCAGCAGCCAGGCATTTTCGCCCCTGCCTTTCGCCTTAACAAGCGCAAATTCGCCTTTAAGTTTTTTTCCCTTCAGTACAAATTTCAGTTTGCCCGCATGCAGCTGATGCAGCAGGTTTTTCTGCATTTGCTCAAGGTCGGTATCTGCATCTTCAGCGGGCTGGTAAGTACCTTCATCCCAAACCATGACCGTACCCCCGCCATACTCACCTTTGGGAATGGTTCCTTCAAATGTGCGGTAATCGTATGGATGATCCTCTACCATCATGGCCAGCCTTTTTACCTCAGGATCTGTTGATGGGCCTTTCGGTACCGCCCAACTTTTCAGCAGTCCGCGCATTTCCAGCCGGAAATCATAGTGAAGGTGCGACGCTGCATGCTTTTGAACAACAAAACGAAGTTCCTGTCCATCCGGCGTGCCCCCAAAAGGTTCAGCAGTTTTTTCTTTAGACCGTTTGGCAACATATTCTTTTAGTCCCATGTATGCAGGTTTAGTTTTTGAAAGAACACGGCATGAAGGGGAAAAGTTTATTTGACCATGTCCCATGGTCAGGCCCTAAACATTCCGTTGCCACGCTGGTTATAAAGAAAGTCAGCCTGGCCTGGTGCAGGGCTGTTTAGATGCTGTTAAAACGATAAAGAGAGAACCTATGAAAATAAGCGACAACAATGCGAACAGCGGTCCCGGGTCTGAACACGTTCCGGGGCAAAAGAAAGGCGCCCAGATGGATGCTGTAGAACGGATCACGCTACCGAATACCGAGGCCGCAGAGGCTTTTTACCAGCTGGTACGACGCCGGTTACTCGATATAGACCGCTGGGGCGAAATGTCAAAACTCCCGATGTCAGCCTTCAAACTTTTTGACTATGCCGGCCGCCCGGCGGAGCGGCAGCCGGCTGATGGCGACTTTATCCGGATCGACATACCTGGTCCCGGCACCCGTACCGGCGAAGGTTATGACTGGGTTATTGTTGAGGAGGTACGGGAAGACAAGGATGAAAACACCGAGGTTACAACCCTGCGTGTGCGGCCATCCGGACATCCCCTTGGTGATAGCGAAAACACAGCACATTTCCTGAAAGATACCGCCACATCAACGTTCCAGGTCAAACGGATTGGAAACGAGGTAACTGCAGAAGAACACGGCCGTAACGAGCAGGCTAACCTGGAGACCGGCAATATGCTTGATAATATCAGAAATGCATTTGTTGGCTTCGGCGCAAAACTTGGATTCTCTTACCCGCAGTGGAAAAGTCTCGTTGCCGGACTTCTGGATACGGCCGGCGATAAAGAAGCATAAGAACGAAGTTCAAAAGAAACGGGCGGGGCGGTTGATTGCTCCCGCCCGTTTTTTTATGCGCCGGGCCTGAAGACCAGAACGCTGTGCGGCGGACAGGAAAATTCCTCCTGAAAAGCAAGGCCAGCCTGCTCTTCAGGGGTAAGACTGGCAAATGCAAGCGTCCAGTTTCTGCGGTATGGCCGCTTGGGGAACGTGATCTGAACCGCCTCATGTGAAGCATTAAAAATCAGAAACAGTTCTGATGAGCCCGCGGGCTGGTCAAGACTGGTGGGGCTGAGAAAAATGCATAATGTCTTCCGACCATGCTCATGCCAGTCTTTTGTTTTCATTTCTGAGCCGGCCGGCGAGAACCATGCAATCTTTTTAACGGGACTACCCGGTGCGCGGTCGCCCATAACCCAGGTGTCCTGTCTAAGCAAAGGGTTATCCCGCCTGAACGCCAGCAGCGCTTTCGTGAAAGCAAAGAGGTCATGATCACGGGCTGTCCAGCTTAGCCAGGAAATTTCATTGTCCTGGCAATACACATTGTTGTTTCCATGCTGCGTTTTTCCGCATTCTGCGCCGGCCGTCATCATCGGAACGCCTTGTGAAAGCAGCAAACCGCACAAAAAATTACGCTGCTGCCGGCGGCGCAGGTTGAGCACGGCTTCTTCAGTTGTTTCACCCTCTTCACCGCAATTCCATGAAAGGTTTTCGCTTTCACCATCCTGGTTATCCTCGCCATTCGCTTCATTGTGTTTTTCGTTGTAACTGACAAGGTCATACAAACTGAAGCCGTCATGCGCAGTAATAAAATTTATACTTGCCGTCGGCAGGCGCGAGTCGGCCTGATAAAGGTCGGGGCTACCGAGAAAACGGCAGGACATTTCCGCAAGCGTACCTTCATCCCCGCGCCAGAACCGGCGCCAAAGATCTCTGAACATGCCATTCCACTCGCTCCAGCCAGGGGGAAATTTACCCACCTGGTAGCCGCCCTCCCCCACATCCCAGGGTTCAGCAATGAGTTTCACCTGCGAAATGAGGGGATCCTGGTGAATAATATCAAAGAAGGCACTCAGCCGGTTTACATCATGAAGTTCGCGGGCAAGTGTCGATGCGAGATCAAACCTGAAGCCATCTACATGCATTTCAGATATCCAGTAGCGGAGGCTATCCATGATCAGGCGCAGTACATTGGGAAGCCTGGTATTCAGCGTATTACCTGTACCGGTATAATCCCGGTAGTACCGGGGGAGGTCTGGCTCCAGACGATAATATTCAGCATTGTCAATACCGCGGAAACAAAGCGTGGGACCCATCTGGTTACCCTCGCCCGTATGATTATATACCACATCGAGTATCACCTCGATACCTGCTTCGTGCAGGCTGCGAACCATCTCCTTGAATTCTGCAACTTCGGTTCCCGGCTCCTTGCCCGCTGCATAACGTCTTTCAGGCGCAAAAAAACCGATCGTGTTGTAGCCCCAGTAATTACTCAGGCCTTTTTCATGCAGATGATGATCAGATACAAAGGTATGCACCGGCAACAGTTCTATCGTTGTGATCCCAAGTTCTTTCAAATAAGCGATCATAACCGGATGGCCTATTGCAGCGTATGTTCCGCGCAGTTCCTCAGGAATATCCGGGTGAAGCATGGTCAGTCCCTTCACATGTGCTTCATAGATAACGGACCGCTCGGGCGGTATACGCGGCAGATGGTCGTCCCGCCAGTCAAACGATGGATCGACGACGACACTCTTTGGCATAAATGCCGCGCTGTCTTTGTCAGAAAAGGTCAGGTCTGCCTCCTCATGACCCATCTGGTAACCAAACAGCGCTTCATCCCAGCGCAGATCGCCGTAGGTAGACTTTGCATAGGGATCGAGCAAAAGTTTGTTAACGTTGTAGCGCTCACCCAACTCCGGCTGATAAGGCCCCTCTGCACGAAAACCGTATAACTGCCCGGGCCTGAGGCCGGGAAAGTAACCATGCCAGACGCCGTGCGTAAACTTCTTCAGCGGTACACGGATCTGCTCGGTATCCGGGTCGGCGGTATCAAACAGACAAAGCCAGACTATGCTTGCGTTTTGGGCATAGATGGAAAAGTTGACACCGGCACCGTCCCACGTGGCCCCCAGTGGGTATTCAGATCCAGGTAACTGTTCTAGCTCGTACAGATCTGTGGCAGGCGTGTATTCCTCATGCATAAGTTAATGTTCTATGGTTTGCAGGTGTATATCAATTTCTTGTCCGATAGCTGCGATTACTTCATCGCTGACCAAAAAGGGCGGATTTTCAGGAAAAGCATCAGGGTCATAAAGCGGAAGATCGCCCAGGTCTGTAGAAGCAAGCGATGCCTTTTCCCAGGCGTTTTCACCCTGCCTGACCAGGGCCGCAATTCTTCCATAATAGATTACCTGAAAGCCACCCTCCACAGGAAGAATGGTTAGCGTTATTTGCTCCTGGTCATAAGGAATATGAATATTGAATGCGTCCATTTAAATCAAGGATAAATTGTTATAAAAATTTGAGTCAGTGTATGCAGGAAGGGCCGGTTACCACTCAATCTTTGTGATTCCGGGCAATTTGGATATTTGCCCGCCTGCCTGCACCAGTTTCTCCGGAGACGAAAATTTGCCCAGGGTAATTTGCAGGTGATCAGGCGCGCCGCTGCCGGGTACAAGACTTATCTTGTTTATCACCAGCCCGGCTTCATTTAGTACCTGGCGAATCTCGTCCAGCAGTGATTCGCGGTTTTCTGTTTCGATAGACAACACGGTTTGCGCACGTTTGCCAAAAAACCGTTTCTCCACCCAGCTAACGCCGACCAGGATAAAAAGAAACAAAATGGTGGCTGAGACAGCGGCAATGAAGAGGCCACCGCCGCAGGCAAGGCCGATTGCGCTCACGCCCCATAAACCGGCGGCCGTAGTTAAGCCCTTAATGATTTGCTGTTTAAAGAATAAAATAGTTCCGGCGCCTAAAAAGCCAACCCCGCTGATTACCTGAGCGGCAACACGCGACGGATCAAGTTCAATACCCTCGTAAACAATTACATCGGCAAAACCATAGGCTGAGACGATCATAGCCAGCGAGGCACCAAGGCAGACCAATGCATGGGTGCGGAGGCCGGCTGCCCACTCTCTTCTCTCCCTTTCAAGACCGACCACCGCTCCGAGCAGCACTGCCAATCCCAACCGGCACAAAAGGTCGGAAAAAGACAATACCGGCATATGCTTTATTTTTCTTCCAGATCGTCGTCCTCGTCTTCCAGATAGGTATCATCTGACAGGTCTTCGTCGTCGATCTCTTCGGCTTCATCAAATGTTTCATCGCCTCCGCCCGCGACATCTTCGTCTGTGAGCCCGTCACCGTCATCTGCGATCTCTTCGTCCAGCCGGGTACCCTCGCCATCCGCATACTGGATCTCGCCGGGTGTATATTCATTTTCTTCGGCATTCTGGCCATCCGGGCTGTCAAATTCGTCACCTTCAGATGCTGAGTCTGTGTGTTTTTCGTCGGCAGGCGCCCGGCCTACCTGAAACTGTTCCAGGTTTGGAATCTCCTCTTCCGGATTTTGTTGTGATTCGTTTTGCATATGTTTTTTATGGTTGATTTAAGATGCCCCGGTTTACGTTGCAAGAACTTGCCTTTAACAGGGTGCTTACAAACAACCGTTCTGACCGGTAATTGTTCTGCATGGTTTCTGTTCAGGTATTTTTACGGAGAGCCGTTTCCCGGATACATTAATTGAGGGTTGGTGCTAAAGTGCCGATGCCGGACCGGTCTGCAGCACCGTACCGGGCGTAGTTGCCGCAACATCGGGCATGCGATTACGCCTTTGAGAATTAAGCAAAACTTGTTCTGAAACTTCATGTTACCGGGATAAGAAAAACATAAATTATGATCGTTCCCCTGGTATTTGGCATCGTCTTTTTAATCGCAGTAGTTGTTCTCTACTTTGTATGGAAAAACAAGAAAAAGCGGTCTCAGAACACGACAACATCGAACAAATAAATCTAAACAGTATGATGGATAATTCAGAAAAATCAGGCAACAAAAAACCTGTAGGCAGAGCATCTGATGATGTGCGAACCGGCGATGAGACCGACATCCGCCGAGGCGCAAACGATGAAAGCATCATTGAAAAAATGCAGGACAATGCAGAACAGACAAAATCTCCGCAGCAACAGCAGGAGTCCGGAAGCCCCGAGTCTGAACGGCGCGATCCGGGTTTCGGGCTTGGCGACACCTCAGCGATCGAAAACGGCGATCCGGATAATGACCATAACAGACCCTGAAAACGGAAAAATTTATGAGGGAGTGGCCCATCAGATCACGTAACCGTTTGTTATAGCGAAACGGATCAGCGCGGCGGTATTTCTTGTATGTGTTTTTTCAAGCAGCGTCTGCCGGTGTCCTTCTACCGTTCGTTTGCTGATATTCAAGATACCGGCCATGTCATTGTTCGTCATACCTTCACTGATCAGGCGCAGAATTTCAATCTCCCGGGCGGTAAAATCCATAGATCGCGCGTTAGCGAGCCTTACATTCGGCTTACCAAGAAATTTATTAATAAAATGATCTGCAAGCGTTGAGCTGAGATACCGGTAGCCCGAATGCACCTGCCTGATGGCAAACACAAGTTCCTCAGGGCCAACATCTTTCAGCAGATACCCGTCTGCCCCGGCCAGGAAAGCGCCGGCGATATACTTCTCACTGTCCAGCAAAGATAAGAACAGAACTTTTCCCGTATAGTTCAGTTCACGCGCTTTTGAAAGGAGGCTGATACCGTCAAGACCAGACATATTGATGTCGGCAAGAACGACATCTGCAGGGACGTTTGTACGAAGCGCGTTCAGCGCTTCGAACCCGTCGGCCACTGCCGCCCGGATAGCAAAATCATCCTGCTCGTCAAGGATAGCCCGGATACTGTTGCGTACAATCTGATGGTCTTCTGCGAGAATAATATTGATCATAAATGAGCTGGTTGCAGGCCTGATAATAGCGGTAATCAGATAAGCGCAAAGCACTGTTTAACAATAACTTTGCGTTATGTGGTAACACCGGGACCGCACTTGTGTTTCGCATGTTAGCACAATGCGTAATTTACACCCCCGCGCGCTAATTACGCAGCAGCAAGGCGGGAGCCTCCGCGTCTCAAACAGCCTCTCCTCCAATTCTGTAGCCGCATACCGGTTTCCAGCTGGTGTGTAAATACGCCAGGCTACTGGTCAATTACTGAAAAACAAAATAGTCAAATCGTTAGACCGGGCGCCTGCGTTAGGGTATGAGAACTAATCCCCTGAATATGTATACACTCGGTATCAATGCAATCTTTCATGATTCTGCGGCCTGCCTGATTAAAGACGGCGTGCTTCTCTCGGCTGCAGAAGAAGAACGTTTTACAGGCTATAAGCATGGCAAAAGGCCAATCCCTTTTTCTACGTATGAGCTGCCTTATCATGCCATAGCGTACTGCCTTGGTCAGGCGGGCCTGCACCTGAGTCAGATCGATCATATTGCGTACTCGTTTAATCCACTGTTGTGCACCGACAAGGGCATGGCAACGCAAGGCGAAGCGCCCATTCCGTTTTTTCCGCAAGCCGGCACAGATCCCGGGCGAAAGCGCATGTTATGGAATAACCTTTTTCTTTCATCGTCACTTAATGCGGCCGACCACCTCGTAGACGGTTATCCGCACCACTTGCAAGAATATTTTGTCGGCAGCCGGACAACCGACTGGGAATGGCATTTCGTAGACCACCATGTTGCCCATGCAGCCAGTGCCTTTTTGCCGTCTCCCTATTCACATGCAGCAGTTATGACGATAGACGGCCGCGGGGAGGACGTTTCGACAACCTATAGTCTTGGAGTAGGCCATGCACTAACCACGATCAGCGAAGTTAAACTTCCTCATTCGCTCGGCTTACTTTATGAACAGGTAACGAGCTATCTCGGATTTCTCCACTCCTCAGATGAGTACAAAGTAATGGCCCTGGCATCTTATGGTGAGCCTGAATATCTTTCAGTTTTCAGGGATCTTGTCAAGGTTCATGGCGACGGACAATATACAATTGAGCAGACACCACTTAACGAACTGTTCGGTCCGGCACGCCTGCGTTCAGATTCATTTGATAAAAAACACTTTAACCTGGCGCGGTCGCTGCAGCTTGTGCTCGAAGAAACTGTGCTCGAGCTTACCGGCTGGCTGCGTAACGTCAGCATGGCCGACAACCTTTGCCTGGCTGGAGGCGTGGCGCTCAACTGTGTTTTAAACGGCCGCATACGCGATGAAAGCGGTTTCAAAGGCGTTTGGGTGCAGCCGGCATCCGGCGACTCGGGGACGGCACTCGGAGCCGCGCTTTGGATTGACAACAATATCAGGCAGCCGGCTGAAAAAGACTTTGTTATGGAACATGCCTACTGGGGACCTGAATACAGCGACCATGAGATCGAAAAACTGCTGCAATGGGCAAAGGTGCCATACAGGAAGATGGAAAATGTTGCAACAGAAACAGCTGAGATTCTAGCAGAAGACAAAATTATCGGCTGGTTTCAGGGGCGTATGGAGTTCGGTCCGCGCGCGCTCGGCAGCCGCTCCATTCTTGCCTCGCCTATCAGCACAGATATGCAGGCCCGTTTGAATGAGGTTAAAGACCGGGAAGATTTTCGCCCCGTTGCACCTGTGGTGCTGCAGGAAGATGCAGCAGAATGGTTTGAGGGGGCGGTTGAATCGCCATATATGTTATTTGTAAATAAAGTTGCAGCAGACAAGGCAGACCGCATTCCAGCTGTAAGACATGTAGACGGCACCGCGCGTATCCAAACAATTAACGCGAAGCAACATCCGCAATACTATGCCTTGCTGAAGGCTTTTAAAGAAAAGACCGGCGTTCCGGTGCTCGTGAACACGAGTTTTAACATTCTGGGCAAGCCCATAGTCTGCACACCAAAAGACGCCATCAGCTGTTTCTGGACATCGCCGTTTGACGCACTTATTATGGGTTCATTTTTAATCGAGAAGAACAATGCCGATAAAAATATCAGTAGTTATTCCAACTTACAACAGAACGAACTTACTGCTTAATTGTCTGAAAAGTCTGGCCGGGCAGCATTTAAATAAAGCGTTTTTTGAGGTGATTGTTGTGAGTGACGGCCCCGACCCGCAAACCCGCAGCGCACTCGAGGTTTATGCCGGGAAACGCCCCCTTAATTTGCGCTATCTGCACACAGCAGTAAAAAAGGGCCCTGCAGCTGCCCGCAATTTAGGCTGGCTGAGTGCACGCGGGCCGCTGGTTGCCTTTACCGATGATGACTGTCTCCCCGACCGCAACTGGCTAATCTCACTGCTCAGCCATTATAATGAAGGCCAGCTTATCGCGATGACAGGCCGTACGGTTGTTCCTGTAGGTAATATGGTTAGCGACCATGCCCTTAACACAAAAGGACTCGAAGATGCAGAATTCATCACAGCCAACTGTGCCATAAGCAAACAGGCGCTGATCCTAACGGGCGGCTTTGATGAAAGGTTCGAGCTGGCCTGGCGTGAGGATTCCGATCTGCATTTTCGCCTGTTAGAAAACAGCATAACTATTATCAGGACACCTGAAGCCATCGTTGTTCATCCGGTGCGAAGCGGCCGGTTCGGCCTTAGCATTGCCGAGCAGAGAAAAGGGATGTATGATGCGCTGCTCTACAAAAAATATCCCGCGTTCTACCGGCAGCGGATCCAGCAAAAACCGCTCTGGTACTACTATTTTATTAATCTGTTGTGGATCGTGGTACTGGCCGCCGCCTGGCGGCAGGAATGGTGGCTGGCTTACACAGGCCTGGCTGGTGTTGCTATTCTCTTGTTAAACTTCGCCTACAAGCGGCTCGTGCGCACCAGTAAGACCCTGCGCGATATTGCCGAAATGCTGGTAACGTCGCTCGTCATACCGACCCTATCGGTATACTGGCGGCTTGTCGGAAACATTCGCTTCAAAACAGTTCTTTTATGACAGGCCTAGAAAAATCTTTCCGCATCGGCATTCTCAGGGCGCTGCAACTTGGCGACCTGTTGTGCAGCATTCCGGCCATACGCGCCCTGCGTTCAGCATATCCCGAAGCACACATTGAGCTGATCGGTCTGCCCGGGGCGGCCGCACTTACCGCGCGCTACCCCCAATATATTAATGCACTTGTGCCATTTCCGGGATATCCCGGTTTGCCCGAGCAAACTTACGATCAGGCCCGGTTCGTTAATCTGGTTGCCGCTAACCGTATAAGTCCGTATGATCTGCTTTTGCAGATGCAGGGAAATGGCAGCATCGTGAACGAAATGCTGGCACAGTTCAATGCAAAACGCCTGGTGGGTTTCTGCCCATCGACTGAAGACGAAAGCGAAGATTTTATGCTCTATCCTGCAGGAATTCACGAAGTGGACCGGCACCTGCAGTTGATGCAGCATACCGGGATCGCAGCAGATGATCCTGCAATGGAGTTCCCGGTATGGGAGCAGGACCGGGAGAACCTGAGCCGGCTGATGCTGACCCACAACGGTCGACCATATATATGCGTTCATCCGGGATCACGCGGCAGCTGGAGACAATGGCCGGTTGCACACTTTGCCCGGATGGCGGATCTGTGTATTCATGAGGGGTTTGATGTTATTCTTACGGGCGTAGCCGCTGAACAGGAACTTTGCAATGCGGTAGCAGACAGTATGCGCATGCGGCCACAGAACGCCTGTGGCCTGACCGATCTGGGTACGCTGGCCGCCGTGCTGGAAGGCTCGGCCGGACTGCTGTGCAACTGCACCGGTATTTCACATCTTGCTGCCGCACTGAAAGTACCCAGCGTGGTGATCAGTATGGACGGGGAACCGCGGCGCTGGGGACCTAGAAACACGAAAATTCATCAGACATTAGACTGGAAAACCGCGCCGAATATGATGGCGGTGCTTTCTGCTATGGAAGCCCTGATCGGGAAAGCGCGAGCAGTGCACTGACGACATCGCCGGGGGCCGGCGGGGCAAGTTGTTTCTTATAAAGTTTCCTGTTCACGTAGCCAATGACCGCATTGCTGCTAGGCATTATACCTGTAGGTGAATAATAAAATACCTGGTTTTTTACTTTCCAGGGCGTATGCTGAGGATTTGTTCTCGCATACAAGACACACACAGGCGTTTTTGTTGCCGCAGCGAGGTGAACTGTGCCGGTATTAACCGATAAGACGCCGGCTGATTTTCTGACCAGATAGGCGAGTTCTGCCACGTTGAGATTTCCCGCAAAGATGACGACATCAGGCACGGCAGCTTTCATGGCCGAAAGCTCAGACTGCTGGGATTTTGTGCCTGTCAGCACAATTCCGTAACTGCTGTGCGCCCGCAATGATTTCAACAGCTCAAACCAGTAAGCAAGAGGCAGGTTGCGGCGGCGTTCAGATGCGCCGGTGCTGACAACAAAAAAGTGTTGATCAGGTGCAATACCGGCCCTGGCAAGCTCCTTCACCGTTCGCTGCCTTGCAGCAGCGGGAATCTCGGCGATGAGATCATCAGCTGAGGGTATCGCGCCGATTTCTGCGACCAACGCAAGATCGCGGGAAACCTGGTGAAGAATTTTTTCATAAGGTTCCTCATCCGGCACCCAGTTTGTAAGCAGCCCATAGGGGTTCTCGCGGCAATAGGCCAAGCGCAACGGGATCCCGGCCAGGTATGCGAGCATGATGCAGGGCATCGGGTTCTGGCTGTAAACTGTAAAGACAACGCAGCCGTCAAAACGCTGCTCCCTTAGTCTGGCGACCAGGTCAAGCACTGCGGCCGCTCCCGGATCGAGGTCATAGAACTTCTGCCAGGGAAGGTCGAAGGTGATCACCTCGTCAACAAAAGGATTAAGACGGGCGGCAGCGGCACCTTTTTGAGATGTCAGTATAGCAAGCTGGACGCCGAAATGTTCTTTTAACGCCCGGATGGCCGGCGATGACATGAGTACATCGCCCATATTATCAGGGCGTATGCATAAGATGCGCCGGCAGGTATTCCAGTTACTCAACTGATTGTCGCCCATCCGTTCCTGAATTGTGCTGCTGCAATTTTCTTGATGACTGCAGAAGTGGATCTGCCGCTTACTACTGGTATAAACGCGATTTCTGCACCCAACTGCTCAAGGAGGGGCTGTTCGGGCAGGACTGCACCTTTATAATCTCCGCCCTTAACAAAAACGTCGGGTCTTACCTGTTTGATCAGGCTGCATGGCGTGTCGTCTTTTAAACTTCCGAAGGGTATCACATAATTGACACAAGACAGCGAGCTCAGTACTTCCATCCGGTCAGAGAGACTGTTTACCGGACGGTCGCTTCCTTTTAATCGCCTGATGCTGTCATCGCGGTTCAGGCCTACAACCAGCAGATCGCCCATCTCACGGGCTTGCTGCAGGTAACGGACATGGCCGCTGTGCAGAATATCAAAACAACCGTTTGTAAAAACGATTCTTTTACCGGCAGCCCTGGCCTGTTCCAATAAAGCAAGCACAGCATTTTTAGCCAGGTCTTTCCCGGCGGGAGCGCCGGCGGCAAGCAGCTCTGCTGGTGCGCAACAGGCAGTTCCTGATTTTGTCAGCACGACCGAAGCAGCTTGTGTACCGATTGTCGCGGCTTCTGCAGGCGTCGCTGCGCAGATCAATGCGAGCGCAGCGGCGCCTGTAAAAGTATCGCCCGCTCCGCTCACCTGCGGATTTTGCACCCTGAGGGCGGGCACCACTGCCTCAAGCTGATTACCGCTAAAAACCATGCATCCCGACTCGTCAAGCGTGAGAAACACATGTTCAGCACCGGTGCGCTCACGTAACTCCGCTCCTGTCGCCTGCAGCTCGGTGATGCGGGCCTGCTTAGACACTTCGCGGCCCAGCAATACCTGCGCCTCTTCAAAATTCGGCTTGATCATAGACGGGCAAAGAGGGCGAAAACGCCAGGCCTCCTTGCTGTCTACCGCCAAAAAAAGAGACTTGTCCTGCTGGCATGCTGCGATCTGATCAATAACCGGTTGCACGAAACACCCTTTGCCGTAGTCTGACAGCAAAATCCCGTCGAAATCCGGCCATTCCTGCTTCAAATTGGCAGACAGATGTGCGGCATGATGCCCGTCGAGCGGCAGCTCACAGCCTTCATCAACACGCAAAAAGGTCTGCCCCCCCGATGAAAACCGGTGCTTTGTAATCGTTGTGCGGTCGTCTGCCATGCGCAGCATACGGACATCGATTCCCCTTGAAACAAGCATTTCACGGATCTGCCTGCCAGCAGTGTCATTACCGGTAACTCCGGCGATCGAAACGCTGGCACCGAGCGCGGCTACATTTGCGGCGAGATTCGCCGCCCCGCCAAGATAATAGGTATGTTGATCGGCATTTAGCACCGGTGCGCTGACCTCGGGAGCCAGGCGCCTGCACGTTCCAGTTGTATAGATATCCAGCATCAGATCGCCGACTACCAGCACGCGCCGGCCGGCAAAATCACGCAGGAATTCTTTTAGATTTCTCATTTGACAGTTTAGTTTGTTCAATAATTATCCTTGCGGCTTCATTCAAACTCGGAACAATAAGGTCCGGCTCCCGGTAAGGCCCGGGAATCCATTGGTCTTCGTTACCATTGCTGATCACGACCGACTGGCAGCCGCTGCGCTTTCCGGCCTCTGCATCGTCCAGAATATCGCCGATCATCCACGATCGCGACAGGTCAATCTTGTGCCTCCGGGCCGCCAACAGGATCATGCCGGGTTTTGGTTTCCGGCAAGCACAATCGCAGGTGTAGGCAGGTACTACCCCTTCCGGATGATGCGGGCAGAAAATAAAGTCGTCGAGGCAGATGCCTTCTGCCAGCAGCAGTTCCCTGAGCCGGCGCTCCACACCTTCCAGGGCTTCAACCGGGAAAAGACCGCGTGCCACGCCCGACTGATTGGAAATAACGATCAGCGCAAACCCCGATTCCTGAAACAGCCGTAATCCTTCAATGGTGTGTTCAGACAGCCTGATCAGCGACGGGTCTACGTTATAAGGCACATCATGGATCAGCGTACCGTCTTTATCCAGAAAAATGGCAGGCCTAACTCCCATAGCGGCGTTTTTGAGGTTCCTGTGTCACTGTTTCAGCAGCAAGCTTGACAGGCATCATCCTGATGGGTTGTGCAGCCTGGCCGGTTAAATGTGCCGGACGGGCGGCAAACAAATGTTTTTCCACCAGCGTGCAAAGCAGATGCACGAGGTGCAGATGGAGCTCCTGGATACGCTGCGTGCTGTCTGAGGGAACAACCAGGGGAATATCGGCAAGGTTCGAAGCCGGTCCGCCGTCTTTTCCCAGCAAGGCGATGGTCTGCATGCCGTTTTCTGCCGCCGCCTGCATAGCAAGCGTGATGTTTGCAGATTTACCACTGGTGCTTAACACAACAAGTACATCGCCCGGCTGACCGTAGGCCATAACCTGACGTTCGAAAACGCGGTCGTAACCAAAATCATTTGCCCAGGCGGTCAGAATAGCCGTATCTGCTGTCAGCGAAATGACCGGCAGCCCCCGGCGCTCGGGAATCTCAAAACGACCCACAAGCTCAGCGGCCAGGTGTTGTGATTCGGCGGCGCTGCCGCCATTGCCGCATACCAGGATCTTACCCCCCCGGCGTAAGCACCCGCTCATCACCGCAGCTGCGTCGGCCACCACAGATGAAAGCATTGCAGAAGACCGGTAAAACGTCAATGCAGCTTCGTACAGCGCGTCTTCGACCTCTGCAATGTCGTCTTCCGCTTCGTGCAGAAACGCCGGCTCCAACACCCGCTGGTAAGCCGCAGCAATTTGCATGGCCACTTTTCCCCAGGTAAAATGCCGGTTTACCCGTTTTATCGCTTCTGCTCCCATTCTAAGCCTGGCCGGCTCATCACAAAGCAATACGGTTAATTGTCTTGCCAGCGCGGCCGGGTCATTTTCCGGCACGAGGAAACCTGTCTTACCATCCTCAACGGTGTATTTGATTCCCCCAACCCTTGCACCGACCACCGGTGTACCGCAGGCCATCGACTCAAGCGGTGTTATGCCAAATGGTTCATACCAGGGTGTGGTTACAAAGACGTCGGCAGCATTATAATAGGCGCCAAGTTCTTTTCGCTGCCGGCTGCCTTCAAATATGACCTGGCTTTCCACGCCCAGCGAGCGGGCGATACCTTTCAAACGGAGCATCTCAGCATCGCCGGCGTTTCCCCCCACTACAACGAGCTTAACAGGCTCAGTGCAGTCTATGTGAGGAAGCGCACGGATCACATTATCTATGCCTTTGCGTGGAACCATTCTGCCCAGCTGCAGGATAATACGTTCGTTTTCTGCAAAACCAAGCCGGCTGCGCGCCGAAACTTTATCGATCGGAAAAAATTCCTCAGGATTAAAGCCGCATGGTATCACTTCTATTTTAGCTGGATCTGCATTGTAAAAATTCAGAAGATCATCCCGGTCCTGCGGGCATTCGGCAATGATAAGATCGGCGTTCTTAACCAGCGCGGCTTCTACAGCGAGCCTGCCCTCTGGAAAAAGATCCTGATCTTTCTGATGCATGCGCCGAACCTTTCCCAGCGCATGAAACGTGATCACGAACGGAAGATGCATTGTTTTTTTCAGCTCCATAGCCACCATACCCGACATAAAGAAGTTTGCATGGACAAGCTCATACGTGAGGTTTTCCTGCAGCATAAAATCTCTCATGCCAAATCCGAAAGCGTCCATCAGATCAAACAGTTCTTCCTTTGGAACCACTTCTTTGGAACCTGCCTGAACGTGGATCACTCTTATCCCGGGACCCATGTCAATAACCTGCGGCAGAGCGGGGTCCTCCCAGCGGGTATAAATGTCGATTGCGTATCCCATTTTTGACAGGTGTAATGCGAGCTGTCCAACATATACATTCTGCCCGCCACCGTCTTTATGACCGAGACTGGCCAGCGGCGAAGCGTGTTCGCTAATAAATGCTATTCGTTTCATTTCAGGTCTGATTTTTATAACGCTCAATTAATTCACCGAAGAGGGTGTTCCAGTCCTGACAGAAGCGGTCAATGGAAAACTTCTCGTGGGCAACGGTTCTCGCATTTGCTCCCATCTTCTCGGCCTGTTCGGGATATTCAAGCATAAACTTCATTTTGGCAATAAGCTGATCAATATCGGTATGTACAAAGCCCGAGTAACCCGATTCAATTGTTGTCGCCAGTTCGGTCGTGGCAAGGCCTACTACCGGCAAGCCGCACATCATGGCTTCGCAAATGCTCAGTCCGAGACTGGTATAGCGGATCGGGTTAAAAAAGAAGCGGTATTGAGAAATGAAAGCTGGCAACTGCGGATGCAGCACTTCGCCAAGACCGATGTCTTCAGTAGCCATGCCCACCAGATCCAGCGGAACCTCTGCAGCGACCCTGCTAAAAATGTCAGCGCCAAGCATACGCCCTCTTGATGACAAATTGTTTATAACCACGATGCCGCGGTTTTTCTTTTCGGAGACCAGTAGTACAGGCACAGTGACACCATGCGGGATTACGCGGGTCGGGCGGCCGCCGTTGTCCCACATCAATGCGTTAAAGTGTGTAACGTGCACTACCGTCACCTCCGGATCTTCAACAGGATGCCGTTCATCTGTCGGGTGCTGCCAGGGCGGGTCATGTTCAAGGAATACGCGTGGAAGCTGCCGCTGTTCATCTGAGAGAATCTGATACTGATCTTCGAGGTAATTTTTTTCGGTTTGGTAAAGGATCAAATCAAAGTCTGCGTCCCGGACTTCATTTACATCGATCTCATGAACGTTCGCGCCAAAAGGGAAAGTAGTGCCCCGGCCATAGTACCCTTCATCTTTTTTCTGATTTACGGGGATGTATAGTTCCCATGGCCCCTGAGACAGGTAATAGAGGTAACTCCCATGAATATGCCAGGTGAATATCCTCATAGTGCCGAACCTCCGGTGCTCTCATCCACGTCAAAACCCTGCTGGTTGGGACCTGAATCATCTTCCGGTCCTTCGAGTTTATCACCCGATTCCGGTTCCCGTTCGGTCTCGTCATCAGATGGTGTTCTGCCTTCTTCCGGTGTGCGGCTGCTATAGCCGGCGGCATCTTCGGGTCCGTTCAGCGGATCATTCCAGGAGCGTTTTGACTCGTTTTCGTGCGCATCGCCCGCAGGGCTCTGCTCGGCACCATTTTGCTTTTTCATATGTAGGATATTAAAACCATCATAGGAACATTTAACCATTGGGAACGTTTCGTTCGAGCTAAGGGCTATTTTTTTCAAAAACGGCCCCGACAGCACGTAAACCGACATTTGCGTACTTAACAGGGTGGGAAATGCCGTAGTAACCACGTGTGTTCAGGTAATTGTTTCGATGGCCCGCGCATTCCGCACACCGGATGGCAACCAGCAGACACTGCAGGGGCAAAAATGAAAATGAAGGTTGAAAGAGAAGCCGTCTTAGCAGCCGGAAAAAAGGCGCGGCCGGAAAGGCGCGCGCCGGAAAGTTTTAATCGTGACCCTGGGTTTTGACAATCTTGTTGTAGATACCCAGCAGCAGAAAAGGTGCAGCCCATTGGCCGATGAAAAGTGCATTGTGTTTATGGCCCATACATTTCAGAGCCAGCGAGACACCCATAGAGCCGAGTGCAGCCCAGAGATAGACGTCTGACGGAATTTTTGCGGTCTGATCCTCAATCATTTCCGCGAGTTTTCCTTCCTCGTGTTTGTTGTTCTGTGTTTCCATAGTGACGGTTGTTATTGTTTAGAGTATCACACCGCAGGCCGGCACTTTGTTTACAAACCATCAAAAAAAGGTAGTTACCGCATCCGGGTAGTAGCGCCTTATTAGTTAGACCCCTGCAATGGTTCGGCTGCCGCGTTGTGCCAATACATCGTTCACCTCATTTAACAGGGCCTTCAGATCAAAAGGTTTTTCCAGGAAACGGTCGTAGCCATAGTCGCCTATAGACAACAGCAGCCTGGGGAACGCTGAATAGATGATGACCGGCAGGCGCCGCGCCGGTTCCATTCGTTTAATCTGACTGCAGAGTTCGCCGCCGTTGGTAAGCGGAAGCAGGTGATCGAGTAAGACGATGTCGGGATTCTTTTTCTCTACGACCGGAATGATATCGCTGGTTGCGGGCAGACAGTCAAAATAAAATCCCTCTTCGGTAAACAGCTGTTCAAGAATTTCTGCAAGTGCCGGATCGTCTTCAACAAGCAGGATTCTCGGCCGGTGATCCGCTTTCCCATTTTGCAGTTCCATATCACTATACATTAGATGAGCAAAAGTAGGCCAAAATAAACCGCAGAACTGTTCGGAAATTACTGATTATGAACGCACGAAATACGCAAAGCCCAGGGGTTTACCTGATTCGTTCATGAATACTGCTGCATTGAATATCTTTACTCAGCCCAAACAACTCAGGAATATCCGGGTTGTATATTAAACCACCGATACATGTCTGCAGATTTAACGACGATTTCAGAAGGCGAGACCATGCCGCTTGCTGCCGATCTGCTTGATGCGATCGCCCAGCCCTGTTGTTTGCTGGATGATACGTTTGTAATCAGATATGTAAACAACCCATTCTGCGCTGCCATTGGTAAATCGCGTTCAAAAATTGAAGGCACGCCGTTGCTCACGCTGCTTTCCGGGCGCGAAGCTGAGCGATTGCTTGCAATGGTTGCGGGTCATACACAGGAATTTATTGTCACGATAGCCGGGCTGGACACCTGTACCCTTAAACCATGTACCATGGGCTGGATGCTTAGCTGCACCGGCGCAGCAGTAAAGAACACCCCGCCACAGGCTGAGGCCGCGCTTTCTAACCCAAAACTTTTGCAGGCCATATTCGATACCAGTCTTGTTCAGATTTCTATGCTGAAATGCCGCCGTACTGCTGAAGGCAAGGTTGAGGATTTTGAAATCATTTTCACCAACAAGGAACTGGAGAGGGAGACGGGAAGAAAGGACCTGATCGGCAAATTATATGCGCAGGAGTATCCCGGTATCAAAGCCGCCGGCATTTTTGACACCATGGTCCGCGTGCTCGAAACCGGAAAATCAGAAAAGCTGGAATACTACTATCCCTATGAACAGTTCAACAAGTGGTTTTCCTGCAGTTTCGTGAAACTGGGAGACGGACTTGTGGCAACAAACATCGACGTAACGCAGCATAAACTAGCCGAAGAGGAACGGATTAAAAACTATGCGCTGTTATCACACTCAGAGCGCGTAGCCGACTTTGGTTCATGGGAATACGATCTGATTTCAGGTAGCCTAAGCTGGTCTGAGGGTATGTACCGAATATTCAAGGCGGCTCGAAGCGAGCGTATTGACCCCGGCATTTACATACGTTTTTCGAGTACAACAGGTAATGAGACGGCAAGCCGAATTGCTGCTGCTATTGTTGCTGGGCAGCGGGATTTTACAGAAACGCTGGAGATACGTGCCGGGAACAGGAAAAAGACCATTCTGGTGAAAGCCAAGCTCATGCGAAGTAAAAAAGGCTGGCCGGTCAAGATCCTGGGTGTCGACATGGATATAACCAGGTCAAAGAAAATCCAGGAAAAGATGCAGGCGCTCGAAAAACAACAGCAGCGACAGATTTTCCAAATGACGGTCAAGAACCAGGAAGACGAACGGAGACGTCTCTCTGAGAACCTGCACAATGGTCTGGGCCAGTTGTTGTATGGAATCAAGATTGGCATAGCCCGCATAAACGCAAAAAAGGCGGCCCGGGATCCTGAACGTTTTGGCGAAGAAAAACAGCAGCTTGAAGAAATTGTGACCAGTGCCATCAACGAAACAAGACGAATTGCGCACGAACTCGTACCTGCGGCTCTTGAGGCGCATGGACTTTTCTTCGCTGCCGAAAAGATGTGTGAACAACTGAGCGGAACCACACGGTTTGAATGCAGTTTTTTCGGACAGGAGGAACACGCTGATAAGTTTTTACTCGTAGCTGTTTACCGCATGCTTCAGGAACTTGTTACAAATGTGATAAAACATGCTCAGGCGAGCCACGCCCAGGTGAGTATAGAAATTGACGAGGAAAGCATGCAACTGCGCGTTACCGACAATGGCAAAGGCATGGGTACTACGCCAGGCAATGGTGGCATTGGGCTTAAATCGATAGCCGGAAAAGTTCGACTGCTATCAGGAACTTTCAAAATTGCTAATCCGGAACGGACAGGTACCCGGGTATTTATCCGGCTGCCGCTGTCAAAAAGTACGCCCTAGAACGCACATTTTCGTAACCATTCGGAAGTTAAAAACCTGAATATTTTTCTCGTGCGCGTATTGTTGTGACCACAATCCATTTATCACTAGCTTTACAACTGTAAGTAAATACTGAATCAGCGCACGTGACAAAAAAAACACACAAAAGCAACCAGGAGGGATCGGCCAAAATGCCTAAAACCAAATCCTTTCCTATCGTAGCAATCGGCGGCTCTGCCGGTGCATTTTCCTCACTTGAGCGTTTCTTTACGCATATGCCGGCTGATAGCGGGATGGCATTTGTCATCATTATGCATCTCTCGCCCAATCACATCGGCAAGATTTCTGAAGTTTTTAAAAGTTTTACCGCCATGCCGGTGCTTGAAGCTGCCGACGGCGCTCAGGTTGAGCCTGATCACGTTTATGTGATTCCGCCTGATAAAGATCTGGGTATACACAACAGAAAACTACTTCTTTTAAACATCAGCAAACCAAATGGTTACCGGCAACCTATCGACTATTTCCTACAGAGCCTTGCAGACGATCAATGGAACCGGGCGGTTGGTATCATCTTGTCAGGCATGGGTTCAGACGGCGAAACGGGTGTACGGATGATCAAGGAAAAGCTGGGCATCGTGATGGTCGAGGACCCCGAAGGCGCCCAGTACAGCAGTATGCCCAACGCTGCCATTGGCACCAATTTAGTTGATTATGTGCTCTCGCCGGACGAAATGCCGCTGAAGCTGATTCAATACATCAATCATCCTGTTCTGGCAGAAGAGCCTTCGGAGCAGGCCAGAACCGAGATCAGAAACAGCACCTCAGTGCAGAAGATCCTGATGCTGCTGCGCTCGCACACCGGTCATGACTTTTCACTTTATAAAAAAAGCACCATCATCAGGCGGATTGACAGGCGTGTTGCTTTCCACCAGTTGCCTGATTACGTTCACTATGTTACTTACCTCCGCGAAAATCCGATTGAAATCGATACACTCTTTAACGAACTGCTGATCGGCGTTACGAAATTTTTCCGCGACGGCGCTGCATTCGATTCGCTGAAAAAAAAGATTGAAACACTGCTCGCGGAAAAGAAACCCGGCGAACCGGTTCGTGCATGGATAGCCGGATGCTCGACCGGTGAAGAAGCGTATTCAGTAGCTATGCTCCTGATGGAGTGTACAGAAGCCAAACGAAAGGAAAAGCCTCCAAAAATTCAGATCTTTGCTACCGATCTTGACAGCAACGCCGTTGAGCAGGCCCGGCTGGGCAGTTACCACGGCAACATCATTGCCGATGTATCTGAAGAAAGGCTGCAGCGTTTTTTTATCAAGGAGGATGAAGGTTACCGGGTTAAAAAAGAATTACGCGAAATGATCGTTTTTGCCCAGCACAACCTGATCAAAGACGCGCCTTTTACCTGGCTAGACCTGTTATGCTGCCGCAACGTGATGATCTACCTGACCAGCGAACTGCAGCGAAAGATTATGCCGATCTTTCATTATTCGCTTAACAACAGGGGGATCATGTTCATGGGCCCGGCCGAAACCATTGGTGGTTTCACGGAACTCTTTGTTGCCTCAGACCCGAAATGGAAAATCTTTGAGCGCAAAGAAGGCAGTTCGGCCATGAATAAAATGATCGACTTTCCGTTTCAGGTTGCCCGACCGGTGGTGAGTGTAGCCCGTAGTGAGGAAACAGAAAACAGATCAAAGAAGAATTCAGTGGCAGAATCTTTTAACAAGATCGTGCTTGAACACTTCACTCCTACTGCGATTCTAATAAACGACCGGGGCGACATCTTGTACAGCAGCGGCAAACCCGGAAACTTTTTGCAGCTGCCCCGTGGCGAAGCTGTCATGAACATCCACAAGATGGCACGTGAAGATTTGCGCTACGTATTGGGAAACGTGATTCATCAGGCTATTACCCAGCGCGGGCTTGTCACCATCAGCGATGTCAAAACAAAGGAAGGTGATCAGATTCGTTTACTGCGGTTAAATGCAAGCCCGCTTGAAGATTCAGAGATGCGCGGCCTCATTATGCTGGTTGTCGAAGACATGGGTGTGATGAAAAAAGCAGCCCGCAGGTCTGCCCGTTCGGCCCAATCCAACCGCCAGGAAATAGAAGAAATGGAGAAAGAGCTGGTTTATACAAAGCAGCAACTACACAGTACCATAGAGCAGATGGAAACATCGCTCGAAGAGTTAAAATCAACGAATGAGGAACTGCAAAGTACCAATGAAGAACTGCAAAGCACCAACGAGGAATCGCTGACAACCAAAGAGGAAATGCAATCGCTCAACGAGGAGCTGATGACGGTGAATATTCAGTATCAGTCTAAGGCCGAAGAGCTTGGACGCCTGAATAATGATATGAAAAACCTGCTCGATTCGACAGAGATCGGCACCATCTTTCTGAACAACGACCTGGAAATTCTGCGGTTTACGCCACAGATCAAAACTTTGTTCAGTATCATACCGGCAGATATCGGCAGACCCTTGTCAGACCTGGTAGCAAACTTTGATTATGCGCCGCTTGAGGAAACGACAAAGGAAGTAATTGACAGGCTCAACACGCGTGAGATTGAGATCAAGACCCGCAGCCACGAGTGGTACAGGGTCAGGATCATGCCCTACCGCACTACCGACAATTTTATTTCGGGGGCTGTGATAGCCTTTACCGCGATTACCTCTTACAAAAAAATGGAGATCAAGATCGACGCTGTCCGGGAATATGCCCAATCGCTTGCGACTAATCTCAGTCTCCCGGCAGCCGTACTCGACGCCAGGTTAAATATACAATCTGAAAATACGTCACTGACGAAATTATCACATGGCCGGATACAAACTGGCCAAAAATTTGAGACCTTCCTGAAGAATAACTTTTCAGGGGTTGATGCTGCCCCGATAATTTCAGAACTGGGGCAGTTGAAAGCACCAGCCAAAATAAGGATCGAAATGGCAGCAACTTCGTTTATGTTAACGGTGATGCCTTTCTTCAGCGATGATTCGACCCCGATATTTTTTGTGATAACGATAGAGGAGGTGCCCCGTGAATGACGATAAAAAAAATACTGGCCAGGAAAAGTTAGACCGGCTTCAGTCGGAAACGCTTTCATTGCTGAACAAAATTTTACCTGATCCCGGTACAATCGATCAGCAGACTTTTGCCCGCATGTTTCAGGAGCTTCAAACCTACCAGATGGAACTGGAAATGCAGAATGACGAGCTGATTCATGTAAATGAGCAGCTTGAATGGCAGCGTCTGCGGTTTTCTGGCATTTATGACCTTGCCCCCATCGGTTATCTCATTACAGACACGAAAGGATACATCATTGAATTAAATAGTGCGGCGGCAGCGCTTTTTAAATCAGGGAAACACAGCTTGACAGGTAAGTCACTTTATGCCCTCATCGCCGAAGACGACCGCGATACCTATTATACGTTTTTCAGACGGATTCTTTCATCTGCTTTGCAGGAAAACTGTCATTTAAGGCTGTCCAACGGTGACGAACAGGTGCATGTGCATGCTGAAGGTATTTTCGTCAAAGCGGCCGATCAGTGTTACATCGCGTTCACAGACATTACAAACACCATGCAGGTTAAGCAGGATCTCATGAAAGCAAGTCATCGCCTTTCGCTCGCGCTCGATGCATCTGGCTCAGGCGCCTGGGAGTTAAGCCAGACAGACATGGTATTTTCGCTTGATGCTGTAATCGAAGACATGCTCGGCACCGGGCACCGCGATTACCGCTTTGCAGCAATACGTGAACTGGTCGGCCCTGCAGACCGTGAACGCTTCTCTGAAGACTTCCGGTCGGCTTTTTTTGACCGGCCTGTAGATGCTACATACCGGTTCGCCTGTCCCGGCCAGGCCGCGCGCTTTATCTGGATACGCGGAAGCATGAAGGAAACGATGGATGGCCGCCGGATTCTGAGTGGAATCATGACAGATATCACTGAGCGGAAACTGAGACAGGATAATGAAGACCGGCTGGCGGCAGAACACCAGCGCGCACTGGTTATTGCCCGTCACCTGGCCGAAGAAAAAGAACGCAACCGTATCAGTTCGGCGCTTCATGACACGGTAAGCCAGCTCCTGTATGGCATTCAAATCAAGATTACGCAGATAAATAACCAGCGATCTGAGACCGCAATGAAAGAGATCAGCGAACTGATGCGGGATGCGATCAAAATTACCAGAAACATTTCTTTCGAACTGGCGCCATCAATATTATTAGATTTCGGACTGCCGGCCGCGCTTGACGAACTGGCTACCCGGTTCTCAAATTCAGCCCTGCGTATAGAAAGCAGAACTGTTGGTTTCGCGAACCGCATATCTCCTGCCGTAGAAGCCAACGTTTTCAGGATTGTGCAGGAACTTGTTAATAACTCTATTAAACACACGCAGCCCAGCCGCATCGATATTCTGCTAAAACAAAGCGGTCATAAAATTGAGATCAGTGTGACCGACAACGGCAGCGCCCTGCTGGCCGACCAGTCGGATACGCTCATGGCTGGCACCGGTCTTGACGGCATCAACAGCCGCATCGGTCTGTATGACGGAAAAATGAGCATTACCCCGGTCGGTGCGTCGGGAACCACAATCCGCGTGGAAATTACTGAAAGCTGAAAGGACAACTTAACGTTTTTTATCTGCTGTAAAAAGCCAGGCTGCGCCGTATGGGGAAAGTTCAATCCGGCCATCGGAGCCCAGTTTTGCCGACGGTAATGAATAAACAAGCCCGTTTTTCTCAGAACCATCAACATTCTCAGGTATCCGGACCCGTACAGAATCGGGTGAAAAGTTATGCAGCGTAATCAGGTTGTTACCGTTTTTCTTATAACGCAGAATCAGCACCTTACCTGAACCGAGTGTTTCTCCCTCCCATTCCTCACGAAAGAACTCAGCATACTTTTTCCTGAATAAAATCATTTTCCTTATGTTATTTAATAAAGAGGTTCTTTCGTTAAGCTGCTTTTTAACGTTGATTTTATGATAATTATATGCTCCTGAGCTTATGACTGGCCTCACTGCCGAGTCTGCGCTTGTAAAGCCGGCATGTTCACGCTGGTTCCACTGCATGGGAGTGCGCACGGCGAGACGCTCTTTAAGGCTCAGGTCATCGCCCATGCCAATCTCTTCCCCATACCGCAGTACGGGTTTCCCCGGTAGGGAAAATAAGAGGCTGTAAGACATAGCGATCAGTTTCGGATTTCGAAGCATGGGACTTAGCCGCCTTCGTATGCCCCGGTCATAGAGCTGCATGGTTTTAGCCGGACCGAACTTTTCGTACACCTGGTTACGCTCCCAGTTCGTTAACCTGCCCAGATCTATCTCATCATGATTGCGCAGAAAATAGGCCCATTCAGTACCCGGAGGTTTTTGTCTGAACTTTTCCATAGCCTTCAAAAACGGGGCCACGCGGTTACGCGTAAAAGCATAAAAGAGATTCTGATTTGCGTAAAAGTTGAACATGACATTCATGCGTTGCCCCTGCTCGCCAAAGTAATCCTGGTTTTCTTCTGCCGTTACGTTTGCTTCAGCAAGAAGGATCGCGTCTGGTTTAACTTTCTTCGCAGCCTGCACCAGCCGGTCCAGAACCGGAAAGAGATGTTCCGGGTCTTCAGCTCCTGTACGCGGCACATCAATGATAAACGGCACTGCGTCCAGCCTGAATCCGTCCATACCCTGTTTGAGCCAGTACTGCACAATGTGTTCTGCAGTTTTGACAACTTCAGGGTTTTCATAATTCAGATCTGCCTGGAACCTGTAAAAACGATGAAAATAGTACAGCTTGCTGACAGGGTCGAGTGTCCAGGTTTCTTTCTGAACGCCGGGAAAAACCATGCCTTCTTCTGCATCTTCAGGGCGTGTTTTCGAAAAGACATACCAGTCCCGGAATTTTGACTGCGGATCGCGCTGCGCCGCTTTAAACCAGGGATGTTCTGTTGAGGTATGATTAAGCACCAGGTCCATGATGACACGCATCTTTCTGGCATGCGCTTTTGACAAAAATTCCTGCAGGTCGGCAGGGGTTCCAAATTTCTTGTCTATGCCGTAATGGTCTGAGGGATCATAACCATCATCCTGCCCAGGCGAAGGCTGAAACGGGGCCAGCCAGATCACGTTGATACCTAGCGAATTAAGGTAGCCAAGCCTGTTGATAAGACCTCTGATGTCCCCTGTGCCGTCGCCATCGCTGTCCTGAAAGGTTTTTATTTCCAGCGCATAAATGACCGGATCATGAAGGCCGCCGACTGGTGTGCCTGCCGGATGTTCCTTTTGTTTACAGCCTGATAACAGCGTGATGCACAGCGCAAAGTAAAGGATCCGTTTCCCGGTTGTGTGTATAGAATAATGCATATCAGGATGTTATGGGTTTACCGGTGCGAAAAGTTAAACGCCGCCGGGCTAAGGCTTAACTCAGGTACCCGTTCAGTAAAGCAAACCGGATCAGGCTGGGTGTATTGCGGCAGCCGGTTTTGTCGAGCAGGCTCTGGCGGTGCCCTTCAACCGTACGGCGGCTTAGAAACAGCGAATCGGCCATTTCAGAGTTTGTTCGACCGTCGCCGATCATGGCAAGCACCTCAAGTTCCCGCTCAGAAAACTCAATACCGGGATTGTTGTTTGTCTGCGCAAAAGAGCCTTTGAGCAGCCGCTCGATCAAATGCGTAGTCAGTTCTGCGCTTACGTACCGGTTTCCGTTGCAGACGTGACGAATAGCAAACTCAAGCTCGTTAAGTGAAGAGTTTTTTAGCAGGTAGCCGCTTGCCCCGCTGCGCAGTGCATCAATAAGATGTTGCTCACTGTCCAGCATGGAAAGGAAAATGATCTTAATCTGGGGGTATGTGCCAACCACTGCCCTGGAAAGTTCAATGCCGTTCATTTCAGGCATGTAAAGATCGGTTAGCAAAACATCCGGCTGCGTGCCCCCTTCAAGCAGCGTCAAAGCCTCAAGGCCGTTAGAGGCCTGTCCGATTACCTCAAATTCGGAAATATCTTCAATCAGGGCTTTAAGCCCTTCACGCACAACCCAATGGTCTTCTGCAAGAAGGATTTTTATCATAGTCAGGTTTAATTTTAAGCCACCGGACCGGCCGGCGTTCTGTTATCCTATAACCACTCCCGTTCCGGTATGTTTGTCAAGCGGCCGCAATTTGCCAAAAATTCTTAAAGCGCAGGGTTGCGCTTTGCTACATCGTTTATGAACCCGTACTTGCTAAGAGCAAAACAAGTATAAGACCTCTCATAACAGGTAGTTACCCTGCAACTTATGAAACACTACCTGTGTTTATTATGCAGATGATGTTATACATAAGATGTTGGCGACTGAGCGGCAATGCAGGGAATATGCGACACACGTGTATGCTGTCTTTTTCCATTTTTAGTAACGTCTGCCAGTCCGCAGGTCTTGACCGCGCGAACTACTCCATCACATCTCACTTAGACTCTGTTAAATCTGTACAAGCCCGGCAGTCGGCTTCGCAAAACTGCGGCCTTGCGAACAAAATCCGGGATTTTTTCGCAGCGCTCCGGGTAACAGTCCGCGGCCCGCGATTTGGGTACCAGATTTGGATCGGATTATTACGGAAACTCCGTTTAAATGGCCTGCCGGGCCTGTGTTTTGTACACCATAAGTTATGCACTGTTGCAGCAATCATCTATATCAAGCTTATGAACACAACCCCTCTATTTGAGAAAATGGTCTGCTCGCATATGAGCGTGTTGCGGGCCTTCGCCATGAAATTCACCCATAACATCGAAGACAGCGAAGATCTTGTGCAGGAGACCATGATTAAGGCCATCGGCAACGAACAGCGGTATGATCCTGGCACCAACCTGCGTGCCTGGTTATTTACAATCATGAAAAATACGTTCATCAATTCGTACAGGACACGTGCGCGCCAGAACAACCTGATCCAGCAGTGCGAAGATCTGAGCGATGTTTCACTGGCCGGAACAGCGTTTGAAAATGATGCCAACTGGAAATTTGTGCGTGAAGACGTGAGGCTGGCATTTGGTCAGCTCTCAAAAATCAGCCGGCTCGCCTTTTTATGGCATTTTCAGGGTTATAAATATCACGAAATCGCTGAACGGCTTGGCGTGCCGATCGGAACAGTGAAAACACGGATACACCTGCCCAGAAAAGCGCTTAAACAACAGCTGGCTGTTTATAAAGATGAGTATCACTTACGTTAACAATCCATATATCACATAACATGCAATCAAGCGGACAATCTACAGGGCCCGGTGGACTAACCGGCTTCCTTTTCGGAGACACGCCACCAGAATTTCTTATCGAAGTTGTGGTCAGAACGGCAATTACCTACATCTTACTGCTGGCCGTACTCAGACTTATGGGCAAACGGATGGGCGGGCAGCTTACCATATCAGAACTGGCCGTCATGCTCACGCTCGGTGCCATTGTCTCGCTGCCTATGCAGGTGCCGGATAAAGGTATCCTTCAGGGCCTGCTTGTATTGTTATGTATGCTTGCACTGCAACGCTGGTTCACCCTGGCCGGCATTCGAAGTCCGAAAATTGAAGAAATAACCCAGGGGACGGAAAAGGTGCTGATCAAAAATGGTATTATCGATGTTTCAACTATGCAAAGCGAATACATTACCCAACAACAGGTATTCGCAGTTCTGCGTCAAAAGAACATCAAACAGCTGGGCGAGGTCTCGCGCCTGTATATAGAAGCATGCGGGCTCTTTTCCGTCTATCATGCTGTAGAACCTTCCCCGGGGCTATCGGTATTTCCAGACCGGGAAAAACCGGACGGGCAGCTGCACGTGGATAAAAACCTGATGGTCTGCAAAGCCTGCGGCGCCCCTTCCGGTGAGCCGCACACCTATACCCAAACTTGTCGGAACTGTAACAACTCAACATTTGAACCTGCCGTTAAGCCATGAAAGAGCTCGAACTTTTTGACCCCAAACGCCTTTTTCTCGGCGAAGTGCCCGGGATGTTTTACCTCGAAGTCATTCTGAGAAGTGCCTTTATTTTCTTTATGCTGATTCTGGCTATGCGCCTGATGGGCAAACGCATGTCATCGCAGCTTAGCCGTAACGAGATGGCAGCCGTCTCATCACTCGCTGCAGCCATCGGTGTGCCGCTGATGAACCCTGAGCGTGGTGTACTGCCGGGGCTGATCGTTGCCGTTGTCATCGTAGCCTGGCAGATGCTGATTGCAAAATGGTCGCTCAGGAGGCCAAAATTTGAAACGCTGAGCCAGGACGATTTTAATGTGCTTGTACGCGATGGGGTAATGGTGTGCGAAGAGATGGTTGAGTCCAGGATTTCCCGCGAGCGTTTGTGTGCGCAGCTCCGCTCAAGCGAAATTTATCATTTGGGACAGGTAAGCCGCCTTTATCTCGAAGCGGGCGGCATGTTCAGCCTCGTTAAAAGAGACGAGCCCATACCGGGACTAACCACCCTGCCTGACTGGGACAAAGCGTTCTCGGAAGAGGTGACCGAAGCAGCAGACGACAAGGTATGCTGCTGGAGCTGCGGCAAGGTTTACAATGCCGACCAGCAACCGGCGGTCTGCGAGGTCTGCCAGCGCGACAACTGGACAACCGCCGTGATTACAAAACATTAACGGATATCTGATCCTGCCTATGCGAGCTCGGCAGGTTCCTGTAAAGCGGGAGCCTGTAACGCCGCATTCTCCCGCGCCTCGCACCATTCAGGATCTTCGAGCACCGAACGCGCCGCCTTTACGGCCAGGAGTTGGAGTAAAGCAACTGCAGGCAGCGCAAAGCGCAGGGCTATATCTTCACTCATGTAACGGGCTGCAAGAATAAATATAAGACAGCCGCAAAGGCGTCCACCGAAGGTTCCAAGCTCATGTGAAAAGATATAGGCAAACTGGCTACGGCCCTCACGTCTGGCAACACACTCGATTACGCCAAGCTGAATAGGAAAATAAGCCAGATCGAGCAGCGGTCGCGAGAAAACGAGGCAGGCAACGAAAACAACCGTACTCATGGCATTGAAAAAAGCGGCATTAATCAGCGAGCCGGTTAAAAATAATAAGATGGAGGCCATCAGAATGTACGGGCGGTGCCGCGGTGCTGTACGCTTACCTACCGAATAAATCAGAATGGCCGACAACGCGGAGCCGACTGATTGAATGATGCCCACATCGCCTTCATTACCCAGCAGCCGCATCACCAGCATGACCGGAGCTGCAATAATAAAACCCTGCGCCAGCCCTTTGATTCCTGCGAGAAACAACATCTTCCGCCAGAGGCGATGAAAATTGAAGAACAGAAAAGGTGCAAACTGAGGGTTCTGATACCTGCCCTTTCGCAGGCTAAAGCTTGCAATGATTGTCAGCACGATCACCACTCCGGCGAGCGCATAGTAGGCATTCGACAAATTATCGCCAAGCCAGTTGTAAGCCGAGGCAGATGACAAAAAGTATCCGGCCAGCACGGGCATCACAATTGCCGCAAACGTAAAGAACAGTGATTCCAGGCCATAATAATAATTACGGTTATCATCGCGTGTGCTTGAAAGCGCAAGCAGCACCCGGTTTGCCCAAAAAAAGCCGTAAGCAAGACCCATGATAAAACCCATCAAAGCAATGCCTTTAAGCGATAAGTTACCCCAAGCCATAACCAGTGCCATAGCTATTCCGCTGAGCACCATCCCGACACCATACAGGCGGGCAATTGAAACATATCTCAGCAGAAACCCGTTTGCCAGAAAGGTAACCGGAATGCCCGCGCCCTGTGCAAGCTGGAAAACCATAACCAGGCTCATATCGCGTGAGCTTCTGATAATGTATGTGCCGATAAAAAGCTCAATAAGCGGCAGCGCGGCGGCATAGATCAGGTTGGTTCGCAGCAACACCCGCACATTCTGCGGCATGGCGGCAAAACGCGAATACTCATCTTTTAGACTGAACATAGTGCGTTGATGTTTCTGAACGGAGTTTTGATATTCAGGAGGTATAAAACAGAATATGCCCGGGCGGCAAAAAGACCCCCGGGCATATTTCTAGACATTCGATTGGTTCGTGTCTTTGTTTTTTCGGCGCGACCCTCGCCGGAATCGCAGCCGGGGTTTACTTTCTCTTTTTGGATTTGAGCATGGCATAAACCACGAGTGCTGCACAGGCAACACCGGCCATTCTGCGGATCATACCGCTCCGGTCATATTTCCAGTCTGCGGCAAAACCTCTTTCTTTCCAAATGTTGGGGATTTTGCTCGAGGCAAAGTCCTGGATAAGACCTTCGACCATGTTCACACGGTCAGCCAGCAGCAGGGGCAGCCAATGTGCGTATTTATCTTCACTAAAGCGGAAGGCATACCGCCTGATCTGTCCGCTTAGTCCCGCCGGCGGCAATACCGTTCCGTACACCGCACTTTTTGATGGTCGCTCGTTTGAGTGCAGTACCTCGACCGAGCTTTGCTGCAGCGTTGGACGCTCCCAGTTAATCCGTTTATGGTCATCACCTGTCCACTTCTTAATCGGGTAGTTAGGCTTGTCTTTAGGGTCGGCGTCTATACCCCAGCCCGGAATCAGTTTATAGTTATTTTTAAGTTCTTCCATGATTGATCAGATTATGCCGATGGCAGCAATACGGGTTTGATACAATTGTCCAGTTTCGCAGAGAAAATACGATAAGCATCAGCTGCTTCGCTTAGCGGCAAACGGTGTGTAATGATTTCTTTCGGATTGAGACGACCGGCCAGCACGTGGTCGATTAACCTTGGTAACAGCCGTTTAACCGAGGCCTGGTTGGCTCGAATAGTCAGACCTTTGTTTACCACGTTGCCAATTGGCACCAGGTTGTCTGTAGGACCGTAAACACCAACAACAGAAATAATTCCTCCCTTTTTTACGGCATTAATTGCCCAGTGTAAAGCCGTAGCCGACCCCGCCTGGAGCATAAGTTTTCTGCCGGTTATGGTTTGCATGGCATCGCCGGCCGCATCGCCGCCCACCGCATCGATACAAACATCGGCGCCCAGCCAGTCGGTGGTCTTTTTTATAAATAAAACGGGGTCTACGAGCGATTTGAAATTATAGGCTTCGCAATGCGCGTATTTTCTCACAAAGTCAAGCCGGTATTCAAGATGATCGATCACGATGACACGCGCTGCGCCAAACAGCCAGGCACATCTTGCGGCCATAATCCCTACGGGACCGGCACCGAACACCACAACGGTATCGCCCTCCTGGATCCCGCCCATTTCTGCGGCCTGGTACCCCGTCGGCACCACATCAGTCAGCAACAGGGCATCTTCAACATCCATCTCTGCAGGAATGATCGTCGGCCCGAAATTAGCATAAGGCACACGTACATATTCGGCCTGACCGCCGTCAAAGCCGCCCGCCGTATGCGAATAACCAAAGATGCCACCCACCGCCGTAGCAGACGGGTTCGATTCATGACAGTTTCCATAGAGCTCCTGTTTACAAAAAGCACATTTTCCGCAGGCGATGTTAAAAGGCACAAGCACCCGGTCGCCGACTTTTACTTCGGTTACCTCCGGACCAATTTCTTCCACGATGCCGACAAACTCATGACCAAAAGTAGAACCAACACGGGTGTCTGGTACCAGACCATGATAGAGATGCAGGTCTGAGCCGCAGATACAGCTGTGCGTTACTTTTACGATCGCATCCTCAGGATGCTGAATTCCCGGAATGGGTTTGTCGGATACCCGGACCCGGAAGGGCCCTCTATAATCCATTGCTTTCATACTGTTTTGTTTTAGTGCACGTGCCTTAATTCGGTTTTGATTGATTCTTTGCTGAGTCGGTAGTCGTTGTGTCTGATTTTTTCTCGTCTGACCCCTTAACAACACCACTTCCAGGATCAGAGTTCACTGGTGTTGAGGTCGGATCATCGTTCCCTGGTTTTGCATCCGATCCGCAGCCAAAAACCAGAATGGCAGATAAGAGCATCAGGACTGTTTTAAGACGAATTTGTGCCATGATTTTCATAGGTTAAATGTTAGCCGCTGTAATGAGCAAACCGAAGCAGCTTGCAGGACAATACAGCAAGACAGTTTATAAACCCGCCGCCGAAGCCGAAAGTTTAAGGGTTAAGTACCCCAAGTCGTTGCGGCTTTTACCTGATTTCCCTGCAGGCATGCTTTATTCGACCTGAATCGCAGCATTTACAAATATTTATGAGCCGCACATCCGGTTCGGCTAAACCTCCGAACGACGGCGGGCGTTACCCCTAAAAACAGATATGAAAAATCAGATATTGAAAGGAACACGGCTGCGCAATGCAGGACGGATCGCGCTCATCTCAGCAATTACACTCTCAGCCTGCACTTCAAAAAACTCGGACTCAAAAGTGGGGGAAGCGGGCGGTGAGAAAACCGGGAAAGATAAGGTGCTGAACGCGGGTGCAGATGTGCTTCAGGATAAGGCCCCGCTGAATGCCGTGAGCGCTTACCTGGATGGCTTTCACTTTTACAATGGCAACATCAATGCGCAGATGGAAGCTCACCATTACGTTACGCAGCTGAGTGCTGACCTCTACCAGGCTATCATCTTCGATGGCAATACAAGGGATGCAAAAATTATGGGTGTCGAGTACATTGTCACCGAACGGCTCTTTAAAACGCTGCCGGAAGAAGAAAAAAAACTCTGGCACAGCCATGTGCACGAGGTCAAATCAGGATCATTGATCGCCCCCGGCATTCCGCAAAAAGCGGAACATGAGTTGATGGAAAAACTGGTGTCTACGTATGGAAAGACCATTCACACCTGGCATACCGATCAGGCCCGTGACCTGCCTGTAGGTGCACCTATGATCATGATGGGTTTTACCAAAGACGGGCAGCTTCATGAACGGCTTGTAAAAGACCGCGATGCAAGATTCAACGTAAATACTGCAGAAATTAAAGAGAAAAGAAAGGATATTCCTTCGCCAAAGATCCTGCCCGGAGCGAATGCATGGGAACATGGCGAAATCAGGCAGTTTGTAATTACAGACCAGGTCGACTCGGCACTTAACAAGCACCAGATGCATTAAAACGCGAAGACCGCCGGAAGTATTCCGGCGGTCTTTGGTTATTTATGGCGGTCGTCGCCGTTTCGGTCAGTATTGAGCTCGTTGGGATCAAACTCATCAGAATGATCACCCTGCGGCCCGTTCGTGGATCCCGGGTTCGGCTCGGGGACCTCGGTGCGTTCAGGACTGTCTTCGCCTTCTTCCTCGGACGGGTCGTCCATATTTCCTGAGGCTACACCAGCCAGGTCTGAGGCATTTTCCGGCGACTCATTTGTCTCCCCTTCTTTTAAAGGTTCCTCCTGTTCAAAATTTTGCTCGTTCGTTTCCATAAGTAAATGATTTAGTGTATGCGTAACAGCGCAACAGCGATTTAGTTCAGAATTACCGGCATTTGCTCTTCCGGTTGATGCCGGTGTCTTATTTCTTGATCGTACTGTCGGTAAGAACAGAGCCTGTATCTTTCACGTTTGTGCCCGAGGGTGTGTCAAGCTGCTGATTCATTTCACCGGGCTGGGTGCCTGCGGCTGTATCCTGTCTGAGCGAGTCGGCAGTGCCGCTGCCGTTGGCGCCTTTATTTACCTGGTCTGAATTGCAGGCCTGGGCAAGAAAGAAAATACCGCATAAGACGGCAAGTGTCAATTTTTTCATAGGTCTTTGTTTTTAGGGACGGGTTGAAGGCCCCTGGTTCCTTGGTGTAACAATTTTTCCGCTGCCTGGTTTTCCGCTCACTGGTTTATCTGTGCGCTCCTCTGCATCGTCTTCACCATATGTGCTGTAGCCTGATCCGCGAAAGTGCTGCGCGGCTGCGCCGTTTCCGGGGGTAGGTGCGGTATCGGGGTCGCGACGGCCCGGCCCGCGCCTGCCTGCGTCGCCATGCTGCGCGGAAGGTCCTGTGCAGTCCTGATCTTTTTCTGACAACTTACGCTGATGTTCTGTGCTCATATTGTCTCCGTCTTTTGTAATCAGATATCTTCCCCTTCGGCAAGCTTATCATTTCTTCCCTGATCATCGCTGCCCTTATCTGTATTCCGGTTAGGGTGTCTGACGAGCGACGGATCTGGTGTAGTATCCCTGCTCAGGTCTTCAGGTTCGTGATACCCTTGTCCGGATGTAACATCAAGGTCTTTAAGGCCCGAGCCCCCCGCATTTCTTGACGGCTTGCCTATCGGTGTCTTTGTCCTGGAGTTTTTCATAATTGCCAAAAATTTAAAAACCCGCTGCTCACCCGAGCAGCAGGTCCCCTGTATAAATTGTTAACTCTTGGGATGTACTGTTTTAGTCAGGCTCAGGGCCATCGGGATTGATGTCCAGCTCGTCCCTGCCGCCATAAATGGTTGCATCAGGTGGTATATCATCTGTTTGCGAAGTTCCCGCATCGGTTTGATCAGACGACTCGGTGCCTGTTTCTCCCGTGGCCGCCGCTGGCATCGCATCCGGCTGACCGCCCTCACTTGCGGGTCTGCTATTGCCGTCTTCAGAACTTATGGGTCCCGGAGACTGCCCGCCGGACCCGGCGAAATTTTCCTGCGTATTTTCTGCCTGTTCCATAGCTATAACTTTTATCGGTTTCCGCCCTGAACAGGCGGTCTTGTCGTGGTATCGCTACGTCCACGAGTGGTCGTATCGCTTTTTTTCTTGCCCTGATTGCGTTTCTGTGGGGTACTCTTCTGCTTTTTGCTCCTGGAAGTGGTATCCTGTTTTTGTCTGCCGGTGGTGTCCTGTTGCGGAAGCGCGGCGAAACTGCTGCCTAAAAAGGCAGTGAGCAGTGTGGTTACAAGTAATTTTTTCACGGTATGATTTTTTAGTAAAACATGTCTAATAGTAACCCCTGCGGCGGGGGGCATGTTTTACAGATGGGACCGGTCGGGTATATATCAGTAAATTTGCGTATTTGATGCAAGCACCATGTTCAGGGCGTTGCTTCCCCCTTGCGGTCCCAGTGGTCTTTCAAAACCTTGCCATCGGCATCTGTCTGCCTGACGCGCCGGAAACGTTCGCCTCTGATCATGCCATTCGCACCACGCTTGCCGATAAACAGCAGGACGGGCAAACCTTCGGCGTCTGTCCGCACACTGAGGTCGTAGCGGGCAAACTGGAGATCGATCATGGCATCCGGCTCGTAAGTCTTGTCGAGTATTTTTAAGAGTTGTGTCTTCAGAATCATAAGCGGGGAGATTGATGGAGGCGGCTACTGGCCGCCTTTATTTATTATTTCGCCGCAAGCGCCAGAAGCATTTTGCAATGGTCGAGGTGCTCACGAATGGCAGGCAGCGCCGCCATGGCCACATGTTTAGTATGTTTGTCATCGCCCGGCGATCTTAAAAATGCTGCCGTAAGATCTTCAAGTGCAGCATGGGTTTCTGCCTGTGCAGACAGGAAGCGCAGGTCAAACGCTTTGCCGGTTTCCTTCTGCATGTCTTTTAATACCTGCTCACCCTTCGGGGTCATCGGCGGCGCCGGAACACCCATTTCCTGCAGGATCTGCGAAAAGCCTTTGGTTTCTGTCATCTCGAAGCCCGCAAATTTCTTGACGAGTTCATGGCTGGCTTTCTTCACAGCAATCGTGCTTGTTGCCAGCGACAAAAACACATGGGGTGCAATTTTGGTCAGGTATTCTTTCGGCGTGTCTGCAAGCACACCGTCTGAGGTGCCTGCGGCATTGGCGCTGAAATTAAATGATGATGTTACACCGAGGGTTGTTGCAACGGCAGCAACCGACGATTGAAATAAAAAACGTCTGCGGGTAGATGCGATCTTTTTCATGTTTTAAGGTTTGAAATTTAGTGTTGCTTGGAACGTCGCGCAGACCACAAAAGTTCAGAAAGCAGACAGATCAGGTAATTGTCGCAATGCGGCGGGGGGAAACGGCTCCACAGAAAACGCATCTGACCGATGGTTTGACAGCCGGAAAGTACCGGCTGCACGGATTATATCCGGCGCTCCACAGGCTCCCGGCGCATGAGGAACCAGGCAATCCGGGTGCGGATAAGTTCGGCTGCGTCAAGGCGTATTTTACGGTGCCTGTCGTGACAAATACCGGATATCTCCCCTGCCGAAACATTAAAACTTATGGGATTGTTCCACGAACGAGTTAAATAGAAAATTTAAAACTGGATATTATGCAACCAATTTATGATTACCTGAGTTCTGTGAAGGACAAACGTATACTCGTTTCAGGCGGTACGACCGGAATCGGAAGAGCTATTGCACTGATGCTTCATGACATGGGTGCGAAGGTGCTGATCGTTGGCAGGAACCAGCCGCAGATAGACGAAACCCTCGAAGAGATGGATCGCAGCAGTTCAGAAGCCGCGTGTTACGGTGTGCAGGCAGATTTGTCCGGCAAGGAAGGAATTCAAACAACGCTGCAGGCGGTCGACGAACAATTGGGCGGCCTCGACATTCTGGTTAACAATGCTGCCCTTGGTTACGGGAGCGTAATGGAAGGAACCTACGAAGACTGGCAATATCTTTTAAATACCAACCTGCTTGCCTACCTCGCGCTTAGTAATGGTGCCATTACCCGAATGAAGGATGGCGGACACATTGTAAATATTGGTTCAATGAGTGCCGATGTCCGGGAAGCAAACAGTTCGGTCTATGTTGCGACCAAATCGGGAATACAGGGTTTTTCCGAAGCCTTACGAAAGGAAGTCAACCCGAAAGGCATCAAAGTTTCGCTCATTGAGCCGGGCGCCGTAGATACTGATATGCAGGAGCAACCTGATGAGGAGAAAAAAGAGCAGATTAAGAATGAAGAAATGCTTGAAGCAAACGACATTGCAATGGCGGTTGTATTTTGTTTGTGCCAGCCGCACCGTGCTGATATTGTGAATGTGAAGGTGAGGCCGCACTTGCAGATTATCTAACGTTTGGCGACCATAGACCGTGGACCAAAGACCAGGGTCTATGGTTTTCTGTCTAAAAAGCGAAAGCCGCCTCCCGGCGGCCATCAACCCAAACTAACTAATTAACCAAAAAAATTATTAAACTGATGCAGAATTGCTTTTCTCTATAAACAGCGGTAATACAAAACGGTTTGCAGAATTATTTTTTCTGCCGCCTCCTACTCTTTGAACCAGACCGCTGCCGGCATACTTTCTGCCGGTATCTCTACAGACAGAAAAACTTCATGCCTGAAATCGCGGTGACGCCCGATAACCGAATACGCATTTCCGCACCAGCCAATCTGCAGCGTGAAAATCCGCAGCCGCGGCCTTAACCAAGCCGCAAAACCCTTCGTCCAGGGGATGATCCCTTTAGAAAGCCGCTTATACTGATAATATTCATCGAATCCTCCGCAGTCGATCAAAATGGTTGTTCCTTTTACCGTAACAAGCTTCGGAAAATTCACGATGTGTTTCTGCAGCGCGATATCCATGGCCATCCAGGCCTTAATCTGAAACAGCAATGCACCCTGATATGGTTCAAAATTTTGTACAATATTCATATTTACCCCCTTCCATTAATTGCTAAAAATATTAGCAATAATAAGGCTATAACAGGAGGCTTTTAAAAAAAGTTTTTCACAGTGCTGTTGATAGCTGTACCACCTGATGTTACCGGAAAAGAGATGAACCGCAATATTTACAAAACAGCGCGTCTGAATCATGCCCCTCGCTGGCGCAGGCCGGACATGTCTCGGGCAGTTCCTGTTTTTTGCGTGCCGCCACGGCAATATCATGGGTAATAATCCCGGTCGGGACGGCAATAATTGCATAACCGGTAAGCATAACAATCGAGGCTACAAATTTACCCAGCGGTGTAACCGGCGATATATCACCGTAACCGACCGTTGTAATGGTTACCACAGCCCAGTAGATGCTTTCAGGTATGTTGCTGAAACCGTTTTCCTTTTCCTCCACTAGGTACATAACAGAACCAAGGATAACCGTGAGCGTAAGCACAGTAAGTAAAAAGATCGAAATCTTGCGTACACTGCCCCGGAGTGCCTGCTGCAGGAAACGGATCTCTGTAAGAAACTCACCAAGTTTGAATATCCGGAATACCCTTAGCAGCCTGAGCGCCCGGAAAACCAGTAAGGATTGCGCACCGACAAAAAAAATGCTGAGATACGATGGAATCAGTGCGATCAGGTCGATCAGGCCGAGCGGGCTGAACACATACTTCCAGGGTCGGCGGATACTGATCAGCCGAAGGATATATTCTATGGTGAACAATCCGGTAAAGGCCCATTCTGCGTACAGAAACAGTTTACCATAATGGCGGTGGATGCTTTGCACGCTGTCCAGCATGACAACAATGATACTGGTAAAAATGGCAAACAGGAGGCCGACGTCAAAAGCTTTTCCGGCCCGGGTATTTGATTCGTAAATCACTTCATGCAGGCGCAGGCGCCAATCGTTCTTTTTTTCCATAGTGAGGCAGGCATCCGGCCCTATTTCTTTAATGTGATCCAGGCGGGCGCGTGGTCGCTCGCCTTTTCCCATCCGCGTACATGTTTATCAACACCCGCGCCGGTAAGCCGGTCGGCGAGCGTGTTGCTCAGCAAAAAATGATCAAGCCGCAGGCCGGCGTCGCGCTGATAAGCCTGCCGCAGGTAATCCCAGAACGTGTACATGGGCACGTCCGGATACAGCCTTCTGATCGCATCTGTCCAGCCCTGCGCAAGCAGGCGTTTGTAAGCAGCGCGCGATTCTTTCCGGAAAAGCGCATTTTCGGCATATTTTTCTGGCTTGTAAACATCGAGTTCGGTGGGCATCACGTTGTAATCGCCAATGAGCGCCGCCGGCAATCCCTTATCTTTGAGTTTTTTAGCATGTGCTGCAAATTTTCTGAACCAGCGAAGTTTGTAGTCAAACTTCTCGCCCGGGTAAGGATTGCCATTCGGGAGATACAGGCAACCGATGACCATCTTGTTTATGATGGCTTCGATATACCTGCTATGCGGATCGTCAGCATAGCCAGGCAGGCCGCGCTGCACCACCTGGATTTTGGTCTTCGATAAAATTGCCACTCCATTCCAGCTTTTTTCCCCCTGCCAGATGGCCTGATAACCCGCGTCAAGAATGGCCGCTTCAGGAAACCGTTCGTCAGGGCACTTCAGTTCCTGAAGGCAGACCACGTCGGGCTGTGCCGCCGCCAGCCAGCGGAGCAATACCTCCAACCGGCCATTCACGCCGTTGATATTAAAGGTAGCCAGCTTCATTTGTCTGATCTTCCCTCCTGCTTTTCCGATCGTACAGCAGCACGGGCCCGTTTTAATCCAGTTGCAATAGCTACGCCCTCTTCTACGCCCTCTTTTAACAGTGCGTTTGCAATTTCTACTGCCTTTTCGCGCAGCGCGGCAGGCTGATTCTTATAAGATGGCGGAAAATCTCCGTTGTACCAGGGCATAATCTATCGTTTAGCAGCTTGTTTACAGAACTACAACAGTTTAAGCGCGATTTGGTTGTAACCGGCAGCCGGAGATCTGTATCCGGCTTATTCAAGATTGATGGATTTGAAAGTCTGCTTAAAAACGATCTTCATATTCTCGCAGGCATCTGCCAGCGAGCAGCAGCAGGATGCCAGCTGTCGCTGTGTGCCGGTGAGTGCGCTGTGAATGAGATCAAGTTTAAGCCCGGGTGCTTCCCCCTCGGGTATGCCCTTTAACAGGTTAAACATGTCGAGGGCGGCTTGCTTGTCGTAGGCAACAAACACTTTGCCCACCGCTGTGTAACCACCGGCTACCGGAATGGCTACTGACAGATAATAAAAATCTCGTGTCTGGTCTGATTCCATGTCATCCTCCTTCAAAAAATTCTTCAAAAAAGGTCAGAAGCAACTGCCAGGCAGTTCGCCGGCATTCGTAAATACCTTCCGCAAAAAACATTCCTGAAGCGTTGCATAGCTATCAGTGACAGGCTTGCATGCATCAAAATCTAAAGTAAAGCCAGGCTATTGATTCAGCAGCTAACCGGTAAAAACCCCTATCAGAAAAATGTATAAAACAGGTAGTTTTTGGCTTGCATTCCCGCTGCAGGCGGCTTACTTTTGCAACAGGGATGATAAAAATCTTCTCTGAAGAGAGGAGCAAATTTTTAGCCGCTGTTTACAGCGGCTTTTTATTTTTTATCCTGTCGCTATTTTCCTGTCTCCAGGTCGGGGGCATCCACAGGTTTTGATTCAGGCGAACCTTTCTGCCTCAGAAAGATGGTCAGGATAACGATCGATGCCACAGAAAGAAATTCACTTTGCCAGTTCTGAAATGTTTCAAACCAAAACCGCGGTTCAGCAAGATAAGCTAGAGCCGACACAACCGGCTTAGCCTTCGCCTGCTGCTCAACGTTATAATCGACCAGGCTTCCGTAAAAATGCATTCCCCAGGAAAAGAGGAAAAGCATCACAAACGCAATAGACAGGCTGTTGCTGTACAGTTTTAAAATCCATCCGCCCTTTTTTACCGCCCATGGCGCATCTTTCCCAGGTACAGGTTCACGGTCCACTTCTTCGGGCCCGTCAAGTTTTTTTGATTCGGCAGAGCCAAGCTGCCTGAGTTTGACGGTCATGAGAACATACAAGGCCATTTGTAAAAACTCACTTTCAAAATTTTCAAAGGTTGCAGAAATGAAATGACCCGTCTGGAGATAGGCCGAAAAGCCTATTTCCGGCTGCTGCTCTTCTGCAAGCATCTGGTTGTGCTCTTTATATCCCGTTAAGGCCTGGGCTGCAAGCGTAACAAGAAACATGAGAATAAATGCAATAGACAACCCGTTGCGGTACAGGTAGCCGTATTTCTTTTTTAATCGGTTGTTCATCTGGTTGTGACTTAAACTCAAGCCATAACACCAGGACGGTCCATAAAGTTTACAGCCTGGTATGTCTGCAGCTTTAAACTTTTCGGCCGGAAGGCCTGTTATACCACACAACCTGGAGCGCTGAAAACCGCGCCCAAACAAACCGAATCGTAGCTATGCAAGCATATAAATCTGACGTAAACACCTGTAGTGAAGTGCTCGCCGCTCACGGACTTACCATTGCTTTTGCCGAAAGCGCCAGTGCCGGAAAACTGGCGTATGCATTTTCGCAAACCGAACAATCCGGCAGCGTACTGAAGGGCGGGCTTGTTTGTTATGATGCCTGTGTAAAGGAAGAGATGCTGGATATACCTAAGGCTCTGATCGATAAACATACACCTGAGTCTGCAGAGGTAACACGCGAAATGGCCACCGGACTTAAAAAGGTGATGGACGCCGAAGTGATCGTTTCCATAACGGGTTTGCCGACGCCCGGTGGCAGCGAGGGCCCGGACAAGCCGGTAGGTACCATGTTTTATTGTATTCTGACCGGCGAGCGGACCTACGATTACCGGGAGGTCTTTGAGGGCTCGCCGGGAGAGATCATAGACCAGACGATTGCGCACATCGCCCGGTCAATCACGCAGCGGATACAGGAAGACACACCTGACAAAAAATAAGCCTAGTTCTTCATTTTCTGAAGGCGCTCGGGTGAGAGAATTTGTAAGGCTGTACCGGTTTTACCGACTAATCCCTCCTCGACAAAATCAGTCAGCGTTCTGCTCACCGTTTCTGTAGCCATGCCGGCCAGCGAACCGAGCTCCTCACGCGATATGCGGAAAGCAGTTCCTGGTTCGTATTGTGCCGCCAGCCTGATGAGCACTTGGGCCAGCCTTTTCCGCACGGAATTATAAGCCAGCTCAAGCAGCTGCTGCGCTTTCTCGTGGATATCCTTCGACAGGATCTTCAAAAACTGGTGCCCTACATCCGGATATTTATTTAACAACGAAATGACCTCGTCTTTGGGAAGCAGGCAGACCGATGTTGGTTCGAGCGCTTCGCCGGTGTCTGAAAAGGGTTCGTTGACAAGCAGGGAGTCTATGCCCAGAATCTCGTCTGCCCCATACATGCCGGTAGTCAGCTCCCGCCCGTCGTCGGCAATTTTCGAGGTCTTGACCGTTCCCTCCAAAATCAGGTAGATACCCAGCGGCTGGTCGCCAGCATAATAAAGAACCTGCTTTTTCTTCAGGTGTCTAACCTTACGCTGGGCAATCATATCGCGAAGTGCTTTCATGCCCTTGCCGTTAGCCGAACTGATGTGCTGCAGGTGTTCAAGTGTTCCGCCTTTATAGGCTTGCTGGCGTTCTTTTTTGCTAAGCCGGCTTTCTATCGCGCTGAGCAGTTCCATATCAAGAAACGGCTTGGTCAGGTAATCGTCTGCGCCCATCTCCATCCCCTTTCTGAAGTCGAGGCGGTCTGCTTTGGCGGTCAGAAAGATAAACGGTATGTCGGTCGTTTCCGGATTTCTCCCGAGCAGGTATAAAACCCCATACCCGTCAAGTTCCGGCATCATGATGTCGCACAGAATCAGGTCAGGTTTATGCGCAATGGCCTTCTCTACACCTTCGCGGCCATTGCATGCCACAATCGGCTGGTAGCCCGAAAGTTCGAGGATTTCTGCGGTCCCTTCGCGAATGTCTTCGTTGTCTTCAATGATCAGGATGGTCTTCATGTTTTAATGGTAACGTGATGGTAAAAGAGGTGCCGCGATTCACTGTACTTTCGAATGTAATGCCGCCGTTCAGTAAGCCTACGTACCGGGTAACGATGTTCAGACCAAGGCCTGTTCCGGGGATGCTTCCGGTATTATGTGCACGAAAAAATGCTTCAAACAAATGTTTCTGGTCGCTTTCTGGTATGCCGATGCCGTTGTCTTTTACATGCAGCACCAGTTGGCTGTCTCTTATCTCGGTACTGTATTCAATGTAGGTATTCTCGCCTGAGTATTTAATCGCGTTGCCGATCAGGTTGACAACGCAGTATTTGAGGATCTTACTGTCGGTATTTACCTCACTATTAATGCCGGTATGCTCGTAAATTATATGTTGATTCTGTTTGGCCAGCAGCTGCATTTCTTCGGTTACTTCTTCGGAAAATTTAACAATATCAAAAGCACTGTATTCAGGCTCTACCCGGCCGGTTTCAAGCCTCTCGAGCGACAGAAAATCGTTCAGGATTCCCGTCAGGCTTTGCACCGAATTTTTGATCTTGCCAAGGTGTTTGGTTATGTTGGGATTGTCAAACTGCGCGGCATACCGTTCAATCAGTACCGCAGAAAGCTGCACCGCACTCAACGGTGTACGGAATTCATGCGATGCCATGGAAACAAAACGCGTTTTCAGCTGGTTCAGCTCCTTTTCTTTTTCGAGCGACTGGTTTGCTTCAAGGCGGGCGGCCTCGAGCGCATCAATGGTATTTTTTAGTGATCGCGTGCGGTCGTTCACCTGGTCTTCCAGGTTGAGTGCGTATTCCCGCAGCCGCTCTTCAGCTTCTTTTTCTTTGCTCAGGTCATGAACAAAGCCGGTGTAAATAACACGGCCGGAATATTCAACCTTGCTTACGGCAAGCCTGAAGGGAAATACCGATCCATCCTTTCTGAGTCCGTGAACTTCGCGGCCAATACCGATAATATGTGCTTTGCCCGTGCGGTGATAACTATCCAGGTAACCGTCATGCTGTTCGCGGTCTGGCGGCGGCATAAGCATGGATATATTATGGCCAATGACTTCAGACTCATCATAGAGAAAAAGCCTGCATGCTGCGGGATTAATCGACTCAACGATGCCGCGGTCGGAGATCGTAATTATTCCGTCAATTGCGTTTTCGATGATAGCATTCAGCAGGCTTTTGTCTTTCATTCGTGAAAATTACCATTATCGCACAAACATCGCAATTGTGATTCCGGAAAAACTGACGGTGATCAGTTTTTTACATGAGGCCCGACAAGTATTGCTAAGCATGTATACGAACGCTTTCGGCTATGCCTCAGGTTGCTTTTTTTTCGCCAAAAAGAAGGAGCCCCCGCGGCGGTGAGCGCTTCGATACCGCAGCCCCACATTTATTGGAAACCAAAGAACTATAGGCTTTCGCAAAACTTTCCCCGGACAAAAGTGAATCGCTTTTGCTGACCACGATCAGTTTTTTGACTGACGACCGGCAACAGCCAGGCCGGTTGATCGCAGTAATTTTGAAAAAAAAACAAATATGAAAGTTATTTCCTACCAGGTTACGGCCGAAGATAAAGAGCTTTTGGTTCAGGCTAACCAGAAGAAACATGATGTAACCTTTATAACAAACAACCTGTCTGAGCAGACCCTGGCATTTGCACAGGGCAAAGATGTATTGGTTCTTCTGAACAACGAACCTTTGAACGAGGCCCTGCTCGAGGGACTGCGACTGAATGGTCTGAAATATCTCGCTTCGGCAACCCAACAGGTAGGAAATATTGACCTGGCCGCCGCCGGACGACTCGGATTCAAAATTGCCAATGTGCCGATGGCAGATACCCTTGATAAATCTGCCCGGATGCTTGGCGTGGTAAAAAACCTAGATCAATGGGCGGCGGGGAAATGTGTGGGGAAAGCATGCTGTTGCGCAAACAACTGTGCCATTGATAAACGAAAAGAAAACCAGCATGAAGACCTTAGCTTTGCTTGATAAATACAACCGCCCGGTACCCCGTTACACAAGTTACCCTGCCATGCCGTTCTGGAAAACGGATAAGTTCACAAAAGAACAATGGTATAAAAACGTTTCAGAAACGTATGCCGCTGACCCGGAACAACCCGTCAGCCTGTACGTGCATCTTCCTTTTTGCGAAAAACTGTGCACCTACTGTGCCTGCAATACGCATATAACACGCAATCATCAGGTTGAAAGACCCTATCTGGAGGCGCTGACCGCCGAATGGAACTTATATTGCTCCCTGTTGGGCAAAAGGCCACAGATTACCGAATTGCATCTGGGGGGCGGAACACCGACCTTTTTTGCACCCGAAAATCTCGCTTCATTTTTGAGAACGGTTTTGGGTCCTGAACCCAGGGCAGCCAGGGAAGCTTTTTCTTTTGAAGGGCACCCGCTGAATACAAGCGATGAACATCTTAGAATCCTGCACAGCTTCGGCTTTTCCCGCTTCAGTATAGGTATCCAGGATTTTGACCCGCGTGTTGAGTACCTGATCAACAGATTTCAGACACCCGAACAGGTTCAGCGCCTTACCCTTCGCGCAAGGGAATTGGGTTATACGTCGGTAAATTTCGACCTCGTGTACGGTTTGCCGGGACAAACACGCGAAGGACTCAAAAAAACAATCGGTGAGATTATAGCCATGCGGCCGGACCGGATCGCCTTCTACAGTTACGCGCACGTACCCTGGAAGAAACCGGGACAGCGCCGGTACACAAGTGCCGACCTGCCCGATGGCGCGGCGAAAATAGCACTGCAGCTGGCCGGGCGCGAAATGTTCCTTGAGGCCGGGTACCGGGATATTGGTATGGACCATTTTGCCCTGCCGGGTGATGCCCTGCTTGATCATGCCAGGCTGCACCGCAATTTTATGGGGTATACGCTGCAGGACAATAAGATCCTCATCGGACTTGGTGCCTCTGCCATCAGCGAGACGCCTACAGCCTTTGCACAGAATGAGAAAGCTGTAGCCGCCTACCAGGATAGTTTGGCGGCAGGCACCCTGCCCACAGAAAAGGGACACCTGCAGGATAAGCAGGACCTTTACCTGCGCCGGCAAATCATGGAGCTGATGTGTCAGGGTGTAACGAAATTGAACAACCTGCAATCGGCGTCACTTGCACCTGCCATTTCAGATCTCGAGGCTGACGGCCTCGTCCGTTTCCAGGACAATGTGCTCGAAGTACAGGCGGCAGGCCGCCTCTTTCTACGAAATATATGCGCTGTCCTCGACCCCTATCTGCACGGGGCGCAGCAGGATACCGAACGGTTCAGCAAAGCGGTTTAACATGGCACATACAATAGAAACAGAAACCTGCTACCATTGCGGGCAGGACGTTGCCGGTCATGATTTTCAGAACGATGGCAAGCTGTTTTGCTGCCAGGGCTGCCAGAGTGTATATGAATTGCTCCAGTCAAACCAGTTATGCAGTTATTACGCTTTCAATACCGCACCGGGTAAGAACCGCCGGTCGGGCGAATCTGCCGCGTATCTCTCCGATGAAAAAATTGCCGCCCGCCTGCTTGACTACCAGGACGAAAAACAGAGCAAAGTAACGCTCTTTATTCCCGGTATTCACTGCAGCTCCTGCATCTGGTTGCTGGAGGGTTTGCACCGGCTGGATGCTGGAATCCTGCATGCCAGGACCGATTTCCTGAAACGCGAAATAAAGATCACGTTCAATCATCACCGGACGAGCCTGAAGAAAATTATTGACCTCCTGGAATCTGTAGGGTATCCGCCACTGGTAAACCTGCAGGATGTAGTGAAAGAAAATAACCAGAAAACAGACGATAAACTGATCAGGAAGATCGCTTTTGCGGGCTTCTGCATGGGCAATGTGATGCTCTTCAGTTTTCCGGAATATTTCGGACTGTCTCCGTTCGAGGGTAATCTGAAAATCATGTTCAGTTACCTTAACCTGGCGCTGAGCTTTGCCGTTGTCTTTTACTGCGGCCGGGACTTCTTCACCTCAGCTCTTGCGGGGATCAGGCAAAAACAGGTAAACCTGGATACCCCGCTCGCGCTGATCATCCTGACCCTCTTCCTGCGCACGGTATTCGAAATTATAACAGCAACCGGACCGGGTTTCGCTGATACACTGACCGGTCTGATTTTCCTGCTGCTGATGGGTCGTTATACGCGGCAGCGAAGTTACAGGCATCTGTCCTTTAACAGGGACTACCGTTCTTATTTCCCCCTGGCGGTCACCACCCTTTCGGGCGATGAAGAAAATGTAAAGGCAGTGAGCGACCTGCAAACGGGCGATCGCATCCGCATTCGCAGTGGTGAGCTGGTTCCGGCAGATGCCGTGCTGCTTACGGGCGAGGCCTTCCTTGATATGAGTTTTGTTACCGGCGAATCAGCTCCGGTTCAGAGAGCCGCCGGCGCGGTCGTATATGCCGGTTCCCGCCAAACCGCAGGACCTATTGAGCTCGAAATCGTTAAGCCGGTACAGCTCAGTTATTTAATGAGTCTCTGGAATGATGCACGCCTTCCTTCAGGAAAAATGGCGCGCAGTTTCAACGATCGCATTGCAGCCGCATTCAGTATTGTCGTGGTCGTACTTGCTGCATGCTCGGGTATCTTCTGGTATGCGGCCGGCGATGCCGGCCGGGCCTGGGCAGCACTTACGGCGGTAATCATAGTCGCTTGTCCATGCGTACTGGCACTCAGTACGCCTTTTACGCTGTCAGCAGTCCTTGCAGTTTTTGATAAACATGGTTTCTATCTGAAAAGCACCGATACAGCCGAACAGCTTGCGAAGTGCAGCGAGGTCGTCTTTGATAAAACCGGGACACTGACCACCGGACGTGGTCAAAAGCTGTCATTTTCTCAGCCGCTTACTGCTGCCGAGACCGGATGGATCAGCGCACTGGCAGCCTGTTCGCTGCACCCGGTTAGCCGTTACCTTCACAGCCACATCCCCGCCGGCAAAAAAACGGAGGTTACAGCGTATAAAGAAGTTCCGGGAATGGGTATCAGCGGAACGGTAAACGGTCATGAAGTAGCTATCGGCAATACCGCATGGGTATTTGGCACGGATGCTACGCAGCAATCTGACCAGACGCAAATCCTGATAGACGGGATATATAAAGGCGGCTTTCGTTTTTCGCCCGATTGGCGGGCAGACATCAGCAGCCTAACGAATGCGCTGAAAAATGGGCGCGGTCTCCACGTATTGTCGGGGGATACAAGCCGCGACCAGCAGGAGCTGCAGAAACTTCTTCCTGCAGGAACTGTGATGCGCTTCCAGGCTTCCCCGCATGATAAACAAGATTATATTGCTGCGCTTCAGCAACGCGGAAAAAAAGTGATGATGCTCGGTGACGGGCTGAACGATGCCGGGGCCCTCAGACAAAGTGACTTTGGTATCGCGGTAACGGAAGATGTAAATTCATTTTCTCCGGGATGCCATGCCATCATCAGGGCAGAGGCGCTTGATCGCCTGCCGCAATTTATCAGACTGGCGGCAGATGCCTCACGCATCATCAGAATGAGTTTTGTCATTTCTTCGCTGTATAACTGCGTGGGATTATACTTCGCCTTGCAAGGCACCTTATATCCGCTTGTTGCCGCCGTGCTGATGCCGCTGAGCACACTAACCATTATCATTTTTACCAGCCTGGCTGTCAGGATCTGTGCACGTAAGCTAGGACTTTCCATATGAACATTTTATACTTCCTGGTCGGCTGCAGCCTGTTGATGGCGGTCATTTTTCTACTGGCCTTTTTCTGGGCCAGCAAGACAGGGCAGCATGAAGATACCTGTACACCGGCCATCCGCATCCTGCTTGATGACGACCTGAAAAAAACTGACGAAGATCAGGTTTGAGTATAACTACCGTCAGCCGCTGCGCCGCACCTTCGGGATAGATTTGCAGGGTAAGCCAACAAATATTTTTATATGCAACTCGAAAAATTTAAATACGACAACCGGATCGTCAGAAACTTCGGTATTGCTACACTGGTCTGGGGCATTATTGGAATGACCGTCGGACTCCTGGCAGCGATGCAGCTGTTCAAACCCGCCCTCAACATGGGCAGTCAATACACAACTTTTGGACGCATCCGGCCGCTGCACACCAATGCGGTAATCTTTGCTTTTGTAGGAAACGCCATATTTATGGGTGTTTATTATTCGCTTCAGCGGCTGCTGAAAGCCCGGATGTTCAGTGACGTGCTGAGCAAAATACATTTCTGGGGCTGGCAGCTTATCATCCTCTCAGCGGTTGCTACGCTTCCCCTTGGCTTTACAACCTCTCATGAATATGCAGAGCTCGAGTGGCCCATTGATATTGCTATTACCGTAATCTGGGTTGTATTCGGTATCAACATGTTTGGTACCATCATCAAAAGGCGCGAAACGCATTTGTATGTAGCAATCTGGTTTTACATTGCCACATTCGTAACGATTGCGGTGCTTCATATTGTGAACTCTTTTGAGCTTCCCGTCTCCTTTCTTAAAAGTTATTATGCTTATGCCGGCGTTCAGGATGCCCTGGTACAATGGTGGTACGGGCATAACGCTGTGGCATTTTTCCTGACCACACCGTACCTCGGCATGATGTACTACTTCCTGCCAAAAATGGCCAACCGGCCGGTATATTCTTATAAGCTCAGTATCCTGCATTTCTGGTCGCTCATCTTTATCTACATCTGGGCCGGCCCCCACCATTTGCTCTATACATCACTGCCGGGCTGGGCGCAGTCGCTCGGTGTCGTTTTCTCTATTATGCTCATCGCGCCGAGCTGGGGTGGTATGATAAACGGTCTGCTCACGCTGCGCGGCGCCTGGGACAAAGTGCGGGATGACGTTACGCTCAAATTTATGGTAGTGGCGCTGACCAGTTATGGTATGGCCACTTTTGAAGGGCCAATGCTCTCCATCAAACAGATCAACGGGATTGCGCATTTTACCGACTGGATCGTTGCGCATGTGCACGTGGGTGCGCTGGGCTGGAACGGCTTCCTGACATTCGGTGTACTGTACTGGCTGATCCCGAGAATCTATAAGACCAAACTTTACTCATCCAGGATGGCTTCATTTCACTTCTGGATCGGGACGGCAGGCATCTTGCTTTACGCCATTCCAATGTACTGGGCCGGATTTACACAGGGCCTGATGTGGAAGGAATTTACCGCTGAGGGCTTGCTTAAATATCCCAATTTCCTGGCTACCACGCTTCAGATTATCCCCATGCATATTTTCAGGGCTGTTGGCGGCGCCTGTTACCTGGCGGGCGTGATTGTAATGACCTACAACCTGGCAAAAACGATGCGTCAGGGTAAACTGGTAGCGAATGAGGAAGCAGAGGCCATAAGCATTGACAAGAGCTTCGCCACCAGCCGCGCCGGCGAAAGCTGGCACCGCATTCTGGAGCGCAAACCGATGAAATTTATGGTGCTGGCACTCATTGCCATTCTGATCGGCGGCATGGTAGAAATGATGCCTACATTCACGATACAAGCCAATGTACCAACTATTTCAGCCGTAAAACCTTACTCTGCACTCGAGCTGCAGGGGCGGGACATTTACATCCGCGAAGGCTGTGTGAATTGCCACACCCAAACAGTAAGGCCTTTCCGGTCTGAAACTGAACGTTACGGGGAGTACAGCAAAGCCGGCGAATACGTTTACGACCATCCGTTCCTGTGGGGCAGCAAGCGGACCGGTCCGGACCTGCATCGTGTTGGCGGCAAGTATTCAAACGCCTGGCACTACAACCACATGTTCGATCCGGCATCTATGTCGCCGGGAAGCATTATGCCCCCGTACTCATGGTTAATTACACAGAAGCTGGACACCACCACGACTGCAGCGAAGATTAAAGCCATGCGCAGCCTTGGGGTTCCCTACCCTGCGGATTTTCCGGGAGCTGCAAACCATGACCTCGCGAAACAGGCGGCCGGCATTGCCGCCGACTTAAAACAGAACAACATCAAAGTCGCTCCCGACCGCGAGATCATCGCCATCATTGCCTACCTGCAGCGTCTGGGCACCGACATCAAACTTAACCAGGATTCTATTCCATCAAACCAGTAAGCCATGTTTAAACAGATCAAAAACCTGGACGGAGACGAAAATTACATGATATTTTCTCTCCTTGTATTCGTAGCCTTCTTTGTACTGGTAGCCATCTACCTGATCAAAACATCAAAAGAGAGAACCGAGCAAATGAGACAATTACCGCTTAACGAAACCGATGACGAACATGCATAACCTGGTCCTTTTACTTGCACCTGCAGCAACGGAGGCAGTACCCCTGAAAGCCGCAGCTGAGCCCAGTCTGCTTGGCTTAACCCATACTGAAACGATTGTCCTGATCCTGGTTATTTTTTCTGTCGTGCTGCTGGCTGCAGCGATTGTTCTTGCGCGCGCTTTCGAAGCGCTGGCGCGCGAACAGGTGTCGCCCCGGCCCTACACGGCATTCGACAAGGAGGCAGCCCTGCCCTACCTCGACTGGAAGAAACAGCGGAGGCAGAAACGTGGCTGGCTGGAAAAAATCCTTGAGCTTAAGCCCGTATCGGGCGAAAAAGATTACATGCTTGAGCATGCTTACGACGAGATTTATGAGCTTGACAACCCGGTTCCGAAATGGTTCAATGTACTATTTTATGGAACGATTGTCATCGGCGTCATCTATATGTTTTACAACCACCTCGGCCCCGGCCTCAGGCAGGATGATGAATACCGGGTTGAAATGGCAGAAGCTGCAAAAGCTAAAGAATTGTACCTGGCAACGGCCGCAAACGCAATCGATGAAAATTCTGTAAAACAGGATCCAAACCCGACAACGATCACATCTGGACGTAACATTTTCGCCGAAAACTGTGCGGTTTGCCATGGCGACAAAGGCCAGGGGCTGATTGGACCAAACCTGACAGATGAATACTGGCTCCATGGCGGAGACATTAACCATGTCTTCAAAACCATCAAGTACGGTGTACCTGAAAAGGGCATGGTAAGCTGGGAGAAAACGCTGAGTCCGAAACAGATTGCCGAGGTCTCCAATTACATTTTAAGCCTCAGCGGCACGAATCCGCCGGGGGCGAAAGAACCTCAGGGAGAAAAGTTTGCCGCCATACCGGCCGCGCCGGCACCGTAATCAGACAATAGCACCATGCAGATCTTAAGCAGACAGTTTATATACCCCAAACGCGCCTCAGGACCTCTATTTCGCCGCCGCGGTATTGTTGCCGCTTTCCTGCTTGGTTTGCTCGCAGTCTCTCCATTCTTACGTTTCAAAGGCGAACAGCTCGTGTTGCTTAATGTTCTGGAGCGTAAGTTTGTCTTCTTCGGGTTGATCTTTACCCCGCAGGATTTCTATCTCGCCGCTTTTGCCATGCTTCTGTTTATCCTCTTTGTGGTGCTCTTTACGCTGCGATTTGGAAGATTGTGGTGCGGATGGGCCTGTCCGCAAACGATTTTTATGGAGATGGTCTTCCGCCGTATCGAATACTGGATTGAAGGGGACGCCGCTGCGCAAAAAAAACTGGACAGCCAGTCCTGGAATCGTGTCAAGTTCAGCAAAAAGGCAGCAAAACATGTGTTGTTTTTCGCCGTGTCCTTTTTGATTGCCAACATTTTTCTTGCCTACGTGATTGGCAGTGATCAACTGTTAAAAATTTTGAGCGAACCCATGCATGTGCACATTAGCGGTTTTGCTGCTGTAGTGCTGTTTACATCGGTATTTTACTTCGTTTTTTCGTACCTGCGTGAAACCGTCTGCACAGTTATCTGTCCATATGGCCGCCTTCAAAATGTATTGCTTGATAAAGACAGTCTCGTGGTAGCCTATAATTCAGCACGCGGAGAACCACGCGCCAAACACCAGAAGAGCCTGCCCGATATGCCCGCGGGAGACTGCGTGGATTGTTCCCTGTGCGTGCAGGTCTGCCCTACCGGTATTGACATACGCAAAGGCACCCAGCTTGAGTGTATCAACTGCACAGCCTGTATCGATGTATGCAACACGGTCATGCTTAAGACAAAGAAGGCTCCTGACCTGATCGGCTTTTATAACGCCCGGTTTCTGGAAACAGGAAAAGCAAAACCGCAGCTGCTTAAACAGTATGGTTATGCCACTGTGGTTGTTGCAGGACTCATATTATTCGGTTCAATGCTTTACCAGCGGCAACCTGTTGATGCGACTATTCTCCGCGCCAGCGGAACGCTGTATCAGGTTCGGCCAGACGGAAGTGTGTCCAACCTGTACACGGCCACGCTGATTAACAAAACGAACCGGAAAATACCGATCAGGCTCTTGGTCGCAGCCGGATACCGCATACAGTACATTCAAAAAAAGGAACTGCTGATAGACAAAGAAGCCACGACCAATTTTTCGTTCTTCCTTATCCGTGATAAAAAATGGGCATCTACTTCATATAAGACTGATGTCAGTTTCAGTATACACACTAATGGCAGGCTGGTCGGGACAGCCAGCACCAAGTTTTTTTCACCAATAGAATAAGATATATGAACTGGGGATACAAATTAGTAACTGCAGGAGCGCTGTTCATCACGTTTATCCTGCTTATGTCCTTTTACATGCTAGGAAAACGCAATGGCGATACCCTGGTAGATGACGACTATTACGAAGCGGGAATCAACTTTGACCGGAAACTGGAGGCCCGGAACAAGGTGATGCATGAACAAATGCAGCCGTCAATCAGAATTGAAAAGAGTCTGCTGCTGATCCGACTGAAAACTGCAGCAAGGTACGAACTGAAGCTGCTCAGGCCATCAGACAAGAGACAGGACAAAGTGTTTACCGATAGCACAACCAGCGGAAACCTGATCGTTGTACCACGAAACAACCTGCGATCCGGACTCTGGGATCTGGAGCTAAACTGGAACTCAGACGGAGCTTCTTATTCGTTTTCAAAAAAACTCAGGTTGTAATGGACCGGCTGGTTATTCCCTTGCTGCTAGGTTTTGCAACAAGCCTCCATTGCGTGGCGATGTGCGGACCGCTGATGCTGGCATTTTATCGTGAAAACCGTTGGCTTTTCGGTTTGAAATACCAGGCCGGGCGCATCAGCGTGTATACGCTGCTGGGCATGGCAGCAGGTTTTTTCGGGAGCGGTTTTGCCGTTTTCACGGCACAAAAAAACGTCGCCATGGTCATCGGCTGCTTGCTGCTGTTCTTCGGAACCTTCAACCTGGCCGGTTTGCGCTTCGGGAAAATACAGCGGCTTCAGGCTGTGGCCGGCTCAGGGCTTTTTAAACTGCTGGCACCTTATCAGGACAGTCCGGGGGGGCCTTTTCTGCTCGGTATGCTGAACGGCCTTATCCCCTGCGGCATGGTGTATGCTGCACTGGCCGCAGCGATAAACACCGGTCACCCTGAATCGGGCGGGCAGTTCATGTTATTCTTTGGCCTGGGCACACTGCCGCTCACCCTTGCAGCGATGCGTGCCGGAACTCTGCTCAGGCAAAAGCTTAAGCTGAATATGCCCAAACTGCTTCCCGCCCTTACGCTTCTTCTCGGACTGCTGATGTTGTTACGGGCGGCAGATCTGGGGATTCCTTTTTTATCGCCCGCGCACAGCTCACACCCAACCCACGTTTCCAGCTGCCGATAAAAAAATTAGACAAATAATTAAATTAATTCTTTTATTAGAAAAAATAGTTGTATATTTAACTAATTCTTAAAAAGGCACTGCCTGCTCACCAATTTGGTATTCCAAGCTTCTGGTCCGGTTGTTTCTGACGCTCTCAAGCTCATTTTAACCGACCATTATGACAAAGCTCCCTTTTTGCATATTTTATCAGGTGTTTCTGAATGACACTGCGGTAAGCCGCATTTCTTCAAACGACTTCAAACAATCCGTGGCTTTCAGCAATAAAATTTCCGTGCCGGGGCCGCACAAAGATGCCTTAGGCCGGTGTACAGCCTACAGCTTGCCGCCTGCAGCTAACATGTATTATGGTTACCCTACCCAGGTAGAGGCGATGGAGATGGCTAAGGCCGGAGCACTGCGTCACATAGACAAGTTAACGGCCATCGCAGAATCGGGCATCAATGCGTTGAAGGCATACAGAATGGAGCACTATACAGATCTGAACGTTACCCTGGTCGACGCAAATATCAGGCGCCTTGAAAAACAACTAAACATAAAATAACCGCATATGAACAGAGACAAAAAAAAGACGGCAAAATCTAAAACGGAAAAGACTCCGTCAGATTATCAATCGGGTAAGTCTGCAGAAGCGACTGCTCCACTGCAAACAAAAAAGAATAGGGCAAATGGCAAATCAAAATCCTGATCATCAAGCCCGGATCTACGCATATGAGCTGAGCAGCACCGCCAGTGAATTCGGAATCAAACGCACCGATTGGGACTTCGGACTTGTACTTACAGACGAGAAGGTGAGGCTTGAAAAAGATTACTACCCCGTTGTTTCACTCCCGATCTCGCCCGGTACAGCCGATGTGATTCTTAAAGCTGCCAGGGCGGTGTTGAAATCTGCAGACATTGAGGTACCTGTTTTTAAGCTGCCCGCAGGCAGCCATTTAAAAGCGGTATGCTATCTTGTCGCCTTCAACCGCGCTATGCAAAAGCATTAGCGCCGCTGTCTAAACTGTCAGGTCGGAAAGGTATCAGAAGACAAGGCCGAGGCAACCTGGCGAAGACAAAAACAGAACAGTGTGAACATCAGTTTCCTTAATGGACGACTTCCCTGCACTGCCGCGCTATTGCCAGCTCCTCGTTAGTGGGCACAACGAGGACTGTTGTATTTGCGTTTGCCGCCGTCAGGTTTCTGATTCCAGGCTCGCGCAGCACGTTTTTTTCTTTGTCAATGCCGATGCCAAATACATCAAGACCCGTACAAACGAGTTCGCGCGCAAGTGCATCATTCTCGCCTACACCGGCAGTGAAAACAATAGCGTCCAGTCCGTTGAGTGCAGCGGCATAAGCACCTATATATTTTTTGATCCTGTAGGCATACATTTCATAGGCAAGGCGTGCCGCGGGATCACCCGCTTCGTACAGCCGGCCTACGTCACGCATATCGCTATGACCCGTGAGTCCGAGCATGCCGCTTTCTTTATTCAGGAGTTTCGAAAGCGCCTCAGCAGACATATCGAGACGGTCAGACAGGTAGATCAGCACCGAAGCATCAATAGCACCGCTTCGCGTACCCATGATCAGACCGTCCAACGGTGTTAGTCCCATGCTGGTGTCTATACAACGACCGGCATGAACTGCAGCCATGCTGCATCCATTGCCCAGGTGAATGGTAATGATCTTTGCCTGCGGATTTTCCAGGTAGCGCGCAGCCTCTGTTGAAACGTACTGATGGCTGATGCCATGAAACCCGTAGACGCGTACGCCCTCCTCTGCATAAAACCGTTCGGGAATCGCATAGCGGAACGCCTTTTCAGGCAAGCTCTGATGAAAGGCGGTATCAAAGACCGCTACCTGCGTGGCGGCTGGAAAAATCTGCTGTGTTACTTCAATACCCTTTATATGCCCCGGGTTATGCAGCGGGGCAAGCGGGTACAGGTCCTCAATCTTTTGTTTCACCGCCGGTGTAATTAGCGTGGTTTCGGCCAGCGTTTCCCCGCCATGCACGACGCGGTGACCTATACACGTGATTTGTTCCGGATCTTCAAGCACAGCAATATCCGGACGAACAAGCAGTTCAGCTACTTTTCTCATTCCCGATGCATGATCGGAAATCGGCTCCTCGAGCCGGATGCCGGTCTCTTCGTTGCCCCGTTTATAGGTATGTGTAAGGAAACTGCCTGACAGGCCGATCCGTTCAATCAGCCCCTTCGACACGGGTAAATCTGAATCTGAAGGAAAAAGCTGGTATTTGATAGAGCTGCTGCCCGAATTGATAACTAAAATATACATGTAAACAGATTGGTAAAGAGTTAATCCTGGCTTTGAATCGCAGTGATAATCACGGTATTAAAAATATCATCGACCGTACAGCCGCGGCTCAGGTCATTGACCGGTTTATTCAGTCCCTGCAGCATCGGTCCGATAGCCAGCGCCCCTGTTTCGCGTTGAACCGCCTTATAAGTATTGTTTCCGGTGTTCAGGTCGGGAAAGATAAGTACGCTGGCCTGTCCGGCAACCTCCGAGCCCGGCAGTTTCTGCCGGCCAACGGCGGGATCAACCGCTGCATCGTACTGTATGGGGCCTTCAACCTGGATATCAGGGCGCTGTTCCCGGACCAGCTGCGTAGCCCGGCGTACTTTCTCCACGTCTTCGCCCGCGCCAGAGCTTCCTGATGAATAAGATAACATGGCAACACGCGGTTCGATGCCAAAGCGTTTGCCATTGTCTGCAGACGATATAGCGATCTCTGCAAGTTCTTCGGCTGTTGGATTGGGGTTTACCGCGCAATCGCCAAAAACCGCTACACGATCTGCCAGGCACATAAAAAAGATTGATGATACCGTGGAAATGCCTGGTCTGGTTTTAATAAACTGTAAGGCCGGACGGATGGTATGCTGCGTGGTATGCACGGCGCCGGAAACCATCCCGTCGGCGTGCTGTTTATAGACCATCATCGTGCCGAAATAGGAAACGTCTGTCATCAGGTCGCGGGCCATTTCAAGCGTTACATTTTTGTTCTTGCGCAATTCATAGAGCGTCTGCACATAATCTTCGTACTCCGCGGCATGAACCGGATCGATGATAGTAATACTGTTCAGGTCGAGATCGACGCCGAGGCGTTTCACAGAAGCGGCTATGACCGCCGGATCCCCGAGCAGTGTGAGTTTAACCAGGTCCTGTGCCACCAGTCGCGCGGCAGCCTGCAGGATCCGGTCGTCATTTCCTTCAGGAAGTACGATCGTCTTTTTCTCGCGCCTGGCCCACTGTGTAAGCTGGTATTGGAACATATGTGGTGTCATGGCATCCGAGTGGTACATGACGATCTTTTTATCGAGTGCATCCTGGTCAATGTAACGGTTAAACGTATCGATAGCCAGCTGGATTTTTTTGGTGTGAGCAGGCTTAATCCGGGTGCGGATGCCGGCGATCTGATTGGTTGTCTCAAACGTTCCGGTAGGCACCGCCATGATCGGAACGATGTTTTGAAGACCTTCAATAAGCCTCATAACCGGCGCTTCGGGCACCGTACCTGCCGTGAGCACAATCCCCGCAACACGTGGATAACTCGAAGAAAGGTTCGCCTGAAGTGAACTGATTATAATATCGCCGCGGTCGCCAGGCGTTACAATGAGCACGTTGTCTTTAAGGTAGTTGAGAAAGTGCGGTACCTGCATTGCTCCGGTTACAAAATTGTCTACCGAATTTGAAAGCTGCTCCTCACCAAACAGGATCTCGCCGCCAAGCGTCTCGAAGATATCGCCTATCGTCGGATTTTCCAGCGCACGATCGGCCGGGATGACAGCTGCCAGTACATCCTGCGGCAGCTGTGTGCCAAGCAGTTGCCGCACATCATCGGCCTGAGCCGGCTGAACGCGGTTGGCGATAACGGCCAGGACCTGAATGTCCTGCAGATCGTACGCCTGCCAGAAGTTGATGGCATCCTGGATAATATCTGCTGTACTTTTATTTTCACCTGAAACGAGCAGTACAACCGGAACATTCAGGTTTTTGGCAATAAGCCGGTTCATATCAAACTCGAATGCGGTTGCCTGCCCGCTGAAATCGCTGCCTTCCACAACAGTGAAATCAGACGCGGATTCGAGCGTTTTGAAACGACTGATGATCGTATCGAGCATTTTGCCCTGCTTCTGTTCCTTAACATATTGCATGGCCTCCTGCCGGGTAAACACCCAGGCATCAGCGTAACTTTGCGGTAACTGGAAGTGGCTGAGCATGGTCTCGATGTGACTGTCTGCCTGTTGCCCGGCAGCCAGCGAAACGAGGGGCTTGAAATAAGCGATCTTTTGTGCCCGGCCAAGCAGCATGTTCACGAGTCCGAGGGCAATTACCGACTTGCCGGTGTATGGTTCTGATGAGGCAATGAATATACTCTTTGTCAAAATCGCAGTTTTTAGATTAAAAAATAAGCAGCCATCGTTGTTCCGGTGCGTTGCAGGCTGACGGTCTCAGGATAACAGGCTGGCCGCATCAGCTCTTCGGGAACAGGCCAATAATAAGCATTTCCTTCACTATTTTCCGAACGATTTGTACCTCGTGTTTGTTCGGATAAAATTATATTATTATAAACCCTTCGGCACGCCATGCACTATTAGTTGTTGCAAGATGCGCAAACAAAATGGCAGGAAAATAAACAGTGCGCATTGAAAAAGCTGATTGCGGTCATTTCCCAGGTTCAGGTAACATACATGGTTACTGACCGTTCAACTCAGTTATAGTCATGACCGCTAAGCACCTCAGCACAGGGAAGCGGCAAACAAGCCCTGCTTTTATCTGTTTTGGCTCAAAGCCAACGCAACGGAATGCCGAAACAACAGCAGCCATCTTACCTGAATTTTGATCTGAATTCTTACCCATGGAAACCGGATGTGGACTACCGCCGGCATCCTGAGCGGTACCGTGTTGGTAAGGGAGAACAAGGAGTTTTGATCTGTGAGCCTTACAAGTCTGAGATCGGGGCGTACTGGCGTTTTAAAACTGAGGACATCGCAGAAGAGAGCAGTCAAAAGATCTATACCATGTTTGAGGCATATCTGGCAAATGGGGAGTTTGTTGGTGCAGATCTGGCGAGGAAATACTTGCAGATGGGTTACACGCGGGCGCGGCGTTATGCCAATTACAAGGGCGGTAAAAAGTACGACAAGTCGCAGGATTACCTGCCTCTGGAAAGGGGCACCGGCGATCCGGAGAAAGCTGCCGCCGCAGCGGTGTTCTATAAGATATGGAAAAAGGCAGAAGCGCATCCTGAGTATGCGCGGCAAAAGGCAGACTGGAAAAAGGCTTTTGGTTAGTTAAAAGTGAAAAGTTTAAAGGCAGGCATACCCCCCAAATACCGATAGGCGAACCACGAGCCATGAATCAGTGTTGTCCGGTAAACCGAAAAAAAGTGCATAAAAAAAGGGGCCGAAGCCCCCTATAGTTTTTAGATTTGGAGTTACCACACAACAAAAATAAACTATGCCTAAAAGTACATTTTTTACCGGACA
>NZ_RXNQ01000023.1 GCF_004138205.1 Pedobacter sp. SYP-B3415
ATACTGTTTTGAGACTGCTTAGAAGGATTCTATTTCATTCAGCCAATTCTTACCGGACAACAATGACTCATGATACATGGCTCAGTCTTTTCTCCATTTTCTTTAATCTCATTGATGGGTAGGCACCGCGGTCTTTCATCTTGGTTCTTTTTTCTTTAATCCATTGGAGAACGGCCGTCACTACCTCTTCGCAGGAGATCCCTCGCCGTTGCGATCCCGGAAAAAAAGGAATTGCGTAAACGCGCTTCGGGATGACGGCGTGGGGAATGGCAGTGTGGCTTGGCGGCTGAGGGGTCTGCGCCCAGGTCCTGACTCATGATTCATGGCTCGTGGCTCGGCTAGTGGTCTTTCCTCCTGGTTCTTTTTTCTTTAGTCTCACTGAGGGGTTCTGTGCCCAGGTCCTGACTCATGATTCGACCATTAGCCCCATTGAGGGGTTAGCGCCGTGGTCTTTTTTCCTTTTTCTTTAATCCCCTCAAAACACCCCCAAAAACCGCTTTTTCCTTTTTCGCTGTTCGCGGTTTTCGCGGCGCTCCTGGCGGTCGGCCTTCATTTTTTCAAAGCCGGCGATGCGGTCGCGGATTTCGTTTTCCTTTTTTTCCGTCAGTCCTACGCTGTACTTAACCCCCTGGAACAGGCTTCGCCAGACGAGGTTAAAAAACGAGCCGGTGGGCTGACGCACGTAATGCACCGGGGCGTGAATAAAGAGTCCGGCGGGATTCGGGTTATCAGAATTGATCACAATGGCATTGGCCAGCAGGGAAACCCAGCCCTGCGACACGAGGTTGCCGCTTTGTTCGTTTTTTTTCATCAGCGCTACCGACAGGTCGTTGTACGCAAACCGGATCTGTCCCTGCGCCAGGCTGTCGTTCGCGCGGATTTCAAATGCCAGTTTTTGTACGGTGCCGCGTTTCACCTTCACCATGCCCAGCGGTACGGTGATCTTGTTAAGCACGCGTCCGTCGGTTTTAAAGAGTGCACCCTTATAGGAGAAGGCCCCGTCGGCTGCAGCCAGGTCGAAACTGAAATTCGCGCGCAGCAGGCCTTTGCCCATCAGGTAACTGTGCAGGTTAGCCCGCATCATCTTGTTCTTTTCCTTCTGGGCGGGCACATTGGTTACGTTTGTGATGGTACCGGCACTGCGCTCAAAGGTGATCTTACCTTTCTTGCGGCTGTCGCGATCAAATTCGGCATACGCGATGTCGATATTTTTGATGAGGATCTTACGCAGGGTAAGCGGGGTAGGCAGCTTCTGCAGCAGCTGGTGCGGATATTTCCCCTTCTTCAACTCTATAGGCCCCGGCGGCAGCGCATTGTTGTTGAACACCGACACCATCCCGTTGCTGATGGCCATGCTGCCGGCAAGCAGCTCCTGTTTGCGTACATACAGCGGCAGATCGATGTGACTGAGGTCTATATCATTCAGTTCGACATGATACCGGTCGCGCGCATAACCGGCCTTCTCCCCGAATTCCATCTCGCTGAAACGCGGTTCGAGCTCAAGCTTGCGGATCCGCAGGCTGCTTCGCCGGAGGTTAAAACCCAGGTGACGCAGGTTGACGCGGTAAAAACCGTCTGACGTGTTATAGCTGTAGTCGTTCAGGCTGATGCTGATGTCTTTCAGCAGGTACACCCGGCTTGGGTCCGCAGCCGAATGCGGGTCGATCAGCAGGTCTTTCAGGCTGATGTTCAGGTTGGTAATGCTGTCTGTGCGCCGCGCTGCAGCTGTGTTGTTGTTCACGTAATGAAAACTGGCGTTACGGAAATCGATCGCGTCGACCCGGAACTCCTTTACAAAACGTGAGATGTACTGGTAGGGGGAGCGAACGGGCCTCGGCGGACGGTTCTCATTAAAGTCGAGCTGCCGGTTGATCATGGTAATGCGTGGCCTTTCAAAAATGATCTGGCCGATATCCAGTTTGTTCTCGCGGATGATGCGGCGCGGATGGATATGCCGGATCTGCAGCCGGTTCAGGTAAACCTGGTACAGGTTATTGGGCGCCGTCTGGTTGGCTACCTTAACGGTGTACCGGGCGGTGTCCGGCAAAATGCGCACGTTGCTGAGCGAGATACTTCCCGTGAGGAAATTTGTGCTCAGGTCTTCAAACTCAATGCGGTAGAGGCTGTCGCTGCCGCTGTACACGATATCACGGATCTTTTCGCTGAGAAAGGGGCGGTACTTTTCGGTCAGGTACCAGGACAGCCCCGCCAGGCCTGCAACGAGCAGGACAAGCACCAGGGCAATCCATTTCAGGACCGTATATCTTGAGCGTATTCTAACGGGCATTCACTGTGTATTTGCCCTTAAGATACAGGATAAGTTTGAAAATGTTCAAACGCGGCTCGCTGATGCCATTTAGTTGCCGCGTTTGTCGCTGCGTTCTTTCTGCCGCCTTTCCCGCCTTTCCTGCCGGCGCCCGGCGCGGTCCTTGCGGTCCTCCATTTTTCTGAAAACCTTTTCCTGCGCCTGTTTCTGCGTTTTCATGGGAACGAGGCCGACACCTACAGCTTCGCGCATGCCGGCAAACAGCGTTTTCCACATCAGGTTAAAGAACGATGCTGTGCTGGCGCGCAGGTACGTGGCCCGGCCCGGCCGCAGTGCTTCACCCGGCAGGGGGTTCGCATCTTTAACCAGCAGGTTATTGGCGATGGCAGAAAGCAGTCCCTGCTGTTTAAGCCTGGTGCTGCCGTCTTCCTCTTTGAGAAGTTTTACTTTCAGTCCGTGGTAGTAGAAGTTGAAATTTCCGCTGGCGCGCTGCTGGTTGGCGGTAACGCTGAAGTCACCTTTGTCGACAATACCGGCGTCGATGGCGACCAGGCCGAGGTTGATGGCCAGGTCGTTCAGTTTACGCATGTCGAAGCGCCCGATGCTTCCGCTGTATGTAAAGGCTCCATTGTCTGAGCTCAGGTCAAAATTGATCTTGAGCTGCATAGCCCCGCTACCCATCAGCAAGGTTTTCAGATCGGCACGGGCAAAGTGGTCCTGCTTGAGCCGGAGGCTGTCGTTGGTTACATTCCGGATATCGCCCCGCAGATTATTGAACAGGATGGAACCGGTTTTCCTGGCGATGGGGTTGTACTCGGAATATTTAAGCGAAATGTTTTTAAGACTTACGGTATCGATTCGGATCGGAAGTTTAAGCCGTTTCAGCGCCACATGCGGGTAATTGCGGCCTTTGTCGATTGCCGGCGGCGGAAGCTCACGGTTCATAAAAACAGCCACCTTCGCCGGTCCGATGCTGAGTTTCCGTGCATGCAGTTTTCCGTCTGCACTTAGTTTTCTGAAGTCTACGCCTGAAAGCGCCACCTCGGTGAAAGACAGGTCGTAACGGTCTTTCTGGACTTTGTACCTGCGACTGAAGGGAAGTTCCGCGTACCGGGGTATCAGCTGGAGTCCTTTGACGTACATGCGCGAAGAGGCAAAAGAACCGGCGACCGAATCGACCCGCATGGTGTACATACCGTCTTTTGTGTTTGAGCGGTAGCCGCCCAGGTTAAAGCCAATGTTTTTGCTGAGGTAAAAGCGGGTGCTGTCTTTTTCTGAAAGCGAGTCAACAAGCACATCGTCGGCGCGGATGTTCAGGTTCCTGAAGGCATTGATCACCCTGGTTTTGCCATTGGCATTGATATAATCAAATTTGGCGTTGCGGATTATCATCGCATCGACTTGTATGGCTTCAAGGTTGCCGCGAATGAGGTCGTACAGGCTCTTGCTCACTTGGCTGGTGTCCTTTTTTGCAAGCACCTTGCGGTTCACCATGCTGATTGCAGGCTGGTCGAGCACGATGGAGCGGATGCGCAGGCGTTTCTTAAAATAGGCGGTTAGCAGTGCGGTGCGGTTAATGCGCAGGGCGGCAAGTTTGATGGTAAATACGTTTTGCGGTGCGGTGCCGGCGGCTTTCATGCGCTGGTAAACGAGGGTATCGGCTTCGATGACGACATCGTCGAGGCGTGCGCTTCCGGTGAGTACATTGAGGTGAATATCGCTGAAACGGATATTGTAAAGCCCTTTTGAACCCTTGTGAACCACGGTTTTGATCTTTTCGCCGGCCAGGAGTTTCCAGCGGGCACCGAGGTACAGCGAAGCGGCTGCTAGCAGGAGAATGATGGCGCCTGCAATTCCGGCGATCCAGATCCACAATTTTCGGCGTTTAAGTAAATGGGTTCGCGGCATACAAGGAGCTTTGCCGGTACTTAGCGAAAAGAAGGCCAAAAAGGGAGGTGGAATTGCTGGAGATTTGAGACGTGAGATTTGAGTCTTAAGACGGTGATAGTATTTAGGTGTTCGTAGTTCGTATTTAGTGGAGGTTTGAGATATGAGATTTGAGTCCTGGAATAGTATATGGATATTCGTATTTAGTATTTAGACAGGGTGCCTAACCCCTCAGCCGGGTAGGGCGCTTGAGGGGGTCGCTGTATGTCCCTGATATAAGTTGCCCAAAAATGGGAACAAAAATTATGAGAACACAAGGAAAAATAATCAGTACACATCGGGTGTATTCGCAGGAATTTAAGCGTGAAATTGTCGAAGCCTTTGAG
>NZ_RXNQ01000024.1 GCF_004138205.1 Pedobacter sp. SYP-B3415
TCCATATCAGGACCGTAGCAGACTACTACGTTGATAGGTCACAGATGTAAAGGTGGTAACATCATAGTCGAGTGATACTAATCGTCCGAAGCTTTTTTCAAGCAACACAACTGTTGTTTGTTCTTCTAACTAACTTCTTTCAATAATATGTCAATAAGTTGAAAGTGAAAAGTAGAGAGTAGAAAGTATGCCAGTCATCTTTACACTTTACACTTTAGAGCTTTACACTTATAAAAATATTCAGGTGCCTATATCGGCGGTGTCCACCTCTTCCCATTCCGAACAGAGAAGTTAAGCCCGCCAGAGCCGATGGTACTGCGGTAACACGTGGGAGAGTAGGTCGGTGCCAAATCTTATCAATATGGCCTTAGCATTCACTTGCTGAGGCCTTTTTGTTTCTATACAAATCCAGATACTTCTGCTTGACCACCGCCGGTGGATGGGAACTTCCAAAACAGAATTTATCCATATTACTATTTGATAGCCTGATTAAGCCGCCTTTTCAAAGGACCTTCCTTGCCTCGGAGGTTCCTGAGCTTATATACAACAGATGTATGATCCATTACTTTCCTGGTTAACGCCTGGTACAAACCGGCTTTCAATTCTGCCGTTGCAACACGTGGTTTAAAGTCTTTATCATTTAGGTACATGACCGACAATGATACCGCATGAACATCATTGCGGATTTTGATAAATCGCGCTGGTGCCGGGGTATGGTAAAATCTGTTCCATGGTCTCAGGTTAACTGCCGTCCGGAGTGGTTCGAAAAGGTTCACTGTTCTATCCAATCTGAGATAGGCTGCGCTGCGATCTTGCACCGCTTCAAATTGGGTCGTATAGCCAGACAGAAGAGCCCGCGACGGCGAGTGGTACGATACCAGAGTTTCCCATTTACCGAAAAGTGAACGGCTATAAACTTTCGCAACACTTTCCCCGTACAACAATAGTTCATAGCTCCCCTTCACGCATCATCCAGACAGAGCGGAGCGGGCGAGCCCTTACCGATAGACTCGGGAAAGGATCTGACCTTAGACCCTGGTCGGATCTCCGCGATGCTCTGCCTAACCCATGGGGAATAACAACCTGGAATGAATGCAATAGATTTCGGTAAGATTTGAATATAAGAAATGAGTCCGGAGATCTGCGGTGCAAACCCTTCATCCGCTTATGGCGTATTGCGGCGCGCTACGGTCCTGGTCCTGATTCTTTATTTGAAAGACCCAGCCATATAGGTATTGAGACCCTGTAACGGATACATTTGGCTTGTGCGTTTGGCCGATTAAGAGGGTCTCAGATAATAGCTTCCGAGCAGGAGTTTCCGCCGCGAAACAACCAATTTGCACAATTTGTTTGCATCTCTTAAAAATTTTTCTGTCCGATAATCAGCTAGTTAGCAAATCGGATGAAAAATTAACCTGGAGGGTGTTGCACAGGAAGGGAAATGTTTCTACTTTTGCGCTCCGCTTCGGAAGGAAGGGGGCGCCGGAAGAAAAGGCAACAGAACAAAGGAAACGGCGTTTTTAGTCATTTTGAAGGGTTTGAAAAGCAGCAGCAGGACATTGATGCGGATAGAGGAAGCGCGATGAAAATAAAGAATGTTTTTTTTAAAACTTCTTTGCAGAAATCAAAACAATTTCTACCTTTGCAGCCCGGTTCGGAAGGAACAGGGATAATGAAAAGCTGAAGGGGGTAAGAGAAGAAAAAAAATAAAATCTTTTTCTTTGCGAAAACAAAAAGATTCTTACCTTTGCAGTCCCTGAACGAAAGGAAGGGAAAACGGAAGCAGCGGATGTTGCGGAAGTAAATATAAAAGATTGAAATCAACGCCTTGAGAAGAGGGAGCTAAGGCCGGGACGAACAGACCCGGAGGCGGTAACTAAAGGGAGAGGGATGAAGTTGAAAAGATATAAAAAACGGCAGCCGCGAGGTAAAAGA
>NZ_RXNQ01000025.1 GCF_004138205.1 Pedobacter sp. SYP-B3415
CAGTGTTGTCCGGTAAACCGAAAAAAAGTGCATAAAAAAAGGGGCCGAAGCCCCCTATAGTTTTTAGATTTGGAGTTACCACACAACAAAAATAAACTATGCCTAAAAGTACATTTTTTACCGGACAGCCGATACTCAATCAGTTACTTTCTCTGATTCCACGAACTAAAGTTGATCAGTTGGCCCACAAATACCAGGCTAACAGGTATTGCAAGAAATTTAAGGCTTATGATCATTTGGTCACGATGCTTTTCAGCTCTTTTAAGAACTGCAGTTCCCTACGGGAGCTCATTACTTCCCTTCAGGCCAATTCAAGCCGTTTATCTCACCTTGGTGTAAAGTATACGCCCCGCAGAAGTACGCTTGCAGATGCAAATGAACGACGTTCTGCAGAAATGTTTAGTGAACTTTTTCATTTCTTAAGAAAGCGGTATTATGGTTTTTCCCCGGACAGCCACTTAACGGGGAAAATAAAAGACCGGTTATTTATTATTGATTCTACGACGGTAACCTTATTTTCTCAGGTGTTTAAGGCCTGCGGTAACGCGTTGGCCAATGGCCGCAGGAAAGGGGGCGTTAAAGCCCATACCCTCATCAGAAGCAAAGATGATGTGCCTTGCTTTGTTCATATTACCGCTGCCAGTGCCAACGACAGGACATTTATGCCAAAACTTGACCTACCACCAGGTTCTATCCTGGTGATGGACAAAGGGTATTTAAGTTATCATCCGATGAATGCCTGGACGGCTCAACAAATCACCTGGGTTACCCGGATGAATAAAGGCGCTCGCTGGAAGCTGGAGGAAGAACAGCCCGTAAGCGATAAACATACAGGTCAGGGTATTATAAAGGATATGTGGATATTGTTAGGCAACCCTTCAAGAGCTACAGATGCACCTGTACAAAAAGCTCGAATAGTGGTCTACCATGACAAATCAAGTGGTCGGGAGTTCCAGTTTCTAACCAACAACAGAGAGCTTGGTGCCCTTACCATTGCAGGCATTTACAAAAGAAGATGGCAAATAGAATCGCTTTTCAAGCGGCTTAAACAAAACTTTCAGCTACATAACTTTTTGGGAGACAATCAAAATGCTGTACAGATACAACTCTGGTGTACCCTGATTGCAGATCTGCTTGTTAAAGTGATAAAAGACAAAGCTGATAAAAAAAGGAAGACAAAATGGTCGTTTACAAATGTAGCGGGACTGATCAGACACCACTTGAGTACCTACATAGACATACTTGCTTTCCTGATACACCCTGATAAGGCCCTTTTAGGTTATAATGAGGGCATACCAGACTACCAACAAACGCTATTTGCAACTTGACAGGGGGGCTTACTTATTGAAATAGAACAAAAAACTCTGTTCAAACGCCAGGTATGCCGTTAAAA
>NZ_RXNQ01000026.1 GCF_004138205.1 Pedobacter sp. SYP-B3415
AAGGTTGACCGTTTTAGTGATTCTTTTGATTGTTAAAAATAGTTAAGACAGGCCTGTTTTCCAAGCTTAATAATTCCCATCTTTCCTGAAAGCGAACTGGGCTTATCATCCCTAGACTGCGGTGCGGGCGTATGGTATTATAGTTTGAAACAGCCTTTTGAACGGTGTCTTTCAGATGTTCAAATGAGCGCAATGTTTTGTGTTGCAGGTACTCCTCTTTTATTGTTCTGTTTATTCGTTCGGCATAGGCATTATCCTGCCCGGAATTGCTCATGCTAATTCTGCAGTTATTGACTTTCAATACGGCCAGATAGTCCCTGCTTCCATATTGGCTTCCATGATCTGAGTGATGGATATAAGGTGCGGAATGGCCATCTAAAGCCATCTTCAATGCACTTAAGTTTGCACTTGTGCGCATATGTTCAGAAACCTTGTAACCAACTATTTTTCTCGTGTATACATCCAGAATAAACACCGCATAATAGAACCTGTTGTTAACCTGGATATAGGTTATATCTGACTGCCAAACCTGACTGGGTGCATTGATCTGTAAGCCTTTTATACAGTTTGGGTAATGGACCGGCCCACGGGTAGTGGTACGCTTGTAGTTCTTGTGCCGTTTTAAACGATAACCCATATTCATAAATAGTGACACAAATTTATCTCTGCCTATGAAGCTTGGTTGCAAACCGTAATACATCTTTTCAACCCCGCAACCCGGATGAGCTTTCCTTAACTGGTCCACCTCTTCCTTTAAAGCCATAACCCGCTGATCATATAAAGCATGACGCTCATTATGCTGATAAACAGCTTGTTTGCTTACTCCTATGGTCCGGTAGAAATCGCTCATTCTCAACTTTATTTCTGCTTTGTTTTTACGGAACCAGTCGATTGTTGTATACCGTAGTTTTTTTTTATATCGATATGCAGATCTCGCTTGGCTATTTCCATCATCTTTTCAAGATAATCGATCATAATCTGCTTTTGACCAACAGATTGTTCCAACTCCTTTACTTTCTGTTCCAGAGCTTTGAGTTTATCAGTTTGACTTGATTTCATTTCTACGATTCTTACACCTTTTTTGTTAAAGTTAGAAAATTTGTAAACCCAACGGTAGACATTCTGAGGCAACATCCCATAAAGACGGGCCAACTGACAGACACTATATTTACCGCTCTCAAAGGCTTCGACAATTTCACGCTTAAATTCCTGCGAATACACCCGATGTGTACTGATTATTTTTCCTTGTGTTCTCATAATTTTTGTTCCCATTTTTGGGCAACTTATATCAGGGACATACA
>NZ_RXNQ01000027.1 GCF_004138205.1 Pedobacter sp. SYP-B3415
GAGGGTGTTTCCTGAACTGTGTCAATAGTGTAACTTTAAACTATCGACATAAACAATGGCAACACAAGAAGACTTTGACTTTGAAAGCTTCAAAAAGGAAGCTATAGCAGGCTTATATGCCGGCAAAAAGATGACGGGCACTGATGGTGTACTGGCACCGATGATGAAACACTTTCTGGAATCGATGATGACCGGTGAACTGGAGCATCACATTTCCGAGAGTAAGCTGGCCGGTCAGGCTAATCGTAAAAACGGCAAAAGTAAAAAGACCGTACGGAGCCTGAGTTCAGGAGAATTTGAACTTGAAACCGGGCGTGACCGTCTGGGCACCTTTGATCCAAAAGTGGTTCCCAAGCGCCAGCTGATCATTACCGAGGAACTGGAGGGCAATATCCTATCGATGTATGCCATGGGCATGAGTACGCGTGCCATGCGTGATTATGTGCAGGAAATGTATGCCATGGACATCTCTGCGGCTGAGATCTCACGGATTACTGATAGTGTATTGCCTGCGGTGCAGGAATGGCGTAACAGACCATTGGAGGCCGTTTATCCCTTTGTGTTCCTGGATTGCATGTTCTTCAAAGTCAGGGTAAACGGAGCGGTGGAAACCCGCGCCATCTACAATATTCTGGGTGTGGATATTGAGGGTAAGAAAGATGTGCTAGGCCTTTACACCTCTGAAAATGAGGGTGCCAAGTTCTGGCTGTCAGTGCTTACCGATCTGAAAACTCGTGGTGTGGAAGATATCCTGATCGCCTGCATAGACGGGTTAAAGGGCTTTCCTGAAGCTGTGGAAGCTATCTTTCCAAAGACCAGGGTGCAGCTTTGCATTGTCCACCAGATCCGTTCGTCCATGCGCTATGTTCCTGAGAAAGATAAAAAGGCCGTAATGGCCGACATGAAACCTATCTATCAGGCAAATAACGAACAGCAGGGATATGAAAGACTGCTAGAGTTTGAAGAAAAATGGGG
>NZ_RXNQ01000028.1 GCF_004138205.1 Pedobacter sp. SYP-B3415
AGGCACACGGTTAACAGCGGAATTCGCTGCTTTTTTAAAAGGATTTAATTGATAATCATCCAATAAGCTGTAAACTTTTAGGACAGCTTTTTCAATTGGATGGTAAACGACTGCAGGAACAATACATCAGGTATTTGAGCGGATTCATGACCTGGGATCAGCTCGATCACGCGCAAGATTGGATACTTTTTCCACAAAACATAGGTCCGCATTTAAGTTTGGATGAGGTATGTTTATCCCAAGGTGAATTGTACACAGTGTTGACCAATAAGGCTGCCCGCGGAAAAAAGGGAGCTTTACTTGCAGTTGTTAAAGGCACTGTCAGCGAGCGTGTAATAGAGGTACTTGAGCGTATTCCATACCGGCTACGCAAAAAAGTTCAGGAAGTTACCTTAGATCTGGCGCCAACCATGGAGCGTATTGCACGCCGGTCATTTCCATTGGCTCAATTGGTGTCCGACAGGTTCCATGTTCAGCAACTGGCCGGGGATGCAGTGCAGCAATTAAGAATAGAATACCGATGGGAAGCTATAGACCAGGAAAGCAAAGAGATTGAACTGGCCAAGGAGGTTGGGAAGCCCTATTTGCCAGAACTTCTTGAAAACGGAGATAGTTTGAAACAGCTACTTGCTCGCAGCAGGCACCTGCTGTTCAAGGATGAAGGCAACTGGACACCTTCACAGCTACAGCGCGCGGAAATACTTTTCGAACGCTATCCAAAACTGGAAGAAGCCTATCTGCTGAGCAGAAAACTTTCTCATATCTTTTCTAAGACTAAGGACAAGGAGGTTGGGTTCACAAAACTTGCCAGGTGGTACGAGCTGGTGGAAAGAGCTGGAATAAAAGCATTCGGTACAGTTT
>NZ_RXNQ01000029.1 GCF_004138205.1 Pedobacter sp. SYP-B3415
CCAATCCATAACTGGGGACTGGCATTCTCGCAATTATACATTAAATTTGGTGACAGAATTCTTCAGGAGAACAGAGGCTTCTGAGAGGCGTTAATTTAGAACTGACACAGTTCGCGTTACACTCCCAAAAAAATTAGAGAATGGTTATTTAGAATTAAACTTTTCTCCCTGGTACAATATCTATGGTAATTGATTAGCAAAATTTCATCGTGGCCCCGGAAGATTCCGTCCACATCCTTCCATTTAATTTTTCTTACTTTTTGCCGACGGTAGCCCGATAGGGAACAATAGAGTGTTTAGAATACGGATCTAAATGAAAGTCTGCACTTTTGCGTCACAGAGACGTCCACGGTTTATGGTGGTTACATGGAGGGTGCTATGGTGGCTGCGAAAAAGGTTGCCGAAAAACTAAGGTCTATAAACTAACGGGTTGAAAGTGCCAGCAATACTATAGGTTATTTCAGGGGATCCTGGGCAGCTTCGTTTTGACATACCTTTATAATGACGGGGTATAATTGATTATACCGGGGGCAAGCCAATCCGTATGCGGCATAGGGAGTGTAACGCGAACTGTGTCAGTTCTAAATTAACGCCTCTCAGAAGCCTCTGTTCTCCTGAAGAATTCTGTCACCAAATTTAATGTATAATTGCGAGAATGCCAGTCCCCAGTTATGGATTGG
>NZ_RXNQ01000030.1 GCF_004138205.1 Pedobacter sp. SYP-B3415
GCCAATCCATAACTGGGGACTGGCATTCTCTCAACTTTATATTAAATTTGGTGACAGAATTCTTCAGGAGAACAGAGGCTTCTGAGAGGCGTTAATTTAGAACTGACACAGTTCGCGTTACACTCCCACGGTCTTTTCATCCTTATTCTTTTCTCTTTAATCTCTCTCACCGAACGTTCGCTACTGCCTCGTCGCCGGGGATCCCTCGACGTTGCGATCCCGTAAGAAAGGGGTTCCGTAAACGCACTTCGGGATGACGGCGTAGGACGTGGGCAGCGGCCCTTGGCGGCTGAGCGGATCTGCGCCCAGACTTATAACTTAATACCTACAACTTAAAACTTTACTAACTCGTGGCTCAATTTTCTCCTTTTTCCTGAATCTCATGAAGGGGTTAGGCGCGCAGAACTTTACACTTTCAACTTTTCACTTTCAACACACTTCAATAGTATAAAGATATTTTTGTAGTTCGTATTTAGACAGGGTGCAAAATCCCTCAGGCGGTTAGGGCGAGTGAGGGTTAGGCGCCGAGGTCCTGACTCATGATTCATGGCTCAGTGTTGTCCGGTAAAAATTAACGTTTGTGTTTTAACGGCATACCTGGCGTTTGAACAGAGTTTTTTGTTCTATTTCAATAAGTAAGCCCCCCTGTCAAGTTGCAAATAGCGTTTGTTGGTAGTC
>NZ_RXNQ01000032.1 GCF_004138205.1 Pedobacter sp. SYP-B3415
TGGCTGTAAAACAATGTCCGGAAAGTAAAGGGCTGATCCACCATTCAGACCGAGGTATTCAGTATTGTAGTAAAGGTTATACAGGGATATTGAAGAAAGCAGGAATAGCCATCAGCATGACAGAAGAGAATCATTGCTATGAAAATGCGCTGGCTGAAAGGATGAATGGAATATTAAAACAGGAATACGCTTTGGAAGGAACCTTTAGGAACATAGACCTGGCTAGAAAAGCCGTTAAACAGGCCATTGATGCATTCAATCAGAGACCACATTGGTCGTTGCAACTAAAGACACCAAACCAGGTGCATCAGATAGCATAACTGGATTACCAACACAAGTTCAAAAGAAAAAAAGAAGCAAAAAAAGAAAACTGTTGAAATATGGAAAACTCTCCGAGTTTCCCACATTCCAACAGATCTAACAACAACAATAAAAGTGTCTACTTTTTTTAGGACATGACAGGCGCCCAACCCCTCAATACGCATAGCCTGCAGACGGGCATTGTTCCATGTCTCAAGATCCAAATCTCCGGAAAGCCTGCCGAGGGGTTTTGCACCCAGTCTCAACACTCACATCTCAATATTTCGCTAAAACGGCATACCCCCTCAATACGCCCACACTTGCCGACGGTTTTTTCTGTTGCGTTTCCTAAGTTTCCAATCTCTTCCTCTGCAAACAGAAACGCCCACCATTTTTGTGGCGGGCGTTCGATTGAGAAAAGTATGCTTACTTCTTCCTGGCAGAAATATGCACGCCAATTTCGTTACCGGTTGTGGTTTGCTGTTTGCCTGGCGCTTCGGTCTGAACCAATTTCAGCTGACTGGAAGGTATCCGGCCATTTTTGGCGATAAAGTCGCGCACGGCCTTTGCACGCTCGTCTGCAAGTTTATTTCCGGCCTCATTGTTACTCACTCCCGCGATGTCAAGCGATGATTCGGGAAACGACTTAGTAAAGGTTGATGCGAGCGATCTCAATTTTGACTGTGCGTCGGCATCAAGGGTCGCTGTTCCGGGTTTGAAGGCGACTGTTTCGTCAATGCTGTATTGCTGCAGATTATCACTGTTGATAGATGATGAGTCTGAAGCATGAAGGCTTGCGTCGGGTTTAGGGTCTACACCAGACCAGTTTGCATTGATCTCACTTTCAATCGTTGATGAGTCGCTTGCCGCACCGTGGTGTTCGGTGCTATGGTCACTCTTGCCGGTGGCAAATACAGCAACGAGGATAAGGACAACAATTATGGCACCAAGTGCCAGGTACCAGTTTTTTGGAGTTTTGGGTTTGTGTTCGTGGACAGCCATAGTACATAAAGTTTTAGTACTATGGGAAACACCCGGGTGCCGGGAATGTTTGGTTACACTAGCCAGCCATGGTCTTTGTTGTGCGCGCCTGGGCCATTCCGCGAACCGTGCGGATGATCGAATCAACATCATAACCACATTCTGCCCACAGTTCAGGTTGTTCGCCGTGTTCAATGATCCTGTCAGGAATACCTAACCGTACAACTTCTGCCTGATACTGATGGTCTGCCATAAACTCCAGAACCGCCGATCCCATTCCACCCTGTAAACAGCCGTCTTCAATGGTAATTACCTTCTTAAAGCTGGTAAACACTTCATGAAGCAATTTCTCATCAAGTGGTTTTACAAAGCGGAGGTCGTAGTGGGCTGGATAGATGCCCTCTGTATTCAGTTCACGGCAGGCCGCAACGGCAAAATTGCCTACATGGCCAATGGTAAGTAAAGCTACCTCATCGCCGGGGCAGATCATTCTGCCTTTGCCGGTTTCCAAACGTCTGAAAGGACGCTTCCAGTCTGGCAGCACGCCGTTCCCCCGTGGATAACGGATACAAAACGGACCCATGTCGTCCAGTTGAGCGGTGTACATCATGTTACGCAACTCTTCCTCATTCATTGGTGCTGCAATGGTCATGTTGGGTATACAACGCATAAAAGCAAGGTCGTACGCGCCATGGTGCGTCGGCCCATCGGCCCCTGCAAGGCCGGCACGGTCCAAACAGAATACCACATTCAGTTTCTGGATAGCCACATCGTGTATAACCTGGTCATAAGCGCGCTGCATAAAACTCGAGTAAATATTGCAGAAAGGTACAAGTCCCTGAGCCGCAAGTCCGGCTGAAAATGTTACAGCGTGCTGCTCAGCAATACCCACATCGAACGCCCGGGTAGGCATGGCTTTCATCATGATATTAAGCGAGGAACCCGAAGGCATGGCCGGCGTAATACCGACTACCTTCTCGTTTGCTTCTGCCAGTTCGACCATGGTATGGCCAAAAACATCCTGATATTTGGGTGGCTGTGCTTTCGTCGAAACCGCTTTTTTTATTTCTCCGGTAATCTTGTCGAACAGGCCGGGCGCATGCCATTTGGTCTGGTCTTTTTCTGCCAGCGCAAAGCCCTTGCCTTTTACAGTTACGCAATGCAATAATTTCGGACCAGGAATCTCCTTCAGGTCTTTAATGATCGCAGCGAGCCGTTTTACATCGTGACCATCAACCGGGCCGAAGTACCTGAAGTTTAATGCCTCAAACAGGTTGCTGTTTTTAAGTAATGTTCCTTTTACGCTCTTCTCAATTTTCTTCACGAATTTATGCGCATTCGGTCCGAGCTCTGATAATTTGCTAAGCACGGTCGATATGTCATCCCGAAAGCGATTGTATGATCTTGAAGTCGTAATGCTGGTCAGGTACTCTTTCAAGGCCCCGACATTTGGATCAATAGACATACAGTTGTCATTCAGGACAACCAGTACGTTCGAATTTTCTATTCCGGCGTGGTTTAGTCCTTCGAAGGCCATGCCCGCTGTCATAGCGCCATCGCCGATAACGGCAACATGCTGGCGGTCTTTTTCACCTTTTAGCTGCGACGCCACGGCCATGCCCAGCGCTGCAGAAATTGAGGTAGATGAATGGCCGACACCAAAGGTGTCATATTCACTTTCACTGATCTTTGGAAAACCGCTTATGCCTTTATAGATGCGGTTGGTATGGAAAACCTCCCTGCGCCCCGTAAGGATCTTGTGGCCATAAGCCTGATGGCCAACATCCCAGATCAGTTTATCGTAAGGAGTATCGAGGGCATAGTGCAGGGCAACCGTCAGTTCAACCACGCCGAGACTTGCGCCGAAGTGACCGCCATTCACGCTCACTACATCAATAATGTACTGGCGCAGCTCGTGGCAGATCTGTTCAAGTTCTGCTTCGGTATACCGCTTAAGATCAGCGGGATAATTAATGGTCGACAACAACGGCCCTGCCTTAACTTCCATATCCTGGTTTGGTGCAAAAATAAGATGCAAAGTAAACTATTTTGTTTTATATATTAACCAAAATCGGTCTCCTTTGTGTGATTGTTTGCGATAAAAGTTCCGGCATCAATGTCGTATATTTGAGGCCTGATGGTAAATGACGAGCAAGAGAATTTTGAAATCAGGTTGCCTGTGTTTGAAGGTCCTTTTGATCTTTTGCTTTTTTTTATCGAGAAAGACGAACTTCAAATTCAGGAAATTGAGATTGCGCGCATTACAGACGACTTTTTAAGTTATCTGCATCGCATGACCGCCCTGAATGTGGAATTGGCAGGCGAATTTATCCTGGTTGCCGCAACCCTGATGCGGATTAAGTCGAAGATGCTGCTGCCGCGGCCCGAACAGGATGCCGACGGCAACGAAATCGATCCGCAGCAAGACCTGATTGCCAAACTGATTGCTTACAAACAGTTCAAAGAGGTTGCTGAGAAGCTGAAGGGCCTTGAAGATTCAAGGATGCTTCAGTTCAAACGGGGCAATATTTCCCAGGATATCCCGCTGATGGCAGATGCGGCCGGTGCTGGTCCGGCAGACGAACTGCACAGCCTCGACCTGTACAAACTGTTGCTCGCTTTCCAGCGTGTCAGCCAAAAATACGACCTGCGAAAGGTTGAGGTTAAACATACGGTTGTCCAGTATCCTTACACCATAACCCAACAGAAGAACGTGATTGCGCAGCTGGTTGAAATAAATCGCACCCTTGATTTTGCGTTAATTTCAAAAAACTCCGATAACAAGGTTCATTTTGTATATAATTTTCTGGCTATTCTGGAGATGCTGCAGCAAAAATTGTTAAATATTCAAATCGGAGCCGGTTTCAATAATTTTAGCGTAACTGCTTCTGAATTTGAAGCTTAAAATTGTTTTTGATTCCGTAATTTTGCGTTTTAAAACCAACTTATAAATGAAAAGAGATACCCAGATTTTTGATCTAATTAACCAGGAACTCGACCGTCAGGAACACGGGCTTGAACTGATTGCCTCTGAAAACTTTGTCAGCAAACAGGTAATTGAGGCAGCAGGCTCCGTTCTTACCAATAAATATGCTGAAGGGCTTCCCGGAAAGCGTTATTATGGCGGTTGCCAGGTTGTAGATCAGGTAGAAACGCTGGCCATTGAGCGTGCCAAACAACTTTTTGGCGCTGCCTGGGTTAACGTGCAGCCGCATTCTGGTGCACAGGCAAATTCAGCGGTAATGTTGGCGGTACTTCAACCTGGTGATAAGATCCTTGGTTTTGATCTGTCTCATGGTGGTCACCTTACGCACGGCTCCCCTGTTAATTTCTCAGGTAAATTATATCAGCCGCTTTTTTACGGTGTTGTTAAAGAAACCGGGCTGATCGACTATAAAAAACTTGAAGAAACAGCCCTTGCAGAAAAACCGAAGCTGATCATCTGCGGCGCATCTGCTTATTCCCGCGAATGGGATTATGCCTTTATCCGTTCCGTTGCCGATAAGATCGGTGCGCTGGTTTTGGCCGATATTTCGCATCCGGCCGGATTAATCGCTAAAGGTTTGCTGGCTAACCCACTTCCGCACTGTCATATTGTTACCACGACAACGCACAAAACACTCCGCGGTCCGCGTGGCGGGATGATCATGATGGGTCAGGATTTCGAAAATCCTTTCGGCCTTAAAACACCTAAGGGCGAAGTGAAAATGATGTCTGCGTTGCTGGATGCGGCCGTATTTCCCGGAACCCAGGGCGGTCCGCTTGAGCACATTATTGCCGCAAAAGCAGTAGCGTTCGGCGAAGCATTAACTGACGAGTATGCTGAGTATATCAAACAGGTGCAGGTAAATGCACAAGCCATGGCCAAAGCTTTTCTTGAGAAAGGTTATGGAATCATATCAGGCGGAACAGATAACCACCTGATGCTGATTGATCTCCGCAATAAAAACATTACCGGCAAACTTGCTGAAAACGCACTGGAAAAAGCCGAAATTACGGTTAATAAAAACATGGTTCCGTTTGACGATAAGTCGCCGTTTGTTACCTCTGGTTTCCGTGTAGGTACAGCTGCCATTACATCGCGTGGAATGAAAGAGCAGGACATGCAGGCCATTGTGGACCTGATTGACCGCGTATTAACTGATGCTGAAAACGAAGGAACGATTTCGGCGGTCAGGGAAGAAGTAAAACAGCTTGTAAGTAAGTTCCCGCTTTACAAATAACCTTATAAATGACCCGGAGAATCCTATGGACGAACCGTCAACATTCCAGCCTGATGACCCCCGGCAGCCTGCATTTGGCGCGCACGGGGTCATCGAGCATGGGCAGGAGTTAGCGTTCGATAATTTCACCAGGCTTGCAGCCATGATCTGCGAGGTTCCATGGGCATTTATCTCCTTCAAAGAAGGCGCTTCACTCTGGATCAAATCCGGATCCGGTCTTGATGAGTCCAGGGTCCCGCTCGAAGGCACATTGAGCCGGTTCGTCATCGACAGCGCTTCTTATATCGAAATAGAAGACGCATCCAGGGATGACCGGTTCAGGCATGCCGGGGCTGTATCTGCAAGCCCTTTTGTAAAGTTTTTTGCAGGCGTGCCCCTCATTGACACGGCAGGCAACTGCCTTGGTGCCTTTTGCGTAAGCGATACCTTACCCCGGGTACTTAGCGATGCCCAGCGGACTACGCTTGAAACACTATCCCGCGAGGTGATTGTACACCTCTCACTGAGAAAAAGTAACCTGGCTCTTCGGGAGCAGGTTGCGAGAAGCCGGGAGTTCGGCGATATTTTTAACTTATCACCAGACCTGCACTGTATCCTTGACCGTCAGGGAAAAATTCTTTTTATTAACGATGCCGTAACCACCATGCTCGGCTATAAGCCAGACGAGGTAACCGGCGAAAGCATGTGGTCTTTTTGCCACGAAGACGACAGAGCCCAACTGATCAGTTTGCTGGAGGCAGGTTTGAAGAATAATAAAAAGCAATTCAATGTGGAGTTCAGACTGGTGGGCGATTACGCACTGACCCGCTGGATAAACTGGAACATGGTGTCAAAAGCTGACCGCTGGTATGGCTACGGGCGCGATGTTACAGAAAGTAAACGCGTTCAAAGCGAACTGCTGCAGCTGTCATTTGTGGCGAGCAAAGTAAATAATGGTATCGTCATCAGCGATGCCGGCAGCAAGGTGACCTGGGTTAACAATGCCTTTGAAAAAATTACAGGTTTCAGTTCAGACGACCTGAGAGGAAAACGTCTGGGCGACCTGATCGCAGGTCCGAAAACAGACCTCGACCTCATCGAAAGGGCCAGACAATTAAGCAGAAACAAGCAGTCATTTACTGTTGATATCCTTGCGTATCGCAAAGATAAACGTCCGATCTGGCTTTCCATTTACAACACGGTTGTCATGGGCGAAGACGGCAAGGTTGATGCAGAGGTTGAGATCATCTTGGATATCACCGAAAAAAAGAAAGTAGAAGAGCAGTTGCAGGTGCTCTCCCTGGTTGCAAGCAAAGCAAACACCGGCGTCATCATCTACAACCGCGAGGGAGAGGTAACCTGGGTGAATGAGTCTTTTGAAAAACTAAGCGGGTATGCGCTTGCCGAGCTGCTGGGAAAAAAGCCGGGAGATCTTCTTGCGATTCCTGATACCGATATACCGCTGATTGAGCAGGCAAGGACCAAAGCGCTGCTTAAAGAACCGTATTACATCGAAATCCTGATTGGCCACAAATCGGGTAGACCCATCTGGGTTTCGGTATCAAATACACCTATCATCAACGCAGAAGGTGAGGTGGAAAGGCAGGTTGAGCTGGTTACAGACATCACCGGGCGAAAAACTTTTGAGGCAGAAATTATCCAGGCGAAGGAACAGGCTGTTCAGCTCAGCGAAGCAAAGGAAATGTTTTTATCGGTGATGAGCCACGAAATCAGAACGCCGCTTAATGCCGTGATCGGCATGACCAATCTTTTGCTCGAAAACGATCCGAAAGAATCGCAACTGGCTGATCTTAATATCCTCAAATTTTCGGCAGATAACCTTCTCGGTATTATCAATGATATTCTTGATTTTACCAAGATAGAAACCGGAAACCTTCAGCTCGAGCATCTGCCCTTCGATCTGCGTGTGCTTTGCCGGGACATTATGCAGTCGCTTCAGGTAAATGCCGGCAAAAGGGGCAACGTACTCCGGCTTGATATACCTGACGCTTTACCGTTGGTAACTGGCGATCAGACGCGCCTGTACCAGGTGCTGATGAATCTGCTCGGCAATGCGATTAAGTTTACTGAAAACGGGACTGTTAGTCTGGTGATCAGGCAGGTCTCGAAGGAGCCGGGGAAAGTGACGGTGAGCTTCCAGGTGACAGACACTGGAATTGGTATCCCTGAAGATAAACAGGCCTCTGTGTTTGAACCCTTCAGACAGGCGAAAACTGATATTGCCCGGCAATACGGCGGAACGGGCTTAGGGCTCGCAATCACGAAAAAGCTGCTCCAGCTTTTTGACGCTGAACTGGAACTGGAAAGCAGGGAAGGCAGGGGCACATCATTCTCGTTCATGATCGGGTTTGAGCCTGCAGCTGCCGAAGCAGCTAAAAACACAGCAACGGAAGCGCCTGACCGTTATACAGGCAGACGCATTCTGATTGTCGATGATAATGAAATCAATATTGTCGTTGCCAAACGCATTTTTGCCCGCTGGGATGTCGTCATAGAGACAGCATCAAACGGCCAGGAAGCCATCGATAGAATTGCAGCAGATGAACCCTATGATATGGTGTTTATGGACATTCATATGCCGGTTCTTGATGGTTACCAAGCTACACGCAGGATCCGGGCAATGGGAGGACCTTACCTCTCCGGCCTGCCAATTGTTGCGTTGACAGCCTCAATACCGAGAGAAGAAGCAGCGTCTTTTGCCGAAAGCGGTATGAGCGCCTATCTTCTAAAGCCATTTAAACCGGAAGAAGTTGGGCAAATTTTTAAAGCCTTTTTTGCAGGATAAGATCGGGCAGACGAGCGGTTTCGGGCCGGCGTTTAAAAAGTAAAGGGCCGATATCTTACAATGAAAATATCGACCCTTACCATCTAAATTAACGCTCTCGATATTATTAACGGAGCTGCGAAGTAAATTGTTGCACGGAGGTTATAAAAAATATTATATTAATCGTAAAACACTGATAATCAAGATATTAAAATGTTATTCGGTAAAAGCAAGCGTGGCCAGGCTCACTGTTGCTGCACCTGCTTCAAGCAATACAAGCGCGCAGGCTTCGACCGTTGCACCCGTAGTCACCACATCATCAATAAGCAGGATGTGTTTCCCGTTTACATGAGCATCTGCTGAAAGACAGAAAACCAGGCGCATATTTTCGTACCTGCTGAAGCGTGACTTACGTGTCTGGCTGCCTGTCTGGTGTTTCTTTAATAATAGCCGGTCTTCGAGCTGCGCCCCGGTAGCGGTGCACATCCCGGTTGCAATCAGCCGGCTTTGGTTGTAGCCCCGCTTTCTTTCGCTTTTTTTAAACATTGGGATTGGGACTACGAAATCTATGTTCAGCAGGTCGGGATTCGTTTTAAGCCTTTCTCCGAGGAGTGTACCCATCAAAGTGGCCAGTTCCGGTTGATTGCCGTATTTTAACCGGTGCAACAAGGCCTGAACATGGCCTCCCTTTCGGAAGTAGAGTAATGCCATGGCATACCGAAGCGGCACCCTGCCCCAAAATTGTCGTGCTACACGATTATCGGGGTCAAGATGATAATCTGTATAAGGAAGATTGTAGATACAGGTTGTACAGATGAGCCGCTCGCCTTTGAAGAGTGAGGTACCACACGCCTGGCAGGGTTCAGGAAACAGGAGCAGGCTTAAGTCATAAAGGATATCGGCGAAAACCATTTAGCTTCATTATTTGAAGTTAAATAAATTTCTGCGAAATATAAAATTTATTCCTGCTCTTTTACAGCAAGCTGGCCGCACGCTGCATCGATGTCTTTTCCGCGGCTGCGCCGGATGTTGGTGATAATTCCCTTTGCTTTCAGGTGAGCAGCAAATGCATCGATTTTATCCCCCTCAGCATTTTTAAAATCGGCAAATGCAATGGGATTGTATTCAATCAGGTTCACTTTGCAGGGGATATGTTTACAGAACTTTGCAAGTTCGGCGGCGTCTTCAATCTCATCATTGAAATTATTGAAGACGATATACTCATACGTTACCGGATTCTTTGTTTTCGCAAAATAATACTTAAGTGCATCAGCAAGCGCAGGCAAGGAATTCTGTTCATTGATCGGCATAATTTCATTCCGCTTCCTGTCGTTTGCGGCGTGCAGCGAAAGCGCCAGGTTAAATTTCACCTGGTCATCACCCAGCTTTCTGATCATCTTTGCTATGCCCGCGGTAGAAACAGTAATGCGCTTGTATGACATATTTAAGCCGTCTGGGGATGTAATTCTGTCAATCGAGCGTAATACGTTTGCGTAATTAAGCAGCGGCTCGCCCATACCCATGTAAACGATATTGCTGAGCGGAGCATTATAATGTTTCTTCGCTTGCTGATCGATCAGCACAACCTGATCATAAATTTCATCTGCATTGAGGTTTCGTTTACGATCCATATAACCGGTTGCACAGAATTTGCAGGTCAGGCTGCAGCCCACCTGCGAACTCACACAGGCGGTCATCCGGTCGTCGGCCGGGATCAATACCCCTTCAACAATGTTGGCGTCGGCCAGCCGGAAGGTGTTTTTTATTGTCTGATCGCTGCTGAATTGTGAGTTATTTACTTCAACCGCATTGATCACACAGGTTTCTTTTAAGCGTTCACGCAGATCTTTCGAAAGATTACTCATTTCGTCAAAACTGCGGGCAGATTTTTCCCATAGCCACTGGTAAACCTGTTTGGCCCTGTATGCAGGCTGATTCATAGCAACGAAGTGCTGCTGCAGCTGTTCAAGATTGAGCGAACGTATGTCTGTTTTTTTTACTGGAACCATCAGGCTGCAAATTTACCGAAAAATTTAAGCGCAAACCGCCAGCATATGAAAAAATGATCCCGGGCGGATAAACCGCCCCGGGATTCTTAAAGGAATGATAAAATTCTTGTAGCCAGCAAATTAAGCTACATGCTAGGGTCATCTGCGCTTGGGCCATAACTTCCTGGTATCGGGATGTTTAAAAGGCGGAGGTACACGCCCAACTGCGCGCGGTGGTGAATGGTCTGGCTGAATGCATGGCGAATCGTTTCATACTTTGTCCAGGTACTGTAGATTTGATCACCGCTTCGCATGGTCCATGTTCCCGTCAGCAGTTCCGGAGTCGCATTTTCAAGTGTGCTCAGTCCTGACCGGAAGTTTTCTTCAAACAGCGCCAGCAGTTCGGCTGTGCCGGTTACATCTGTCGGCGTCCAGTTATTCTGGTCGAAGTCCAGCTCATCTGTAGTCATGGCCATGGTTACCCAGCCAGGTAAATCAGCAATATGCGTGGCAAGATTTTTTAGCTTCATGCTTTTTTGGTGTGGTGCCCAGTCAAACTTTTCAGCAGGTACCAGCGCAAGCATTTTCCGGGTGGTTTCAGCTTCCCGGGTCATTTCGGTAATAAGGAGATCAATGATGTTCATGTTTTCTTTGTTTTGCTTTTGATATGACAAAGAAAACCGCGGCTACTGACAACCCTATGTCAGCGAGCACATGCCCTGAAAAAAATTAATAGGCTACCGGAAGTAACTTCATATAATCGTTAATGTGCATATGCTCGCTGCGCGTAAAATTATCCTCTAAAGATCGGATATGCTTAATTCTTACCAGGCTGAAATCGCGGTAATCTTTGCGCATATGGCACCAGGCGATCAGGTGCCAGCCAAACGCATAAAAAATAAGGCCAATCGGTTCACAACACCTGATGGTTTGCTCATTCTTGCTGCTCAGGTAGGTAACCTGGATCACTTTTTTATTTGAAATTGCCGTCTGCAGCGCAGACAGGTATTCGAAATCCAGCGTATACCGTTCGGGCAACTGAAGACGAATGTGATTATTCATCGTTTCCAATGCCTCTTTCTGTGTATGCTTTAAGACATTTTTAACCTTTACAAGTGCTTCAGAATAATGCTTTCTGATCGACTTGTCAGCAAAGCCATTTACAATACTTTCAACAAGCAGGAGGGCATTGGCCTCTTCCATGTTAAATAAGATAGGAGGAAGGAAATACCCGCTTGAAACAAAATACCCTTTGTTTGGTTCGAATCCGATGGGAACACCCTGTTCGTTCAATGCCCGGATATCTCTGTAGACGGTGCGGATGCTCATGCCAAACTTTTCAGCAATCTGCTCTGCCGAGGTGTGTTTCCTCGATTGCAGATAAGTCAGAAGCCCGAAAAGCCTGTCAATGCGGTTCATGTTTTAAAGATACGCAACATTGTTGTTAGGCAAAACCTCTGTTGGAATTTGTAAGCAGGTGGCTTCAGAGACAGTGCTTTCTGGTCAGTGAATCATGGGCACGGCGACCGGCCATTAACTATAGATGCGGTGTATTAAGGCACTGAAGTCAACTATTCTTCTTCTTCACAGTTGGCCTTCGGTTTCCCTTGTCGCGCTTCGTTGTGGTTTCGACTTGTTTACAAGAATTTTAAAAAGGGGATTGTACAATCACATCCCCTCCTTAGGTTTCGAGCCTGATTTACCAGGTCAGGGTCGCTGCGGCGCCTGCGGGAACAGAGGTGCTGAAATGCCGGCTACGATCCTGAACAGAAAATTTCTGATCGGAGGCCGTCGTATTCATAACAATAAGCACAGTGTTACCCCCGGGTGTTTTGAATGCTACATTTGGCAGGCCAGTGGCAAGGTCAGATTCAATTCGCTTCGAGCCGGGTTGAACAAACTTCGAAGCGTGGCCGATAACATACCAGGCTACATTGCGGGTTACTTCTTCTCCATTTATTGTGATTGCCCCGAGACAGCTGGTGCAGCCTCCTTTATCTGTATGCGGACCATAGTTGGCATCGGCCGCTACATTCCACTCTAACACGGTGCGGCTCCAGTTGCGTGTGGCGCCAACCAATAAAGTGCCGACATGCCATTTCAGATCTTCGGCGAAATTACCCGGCCCGCCAACCCACTGTTCAGTAAAGTAGATGTTTTTGTTTGGAAAGGCATCATGAACCTCTGAAAGCGCAGAAAGCTTGCCTGCGTACAGGTGAAATGCAGAACCGTCTGTCCATTTATTGGCTTCGGGATCGCGCAATACGGTAAGCGGATAATCCGGGCGATCAGCATTATGGTCATACGCTATGATCTTCGTTTTGATGCCGGCCTTTTTTAATGCCGGTCCGAGCAGGCGGATGAAAGCAGCCTGGTCTGTTGCAGACATAAACATGCTCGGGTTATTTCCCGGATGCAGCGGTTCATTTTGCGGCGTAATCGCATCGATCGTGATGCCTTCTTTTTGCATCGCCTGAACATAGCGCACAAAATAGCGTGCATAAGCGGGGAAATACTGTTTCAGAAGACTACCGCCTTTAAAATTTTTGTTGTCTTTCATCCACGTTGGTGCCGTCCAGGGTGATCCAAGAATCTTTATTTTTGGATTGATGGCAACAATTTTTTTTAACACGGGAATAAGATCAGACTGTTCTTGTTTCAGAGAAAATTTCTTTTGCGCCGCGTCGGTTTCGCCTGTGGGCAGCTCGTTGTATGTAAACAGCGAGGCACTCAGGTCTGAAGCTCCGATACTGATACGAAGGTAACTGACACCGATTCCATCGCCTGAAAACAAGTCACGTAACAGCGCATTTTTCTTGTCGTCAGGTAATTGGTTGATAAGGCTGGCACTGCCGCCGGTTAATGTATAACCAAAGCCGTCTATTTCCTGATAAATTTTTCCGGCATCCACTTTTATTACGGTGCCTGACGCCGGACCGTCGGTCCAACTGATCGCATCAGGAACGGCCTGAAGAAGGCTGCTTTTGTTTGCAGTTGTCAGGTATTGACTGATTGTTGTTGTCTGGGCGCAGGCATTCAAGATACAAACCGCGAACAACAACTGCGTCAATATCACTTTGCGCAACGATAGGGTTGAGTACATATCAAATGATTTTAAAGGGGGACCTTAACGGGGTCCCCTTATATTAAAGATTTATCTGGCATTTGGATTCCGGTCCAGTTCTGCCTGAGGGATTGGAAACAGGAGTTTCGCGGGCGAAACGTTATAGTTCAGATTGTTGCCGCGCCCGTCTTTCTGTGCATTCATGACTTCAGCAGCACGTCCGGTACGAAGCAGATCGAACCAGCGGTGACCTTCGAAAGCTAATTCCAGCCTGCGTTCTTTTTCAATCGCGAGCCGCATAGCGGTCTGGCTCGTTGCCGATGTGCTGCCAAGTGCAACCCGGTTCCTGATCTGGTCTACCAATGGTTTAGCCTGTGACCAGCCGGATGCTGAAAGCTCATTGAGCGCTTCTGCTTTCAGTAAGATAATATCCGCCAGCCTGATGATGTATGAATTTGTACGGTCGTCATTGCGGTATTTATTAATGTAGGGATAACTTGATTTTGACCAGTAGTTGTCCGACCAGCCTTCGTCTGATGCGTTTCTGAATACAACGCTAGCATTTTTCCGCTGTACATCACCTTCAGCATCGAAAGCGGCAACAAGATCATTTGTCGGGGTACAAAAGCGTTTCCAGCCGCTACCGACGATAACGCCAGGCATCCAGTTTCCGCGTCCGGTCGGGCCACCCCAGCCATCGTACTGCATTTCCCAGATCGATTCTGAATTGTTTTTGTTGTTGCCTGAGAAAAGACCATCAAAACTACCAAAAAGGCTGTAGCCGCCGGTAATCACTGCGTCGGCATATTGATTTACCCTGGTCCAGTCGGGTGTGGGTTTTGAAGCGTGTACTTTAGCCAGCAGGGCGTTTACAACGCCTTTTGTAACGATACCTTTGTGGGGTGCAGTTGTTCTTACATGAACAAGCGCATATTCGAGGTCCTTAATAATCTGATCATATACCTCGCTAACCGGCGATTTTGCTTTCTGCATTTCTTCCAGGCTTGCAGGCGTTTTTAGAATCAGCGGAACCGGGCCCCATAAACGAACGAGGTGAAAATACATATAGGCCCGGATGGCGCTGGCTTCGCCGAGAATCTGGTTCCGGCGGCTACCCTGATCGAGAACAGGATCCTGGATATTCGGAACGTTTTCCAGGACCTCGTTGGCGTTTTTGATATCGCTGTACAGGGCACCCCAGTCACGCCCAATATTTCCATTTGTCGATGTCGCAGTAAACAGGTCGATCTGGATGTTTGCCGGATTGTCGCCTCCGGCATAGGCATTATCAGCTGTTACATCGCCGTTTACCATATAGTCCCAGATATGGTAGTCATTATACATTGAGCCGTATGCGCCTGACAGTAACTTTTCAGCACCGGCGGCATTTGTGAATGCCACATCAGGCGTAACCTGGTTAAAAGGCTGTTTATCCAGGAAATCTTTTTTGCAGCCCGCTGCGGTGATGGCGATCAGTACTGCAGTAGATAAATATATTTTTAGTTTCATGGGTTGTAGAATTAAAAGCCAACGTTTACACCAAAAAGGAAAGTCCTGGCCTGCGGGTAAGTGCCGTAATCGACACCCATCGAAGGGCCGTTTGCTCCGTACTGATTAACCTCCGGGTCAAGTCCACTGTATTTTGTAAAAGTGAGCAGGTTGTAACCGGTGGCGAACAGCATCAGTTTGCTCATGCGTAACTTGCCGAGCGCCGCCTGGCCGAAATTATAGGAAAGGGTAGCAGTTTTAAGACGCAGGTAAGATGCATCCTCGACAAAACGGCTCGAGGTCAGCGAGTTTGCAGACGATTGAGAAAGGGCCCGCGGTATATTTGTGATCTGTCCTGCGGTGGTCCACCGGTTCAATACGGCTGCACTTTGGTTCTTACTGTCAAACATACCCTCGAGGTCAATTCTTGATGCATTGAATAACTGATTACCCTGAACACCCTGGAAAAAGATATTTAAGCCCCAGTTGCCCAGCGTAAAACTATTATTGAGGCCGTAGGTAAAATCGGGCTGCGCGGAACCGATAAATGTACGGTCGCCTGCGTCTGTGCTGCCATTGTTATTCAGATCAGCATAGATTGCATTGCCGTTCGCCGGATTTACTCCGTTGTAAACGTAACCATAAAAACTTCCGAGAGGCCGCCCTGCTTCAATACGCACCGCCGCATCACGTTCATAAATTCCTGCAAAGTCGAGCGACTTCTGGGTATTGCCGAGGCTGGTTACCTTGTTCCGGTTTAGCGAGAAGTTGAGGTCTGTAGACCAGTTAAACTTTTCCCGTACAAAGTTTTTTGTAGAAAGCACAAACTCCAGTCCTTTATTCTCCATTGATCCCACGTTATAGGCCTGAACGCCAAAGCCAGACGATGGCGGCAATTGGACATTTATGAGGAGGTCATTTGTGCGCTTCAGGTAGGCATCAGCTGTAAACACCAGGCGGTTGTTAAACATCGTCAGATCCAGGCCAACATTGGTTTGTGTGGTGCGTTCCCATTTCAGATCCTCGTTTGCGGGGTTAGAAAGCGTGTAGTCGCCCTGGGCTGTGATCTGATAAAGCTTCAGGTAGGCGTAGTCACCAATCCCTTCATCATTGCCAACCTGGCCCCAACTTGCGCGTACTTTCAGATCGTCGATGGTTTGGCTGTCTTTCAGGAAGTTCTCGCCCGAGATTCGCCAGCCGGCTGAAAACGAAGGAAAATAGCCGAACTTATTTTTAGAAGAAAAGCGCGAAGATCCGTCTGCCCTGAAGTTCGAGCTGAAAAGATAACGGCTATCCCACGCATAGGTTATGCGACCCAGGAAGGACTGCTTTGACCACTGCGCCTGCTGCGGGATGGTGAGTGCTACTGAAGGTTGAATGGGAGCGCCTGTTGTTTGATCCAGGTAACGCGACTCCTGGTACTCATAATAGCGGTAATTCGATGCCTGCATTGTATAACCAGCTGTGGCCGTAAATGCATGCTTGCCCGCGTTCTTGATGTAGTTGAGAATGTTTTCATTCAGCCATACATTGTCATACGTGTCATTGGTGCGAAACAACCCGCGTTCCTGCCTGCCATAGGTAGTTAAAAACGGATCAACATAGTAGCGGTAGTGGTTTTTATTCACATTGCTGCTGATGCTCGACTTCAGAGACAGGTCTTTTGTAAAGTTCAGTTCTGCTGCGAAGGCGCCTACAAAACGCAGGTTGCGGGTATTGTTGTCATTCCCAAAGGCCAGGGCAACAGGGTTGTCCCAACCACCCGCATTTGGCACTGTCGTGTATTGGCCGTTTGGTGCAAAAACGCCTATAGTTGGCGGCGTCGTCAAAGCAGCCAGAATGGTTCCACCGCGTGAAACGCCGGCATTATCGCTCACATCTATCGAATTTCGCGATGTCAGCGCTGCATTCGCAGATAGCTTCAGCCATTTGGTTAAACTTTGGGTGCCATTAAAATTGAACGTATACCTGTCCAGCTTTGCCGGGGCAACGGTGCCCTTATCCTGTTGATAACCAGATGAGAAATAGTACTGACCGCCTTTAAGTCCGCCAGACAGGGAAAGCTGATAACTGTTCTGCGTACCTGTGCCAAAAGTTTCCTTTTGCCAGTCTGTGTTCAGGTCGCCGCCGAAGGTGGTATAGCCAAGTTCGCGCATCAATGCGATATACTGATCCCTGTCTAATACACCCTGCGTTTGCCACAGGTTTGAAAATCCGCTGAAAGCGTTAAATGCAACTTTCAGTTTGCCTGCAGATCCTTTTTTCGTTGTGATCAAAACCACACCATTGGCGCCGCTTGAGCCATAGATCGCCGCAGCTGATGCATCTTTCAGGATGGTCATCGTTTCGATATCGTTGGGGTTCAGAAAACTTGCATCCCGTGAGGTAACGCCATCAATAACATACAGGGGGCTGTTTGAGGCTGTAATCGAAGTGTTACCGCGGATTGTGATAGATATACCCGATCCGGGTTTGCCGGATTGAGAGGAAACCTGTACCCCTGCCGCCCGCCCCTGCACCGCCTGAAGGGGGTTGGTGATGGGCTGATTTTCGATATCCTTTGCCGATACAGATACTACCGCTGTGGTCAGATCTTTTTTGGTTTGTGTTCCATAACCAATTACGACCACATCATTCAGCTGCTGGTTGTCATCACCCAATGTGATGTTTAGTGTTGTCCGGTTATTCACAACCTCTTCGACGGTGACATAACCGATGGACGTGAAAACAAGTGTGGCGTCGGCGGCTGCGCGAATACTGAAGGCACCGGTTGCCGTACTGGCTACACCCTGCGTGCTTCCCTTTACCCGAACCGAAACGCCCGGGATTCCTGCTCCGCTTCTGTCTTTAACCATTCCGGTTACTGTAAGATCCTGGGCGAATACCAGGGCCGGAAGACAGATCAGGAAACAGACAAATAACGTAATGGTTCTTCTCATAAATTTTGCTGTTAATACAAATCAGGGTGTAAAGTTAGCAGCGGCAATAGGATAAAAGCAAGTTAAACAGTAAAAATATTTAATGTAACCGTCTGAAAAATAGCAAGTTGCACTTAATTTAATACGGTTTGGTACCGTAACTTATCTCAACGGAAACCGCTGTATTTCAGCGCGCAGTATCGGTGTTTGCATGTAACCATCCGCCCTGCCGATACGTTATGGTACCGTAAGCGAAAAATGACGGAAAGTTGTGAGGAAAAATCTGTTGCAGAGAAAATTGGCAGGTTATTCAAGCACCAGCTGGCTCCAGTCATTTCGTCCTGCTTTCTTCAACTCCCGCCGCCGTTCATCCATTACCTTTTTGATCCGCGTACCGAAGGTCCAGCAGGTGCTTTGGCGGATCGTGAGAAGTTCAGAAAGTTTGTGTGAAGAGATCTTGCCCTTGGTTGAATACACCAGATAGATCATATAAAAAGCTTTATTGATCGGGATACGTGTGTTATGAAAAATCGTATAACTGGTTACTGATTCTTCATAGCCACATTTTGAGCACCGGCGACTCAGGCTGATGTGGCCGGGATAATAGTGGTCATTACCACATTTTTTGCAGGCATAACCATGTTGCCATTTCAGCCGCGCCAGAAAATCATAGCAGCTGTCTTTGTCGGGATAGATGCGGCTGAATTCTTCGAAGTCAACATCGGCAGACATGACCCTGTCGCGTGTCACCTTTTCAACACTGTGCTGCAGTTCAAAGTTATCCTGTTCGAGCAATACATTCATGCGCGATATTTCCTCGGCCTGTTGCTGCAGCAGGAGGTTAGCCCTTTCCAGCTCTTCATTCTTCTTTTCAATGATGAGCGACTTGTGATACACCTCGCGTGTCCGTTCCTCAACCTTTTTTTCAAGCTCGGTATTCAGCGTGTCTTTGAGCCGGGCATTGATTGTCATTTGCCTGAACATCTTCTGCTGGGTTTTATCTTTCTTTTTCTTTAGCAGACGCACTTTGTCGCCGATGGCAAGTGAAAGAAAAATCATTTCGAGCACAAAACAAAAGCTAAGGCTATAGTAACTGACAACGCCGAAGTTGAGCGATGAAAAGCCCAGCATGATTAAAAATTTGAGCAGGAAGCCCAGGAAGAGAAAGCTGTAACCGAGCACAAAAAAGCGGGCAGGCTGATAGCCGCGCCGGTAAATATACACACCGGTAAAAAACGCGGTTGCCAGTGGAATTGCTTCTATAAATTTATAATTCAGTAATGCCCGGTCAAAAAAGTAGGCATACAACAGAAATGCTGTGCGCAGGCCAATAATAACAAGAATAAGTTTGTTCAGCAGCGGCGCCTTTGCCTTTACATACAGCAACTGCCGGGTAAACAGCAACGCAAATACACCTACTGCATACAAGGCGAACGCATAAGCAATCTGGTTCCATTCGGGCCAGGACGGCCAGAGGTAATGGTAAGCAATGCCATCGGTGCTCATTTCGTATAAGCCCACGCTCAGGTTATAAAGAACGTAATAGAGATACTGCTTTTGCCTGATGGCGATAAACATGATCAGGTTATAAAAGCTGAACACCACGATCATACCATAGAAGATGCCGAAATAGAAGTATTCGTTGAGTGCATATCCTATAAAATAATCTACCGAACGAAGAACAACGATGACATCAGCAATCTGGGCAGATCTTACCCTGAAATACCAGGTGTGAACACCCGCCTGGGTATTGTCCAGTCTAACCTCAAAATTTTTGTGCCTGATGCTGCGGCTCGCAAAATCGTGTTTATCGCCCAGCTGTATATGCGTGTAGCCGCCACCATTTTTTGGTGCCCAAACCTCAATATCATCTATAGTCTGGTCAAAAAATTCGAGCAGGTATGGGTTTTTGGTTACCTCTTTCTGATCAATTCGGATGCGGAACCAATAGGCACTTTGAAGGTGCAGGGTTTGCGGCGTGCTTTTCTTGCTGGCACTGAATTTAGCCGACCATGCCGGTGTGCTGATCTGCTCAAACGACAGCTTACCGCCCGGGTCTTCATACTGCTCGATTTGCCCGAAGGAAAAGATATGTTCCTGAAGCTGATCAGTAAGCACAACAGGCTGCTGAGCCTGCGCACCACCCAGCCGGAAAAACAAAACAAAAAACAGCAGAAACAACCTCACCCGCATCTCCGTCCCCCCGCTGTCTTTATTCTGCTTTTGAGAAAACGAGGAGTGTCTGATCTCCGTTTAGCAGAACAAGTTTTTCGCCATCTTTTTTTACCGTATTGGTAGCTTCGAGCGCCCGGATGTACGCGTTTTCGAAGGTGCTGAGTTCCTCACAGAACATTTTTGTAGATATTATTTTTTCTATGCGTACTTTATTTCCGGTTACAACAACGTTTCCGCCGAAGCCATTGCAAAAGGCCTTGCCACCTACCTTGTCGCCATCAATGTTAAGTGTGCCTTTTCCCGAGGTTGGCAGCGTTTTTCCGGGAAGCTCTGTCAATTCCCATTTTGTGCCATTCAGGCTTGCCAGGTCGGCTTTTTCGAGACATGAACCAAAAAAACATAGCAGGATCAGCGCAAAAGCATATTTTTTCATAGGATAGAAGTGTTTTTTATTTAAATCTTGTCAGATGTGTTTGCTGCAAAGTTTTACGAACAATGGCATACATTTTTGCGTAACACTGGTTTCACTGCATCACACATTTGAACGTTAAAGATACGGATTAATTGACTGAAGAGGCGATGGGGGGTACGTTTCTTGCAGCAACCGGTAAAAATGGGGATTATTGCAGTTGAAACAGGAGCCTATGACCGGGTCGCTCATCCGCTTTATTTTTTTTGGGAATTACTTTGTAGGTCTGCTTGCTGTAGCACTTACCCTCGAGGCCGGCATGCAGCTGCAGCTACCTTTTTGTTCTGCAGCCTACTATCTGCTGTTGTTTCTTGCGCCTGTTGTTTATTATACATATGCTTATGCTGGCAGCACCGCCCGGGTTAAATTTGCCAATTCCCGCACACGCTGGTACGAGAAGCACCGGCGGTTTGTGCGCCGCAGCCAGGCCGTTCTCACATTTGTCTGTATTAGTCTGCTCGTTTGGTTAATTCAGCAAAATTTCAGTGCTATCCTGGCCTTGCCGGCCGATTATTGGTTGAGCGTCTTTGTGTTGCTGATAGCCGCCGGACTGTATTATGGATTGCTTCCACGTTCCGTTTTTCGCTTGAATCTTCGAAACACGGGCTGGCTAAAGGCCTTCGTAATCGGCTTTGTATGGGCGTGCTGTGTAAATGTTCTGCTTCTCATCGTACTAAAAGTGGAAAAGGGAGTGGCAGAAGAAGACCTTCCGCTCTGGATCTGGTTATTTATAAAGAACTGGATGTTTTGTACGGTAAATGCTATTCTCTTTGATATCAAAGATTACCCAAGCGATGCAAACCGGCACCTGCGTACTTTTGTCGTGAGTTTTGGATTACGGCGCACGATTTTCTATATCCTGATCCCACTGTTGCTAGTCGGACTTGCCGCGCTTTTTGTATTTGCCTGGTACAGGGAGTTCAGCGCCCTGCAGATCGGTTTTAATGTACTTCCTTTTCTTGCCACGATCATGGTAGCTTATTCAATGCATAAACGCCAGCCCATTTTGTACTACCTGATGGTGATTGACGGATTAATACTCTTCAAAGCAATTTGCGGAATTTTAGGTATGCAGTTTTTAGGAGTATGAAAACGGAGTCAGGTTACGATCGGATTTCAGGGATTTACGACCAGATGAGCCGCCTGATATTTGGGCGTGCCCAGGTGCGGGCACAGACAGATCAGCTCGATTACCTTGCGGCGGGCGAACGGATTTTAATTGTTGGTGGAGGCACCGGCTGGATATTGGATGAACTCGGTAAGATAACCCGTCGGCTGCATATCGTTTACCTGGAACAATCATCACGAATGGTCGGCCTTTCAAAAAAACGCGAACCGGGCAAACATATGATCGAATTTGTCACGGGATCGGCATTCGATTATAACACAGACGACCTTTTTGACGTTGTGTTTACGCCGTTTATATTTGATCATTTTGACCAGACGGGAGCAGAAGCACTTTTCACAAACCTGCACCGCCTGCTGAGGGGAAATGGATTATGGGTCTACACGGACTTTTGCGCGTTAAAATCGTCTGACCAATTATGGAAGCGTTTGTTAATGAGCGCGATGTATGCATTTTTCCGGCAACTAAACATCGTAAAGGTAAAAGGGATGCCGGATATAATTGAGCTGTTTGAGAAGAACGGCTACCGCCGGACGAATCACCGGACCTATTACGGAAAACTAATTGAATCTTGTGTTTATGTCAAACGCGAAAAAACGGACTTCAGCCTTTAAAGTTGGTAACTTTCGTAAAGTTACCAACTTTGATCCAAATTTCCCAAAAAGAAAAAATATTTCTTTTTTATTTAAGCTCTTTTAAGTTCGAAAATCGTAATTTCCGGTAACATACCTACACGTCCGGGATAGCCGAGAAAACCGTAACCTACATTCACGTATAGTTGCTGATGTTTCTCCCTGTAAAGGCCTGCCCATTCTTTATAGATATACTGCACCGGACTCCATTGAAACTGGTCCAGGCGTACACCAAACTGCATACCGTGTGTATGGCCACTAAACATAGCGTCAATTTGCGGATACTTCTCCAGAACCTCACCACGCCAGTGCGAGGGATCGTGGGAGAGCAAAAGTTTTACCGGCAGGTCATCAGTGTCTTTCACCGCAAGATCCATCCGTCCATATTTTGGAAAACGGCCCATGCCCCAGTTTTCAATACCTAAAATCCCGATCTCTTCGCCGTCAACTTTTAACCGGCGGTGTTCATTCATCAGCAGATCATAACCCATAATCTTATGAACCATCTTGAGGTCGTTCAGATTTTTGGTACGTGCGGGCGAAGCTGTCCGGCCAAAGTAATAATCGCCGTAATCATGGTTCCCTAAAGACGAATAGACGCCCAGCGGTGCTTTTACCCTGGCAAAGATGTCCTGGTAGTCGCGCATTTCTGTAGCTACGTTATTCACAAGGTCACCGGTAAAAAACACAAAATCAGGTTTTTCGGCAAGAAGCAGATCAATCCCGCCATTTACGGCCTTGCGGTTATAAAAGCTGCCCGAATGAACGTCAGATATCTGTGCCATCGTGATGCCATCGAAAGCCCTCGGCAGGTTAGGTAATACCAATTGCTGCCGTCTCACCCGGTAGTCATAAGCACCCGATATGATGCCCCAGCTTAGCGAGCTAAGCGGAATGGCCGCTGCTACGAGACCTGTTTTTACCAGAAACGCAGACCGGCTGATAGGCTCGCCTGAATGTACAGGTGCTTCGTTAGCTGTTGAAAGAGTTTTATTTTTCCGGGCGTACCGCCAGAGTTTTATCCCGCCGCGGCGGATATCGTCTACAAGCAGGAAAGGCAACATAATTACCTTGCAGACTACTGTCAGGAAAAACGCAACCAGGATGATCGAGCGGATAGTTAAATACAGGTTCAGATAGATGCTGCAAAAAACTCCCAGGATAAGCACAATGCTATATCCCCAATAGAGCATGCCAAAGATCCGCTTAGTTCGGGGCTTCCACTTATGAAAAACGGACAATAAAGCTTTATAGCAATAAACATCAAACGCCAGTATAAAGATAGAGGCGATGATCAGTAAGGAAGTTCTTCCCATTAATTCCGGAATTTTTATGGTAGCCTGTCAAAGAGAATGCCATGGCAATCCTGCTGACAGGCCGTCAGTTAATGTAAGTCGTTTTCGTCGTGATCGTCTTCACCAAACTCGGCATTGAACAAACTTCCGAACATATCAGAGAAAGCGGTTCCGCCTGCCATGCTGTTTTTGCTGAGCTGCGAAAACTCGGCGAGTCCATGCAGCACAAACTCCATTAAGAGCAGCGTCTGGTTTTCAGTCAGCTTTGGATGGAATTTCCTGGCAAGGTCATACAAACCAGGCACCTCCATGAGCAATTTTTTATAGCTGCTATATGGAAGCTGATCTGTCAGATCAACGCTGTGATCGTCTGCGAACCAATCGGTTATTTCCGCATATGGGTTAGCCCGCTTGCTTTTTTTCGCTTTTTCCGGGTCCGGGAAATACCGCGTAAACAGTGTTTTGATTGCTTTACCAATGAGCGTGTTTGCTACGTGAACCGGGCCTTCCAGTTCTCCTTCGTAAACAAGTTCAATTTTACCCGTAATAGCCGGTGTGATTCCCGACAGATCAGACAGCCTGACGAATGTGTTTTTCTCGCCATTAATGATCATGCGCCGTTCTGCCGTGCTGACCAGGTTTTCATAAGCTGATATAGTAAGTCGTGCAGACACGCCCGATTTTTGATCAATATATTCGCTCTTTCTGGCTTCAAACGCAACCTGCTCTACCAGGTCTTTCAAGAGTCCGTCTACTTCAATCGCTTTCTGCTCTTCGGTCAGTTTTGCCTCCTGGAATGTAATTTTCCGTGAGATCTCGATGCTCCTCGGATAGTGGGTCAGGATCTGGCTTTCAATACGGTCTTTGAGGGGTGTAACGATGGAGCCACGGTTGGTGTAATCTTCCGGATTGGCGGTGAACACAAACTGGATATCTAACGGTAGCCGCAATTTAAATCCCCTGATCTGGATGTCTTTTTCCTGCAGCATATTAAACAGCGCCACCTGAATGCGCGCCTGTAAGTCAGGAAGCTCATTAATTACAAAGATACCCCTGTGCGCCCGCGGGATCAGACCGTAATGAATTACCCTTTCATCGTTATAGGTAAGCCTGAGACTTGCCGCCTTGATTGGGTCAACATCGCCAACAAGATCTGCAACGGTAACATCAGGTGTGGCAAGCTTTTCCGTATACCGCTCAGAGCGGTGCAGCCAGGCAATTGGTGTGTTGTCGCCATGCGCATCGATCTCTGCACGTCCGTACCAGGATATCGGCTGCAGGGGATCCTCAAAAATCTCACTGCCTGCAATATAGGGAACATATTCATCAAGCAGGTTGATCATTAACCGCGCAATCCGCGTTTTTGCCTGTCCGCGTAAGCCCAGTAACAAAACATTATGCCGGGAAAGCAATGCGGTCTGAAGCTCCGGAATTACCGTTTCATCATAACCGAGAATGCCCTGAAATCCTTCCTTATTGCTGCGGAGCAATGTGATCAGGTTAGCCCGGAGCTCTTCTTTTACCGACCGGCTTTTGTAACCAGATTTTTTTAATTCACCAAGTGTTTTTATGTTGATATCCATGTGTGTGCTTCTGTTGTGAACGGTTAACGCACCGTTCGTCTGCGATTTTTGATATAGTCCTCAAATATATACTCGCCTAAACCATTGAGCGAGCTATAGAATGCCCTGCCACCATTTATCTGCGTAAACTGCCTCACGAACTGCTGCAGATAAGGGTCTTTAGCGATCATAAAGGTTGTTATGGGAATGTTCAACCTTTTGCACTGCGCGGCCATGTTTAGTGTTTTATTGATCACCTTACGGTCAAGGCCCATGCTGTTTTTGTAATAACGCCCGTTTTCTTTCAGACAGGTTGGTTTACCATCTGTGATCATAAAGATCTGTTTGTTGTGCGTTTTACGGCGGCGAAGCAGATCAGCTGCAAGCTCGAGACCCGCAAACGTGTTGGTATGATAAGGTCCCACCTGCAGGTATGGCAGATCTTTTATACTTATCGGCCAAGCATCATTACCAAAAACCACAATGTCTAAGGTATCTTTAGGATACCTGGTTTTGATGAGCTCAGCCAGGGCCATCGCAACTTTTTTTGCTGGCGTGATCCGGTCTTCACCGTAAAGGATCATACTGTGCGAAATATCGATCATCAGCACAGTAGATGTAAGCGTTTTGTAGTCCTTCTCTTCAACTTCCAGATCGCGTTCTGTCAGCGTGAAATTGCCAATACCGTGATTTATCTGCGCGTTATGAATCGATGCAGTCATGTCAATCTGATCAAGGCTGTCGCCGAAGTTAAACTCCCGGCGGTCGGCATTTTTTTCTTCACCTATCCCTGAAATGTTGCTGTTATGATTCCCTTTTCCGGCTTTTTTCAATTTGCCGAAAATTTCCTCAAGCGCAGATTTACGAATGGTCTGCTCGGTTTTTGCAGTTATACTGAGTTCGCCATCGGCCGGATTTTCCTGCAAATAACCCTTGTCTTTAAGATCCTGGATAAAATCGCCCATACCATAATCATTGTTGGTAAGGTTATATTGTTTATCCAGCTCATTAAGCCAGGCCAGCGCCTCGCCGGCATCGCCCGCCGTATAGTTCAGCAGTTCGCTGAATAGTTTGAGCAGCTCGTCAAAGCCGCCCTTCGGAAGCTCTCCGGGCAGGAAGTCTGTAAATCTGAAACCGCGCATATCTTTTAAAGGAATAACTAAGTTAAAAGTTTAGTGCCGCAGTATTTTAAGCCGGGTGTCATTTTTGCCTGCAGTCAGATTACAGGCCATTTTATCGGGCTAAAGATTTTACTGTATAAGCGCATAACTTGTACTTCGCCCGCCTGCATCTTCCCTGATCAGAATGCCCCGGTTTATCAGGTCCTGAATATCCCTGCCAGCAGTATCCTGCGAGCATTTTGTTATTTTGGCCCATTTGGATGATGTTAGTTTCCCTTCAAAATGTCCGGTGAGCCGGTTCAGCATAAGTCTTTGCCTTTCATTGATACCCAGTGCAGCGGCTGATTCGAACAATTTTGCTTTTCTTATAACCGACCCGAGCAATTCCTCTGTTGCCGCAATTGCCCGTTCAAGACATTCCAGGAACCAGATCAGCCAGTTTGTAATATCTAAAGAGCCCTTTTGTTTCTCTTCAAGCATATCGTAATACCTGTTTCTTTCCAGTCTGATCTGGGCAGACATGCTGTAAAAGCGATCGGCACTTTCGTCGGCACGTGCAAGCAGGAGGTCTGTCAGTGCCCTCGCGATCCGGCCATTGCCGTCATCGAAAGGGTGAATGGTGACAAACCATAAATGCGCAATGCCCGCCTTGATAACCGGATCCGGTTCATCTGAAGTGTTGAACCAGTCAATGAAGGCAGCCATTTCCGCGTCCAGCAACTCAGAATCAGGTGCCTGATAATGGACACGCTCCTTGCCCATTGCGCCTGAAACAACTTGCATAGGGTCATCTTTGGTGTTATCCCGCCAGGCTCCTACAACTATTTTATGCATCCCGCTGCGTGCAGAGGGAAATAAGCAGGAATGCCATCCATATAAACGCTCGGCCGACAAAGGTTCCGTATATCCGCGTGTTGCGTCTAACATCATCTCTACCACACCGTCTACATGCCGGTCAGAGGGAACAAGTCCGCCAATGTCCAGTCCAAGCCTCCGCGCAATCGAAGAACGCACTTGTGACGCATTCAGAATTTCTCCCTCAATTTCGCTTGATTTCACTACATCCTGAGTAAGAGTCTGCAGGCTGGCTTCGGCTATCAGATTAAATCCGAGCTTATGCATTTTACCCAGTATTTTTCCCTGTTTGAATCGCGTCGAGGCCAAGGCTTTATATACTGTCCTTTCATCCCATTTAAATGCCGGCCAATCTGGAAGCTGATGAATATATATTGGTATTCTCCGCATATCTTGCGGTGAATATAGCTGTTATTCTCCGCAAATTAAAGCGCATTTCTACGGTTTAATTAAAAAACCGCCCATCTGTAATTTTATTCTCCGCATCTTGTGCGGCGAATAGGCAGGGTAATCTCCGCATAAAATGCGGAGATTACCGGGTATAATCTCCGCGTGGCAGTTGCGAAAAAGAAACTGCCAACTAACGGCTATTCAAAAACAGCGCTCGAGTAATCAGGGTTTGCGCCTGCGCGCGATGCTACAAATGCACCAACCTTACAAGCCCGGTCAAGTGTTGCTTCAAGGGGATAACCCTGCAGATAACTGGCAACAAATGTAGCAAGAAAGGCATCGCCGGCGCCGACTGTATCTGCAACCTCAACGCGGTAGCCCTGATGGGTGTATAACTTTTCTGCCGTCCACACCCAGGCACCTTTATCGCCGAGTGTAAGGCAAATGATAGAAATATCAAATAAACGGGCAATTTCTTCAAGCAGCGCAACGTCCTCACTGCCTTTCAGTGAGAAGGCCGTGCGCAGATACGCAATCTCATGTTCATTGATCTTAAGCAGGTCGGCCGCGGCCAGTAAATTTTTAAGCGTATATGGCTGGTAATGCGGCGCGCGCAGGTTGATATCAAACACTTTAAATGATGCCCTGCCGAGCAGTTCCTGAACAGTATGGCGGGTCTTTTCATTCCTGCAGGTAAGCGAACAATAGACCAGCGCATCAGCTTCGCTGACCGCGCTAAGTGCTTCGGGAACGGCTTCGATGGCATCCCAGGCTACTGGCTCAACAATGGTATAACTGGCATGACCGGCAGCATCCAGTTCCACTTCGACAGTGCTGGTAGGCAAGTGGTTTTGCTGAATCAGGTTGGCAGGGAACGACTGTGAAGCAAGGAAGTCGCTAAGTTCGCGGCCATCTGTGTCCCTGCCTACCGCGCTGATAAACCGGCTGTCTATTCCCTGCTTGTGCAGGTTAAGTGCCACATTCATACTCGACCCGCCCGGCTTCCTGCCAGAGGGGAGCAGATCCCATAGAATCTCGCCAATAGATACGACCCGTTTTTGCATAACATAAAAGTACTGGGTTGATTCCGGCTATGCAAGACTTTCCGGCCATGTAAAAATTGATTACCTTAAGCCCATGACAAATAGAATGGTACTTAAATTTTTCCTCGCGCTTTGCGGCTGTTTTTGCAGCCTGGTATCGTCGGCACAGACTTCTGCAGACCGGCGCGAGATACTCACGCTTCTTGAGACGCAGAGAAAATCGTGGAACGCGGGAGATCTGGAAACATTTATGCAAACTTATCAGAAGAGTGACAGCCTGCTGTTTGTCGGAAAAAGCGGCCCAACGTATGGCTGGCAGCAAACGCTTGATAATTACCGCAAGGGATATCCGGATAAAGCTGCTATGGGAACGCTGACATTTGATATCAGAAAGGTCGAATTCCTGGCGCGAGACATCGCCTTTGTGCTTGGCGGCTGGCATCTTAAGCGTGCCAGCGATGAACCGCAGGGGTTTTTTACTTTACTCATGCGCAAGACACCCCGGGGCTGGAAGATCATTTCAGATCACAGCTCCTGACCGGATTGTTGTAATTACGAATAGGTCGATGCGGTTTAGCGGGGCCGGCCTGCTTTTAAGGCCTTTTCAGCACGTTTTATTGCGATCTTCTCACGCCAGGCTCCATAGCGGCCTTTAAAAGCCATTTTCAGCACACTGTCCAGTCCGCCTTTTAATGCCAGGCTTAATACGCTTTCGGCTTTCCGTTTCCAGGAAGCATCCCATGCCCGTAAGGTAAGCGAGAACGAGCCATCGAGATATTTCATCCAGTGCCACATGCCTGTAGGCATGAATAATGTGTCTCCATGTTCGAGCACCACTTCATAACCTTCTACGCCTTCCAGCGCGGGGAATTTGCTGGTATCTGGCTTGGCAACATCGAAATCTTCCAGTGCATAGGTGGTATTCGGGAGTTTGTAAAGCCGCTCCTTCCATTTGTTGTCAAACAGGATAACATGTTTGCGACCGCAAAAATGCGTATGAAACAGATGCGGCAGATCGATATCGTAATGCAAAAACGTAACAGATTCAGAGCCGCCAAAGAACATAGCAGGCATGCTTTCCAGAAAACCACCCATAAGTGAACGCGGCAGCTTGATGTCTTTCAACAGTTCCGGCCGGTGTTTAAACAGGTTGAAAAAGAAGATACGAAGCTCGGTCGGCTCCCGCCGGATCAGATCGAGGTAGTCTCTGAATTTCATTTCCGAAGCCGATTGGTTGATTGGCTTTGCGGGGTCTGCTTTTGAGTTGTCGTAAAGGGGAACGGTCAGCTCGCCCGCCAGATCTTTCAAAAAGTCGGTATTCCACTTATCGCGTGCAGCCCATGTTTTGGTAAGCCCCTTAATAACAAGTGGTTTGCGCGGCAGAAGATACTTTCTTCTGAAATCGTCTGCGCTGATCTGTTCGACCACATCAACGGCAGCTAGTTTGAAACCCATGGAGTTTTGAAGAGAAGGATATGATCCAGCGAAATTTCTAAATATTTGTTCTCTTCAGACAAAGATGGGTATTTACGCGGGATAACCGGTCTATTTATAAAGATTGTGTGGGTTTCGCCTGTCGGCCTTTAATTTCTTCGAGTGCAGCATCCCAGAGCAGTTTACGCATTTCAAGTGCGCGTGCTGCTGCTGCGGTTGCTTCTTCCCAATTACGGGCATCCCCATGGCAAAGTTTTTCGGTCATTGAAAGAGCCAGGTGACTGTGTTCATCGCCATCAACTTCAATATGGCGCTGCAGGTAATAGTGCAATTTGGAGATGGAGCCGTTGCCAGCACTGTTCAGATCGCGCACCATGGCGATAAACATGCCGGGAATCAGGTCTTCCCTGCCAAAAGTAAATGCCGCAGCAGTTTCATGGATTTTTGGCTGTGCGGTGAGCTGAAAGGTAAATTCCATAAACCGCCGCGCCGCCGCCGGAACGCCTGCAGCCAGGCATGCTTCTGCAAGCGATTCGCCCTGCTGCAGTCTGCGCAGAAAATCAAGCACGGGAGCAGTATCCGCACCACATTGTTCCATAGCATCGAGATACATCTCAAAGTGGCTCTTTATCTCGCCAAGCTCATTGATATCGGCTTCTTCTCCGGCAACAATCTGGTTGATGAGCTGGCGGGTTTGCGGATCGCCTACAGGAAACCAGGGTATTGAAACCCCCGTTAGCCGGATCTGCAGTGCCTTCAGGAGTGACATAAAATCCCAAACTGCGTAAACATGGAACTGCATAAAAATGCGCAGGTCTTCGACTCCTGATACCGACCTGTATAACAGGTGGTCATTTATGCTTTGCCTTAGTGGCGCAATTTGTTCCTGTATTTTGCTGATATTCTGATGCATATATAAATAAAAAGCCGGCGGAATGGCCGGCTGCTGATATTAGAACGTTTTTTTACCGGGGTAAGTGTCTTTCAAGCGCTTTATTTGCTCTTTTTATGGCCAGCTGTTCTTTCCAGCTCATGTATTTCTCGCGGAAATTACCTTTCATAAAATCATCAAATTTACGCTGAATGGTCAGGTTGTAAAGGCTTTTTGCTTTGACTGCCCAGCTCTTGTCCCAGGCACGAAGGCTGATCGAGAAAGATCCGTCCAGGTACTTCATCCAGTGCCAGTATCCGGTAGGCATAAACAACGTATCGCCATGTTCTAAAAAGCCTTCCAGGCCCTGCACACCCTGCAGGGCCGGGAATTTTTCAAAGTCAGGCCGCTCTACATCGTAATCTTCGAGCGCATAGGTAGCAAAGGGAATCTGATAAAGCCGCTCTTTCCACTTGTAATCGAACAGAATAATGTGTTTTCTGCCGTTAAAATGGGTATGGAAGATATGAGCCAGATCAATGTCGTAGTGAAGGAAAGTAACTGAACCCCGGCCCCCGAAAAACATATTCGGATAACTGTCAAGAAAACCGCCCATCAGTTCCTTCGGTGCGCGGTAATCTTTCAGCAGGTCAGGTGCAAATTTGATCGGGTCAAACAGGAAAATACGCAGATCAGTCGGGGTTTCTTTTATCAGGTCAATATAGTCGCCAAATTTCATCTCCGCAGCCGATGCATTGATTGGCTTTGAAGGGTCAGCCTTTGAGCTGTCGTACAGCGGAACCGTGGTGTCGCCGACCACCTCTTTCATGTAGTCCATTGTCCACTTTTCATAAGCCGGCCAGTTTTTAGCCATTTTTTTGATGATAAGTGGCTTTCTGGGATTGAGGTATCTCTGCTCAAACTCAGATCTGGAAATACTGTCAACAATGTCGATTGGAGATAAATCGAATTTCATCGCATTAAATTTATATAAACTTACTGCAAAATTAATCTAAAATAGGGCGTGGTCAGCACCGCTGTCAAAATTCTGAAAAACAACTGACAATTATACTCTTAAAGTCAGTTTGTATCAGTACTTCCCTTAACCGGAAAAACGAAAGCAGCACCCGGCTGGATACTGCTTTCTGTTCAATATATGATGTGTAAAATGTGGCTAGTTTGGCATCAGGACCGTGTCAATGACGTGGATTACGCCATTTTTCTGAAACACATCAGCAATGCTTACAGTAGCGGTTCCGCCTTTTTCGTCTTTGATCATCAGGTTTTTACCTTCCATCCATGCCCAGAGTTTTCCGCCCTGAACTGTAGTCAGTTCCGCTTTTCCGCCGCCGGCTTTGATAGCTTTCGCGATCTCCTTGCTTCCCATTTTTCCGGCCACAACATGGTAGGTCAGAACTTTGGTCAGCATATCTTTCATTTCAGGCTTAAGCAGGCTGGTTACGGTTCCGGCCGGAAGTTTGTCAAAAGCGGCATTTGTCGGAGCAAAAACTGTAAAGGGACCGGCACCTTTCAGCACATCTACCAGTCCGGCTGCCTTAACAGCTGCAACCAGCGTTGTATGGTCTTTCGAGTTTACAGCATTCTCTACAATATCTTTTGTTGGATACATGGCGGCCCCGCCTACCATTTTGGTTTTTTGTGCCTGAACATTGGTTGCAAACGCGATCGCTACGATAGCTATTGCAGACATAAAGAATTTTTTCATTTTCATGATCTGTTTTGAGGAGCAGGAAGCAGCGTTAAGGTTACTGATCAGGGTAAGCTTTAAGCTTAAGCGCTTTTCATTGCTTAATTTGTTTTTTAACTGACCAGATTTACGGAGCCAGGTACTTCTGCGGATTTTGAAAATGAAAAAAAATCAATTCTTATTTATGATAAATTGTTATTCAGCCCATTAATTTTCTCTGTTTCTCAGTTTTTTTGAAAGATAGCCGGGAAAGAGCCTTTTTAACCAAACGGCAATCGTTTCCCTGCCGCCAATGTAAACTTCCTCTTTACCCGCAGCGATAGCCTTTATGATTTCGGCGGCACAGGCTGAAGCCGACATACCATTTGCCTGATTCTCATCCATGGTTCCCTGCACTTCTCCGCTGGCAGTCAGCGCATTAAGCGAGATATTGGTTTTGATATAGCCGGGGCAGATTATAGTAACCCTGATGTTATCTTTGAAAACCTCTGACCGGAGTGCATCGAAATACCCATGAAGAGCATGTTTCGATGCGGCGTATGCCGAGCGGTTTTTTGTAGCGAGTTTCCCGGCTATACTGCTGATGCACACGAGCTGACCTGATCCGGCGCTAATCATGGCAGGCAGGACGGCTTTGCTCAAGGCTACCGTACCCCAGAAGTTTACATTCATGATACGCTGCTCGGTTTCATTACCTGTTTGCAGCGCCAGTCCACGCTGACTGATACCACCCGAATTGATCAGCACGTCAATCCGGCCATAGATATTCAAAGCATTTGCTGCCTTGGAGGCAAGGGCATCAGTATCTTCAAGATCAAGCGGCAGGACGTGTACATGCGCCTGTGTGCGGCATTGCTGTTTTACCCTGAAAAGCTCATCGCGGTTTCTGGCGGATAGAATAAGTCTCGCGCCAGCTTCTGCATAGGCATAAGCCAGGGCTTCTCCGATCCCTGATGATGCACCGGTTATCCAGATAATTTTGTCTTTCATCTTTTAATCTTCGTCAACTTTGAATAATTCAGATGCGATATGATCTGCGAACATCTTGCCATCGGTAGTCAGCTTTAATCGGCGATTATCCTCAATAAGCCAACCCTTACCTGCAAAGTCTTTTAATGCACGTTCAAGATGACTTTTGTACAGGTAGCCAAAATCAGTATCAACCTTATCGAGGTCCAGCCCCCACATGGTGCGCAGACTTGTCATTACGTACTCGTTGTAGCGATCGTTCTGCGTCAGCATCTCCTGCTGTTCCGGCAATTTTCCGCCGACCAGGTCGCGCATATACAAAGCGTTGTTCGCCACATTCATGTAGCGGATATAACCGTCGAAGCCATGAGCAGACGGGCCGATACCCAGGTAGGGGATACCCCGCCAGTAATTTGTGTTGTGAACGGCGTATGCGCCGGGCCTGGCAAAGTTCGAAATCTCATAATGTTCAAAGCCTGCCTGCCCGAGTGTGGTCATGAGCGCAGCAAATTGCCTTGCGCTTTGTGTGTCTGTTGGCGCAGGCTCCTTTCTTTTTTCAATTGCAGCCCACAGAGCCGTACGTGGTTCTACAGTGAGTGAATAGGAAGAAAGATGGGGAACCTGCAGATCGATTGCAGTTTTAAGATTTCGCTGCCACTTCTCATCGCTTAACAGCGGATAGCCATAAATCAGGTCGATGCTGAGGTTTTCGAAGCCTGCATCCTGACTGCGCTTTATGCTGTCAGTTGCCTCTGCCGCGTGGTGGGCGCGGTTCATCCAGCGCAAGTCCTCGTCAAAAAATGATTGCACGCCTATGCTGAACCGGTTAACGGGCAGTGTACGCAACATTTTGATCGTCGCAGCATCCAGGTCATCAGGATTTGCTTCAAGTGTAATTTCAGCTTCGGCAGCGACGGAGAAGTGCTGTTCGATCGTTCCGAAAAGTTTTCCAAGTGCCGCTGGCGGCAGGATTGATGGCGTGCCGCCACCAAAATAAATGCTTCCTGCCTGACCTTGTACGCGGTTTGCTTTCAGCGCAATTTCAAGACAAATGGCATCTACCATCTCATCAAGATACTTAAGAGACGTGGAAAAATGGAAGTCACAATAGTGACAGGCTTTCTTACAAAAAGGTATATGTATGTAAATTCCGAACACGCCCTGCAGTCTGTTTTGCTTATTTGAATTTTCAGATACCTTACATATACTGCAATAAGGTTCTGTGCTTATAAAACGTTCGCACAAAGATACTCAATTCTATTCCGTCCCGAGCTTTCGTTAGATTTTAGACCTTATTCTGCAAAAAACAACAGTGGTGTACTAAAAGAAAGGGTCATTGCAGGACGCTTTTTTGTGATGTTTTTTACATAACAAGCGTATTTTATTAAATGCTCAAAATTATTACGATGTATTAATACGTAAAGACTGTATTTGTACAGCATTTCATCGTGGTTAAAATGTATTAACACGTCTTATAAGGCTTCAACTACGCCATAATGGTGTTTTCTGGCATGGTGGCACCTCGATTGATGTGCTCGCATCAATAAACTTCCTGAAAAAGCTTCCCTAGTTATTGATGAGAAAACTACCCACTATCGCAAATCTGTGTTTTTCCTGTTTGACCATGCTGTTGGCAGCGTGCGGAACAAGTAAACATGTGCCCTATTTCGGCGATATCAAGTCGCGAAATAGTGACCAGCTGGACAGCATTGCCCGGTTTACCAAACCGGTAATTCAATCTGACGATATTTTATCTGTATCCATTTTTACGCTGAACCCGGCAACGGCGAGCGTAGTAAACCAGGCTATTAATCTGCCGACACTCGGGGGCGGGCAAAATACCGCCCTCAGCGCGCAGGCGACCAATGGGTTCCTGGTAGACGAAAACGGCGAAATCGAGCTGACGGCAATCGGAAAGATCAAAGTGAGTGGCCTGACGACTACCGAGGCCAGAGAGCTCATCAGGGAGAAGGCTAAAAAGGTGTTTAAAGAACCTAATGTGCAGGTCAGGTATGCGAACTTCATCGTAACTGTTCTCGGCGAGGTTAATGCCCCTGCCGCTTACACACTTCCGAAAGAAAAAGTTTCTATTCTCGATGCGATCGGCCTGGCCGGCGACCTTACCATTTACGGCAAACGGGATAACATTCTGATCGTACGTGATACCGAAGGCAAAAAGGAGTATGCGCGTGTAAACCTCAACTCCTCAGATATTTTCAAGAGTCCTTATTTCTATCTCAAACAGAATGATGTCATCTATGTCGAGCCGAATAAGGCACGTACTGCTGCAAACAATGCGAACAGTCTGCAGACACTCGGCGTGGTCACATCAGTGCTTACAGTTCTTGTCCTAATATTTACCACCCTTAGATAAAATACTTATCAATGAGTATTCCCACGCCAAACTTCAGCCGACCGGCACGTAAGGATGACGACGTCATCAACTTAAAGAAAATTGCTCAAAAGCTTACCGATCGGTGGCCATTGTTTCTTGCCAGCGCGCTTATATGCCTGGTAATAGGTTACATCTATATTATCTACACACCGCCGGTATACCGGATCACGGCCGAAGTTCTTGTCAATGCCGAAGGAAGCGGCGGCTCTTTCATCCCGCAGAGCGAAGGTGTTGCCGATATGAACCTGTTTGGTGGAAAAAGCACCGTAGATAACGAAGCCCGGGTACTCAAAACGAGATTTTTAATGGAACAGGTTGTGCGTGAAATGCAGCTCAATCTGGTAGTAAGTAAAAAGACGGGCATCAGAACCACAGAGGTTTACCGGCCGCCGTTTAAGCTTAATTTTATAAAGGGAGCGGATACGCTTCGCACCTCGGCCTTCAATGTAGAGCTGCTGGATGCGGGTACATTGCAGCTCAGCGGCGACGAGTTCCAGATGACAGTCAGATGGGGACAACCTTTTAAACTTCCCGGTATTGGTGAAGTAAATATAACGCCCGTGCCGGGCATAAAGATGAAGAAAGGCGATCCCTACATCATCACCATATCTTCATTTGATCAGAAAGTTGCAGAATTGGCCGGGCGGCTCAATATCGCGGTCAGCAGCAGCAAAGAAACGGTTATCGATCTTTCGCTCCAGTATCCGCTTCAGCAAAAGGGAGAAGACATTCTAAATACCCTGATTACCCGTTACCGGGCGTCGAATATCGAGGAGCGGAACGAAGTAGCCGATAGCACGATCAAATTTATACAGGGGCGTCTGTCATACCTGGGCAGCGAACTGGGAGATCTTGAGGGCAATATTCAACGCTTCAGGGAACGAAACAGCCTGGCAGACATGTCTGAGCAAAGCAAACTTCTGGTGGCGAACACGGGAGAAATCAATAGCGAGCTTGGTAAGACAGAAATTCAACTTTCAGTGCTGACCGATCTTGAAAAATACCTGAAAGATCCCCAGACAAGCAAACGTGTGCTGCCGAGTTCGCTCGTGCCAAATGACCAGGTTTACGGCAGCCTCATGGACCGCTACAATGCTTTACTTCTTGAGCGGGACCGGCTCTTACTGAGTGTTACTGAAGAAAGTGCTTTCGTTAAAAACCTCGATAACCAGATCAGCAACCTGCGCAGCGACATCATCTCGAATATAGGGAGTACCAAAAGTTCATACGTGATTACCAGGAATAAACTGCGCGGACAGATCAGCAGTGCGGAAGGCAAAATCAGGGGAGTGCCGCAAACCGAGAAAAATTACCTGGTACTTGCCAGGCAGCAAAAAATCAAGGAGGAGCTCTACATCTTCCTGATGGAAAAGGCTGAGGAAACCGCCATTTCAAAAACGTCAAACGTTTCGGTTGCCAAAACAATAGACCCGCCGAAAGCCGATCTGGTACCTGTTAGCCCGAACAGGAACATGATCCTGCTGGCAGCGCTGGTTATCGGCCTGTTGCTGCCGGTTGTCTACATCATCGCGGTTGAACTATCTAGAACAACTATTGCGTCTAAAGATGATATCATCGAGCTTACGCAGGCGCCAATTTTTGGTGAAATCAACCATGCCGGCGATGCCAATCTCGTTGCAAATAACGGCAGATCGGCAATTGCCGAGCAATTCAGGGCGCTCAGGACGAACCTGTCGTTTTATCTGAAAGATGAGCATGAGAAGGTAGTGCTTTTTACGTCCAGCATGTCTGGTGAGGGGAAGTCTTTTACGGCAATAAACCTGGCAAACATTCTGGCCATGACGGGTAAAAAGGTCCTGCTGATGGAAATGGATCTGAGAAAGCCTGGTTTGTCAAACAAACTGGGCAGGGAGAACAGAATTGGCTTTACAAATTATGTTGTTAATCCGAATCAAAATGTCTCAGACCTGCTCCAACCCGTTTCTGAGAACCTATACCTCCTAAGCTCTGGTGTGCTGCCGCCAAACCCGGCGGAGATGCTGATGAATCCCCGCACAGCCAGGCTGATAACTGAACTGAAACTGCAGTTTGATTACCTGCTGCTTGACGCCCCGCCGGTGGGCATTGTAACCGATGCGCAGCTGCTTGCTGATTATGCGAATGTGACCCTCTACCTGGTGCGACACAAGGTTACCAGAAGAGAACAGGTCGAAGTCCTTGAGACACTTTATCAGGAAGGAAAAATGCGAAATCTCGGCGTGGTAGTGAATGATATATCCTCAAAAAAATATGGTTACGGCTATGGTTATGGCTACGGCTACAGCGGAGAACAGTCAGACGCCGGCATGCTCGGCAGGATTAAACAGGTATTAAAATTTAAAAAATAAAAATATGAAAGTGGTACTATTAGCCGGAGGGCTGGGAACACGGCTGTCGGAAGAGACTGTTCTGAAGCCGAAACCTATGGTTGAAATAGGAGGTATGCCTATACTGTGGCATATCATGAAAATATACTCAGCTCATGGGTATAATGACTTTATCATTTGCCTCGGCTATAAGGGTTATCTGATCAAAGAATACTTTAGCAACTACTTCCTCCACAAGTCTGACGTGACCGTTAACCTGGCCAATAATTCGGTTAAGGTTCATGGATCTCAGGCAGAGCCGTGGACCATCACAATGGTAGATACGGGGACAGAAACCATGACAGGCGGCCGTATCAAACGTATTGAGAAATATGTGGGCAATGAACCGTTCCTCTTAACCTACGGAGATGGTGTAAGCGATGTGAATATTACCGAGCTGGTCGCCTTCCATCAATCGAAGGGCAAATTATGTACAGTGACCTCTGTGCAGCCTTCGGGCAGGTTCGGAGCGCTGAATATCGGAAACGACAATGACGTGATCTCTTTCATGGAAAAGCCGAAAGGCGATGGTTCATGGATAAACGGCGGGTTCTTTGTCTGCGAGCCGGGCGTATTTAAATACATCGAGGCTGACAGTACCACCTGGGAAAAAGAACCGATGGAAGATATTGCCAGGGCGGGCGAAATGTCAACTTACCGGCATGATGGCTTCTGGAAGCCAATGGATACCCTTAGAGACAAACAGGAGCTGGAAGCTGAATGGGCAACCGGACACGCAAAATGGGATATCAAAACTTCAGTAGCCAGCCATGTTTAATCATATTTACGAAAACAAGAAAGTCCTGGTAACGGGCCATACCGGTTTTAAGGGAAGCTGGCTGTGCAGCTGGTTGAAAATGATGGGTGCAAGGGTTTATGGCATTTCAAATGAGATCTATCCTGATCCATCCATGTTTCAGGTAGCCGGAATCGGGCATGAACTCGAGTCTCACCTTGCGGACATCCGGGACCTCGATGAAATGAAACAGATCATCGGTGATATAAAGCCTGACTTTCTCTTTCACATGGCAGCCCAACCGATTGTAAAAAAGGCGTTTGAAGAACCGGTAGATACCTTCACAACCAATATTATCGGCACGGCAAATATCCTCGAGGCGCTCAGAGTCGGCGACTTTCCATGTGTAGCCGTCATGATTACGAGCGACAAATGTTATGATAATGTCGAGTGGATCTGGGGTTACAAAGAAACCGACCACCTGGGCGGTAAAGACCCATATTCTGCTTCAAAAGGCGGGTCGGAACTGATGATCAAAACCTATTTCCACTCCTATTTCAAAAAAGATGATCGCATAAAAATGTGTTCAGTGCGGGCCGGAAATGTGATTGGCGGCGGCGACTGGGCCGATGCGCGCATAGTTCCTGACTGTTTCCGGGCATGGTCAAAAGGCGAGAAAGTAGTCATCCGCAGCCCCGATGCCACGCGGCCATGGCAGCATGTGCTTGAGCCGTTAAGCGGTTACCTGAGAACCGGACAGCTGCTTGCAGAGCCGGGAAAAATCAACGTAAACGGCGAGGCATACAATTTTGGTCCGCCGACCGATCAGAATTACACCGTACTCGATCTGCTGAAAGAACTTGCGCTCAACTGGGAAGAAGGAAATGATGATATGCTGCAGGTAGAAGACGGGAAATTTCCCGAATCCGGTTTGCTTAAACTCAACATTGATAAGGCTCTGTTTGATATGCACTGGAACCCGACGCTGAGCTTCAAGGAGACCGCTGCATTTACAAGCAACTGGTACAAATACTATTACCAGGAGCAGCCGGGGTCAATGATGGATTACACAACAGCGCAGATCAGCCAGTACATCACTATCGCAAAAGAAAAAGGTATATCATGGGCACAAAAATAATAGAAGGCGTGATTTTCTATCCTGTTCAGCCCATTTCAACGACGGGCGGTCGGGTCATGAAAGGCATAACGGGCCTGGATGCGCATCTGCCCGCATTCGGCGAATGTTACTTCTCAACGGCGAGACCACAGGATCCTAAAGCCTGGAAGAAACACAGCCAGATGGTATGCAACCTCTTTGTGCCTTCTGGGGCAGTTAAGTTCGTGTTCTTTGACGACCGGCCCGCAAGCCCTGACTTCGGGCAGGTTGAAGAGTTTCTCCTTTCTGAAGAAAACTATGGGCGGCTGGTTATTGAACCGGGTATCTGGTTCGGTTTTTCCGCAATCGGCAAACAGCGTGAAAGCATTATTCTGAATGTGGCAAGTGTTGCACATGATCCTTCAGAAAGTGAGCGACTTGAGCCTGGCGATAAGCAGATACCGTACGAGTGGAATTTTAATACGGAATTATGAAAGTGTTGCTTACAGGTGCGTCGGGTATCCTCGGTACAGATATCAAATTACAGCTCGAATCGCGCGGAGACGAAGTGTTGGGGTTTAATTCATCGGACATCGCTATCACAGACTTTGAATCGGTAAGCGGCATCGTCAAAAATTTCAGGCCTGATGTGGTGATTCACAGCGCGGCCATGACCGCTGTAGACCGCTGTGAGGATGAGCAGGAACTGGCTTATGCGGTAAATGTGACCGGAACAAAAAACATGGCGATGACTGCTGCACAAGCAGGTGCGCGTCTGGTCTACATAAGCAGCTGCGGGGTGTATGGTAACGGGAAATCAACGCCATACCACGAGATGGACGCAACGCAGCCGGTTAATTATCATCACCAGACTAAGCTGGAAGGCGAACGGCAGGTGAAGACGCACCATTCAGACTATCTGATTGTAAGACCAGGATGGTTGTTTGGAGGCACCCCTGGACACAAAAAGAATTTTGTTGCCGCACGCCGTAAAGAAGCCATAACTAACCCGGTGCTGCAAAGCGCTTTCGATAAAATTGGCTCGCCAACATTTACAAAAGATGTTGCTGCACAGCTGGTTGTACTTTTAGATCATGGTTATACCGGTCTTTTCAACCTGGTAAATGAAGGGGAGGCCTCAAGATTCAGTTATGTCTCTGAAATAGTCAGGTTGTTTGAGCTGGACACCCGGATTGAAGCCGTCAACTCTTCAATGTTTCCGCGAAGAGCCAATATGCCTGATAATGAATGCCTCGAAAACCGCAATCTGAATCTGAAAGGGTGCAACACGATGCGACACTGGAAACTGGCGCTGAAAGAATACATCAATACAAACTATCAAAGTTATGAATAACGTAAAACTGCTGGAATTGCCAAAAATTCTGGATGAGCGGGGAAACCTTTCATTTTTTCAGGGGCCCGAGCAGATCCCGTTCGCCATCAAAAGAACCTACTGGATCTATGATGTTCCCGGCGGACAGCAACGGGGCGGACATGCATACCGGGAGTTGCATGAAGTGATTATCGCCCTTTCAGGAAGTTTCGATGTTGTGCTGCACGATGGTGTCAAAGAGCAAAGATTTACACTTAACAGATCTTACTACGGGCTCTATGTGCCAAACATGATCTGGAGAACAATAGATAATTTCTCTACAAACTCGCTTGCACTGATTGTGTCAGACCAGGCTTACAACAGTGAGGATTATGTAAGAGATTTCGACGAATACAAAAACCTGAAACATGCCAACTAAAACTGTTTTTGATTGCAGCATTATCAGCCTGCCGAAGATTCAGAACCGGGCGGGAAACATTACGCCGATTCATAATGAGCGGGAAATACCATTTAATGTTGAACGGATATTTTACCTGTATGATATTCCCGGCGGCGAATCACGGGGAGCCCATGCGCACAAGCGCTGTCATCAGTTTCTCGTTGCCGCAAGCGGAAGTTTTGAGGTACTCCTCGATGACGGGGATGTACAGCGGCTTGTCCAATTAAACCGGCCTTACATGGGGCTCCATATTCCCCCATCCATCTGGGCCCACGAGATCAACTTTTCTTCCGGTTCGATCTGCCTGGTGCTGGCATCAGAAAAATATTCACCCGAAGATTATATCCGGGATTACGAGGAATTTAAAACATACCGGGCCATATGAAACAGATTCATCAGACAGCCGAGGTTCAGACCGCGCAGGTGGGGGAAAATACCTTCATCTGGCAACATGCAGTTATTTACTATCCGATGCCATCCTACCTGCAGAAAGCTTACAGCAGCCTTCGTATACAGCGTGGAGCCTATCCGCTTGCCGAAGAAATCGCAGAGACCTGCCTTAGCCTTCCCTTATGGCCAGGCATGACTGAGGAGATGGTAAAAACAGTGGCCATGGCCATAAAAGTTTTTTTCCGAAGCAGAAAGTCCGCAGTCTTTATCCAGGCCGTCAGTTAACCATCGCGCAGGAAAGTATGTCCGGGTCTCAGCCCCGAGTCCGAACCTCCAACAATTTAATGATAGAATCAAACCCTTTACCTGAGCCAGCAAATCAAAGCTTTTCAATTACCTCTGAAAAATTAAGAATAAGATTATGAATGCCCTTACAGATCAACTTTTCAATGCCAGTCCACACAAGCTTGCCAGAGACTGGTCGGCTTTAAAGAAATTGGTTGGAGAGGCTGTTGACCGGGAAGACCATCCTGAAGCATTCAGGCTGCTTAAGGCCCTCGGTTATATCGGCTACAGGTATAATTTCCTGGATAAGTTCGTCGATACGGAGGCAGATGCGCTCATTCTTCGGCTTACGGAACAAATACAGCCCCCCGTCTCAGCCGTTCAGGTACATGAAGACAGGGTTGTCTTTTATGATTATTTTCTGTTGGAAAACCGGGGCTTCACCCAACAGTACATTGATCAGATTATTAAAAATGATGTCGAACTGCTGTTTATCACGCTTGCAGATGAGCGCGATTTAAACGAAGATAACGCCATCATCAGGACGCTTCGTGGATATCGAAAAGCGTCTGTATATGTTGTTCCCTATCAGCTGCCTAAAGCGGAACAAGTGCGTTTGATGACGCAGGAGATCCTCAGGTTTGCGCCTTCAAAATGGTTTAACCACAATATTCCATATGATATTCTGCCTGTTTGCGTGGCATTTGCGCTTAAAAATACAGGCATACGCTCATATTTTTTAAATATTTCAGATCACGCCTTTTTTCTCGGGCGGGACGCATTCGACTTTTTCATCGACTTCCGTATCTATGGCCACCAGCTAAACGCATTGCTGCGCGGCATTGACAGATCGCGGTTACTTGTTATCCCCACACCGCCTTACCTGACGCCTGAAACCTATACCACTTTTGAAGGCTTTCCCGTTGAGACGACCGGAAAAGTAATTGGATTTTCTGGCGGCATGGTCTATAAGATTATAGATAAGGACAATACTTTTTTGCATCTGATCAAAACGGTGCTCGATGAAAACCCGGACTTTCTTTTCCTCTTCGCGAATGTATTCGGCGATTCTTTGCTGCGCGATTTTATAAAAAAACACGGCCTGGAAAATCGATTCATATTGATCGGCAACCGACGCGATATCAACGAGGTTTATAAACGCATTGATATCTATATCAACACGTATCCCTTTAGCGGCAGCCTGATGATGCAGTATGCGATCCAACACCAGAAACCAGTGCTGTCGCTTTCAGACGCTGAGCTGGTTTTCGTAAGGATGGACAAGCTTTTTGATAAGGAATGGGATAATAAATTTATCATCACCGACAGGGAAAAGTTTGTGCGTATTGCGGGAAAGCTGATCAATGATAAACAATATCGTGACGATTACGCCCGCGAGCTGGCCGATGGAATTGACACCACGGAAACGTTTGCGCAAAAATTCGCTGCATTGCTGAATAACGAGTACCGTCAGCAACCGGTTGACCTGCATTCATTTGAGATCAATACTGAGGCAGTTGCCAACTTTCATATTAATATGGACAACATCTTTTTTAAAGAGTACCTCTATCTCAAAAACGCATTTTTTCCCGGACAAAACAAACTGCAAAAGGCAATCGGCACCCGGTTGCCACTCATCCTGCTCAAGATAACCGGTAAAGTAAAAAAGCAGACTTATGGTCCCACAATTTTAAGATATAACTAATATGTACACGATACTCGGAGCGGGATTGGCCGGCTTAAGCACCGCGCACCATTTACAGCAGAAAGGCATAGCTTTCAGGATCTTTGAAGCAAAGGCCCACGGCGGCGGACACGTTCACAGCGAAGAAAGGGATGGATTTATATGGGATGAGGGACCTCATGTATCGTTTACCAAATACGCATATGTGAGGGAATATTTTGCGGCCAATTGCAATCAGGCGTATCAGGAGTTTGCTCCTGTTCCCTCGAACTATGCTTCCGGCAACTGGATCCCCCATCCGGCACAGGCCAACATGTATGCGGTGCCCGAGGCGCTGCGCGAAGCGTGTATCGCCGATGTGAAAGTAGCACGCAGCAGACAGCCCAAGAACTTTATAGCGAATAATTATCAGGAGTGGATCGACTATGCCTTCGGCGAAACGTTCGCAGAAAAATTTGCAGGCGTTTACACAAGGAAATACTGGACTACAGATCCCGAAAATCTAACAACCGACTGGATCGGAAAACGGATCTATTTTCCTGAATTAAGCGACATGACCGACAGCGCCTCGGGTCCGCTTGAAAAACAGACACACTATATCTCAAGCGTGCGCTATCCGCAAGAAGGCGGTTATTACAGCTACATCAGAGATGTGGAATCTCAGCTTAACATTACCTACAACCATAAGCTCACAGCCATTTCGTTCGAAAGAAAGGAAATCATTTTTGAGCATGGTGCCCACATTTCGTTCGATAAATTGATATCGACCCTTCCGCTTCCGCTCCTGATCGGATGCAGTGACGCACCCCTTCCAGTGAAGGCGGCGGCAAAGCAACTTAGATGCTCCAGCGTGCTGATCATTAATGTCGTAGCCAATCATCCTGCGAAGGTGGACGCCCACTGGATCTATGTTTACGACGAAGCTTTTTACAGTACCCGGATCAACTTTACCGAACTCTTGTCAGCCAGCAATGGCATAACAGGCCAGACTGGTATACAGGTCGAAGTCTATTTTTCGGATTATCACCCGGTGAATCACCAGGTCGAGATGATCGAAAAAGAGGTGATTCGTGAGCTGATCATCATGGGCCTGATTGCAGATCAGGAAAGTGTGTCAAGTTACCATTCGAAATGGGTCGACTGGGCAAATGTAATCTTCGATATACTCCGAAAGGAAGCGCAGGAAACCGTATTCAAGTGGCTGGCCACACAGGGACTGGCACGGGAAGATGACGACCTGGAGCCCATGACCGAGTGGGATACAAAACCAATTTGGCAACCAGGCAGCCTCATGCTGGCCGGCAGGTTTGCGCAATGGAAATACTACTGGACCGACGACTGTGTAATGCGTGCACGCTATATCGCCGATAATCTCGAAAAATAAGATGCTCAGGAAAAATCTGCTATACAATATGCTGCTTTCTGTAAGCCACCTGATCTTTCCTTTGATCACGTTTCCTTATGCGTCGAGAATTCTCGGGCCGCAGGGAATGGGGGCGGTGAGCTTTATCGACAGCATTACGCAGTACTTTATCCTGTTTGCCGCGCTTGGCGTACCGCTGTACGGCATCAGGGAGATTTCCCGTTGCGGTGATGACCAGGAGAAAAGAAACCGCATATTCAGCGAGATCCTGGTAATTCATCTTGCTGCTACGGTTTTGTTTTCGATAGTGTACGCGGCAATTGCATTCAACGTGACCGCATTGCAGGTGCATTGGCCGCTCGTTGCAGTGGGCATTGCTTCCATGTATTTTAATGTCTTTGCGGTAGAATGGTTTTACCAGGGGACGGAGCAGTTTGTATACATCACCAGGAGAACCCTGTTGATCAGGTTGTTAACAGTAGTAATTCTGTTTGTTTTTCTCAAACCCGGTTCTGACCCCGTTGTATACAGCGTCATCTTTGTGTCGGCCATATTGATGAATGCGATTATCAATGTTATCATGCTTCGTAAGCATGTAAGGCTCGATTTCAGACCTGCCGGCCTGACCAGGCACATCCGCCCGTTGGTCTTAATCTTTGGTTCTGCGGTAACCGTCAGTGTGTACACGCTAATGGATAATGTTTTACTCGGCTTCATCAAAAACGAAACGGCGGTAGGTATCTATTCGACGAGCCTGAAGATTGTCCGGATACCTTTTACGCTTATCGCCGCGATCGGTGCAGTTATTCTCCCCCAGGTGTCGAGGGCATTTGCAGAACAACAACGGGAGCGTGTAAATGAACTGATTAACAAATCGTTTGCTTTTACCTGCATTGTTGGCTTGCCGATCGTATCGGGCCTTTTTGTCAGCGCGGGTTTTCTGGTCAGCTGTTTCGCCGGTCCTGCCTTTGCGCAGGCGGCAGACGTTATTCGCATACTGTGTCCGGTGGTCATGCTCATTGGGATGAACAGCCTGCTGGCTACGCAGCTGCTTGCACCCATGGGCATGGAAAGACAGCTTCTGGTACTTGCGGTCATCTGTATGATCTTCAGCCTGTGCAGCAATTTCATTCTTATCCCATTGTACTCATTTAATGGGGCTGCGGTAACAAATGTATTTACCGAAGCGCTGCTCGTGGGCATGTTATGGTACAGTGTAAGGAAGGCCAAAGCTGCAACCCTGAACACCCGCATTTTTTTTCAATGCTTAACTGTTGCCATTCTCTTTGTCCCTATAGCGCTTGGCATAAGGCTGCTTGATATTGATTATATGGTTAGAGAGATGGTCATTATCGTGGCCTGCGGACTGTTTTATTGTACCTGCCTGCTGGTATTTATAGAGAACGAGCATATCAAAACAGTCAGTCAGTTTATGCTCAGCAAACTTTCACTTCAAAGAATAAAAAATTAACTCATGCTATCTGTTGTTGTCCTTGCCTATGACCGTTGTGCTGAAGTTCTGATCACGATCAGTAAACTCAAGGCGTTTGCGGTTACCCTGCCTTTTCCGGTCGAGATCATTGTGGTCGATAATGCGTCGGTGGATGATACCACCCTACGTATTCAGGAGCAGCATCCCGATATCACGCTGGTTACCAAAATCAAAAACAACGGCATAGCCGGCTGGAACGATGGTTTTGCGCTGGCCAGACACAAATACATGCTGGTACTCGATGACGACAGCCACCCGGAGCACGGCGTGGCCGAAGCGGTTGCATACATGGAGGTTCATCCCCGCACCGGAATTCTTGCGCTGAACATAACGAGCGGGCCCTATCGTACCGACGACTGGGTTTGGCAGAATGCAAAGCCATGGCAGCACGAAGAACTGATTCTTGGATTTTTTGGCTGCGGGGCCATCATCAGGAAAGATGTGTATGATAAGATCGGCGGATTTGCCGAATGGATGACGGTCTACGCACACGAATGGGAATATGGGTTACGGTGTATGAATGCGGGTTATGAAATCAGGTATTTCCAGACCAGCAGCGTGAACCACCGGGCAAGTATGGTTAACCGGTCTAAAAAAAGAATGATGATTTACGGCAGCAAGAACGAAATGCTGATGGTCTACCAGTTTATCGCAAACCGCTGGAAGTTTTTGCTGCGCATGTTTATCAACAACATGAAGAGAATGTATCCCGAGGGTCCGAGAGCCGGTTATTACTACCTCCTCGGCGGGATCAAGTTTTTAAAGGAACGGCATACGATTCCGCATACGCCCGTTAACAGCGACGTTCAGCAATTCTTTACGAGCAACTACATGAATACTTTCCCGGTTTTCAGATTCCTGACCCGCCGGATTAAGGCACTGGCTAACAAAAATTGAAGAATATGAGTCTCAATGTATTTTATTCGACCAGCGAGTCTTATGTTCAGCACTTTACTGTGTCTGCTGTCTCCCTGCTGGAAAACAACAGGGATATTGATATCAACCTTTTCGTAATTCATGATGGTCCTGCTCCGCCGGCATTACACCTGGCCAAGATGTTCCTCGATGAAACATACCAGATAGACGTGAAACTGCTGCGGTTTGAAAGCGATGATTTGCCCGATCTGAATACAGATGACTACTATGGCAAATATACCTTGTTCAGACTTTACCTGGCAGATATAGCTCCCGCCGATATAGATCAGGTCTTATTTCTGGATGTAGACACGGTTATTACCGGATCGCTGCGCGAACTGGAAACAAGCGATCTGGATACCTTCGCTATTGCTGCCGTCAGCGAGCCGGCTGTTGCTGAGAATACAGGTCGACTGTCTGCTTTAGGGGAAACCCTCAATGGGTATTTCAATGCGGGTGTTATTCAGGCCAGCCTGGTGCGCTGGCGCGCTCTGGGCATAACGCGGTCATTCCTGTCTATATGTAAGAAATACGGACGTAAACTGATCTGGGTGGATCAGGATGTCATGAATATCGGATTTGCAGACCAATGGCTCAGACTGAATGAAAAATATAACGGGACCCATATTCAGGAAAAAAGAATGTATCAGCCCGTTATTGTGCATTACAATACCGCGTCTAAGCCCTGGCATTACGTCGATACGCATCCCTATAAATATCTGTACTGGAAGTACCTGAGAATGACGCCCTTCAAAGGGTACCGGCCAACCGGTGTCAACCTCAGAAACATCGTGCTTAGAAACGGCCGTTTGTTCAAGCGGCTTTTGAGAAATCATGGCTTAATTAAATAGAGATGGTATCAGCGATCATATTATCGTATAACAGGTGCAGTGAAGTACTTATTACGCTGCAAAAACTTTTTGCCGTTCGCAGGTCCCTGCCCTTTGCGCTTGAGATTATCGTGGTCGATAATGCTTCGATAGATGATACATCGGCACAAGTAAGCCGCCTGTATCCGGACGCCGTGCTGATTACCAAACAAAAAAATAATGGCATAGCCGGCTGGAATGACGGCTTTGCTAAAGCAACCGGCCAATATATGCTCGTACTTGACGATGACAGCTGCGTGGAACAGGGACTAACTGAAGCGGTGGCTTATATGGAGCAACACCCGCAAATCGGAATTCTTGCATGCAATATTGTAGACGAAGATCTGAAAGGCGATCCTGCCCTGAATCCCGATGAAGCCTGGAAAGACGGGGAGGAAGTAGCCGGCTTTATTGGTTGCGGAGCATTAATCAGGAAAGAAGTGTATGATGCCATCGGTGGTTATGCAGACTGGATCTACCTCTATACACATGAGTTTGATTATTCGATCAGGTGCATGCAGGCGGGATACAAAATAGAATTTTTTGAAAACGCACTGGTGGTTCACCGGGTCAGCAAACTTAACAGGCTGAAGAAAAATATGCTGGTCTTTGCTACACGGAATGAACTGGCTATCGTCTATAAGTACTTCAGTACGGAGCGGCTGCGCTTTCTTGTCCGCACCTTATTAAACAACCTCAAAATCTTGAAAAGAGAAGGCTTTCGCTCGGCATGGTACGTTGCGCTGGGCTTCGGCCAGTTCCTTCGGCTCAGGGGAGATCTGGAACGCACGCCTGTTTCGGCAGAAGTACAGGCCTTTTATGCGGAAAATTTCTGGTCAACCAAACCAGTGCTTAGAAAACGAAAAAACTAATACCGATGGATATGAAGAAGCAGTACGATTATTTAATAGTGGGCAGCGGTTTGTATGGCTGCGTTTTCGCGCATGAGGCTACAAACCGGGGGAAAAGCTGCCTGGTAATCGACAAGCGCGGGCACACGGGCGGCAACGTGTATTGCGAAGAGATGGAGGGTATTAATGTTCATAAATACGGGGCACATATTTTCCATACCAACAGCAGGGAAATCTGGGATTATGTAAACTCTTTCGTCGAGTTCAATCGCTATACGAATAGTCCGGTGGCAAATTATAACGGCGAACTGTACAACCTCCCATTTAATATGAACACGTTTTATCAGCTGTGGAAAGTGAAAACTCCGGCTGAGGCCCGGGCAATGATCAAATCGCAGGTTGACGAGAATAAAGTGTCAAACCCTGCCAATCTGGAAGAACAGGCCTTGTCGCTGGTAGGCACAGATATCTATGAGAAGCTGATCAAGGGCTACACCGAAAAACAGTGGGGAAGGTCTGCCACCGAATTGCCGGCATTTATCATCAAGCGGCTCCCGGTCAGATTTACGTATGACAACAACTATTTCAATGACAAATACCAGGGCATCCCGATCGGGGGATATAATAAACTAACCGATGGGTTGCTTGCAGGGATTGATGTGCGGCTCGGCGTCGACTATTTTGAATCGCGTGCCGACTGGGATGCAATGGCCGCGCAGGTGGTATTTACAGGCAACATTGACCAATATTACGATTACCGGTTCGGCAGGCTTGAGTACAGGAGCCTGCGGTTCGAACATACAATTTATAATGAGGAAAACCACCAGGGGAATGCTGTAGTCAACTACACCACTCGCGACATACCGTATACACGTACCATTGAACATAAGCATTTCGAATTTGGCAGCCAGCCTAAAACCGTGGTAACGAGAGAATATCCGGAAGAATGGACGCCGGATAAAGAAGCGTATTACCCGGTTAACGATGCGCGTAATACCGAAATTTTTAACCGGTACAGGGCACTGGCTGATCGGGAAAGCAACGTGATTTTCGGCGGCAGGCTTGCTGAATACAAGTACTACGACATGCACCAGATTATCGGTTCAGCCCTCAAGAAAGTATCGGTGCACTTTGATCAGACAACAACCGAATATGGAAATCAATAAAATTGTAGCGGTCCTTGTTACCAACAACAGGTTGGAGTTGCTGAAAGAGGCACTTGCGGCGCTCAGGCAGCAGGTTTATCCGTTGCATCAGATCATTGTTATTAACAATGGCAGCACGGATGGGACTGGTACCTGGCTGAATACCCAGACGGACATCGTTGTAAAGTACCAGGCGAACTCTGGTGGCTCCGGCGGATTTTATACCGGCATTGAAATGGCGTCGCAGCTCGGCGCCGACTGGATCTGGCTGATGGATGATGATACCATCTGCAAACCGGACACGCTCGAAAAACTCGTCGAAAAGCTTCTGCTCGTGGATGCTGAAGTTGGCTTTATCGGCAGCAAATGTATCTGGAAAGACGAAAAACCGCACATGATGAATGTGCCGGCAATTAAACCTTCCTTTAATGGTTCGGTGCCTTTTAACACCTTCGACGATATAAACGTCTTACTCATTGAAACCTGTTCGTTCGTTTCGCTCCTGATCAGCACAAAGGCAGTGAAAGAAGTCGGACTTCCCTATAAGGAATTTTTCATCTGGGGCGATGATCAGGAATATACCCGCCGGATCTCCGCCGCCGGTTATGTCGGTTTGTATTGCAGCGATAGTATTGCCCTGCACAAGACCGGCGTAAATTACTTCCCCGACTTTTATAATGATTCCGTAAACAATCTCTGGAAACATAAATATGGCTTCAGAAACGAATTCTTTATGATAAAGAAAAATAAAGGATTCGCGTATTTCATTTTCTGGCTTGCTGCAAAGGTTGGTTATACATCACTGAAACTCATTAAAAAAAGGACAGATAACCGGCTCAGGTTTATCTCTGTTCTGTGCAGCTCGGCCTGGGATTCCATTTTTTTCAATCCAAAAATTCACCGGATATGAGGAAGTACCAGTTCTGTATCAGGTTTACCGGCATAGACGTCAACTCTGCGGCAACCAAGGCAGTTTCAGATTGTAATGAAATCTTTGCGCAGCATGGATTTTCAGACTATACGTTCAGTGTAACAGACAACCGGAACAAGCTGGTTTATTACCTGAAGCTGATCAGGAAACTCACTGCTTTTTTCATGAAGATCAGTTCCGGATCGCTGGTGGGTGTACAATACCCTTTGTTAAGCATCAATGAGGTTTTCCGGTATTTCATAAAAGTGGCCCGGCTAAAGGGTGTACGTTTTTTCTGCATTATTCATGACCTTGAATCGCTCAGAACCGGTGGGAAAGATGAAGTGTTGATTCGCCGGGAAATCAGTAACCTCAGCTGTTACGACATCGTAATTTCACATAATGCGTCTATGTCCTCGTGGCTGAAAACCCACGGACTGGTCCGTAAGGTCATTTCGCTTGACTTGTTTGACTATCTCCTGAAATCTCAGGAGCCCGCAGGAAATACGCCAGGCAGGCGCACCATCGTTTTTGCCGGCAACCTGGGGAAAAGCACGTTTATTTATAAGCTTCACGAGTTTGCCGGGTGGAACTTCAATTTATACGGTTCAAACTTCGATGCAGGTTTCGTAAACAGATACCCCAACCTGCACTGGGCGGGATCTTTTGATCCCCAGCACATAGCAGCTGCACTCGAAGGTGATTTCGGATTGATCTGGGATGGTGCCGAGACAAGCCATACAGATGCAGTTCTTGGAAATTACATGCGATACAACAATCCGCATAAGTGTTCCCTGTATATAGCGGCCGGCCTGCCGCTTATTGCTCCGAAGAACTCGGCCATCGGCAGATTCATTCTTTCATCAAACATCGGTTTTCTTGTAGACAGCCTGGAGGAGCTTCAGTCTGTAGAGATCAGTCAGGGGCAATATGATACGATGAAGGAAAATGTACTCCGCATCAGGCCTGAAGTTATCTCGGGAAAATTTTTCGGTACCGCAATTCAATCAATTGAAAAAACTTATGCAGCCGGATAGAGGAAATAAAAATATACTGTACATCTTCGGCGGCGAGAAGGCGCAGGGAGCGGAGATTGTTATGGAGCGGCTGATGGCTTACAACAGCGAGCACGTAAGGGCAGTGCTGCTCATCTCACCGGGCGAATTTGCAAGCAGGCTGCTTGCTGAAGATAAGCCTTACAAAATTGTCACGTGCAGTTACCTTAAAAAGCTAAACCGCAGCCAAAGCAGTGCAGCGGGATTTTACGGCCGGCTTCTTCGTAATTACCTGGCTATTTCTCTTGTCATTTTACGGTATATCAACAAGTTCAGCATAGACATCGTTCACGCCAATACGATTGTCCCCGCAGTCTATGCCCTACCATTGGTTAATATCCTTTCGATCGTGCGCCCCAGCCTGAAGTGGCTGTGGACTGATCACGATATGCGCTATTTCTCAAAAATAGAAACCAGGCTTTCAAAGATTTGTGTTAATCGCTACGACCAAACCATCGTTGTGTCAAATGCCGTAAAAAACAAATATCCGCACCAGGAGAAAATCACGGTCCTCTACAACGGGCTGGATCTGAACACATTCAGAAAAGACAAGCGGCTTCGAGAAGCTTTCAGACAACAACACCATATCTCACAGGATGCGGTTGTTATCGGGATGGCAGCCAGCATCTGCCCGGGGAAGGGACAACTTTCATTGATCGAAACTTTTAAAAAGCTTCATCAAAATTCTCCCGGCTCTTACTTGCTCATGGCAGGCACGTATAATGCTGATGACCCTGCTTATAATGCGGCGGTAAGGCGTGCACTTGCCGATTCTCCAAACACATGTTATCTGGGGCATGTGTCAGATATGCTGTCATTTTACAATGCCTGTGATGTCATTGTAAGCAACAGTGACGCGATCAGGAGCGAATCTCTCGGTACAAGCATCTACGAGGCTATGGCTTGCGAGCGTACCGTCGTTGCGTCTGCTACCGGCGGAAGTCCGGAGATTATCGATAACCGGCTGAACGGCTTTCTGTTCGAGCCGGGCAACATGAATGATTTATTCATTATGCTTTCGCAGGCAATCAGAACGCCGGCCAGGAGAGAAGAAATCGGCAGAGCAGCCCGGCAGAAGGTAAGGCGAAAGTTCAGCATCAGTGAGATGGCAAACACCTACAATAATATCATTTACCGCAAACACCAAATACTGGCTCGTGGATAACCTCATTATATTTACGTCTTTACTGATCTTTGCGTTCAGCAGCTACATTGTCTGGCCGAGCAGGCAGAACGTAGTGTCACACCTTAGTGTGGGCGGGGGGTTCATTGCCATATTTGTTCCAATCGTTATTCTAAATGTCAAGCAGGATTATCCTGAATCTGTAGTGGCTCTCTATGTATCTGTATTGCTGCTCGGAGCTGTCTGTTACCTGCCATTTTTCATACTAGGCTTTGCGATGGCCAAAGGAAAAACATCAAAATTTACATTTGATGTTCTCCCCGAAGCCGTGTTTGAGAAAAGAACGGTCAAACTTACGCAGTTCCTGATGCTGGCCGGGATTGCCGGACTTGCGATCAGTTATGCCGGCATGGGCTTTATTCCCATGTTTGCAAAAGATCCTATTGCAGCAAAGCTGTTCAGAGCACAGTATCAGGCGCCGTATCTGCGCGTAGCCGTTCTGTTCCGGTCGTCTTTCTACATCCTCGCTACCATCATGCCCATCGCCTGCATCATATGGTATAAATTCCGCAGCGGCTATTTTCTTCTGCTTGTACTTGCCGCACTTGTCCTTATGTCTTTTTCACTGGTACGAGCAGGCAGTTTTGGCGGTGTCGTGTTTGCCATCACTATTGTCATGTCGCTCAAAAGTCGCAAACACTTCATTATTCTCATGTTCGGTATCATCGGCATCTTTATCATGAGCTCATTTTTCTATTACATTATTGGTGTCAGGACCTTTACATCAAATGATAATTTCTGGAAGATCCTTGCCGCCGGCTCTTCTGATATTCAGGATCAGTTTGAATTTCTCGTCAAATTTGAAGACAATCCTGTTTTTACCTATGGTCGTACAATTTATGGAGGTCTTATTCCTGGCCATTACAAGTGGAATCCTTCGGTTTACACACTCAGCATCATCGCACCTACTGAGGATATCAACCAGGTTGGTTCAGGCGGTATCCGTTTACCGCTGCCGTTATGGGGATATGTGTCTTTCAAATGGATTGGGGTTGTGTTGTTCTGCGTTTCAACGGGTTTTCTGAACGGCTATTTTCTAAGGATTCTCAAAAATTGGTTTGCCAAATTTTCCTCGATCCTGATCAAAACGGTTTGCATTACCGCCTTTGGTTCCATCTACGGCACTATCATCAATTTCACGCAGCTTAATATGTTTTTTATGCCGCCCCTGGTCATTATTCTCTTATACGTCTACAGATTCAAATGGAGGTAACTCATGGTTAAAGAACGAATTTATATAAACGGGAGATTTCTCACCAGGCCAATTACAGGCGTGGAACGTACGGCTTATGAGCTGATTCGTGCGTTAGATCAGATCATTGACAAACAGCAAGTGCCTGATTCTTATGAGTATGTAGTGATTTATTCAGGCGAAATTGTTAACCCCATCACGCTGAAGCATATCAAACTTCTGAAAAAGGGTGTCCTGAAAGGGAATGCATGGGAACAGTTTGAACTCCCGGTTTATACCGCCGGTAGACTGCTGGTTAGTCTTTGCACCATTTCTACGCTTTTTAAGCGCCGGCAGCTGCTTATGGTGCATGACGCTTCGTTTGCAGCCAATCCGCAATTTTTCCCGAAGGCGCTCCGGAAGTGGTACAATTTCGCTATTCCCATCCTGGGCAAAAAAGTCTGCCGTCTCATAACCGTGTCGCAATTTTCAAAAGCTGAGCTTTGTAAATATTTCGGTTTTAAGCCATATAATATAGATATTATCTATAATAGCGCTGAGCATATATTACGCTTTGGCAGGCCGGGCGAAGCCTTTAAAAAACGGATTAATTCTTTAAAGCCATATGTGCTAGCCGTTAGTAGCCTGAGCGCCAATAAAAATTTCAGGGGCTTAAGCGAAGCGATTAAACAGGTCGATTTTAAGAACTACCGGATGCTGATTGCCGGTGGTGCAATGAAAACTTTGCAGCAAACCACGCTTGATCCTGCCGTTGTTCAGCTCGGATATGTGTGTGATGCCGAGCTGCGCTACCTCTATAGCCAAGCTGCCCTCTTTGTATTTCCATCCTTCTACGAAGGATTTGGTATACCCCCTCTGGAGGCTATGGTTTCAGGCTGCCCGGTACTTGCCTCAGGTACAAGTTCTATGCCTGAAGTACTGGGTGATGCCTGCGAGTTTTTCGATCCGGATAAAACCGGGACACTGGCATTAAAACTCAGTGCGCTCCTTAATGACGGTCACCGGCTGGAAGCTCTTAAACTAAAGGGGCAGGAGCGGGCATCACTTTATAACTGGAATACAAGTGCAATAAAATTATACCGCCTAATCGAACAATATGTCAGCTAGAAAGAAAATACTGCACATTACGCAGGCCATGGGAGGGGTTAAGACATATCTTACTCACGTGTTTAACTATGCAGATCACGATCAATACGAGTTCGTGATTATTGCGCCAAAAGACGAAGCCTTTGAGGCTTTTTGTGCCAGCAAAGGCATCAGGTATTACTGTATAAACCTCCAGCGAAGCATAGCACCGGTGGCCGATCTGAAAGGGCTGTTCAGAATCGCCTCGCTGATTCGTAAAGAAAAGCCCCATGTGATACATACGCACAGCGCTAAGGGCGGGTTTTTGGGTCGGCTGGCTACAAAATTTGCCAAGTCAAAGGTTATCTATACACCTCATGGATTTTCATACATGTCTTTTACCGGTGTAAAACGTGTGCTGTTTTATTCTCTGGAAATACTTGCGCAGCGCTGGACAAACCTCCTGCTGGCCGTTTCTTATTCGGAAGGCAACCGCGCGATATTTGAAATTGGTTTTAAACCGGCCAAGGTCAAGGTGATTTTAAACGCGATACCCATTCCTTTCAAACCGCGCACAGTAATGGGAATACCTGACCTGCATATCGGCATGATCGGGCGGCTAACCTATCAGAAAAATCCTCTTCTTTTCCTGGAGCTTGCAAAAACTTTACTGGAAAAGTTTCCCGGGCTGAAGTTTTCGATGCTCGGAGCCGGTTTGCATGATCACCTGTCGAAAGAAATCACTGCATATCTGGAAAAACATGAACTGACCAGCCGGGTAGCTTTTATCAACTGGGGAGAAGATGGCACCAGCGAGCGTTTTCTGAACAGCATTGACGTCTTTCTGATGACCTCTGTATTCGAGGGTCTTCCTTTTTCATTACTTGAAGCCATGGGCGTTGGCCTGCCCTGTGTCGTATCAAAAGTAGACGGCAACACAGATGTGATACAGAACAACGAAAACGGATATGCATGTCTGAGCAAGGAAGAGTTTATCGAAAAGTTAACCTTCCTGGTACAAGACCAGCACCTGAGAACTGTTACCGGGAAAGCTGCACGAAGGTATGTTGCCGCCCATCACAACATTGAAAAGACGATTAAAGAACTCGAAGGGATTTACGATAACCTGATTTAATCTGATGAACAGCGCTGAAAATCTATACGGTCCGCTTGCAGGGCAAACCAATCAAATAAAAAAGCGAATTGCAGATGTCGTGATCAGTTTGCTGGTTATTGTATTCATATTGAGCTGGCTCTTTCCAATTATCGGAATCCTGATCAAACTGCAGAGCCGCGGACCAATTCTATTCAAGCAACTGCGCAGCGGCCGGGACGATGTTCCCTTCTATTGTTATAAGTTTAGAAGTATGCGGGTTAATGGGGACAGCGATGTCAGGCAGGCCTCGAAAACTGATGACCGCATAACACCAATCGGTCGCTTTCTCCGGTCGACCAGCCTGGATGAGTTCCCGCAATTTATCAATGTATTTCTGGGCGATATGAGTGTGGTTGGGCCCCGGCCACACATGATCAGGCATACTGAGCACTACAAACAACTCATACACCGCTTTATGGTTCGTCACTTCCTGAAGCCGGGAATTACCGGCTGGGCACAAATCAGCGGATGCAGAGGGGAAACCCGACAAAAGGAAGACATGGAAAGACGTGTTCAGCATGACATCTGGTACCTCGAAAACTGGTCGTCAGGGCTTGATATGAAAATAGTCCTATTAACAATGTTAGCTGTAATTAAAGGAGATGAAAACGCATTTTAAAATTTTTCTCATCGCAATGCTGTTGTGCAATGCGGACAAAGTGATCGCCCAGGATGCAGACTCCGCGACCCTTGCAGCCCATACCGCCTTCAGGCCGTTGTTCCTGAACGATACGCTCCCGGCAATTGATTCAACCAGGAGCTGGGTACATCGTAAACTTTTTAATGAACACCTGGTCCAGGTATCAAAACCGGATTACAGTTTTTACGCAGATTTTCTGCCCGATTTTATGGCCGGCCGGGATTTTGCGAACCACCGCAATACATGGTTAAACACCCGCGGTTACCAGGTTGGGGGTACAGTGCTCCGGAAGTTCTCCTTCCATACCAGCGGCTTTGAAAACCAGGCGCGTTTTCCCAATTACTACGACCGCTTTGTGAATGAAACTGATGTCGTTCCCGGGCAATCCTATAACCGGGGCTATGATAAATTTATTATTCCCGAAACCAAAGACTGGTCTTATGTAACAGCCCTGCTTTCGTACGCGCCAATTAAATACCTGAACATAACGCTCGGCCACGACAAAAACTTTATAGGCGACGGTTACCGTTCGCTGCTGCTTTCTGACGTGGCATCGCCATATACATTCCTGAAACTGACAGGTACCCTGGGCCGCGTGCAATATACGGCTATGTGGACGGGCATGCAGGATCCCAGTGCCCCCAGGTTATCCGAGTATTCGGGCAACCGGAAAAAAGGCGCTGTCTTCCATTACCTAGACTGGAACATCAACAAACGGTTGTCTGTCGGCTTTTTTGATGCCGTAGTCTGGGCCAGAACTGATGATACCGGCAACCGGAGGGGGTTTGATGTCGACTATATTAATCCGGTCATTTTTTTGCGGCCACTTGAAGGCTCCAGCGGCTCACCTGATAATGCTGTAATGGGACTTACCGGCAAATACAAGCTGTCTGAAGAAGCTATTTTCTACGGACAATTTGTGCTTGACGATTTTGTTGCCGAACACTTTTTCTCCGGTAATGGATTTTTCAGGAACAAAAGCGGCTTCCAACTCGGCGTGAAGGGGGCCGTCAGTCATCGAGAGAAGAGGCTGAACTACCTTGCAGAATTCAATAGTGTCAGGCCCTTTACCTACTCTGAGAAAACGATGTCAATTATTAACTACGCCCATTATAATCAGCCTCTGGCTCATCCCCTCGGCGCGAACTTCAGGGAAGTGATCGGTATGTTGTCTTACAACTTCGGCCGGTTTACCGCATCTGCCCAGGGCAACTACGCAACGTATGGTTATGACATGAACGGCATTAATTACGGAAAAAACATCTTCAATCTTTATGAGATAAACTCCATGGAGCGCGGAAATTATATCGGCCAGGGACTGGCTACCAAACTCTATTACGGTGAAGGCAACCTGTCGTTTATGATCAATCCGAGTTATAACCTCAGGCTGGAGCTCTCAGGGATCTACAGGCATGAGACCAACGCCCAGTTCAACGAAAAAACGGGCTGGCTTATGTTCGGATTGCGTTCTTCATTCAGGAAATTATACACAGATTTTTAAAGCATCATGGTAAATATATTATTAGCGGAAGAACAAAATATTGTTCGCAACGGGATCAGGATGCTGCTTGAAACAGATCAGGATATCAGTATCATCGGCGAGGCTGTTGATGCAAAAGAGGTTACAGAGTTTATAAAAAAAGGAAGCATTCCTGATGTGGTGTTGTCAGATATTAAATGGGAAAACCATGGATATTCACTGATTGAAGAGATCAAATCGCTAGGGCCAGACATTAAAGTTGTCATTCTGACCTCCCACGACGCTGAAAAATATCTTTCAAGAGCATTTCATGAGGGGGCAGACGGTTTTCTCCTGAAAACCGTCAAGGCAGACGAGCTGATATTTTCACTAAAACATGTGAGCAATGGCAACCGATATATCGCCTCAGAACTTTCCCAGAAAATGTTGAACACGCAATTGAACACCTTATCTTACTTCAAGAGGGATAATGCTGGTCTGGAAATTTCAGAAAAAGAGCTGCTGGTTATGCAAAGTATAGCCGATGGACTAACCAATTCAGAAATCTCAGAGAAGCTGGTTATCAGCAAAAGGACGATCGAAGGCTACCGGCATAGTCTGATCGAAAAATCGGGATCAAAAAATACGGCATCGCTGATACGTTTCGCGGTTTTGCACGGCCTGGTGCATTAATTACTTGCAGCAACCTGCCTCCAATCCGCAAATAATGACCTAACTTTGCGGAAACCAACAGGAAAGCCCCGGCATGCGTAAGTTTTTTCTGGCTCTTATACTCATGATCAGCGCTTTCTGTGCAGGAGCGCAGCAGCAGACTGTTGGAGACAGTGTGCGGAGGGTCTACAGGTGGAGGCCCGTGCGCGATTCGGCCTACCTGGAACGGCAGCGGCAGGTTACCGACTCGTCAATGTACCAGGTATGGTTACACCGGCCCGGAACACCCCTGCCAAATAAAACACTCGACGGTATCGAAAAGGAATACCTTTATCCAAAATTTGATCTGGATGGCTGGTTTGCCAAATACGGACACCTGAAAAAAAAGGAAAGCAGGTTCAGGGAAGGGAAACTTCTGGCCAAAGGAGAGATCTGGGTGTTGGGCGTTATTTTTCTGCTGCTGCTGCTGTTTGCCATCCTCAAATTCTCGTTCTTCAGGCAATTGCAGACCATTGTGCAGTCTTTCTTTAGCAACCGGGTGCTCGGAAACCTGAATAAAGAGGAAAACCTGTTTACGTCGTGGCCATTCCTCCTGTTGTTTATCCAGTTTGGATTCACTATCGGCATGTTCTTTTATCTGGTAAGCCGGTACTACGGCGTGTCATCTCCATGGAGTAAATTTGAATTTTACGCAGGTATTTCAGTGGCAATTATTCTTTTGTACGCACTAAAAATCCTTATTCTGCGGTTTCTTGGCTATGTTTTCAATATACAAAAACCAGTGGGTGAATATGTTTCAATTCTTTACCTGAGTTATTTCAACGCGTCGCTGGTTTTTATGCCGCTGGTGCTGGCATTTGCATTGATGCCGCTGCGGTACGGACAAGTCTTTATCGTTTTAGCAATTATTATAACCGGCATTATTTTCTCATTTCAATTGATCAGGGCGGGAATTAATATTCTGTCTCACAATAAGTTTTCAAAAGTCTATTTGTTTCTGTACTTTTGCGCCCTCGAAATATGTCCTATTTTGATACTAATAAAGACCATAGGTTTATAGCGGATCCAGAAAACATGCAAGACAAGATTGAAGAAAGACGCAGCAAGGTGAAGAGTATCCTGATCACGTTGCCAAAGCCAGAGACTGAAAAATCTCCTTACTTTGACCTCGCAAAAAAGTACAACTTAAAGATTGATTTCCGTTCTTTCATCCATGTCGAAGGTGTTCCTGCCCGCGATTTCAGAAAAGAGAAGATCAATCTGGCCGACTTTACTGCTGTAATTTTCACAAGCCGTAATGCAGCAGACCACTTCTTCCGGATCTGCGAGGAGATGCGTTATGAAGTGCCGGCAGACCTTAAGTATTTCTGCCTGTCTGAGACTATTGCACTTTATCTTCAAAAATATATTCAATACCGTAAGCGGAAGATCTTTTTCGGTAAACAAACTGCGGCAGATCTGGCCGAGGTTTTGAAGAAACATGCCAACGAGAAATTCCTGTATCCATGTTCTGATGTGGCAACAGAAGATACCATGAATTTTCTTGAAAAGAATGGTTATAATTTTACGCCGGCGGTTCTGTTCCGTACGGTTGTGAGTGACCTGTCAGACCTGGCAGATGTGTTTTATGATGTGATCGCTTTCTTTAGTCCGTCGAGCATCCAATCGCTCTACAAGAACTTTCCTGAGTTCAAACAAAATAAGACGCGTATAGCTGCTTTCGGTACAAATACCTCGAAAGCCGTTGAGGAAAAGGGATTGATCGTTGATATCGCGGCCCCTGCACCGGGTGTTCCGTCTATGATTATGGCGATTGAAAACTATGTTAAAATTTCAAATAAATAAGCCGACTTGCCCATCGGATTATTATCTTAGTTGAAAAACAGTTTCAATTCAGACGTATAGCCGATAATGACCAAACATCTACTTTGGGTCCTTTCATGCTGCTTCTCTCTTACCGCCTGCAACAGCTTTAACAGCAGCAGAACGGCAGAGCTTGCCAGAAAATCTGCGAAAGTAACCTACAGCACCAATCCGGGCGAACAAAACATGGTTTTCATTCCATCGGGCTCTTTTATGATGGGCCAGAGTAAGGAAAACGAATTGTTTGACCAGCTTGCCCAGCAAAGAAAGGTGAGCGTTTCTTCCTTCTATATGGATGAGACGGAGGTGGACAATAAACTTTACAGAAAGTTTGTAAACTGGGTTCGGGATTCTATAGCCATTACCAATTACACGACTGATAAGGAATCATGGTACATGAAGCCGCCGCCGGGGAAAAAGGCAGACCCTTCATTTGATCCGAAACGTATCAACTGGGCCAAGGTTGGCGACGGGCGACTGATCTGGAATAAGGTAAACCGCAAGAAAAACCCTGACCTTGAACGTATGTTTCTGGCCAGCGACGGCTTGTTCAGCAACAAGGGCGACCTGGATGTTAGCCAGCTTCGGTATACGTACAGTCTGTTTGATTTCAGACAGGCCTTTGCGGCCCGGAACAGTCCTGTGCGCGGGCGTGAGGAATTTACCTTCCGCGATACGGTTAATGTTTATCCCGACACCACCGTATGGGTAAAGGACTTCAATTACTCCGCAAATGACCCGCTGATGCGAAATTACTTCTCGCATCCTGCGTTGGCTAATTACCCGGTTGTGGGTGTAAGCTGGCGCCAGGCGCTGGCATTTACGGTCTGGCGCACCAACTATGTCAATAATTATTATGCGCGCAACAAAAAGCGGCGTAAATCAGAATTCCGCCTGCCTACAGAAGCTGAATGGGAGTATGCCGCCAGAGGCGGACTCGTTGCCAAAGAGTATCCCTGGGGAAATAACCTGAAAAACGACTGCGACTGTCTGATGGCTAATTTTAAATCGGGTCCCGGAAATTATGTCAAAGAAAAAGGGATCTATACCTCTCCGGTAAAATCTTTTTATCCAAACGGTTTCGGACTGTATAACATGGCCGGTAATGTTGCCGAATGGACCGCAGATCTTTACACAACTTCTGTCCTTGCAAAAACCGGCGATCTTAATCCACGTAACCAGCACCTTCCGCAGCGCACCGATCCCAAAGATATGCAGCGTCGTGTAATCAAGGGTGGTTCCTGGAAAGATGGTCCTTACTTTATGCGTAATGCTGCCCGCTCGTTCGAATACCAGGATACAGCCCGTTCAAACATTGGGTTCAGAACTGTGGTAAGCATCAGTGATGAGCGTGCTATTCTAAAGTAAAGCATCATGAAACAGAAAAGAAAATTCAGGGTCACCATCAATTCCGTAACCTCCTGGGGTGCGTCTGTTGTGATTATTGGTGTCATGGCCAAGCTGTTACGCTGGCAGGCAGCAGATTCATTGATCATTGCGGGTATGCTGACAGAAGCAGTGCTGTTCTTTATTCTTGGCTTTCAGCGTGAAGATGATGATGATACGGCTGTTGCAGCACAGCCTGTAGCCATACCGGCCTCAGCGGGTCATCCGGCTACGGGAGCAGCAGTAAATAATTCCGTTCAACCGGCCGCTACCGGCATTTCCGGCGGCACTTATGGGGGTAATAAGGGCACAGCAGTAACGACAGGATTTTCTGCAGAGACGACTGTAGCCTATGACGCACAGGTTGAGGAGCTGGTCCGGAAGCTCACCTTTATGAACCGGTCTTTCGAAAAAATGGCGGCTGACTTTCAGGCATTGGAAAACCAGGCGGAGACTGCCCAGCGTGTACAGCATGAAATGGAAAAAATGGCGAAGAACCTGACGGCAATTAATTCGGTATACCGGAATATGCTTTCAGCGATGAATATGCCGGGAGCCTGATCTACGCCATGTCGAAATCAAAAATGACTCCCCGGCAGCGGCTCGTGAACCTGATGTATCTGGTTTTGCTGGCTATGCTTGCCCTGAGCATTCCTGATTCGGTGCTTAATGCGTTCCGCAACCTGGATGACAATCTGCAGGAATCTATTCAAAAAAATCAGGTTGAGACAAATTCTTATCTGGCCAGCTTCCGCGAAAAACGACTGAAAGGTGATCCGGAAAAGAATACCGCCGTCCTGGAAAAAGCAAGCCGGGCGGTTTCGCTCACCGCGGCTTTAAACAACTATATCGATTCCCTTAAAACTGTGTTGCTGAGCCAGACAGGCGGGTATAGAAAGGAAACAGGGGAGGTGATGAACGGTGAAAACACCGATCTTACCTACCAGTTTTTTATAAACAAAAAACATGCTTCAGCCCTGCGGGAACGGATCAATACAACACGCCGCCGCCTGCTCGAACTCTTTCCTGAAGATGAACGCAGTACGCTTAGTTTTAAGATGAATGCGGTCGACAAAAAAAACGCTTCGGGCGGCACCGAAAGCTGGGAGATGTACAACTTTGGTAAAGAAACACCGGTAACCGCTGCTATAACCATCCTTTCGATGCTAAAGTCTGAAGCAGTAAATGCGGAAAACTACCTCGTAAAGAAGATTCTCGGGCACTACGATGAAAGCGTTATTACACTCGACCGCTTTGTAGCTACCGCTGCGGCACCAACGGCCTATGTGCTTGCCGGTCAGCCCTACCGGGCGGATGTATATCTGAATTCGTTCAATTCTGCAAGGGCTGCCCAGGTTACAGTAAATGGCCAGTCTGTACCCGTAGTAAATGGTATAGGGAAATACGAGACCCGTTCATCGCGGCCGGGTGTTTACACGTGGCGGGGAACCGTGCGGGTGCGGCAAACCGATGGCACAATTAAAGAATTTCAAACCGAGCCGCAAACGTATCAGGTAGCCGCCCCTTCAGCAACCATTGCCCTCGAAAAACTTAATATTTTTTATGCCGGCATCGCCAATCCGCTTCGTGTTTCTGCTGCGGGTTTTCCTACCGATAAACTTAACGTTAGTGTTTCAGGTCCCGGAACTTTGCGCCGAAGCGCATCTGGTTATACATTCCGGGTAGGCAGCGAGGGTATTGGTAAACGTGTAGTCCTGCAAACAAGTACGGTTGTTGACGGGCGAAGCATGACGCTTGGCAGCCAGGAATTCCGCATTAAAAAGCTGAAAGATCCAACAGCTAAATTCGCAGGCAAAACGACCGGTACCATGAATCCGGTTGTTTTGCGTAACCAGGACTTTATTTATGCCAACGCAGAAGACTTTGAATTCGATGTCAGGTATTCTATCAGGCGGTTTACCGTAACGATCGTGGGTCCATCGCGCGAGCTTACCGTCATTCAGAATACCGGCGCCGAGTTTGGCCAGAATGTTAAAAATGCATTTAATGCCATTCGGCCGGGAAGCAAAGTTATTTTCGACAACATTCTGTCCACCGGTCCGGATGGCGTAGACCGGGTGTTGAATCCAATCATTATGACCATCAATTGATATGAAAACGAAAGGCATTTTTTTAGTACCTGCTTTACTACTGCTTTGCCAGGTGTTGTTTGCACAGAAACCTGATGAGAAAACCTCTTATGGTTACTATGGTTCGCTTTTTTTGAACGGCCAGGTGATCGATTATGTCCCTCTTGCTGAAGAAGACGTGCTGTTTTCAAAGCGGCTCTGGCGTACGCTCGATACGAAAGATACGGTAAACTGGAGTTTGCTTGCCCCACAGTCCAAACTGAGCGATATCATGATGAACGCGCTGAAGGAAGGAGAACTTACGGCATATGATGTGCCTGCGGGACCATCAGGAAGTTACTTTTCAAAGGTGCTGAACAACGATCAGATCATTAAAAAGTTATCAGACAGTATTTTTGTCCCGCAGTACGATAAAGATGGCAACCAGATAGGCGGACGGATGATGCAGCAGGATTTCAACCCTGACCAGATCAAAAAGTACATGATCATGGAAGACTGGGTTTTTGACCGCAACCGGGGTGTTTTTGAAGCCAGGATATTGGGAATCGCACCGCTTTTGAGTGTCAGGGCCGGTGGTGAGGAAATAGATGATTATGTGCCTTTCTGGGTTTATTTTCCTGAGCTGCGCTACATTTTGGCTACGCGCAAGGTTGCGCTGTTTGAGAACGACGCCTCACAATGGAGTTATGACGACTGGTTTATGAAACGACGCTTTAACGGTCGCATTTACAAGATTTCCAATCCGCTCGATGTACCGCTCGATGTGATGTACCAGGGACAAAATCTCGAGAAAGTACGGGAACGTATAGACCGGGAATTGATGAGCAGGCTCGAATTGCTTATGAAAGAGCATAATGCTGCCGTTGAAACGCCTGATCCCGTTCAGCGCCCGGTTAAAGGCAAAGCAAAAAATAAAGCGCCCCGAAAGGTCAGGTAGTTTCGGCCCTGCCCCAGCAGTATTACTACTGTTCGGGTAATTGGTCGTCTTCTGTTTGTACGGACAGCGTTTCGCCCGTAAAATGCGCTTTAAGCATCCTGATCTGTTTAAGATTCAGCACTGTTGCCAGTTCAGTTTCGCTGGCTTCCCTTACTTTTTTAACAGATTTAAATTGTTTGAGCAGCTTTTCTGCTGTTGTCTTACCTATGCCGGGAATCTGTTCGAGTTCAGTTTTAAGCGTTCCCTGGTCGCGTTTCTTACGGTGAAAGGTAATACCAAAGCGGTGTGCCTCATCGCGCAGCTGCTGAATAACCTTTAAGGTTTCTGATTTCTTATCGAGGTAAAGCGGGTAAGAGTCGCCCGGATAAAACAACTCTTCCAGTCGTTTGGCGATGCCGATAACCGTAACCTTGTTATCTATTCCCAGTTTCTTCAGGCTGGTCATAGCAGAAGACAATTGTCCCTTGCCGCCGTCAATAATGATTAGCTGCGGCAGTTCTGTTCCTTCCTCCAGCATACGCCTGTACCGCCTGAAAACGGCTTCTTCCATGGTAGCAAAGTCGTTCGGACCCTCAACGGTTTTAACGTTGAAATGCCGGTAGTCTTTTTTTGACGGCCTCGCATCTTTAAACACAACAATGGCCGAAACCGGGTATTTACCCTGAAAGTTCGAGTTGTCAAAACACTCGATGTGCCGCGGCAGCTGCGTTAACCGCAGGTCTTTCTGCATCTGCGTCAGGATGCGGTCGGTACGCAATTCAGGATTAAGTTTTTCGTATTGATTCAGCTTCTCCTTACGGAAAAAGAGCACGTTCTTTTCTGAAAGTTCAAGTAATTTTTTCTTTTCCCCGAGTTTCGGAACAACAAAGCGGATATTCTCGTCTTCGAGCGACAGCTCAAAAGGCACAATAATCTCCTTTGATGTGCTGTTGAAATTACTTCTGATTTCGGTAATGGCGATACTTAACAGTTCTTCATCCGATTCATCAAGACGTTTTTTGATTTCGATGGTCTGCGTTTGGGTAATTGTTCCGTTTATAATCTTCAGGTAATTTACAAAAGCGTACCGCTCGTCTGATGCGATGCTGAAAACATCCACATTGGTAATCGAACTGTTCACCACAGTCGATTTGCTTTGGTATTTTTCAAGAATAGCCAGCTTTTTCTGGTATTCATGTGCAAGTTCAAAGTTGAGGTCTTCAGCAGCTTTTTTTACAACCTGCTTTACGTCTTTGATTACGCTGCCAATTTTGCCGTTCAGAATGGATTTGATCTGCTCGATGTTTGTTGCATAATCGTCATCGGTTTGGAAACCCTGGCAGGGGCCTTTGCAGTTACCGATCTGGTATTCCAGGCAAACCTTGAATTTACCTTCAGCTATGCTTTTCTCGTTCAGCGGCAGGTTGCAGGTGCGCAGGGGATACGTTTCCCTGATCAGATCCAGGATGGTATGCATCATGCCTACAGAGGCATATGGACCAAGGTAGGTTGAGCCGTCTTTGATAACCTTGCGCGTCCAGAAGATACGCGGAAACTGCTCTTTTTTGATGATGATCCAGGGATAGGTTTTATCATCCTTGAGGTTGATATTGTATCGCGGCTGGTGTTTTTTTATCAGGCTGTTTTCGAGCAGCCACGCATCGATCTCGGTATCTACGAGTGTGAAAGTGATCTTCCTGATCTTCGACACAAGCATCCGCGTCTTTCCATTGACACGATGGTTCCCTTCAATAAAATACGAACCGACACGATTCCTCAGGTCTTTTGCCTTTCCAATATAGATCAGGTTGCCTTCGGCATCCCAGTACTGGTAAACGCCAGGCCGGTGTGGAATATTCTGGAGTTCAGATTTGTAATCGAATTTGCTCATCAAAAGGCAAATATCCGCAATTTATGTCGCTAAAGAAAGCAGTGTGCCGAAGGAGGGTGAGTTCAGGCTTTCTTTTTAAGGAATTCTGTCTTCAGCACAATCACGGTTTTGTCAATGCGGCCTTCCACTTCCCTCGGGTCATTTGTTAAGCGAATGTTCTTAACGGTTGTGCCTTGTTTAATCGTCGCTGCCATGCCCTTAACTTTCAGGCTCCGGTTTACGATTACGGCATCGCCATCGTTCAGGATGTTTCCGTTGCTGTCTTTTGTTTCCATGCTCTTTCCCCGCGGCTTACCGGGATAACCGTTAAAAATTAGATTATGTGGCTTTACCCTGGTGGTTTTTTATCAGAAGCCCAGCTTCTCGTCCAGTTCCGTGCTGCCCTGTTCCTGCTGCTGGTATTGATTGCAGTCAATCACGATTGAAACGCCGTTCTTGGGCGGTTCAAAATCAACCTTTTGAATACCAAGTTTAGGGTTTGCGTAAACACGCTTAATAAATCCGGCAAAAATAGGCAGCGCTGTAGTGGCACCATCACCTTCACGGGTATTAATAAAGTGGAAGGCACGGTCTTCGCAGCCGGTCCAGACACCGGTAACCAGCTGCGGGGTTACGGCCATAAACCAGCCATCGCTGTTGTCGTTTGTGGTTCCCGTTTTTCCGCCGACAGGCGCATTTACCTGGTATTTGTAGTTAAGCCGGCTTCCTGTACCACCATTTACCACGCCGCGAAGCATACGTGTCATGACATAGGCGACCTCTTCATTCATAACCAGCTCTACTTTTGGTGTCTGCTCAAAAAGTACAACACCGTTTTTATCTGTCACTTTAAGCAGATAGGTAGGCTCGGTCCATGCACCACGATTCGCAAAAACGCTGTAGGCTCCGGTCATGTTAAACACCGATGCGTCAAAAGATCCGAGCGAAATGGAGGGATACGGCGGCACGTTTGGTATATGCATTTTTGTGGCCAGGTTTGCCACCGCTACGGGGCCAACCTGTTTCATCAGGTAGGCGGCAATATAGTTCTGAGATGCAGCAAGGCCTTTTTGCAGCGTAAGATAACCCGGAATGGTGCCTGATGAACGTGGTGTCCAGGGTTCGCCATAGCCGTCAATTGTTACTGGCTCATTCGGCACGGAGAAGCAGGGTGAATAGCCGTTTTCAATCGCTACAGCATAGGTAAAGGGTTTTGCTGTCGACCCTACCTGGCGGGTACCCATCTTCACCTGGTCATATTTGAAATGCTGAAAATTAATTCCGCCCACCCATGCTTTCACGTAACCCGTGCGCGGGTCCATTGCCATCATTGCGTTGCGGAGCAGCATTTTGTAATAACGCACCGAATCGATCGGTTTCATGAGTGTATCAATATCGCCCTTCCAGGTAAAAATTGTCAGTTTGGTTGGCGTGTTGAAGTCTGCGCGGATCTCCTCATCGGTTTTTCCTTCCAGCTTAAGCGCTTTGTAGCGGTCTGAGCGGCGCATGCCCTGATCAATCTCCAGTTTTTTGCCCTTGAACGGGTTGCGGCCGCGCCAGCTTCTTATAAACTGAGCCTGCAGCTGTTTCATGTATTCTTTTTGTGCCTCTTCAGCATAGACCTGCATGTCATAATTGATCGTTGTATAAATCTTCAGACCGTCGCGGTCCAGGTCGTAAGGTGTGTCGTCTGCCTTCAGTATTGATCGCTCTTCAAAAATGCGTTTAATGTCGTTCTTAAGTACAGCGCGGAAGTATGGCGCAATTCCGTCTGATACTGTTGCGGCATTGAAACGAAGGCCAAGCGGTTTCTCTTTCTCGCGTTCAAAATCTGCATCGGTAAGCAGGTTCGAACGCACCATCATGGCCATTACGGTGTTGCGGCGTGCCAGCGAACGCTCAGGATTCCGCGTGGGCGAATAACGGGTAATGCCCTTCTGCATGCCTACGAGGGTTGCTGCCTGGGTAATGGTAAGTTTATCCGGCGTCGTGCTATAATAAACGCGGGCTGCAGATTTAATACCGAATGCGTTGTTGCCGAAATCGACCGTGTTCAGATACATGGTGATAATTTCCTCCTTGGTATAATTTCTTTCAAGCTTAACCGCAACGATCCACTCTTTGAATTTCTGCATCACACGCTTAAAGAAATTCCTTTCGCGGCCGTTCTCTGAAAAGAGATTCAATGCAAGTTGCTGTGTAATGGTACTGCCGCCTTGCTTTTTTCCGATGAGGTTATAAAAGATGATTGTAAATGTACGCCTGAAATCGATGCCCGAATGGTCTTTAAACCGGGTGTCTTCTGTGGCCACAAGGGCATTGATCACATTCGGGGAAATCTCAGGATAGGTAACATTCGAACGGTTCTGTACGAAATAGGTTCCAAGGGTACGGCCGTTGTCGGCGATAATTTCTGAAGCCTGGTTGCTCTTCGGATTTTCGATGTCGCGAAAGGAGGGGAGGTCGCCGAAAAAGCCGAATCCGACGCACGTAATAAAGATTGCAAACAGCGCGATGCCCCCTATTACGATTTTCCAGATGCGAAGATTATATTTTTTAATGTCTGCCTCAGTAAGCGTTTTGCTCATTTGTGTTAAAAGTTGTTTTTGTAAAACTCGAGGTATGCCTCGATCAGATCTGCGTTTTTTAACAGATCAAAATTTTCCCTGCTGATTACAAAGTGCTCATAGCGGTCTGCCGGAACTTTCATAACGCTGCGCAACAATGGTACCATGGCTGCCGAATAAGCCTTTGCATCTGCAAAACTACTAAAGTTTCCTATATAGATGAGTTGATCGGCCGGCAATTGCACCAGTTGATGTCTCAGGTTTGCGGCAGCGTAATTTCCCCGGTTAAACTGCCCGATACCAAAACGCGACGAACTCAGTACCAAAGAAGGGTCTGCCACGCGGATCACAAAGTAAAATATGCCGGATGCCGCAGCCTTGCTGAAAACGGCCTGCGGATTTGGTTTTGCTGGCTGTTGGCCAGCCGGAGGCCGTACCGGCGGCCTGGAAACGACGCGTGTGCTTGTATCAGGTGGCGATGCAGCAGGCGGTTCCTTTGCAGGGGCAACCGGCGCAGCTGCAACGGGTTTGCCGGTTTCGGGTCTTACCGGGACCACTGCAACGGCGGGCGGTCTTGTCGTGCCTGCCGGTTTTCCTGTTACGGTTCCGGGAGCTGCACTGCGTGCCAGGAAATGAGGTTCGTTCGGGTCAAAGTCTGTCAGGGCTACCTGCCTGCGGCTAAACTCGGGTAAGTGCAATTGGATGTAGGCCAGGTGTTCTTTTACCAGCGGCGTAATCACCTTGTCTTCAGGAAAGCGCATCACGACGGCGTTAAATGCGTTGATCAGCGAATCCACATGCTGGGTTTTGCCAATGGCAATTGCGCGGAGATAGGCATACTGCGGCGCCAGAAAGTTCGCCCCGGTCTGCTGCAGTATTTTATCGCTCGCCGCGCGCACTGCCTGATAATCCCCCTTATCGTATAGTGCAAACACGGCATCATAATCCTGATTTATTTTTCTGTCGCGTTCAGCATTTTCTGTCAGGAAAGAAGGGTCTGACAGGATGCGCGCGTACAGGGTGGATGGGTAAGCCCTCAACAGTTTTTGCTTGTAATTCTCAGCCTGTTGCTGGTCTCGCCCCTGGTAAGCCAGGTAGAGGCTGTAATAGACGACCGGTAGATACTCGTTTTGGGGAAACCGCTTCAGAAGCATTTCATAGGTTGCAATCGTCTGGGTTGTATCTGTAAGCACCTGCTGATAGAAGGAGCCGAGCTGAAATAAAGCATCAGCTATCTTTTTGTTTGATGCTGCCAGTTGATCGGCCGTCAGCGGAAGCGAATCTGTATAAGCGCGGATCTCGGTGGCCTCTGCTGCCAGGGCCGGGTTGCCTGCTGCTGTGCCGGCAGGCAAATTTAGCCCCTGGTTTACCGCAGCTGTTGAGCTTTGTGCCGATGAGCGCTGTTGCTGACGCCAGTTATCTGTTAGCGGCCTGTTACCAAACCGCCTGATGAAGTCGGTTCGTCCGCGGCTGATTGCTGCCGGATTATTGAAGTAAAAGTTGCTGCCGGTAGCAACTGCCGATGCAGGGAATGGCTGGTCGGGATTTGAGAGGTTGCTGCCGCCCTGCACAGCTGGTTGTTCGACAGTTTCCTGGTTTTTTTTGACGAGTGCAGCGATCCGGGTCTGCCTGGCGGGTGCGGGCAAAGCCGCCAGCATTTGCAGTGTGTCCTGCCGCGCTATGGTTTGATAGCGACTGCTCAGATACTGAAGGTTCAATGCTTTTTTTGAGATAATTTCGTATTCCGGAAATGTTGGGGGCAGGCTTACCACAGCACTGTCATAGTACAGTTTAGCTCTTATGTAGTCGCTCGCCTGATTGAAATTAAGATCTGCGATCCGCAGATAAGACAGCCCTTTCTGGTAATTATTCTGGCTGCTCAGCCTGGCCGAAAGGCGGTAATAGCGCTCCGCTTCAGACTGCTGTCCCGCATCGCGGAAAAGCTCAGCAATCTGATAATATACCTGGTCAGAAAAATCCAGGTTTTTGTCATCACGTAATAGGTTCAGCAGGCGTTTTTCTTTTTCGCTGAGATTGCTTATACCCGCCAGCCCGATGCGCAGCCGGTTCAGGTCTGCGTTGAAATACAGCTCGAAGGGCGCGTTACTGTTTTTAACAAGTGTGTAGTATTTGTAGGCTTGCGCCGGATGACCGAGTCGTTCGGATAACTGTGCGCAGATATAATTCCAGCGGATGCGCTCTTGTTTTGACGGACGTTGTTTCATGGCCTGCCGGAGAAAATCAAGCGCAGCAGCATAGTTTTTTCTGTTTATTTCAAATTGGGCTAGTGTTGCCAGGGGAGCAGCCTTTTTGTTTTTTGCCAGCGGAAGCCGTTTTTTAACAGAGTCAAGCAAAACGGACGCCTGCGAAGAGCGGCCGAGCTGCAGTTGCGTACGTGCTGCCCAGGTGTTTGCCTCAAGAAAAACCGGCAGGTTGCTCTGATAAGTGCGTGCGGCGTAATCAAAGTACTCAAATGATATGAAATAGTCGCTTTTGTAGTAGTACGCCTTTCCAAGTAGCAGATAGGCATCGTCTATGTAATTGCTGTAACTTTTGTCTGTGATGATGGCCTTTGCTTTCACAATAAGCTCATCAAGCGCCTTTACATTCTGACCCGGAAGTGCAAGAGCATCAATCTGCAGCGGCGGCGGCCCGGGATATACGGGCAATATTTCGGCGTAATTCTCCGGCTGGGTAGCAAGCTGGGTATTGCTGTAATCATCCAACAGGACTTTTGAGTTGTAAATGTAGTTGTAACGTGCCGTAAGATTTTGCATGCCACGGCTGTAAGTCGACGCATTTTGTGTACTGCAGCTTTGTAACAGAACCACAGCGGCCTGGAGAAAGAAGATTATGAAAACAAAAACGCGCTTCAATGGTCTGATCAAATGACAAAATGTACACAAAAATATTCGAAAGGCGCGTAACTTAGGATTCATTTAACAAAAAAGGGGTATGGAGCCAAAAAGGGAAGAAAAAGACGTGAATACATTTCTGAAGTATTCGGCTGTAGGTTTCCAGCTGTTAGCCGTGATCGGTGTTTTTACCTTTATCGGTTACCAGATAGATAAAACCCGCCCCGGCAAGACCCCCGTTTTTACCGCCCTGTTTGGTCTTCTTGGTGTTTGCGGCGGTTTAGTTCAGACCGTAAGGCAACTCACGAAAAAAGGGAAGTAGGCGGGGTGCCGAATCCATGATCCGGGGGCCATAGTTTGCGGCCGATGACGGGAAAACACTACCTTTGCATAAAAGTACCATTTTGAACCTTACACGTTTTACGAGCCTTTACCTGATTTTTTGCGGAGTGCTGATTGGTCTGGTAGTTCTGCTGCAAAACCTGTTTCCGCAGGCAGACCTCTTTGTTCCGAAATTCTGGCTGATCTTTGGCTTCCTGGCGGGCATCACTTTCATCGCCTATATACTGGCCTCGCTGGGGCTGAAAAGCAAGCCCGAATCGGGTATCATGGCCATCATGGCATCGATCGGGCTGAAAATGATATTTTGTATGGCTTTTGTGCTGATTTACAGCATAAAAGCTAAGGGGAATCAGATTACATTTACACTGAACTTTTTTTCTTTATATTTATTGTTTACAGCCTTTGAAATATTCTGTTTGTTGCGTAACTTGCGCCACCAAAATTTAAAGTAAAAATCTGCCAGTAAATGGATTATAACCCAATTTTTGTGTCAAAAGTTAAGAGGCTAATCACTGTTTTTACGCTTTTAATCGCGTTTTTCTCATTTAATACCCGGGCTTTTGCACAGGTTGACAGTCTGGCAGCTGCCGACAGTACAGCGGTACATGGCGAACATGCTGCTGAAGCCGGTCATGGCGCGCATAAAGGCGAAGAAAAATTCGAGCCTACCAAGGTGATCATGGAGCACATTGCAGATTCACACATGTGGCATCTGTGGGGACATACATCTCTTCCTTTACCGGTTATCTTGTACACGCCGCAGGGGCTGGAGTTCTTCTCGTCTGGTAACTTTCATCATGGTGAGCATGACTTTACCGGGAAGTATAACACGTATCGACTGGTTCATGATAAGGTTAAGGTTGTAAATGGGGGTCAGGTAGACGAGACGGCCAGCGGTGCAATCATCGACTTTTCAATTACAAAAAACGTAGCCGCGATGTTTGTTGCGGTTGTGATCATGCTGCTTATCTTCATTTCTGTAGCAGGTGCTTACAGGAAACGGGTTGGCAAATCTCCAAAAGGACTTCAGTCGCTTATTGAGCCGATCATCATCTTTGTTCGCGATGATATTGCTCGTCCGAACATCGGTCACAAGTACGCCAAGTTTATGCCTTACCTGCTGACGGTGTTTTTCTTCATCTGGATCAACAACCTGCTGGGTCTTATTCCGATTTTCCCGGGAGGTGCCAACGTAACCGGAAACATTGCGCTTACTTTTGTGCTTTCATTGATTACGCTGCTTGTTGTAAACCTGAACGGCAACAAATATTACTGGAAACACATTTTATTGCCAGACGTTCCGTGGTGGTTGTATCCGATTATGATTCCTGTGGAGCTGATCGGTATCATTTCCAAGCCCTTCGCACTCATGATCCGTTTGTTTGCAAACATCACTGCCGGACACATCATCGTGCTTAGTCTGATCTCTCTGATCTTTATTTTCGAGAGCCTGGCTATTGCCCCCGTATCTGTTGCATTCGTATTGTTTATGGATGTTCTGGAGCTGCTGGTAGCATTCCTGCAGGCATTTATATTTACCTTGCTTACGGCGCTGTTTATCGGGATGGCAGTTGAAGAGCATCATTAACAATAAACCTTTTTTACAAATTATATAAATTAAATTAATTATGGTAGGTTCAATCGCGGCAATTGGTGCCGGTTTAGCAGTAATCGGTGCTGGTATCGGTATCGGTCAGGTAGGTGGTAAAGCAATGGAAGGTATTGCCCGTCAGCCAGAAGCTGCATCAAAAATTCAAACTGCTATGATCATTGCTGCTGCCCTTATCGAGGGTGCTGCACTGTTCGGTGTGGTAGTTGCATTGTTGGGTAACAATCCTCAATAATCAGCAAATGAGTGGAGCCCGACGATTGGTCGGCCTCCGCTCTTTTATTAGCAATCTTTAATTGATATAATCATATAAAATGGAATTAGTTACTCCCAGTATCGGATTGGTTTTTTGGACGGTTGTCGCTTTCGTTTGTTTACTCATTCTGCTTAGAAAGTTTGCCTGGAAGCCGATTATGTCTGCAATCCACGATCGTGAGCAGAGTATTGACGAAGCCCTGAATAAAGCTGAGTTGGCGAAACAGGAAATGGCCCGTCTGACTGCGCAAAACGAAGACCTGATGAAAGAGGCGCGTGCTGAACGTGACCGCATCCTTAAGGAAGCAAAAGAGCTCAAAGACGGCATCGTTGGCGAAGCACGTAAACAGGCACAGACTGAAGGTGCGAAATTGATCGAGAAAGCAAGGATTGAGATCGAGAACCAGAAAAAAGCGGCGCTTGCAGAAGTAAAAGGACAGGTATCTGCCCTATCGCTGGAAATCGCTGAACGCGTACTGCGCAGCCAGCTTGAAGACAAAAGTAAACAGGAAGCGCTTGTTGCAAACCTGCTGAAAGACGTTGAATTGAATTAAGCAGAGGCCAGGGCAACAGAAATAATCTGCTGCACAGACTCTTCAAACAGAATATATGTCAGATACAAAAGTAGCATCCCGGTACGCGAAAGCGCTGATCGACCTGGCTAATGAGAATAACGCATTAGAAGCAACCAGGAACGACATGGTCCTGCTTGACCGCGTTGTTGGTGAGAACCCGCAACTGGAAGCGATCCTGAACAATCCGATCGTTCCGCTTGATAAAAAAACCGGCATTCTCAATGCCATTTTTGCCAGCAACGTTAGCCAGGTTACCAGCAGTTATTTCAAAATCCTGGTTAACAAAGGCCGCTCAGACGTTTTGTATGGCACCGCAAAAGAATTTGTGCGTCAGTATCAGAGCCAGAAAGGAATCATTACGGCCGAGGTTGTTTCTGCAACGCCGTTGACTGAAGATGCGCGCAGCCAGTTTAAGTCAATCATTCAGAAGGAGACCGGCTCGAACGAAGTTGTACTGAGCGAAAAGGTAGATGAGAAACTCATTGGCGGTTTCATTCTTAAAGTTGGCGACAGGCAGTTTGACGCGAGTATGTCTGGCAGCCTGAATAAACTTAAAAAAGAACTCGCGGTAAAATAAGATCCCCTCTGCGGAGGACATTGAATTATTAAAAAAGATACAATTAAAATAAAATTATGGTAGAGGTAAGACCAGATGAAGTATCGGCAATTATCAGGCAACAGCTGGCCGGCTTCAAATCAGAAACCGAACTTGAAGAAGTAGGTACCGTACTGCAGGTAGGCGATGGTATCGCCCGTGTTTACGGTTTAACAAAAGTTCAATCAGGTGAGCTGGTTGAATTTGCCAGTGGCTTGCAGGGTATTGTACTTAACCTTGAAGAAGATAACGTTGGTGTGGTTCTCCTGGGCGCATCAGACGAGATCAAAGAAGGTGATACCATTAAACGTACCAAAAAGATCGCTTCGATCCGTGTTGGCGAGGGTATGCTTGGCCGTGTGGTAAACACGCTTGGCGAGCCTATCGACGGCAAAGGACCAATCAGCGGCGATACCTATGAAATGCCTATCGAGCGTAAAGCTCCGGGTGTAATCTACCGTCAGCCGGTAAACGAACCCCTGCAAACAGGTATCAAGGCGATCGATGCGATGATCCCTATCGGCCGCGGACAACGTGAGCTGGTAATCGGCGACCGCCAGATCGGTAAGACGGCGGTATGTATCGATACCATTATCAATCAGAAAGAATTTTACGAAGCCGGTAATCCCGTGTTTTGTATCTATGTGGCGGTAGGTCAGAAAAACTCGACCGTAGCCAATATCGTTCGTACACTCGAAGAAAATGGTGCCCTTCCGTACACGGTTGTTGTTTCGGCTTCAGCTTCAGACCCGGCTCCGATGCAGTTTTATGCTCCGTTTGCCGGTGCAGCGATCGGAGAGTTCTTCCGTGATACAGGCCGTCCGGCGCTGATCGTTTATGATGACCTTTCAAAACAGGCGGTAGCTTACCGCGAGGTATCCCTGTTGCTGCGCCGCCCACCAGGCCGCGAAGCTTATCCGGGAGACGTATTTTATCTGCACAGCCGCCTTCTCGAGCGTGCTGCGAAGATCAACGCATCTGATGAGATCGCCCGTAATATGAACGACCTTCCTGATTCAATCAAAGGTATCGTGAAAGGCGGCGGTTCACTGACTGCACTTCCGATTATCGAGACACAGGCGGGCGACGTTTCTGCTTATATCCCTACAAACGTTATTTCTATCACTGACGGCCAGATCTTCCTTGAGTCGAACCTGTTCAACTCTGGTGTACGTCCGGCCATTAACGTAGGTATATCTGTATCCCGCGTAGGTGGTAACGCACAGATCAAGTCGATGAAAAAGGTTGCCGGTACGCTTAAGCTTGACCAGGCGCAGTACCGTGAGCTTGAGGCGTTCTCGAAATTCGGTTCAGACCTTGATGCAGCTACCAAATCAGTTCTTGACAAAGGTGCACGTAACGTGGAAATTCTTAAACAGGCGCAGTTCTCTCCGCTAACCGTTGAGAAACAGGTTGCAATTGTTTATGCAGGAACAAAAAACCTGATGCGTTCAGTGCCGGTAAATAAGGTACATGAGTTTGAAGTAGAGTACCTTCAGCAACTTGAACAGCGTCATCCTGAAACACTTCAGGCGCTGAAAGCCGGTAAATTTGATGATAACATTACCGGTGTACTTGAAACTGTTGCCAAAGAACTGGCAGGGAAATATTAATAAAGATCTGAGAAGATAGATTTGAGCATAAGGACGGAAGCAGGCAGCTTTGGCAACAGGCTTCCGTTCTGACTCACATCTCACATCAATAAAGAATGGCAAACTTAAAAGAAGTAAGAAACCGAATTGCATCGGTACAGTCGACACAGCAAATCACCAAAGCCATGAAAATGGTTTCGGCCGCCAAGCTGAAACGCGCTACCAATGCCATCACTGCCTTGCGGCCTTACGCCACCAAGCTCAAGGAAATTCTTGGTAATCTTTCTGCAAGCCTGGAAGGCTCACACTCTCCTTTTATCCAGCAGCGTGAACCGAACAAGGTGCTCATCGTTACGATATCATCTAACCGGGGTCTTGCAGGGGCATTCAATATGAATGTAATCAAAGCCGCAAACAACCTGATCGCGACCACCTACAGCCAGCAGTATAAAAATGGTAATGTAAGTATCGTGGCTATCGGTAAAAAGGTTCAGGATTTCTACGAGAAGCGTAAGTACACCGTAATCGGTAACAACAATGAGGTTTATTCTGATCTTACTTTTGAGAATGTAACCAAAGTTACTGAGGCGATTATGCAGGGTTTCGTTAAAGGTGATTACGACAGGGTTGAGCTGGTTTATAACCGGTTTAAAAATGCTGCTGTTCAGTTTATCACCACCGAACAACTTCTTCCATTGCCCAGAACTGAATCTGCTGAAGAAGTAAAGACATCAAAGGTCGATTACATTCTTGAGCCCTCACAGGAAGAGATTGTTGAGCAGTTGATTCCAAAGTCGATAAAAATTCAGCTTTACAAAGCGGTGCTCGACTCGCATGCTTCTGAACATGGCGCGCGCATGACATCGATGGATAAAGCGACCGACAACGCCGGCGAACTTCTTAAGTCGCTCAAATTGTCATATAACCAAGCCCGTCAGGCGGCTATTACAACCGAGCTTACAGAGATTGTAAGCGGAGCGGCGGCGCTGAATGGCTAAAAAAATTGTATCTTTTTTCAAAGCCCTGCAGAACTGCAGGGCTTTCTTTTTTTGAGGACAGCTTGCCCTCCGAATTTTACTATTTTTACAATATGGCTCATAAACCGTTCTGGCTATCATGTCTGTTATTGATCTTAAGTGTGAACCTGGTTCATGCGCAGAACCGGCAGTCTGCCGCAGGCGACTATACGACAGCAGTTCTCTGGCAGCAACACTCGGGCGAGTACCGTGCATTATGTTTTCAGGCCTATAATTTTGCCCGCGTTTCGCTGAAGCAAGCACTCAAAAAGCGCGACCGGAGCAAGCCAAACTGCATCGTTGTTGACATAGACGAAACTGTTCTTGACAATTCTGCCTTTCAGGGACATGAAATCAGGAAAGGGATAAGTTTCGCACAGGCAGACTGGACAGAATGGGGTAATCTGGCCAGGGCCGACACAGTCCCCGGCGCACTTTCTTTTCTGAAATTTGCCGCACGTAAGAAGATCGAGATATTTTATATCACCAACCGTGAACAGCCGGAGTATGCGGGAACGCTGAAAAACCTGCAGCGCTTTGGTTTTCCAAATGCTGACCCGGCACATCTGCTTGTGAAAGGGGGCACCTCAGACAAAGAACCGCGGCGCCAGGATGTTGCAGGGAGGTATAACATCCTGCTTCTTTGCGGCGATAACCTCAGTGATTTTTCCAATATTTTCTACCGCGAGAACCGCAATACCCGTGAGGAGGTCGACCATGCGCGTGAACTGTTTGGAAAGCGCTTTATTGTTGTTCCAAATCCGATGTATGGCGACTGGGAGAAACCGCTTTATCCGGCTGGCAGCCTTTCAGAGGAGGAACGCAGCGATAAACGCTTTGAAAATTTGAAATCTTATTAAAAAGGCCTTCAGTTTCACCTGAATAAATCTTATTTTTGCCGCTGAACATTGAATATTGCATTATGGAACAACCCGTTAGACACAATACACAGAGCATGCAGAAGGCAAACCAGCCGGGCATTTATTCAACAATTATTGTCGGCGTTCTTATCGCCATGGTAGGTACCTACCTACGTTTCGCATTTGATTCTTTTATGCTTTCACTTGTGTCCTGGATCATCCTCTTTGTAGGCGCTATTGTTTCTATTGCTGGTGTATTCAAGATCTTAAAAGCTTAGAACTGGTCACAGCTAACTATATTATACCAAAGCCTGTCAATAACTGACAGGCTTTTCTTTTGAATCAAAGACCGAAGCTCAACCTTACCTGTAATCATTCTGTTACATTCAGGTTTTCCAGGTTACCAATACCGGCTTTTGGTATTAAGGGTAAATACCTCGCCAGTTAGAAAAACAATGGCAACGAATTGACCTTCAAGGGTTAACGTTCCGTTGTCTGGCTTATTAATAATCAATTTTTAACGATATGCCAAATTTTTTCCGGACTGCAGCCGGAGTGGGATTGGTATGTCCGGTAAACTAAAAAATGAACCACTTCGGCAGAACTGCTCTGAAAAGCAACTGCCTGATAAACAAAAAAGTCATGAAAAGAAATGCATATCTCGTAGTCCTGATTCCACTGATCTGGGCCTGCAGCAGCGACAAAAAAATTGAAAGCGCATCGCTCGCAGAAATGGGTGCTGATACCGTACTGTCTGCCACAGACACGGCTGCCGAATTGAAAGTTATACGTACAGCTGATCTTCGGATGCGCGTTGGCAATGCCCTTCAAACAAAACAGGCCGTAGTAGCAGAACTGCAAAGGCAGGGCGGTCTAACGATAGAGAGTGAACTTAATAGGGTTCAGGTTTCAAATGAACGGATGCGGCAGTCGGCAGATTCCCTGATGGAAGTAAGTTCATTCTACTATGAAGGGAGAATGAAAGTGAGCGTTCCGGCCCCTAACCTGGACGAGTTCTTAAACCATGTGCAGGGGATGGCGGTATATATTGAGCAGGAATCAATGAAACGCGATGATCAGCAACTCACCTACCTGGAAAACAGCCTCACGGCGGCAAACAGAAAAGTGCTTCTTGACATGACGGCAAAAAAGAAACTGAGCAGACAAAGTGATGTTTACAGCGCAGCCCTGATGAGCGATGACTATGTGAAGCGAAAGATAGATAACATGAAAATAGATCAGCAGGTGCGATTTAGTACCGTTGTACTTGCCTTCTATGAGAGCAATTCGATTAGCCGCGTAACGGTAGCGAACGATAATCTGGCAAATTTCCGTCCGCCTTTTTTCTCCCGTTTATGGCTCAATATGGCGTCAGGCTGGATAATGTTTAAAGAGTTGCTGCTCTTGCTGGCACACCTGTGGATGCTGCCTGTTCTCGGACTGATCACTTACATCGTGCTTAAGCGTGTTAGAAAAACTACAGTTAAAACGGCTGGCAGCTAAACGACTATTTTAACCGGGATTTATTGTCTCTGACAAAGCCTGACCAGCCGGCATAAGATTTTGAACTACTGCTGCTGGTTGGCGTACGCTGGAATGCATGACACAAGGCGACCGCGAGACCATCGGTGGCATCGAGAAATTCAGGCGTTTCCTTGAAATTGAGCAGGCGCTGCAGCATGGCTGCAACCTGCTCTTTCGTTGCATTTCCGTTCCCGGTAATCGATTGTTTGATTTTTCTCGGCGCATATTCGAACACGGGAATATCCCGGCTGAGAGCCGCTGCCATCGCAATGCCCTGAGCACGACCCAGCTTTAACAGCACCTGTATGTTTTTGCCATAGAAGGGAGCTTCTATGGCGAGCACATCGGGGTGATAAGCATCGATCAAACCGACAGTTTTTTCAAAGATCAGCCTGAGTTTAGAGAAATGGTCATTAAGGTGGTCAAGCTTTACAATGCCTAAGCTCTGCAAGGTGTTTTTACTGCCGTTTTCGCAAATAACTCCATAACCCATCACCGACGTTCCCGGGTCGATACCCAGAATGACCCGTTCCTTTTTTTCAATCGACATTAGGACAATAATAAGCATATTTGCACAGACTAACCCGATTAAAATTGACCGCAGGCCGTAAAAAAGTACTATCTCTTGTCATCAAAGCGGTAATCGTCTTTCTGACATTCTGGTTTATTTACCTGAAAATTTCCGAAAATGCGAATCTGAAAAACTTCGCTGTACTGGTGAGCAGTTTTTCATCAACGAAGATTTGGTTTGCCGGGTTCGTTATCGTTGGCCTGATGCTGCTGAACTGGTTGCTGGAAGCGCTTAAATGGCGACGTTTGGTTAGACATATCGAAAGAATTACGTTGTGGCGATCTGTCGAGTCGGTTTTTTGCGGTCTGTCGCTGGCCATCTTTACGCCCAACCGGCTGGGGGAGTATGGGGGGCGGGTGTTTTTTCTTTCGCCAAAGCGCCGGATTATCGGCGTGGTGGCTATGGCGGTAGGCAACATTGGCCAGCTTGTGCTGACGAACGTTTTTGGCGCACTGGCAGCGTGCCTGTTTGTTTTTCGTTATGTCCCCATGGATCCCGTCTTCAGTTATGCGCTGCTGATTCTCAGTATTGCGTTTTCGGGGTTTTTTGTACTATTCTACTTTAATATTCGCTGGCTGAACGGATTGTTATTGTCCATCCGGTTTACACGCAAATACAAAAAATTTTACAAGGTGCTGGGCAGGTATCGCAAAAGTGAACTGCTAAAAATCCTGCTGTATTGTCTGGCGCGATACGCGGTTTTCAGCAGCCAGTACTTTCTTCTGTTTTCGTGGCTCATTCCGGGCCTGAATAGTACAGACATCATCATGATGATCTGTCTGTTGTTTTTCGTCCAGTCAACGCTGCCCTCGCTCGATCTGTTCGATGTTGGCGTGCGAAGCCTCACCGCTTCATATTTCTTTGGCTTTATAACGGATCAGGAGGTGGCGGTTATAGCCTGCACGGCCAGCATCTGGCTCGTAAATATTATTTTTCCTGCTATCTTAGGCACTTATTTCGTTTTTAAACTCAATTTCTTTGGAAATTCCCGTCGTACTTAGCTTCATATCTGCTTTTCTGGCTGTATTATATGTTGTGCTGGTGCTTGCATTTATCAGAGGCTGGCACAGACTCAAAGTATCCTCTGTCGAAGCCTCTTCCGGGAATGTCTCGGTATCTGTCATTGTGGCTGCCCGTAATGAAGAAACAAATATCGCCCTGACCATAGATGACCTACTGGCCCAGGACTACAACGGGCCGTATGAAATTATCATTATCGATGATCACTCAACCGATCGTACTGCCGAGATTGTAATGGGTTATGCTGCGAGTGGCGTTAAACTCATCAGGTTAAACGAAGACCGCGCATTAAACAGTTACAAGAAAAAAGCGATCCAGACGGCCATTGGCGCGTCAGCAAGCCAGGTAATTGTTACAACAGATGCAGACTGCCGCATGGGCACGCGCTGGCTTAGCGCTATCGTCGGGTTCTACGAATCTTCGGGGTGTAAAATGATTTCTTCGCCTGTCGCTTATCATCAGGAGAAAAACTGGTTTGAAACTGCTCAGTCTCTGGAGTTTCTTTATCTGATCGGATTAGGTGCTTCAACCATAGGTAACAACAAGCCATCAACATGCAACGGTGCAAATCTTACTTATGAGCGCGCCGCCTTCCATGAGGTAGGAGGTTTTAAGGGTATAGATGATCTGGCCTCCGGCGATGATGAACTGCTGCTGCATAAAATGGCACAGCGTTATCCCGGTAAAATCGGCTTTCTGAAAAGCCTTGATGCCGTCGTTTATACAACAGCAAAAGAAACGCTTGGTGAATTTATTCAGCAGCGAAAGCGCTGGGCATCTAAAAGTACCCGGTACAAGGATAAGTCGATCATTGCACTCGGGGTTTGCATCTGGTTGTTTAACCTAAGTATTCTCCTGAACGCCGTAACAGGAATTTTTCTGCCTTTCTTTTTTAAGGTGGCGATAAGCCAGTTTCTGGCTAAGTTTTTTATCGAAGCCTGTTTCCTTTGGGACGTTACCGCATTTATGAAGCGGAAAAGATTAATGCTCATGTTGCCACTGCTCAATGTTTTACATATTTTGTACATGGTTTATATTGGAATAGCCGGTAACAGCGGAAAATATAACTGGAAAGACAGAATGGTAAAATGAGCAGCCCGTCACAAAAGATCTGGAAAAAGTTCAGGCAAAACAAACTCGCCATGGCAGGTATGGTCTTTATCGGGCTGTTGACTTTGATGGGTTTGGCTGGTTACCTGATTATGCCCGACCAGACGCCCATGGCGAACACCATGCATCTGCAGATCAGTACGAAGAAGCCTGGCCGAAGTTTTCTTTTTTTGAAAACCTCCAGGGTTAACGGTGTGGAGAGGCTCGGACTGTTTGAACGCATGCTTTTTGGTCAGCCTGCCGATTATAAAAGCATTCCAATTTCCGGTTACCGTTTGTCGGGCGACAGCGTGTATGTACGCCCCTATATCGGTGATGAGGAACGGGCAGAAGAGCAATCCATTGCATGGAAGCATCTTTGTCCAAACTGTAACAGCACTGATGAGATTGTTGCTGCACACATCTACAAGCGTACCTTTTACCTTGGTACCGATATTTATGGACGTGATCTTTTGAGCAGGCTGATTCTTGGAATCCGTGTATCGTTATCGGTTGGCCTGATGGCGGTGCTGATCTCCGTATTTATCGGAGTTGGCCTCGGCGCCCTGGCCGGATACTGGGGCGGGAGGGTCGATGCATCTATCAGCTGGCTGATGAATGTGATCTGGTCACTGCCTTCATTATTGCTGGTAATAGCTATATCGTTTGCGTTAGGCAAAGGTTTCTGGCAGATTTTCATTGCTGTCGGGCTCTCCACATGGGTAGACGTGGCGCGGCTGGTACGAGGACAGGTGATCGCCCTTAAGGAGGTTGAGTTCGTAGAGGCGGCGCGCGCGCTGGGTTTCGGCCACAGCCGGATCATAGTAAGACACATTTTGCCGAACATAGCAGGTCCGGTACTGGTTGTGGCATCATCAAATTTCGCTGCAGCCATTTTATTGGAAACCGGACTTAGTTTTCTTGGGTTCGGCGCCCAGCCGCCGATGCCGAGTTGGGGAAGCATGATTAAGGAACATTATGGTTACATTATCATGGATGCGGCTTACCTCGCCATATTGCCCGGCCTGGCAATCATGCTTACGGTGTATGCATTCAACGTTCTGGCGATCGGCCTGCGCGATGCGTTTGATGTAAAGGCCCCCGGCGCTTCTGTTTAAGACAGAGCTCGACTCCTGCAAAGTTGGTAACTTTCGTAAAGTTACCAACTTTAAGTTAAATTTTAAGCATAAATAGGCAAAAAAAGTTCGATTTGTGACACGCTTCTTGCCAGACAGCCTCTAAGCTTTTTGCAAGTTCCTTCCCTACCCCCTTGCCTCTTTTTTTCAGATGTTTTACCTTTGTTGTATGCTGATCAACTGCTACCAGGAAGAATTTATTGAGGCGGGACTGGACGAGGCGGGTCGTGGTTGTCTGGCCGGACCAGTTTTCGCTGCAGCGGTTATCCTGCCGCGCGATTTTCATCTTGACGGACTTGATGATTCGAAAAAACTTAATCATGAACAGCGCGATGCCTTACGCCCGCTAATCGAGGAGAGAGCACTCGCATGGGCCGTTGCCTCTGTCGACAACGAGGAAATTGACCGCATCAACATTCTGAATGCTTCTTTCCTGGCCATGCACCGCGCGCTTGATGCATTGCATATGAAACCCGGCTTTCTGGCCATTGATGGAAACCGGTTCAAAAAATACGGTGAAGTACCGCATTGCTGTGTAATAAAAGGTGATGGTAAATACTTGAACATCGCGGCAGCTTCTATTCTTGCCAAAACCCATCGGGATGCTTATATGGAACAGCTTGACTGCGAATTTCCGCACTTTCAGTGGAAGCAGAACAAGGGATACCCGACTATCTATCATCGGGAGGCCGTATTGAGCAATGGGCACTCTCCTTACCATAGAAAGACTTTCCGTATTACAGATCCGCAACTGGAACTGTTTTCTGTAAGCGCTCAATAATTCGTATTTTCAGGGCTTGTGAAAGTACTTCTGTTAAGCTACCGGATTCCGTTTCCGCCAAACAGCGGTTACCCGATTGTTGTCTATAATACAATCAAGGGATTGCTTAGCCTCGATGCTGAAGTCACGCTGTTTAGTCTAAATCCGCGGAAGACCTGGGTTGAGGCTGAAGATATCTATGATCCCGTCTTTTCCCGTATCAGTTTCCATTCCCTGACCATCGATACCGATGTAAACGTCTGGGGTGCTTTTATGAATATCTTTACCAACGAGTCTTACAATGTATCCAGGTTTTTCCAGGAAGAAGCAGTTAAGATGCTGGAAGGCATCCTGCGGGAGCAGGAATTTGATGTAATTCAATTCGAGGGCTTATTTGTTGTGCCTTACCTGGACATTGTCAAACAGAACAGCAAAGCGCGGCTTATTTACCGGGCACACAACATAGAGTCAGCCATATGGGAGCGGCTTGCCCTTTCAGAAAAGTTCGCGCCAAGGCGCCGTTATCTTGAGTTCCTGGCCAGCAGGTTGAAACAGTATGAAACCGATCAGATCAATCGCTTCGACCGCATCTTTGCTATCAGCGAACCCGATCGCCTGAGCATTGTTAAGTTTGGCTGCAAAAATCCGATCGATGTTTTTCCCGTCGCGGTCGACCTTGAGCGCTATCGCTGTGATCTCAGTAAGACAAGTTTTCCTACCCTGTTTCATTTAGGGGCTATGGACTGGCGACCCAATAAGGAAGGGCTTGAGTGGTTTCTTGACGAGGTGTGGCCGGATATCGAAGCATTGAATAAAGACCTGAGATTTTACATCGCCGGCAAGAACATGCAAAAGCAGTTTTTTGAGTATGATTCAGAAAACCTGATTGTTGAAGGCGAGATCTTCGATGCGGTCGAATTCATGAACTCCAAGTCTATTATGATAGCCCCTTTGTTGTCAGGAAGCGGCATGCGCGTAAAAATCATTGAGGGAATGGCTATGCGCCGCTGCATCATTGCTACCTCTTATGCCGCAGAAGGAATCGACTGCCGCCACGGACACAACATCCTCATCGCGAACACGCCCGATGAGTTTTACCGATCGATTCTCAAATGCATCGTCAGCCCGAAGATCTGGAGGGAAATCGGTGAAAATGCGCGGCGAACCATTGAACGTGATCATGAGATGTACGCTTCTGCCAAAAGAATGTTTGAGGTCTATACAGAGCTGACTAATCTGTAATTTTTGCTACTTTTGGCAATTCAAAACTAGCTTTTATTCGGAAACCCTGAACCTGCGGGTTGCGACGACAAACACAACGCATGAAAAATACTTCACTTACCGATAAACACATCTCTCTTGGCGCAAAGATGGTTCCCTTTGCCGGCTTCAATATGCCTGTTCAATATGAAGGCATCAACGTTGAACACGCCGCAGTGCGTAATGCCGTTGGCGTTTTTGACATTAGTCACATGGGGGAGTTTATTCTGAAAGGTGAGGGCGCCCTTGACCTGATTCAATGGATTACAAGTAACGACGCATCAAAACTGTATCCAGGAAAAGTCCAATATTCCTGTCTGCCTAACACCACAGGAGGTATTGTGGATGACCTCGTTATTTATTGTATAGATGAAAAAACGTATCTGCTGGTTGTAAATGCGTCAAACATTGAAAAAGACTGGAACTGGATCAGCCAGTTTAATACCGAAGGCGTTGAAATGACTGATATATCAGACAAAACCTCCCTGCTGGCCGTGCAGGGGCCGCGTGCCGCTGATGCACTGCAGGGGCTTACTGATATAGACCTCGGATCTATGGAATATTACAGCTTCAAGAAGGGTAAGTTTGCTGGTTTTGATAACGTTTTGATATCTGCAACCGGCTACACAGGTGCCGGTGGTTTTGAGATCTATTTTGATAATGACAAGGCTGATGCCATCTGGGACGCCATTTTTGAAGCAGGTCAGCCATATAACATTAAACCCATAGGTCTGGGTGCCCGGGATACGCTGCGTCTGGAAATGGGATTCTGCCTTTATGGAAACGACATTGATGATAACACGTCACCGCTTGAGGCGGGTCTGGGCTGGATTACCAAGTTCACCAAGCCTTTTACCAACTCAAAGGCGCTTCAGGCACAAAAAGAAGCCGGTGTTCCCCGTAAACTTGTGGGCTTCGAAATGATCGACAGAGGCATTCCGCGTCATGATTATCCAATTGTCGATGCAGCCGGAGCAACCATAGGCAGGGTAACCTCCGGTACACAGTCGCCGTCACTTCAGAAAGCCATTGGGCTTGGTTACGTAGATAAGGCATTCAGTAAGGAAGGTTCTGAGATCTACATCTCTATACGCGGAAACAACATCCGCGCTAAAGTGGTCAAACTTCCATTTTATAAATAGTATGCAGCGCAAAATTGAGGTTTGTCTCACACCGGCACTGCTGCATCTCTATAATATCGAGCGGCACATCGTTGTCGTTATTGATATCCTCCGCGCTACGTCGTCTATCACCTACGGTATCGAAAATGGCGCTGAAGCAATCATCCCCGTATCTCAGGTAGAAGAATGCCTGGCATATAAAGACCACGGGTATCTCCTGGCAGCGGAACGCAATGGAGAAGTGGTTGAAGGGTACGATTTTGGAAATTCGCCTTTTTCGTATACCGCTGAAAAGGTTTCGGGCAAAACTGTTGTGCTGACAACAACAAATGGAACGAAGGCGCTTCATCTTGCCAATAAAGATGAAAATATAGTGGTAATCGGTTCGTTTCTCAACCTCACGTCGCTTTGCATCTGGCTGGAAGCTCAGAACCGTGATGTGCTGCTGCTCTGTGCAGGTTGGAAAGACCAGTTTAATCTTGAGGACACCCTTTTCGCGGGGGCGGTTGTAAACAGGCTTCGCAAAGGCTTTTCTCAGTTTGATGATGCCGGCGTTGCAGCAGAAGACCTGTTCCTGCTTGCAAAAGATGATCTAAGGGCGTACCTGCATAAATCTTCTCACAGTCACAGGCTCGCTGAACTCAATATTGAGGACGATGTTCAGTTCTGCCTGCAGACCGACGTATGTACAGCAATTCCGGTGCTCAATGGTAATCGCCTTGTCAGGCTTGCAGAACAGAAAGACTAGCCGGCAGGCAGAGAGCCGGACACTTTTTGCGATTGGATATTGTTTTCAACCAACGTACGCAGACTCTCGTTTGAACGAATGGTTTTCAACGCTTCTTCGTAAGCTAAATAATAGATAGTTTCTGCCTTTGCCATATCGAATGTGCTGATTTCACCCATTCCTTTTGGCTCAATCAGAATATTACAGAAGGCGGCCTTTTGTTCCATGTCTTTGTTAATCGACATAACACCCGCACGTCCCATCAGACCTGCAATGTTGGTAATCTTATCCACCGGACGCAGATGATTGCAGGAGGAGCCTATAATGTATTCACAGTTATCCAGAAGCGGTTCCACAGGAAAATTATTCAGAATACCGCCATCAACGTACATCTGGTTATTGATCATGATCGGTTTAAATATTCCCGGTATACAACTGCTGGCCTGGATACTGCGAATAAGAGGTCCTTTATCAAAATAAACGAGCCGGCCTTCGCTGAAGTTCACTGCGGCGATAGTTAACGGAATTTTCAGTTTTTCGATCAGGTCATCCGGGAAGAATCTCTTCAGAAGGTATGAAGTACGCTCAATGTTAATCAAGCCGAGCGAACCTACCGCCGGCCGCAGAAACCGAAGCAGCTTGGTTTTTATAAAAATGTCCAGGCCTTCTTTCGGGTCAATGCCGGCAGCGAAGAAGGCACCTGCTATTGAACCGGCGCTCGTGCCGCTGATGTGACTGAATTTGATGCCCAGGTTTGAAAAAGCTTTCAGAACACCCAGATGTGCAATGCCTCTGATGCCGCCTCCTGATAATACGATTCCTATCTTCATAGTTTGCTGTTAGTGATTCAGACGCTTCCGCAGTACCTTACATTCAAAGCGAAAGCGGGCTCTAAAACGATTTGAAAACCCCGGGAAATAGATAGATTTGAGAAGTTTTACGTTATCCCTAAACAAATATAAAGAGATGAAGAGAATAGCAACGGTCATACTGATCTTATTTTTCGCAAACAATGTGCATGCTCAGCTGGTTCCACAAGGAAATTATGGTTTCAGACTTGGTCTGACCGCTCACCCTACTTTCGGCTGGATCAAAGGAGACAGGGTTAAGGGTAATGGTCTCGGTCTGGGCTTTTCTTACGGTCTTATGGGCGACTTCAACTTTGCTGAGAATTACAGTTTTGCCACCGGCCTTACGGTTACAACCATCAATGGCAAAAGCACTGAATTAGATGTGATGCCCTACGATGAAAGCAGCCCGGGCAAAGCAGATGCGTACGACCTGAAATACCGCACACAATACCTGGAAGTCCCGCTTACCCTGAAGCTGAAGACATCCAAAGTCGGGCTGTTGCGCTGGTACGGTCAGTTTGGTCTCTCAAATGGTATACGCTTGAGCGCCAGGCAGGATGCTGCGAGATCGCCGGGAGGCTACATTACCGACGGACTGAACATTAACTCGAACACTGCTATTTACCGGGCCGGCCTTATTATTGGCGGAGGTGCAGAATATGATCTTGACAGAAACGCCAGCTTCACCGCCGGACTGACGCTGAATAACGGATTCACAGACATTACCACAGACCGGAACAGGAATGTTCGAAACCATTATGTTTCTTTGAACTTAGGTATATTTTTTTAGCAGCTACAACAACAGAACATGAAAATCGCGCTTGCACAACTTAATTATCACATCGGAAATTTCGAAGCGAATACAGAGAAAATGATTGCCTGTTTGCAGGCTTCACGCGAAAAAGGAGCAGACCTGGTAGTTTTTGCGGAACTGGCGATATGTGGTTACCCGCCCCGCGATTTTCTCGAGTCAAATGCCTTTATCGATCTATGTGAGCGTGCGGCAACAGAAGTTGCTTCGCACTGCCAGGATATTGCCTGCATTATTGGTTTGCCCGTGCGTAATGAATTGCCAGACGGTAAAGATCTTTTTAATGCGGCATGGTTTATAGAGAAAGGCCAGATCAAAGCCATAGTAAGAAAGGCTCTTTTGCCAACATATGATGTATTTGATGAATACCGGTATTTTGAACCGGCAAGCAGTTTTACCTGTGTAGAGTTTATGGGTAAAAAGATTGCCCTTACTATTTGCGAAGACCTTTGGAATATTGACGATAATCCGCTGTATATCCATAACCCGATGGATGATCTTATCAAAGAGCAGCCCGATGTGATGATCAACATTGCAGCATCGCCGTTCTCATATACACACGATGATGAGCGTATCAAGGTCCTTTCTTCCAACGCGAAAAAATACAAGCTGCCTTTGTTTTATGTGAATCAGGTAGGCGCCCAGACCGAAATCATTTTTGATGGAGGCTCGCTGGTCTTTGATGAAGAAGGCGCTTTGAAGGCGGAAATGAAATATTTTACAGAAGATGTGCAGGTGTTTGACCTGGCAGAGGTGCAAAACGTCCGGAATAAATATCCTGCTCAGGAGCGGGCATCAGACATAGAGCAAATTCACGATGCCCTGCTGCTTGGAATTGGCGATTATTTTCGTAAATCAGGCTTCAGCAAAGCAGTACTGGGGCTTTCCGGTGGTATAGATTCTGCTATCGTCTGTGCGCTGGCCTGCAGGGCGCTTGGTCCCGAGAACGTGATGGCCGTCCTGATGCCATCGAAATACAGTACAGACCATTCGCTTAAAGATGCGTTGGATCTGGTCGAAGCCATTGGCTGTAAACATGAAATTGTGCCTATAAAAGATGCGGCAGAGGCTTTTGATAACATGATGCGCCCTGTGTTCAAAGATCTTCCTTTTAACATTACAGAAGAAAATATACAGGCAAGATGCCGTGGTATTGTCCTCATGGCCATGTCGAATAAATTTGGTTACATATTATTAAACACTTCAAATAAAAGTGAATGTGCAGTAGGCTATGGTACGCTTTATGGCGATATGTGTGGCGCCCTTGCCGTAATCGGTGATGTATACAAATCGCAGATATTTGAACTTGCGAAATATATTAATAAGGATAGGGAGATTATTCCGGTTAATACAATCGTCAAACCTCCATCTGCAGAGCTGCGTCCCGATCAGAAAGACAGCGATTCTCTGCCAGACTATGGCACCCTTGACCAGATCCTGTTCCAACACATCGAACTTAAAAAGAGTGCAGCCGAAATCATTGACCAGGGCTTCGATCCCGAGGTTGTAACCAAAACGCTCAGGCTGGTCAATCTGGCAGAGTTCAAACGTTACCAAACGCCTCCGATTTTGAGGGTGTCGCCAAAAGCTTTCGGAATGGGACGACGCATGCCTATTGTCGGCAAGTACATGTCCTGAAACAGCCACCATGGTTGGCGCATGGGGCAGCGTTGTCTCCAACGTCGCCTCTTTTTTAATAATTTAACGCCTCAAGCAAACATGACTGATCACAAGTTTTTAGCATTGATAGATGCGATACTGAAAAAACATATTCCAACTTTCGAATCCATGCCCGGAACCGTAATTGTCCATGAATTACGTTCCTGGCATGTTGTGTACATGACGGAGAACGGACGAAATCAGCTTGGCATTACGCTGGACGAACTTCGTGCTATGGACAACGAGGAATATCACCGGCGTTATTTCAATCCGGATGACGCGGCAGACTATGTTCCCAAACTGGCGGCATTCATTGCTGAAAATAATGCCGATGACTCGATCACTTACTTCCAGCAGGTTAGAACGACTGCGGAGGGAAAATGGAACTGGCACATGGCGGCGACGCGAATACTTGCCCGCGATGATAAAGGTCTGCCTCTTTTATGTGTAACAACCGCTGCACCAATAGATGCCATGCACCACATGTCGGCAAAGGCCGAGCGCTTGCTTGAAGAAAATAATTTCCTACGGCAAAACCTTCCTGCCTTCAGCAGGCTTGGCAAGCGGGAAAAAGAAATTTTGCGCTTAATGGCAAGGGGAAAAAGCTCAAATGAAATTGCTGAACAACTTTTTATCTCGTCAGCTACGGTTGATACACACCGAAGGAACATTCGCACCAAACTTGGCGTAAACACGCATTTTGAACTTTCTCAATATGCGAGAGCGTTTGATCTGATTTAAACAAGAAACCCGGCAGGGCCGGGTCTCTTAGTTATTCTGCAAGTGTAGCATCAACAGTAATAGTTGTGTTCAGCAGTTTGCTGATGGGGCAGTTTTTTTCAGCGTCAGCAACGACTTCGTCGAATTTTTCTTTAGAGATACCCGGAACCGTAGCATTTAATGTAAGATGCGATTCTACAATAGCGCCATTTTCAAATTTGATCTCGCATTTGGTTTCAAGTTTGTCTGCCGTAAAGCCCGCTTCGTCGATATTGAACGAAAGTTTCATGGTGAAACATCCTGCATGCGCTGCCGCAATCAGTTCTTCCGGGTTGGTGCCAACGCCATCTTCAAAACGTGAATTGAAAGAATACTGCGTGTCAGTCAGGACGGTGCTTTGGCTGCTGAGCGTTCCTTTTCCGGATTTGCCGGATCCTTGCCATACGGCGGTTGCGTGTCTTTTCATTGATTTTAAAGTTTTGCCCGCGGTGAGGGCATGGTTTATAAATAATAGGTATTTAAGTGCTTATCTTTCGTTTAAAAGTAATGATAATTTCCATTCTGAGAATTGGAGGGTACTTTTTTATTTGGTCATCAATATAGACCGGAATCTTCATCGGCAGAAAGTTTAATGCGCCTTGCGTTAACCATAGTCAAAATCAACCTGAAAACAGATTGCCGTGAATGGGTTCAGCTGCACATTGTATGAGTAATGTGTTTATTTTATTTGATAAGTTTTAATCTGTGCACACCGGAGTAACCTTGTTTCACTTACCTACGCTGCTTCCGGTTTTTCCATTTATAAATAGGAATAGCGAAGGCCAGCGCGATACCAGCGAGACTTAACAGCTTCGCTATTATATCGCCCGATCTCACGTACAGCGTCAGGTTATCATTCAGCAAAATATCAGATTTGATGGCGGTGCTCGTCCACCAGGCGGTTTCTTTCACGATATCTCCTCGCTGGTTAATGAAACAAGAAATGCCCGTATTGGCAGAGCGGGCAACATCGCGGCGTGTTTCGATGGCACGCAGTTTTGCATACAACATGTGCTGGTCTTTGCCAGAGGTATTTCCCCACCACCCATCATTCGTAATGATTGCAATAAACTGCGCCCCGTTTTTAACCGACGTGCCGATCCAGTCTCCCCAAAGGCTTTCATAACAAATCACCGGTGCTGAGCCGATACCGCTTTGTGTATAAAAGACGCCGGGTTCATTTTGCCATCCCCAACCGCCAACAGTACCGCCCAGTTGTGCAAACACGCCATCAAGAAATGAAAATACAGCCGGAAAAGGCATTTTTTCGACTCCGGGTACCAGTTTTGATTTGTGATAGAATTGAACATTAGGCGAGTTTTCTACCTGCATTGCTGCATTGAAATTGTCCCGGAAAGTGCCATGATTTGGATCGAAATAAGCTGAAGCAGTTTTTTTTGTGTCATAATGGGTATTACTCTCTATCCCTGTAATCAGCGATCCATTGCGATACTTGCTAAGAAAGGATTGCACCTGTAAAAACTCTGAATTGGTTCTGATCGTGCCTTCGTCTGCGTAGTTCGGAATAGCAGTCTCCGGCCAGATGAAGAACTCAGTATTCGGCTGTCCGAGAGAATCAGATAAGCGCGTTAGAAGATAGACCTGTTGAGATGGTGGTATAGCGCCAAGTTTTTGGTACGGGTCAACATTAGGCTGAACAACGACAACATTTGAAGGCGTACCTTTACCTTCGAAGCTTGTATACCGCCATATGGAAAAACCGGCAGGTATCAGGACCCAGGCAGCCAGGCAAATCCATAGCGGCCGCCGGCCGGGCACTCCGGCAGGTGTTTGCAGGGCCTCGAACAGCAGGATGTTGGCAAGCAATATCCAGAGCGATCCACCATAAACACCGGTAAATTCATACCACTGTGCAAGCTGATGGGTAGCGGCCAGGCCATTACCAAGCGTCATCCATGGAAAAGAAAGGTCCCATACCTGCTGAAGATATTCGAGACCGATATAAAAACAGATCAAACCGGCATATGCCACATAGCGGTTTACGTAATGCGATAACTGATGGTATAACCAGAACGCAAAGGTAAGCAGTAAAGGACCCAGGCAGAATGGCACAAGGGAAACGGGCAGCGCAACGATCGGACCATTGTAAGCGCTGATGGCATTATACACCCAATAGATACTTGCGGTGTTCCATAGCAGGAAAGTCAGTCCGGCGTGCAGAAAAACACGCCGGCCCGCTTTGCGCTCGTTACGTTCGCGAATGGCCTTCAGTGCAAAAAGCAACGGCACAAGCGCAAAAAGCAGCAACGCCCCGGTAAACGGAATCGGAGGCCAGCCCAGCCAAAGCAGCAATGCACTGAGCAGTGCAAGCAGGTACGTTTTTTTTGATAACATCCGGACTACTTGTTACAGGCTGTTCAGAATATCTGCCTTTTTTGCATCGTATTCTTCCTGCGTAATCAGGTGCTTGTCAAATAAGGTCTTCAATTTCCTCAACTTCGATGTTGCCTCATCTTCCGGCTCTTCCTGTGCAGGCAGGGTAGCGGGCGCCGGTGGTGTGTAGAGGGGTTCGGGTGCCGGCGCTGGTGTGGGTTCGGGAACAACAGGCGTTACAGTTTCAACTTGCCTTTTTTCTTCAATTTGTTCCAGTCTGGCCCGCTCACGAAGTTGCTCCAGCTGTTCATTCGCAGCCTGGTTAAGCCGGCGCGCCTGAACTTTCGGAATAAATTCAGTGACAATGTTTTCTCCCTGCTGCGGTACACAGATAAATTTCGAGCCGAAAAACTCTTCTTTGAATGAAACCTCTTTTACGTTTTTCCAGGAAATGTCTTTGAAATTCATGGTAAGACCCAGATTGCCGGGCTCACAATAAAAAATACGTTTGTTTGTAATCGCTATGCTATCCGGAAGCAGATTCACTGCAGGCTTCTTCTGAACGGCCAGGTAAAGAATTTCCTCGTTACTGGTTAACAGGTCATTTAGTTTACCAATAACTTTCTCGACCGCCTTCGGGTCTTGTTCATCACTTAAAAATCTATCTATTGAAATCATCGTATGCTAAATTGTTTTCAGGGCATGTACCCGGTTTACAAATTACAAATTCTCTTTTTAATGTATTGTTTTCGGAATGTTGTTTTTTCCCGTTCAGGGAGCAATGGCCATGGAATTATACCTGGTCAGTCGCATCCCGCTGCCTTCCTTTTTGCGGGCTTTTCCCCGCAACGCAGATAACGAACTCGCCTTTCACCACATTATGTTCGAAATGGGTTCGGACTTCTTCGAGTGTGCCACGAACTGTTTCCTCGTACATTTTTGTAAGCTCGCGGCTTACCGAAGCCAGCCTGTCTGATTCAAATGTGGCTTCGAACTCAGCGAGTGTTTTAAGCAGCCTGTGCGGACTTTCATAAAAGATCATTGTGCGGTCTTCTTCAGCCAGTTTTTTCAAGCGCGTTTGCCTCCCTTTCTTCACCGGAAGGAAACCTTCAAAAACAAAGGTATCGGCCGGAAGGCCCGAGTTAACGAGGGCAGGTACAAAAGCAGTCGCCCCAGGAAGACACTCAACCTCTAACCCAGCCTTCAATACCTCGCGAACCAGGTAAAAGCCGGGATCAGAAATAGCGGGTGTCCCGGCATCTGAGATGAGTGCAATTTGCTGTCCTTCTTTGAGAAAACGGACAATCTCTGTACTCGCCTTATGTTCATTGTGCTGGTGATGGGCAAAAACCCTTTTGTCAATACCGAAATGTTTGAGCAGCGGCGCGCTGGTGCGCGTATCTTCAGCCAGGATAAGATCTGCCGCCTTCAGAACATTAATTGCACGGAAGGTCATATCTTCCAGGTTGCCGATCGGGGTGGGAACAAGATACAGTTTACCAGTCATGTGATGTGCGGGCGCCGAGTTTTTCCTGAATGGGCAGGCTTTCTCCCAACTCTTATTATCTTTGCCTAAAAATTTTAAAGAATGCTGCAAGTTAACTATATCCGGGAGAATAAGGAGAAAGTTTTGGAACGTTTAGCGGTCCGCAATTTCAAACAACCAGAACTGATTGACCAGATCATCGCTACTGATGATCAGCGCAGACAGACGCAGGCCTCTCTCGATAAGATCTCAGCCGAGGCCAACGCAGCGGCAAAACAGATTGGTGAACTTATGCGTTCAGGCCGGAAAGAAGAGGCTGAAGCGATAAAGGCTAACACGGCTGGACATAAGGAACAGGTACGCGAACTGGGCGAGCGTATGAGTCAGTTTGAGACTTCATTGCATCAGCTCATTGTACAGGTGCCGAATCTGCCGCATGACCTGGTCAGCAAGGGCAGTACCGCCGAAGAAAATGATGTCGTTCTTGTTCACGGGCAACCTGCAGTACTTGACAACGCAGCCTTGCCCCATTGGGAGCTGGCCGCGAAATATGATATAATAGATTTTGAACTTGGAAACAAAATAACCGGTGCCGGGTTTCCGGTGTATAAAGGAAAAGGTGCCCGTTTGCAGCGTGCATTGATCAACTTTTTTCTTGACCGTGCTGTTGAACACGGTTATAATGAAGTTCAGGTACCTCACCTGGTAAATGAGGCTTCGGGCTTCGGTACAGGTCAGTTGCCAGATAAAGAAGGTCAGATGTATCATGCAGCTGTAGATAATCTCTTCCTCATTCCAACAGCTGAGGTTCCGGTTACCAATCTGTACCGGGATGTCATCCTTAAAGAGGAGTCGTTACCGGTCCGTCATACAGCTTATACGCCATGTTTCCGCCGTGAGGCCGGTTCCTATGGCGCGCACGTTCGCGGATTGAATCGTCTGCATCAATTCGACAAAGTTGAACTTGTTCAGATCAATCACCCCGAAAAATCGTACGAGACACTGGAAGAAATGAATACTTATGTTCAGTCCCTGCTTCAGGATCTCGGCCTTCACTACAGGGTACTCCGCCTGTGCGGCGGCGATATGGGCTTTACATCAGCCATGACTTACGATATGGAGGTTTGGAGCGGAGCTCAGCAGCGCTGGCTTGAAGTTTCGTCAGTTTCCAATTTCGAAACCTATCAGAGTAACAGGCTTAAACTTCGTTTCAAGGGCAAAGAAGGAAAAACACAACTTGCACATACGTTGAATGGCAGTGCGCTGGCGCTTCCGCGGATTGTTGCGGCGATTCTTGAAAACTACCAGACACCTGAGGGAATCAAAGTACCGGAAGCCCTTGTGCGCTACACCGGTTTTGATTTGATTAGTTAGGTCGGCGGCCGAGGCATAAAAAAAGCTTCCGTGGCATCATGCTGCGGAAGCTTTGTTGTTCATAGGCAGATGCGAAGGCATCCGCAGGTGTGTTGAAGGCGGTATCTTACAGAATCAGAATCAACAGCAGGATAATGATGATGATAGCACCTACCGACAGGTAAACACCACCAGACATCGCACGCGCCTGATTCTTCATTTCTTTTAATTCTTTACGAAGCGCTTTACGCTCTTCTTTCGAAAGGTTTGATTTGTCCATTGCCCGGATCTCCTCAACGCGATCGGTAAGTTTTTTCAATTCAGCGCGCTGCTCAGCAGTCAGCTCGGTTGGGTTTTTTGCTTTCTTGTCAGCAGCAGATACATTTCCTACTGATAGTCCGAGGGTAAAAACAAGGATGAGGGTGTAAACGAGTTTTTTCATGTATTCAGGATTTAAAGTGTCTGCAAGGGCTAAACAAAAAACCTACCAAGCTTTGCCGGTAGGTTTTTTGTTTGTAATCTGTACCCGTAAATATTTGATACGCAATGCTGTACGTTAATTTAAGGTCTGTCTTACCGATCAGCCTCTGTACAGCGCAGTATACAGGTTACCTGATTTCAAAGACGACATTGATATTGTAAGTCAGTTTAATTTTCTTGAAATCCAGTTCAGGTGCGGCTCCGGAGTCAGCCATTTCGGTTTTCGCCATAGCATAATTGCGGAAGACAGGCTGATTAATATTGTCGTTACCAAGGTCCTGGATATCGAGTGCACCTCCCAGCTTGTTACCTAATGCCTCAACCATGTAGGTTGCTTTTTCTTTGGCATCCATGAGCGCTTTGATCTTCATGTCTTTTCTTAGCTCTTTCAGTTTAGAATAATCATAACCATCAATATTTGTATTGCTGATGCCCTTAGGGTCGATGGCGCCAATGATTGAATTAAACTTATTAAGGTCGCTTACTTTTAGCCTGTATTGTTTGCTGGCCAGGAAGTCGGGGTTTTTCTTTTTCTCAGTAGCATAGTTGTAACTGGCGAGGTTGTTAACCGTAAGGTTTTCTTTTGCAATGCCGGCCTTTTGTACCGCCGCATACAACTGATTCTCCAGTTTGGTTATGTCTACTTTCCGCTTGCTGTTGTTGTTTTCCAAATATTCTTTGAGCGAAATATTCACGTAGATAATATCTGGTGTAACTTCGATCTCAGAATTTCCTGTTACAGTGATCTTTTTACGCAGGTCTGCTTGCTGTGCCATAGCGCCGAGGCTGAAGATGGTAGCAATGGCAAGTGTGATGAACTTTTTCATGTTTCTGTAGTTATGTGTGTTTGTCTTTCTTTGCCGGTATGATGAAAATATCATACCAATTCCACAAGATTTTTTTGAACTTGTAAGAAAAAAATGCGGTGCCTCGCGAAACGAAACCGGCGATATGAATGCTACAGTTTTGCAGAACAACACGAAATATCTTACATACATGACTGATATTTAGCGCAGTAATTTTCAGTGTGTCGCTTTAGAAGAGTGGCTTTGCTGTGAAAGCGCTGTGTAAAAAAATCCAGGATAAAGCCGAGATGCGTTGCTCCATCATGTTGTAGCAAAAAACGCATATAAAAAAAACTCCGGGGTGCCGGAGTTTTCTGTACTTATGTTGAGTTAGTCTTCTACAACTTCATTATTGATGCTGATCTCATCTTTCTGATCTTCTTTGAAATATTTCTTCTGAAAGATCAGGATAAGAATCACACCTACCGAAATGGCTGCATCTGCGAGGTTAAAAACCGGCCTGAAGAAAATGAAATCTTCACCGCCCCAGACAGGAAACCATGCAGGAAATCTACCCTCGATAATGGGGAAGTAAAACATATCCACCACCCGGCCATGCAGTAAGCTGGCATAGCCATAAATTTTCCCGTAAAATACCGAATCGATAATATTACCGACTGCCCCGGCAAAAATGAGCGCAACATTCAGTATCAGCCCGCGGTGGTATTTATGCCTGATAAGGTAATGCAGGCCATAACCGATGCCGGCTACAGCAACGATTCTGAATAAGGAAAGGGCAAGTTTTCCGAACTCGCCGCCAAACTCCATCCCAAAAGCCATTCCGTTATTTTCGGTGAAATGAAGGATGAACCAGTTTCCAAGTACTTTGTATTCCTGACCGTAAAACATGGTCGTCTTTACCCATGTCTTAATGGCCTGGTCCGCGATCAGGACAAGGAGAACGAGAATTAAGGGTTTGGTATATCCTTTCATTAAGACTGTTTCAATTTGGCTTCCATACTCAGTGTTGCGTGCGGTACCGCGCGCAGGCGCTCTTTCTGGATCAGTTTTCCTGTTTCCCGGCAAATTCCGTAAGTTTTATTTTCAATACGAACCAGTGCGTTTTCCAGGTTGTCAATAAATTTTTTCTGTCTGGCCGCCAGCTGATTGATTTGTTCTTTTTCCATGGTTGCAGAACCGTCTTCAAGCGTTTTATAGGTTCCTGAAGTATCTTCAGTGCCGTTTGCATTAGGGTTGCTCAATGATGAAGTCAGCTCATTGAACTCCTCTTTTGCAATGCGGAGTTTCTCCAGAATGAGTTCTTTAAACTCCTGAAGTTCAGCATCAGAGTAACGTGTTTTAGTGTTATTTTCCATGTTTTATTTTTTTGTAATCAAAATTTGAAGTTCAACATCTTCAATTACGATTTTGTTTCCAGTATTTAAAGTCCCGGTTAACTCTATTTTTTCTGCAAGAACTTCCTCACAAATGTAGGTTTGGTTGCTTTCAACCGCGTTTTTAATCAGTTCGTGATCCTGAAGCAACACACCAATTTTATCAGTTACTTCAAAGCCTTGTTCTTTGCGCAGATTTTGAATCCGGTTTACCAGTTCGCGCGATATTCCTTCCTGTTTCAGCGCGTCTGTAAGCGTTACGTCAAGTGCAACTGTCAGGCTACCCATATTGGTAACCTGCCAGCCTGGAATATCTTCCGCGATGATCTCGACATCTTCTATTGAGACCATATATTCAGTTCCCGGAACCTGGATTTCGCCAGCCTGTTCAAATCGGCTAAGCTCTTCCTGGGTCAGACTGCTGATTGCTGCGGCAACAGACTTCATATCTTTGCCAACCTTAGGTCCAAGCGCCTTGAAGTTCGGCTTTACCTTTTTCTTAATGAACCCTGCAGTGTCTGTGATGTATTCGATTTCCTTTACATTGGTTTCAGAAAGGATAAGTTCCTTAACCAGTTCAACCTTATCCTGGAACTCAGCATCAAGTACCGGTACGAGGATTTTTGCAAGTGGCTGACGGACGTTCAGGCTTGTTTTTTTACGGAGCGACAGCACCATTGATGATACCTGCTGGGCAAGCTGCATACGTTCGTTCAAGGCTCTGTCAGTCAGGCTCTGGTCAGCATCTTTCCAAATGCTCAGGTGGACCGATTGCTCACCTGTGTTTTTGACGTCGAGATTTTTATAGAGCCAGTCGGCAAAGAAAGGCGCAATCGGCGACATCAGCTGCGCTATCGTTTCCAGACACGTGAAAAGCGTTTCATAGGCAGATTTCTTGTCGCCCGTCATCTCACCTTTCCAAAAACGTCTGCGTGAGAGGCGTACGTACCAGTTGCTGAAGTGCTCGTCTACAAAGTTTTGAATAGCCCGCGCCGCTCTTGTCGGTTCATAGGCGGCATAACTCTCGTCGACCTCGGCAATGAGTGTCTGCAGCAGCGAAAGTATCCAGCGGTCAAGTTCTGCACGTGCGGAAACAGGTGTCTCGTTATCGCGGTCAATCTCAAACTTGTCAATGTTGGCGTAGAGCGCGAAAAATGCGTAGGTATTGTAAAGTGTTCCGAAAAACTTACGGCGCACCTCATCAAGACCTTCGGTATTAAACTTAAGGTTATCCCATGGCGATGCATTACTGATCATATACCAGCGGGTTGCATCTGCGCTATAGGTTTCAATTGTACTAAATGGATCTACGGCATTACCAAGACGTTTAGACATTTTATTGCCGTTCTTATCCAGAACGAGACCATTGGAAACCACGTTTTTAAATGCAATCCCCGGATTGTTCAGACGCGCATTGATGGCCATGATTTCCTCGCTCGATTCACTGAGCATCACCGCAATAGCATGAAGCGTAAAGAACCAGCCACGCGTCTGGTCCACACCCTCCGCAATGAAATCTGCCGGATAGGCATTTTCAAAAAGATCTTTGTTCTCGAATGGGAAGTGCCACTGAGCATACGGCATTGCGCCGCTGTCAAACCAGACATCGATCAGGTCAGCTTCACGTACCATTCTTTTTCCTGAGGCTGAAACGAGGATAACGTCGTCTACATACGGACGATGCATGTCTTTCAGGCTGAAACCTTCAGGCATGAATCCGGCAGCAATTGAATGTTGGATTTCGGCGTTCAGCTCTTCGATTGAACCGATACATTTTTCTTCTGTTCCATCTTCACTGCGCCAGATTGGCAACGGGGTTCCCCAGTATCTTGAGCGGGAGAGGTTCCAGTCAACCAGATTCTCGAGCCAATTTCCAAAGCGACCGGTTCCTGTAGCCTCGGGTTTCCAATTGATCGATTTATTGAGCGTTGCCATTTTTTCTTTAAGCGCCGTGGTTTTGATAAACCAGCTGTCGAGCGGATAATAAAGAATTGGCTTGTCAGTTCTCCAGCAATGCGGATAGCTGTGCTCGTATTTTTTTACATCAAATGCCTTATTGTCTTCTTTCAGTTTGATGGCAATGAGTACATCGGTCGGTTTAAAGTCGGCCGCAGCGCGTTCCTCGTCTGTATAGTACTCTTCCTTTACATAGCGGCCGGCAAAGTCGGTAACCTCCGGAAGAAACTTACCCTGTTTATCTACAAGCGGGAGTTCATTTCCCTTTTCGTCTTTGGCCATCACTGACGGAACACCATTTTCACGGGCCACACGGAAGTCGTCTGCACCGTAAACAGATGCAGTATGAACAATGCCTGTACCGTCTTCTGTTGTTACGAAATCGCCGGCAATTACGCGGAAGGCATTTTTCTCAAGCTCTTCATTGGTAATATAAGGCATGAGCTGGTGGTAGCGTAGGCCTACAAGTTCCGAACCCTCAAATTCGGCTTTTACAGACCACGGTATAAGCTTGTCGCCACCCTTATAGTTCTCAAAAGAAAGATCTTTTGCGTCAGCTTTGAAGTACTTTGAAACCAGGTCTTTTGCCATGACAACGCTGACCGGTAAAAAGGTATAGGGATTGAAGGTGCGGATCTTTACATAAGTGATCTTGTTTCCAACTGCCAGCGCACAGTTTGAAGGCAGGGTCCATGGTGTTGTTGTCCATGCAATGATTGCCGTCTCCTCGCTGTCATCTTCAAAAAGAACCGGGAGTAAGGGATGCTGCTGGTTACGCTTCAGTTTGAATTCTGCTGTGATGGACGTATCCTTGAGCATTTTATAGGTTCCAGGCTGGTTCAGTTCGTGTGAACTCAGACCGGTTCCCGCTGCTGGCGAATAAGGCTGAACGGTGTATCCTTTATACAGCAGTCCCTTATTATAGAGTTGCTTCAGGATCCACCAGAGCGTTTCGATATACTCGTTATGATAAGTCACATACGGGTTTTCGAGATCGACCCAATAACCCATTTTTTCTGTCAGGTCATTCCACACATCGGTATACCGCATAACTTCCTCCTTACAGGCCGAATTGTATTCTTCTACCGTAATCTTTTTCCCGATGTCTTCTTTCGTAATGCCGAGTTTTTTCTCAACGGCAAGCTCAATTGGAAGGCCATGGGTATCCCAGCCGCCTTTGCGCTTTACCTGAAAACCTTTGAGCGTTTTATACCGGCAAAAAATATCCTTGATGGCGCGGGCCATAACGTGATGAATGCCGGGCATTCCGTTGGCCGAAGGAGGACCTTCGTAAAACGTAAAAGGATTTGACTGAGGCCGGCTGCTGATACTTTTTTCAAAGATATTTTCAGATTTCCAGAACTCCAGTATTTCCTTTCCTATTTTGGCAAGCTCAAGTTGTTTAAATTCCCTATACATCAGTGCAGTATCGTTCAAAAATTAAGGTTGCAAAGTTAAGATTAATGATTGATAAATGGTAGTTTTGGCTTGAATTAAGTTTATGAGAAGTCAATTCCGGAAAGGCCTCGTGTGTATGATTGCAGCGCTGATACTCATTCCCATTGCAGCGTTGTTACGGGCAAGCGAAAGTTTCATTTTGGCGGGCCGGATTCTCCTGGGTTTCGGCATGGTTTTGGAAGTTGTTGGCCTGGCGCTGGTGCTTTCTGCATACATAGGCGGCAAAAAATCTAAATAAAAATCGCGATGAAGGTTGTAAAGGTTAAAAGGTCAGGTATTGCAGCGATCATGGGTATCCTGACAGCTGCTGCGGGTATGGTCATGAGCTCATATAAGATTACCGGGAGTGTGTATGTATTACAACTGGCGGGATTCCTGATGATTATGGCAGCCTTATTATTTTTGTACCCGATCCTGATTGCCCGTAAAGATAAAGAGGGAAATGTGCGGGTAATCACCGACGTAAAAGGACTTCATCATGTTGAAGAGCCAAAGCCTGATACGGAAGGCCAGGAAACCGTGGCCGGGCAGAAAGGTTGATATCCCTCAGGTTCTTGCTGCCCCGGAAAGCTGCTGTTTGATGCGAAGTTTCTGAAGGATGAATATCGCCAGTCATCTGCCGATTCGCAAAACCCGTCTCTTACAGGATTTGTGTGAATATACTCCACCAACGTGTGCAGGTAAATATCGTCAGTTACGGCGCGTCTCCTTGTTCTGTTAATAAACAACGCTCCGCGTCTTTTGAACATATTGTTGTACGATTTGGTATAGCTGTTCAGCAGGTTGCTGATCGGTTGCATCAGGTTTTTATGTCCTGATTCCTTCTGTTGTGGATGGAACCGCACGAGGAAGTGGAAGTGGTTGGGCATGAGGCAGTAACAATACGTTTGAGCAACGTGATCGATATATTCATGATATTTCTCTAAAAAATACCTGTAGTTTTCCCGGTTACGGAAAAGGTTTTCGCTGCCGACGGCATGATTAAAAATGTGATAAAAGCCTCCATCTGTGAAGGGATCAAAGTATTTCATAACATAAGGATGAAATATAAAGATATGTCAATTAATTAAAAGTTAAAAATTATCGCTAAATATTTGTTTTTGTCAGTGGGAATTCGTTTTTTTTAGATTATCAACACCTTCTAGGTTTTTAGAAACCTAGAAGGTGTTGTAGAAGGTGTTGACTTTTGCATCCAGAGCATCAACGCCGGCAGCAGCGTCAGATTGAAGATCAGCGCAACCAGAAGTGTGACAGATAATAACAGTCCAAGCACAACCGTGCCGCCGAAGGTTGACGCCGTAAAAATGCCGAAACCAAAGAAGAGGATCAGCGCAATGTGCGTCATGCTTACGCCCGTTTCTCTGATTGTCTCGCTGATTACCACCGGAACGGGCCGGCCGGTAAGCACAAGTTCCTGCTGATACCGTGTCAAAAAATATATTGTCTGGTCTGATGCCAGTCCAAAGGCAATCGTAAAGATCAGAATCGTTGACGGCTTGAGCGGGATACCTGCAAATCCCATAATTCCGGCCGTAATAACAAGCGGAATCACATTCGGCAGAAGCGAAATAAACATGACGGGCAAACTTCTGAATTGTACAAGACGCAGCAGCGAAATAAGCACAATAGCCAGCGCAACACTCTCGACCAGGTGCTTAAGCATATAATCTGTGCCTTTTGAGAAGATAATGCTTGAACCGGTTAGCATAACGTCGAAGCGTTTTGGGTTTAGCACTGAATCTATCCGCGGTTTGATTTCGCCCAAAAGCTTATCAAGACGCTTTGAGCCAACATCTGCCATCTGAAAACTTAACCGCGTCATCCGCCGGTCTTTATCAAGGAAATTCCCAAGCATATTTCCGTTGCCACCGGAGTTGGCAAGGTAAGACAAGATAAAGTTCTTTTCGATATCGCCCGGAAGCCTGAAAAAGGTGCTGTCGCCATTGTAAAAGGCCTGCGATGCGTATTTGAGTCCCATATTTAACGATACTGAACGCGAAAATTCCGGATAGGCTGCCAGCATCCGCTCAACTTTTTCAATCCGTTTCAGGTTTGCGAGGCTGAGTACCCCGTTTTTCTTCCGGGTGTCAATGCTGACTTCCAGCGGGAGGATCCCATCAAAATTACGTTCAAAAAATTTCAGGTCCTTCAAAATCCCCGAGCTCTTCGGTAAATCATCGACCACATAACCGTTCACATTGATCAGCATTACGCCGGCAGCGGCGATCAGTGTCAAAGCAATGCTCACGCCGTATATGAGTTTTCGCCTGCCCTGCACGAGCCTGTCTGCAAACAGCAGCATACGCGACAGTCCGCTTTTTGCAGTCTGCTCTTCGCTTACAGCCCTCGGCGCCGGCAAGTAGTTAAAAATAATTGGAATAAGGCAGAGGCACATAACCCAGGTAACCATCACATTTATGGCAGCCACACTCCCGAACTGCATCAGTAACTCGCTGCCGGTAAAATACAAGACGCCGAAGCCGATTGCGGCGGTAACGTTTGCAACGAGGGTCGTTTCTCCTATCCGCTGTATGGTAACTTTCATTGCCTCTGTTTTGTCGGCATGCTTACGGAGTTCGCCGTGGTATTTATTCAAAAGCAGAATACTGTTTGGTATGCCTATAATAACGATCAGCGGGGGGATCAGGCCAGTCAGGATCGTCAACTCGTAGCCAAACAGAACCAGCGTCCCGATACTCCAGACTACGCCCATAATAACGACAAGTACCGGAAAAAGTACAGCATAGAATTTCCGGAAGAAAACCGCAAGGATCAAGGCAGATACGCCGAGCGACAGTCCAAGGAAAAGTATAAACTCTTTTGATACAAGCTGACTCACCGCTGTACGGATGTAGGGCAGGCCTGACAGATGTACCTCGACGCCGGTTTCTTTGCTAAACGCACGTGCTTTCGCTTCGATTTCCTTCAACACCGGATTGCGCGCAGCCGAATTCAGTATCCTGGAGTCGAAAGTCACCGCCATCAATGTGGCGTTCGTCTGTTTGTTGAACACTAGTCCGTCGAAGAAAGGGATGTTAAACAGTTCCTGTCTGATCGAATCGACCTCCGCCTGGGTGTTTACTGGCCGGGCAGGTAACGGCTTCAGTATAAATTTCTGATTCGTGGTGTCCTTTTGCAGCGTGAAAATTTTCCCGGTAGAAAGAACTGCTTTTATGCCGGACAGCTTTTGTATTTCATTGCTAAGTAAAACCCATTTCGCGTAAAGGCGCCGTTCAAAAATATTTGGCGAACTGATGCCAAGCACCATGATGCTGCCATCTTCGCCAAACTGTTTTTTGAAAGCATTGTATTCGATAAACGCTTTATCTGTGAGGGGCAGGATCTTACTTCCGGCATATGAAAGCTGTACGTTTTTTGCCTGGAAGGCCATGAATATGGTTCCGGCAAGGAAAAAGAGGATAAAAAATATCCGGTTGCGCAGAATGAGATTGGCGAAGTGTTTCCACATAATGATTTAGAAGAATACCGCCTTACATGCGGTTTTGCAGGCAGCAGGTTCTGACAAAAATGCTATTTATTAGCATAATTCCATGGCTGACGGCGGTGAAATTATCGTGCTGATTGGCACAAATCTGAACAACGATCCTGGCATGCTGTTCGCCTGCCGGCGGATGGCTGTCAGACGCGAATGCAAAGCGCGAAAAACATTAACTTTGGATGAAAGTTGAACAATGTTATACAAGGTAAAAGGGATTGTACTTAAAACGACAGATTATTCTGAGAGCAGCGTGGTTGTACAGATATACACTGATGTGTTCGGCATCCAGTCTTACCTGATAAACGGTGTAAAAAAGCCGAAGGCAAAGATAAGGCTTAACATGCTGCAGCCTTTACATCTGGTTGATATGGTGGCGTATCACAAGCCGGCCAACCAGGTTCAGCGCGTTGCAGAACTGCGAACCTCACCTGTGTACTTAAGTATCCCTTACGATCCGATTAAACGCACGATTGTAATTTTCCTGAACGAGGTGCTTTACAAAAGCATCAGGGGGCAGGATGCAGATCAAAACCTGTTTGACTTTATTCATCATGCGTTATGCTGGCTTGATGGCTCAGTCGGGCATAACAGTAATTTTCACCTGTCTTTTTTATTAAAACTGACCGGATTTCTTGGTTTCGGACCCGGCGGTACGGGCAGGGGGGTACATCTGTACTTTGATTTGCAGGAAGGGGAATTTGGTTCTGCCCTGCCGTCTCATCCTTATTTTCTCGATGAAGAAGATGCGGATCTCTTTCTGAAACTGTTCCGGGAAAAATTTGAGGAACTTAATCATTTGCAAATCTCTGCAGCTACAAGGAAGTCGGTTCTCGGCAAAATATTGATATACTACCAGTTACATGTGGCAGGCTTCGGGGAGGTGAAATCTCATAAAATCCTCGAGGAAATTCTTTCCTAAAAAATTTTAAAAAATATTTGCAGAGTAAGATAATCGCGCTATATTTGCATTCCCAAACGGGACAAGGGAGATTAGCTCAGCTGGTTCAGAGCACCTGCCTTACAAGCAGGGGGTCACTGGTTCGAACCCAGTATCTCCCACAAAGAAGCCTGAAACGAAAGTTTTGGGCTTTTTTTATGCTTTTGTTGCTTTGGAGCGTCCCTACGGAGTCGGGGATCAAGCGGAAAAGTTGTGGGGAAGGGAATAAGTTTTTTACTTTGCGAGCTTATTTACTAGCCCTTGAATACTGCCGAACACAAGCTGATCAGTTTACTGCCCAGGGGATATTCGATTATGTCAATCTTACCGATGTAAGAAAGATGCCTCCGGCTTACCGCATTCTTAACATAGATTTCAGCATTTTGACCTTGTGGAACTTACGCAAGAACCGGCCGCTTACGTAAAAATTCTGAGTGATTTTTCGATTTAGCAAGGTCTATTTTGGGCATTTTTGGATTTAATTCGTATGTTGGTCTATTTATAACCTGATATGAACCTTCGAGCCCTATTTCTTACTGCCCTGCTTATTCAGGCATTTTTTGCGCATGCACAAGTGCGGTTAAATACCAAACAATTCAAGCCAAATGCGCAGGTAACCGCCAGTCAAAAAAATAATCTTGTCGACATCACCTGGCCCGTCGCCGAAAACAAGACCGGCAAAGTGACCTTCGATCTTTCCCCTGGCTCACCTCTGTTTAAATACATCGGCCTTGGCATAAAAGATCAATTCAAAGCAGTTTCTGAAGACCTCGATCCGGCATTCCTGCTCAGCGTCGGCAAGCGCGACCTGCTTTCGCAAAATGGATGGAACATCTTTTTTGATAAGGTGCCCCTGCGCCCCTACAAAACCTATCCGGTCGTTTTGAAAAAGACCGGAATCTCTGTAAAAACAGTGGGAAGCCGTACGGTGGTAAGCATCGGTAGCCTGACCGCCGACCGTTTTTCAGGTGAACTGGAGGTAACGTTTTATAACGGCAGTCCGCTGTTTAATGTTGCAGCCGTCATGTCTACGAAAGCCGATGCCACGGCTATCGTTTACGACGCCGGATTGATCAGCAGAACCGAAAAATGGAAAACGTTATCCTGGACAAATACCGCAGATCAGGTCGAGTCGGCCAAGGTTAGCTATGCAGACTCGGCCAGAAACTTGTCTGTAAAATACCGTACAATCAGTGCGCAGACCAGCGGCGGTTCCCTGGCGCTTTTTCCGGCACCGCACCAATACTTCTATCCGCTCGACGAAGCATTTAACCTGAAATTTATCTGGCATGGCAAACAGTACCGCAAGATGCTCGACGGGTATGGCATGGGCATCAGACAGGAACTGCAGGGCGACCGCCGTTTCGTTCCATGGTTTAATGCGCCTCCCGGTACACGTCAACGGCTTAATTTTTTCTGTCTTGTAGACGATGCGGGAAACACCCAGACGCTGAATGCCGTCAAAAAGTTCACAAATGCCGACAAGTATGTACAGCTTCCCGCCTTCAAAACAATGTCGAGCCATTTTCACAATGAATTTATTATGAATGTTGTGCTTGCGGGTAAGCCGATTCCCGAGAAACCCGAGTTTGTAGATGTGTTTAAACGCCTTGGTGTAGACATGGTGCATCTCGGTGAATTTCATTATACCGCTCATCCCAAAGGTCCCGATTCATTGCGTTTGCGGGAGCTGAAGGCCTTGTTTGAGCAATGTGAGCGCCTGTCTGATCATGAGTTTCTCCTTATGCCGGGCGAAGAGCCCAATGAATTTTTCGGCGGGCACTGGCTGCAGATCTTTCCAAAGCCGGTATACTGGATCATGTCGCGCAGAAATGGTGTTCCGTTTGTAGAGGAAAGGCCGGGTTTTGGTAAAGTATACCACGTAGGCAACCAGGATGATATGCTGCGGTTGCTGGAGCAGGAGCAGGGTCTGGCCTGGACCGCCCATGCGCGTACGAAGGGCTCCGTTAATGCGCCTGATATCTATAATCATGAGAACTTCTTCAAATCTGACCGCTTTATGGGTGCAGCCTGGAAAGCCATGCCTGCAGATCTGTCGCAACAGCGGTTAGGTAACCGAGTATTGGATCTTCTTGATGATATGAACAACTGGGGTGAGAAAAAAACGGTGATCACCGAGGCAGATCTCTTTACCATTACGAATGAGAATGAGATGTATGCACACATGAATGTAAATTACATGATGCTTGACCAGCTTCCTAAGTATAAGGATGGCTGGAAGCCTGTTGTTGATGCCATGCAAAAAGGGAAGTTCTTTGGTACCACGGGCGAAGTGCTGATGCACAAACTTCTTGTAAATGGAAAAGTTTCGGGTGAAACACTAAAGCTGAATGCTGATGGAACCGCAGATGTGCGTTTGAAACTAAGCTGGACATTCCCGATGAACTTTATCGAGATCATTTCGGGGGATGGCCAAAAGGTTTACCGCGAGCGCATTGACCTGACAGACACACAGGCATTTGGCACAAAAGAATTTGCATTCCGTCCCAAATTAAAAGGCCGGAAATGGATGCGTGTAGAAGCCTGGGATAGTGCGGTAAACGGAGCATTCAGCCAGACGTTTTACCTGCAATAGTACCATAAACCGGCGACTGCAAAAAATTAAAAAGCCTTCGCAGTTAATCCGGAATTTGTATATTCGCTGCTCGAAACAAACATTTCGAGCCCCGGGAGTTTAGCTCAGCTGGTTTAGAGCACTACCTCGACAAGGTAGGGGTCACTGGTTCGAACCCAGTAATTCCCACATCGTTTATCAGGCCACTTTCTAAGGCTGCTGCATGTCACAGAATTTTTTTCAGGATCAGGAATTTAGCCAGGTGTCTGTGCTGCAGCCGGGTACTTACAGCAATTGCCTTTTCAAAAATGCAGACCTGAGCAATGCCGTTTTCTCGGCATGCGCGTTTGTAGACTGCCTTTTTGAATCCTGTAACCTGAGTAACGCTACCCTGGCCAGAACGGCTTTGCGCAGTGTGCGCTTTAATGGCTGTAAAATTCTTGGTGTTCAGTTTAGTCAGTGTGATACATTTCTGCTTGATCTCGCTTTTGAACGATGCCAGCTCGATCTCTGTTCATTTTATAAACTTAAGCTTAAAAAGATCAGGTTTGTCAAATGCAGCCTCCGCGAGACCGACTTTACCGGTGCAGATCTGTCCGAAGCACGCTTTGATGAGTGCGACCTCATGATGGCTCTCTTTGACGGCACAGTTTTGCAGAAAGCGGATCTCCGGACAGCGTTCAATTACACGATCAGACCTGACAAAAACCAGATTAGAAAAGCAAAATTTTCAAGATCAGGACTTGAGGGATTATTGAGTGATTTCGACATAATCATCTCACCCTAGCCGCTTGCAGGTAAGGCGGTGGGTGGGCTCCGCTGTTCGTTGCTGGAGGCCTGGCCATCTAAACCCGGTCGCAGCGGCAGCCCCTGTATACAGGGCTATAGCGGAGAACGGGACCTGCCCTACGTTGTAATGCAGGCCTGGCTTTTCAGAACAGTGAAGGGAACGAATATTTGCGTTGCTGGTTCGCGTATTTTTATCCTGTTCGCTTAACTTCCTGCTGATGAAGCAACATGGTGATGAGCTCGCCCTTGCTATGAATATTCAGTTTCCGGTATACACGTTTTATATATACACGAACCGTATCAAGTGCAATGTTATAACGGTCGGCAACCAGTTTATAACTCAGGCCATCTACAATCCCTTTGGCAATTTGCAGTTCGCGCGCTGTTAACAAATCCTCCTGCTGTCTTGCCAGCTGCATCTGGCTGATCAGGTTTCTGGAAATACCCGGACTCAGGAATGAACCGCCGGCGAATGTAACCGAAATTGCTTCTGAGAGGTTTGACAGACATGTCTTTTTTGTCAGGTAACCTAATGCGCCGTAACGAAAGCAGGAATAAGCAACCTGCAGGTCGCTCTGGTCGCTAACAATCAAAATTGTAATTCCGGGCGCACGGAGCCGGATCTTGTGAATTATCCTCGGATCGAAGCCCTCTATGTCAATGAGCAGCACGTCGGGAAAGGATGCCCGGTTTGTCAGTGCATCGAAATTAAATCTGGAAATGGCATACGCCATGTTTCCCTTAGTCTGACCCCTGAGGGTCTGTTCGATCTTCGCCAATGCAAAAGGATCTTTGTCAAGTATACCGATCTTCATCATAGGGGAGATTTCTTCTTATGTTAATAAGTTGATGGTACTATGCGTTTAAACATATAACCGACTGTAAAGTTAGAGGTCCAGGAAGCTAAATCCAGGATCGCGTCACCGTGAAACTCAGAAATCGGCAATAAACTTATGTCAGACAGCCTTTTATACGTCTGTTCTTTTTGTTCGTTCCCTGCACGTCAGGTATGTGATTTTTGTTCACAAAAAGTGCCCTCAGATTCGTTACATCGACATGTGATGGCTGATTCTTCGCTATTCAGTCGGAAATGCAGACCTTGATTTTTATTAAATGAGCCCGAGAAAATGGCTGGATATATACGCATTGCCATTACGATATTTTTCATGTTTTGTCAGTCCGGTTTGCTGCATGGGCAGACTGCTGCGTTGCGCTGTGTGTTTGAGGTCGACACCGTAAGGGTGAATGCTGGGCAAACATTTTCGAATACCCTGATACTATCAAATACCAGTGGCCGGCCACTCAGACTTTTTACAGATGCCGCAGGGACAGCAGCAAAGCAGGGGCTGATCAATATTCCTCCGGTGATTGATATTGGCGGCGGCGAACGCAAAAGTTTTCCGGTGAAATATCTGGCTAACCAGGAGCTGCTGACTTCGGTGGTTCAAAGTTTTACTATTCGGTTTCGGGAAACAGAAGGCGCTGGATCAGGGATTTCAGCCACCTTCTGCGTACAACTCGATCAGATTGCCGGAATCACCTTAACAAGCAGTCAGAATGAATATTACCTGAACCCGCAAACGGGCCTGGTACAGCTTATGATCCAGTGCAGCAATGACGGGGTACTACCTGCTGAGGTCAGGCTGGAGCTTACCGAACTGCCAGAGGGGCTTGATTTTACGCTGGACAAATCGACCATTACCTTACGCCCGGGAGCGCGGCAGCTTGTGCCTGTTCAGGCACGTAACCGCTCGGGCAGCCGGCAGGCCGTAGATTTTAATGTGAAAATAGATGCATTGGATCTCAATGGGAAGCAGCTGGCAAGTCACCGCATCCGCATACTGAACCTGAGCAGCATACGCCGTGCAGGGTTGGCCGACGGTCCCTTTGCAAAAAACCTGAACAATGCGGCGGCCCTAAGGTACATGACGATCAGTAATGCGGCGTCATTTTACCAGTTACAGGCCAACGGAAAAATAGATCTGTCTTCGTCAGATGCGCTGAATTACCGGCTTAACCTGGACTACTACCAGCAGCACCTGCAAGGCATAAATTTGTACGACACTCATCTGGATTATGAAGGGAAAACATGGGGACTGAAGGCCGGGAACATATACGAAAACCTGGATTACGCCCTCGGCGGAAGAGGTGTGAGAGCAAGTCTGAAATTTGGCGACGATCGTCGCTTAAGCGTTTATGGTCTGCAGAATAACTATATGCTGGTCAGCGGCGCGTCGCCGGCACTGCCTGGAGCAAACATTGCTGCACTTAATTATAACTTTCTGGCCGGAGACCAGCAACAAGGCCGGCTGACCTACTTATTCAGCGATGATAATTATTTCGGACAGCGCAGTCACATGTTTAGCGGCAGAACGGGTTTTCGTCTGGGCAACTATCAGCAGCTCGGTTTGGAAGGGGGTTTAAGTAATGAGCTTTCTGACAGCGGCAATTCAGCGTCGGGGTTTGCCGGGGGCCTCAGTTACCAGTTTAGTACACAGCAATGGCAGCTGTCCAGTTTGAATTATTTCAGCAGCCCATACTTTGTAGGCTTGCGACGCGGTCTCTTCCAGTCGGAAACGCGCCTGCTCCATACGGGCACAAACGGTGCACACTATGGCGCCCGCCTGAGTCTGATGACCAATGATCCGGCGTTTCAGACTTCAAGGATGGGGTTCAGATTTCTTTCAAACCGCAATACTATAAATATTTATGAACTGACATTCGGAAGGTCAGCAGGTGCATTCAGCTTTGATATCAGACCTTACCTGCTTGACCAGCGGCTCGCCGGCACTCATTATTTTCAGCCTGTATCTACAGGCTTCAACTGGCGGTCTTCGGCGCTGAGGACCCAAGTGCAGACCGGGTTTTCTCTTAAATCGCATACATTAAATCTGCAAACGGACTATGGCTATGTGTTCAGGAACACTGCAGCAGGCACAGAAAACCGGTACCATTCACTGCGCCTGAACGCCAGTTACACAAACAACTGGTTTGGTTTGAACGGCTATCTGCAGTTGAACCCCTATTACCTCACCGATGCACTTACTGTTATTTCTAACGGCCGCTTCAAAATCTTCTCTATAGGTCCGAATACAAGTTTCACCGCTTTCAGGGAGCGGCTGAAGGTTCAGGCTTCAGCCCAGTACAATGATTACGGCGCATCCGGAAACAAAAACTATTCTGTAAATGGCAATTTGCGCTGGGTACTGCCTGAAAACTGGGCACTATCTGCAGATATATTTTACACGCTCATTCGGTCTGGTTTTTTGAGCAGCATGACCGAAGTTGCTCTTCCCGATGCACGGTTTGATACAAGGCAGTTCCGTATCGGCGTTGAGAAACAGTTTGCAGGCATCAGCCACGGTGCCCGGAAAAAACTCGAACTGCGCTATTTTGAGGATAAAAATAACAACGGCGTTGCCGAGCCCGGCGAGCGCGCGCTGTCGGGTCTGACAATCAGGGCCAACCAGGAGACTGCTGTAACAAATAGCAAAGGTGTTGTTAAATTCTATAACATGAAGGCCGGAAACTACAAGATAGAAGTGCTGAACAGCCGTGAATGGTCTATGCAGCAGCCGCTGGCCCTTGCATTGGGAAAAAACAAGCGAATGGATGTCGCTGTCACCAAAACTATGGTCCTGAAAGGCCGCCTGGTTATGACCGGCAAGCAATACCTGGAAACCTCGCCCGAACTTGCCGGTTTGCGCGTGCATGCAGCCGACCGGCTGGGCAGAACCTTTGAAACACTGACAGATGCCGGCGGCACCTATTTTTTACACCTGCCCGAGGGCAGCTACCAGGTCTCGATTGTTGCCAAAGACCTTCCCATCTCGATCGTAAATGCCCGGAACAACGTCACCCTCGAATACGGAAACCTGCAGCAGGTACTTGATTTCAAATTCAGGGACGAACGCCGTAGGATCGAAGTTGTTCGTTTCTAACCAACGATTACAATGCGGTGAAACTATAAATAACAGCGGCTGAATAATTACCTGAAGGTTTGTTTAACAGCTGAGGTGTGTTTGCTGCGGGGATGCTGTAAGCAATGTTCAGGCTGCGGTCTGTTTCAGGTGCTGCATTGGCAATAAGCAGCTGCGGAGTAGTGGATAGCGTTACCGTGTTCATCCCGGTCTGATTTGTGCCGGGACCTATACGCATGACTGAAACCGGGATGGTATTGGAGCCCGAACTGAAGCTGGCAGAAGTAGCCCGGACATAAACGCTATATGGCGTTGTGCGGCTCAGGCGAATGTGCGAGGCCATCTGAGTCGTAAGTCCCTGCCTCCAGGCCTCAGCGGTATTAAAGGCCAGGCCAACTGACGTCTGGTTCGCCGTAATTTCAGACAGATCACTCACGACCACCTGCAGCGTGCCTGACCGGGTTGACTGCAACGGACCTGAGGGATAAATGTCAGTCGGTTTACTATAGGTAAATGTAATAGGAACAGAATAGGTGCCGGCCTGCACGAATGACTGCCTGAGGTTCGCTCCGGTTATAGAAAAGGTAGCAGTGAGCATTTGGTTGTTGGCAGCCGGAACAGCCACATTGCCCGTGCTGATCAGGTTCTGCGGCGTGCTTGCAAGCGGAACAGAAACTGCATTCGACAGCCCGGTAAGCACGGTATTGACGCTGTTTGTTGCTGTAACCGGTAACTGTGCATAAGGCGCTGCAGTTGTAAAGCTGAAATTGTTTGCACCAGAAGCAAGCGCCGGCACGTAGGGTACGGTAGAGGCAACATTAAATGTATTGCTGGTGCTGATACCTGCTGCCGACCGGAAAAAAGACAGGTCATTTACGGCCATGGTAATGGTTCCGAGGGTGGAGGCCGGGGTTATAAAGGCCGGGACCTGGATGTTTAGTTTTTGCGTGACAGGGATGATCTGGTTGGGAGCTAAGCCACCGGTATGAAATTCCAGCTCAGCCTGATAATTTCCGGCAATCCAGCGTTGTATGGACGTTACGACCCTGTAATCGATAAGAACAGGACCTGAGGCAACGGTTGCAAGGCTGGCGTACATATTTCCCGTAGCGGTACTCAGCGTTACCTCCTGAGAAAATCCGAGCAATGACAGTGAGCCGATGCTTCTTAGCGTTAGCCTTGTGGTATTTAAAGCAACGTTTGATGAACCCCCAACCGTATTTGCAAACGTTGATGTGTTTGAACGGACCGAAAAAACGGGCAGAAGACCAAGCACGCTGTTATAATTGCCGGTACCTAATGATGCGGTGTAGTCGCTCCGTGCAGAAATGTTTGCCTCGGGCAGTATGATGTTAAGCTGTGCAATACAAGACCATGGCAGCAGCCAGCCCAGCAGAAACAGTCTAATATGTAATCTCTTTTTCAGCAACTTTCAGATTGTATTGGCTTCCTGCGTCGAGAATGGCAATACCCAGAAAGTTTCCTTTCAACCCGGCAGGTAAGTCGATATTGACCCATTGAGCTGCGCCTGGCAGCATAGCAATGGCAACCGGCGATACCCTGGTTTCCTCGCCGGTCGTTTTATTGGTTAGTTCAAAACGTACATAGGCATCTTTATTCAACTGCCCGTCGTTTCTTATTTTCAGCATCATACGCCTTACGGGCTTACCTGAAACTTCGACCTGACCCTTATCCAGGAAGGCCTCGAAGTTAAGCTGCCCGGGTGTCAGGCCATCCGGTACATGGTAGATCTGAATGCCTACTTCAAACAGGATGTTGAGGCCGATAGCCTGGCGGTTGCCGTTTGCTGCCGACTGTTCCCTGACCTGCGTAAAAAACAGCATGCTCCTGGTCAGTTCAGCCGCATCCGCGCCGGCGGGGATGGTAAAGGAGAAATTGACAACCCTGGTTTCTCCGGGCGCAACCCGCACGCTATTTGCCTGCAGGCCAATCCAGGCTGCGTTTGATCCTTTTAACTTTCCCGGCAGATGATAGACTTTGGTGCCCAGCGAGTCCCGCTCCCAGTCTTTCACGCTTGCCACAAAATTAAGTTCACGCGGTGATGTATTGGTGAACTGAACGGACCGGGTAACTGTTTCTCCGGGCTGGCCCTGTATAAATATCCTCGACGGCGAGATGGAGATGCCCTGTGCCCGGGTAAACAGGGGAACCAGAAGCAAAAAAAGTATCCCCAGCATGCCTTCTACTCTCATCAGCCGGTTTTCCTGCATATTACAACTGGGTAGCGGTATACACTACGGTTGTTGAATAAATCGAAGCGGATCTGCCCAGCAGCGGAGTAGCATCGGGTATAGCATAGTTGATATTATAGACCGCCCCGACTGTTGGCACTGCATTGGTGATAATGGGTGCAGGCGTTTGCGACAAGGCTTGTGTTGCCGGTGTACCGCCATTCAATGTTGCCGGGTCAACGCTGATGTTTACAACACCAAGCGATAGTGGCGTAGGGTCTGTAGCAACGACGGTAAATGGGGTCTGCGCTGCTGCCGTTATCGTATAATTCCGGTTACTGACTACCGTAAAGTGCCCCGGCTTACTGACGGTTTTCGGCGCGGTATAATCTGCTGCCGATGCATAAACAAAATTCACCGTTGGCGTGGCTCCAAGCGCAATCGATATCACTGACGCTGACAGATCAATGTTAACCGTAACGGGTTGCGATGTTGCAGACGATTGAGCCAGGGAGGTTGTGCCGGTGGCAAACACGGCAACTGCGGCCGCGATTAAAGAGTGCATGTACTTCTTCATGAGCATTCGTATTGTTATAAGGCAAAATTAAGGAAAGGGTATTTCTGATGGTTAAACAAGGGCCTGTGTGGCTGTCACATCTGCATGTGATGATTGAAAAAAGCTCCGTACACCCCATCTTAATCGGGGTTTGAAAATAGTGGTCTCGTTGCACCGGTTGTTAATTAATGATTGAGTGCGTCAGGCAGACCTGCGTTTCATTCTGAAAAAAATGGCGTGAACATCAGGCAAGCTGCCTTGGGTACCCGACTGAAGCATGAGAATGAGCCAGCCGCCATACAGGCAGGCAGCATTCAAAGATTCGGCTCACATCTGGCTGCGGCTTATTGCAGTCAGTAGACGGTGTGCATCCATACTTTTTCACCCGGACGCCGGTAGGCAGATGGCTTCCTTGCGACTGACCCAGCTCAGGCAATACCAAACACCTCACTGTTATGAGTAGGCTTACTGAATCAATTTGATCTTATTTTCCGGCAAGGCATCACTACCCGGCAGGTGGCCGGCCGGCCTTCAGAAAATGCGTGGAATTAAGGACGTCTCGGTATGAATTTTCAAACAAAAAATGTGAAGCCTTAGTGTAAAATACGCAGAATTAACTCCAAAATTCGGGAACGTTCCCGAATTTTGGACGCCGAATTGATCAAACTGGTCGGGAACGTTCCCATATTGCCTGCCGCGAAATGGCTTAGTGTAATAAATACACATAACAACATTTAAGTATATTTGTAATAACCTGATAACCAACGATAAATTGACGATTCCTTATCTGCTTTTTGTTGGTTTCATTCCCGGGAATCATCAAACAGGCGCAAGATTTTACATGCCATTTTTTGCGCTAAAAAAATATTTTAAAGAAACACTTTGAAATGAAAAATGCTGCTGTAAATTAGTCTTTGTGTAAAGAACTAAAAAGTTTAACCAAATTCTAACCATTAACCGAGCTAAAAGTATGAGAATATTTTACCTGCTTAAACAGGGGCTGTTTGTACTGTTTATGCTGGCCTCAGCAGCAAGTTTTGCGCAATCCGGCACCGTTACCGGAAAGGTCCTCGACGAGACCGGCGTTGGCCTGCCTGGCGCTACCATCCTCGTGAAGGGTGGACCCAAAACAACCCAAACCGACGTAGAAGGTGCTTTCCGCCTCAGCGGACTGGAAAACGGAAGCCTTACCCTGGCCGTAAGTTACATCGGCTACCAGACCCAGGAAAGATTAGTGACTGTTTCCGGGAACGTTACCGTAGAATTCAGATTGCAGCCAGACGCGCAAAAACTTAATGAGGTCGTTGTGATCGGATACGGGACCACTGAAAAGAAAAACCTTACCGGCTCTGTCGCCACCGTTACATCACGCGAGTTTCAGCGCGGCAACATTACCTCACCTGAGCAGCTTATTGCTGGTAAAGTGGCCGGTGTTTCCATTACCACCAACAGCGGACAGCCGGGAGCAGGTTCAACCATTCGTATACGCGGCGGCGCCTCACTCAATGCTACCAACGATCCCCTCATTGTGATAGACGGAAATCCCTTTAGCGGAAACGGCATTAATAACGTCGCCAACCCGCTGAGTCTGATCAACCCGAATGATATTGAAACATTTACCGTTCTAAAAGATGCAAACGCTACAGCCATTTACGGATCCCGGGCATCAAACGGCGTGATACTCATTACCACAAAAAAAGGTACGCGCGGAGCTCCTGTCATCAATTTCAGCACAAATAATTCCTATTCGACTGTTGCCAGAAAGGTTAGCGTATTTTCTGCCGACGAGATCCGTGCCTATGTAAATGCCAATGGCAACGCGACTCAGAAGGCCCTGCTTGGAACTGCGAACACCGACTGGCAGGATGAAATTTACCGCAACGCATTTTCGACCGATAATAACCTAAGTATATCGGGATCGTTCAAAAACGTTCCTTACCGATTTTCAGCAGGTTACCTGGATCAGAATGGTCTCATCATAACCGACAGGCTTGGCCGCAGCACGGGAAGTTTTAACCTGAGTCCCAGCCTTTTCAATGACCACCTGAAAATTAACCTGAGCCTGAACGGTTCCATGAGCAACTCACATTTTGCGCATGGTGATGCCATTAATTCAGCAATTCAGTTTGACCCAACGCAGCCGGTTTATGCGAATAACGCCTTTGGCGGATATTTTGAATGGGTGCAGGGCGCAGTGCCAAATCCGAATGCTCCGCGCAACCCGGTAGCTCTCATTCGCCAGCAGGATAACAACGGTAAGGCTGACCGGAGTTTCGGTAACCTGACCCTCGATTATTCCTTCCACTTTCTTCCTGAGTTGCATGCAAACGTAAACCTTGGCTACGATGTCAGCAAGGGCCAGGGGGCCATTTATGTACCGGAATTCGCGGCGCAAAGCGTATCTACACGGGGCAGCATCAGGCGTTCGCTGAGCACCCAGAATAACAAAACATTTGAAGCGTACCTGAGCTACAATAAAAACCTGAGCGGTATCAACAGCAATATCAACGCAGTTGCGGGTTATGGTTTCTATGACATCTCGCAGCGCGATTACAACTTCGAAGAGCGCAATGCGGTTGGCGGCATCATAACAACGCCGGTATTCCCCTTTGCAGACCAGGAAAACAGAATGCTGTCTTATTACGGAAGATTGGTTTATACCCTGGCAGGTAAATATATCCTCTCGGGCACCATCCGAGCAGATGCATCATCAAAATTCAGCGAGTCTGGCCGCTGGGGATACTTCCCTTCCGCAGGCTTTACCTGGCGGGCCATCGACGAAGATTTTCTTAAAGACAGCAAGGTCTTTTCTGACCTGAAATTCCGTCTCAGTTATGGTGAAACCGGTCAGAAAGATGGCATAGGCAACTATGAGTATTTCTCCAAATATTACGCAAACAGCAATACCGGACAGTATCAGATCGGCGATACGTTTTATAACTATTACAGTCCGGCGGCATATGATCCCGATCTGCGCTGGGAAAGTACGACAACCTATAACGCCGGGATCGACTACGGTTTTGCTAAAGGCCGCGTTTATGGTAGTATTGATGCGTATTACAAAAAGACACGCGATCTGTTGAGCACAGTCAACATCCCCGTCGGAACAAATTTCAGCAACCTGTTAACCACCAACGTGGGTAATATGGATGTTCGGGGTCTGGAGGCAAGCGTTAATTTCGGCCTTGTTAAAACAGAAAACCTGAGCTGGGACCTTGGTGTAAACGGAGCCTATAATAAACGCACTGTTACGAACCTGACCCTTTATCCGGATGCCTCGGGCCGGGTTGCCGCGGGCGAAATTACCGGCGGTACCGGAACGGTTGTAAAATACAATTCGGTCAATGAAAGACCGGGCTCATTCTTTGTTTACAAACAGGTTTATAACGCTGAAGGCCGTCCGCTGGAAGGTGTTTACGAAGACACGAACGGCGATGGGATCATCAATACCAGCGACCAGTATTTCTACAATTCGCCGGATCCTGATTTTGTGTTTGGCCTGAACAGTTCACTGACCTGGAAAAGGTTAACATTAAGCACCGTGCTTCGCGCCAACCTTGGCAACTATGTGTATGATAACGTGTCTTCAAATTTCGGCATCCGCACCAATATCCTCAGCCCGAGCGGACTGATCAACAATTCGGTAAGCGATTTTTATAATACAGGGTTCCAGACCAATCAATTTTTGAGCGACTATTATGTTGGTAATGCGTCGTTCCTGAAAATGGATAATATCGGCCTCGTTTATGATGCCGGCCGCCTCTCGAAAACGGGAACTGCTACCCTGCGCGTATCTGCCAACTGCCAGAACGTGTTTGTATGGACAAAATACAAAGGGCTCGATCCTGAACTGACAAGCGGCATTGATTACAAATTGTACCCACGCCCAAGAATTTACACGCTGGGTCTGAATGTTGGTTTTTAATCTCCTGAAAACATGAAAAATTCATTCAAATATATTTTCGCCTCTATCGCGCTGATCACCGTGCTGCAGGCCTGTAAAAAAGATGATCTGAACCTGCGGCCAACAAATGATGTGACTGCAGAAATCGTTTACGCCAATCCGGCAGGATACAAACAGGGGCTGGTTAAGTTATACGCAAGTTATGCGCTTACGAGTGCAACGGGCTCAGACAACAGCGACCTGGGTGGTATAAACGCGGGTTTCTCCGATTTTTTGCGCCTGTTCTGGACATCACAGGAACTGACAACAGATGAAGCTGTCTGTTCATGGGGTGATATCGGTATTCCCGAGCTTGATTACTCAACCTGGGCAGCAGACAATGTATTTCTGCGCGGACTGTATTCGCGGAGCGTTTACCAGATTACGGTCTGTAACGAATTTATCCGTGAAAGCACACCTGAAAAACTGGCGGCGCGTGGAATTACCGGCTCATATGCGACCGCCATTCAGCGCTATCGCGCCGAAGCACGTTTTCTTCGTGCCTTCCAATACTGGGTACTGCTGGATGGTTTCGGTAATCCACCGTTTGTTACAGAGAACGATAACATCGGCAAAGACTTTCCAAAGCAGATTAGACGCACCGAGCTGTTCAATTATGTAGAATCAGAACTCAAGGCAATCGAAGCCGACCTCGCTGATCCACGAAGCAATGAATACGGAAGGGCAGACAAAGGTGCAGCCTGGGCGCTGCTTGCGCGGCTGTACCTGAACGCACAGGTTTATACCGGTACAGCAAAATATACCGAAGCCATTACCTATTCGTCAAAAGTGATCAACGGGGGATACAGCCTTAAATCTCAATACAAAGACCTGTTCCTTGCAGACAACCAGAACAACAATGCCGAGGCGATCCTGACCATTAACTACGACGGCACACGCGGAACCAACTTTGGCGGTACCACGTTCCTGATCAATGCTGCCATTAACGGCGATATGAATCCGGCATCTTTTGGTGTGCCTAACGGCGGATGGGGAGGTAACCGTACCCGCCAAAACCTGCCGGCGCTGTTTCCTGCCGGCGATGGCCGAGCGATGTTCTTCGGAACAAAGGCTGTGGTAGATGATATCGGTGTCTTTACCGATGGTCTTCGTGTCACCAAATTCAAAAATGTCACGTCGACCGGCGTTACACCGGCATCGCTGAACGGAACGTTCAGTTCGCTGGACTTTCCTTTATTCCGGCTTGCCGAACAATATCTGATTTACGGGGAAGCGGTAGCCCGCGGCGGCTCCGGGGGAACCGTTGCGCAGGCAGTGACCTACGTTAACCAGCTCAGACAGCGTGCCTATGGCAACGCATCAGGAAATATCTCGACCGTTAACGTTGACTTTTTCCTGGATGAGCGCGGACGGGAGCTGTACTGGGAAGGTTTCAGACGAAGTGATCTGGTACGTTACGGCAAATTTACAGATGGCAGTTACCTCTGGCCGTTTAAGGGCGGCGTAAAAGCAGGCACGGCGCTTCCCGCGCACCGGAACCTTTACCCGATTCCGGCGGCAGATCTGATTGCCAACCCCAATCTGACACAGAACCCTGGCTACTAATTTCATAAATAAAACAAGACATGAGATCAAAATACATCAAACCGGTCTTTATCCTGCTGCTGGCCGCTTGTTTTGCAGCCTGCAAAAAGGAAGGAAATTCTGTGGTCGCGACCGCAGGTACGGCAGGCTCGTTGAAAACGTCGGCTACCAGCCTCGTGCTTGACAGAAGTATGCTGAACACAAACGTAGTGACCTTCACATTCAGCCCCGCCGATTTTGGTTACCGGGCTGCGGTAACAAACAGCCTGCAAATGGCAGTGAAGGGAACAAATTTTGCCCAGCCAAAAGAGGTTTTGCTTGAGGGAAACAATACGTCCAAAAGTTATAACGGAATGGAGTTCAATAACCTGCTGCTTAGCCTGAACCTGCCCTTTACCTCAAATACCGATGTGGAAGTCAGATTGAAGTCTTCCATCTCAAATGCTGTGGCTCCCGTTTACAGCAGTGCGGTGTCTATAAACGCCCGCCCGTTCCCGCTTACTTCGTGGATTTATGTGCCGGGCGCCTATCAGGGCTGGAATCCTGCCACTGCAGACAGTCTGATATCTGAAACTGGGAACGGTGTTTATACCGGTATCATCAACTTTACCCCCGGGAACCTGGCTTTTAAACTGACACCTGCAAAAAAATGGGATGTTGCCTATGGCGATGCTGGTGGAGGTAAACTTAGTACCAGCGGCGGGGATATCGTTTCGCCTGGTACAGGCACACAGCTGCTCACCATAGATCTGAATGCAAATACCTGGAAAATGGAGGCCGCTCCCGTATGGTCGCTTATAGGCAATGCTGTTCCCGGCAGCAACTGGGAAAAAGACATTGACCTGAAATATGTAAACGCAAAAGAACCCTACTGGACAATTACGACGGCGTTAACACCCGGCGCAATGAAGTTTCGTCGCGGGCATGATTGGGGAACCAATATCGGTAACGGCGGTTCAGATATCACCGTGACCGAGGCCGGCACATATGAGATTGTTCTGAAAGTAAATGCAGACAACAAGACAGGTACCTATACGCTCACGAAAAAATAAAACACAATGGGGCCGTTTACAGACGGCCCCATAGCCGTTATCTTACCATCATGAAAAAAGGTATTTTTCTTGTATTGTTCCTCCTGATTGCCTGCCGGCTGCCGGCTCAGCTGCCCGCCCTGGAGCGCATAGAGCCTATGTTCTGGTTCACAGGAATGAAACATCGACAACTTCAGCTCCTTGTTCGCGGAAACAGCATTGGGCAGGCAGACGTAAGTTTAAATTATCCCGGGGTAAAACTTATAAAGGTTAACCGCGTTGAAAACCCGCATTATCTTTTCGTTGATCTTGAAATTGACGCAACGGCCAGGCCGGGAAAGTTTGAATTACGCTTCACGCGCAGCGGAAAAAAAATAGCCGGCTACTCGTATGAACTCAAAGCAAGAAACAGCGCGGCAGGCCGTATCCAGGGTGTAACTGAAAAAGACCTGATTTACCTGCTCATGCCCGACCGCTTTGCAAACGGCGATCCGCGGAATGATGTACGCAGGGAGCTTGCCGAAAACACGATGAACCGCGACAGCATGTATGCGCGACACGGCGGGGACATTCAGGGCGTAATTGATCATCTTGATTATCTAAAAGATCTCGGCGTAACTGCTGTGTGGATGACCCCTGAAATAGAGAACAATATGCCGAAGGCGTCGTATCATGGCTATGCCGCAACCGAACACTACCGGATTGACCCGCGCTATGGCAGCAACGAACTTTACAAAAAATACGCAGAGATCTGCCATGAAAAAGGGCTCAAGGTAATTAAAGACATTGTACACAATCACATCGGCACGGGACATTGGCTGTTTACCGACCTGCCAATGAAAGACTGGCTGAACCAATGGCCTTCGTATCAGCAAACCAGCTACCGGGAGCAGCCACTGCTGGACATTCATGCATCAAAATCAGACCAGAAACAAATGCTGAACGGCTGGTTTGTGCCCAGCATGCCAGATTTGAATCAGACCAATCCTTTTGTTCAGAATTACCTGACGCAAAACCACATCTGGTGGATTGAATATGCCGGAATTGACGGACTGCGCTTAGACACTTATCCATACAACGATCCGAAGTTTATGGCCGACTGGGCGCAGCGTTTGCAGGCCGAGTTTCCAGATCTGTCAATTTTCGGCGAAACGCTCGTTACGGCTGCTGCTAACCAGGCATTTTTTACCGGCGGTAACACGGTTGGCCGCGGCCTGGATACACACCTGCCGGGGATAACCGATGCCGTTCTGAAAGACGCGATTTATGAAGCGCTGAATGGTAAAGCAGGCTGGACAGATGGTATAAACCGGCTTTATGCAACACTTGCGCAGGATTTCCTGTACAAGAACCCCAACCAGAATGTGATTTTCATGGATAACCACGACATGAGCCGTTACTATTCGATGGTGAATGAGGATTTTGACAAGTTTAAGTCGGGTATGTCTCTTCTGCTTACCATGCGCGGCATACCACAACTGTATTATGGGACCGAAATTTTGATGAAAAACTTTTCCAATCCCGATGGCCTTGTCCGTTCAGATTTTCCCGGCGGCTGGAAAGGCGATAAAACCAATAAGTTCACCGCCGCAGGCAGAACGGCGCAGGAGAACGAAGCATTTAACCATATTCGTAATCTTGCCCGCTTCAGGCAAAAAAGCGAGGCCCTGCAGTCGGGTAAACTGATGCAGTATGTGCCGCAGGATGGTATCTATGTCTATTTCAGGTATACCGGTCAGGCTGCCGGAACAGTGATGGTTATTGTAAACAGCAATGATAGCGGGAAGGAACTGGATACAGCCAGGTTTGGCGAAAGGATGCAGGGCTTAACTTATGGTAAAGATATTCAAACCGGAAAAGAACAGCCTGTTGCAAAGATCCCGGTACCAGCCAAAACAACTCTGGTCCTGGAATTGCGCTAAAGCGAAAAATAAAAAATGCATACAAATCTTAGAAAAATAAAAGCCTGTCTGTTTGATCTTGATGGTGTACTGGTCGATACGGCTGTGTTCCACTATCAGGCCTGGAAACGGCTGGCAGCCACACTTGGGTTCGACTTTACCGAAGAACAGAATGAAGAGCTGAAAGGCATCAGTCGCATGGAATCGCTCGCAAAAATTCTGAACTGGGGCGGGCAGGTAAAAAGTGATGCTGAAGCGATTGAGCTTGCCACAACCAAAAATAACTGGTACGTAGAGATGATCAGTGCCATGACGCCTGCGGATGTACTTCCGGGCGCACGCAGCTTTCTTGAAGAACTCAAAAAGAACGACATCCGCATCGCGCTTGGCTCGGCGAGCAAGAACGCGGGACTTATTCTGGAGCGCACCGGGCTCACCGCACTTTTTGACGCTGTGGTAGACGGTAACACGGTAAGCCGGTCAAAGCCCGACCCTGAGGTTTTTCTGAAAGGCGCTGAAATTCTGGATTGCAGCCCACAGGCGTGCGTGGTTTTTGAAGATGCTGTAGCCGGTATCCAGGCGGCAAAAAATGCCGGAATGAAAGCCATCGGCATCGGGAACCCGGAAATTCTCAGCGGTGCGGACCGCTGCGTTACGGGCCTTGACAAGCTGCATGTGGCAGACCTTGAAGAACTCTAAATATCTAACGTGAGGGAATGAAAAACTACATTATCAAAGACGAGTGGAACATCATTGAGGAGGGCTTTGATCCGCACCTGAATAAAATTTCTGAGAGTCTGTTCAGCCTTGGTAACGGCCGGATGGGACAGCGTGCAAATTTCGAAGAGACCTATACCGGCGAAAGCCTGCAGGGCAACTATATTGCCGGGGTCTACTACCCTGATAAAACCCGCGTTGGCTGGTGGAAGAATGGTTACCCGGAATACTTTGCCAAGGTGCTGAACGCCGCAAACTGGATGGGCCTTCGTATACGCATTGAAGGAGAAGAACTGGATCTGGCCAAAACTGAAGTCCTTGCGTTTACGCGCAACCTGAACATGCATGAAGGTTACCTGAAGCGAGATTTTACTGCCAGGTTAAAGAGCGGAAGGGAACTGCAGGTCACGGCTACGCGTTTTTACAGCATTGCAGACGATGAAGCAGCGGCCATGCAATACAGCATCAGGCCACTAAACTTTTCAGGAACTTTTTCGATTGAAAGTTTCATCGACGGAGACGTCAGCAACCAGGACAGCAATTACGATGAGAAATTCTGGGAAGAAGTAAGCAGCGACGCGCAGGGTGCCGAGGCATATCTGACGCTTCGTACCAGAAAAACCGCATTCGAGGTTTGTACCGGTACGGCCACCCGGCTCTTTAAAAACGGTACACCTGTAACCGAAGCGTCCGAGCCAATTAAACGAACGAAATATACCGGTCTGGTTCACCATGTTTCGGCCGGCACCGATGAGACTTTAACCATCCTGAAGTTTGCGGCCAACCTGTCGTCAGAGAACCACGGTAAAGATGAGCTGGAGACAAGATGCCGCGAGGTCATTTCGCAAATTTCAGCCAAAGGGTTTGATCAGATGAAAGCTGAGCAGGCTCAAGCCTGGAAGGAGCGCTGGGCTGAAAGTGACATCATTATAGAAGGCGATGTCTCCGCACAACAAGCTATCCGCTTCAATATTTTCCAGCTGTTTCAGACCTATACGGGTAAAGACAGCCGCCTGAATATCGGGCCGAAGGGTTTCACCGGGGAAAAATATGGCGGCTCAACATATTGGGATACTGAAGCATATTGTGTTCCGTTTTTCCTGGCTACCGCACCGCAGGAAGTTAGTCGCAACCTGCTGATTTATCGCTATAATCATTTGGAGAAAGCCATTGAAAATGCTGCGAAACTTGGTTTTAAGGATGGTGCCGCCCTGTACCCGATGGTAACCATAAACGGCGAAGAATGCCACAACGAATGGGAGATCACGTTTGAGGAAATACACCGTAACGGTGCTATTGCCTATGCCATCTATAATTACGTGCGTTACACCGGCGATCGCGGTTACCTGGCCAGTCATGGTCTTGAGGTGCTGATCGGCATTTCCAGATTCTGGGCGCAGCGCGTAAACTGGAGCGAAGCCAGGCAACAATATGTTATGCTTGGCTTAACGGGCCCCAATGAGTACGAGAACAATGTTAACAACAACTGGTATACAAATACCATTGCAACCTGGTGCCTGCGGTATACGCTCGATGTGATGGAGCAGCTGAAGTCCGAAGAGCCTGCACGTTTTGAAGCATTGCTGGCTAAGCTGGCTTTCAGGCAGGAAGAGGTTACGCATTGGAAAAACATTATAGAAAAAATGTTTTATCCCGAAGACGCCCGCCTGGGCATCTTCCTGCAGCAGGACGGTTACCTGGATAAAGAACAGGTGCTGGCCGCAGACCTCCCTGCATCAGAACGGCCTATTAACCAAAAATGGAGCTGGGACCGTATTCTAAGATCCTGCCTGATCAAACAGGCCGATGTATTGCAGGGATTGTACTTTTTTGAAGATGATTACGATGTTGAGACAATACGCCGGAATTTCGACTTTTATGAGCCAAGAACGGTTCACGAAAGTTCATTATCTCCATGTGTTCACAGCATTCTGGCCGCAAAACTAAATGACGAGGCCCGGGCTTATGAATTTTACCTCAGAACCGCACGTCTCGACCTCGACGACTATAACAACGACACCGAAGACGGCCTCCATATCACATCAATGGCCGGTACCTGGATGAGCGTTGTAGAAGGTTTTGCCGGCATGCGCGTGCGCGACAACAAACTGCACTTTAATCCTTTCCTTCCTGCAAACTGGAAATCTTTTTCATTCCGCATTGGCTTCAGGGGAAACAACCTGCATATACGCATTTCCGTCGAGGATATGCTGATCTCTAATTTGGGCGACAGTGATCTGGAAGTAGTGATTCATGGCAGGCAGTTTCAGCTGCCGGCAAACAAGCAACTGCAGACCGCTTTAACAGCATCAGCCTGATCATGTCCATAAAAACTGCCGTCATACTTTCTGCGTTGCAATTATGTTTTATACTTGCATCTGCCCAGCAGTCTGAGCCGGCTATGAAAGAAAAGAAAATTGTCCTTTACCAGCTTTTACCCCGTTTATTCGGAAACAAGCAAACGAACAACGTGCCCTTTGGCGATCGCAGGCAGAATGGCTGTGGTAAATTCGATGATATTACCACGGTTGCGCTGAACAGTATCAAAGAACTTCACGTGAATTATGTCTGGTACACCGGCATTATTGCGCACGCCAGCATGAGCGACTACACGGCATACGGCATTCCGCGCGATGACGCGGATGTGGTGAAGGGCCTTGCAGGCTCGCCCTATGCCATACGTGATTATTATGATGTAGATCCTGACCTGGCTGCCGACCCCGCAAAGCGGATGCAGGAATTTGAAACGCTGTTAGCCAGAACCCATGCCGCCGGTCTGAAAGTACTGATCGATTTTGTGCCCAACCATGTTGCGCGGAGTTACAAGTCGCTCATGAAGCCCGCCGGAGTGAGCGATTTTGGCTCGTCAGACGATACCGGTAAGGCGTTCAGTGCCGCGAACGACTTCTATTATATTCCGGGCAAGGCCCTGAAAGTTCCCGGTTTTCCGAAGGCTGATGATGCTTTTTCCAGGCTTCGCGACGGTAAATACAGTGAATTTCCTGCCAGGGCTACCGGCAATAATGTCTTTTCAGAAAAGCCTTCGGCGGATGACTGGTATGAAACCATCAAACTGAATTATGGTGTCGATCACAGCAGTAAGGGAAAAACATACTTTGAGCCGCGGCCGGCACTCTGGGACAAAATGAAGGACATTCTGAATTATTGGGCCGGTAAGGGCGTAGACGGGTTCCGCTGTGATGTAGCCGAAATGGTTCCCGTAGAATTTTGGGCCTGGGTAATTCCTGAGCTGAAAAAGACATATCCCGGCCTGGTTTTTCTGGCCGAAGCATATGATCCCTCGGTCTATGAAACCTATCTTAAACGCGGGCATTTTGACTATCTTTATGATAAGGTAGGTTTGTATGACGCATTGAAAAAACTGATCCGTAATCAGCCTGATGCGAATACAGCAGACATCGAGGCTGTCTGGCGCAAACAAACTGCAGGTTTTGACGGGCAGATGCTCCGGTTCCTCGAAAATCATGATGAAGAACGCATTGCCTCGCGCTTTTTTGCAGGCGGGCCCGAAGCTGCTTTGCCCGCATTCGTTATCACAGCAACACTGGGCAGCGGCCCTGTGATGGTTTATAACGGACAGGAAGTAGGAGAGCCAGGCCTTGGTGCCGAGGGCTTTGGGAAAGATGACGGGCGCAGCACAATCTTTGACTATTGGGGTATGCCTGAACACCAGAAATGGATGAACGGAGGCACTTTCGACGGCGGTAAGTTATCAGCAGGCCAACAGAAACTGCGCAAAGCTTACCAGCGTATTCTGAACATTGCGGCTAGGCATCCTGCCATGTCTGGCAAAACCGAATCCTTGCCTGTTAATAACACGCGAAGTAACCGCGTATATGGATATTTCCGTACATCAGCTGCAGGCCGGCTACTCATCCTGGTAAATTTTGACCGTACCCAAAGCTGGCAGGAAACGTTTACCTTACCCTTCGAAGCGAAAGCAGGCGCAAAAGAGCTGCTTACTGATAGCCGTTTTAAACTACCTGCGCCGAACCGGCTAAACGTTTCTGTTGCAGCCGGAACAGCAAAAATTATTGAATTTTAAGAATAGACCATGAGCGCAATCAGCACCCCCCGGCCAAAACTTTCACTTATTGAAATCGTCAATATGAGCGTTGGTTTTTTTGGTATCCAGTTCGGTTGGGATCTGCAGCGCGCCAACATGGGCCGGATTTACGAGAACCTGGGCGCAGATCCGGATCAGGTTCCGCTGCTTTTTCTCGCCGCTCCGTTAACCGGTTTGCTTGTACAGCCTGTAATCGGTTACCTGAGCGACCACACCTGGCATCCCCGCTGGGGCCGTCGCCGTCCTTATTTTATGATCGGCGCTGTGCTTAGCTCAATTGCACTGATTTTTATGCCCCATAGCAGTGCGCTGTGGATGGCGGCCGGACTGCTGTGGATCCTGGATGTCTGTGGCAATGTAGCTATGGAACCTTTCCGGGCATTCGTTACCGACAAACTGCCCGATTCGCAGGTAAACCGGGGTTTCATTATGCAGAGTATGATGATCGGCCTGGGCGGCAGCATTGCCTCTGCGCTGCCGTGGCTGATGAAAAACGTTTTTCAGCTCGAAAACACCGCGGCTGCAGGCGGGATTCCGCCTAACGTCAGGTTTTCGTTTTATATAGGCGCCTTCTTTTTCCTGACGGCAATTTGTTATACTGTATTTACGACCAGCGAGTATCCGCCCGATGAGCATGAGCGCCCTGTCAAAGACAAAAAACGGGGCTTAACCAGCGGTATCTCGGAAGTCTTTAATGCGCTGATCAATATGCCTCCGCGCATGCGAATCGTTGCACTTGTCCAGTTCTTTACCTGGCCCGGTTTGTTTTTGATGTGGTTTTATTACACCACCGCTGTGGCGGTCAATGTGTTCGGCGGGAGAGACGCCAGCGACCCCGTGTATGCTTCAGGTGCAGATTTCGGCAGCCTTACACTGGCCTATTATAATGTTGTTACCTTCCTGTTCGCGCTTGTGCTTCCTAAAATAGCAGACACCCTCGGCCGGAAGGCAACCCATGCAATATGCCTTTGCGCGGGCGCAGCCGGACTGATCAGTGTCGCTTTTGTCCGCGACCCGAATATGCTTTATGTCTGTATGACCGCTGTGGGCATTGCCTGGGCAAGCATTCTTTCCATGCCTTACGCCATGCTCAGTGGCGTACTGCCGCGAAATAAAGTCGGTATCTACATGGGCATTTTCAACTTCTTTATTGTGCTGCCTGAGATTCTCGCTTCGCTCGGCTTTGGTTGGCTGATGCGCAATGTGCTGAATAACGACCGTATGCTTGCCGTGCAGCTTGGTGGCGGGTTAATGATCCTGGCAGCCCTGATTTGTTTTGTTTTTATCCGCGAAAAGAACACCGTTGAGACCGCCGCACAGAAGCGGCTCGAAATTGACGAACAGCGCAGCGTCTGACAGGCCCGCATGCCTTTTTTCCTTTCAAAAACCAGCCTGATAGATAAATTGATCGGTGTATTTTTATGTACCATTCTTTTTTCCGATCTTGCTGTAGCTGTAGCGCGGAGGTGGTGTTTTGCTGCAGTAGTCGTGGTAAAGTTTTATAGCGTTTTATCGTATCGAATTCCTTTCCAATCGTAGGGTATTTTCAACTATAAAACGAAACCTCGAATGAGCGGATATTTTTTTGAAACGGCCATGTGCCGCACGCCCGCGTTTGTTATGACGGCGGCGCCGGATATTTCCTGGAACACGCTTAAAGGAATGATTGCCGGGGCCTCGCCGGCATTTTACGAACAGATAGCAGGTGTGTCTTATGCCGGCCTTGAGGCGCTTCCGCCGCGGGTCGGGTTTACCGTCTGGAAATACTTCAACCGCGCCAGGTACCGCGCTACGCCATTCGGCGCTTTCGCGGCTGTTTCGTTGGTGCCTCTTGTTCGCGAAACGGAAGCTGCCATTATACTGACATCAGAGCCCCAGCTCAGGTCTTTTACAGACTGGAGCGAAAAACAATTCATAGATCCCGCCGCTATGCCGGGACCTGCAGAAGACGTACTGCTGATGTCCAACCCTGGTATCTATCGACTTGGAAGTGAGATCAGGTATATCCGCTTTGATGAAAACCAATTTGAGCTGGCTTCTGTGCAGGGTTTCCCTGAGCTTGAGGCCGTGCTGTTTCTTTGTCGCCGGCCGCGGTCTTTCCGGTCACTCGCTGAAGTCATGGCAGCTGAGTTTGACATGGTGCAGGCCGATATGAGGACTCTGCTTGATGAATTACTGAGCCGTCAATTGCTGCTTACAGACCGCTGGCCAAACATTACCGGTCCGGACTATTTCGGGCGTCTGAACTATCGGTCCAGGCAAAGCCTGAAATACGAAATTGCATGCCGGCAAACCATCGGCGGCAATCTTACTGAGCGGCGGTTGAACGTTCTGAAAGAGTGGGCAGACTTTGTCGCCTCCAACCTGACTCAACACGAGCATCCGGCACTCGAACATTTCAAAGGTGAATTTCTAAACAGGTTCGAATCGGCTGAAGTTCCGCTCAGTGTGGCACTTGATCCGGAGGTGGGTATTGGTTACGGACAGCACGCCGCTGTCGCCGGCATTGCCGGACTGGCGCAGTCGCTCCGGCAGGAGGAAACAGATACCGTAGGCACCCATGACATCACATACACCGCGCTTCACCGCTTTCTGCTGAATAACATGCTGCATGGGGCTGATATCAGGCTTGAGAACTTCAAAACTGTAGCACCTGATAAGAAGGCCATTCCGAATACACTGGCTGTCCTTGTGCATTTTTCAGAAGATAAGCTTGTGCTGGGCTCCCAGGCAGGCGGCGTAGCAACCGCGCTTCATGGAAGATTTACGCTGGCCGGCGACGCGTATGAGCAGCTTGCCCGCGATCTTGCATCGGTTGAGATGCGCGCCAATCCGGACGTTATATTTTTCGATATCGCCTACCAGGCAGAACAGCAGATAGACAACGTTAACCGGCGCCGCGCCGTATACAGTCACGAGCTTCCTGTTCTAAGCTGGTCTTGTGCCGATAACATCATTAGTTTTGACGAGATCCTCGTGTCGGTGCGGGGAGATGAGATTATTCTCAGGTCTGAGCGTGCCGGCAAAAGACTCGTGCCCCGCCTGGCTTCGGCATACAACTATACGCGATCAGATCTCGATCTTTACCGCTTTTTATGCGACCTTCAGCACCAGGGACTCTGCGCCGACCTGGGTTTCCGGCCCGCCGACTACCTGCCCGGGTTGGACCACTATCCGCGGGTGTATTACAAAACGCTGGTAGTTTCAGAAGCAATGTGGAAAGTACCAGGCAGTCTGTTTCCTGCTAAGGGGCGAACCAACGATCTGTTGCAGCTTAAGGGCTGGCTAAGTGAAAAAGGAATTTGCGGAAAATTCAAAACGGGCACAGGTGATATGACCCTGGTTTTTGATACGGAAAGCGACCAGGACCTGCACATGTTCCTTCAGTACCTGGGTCATGATAAGCCGGCAGAGGTTTATGTTGCCGAGGCGTTGCTGCCGGACGATGGGCATGTTGTTGATGAGGCAGGACAGCCGTATGCGGCAAAGTTCGTGGTCTCCCTGTGTCATGGCAAACGTATATATGCAGATTACCCGGACGTCACAAAGGGCGTTTCTCATTTCAAAGATGTGCAGTTGCCAGGAAGCGAATGGTTGTATTTTTCTATCTACTGTCATCCCTCGCGAAGCAATGCTTTGTTACAGTATGAGCTTAGCGACATACTTGAGCAGTTCCGGATCTGCATACACAGGTGGTTTTTCATCCGCTATCAGGAGCCGCGTCCGCACCTTCGGCTGCGCTTGCTGCTGAAAGACCGACGGCATGCAACCGAAATCATCCAGGCGATGCAAGTGGCCCTTGAACCCTATACACAGCTGGGGATTGTGGGCGATTTTACGCTCAATACGTATTTCCGCGAGACCTTTCGATATGGGGCCGGGCGTATCATAGATGTGGAGCGTTTTTTTCACGAGGACAGTGCCGGCATCTTACAAGTGCTGATGCGCAACCCGAACGAAACGCAACTGCATCAACATGCTATGGAGGTCATTAAAAAAATTTTTCTGCCGTTTGCAGGGAGCATAACAGCCCGGATCCGGTTCGTTTCGCGTATGGCCGCTGCATTTGCAAATGAAATGAAGTTTGATACGGGGAGCTTTCGCGAGTTAAACCGCATCTCGCGCGAAACACATGGTTCAACACCGGCGCTGGTTGGTATGGGAAAATTAAGCCGGCAGCTCGCCCTGATTATGCAAACCTGTAAATCGCCGCGGGAGAAAAATCAAATGCTGTCTGATCTTATCCATATGCATATTAACCGGCTGTTTTCTTCTGATCAGCGCATGCACGAAGCCATTATCTATCAATACCTTTTAAAGGCGTTGCAGACGGAGCATGCACGTGCAAAGAAAGCAGAGGAACGGTGATCTGAACATTAAAGTGGCCCGTAGCGTCAGTAAAAGTTTGAAATGCTGCCCTTGTTCCATAGGCGTGGTGCAGACGGTTGCGTAAGTTTTCCAGTCCTGTCCCGGTACCAGGCACCGGGACCGAAGAACTGAGGTTTCTGCTTTCAATAAACAGATCACCGTTCAGCACTGTAAGCCGGAGCACGGCCCCTTCCCGCGACATTGTGCCATGTTTAACCATGTTTTCAGTAAGCGTTATCAGTACCAAGGGAATGAAGGGCAGGCCGGCGGTGGCGGGGTCGTACCGGAGATCAATCTGAATGTTTCCTGGTTTCCTCAGTGCGTAAAGCGTGATCAGTTGCCTGACCTGGTCCAGTTCCTGCCGCAGCGGGACTGATTCGGTTTGTGCAGACGCTATTGCATAACGCATAAGCCGTGAAAGAATCAGGATGGCCTCAGCAGCATCTTCGGTGCGCAGGTTCATATTGTGATACACAAAGTCTAAGGTGTTGAATAAAAAATGCGGGTTGATCTGTGCTTTCATATAGGCATTCTGAATATCGACCAGCCGTTTTTCTGCTTCCTGCTTGCGCAGAAGCGCTTTATAATGTGCCTCGCGAAGTTTTTCCCGTTCTTGTTGTTCACGAATAAAGGCCGACAGGAAATAATAGCCCACGGCCAGGCCGAAAAAGAAAGTGCCCCTGTACATGTTTCGCAACAGGTACTGCTGGTCTAATCTTATTCTGTTAAAGCTTGTGACGCCGGTTAGCCCAAGAAAAAGTTCGCCCGCAAAATGCATAACAACGTAGGCAGGAAGATAGCTTATAAACACCAGTGCAACTTTCCACCAGGCATTTGCATGATGCTGAAAGACCCAGGGCAAAGCGATGAGCGAAGTAACATAAAAGCAAATAATGGTTAGCGCAAAATGGACCGCATAGGCGGCCGGAGCACCGGATACACCAAGAACCAGCCAAAGAAGTACGGTTTCGTAAGCAATAAATGCCGCCCATACAAGCAGGTCAGCGCGGTAACGACCTAAAATTTGCAGAATCTTTTTCATGGAGAATAAGCGGTATGTATCAGGTTTCATGCTTTCGATATAAACTCTTTTTTCATGCACTTCTACAGGCGTAGATTCAGTAAAAATTAAAACTATGAAACAGCGAACCTTTAACTTTTCAGACGCGAAGCTTTTCATCTTTAAGCAGGGAAAGGCTTCAAAACGCAGCTCGGATCCGACTACGTCGATGATCACAACGACCACGCATACGACAGGCCGGGCACTGCGCAAACCGTAAACATTCTTACCGATTGTTGATATCGTCCCAGACGGGGGGGAGGTTAGGGCTTCTTCCCCGTTCTTAACAGATGCCGGTTTACAAACTCAGTAAAATCTTTCCGGTAGTAGGCGCCAACTGTTAAGGTTACACCATTGGCCATTTTGATGGTATTGCCGTCAATATAATCGATATGGGCGCGTGCGATGATATAACTGCGCTGAAATTGCACAAATCCGGCATGCCTGCCAAAGATCGCTGCTATCTCCCGTAGTGGCATATAGGTCAGTACCTCCCTGGTCAGGGTGCGGATCAGCACATAGTTCAGCTTACTCTCAATCAGCACTACATCAGAAAAACGAATCTGTACCAACCTGTACTGGTCTGTCTTACTTTTTACAAAGAAAAATTCCTCTTCTTTTGCTGAAACTGTTGTGCCAGAGTCGGGAAATAGTTTGTTCATGGCAATAAAAAATTCCGCTTTACTGTAGGGTTTAAGCAGGTAATCATCGGCATCTGCTTTGAAGGCTTCGTACCCATAGCGGGTATGGCCCGTGGTGAAAACAAGTTTATCTGTTTTCCGGCGGATCTCCTTTGACAATTCGATCCCATTCAAATTGGGCATGTCGATGTCGAGCAGGACAAGGTCAACATGAGTGACAGCAGAAAAAGCGCGAAGCGCGGTAAGCGGATCTGTAAAACTCTGATGCAATTCCAGTCCGGGGCAGGCCTCAACATAACGCTTTAACCCTTCAACGGCGTGCGGCTCATCATCAATTATAATACATCTATACATGGTTAACTGGGATGCGCGTGAAATACTAAAGTTAACCATAAAGAGCAGACCGGCTGGTGTTGAAAACCACCCAATTGCTGAATTTACGCTGATAATGTTGGATTTGTAAGGCAATTAAATAAGGAAACCCGGGCATTTAGCCCGGGTTTCAGAATTACGTTGTCTTTAGTTTAGACGGATTTGAAAACTACGATTCCGTTGTGTCCGCCGAATCCGAATGTATTGCTCATGGCCACCTTTACCGGGTGATCAATCGTTTCTTTCAAAACGATCTGCAGATTTCCGGGTACAGCCGGATCCAGTACCTCCGTATTTATTGTTGGCGGAACGACCTGGTCGCGGATGGCGAGTATAGAAACGATTGCTTCTGCAGCCCCGGCCGCACCGAGTAAATGACCCGTCATGGATTTGGTGGCGCTGATTTTCATCTTCAGATCGTTGCCCCCGCTAAGTGCCTGGATGGCGTTTACCTCAGACAGATCGCCTACAGGTGTTGACGTTGCGTGCATGTTCAGGTAATCGACATCGCCGATCGTCAGCCCACCTTCGCTAAGCGCGTCGCGCATAGCCCGGGCAGCACCTAAGCCTTCGGGGTGTGTGGCAGTCATGTGGTAAGCATCCGCAGTCATTGCTGCACCGCAGATCTCCGCATAAATATGTGCCCCGCGGGCTACTGCATGTTCGTATTCTTCGAGCACCAAAGCGCCTGCCCCTTCGCCCATGACAAATCCGTCACGGTCGGCGTCGAAGGGTCTTGACGCCGTTTCCGGATTTTCGTTCCGGGCCGACATCGCTTTCATTGCGCTGAAACCGCCAAATGAGGCCGGTGTGATTGGCGCTTCAGAACCACCTGTGATGATAATTTTTGCTTTGTTGAGGCGGATATAATTGTAAGCGTCCATAATTGCCGTGTTCGAGGTGGCGCAGGCAGAAACCGTTGTGTAGTTCACGCCCATATACCCATTACGCAGCGAAATCATGCCTGAGGCCATATTGGCGATCAGTTTGGGAACGAAGAAAGGGCTGAATCGCGGGTGCCCGTCGCCAAGGGCGTAGCCTGTTACCTGCTCTTCGAAAGTTTCCATTCCGCCCTGGCCGGTACCCCAGATTACGCCAACGTCAAAAGGATCCATGTTTTTCAGCTCGAAGCCGGAATCTTTTATGGCTTCGTCTGCAGCAACCAGCGCATATTGTGTGAAAGGATCTGTGCGCTTAAGCTCAGCGCGATCCAGGAAATCGGCGGCATTAAAGTTTTTTAACTCACAGGCGAAGGTTGTACGGAACAGGGAGGCGTCGAACCGGGTAATTCTTGCCGCAGCACTTTTGCCCGCAACGATATTCTGCCAGAAGCTTCCCACGTTGTTACCCAGCGGCGTTAAAGCGCCAAGTCCGGTCACCACTACTCTTTTAAGCATAACTTGTTTTTTTTGATCGGCGCAAATATATAATAATTATACCGAACGGTATTTATGGGCTGCGGTTCACTGTTATCCCGAGAAAGTTTTGCGAAAGCCTATAGTTCTTTGGTTTCCAATAAGTGTGAGGCTATGGTATCGAACCGCTCACCGCCGCGGAGGCTCCTTCTTTTTCTTGGAAAAGAAGCACCTGAGGCATAGCCGAAAGCGTTCGTACCATTGAAAACAACATACAAGACACGAACAAACCGCTCCGGCTGTGTATCTCTTCTTGCATAAAAGCATCAAAAGTCCGACGGCGGCGGGAAAAGGCCCGGATTACCTCTGCGTCATTCCGTTCCGGGCTGGTTCCCCTCCTTGGTTCTTCTCAACCTCCCCAAGACAGTACAAGACTTTTAATACTTTTCTGCGGCGAGAAGATACAAGGCCGGTTCGCACCTATCAGTGACAGTAATCAGGCAAAACCGTCATCAAAACCACCGCCTGTACGTAAAACCCGCAGACATAGAATACAGAGGGCTTGATTCAGAAGACTCAGGCAAATACTGCTTTGAGTCTGTTCGGAAGGATCTTATTTTGTTGTGCAATTTTTACCGGCCGACAATGGCCCCTGTCCTTAGTCCGGCAACGTTTTGCCAATTACCAGCCCAATCGATATATTTAACCCGTGTTAAAAAATACTCCAAAATCGGCCCGTACCCGGCAGTTGATCATCGAGAGAACTGCTGCTCTTTTTAACACGAAAGGTTATGCCGGCACGTCTATGTCCGATCTGACATCAGCGACCGGCCTGACAAAGGGCAGCATTTACGGGAACTTTGAAAATAAGGAATCTGTCGCTATTGCGGTGTTCAACCATAACCTGCAGCAGGTAGAACAAATCATAAGCAGTTACAAGGAGCAAGCCGCCTCAGCTCATGCAGCACTAATGGCCTATGTGGCAGCTTACCGCCATTTTATAGATGGTGATTTCCCGCAGGGCGGCTGTCCGATTATGAATACCGCCACCGAAGCCGACGACACCATGCCGCGCCTGCGCGAAATGACGGTTGATGCATTGGAAAAGTGGCAGCAATCCCTTGTGCGTATCATTGAGCAGGGGCAGCAGAACGGCGAATTCCATGCGACATGCCAGGCCGAACAGACTGCGCTGTCGCTTATCGCGCTGATTGAAGGCGGGGTCATGATCGCGAAACTAAAAAACAGGCAGCAGCCTCTGGATCAGGTGCTGCTGACTGTGGAAGGGCTGATAAACGGTCTGCTGATACGCTGACTGCTGAAACGGCCTACTTTGGCAGGGTTGGCCTCACCTCGATTTTGCTGGGCAGCGTCCGTGGATGCATTTTCAGCAGATCGCTCACCAGCTGACCAATATCTTCCGGCTGTATTTTCCAGGCATCTTTTTCGGCATCGGGCGTGTGTTCATTAAAATGGGTAGCTACAGAGCCCGGCATAATCGTGCAGACCTTCACGTTATATTTCCTCAGGTCGAGCATAACGGCCTGCGTAAATCCGGTCAGTCCGAACTTACTGGCGTTATAAGCGGCTCCATTTTGAAAAAAGTTGGTTCCTGCCAGGCTGGAGATCGTGAAGATATGTCCTTCATTACGTTTAATCTCTTCAACACAGGCCTTGATGCTATAGAAAACACCGGTAAGGTTTGTGTCGATCGTATCGTGCCAGGCTTCTTCATCGAGTTCATCGATGGGCGCAAACGTACCGATGCCCGCATTAGCAACCAGTACATCAATACGGCCCCACTTATCAAGTATTTCCCGGACGGCTTGCTGCTGGGAGTTCAGATCCTTTACATCGGCCGCGAGGCCAAGAACGTTTTCGTTATCGCCAAGCTGTTGTGCTGCGGCGCCGGCGCTTTCGGCCGACCTGCTGGTTATGGCGACTTTATATCCTGCTTGCAGCAGTGCTTCTGCAATACCCAGGCCGATGCCCTTGCTGCCTCCGGTTATAAGCGCCACTTTATTTGTCGTTGTTGTCATGTCTTTTTTTTTCGAAATAACCAGCCGGGCAACCGAAATGTTTGCCCGGATAAAAAGTCGTTTTTATTGCTGTCTCAGGCGCGATTATGTGAACAGACCGGTGATATTTTGCCTGGAAGGCCTGTGCCCTATTTTTATGCACATCAGCATTTCTGTTCTCATTTTTTTTTGCAGATTAGCAGCGGACGTAGAAACCGGATGCGCATGTTTAAAAAATTATTCAGAAAAAAAGCAGTTACACTTCCATTAACCATATCTGGCTTTTGGAAATGGTTCGCCGGGCAGGAGCGGGACTTTTTTCAGGCCGTGCGCCGGGGCAGCCAGGTGGAAGCCGAATTTCTCGATGTCATCGGACCGGTAATTGGCAGGATCATCCCAGGGACTGCTTTCCTTACCGGCATGATGGAGGATGATACAGCCGAACTGATCTTTTCGGCAGATGGCGATTTACGCATTATTCCCTTTATCGAAGATCTTGTGAATGCCGCACCCGCGCTTCCGAACTGGAAATTCACTGCGCTCAAGCCGGCGCTTCAGGCCGAGGATGTAAACATTGAAATGAATGGCCTGCAATTTACCCGCGATAACATTTTTTTTTCGCCGGTGCTGCAGCCTGACTTCCCTGACGAAATTGCTCTGGCTGTTATTCATCAGGAATACGAACCCGGCCAGCACGATGACTTTACGAATGGCATTTATATTTACCTCGATAACCTGCTGGGCGAACTGAACTTTGCCACGACCATAGATCATCTTCGAATCATATCGAAAAGCGAAGAGCCTGAGGAATTGATTCCTGTAGAAAAGCTCCCGGCGTACCTGGTCTGGCGCGAAAAGGAATTCGTAGAGAAATATGATGGAATGCGGAGAACAACCGGCGAGGATGCCTTTCAAAGCTTTGAGGGGCAAACCAATGATGGTACACGCATTGTTGCTGTTCTGAACACCACCCTGCTTGATTGGGACGCCAAGGCTTCCCACCCCTGGTTTGTCAATATAGAGCTGTCATACACCGCCGAGGGCGACTCGGGCTTCCCGAATGAAACAGACCTTGGATTGATGGAAGCACTGGAAGAGGAGCTAATGGCCCGGCTGCCCGAACAGAACGGGTATCTGAACCTCGGCCGGGAAACAGGCGGCGGCAAGCGGCACATCTTTTTTGCATGCCGGGAATTCCGGCAGCCAGCGCGTACACTGAAACAAATGGCAGAAAGAAGCGGGGCGCAGTTAAGAATTTCGTTCGATATTTATAAAGACAAATACTGGCGAACCCTGGCTCATTTCACTAATGCAGCGGCCGGTATAGACGAAAGCTAACGGTTAACTACGACCGTAACCAGAGAACCGGCTGGCCGGCCGGTTTCAAATCGAAAACATTTTCAGACACATGATAGCCTTCGGGCACCCGATAAAGGTGCCGGGGCTCAGCAGAGTGGTTTTCTTTCGCTGTCGGTTTTTTTGCTGTGACCAGTATTCCCGCTTTTTTCTACAGGCCGTAAAGGCCGTCAGAATGAAGAAAACCCTATCTGTTCATCATCTTTGCAATGTTAATCGCCAGAAGACCTGTTCAGATGTGTTTTCTTTCCCCGCCCTGATACAAACCGAGTTGTTCGTATCCCAATGAGCGTCCTGCAATATCCATTTGTAGGGTGCAGAAAAAATCAGTTTCATTTTGTCTGATCCTTTCAGCGCCCAGACTTCAATATCTTCGGTAGGTGGCGGCATATGCTCGTACGTCTCATAGCCGTTCTGGTAGCTCGCAAAAATGAATTTTCCGTTTGGCGATACAAGGGGCAGGCCGCTTATCGTATCAATTTTCGCATTGCGCTGGTCAAGCAGAAGTACCGACTGGCTTTCATATTCGTTGAGTAAAATGACATGTTTTCTCAGACCCTTCAGAAACCCATAATAGCTGTGCTGTTTCTCATTTTCATCGTACGGCACACCGGCGTTGTCGGTAAAGCGGATGGTGTCCTGATGGATTGGCACAGCAAGGACGCCGTTACGCACGGTAAAACGCAGGGAGTCTTTTGCCAGTTGGTTCTTATATGACCGGCCGGCACGAAGAAATTCATCTTCAGAGATGGGCAGCAGAGCGGCTGTCGGGTTATCTGACGAAGCAGTGCCGGCAACATCGACCGGTACGCTCCGGCGGTTAACCGATTGCATGGGCTTTCGTGATTCCTGCGCGCAGGCAGATAACAGGCAGGTAATAGCGGTGATCGCAAAAAAAATGGTTTTTGACATATTTATCTTCCTACAGCGGAGTTTCTTCGGTAAAAAGATAAAAAAACCTGGGTTATCAAACACGATGTTTTTTGGGTTACAAGAGATTCGAGATACTTTCATATATCGGCTAGCCTATCTTTTTTCTCAGCCACTTCCGAACCGGCTCATCATACCATTTAAGCGCAGCGTATGCCAGGACAATGCTTCCGGCAAGAATAGCCAGTGCGTAAGGCCAGGCCTGTATGATTGTCGTGCCCTTGTTGTTACTGATCCAGGCTACATAAAAATAGACCAGTGGGTAATGAACCAGGTAAAGCGGATAGGAGATATCACCCAAAAATCTACAGATCTTTTGTTCTGTCCGGCTGTGTATGATGCCGCTGGCACCAAGATAAACGATCAGCGGGAAAACAACGATGATACATATGGATTCATACAGGCCATTCATCCAGAGATGTTCCGCCCCGCCGATTCGAGGCATGTACAAAACTGCTGCAATGAGAAGCGTGCACCATAAAAATGCATGTCTGATACGCGTCGGCTTAGCGACACGCGAAAGCAGCAGGCCGGCAAAAAAAGGATACATCGTACGCGTAATCCCGATGCGTAGCTGTTCGGCATTCAGCGTCCAGCCGCCGCTAACATCTCCGTTCGGACTTGTAATGGCCAGATGGGCAAGCGCTGCAGCTGCGATAACGACAAGGATGCTCAAGGTTGTTTTGGAGAACTTCCGTATGCCAATGGCGTACAGGGTATTGGCGATGTATTCAAAAAACAGGGATCAGCCAACACTGTTAAGCGGATGCATTTCCTGCCAGCCCCGAATATCCAGCGATAAAGGTATTGGCAGGATGGTGTAACCGATCAATAAGACGAGCAGCATTTTCCAAAGCGGAACCGTGTGGATAAGCGGCCATATGGCTGAATCTGTATAGTAAAAACCAATTGCTCCGAGTGTCATACCTAATACAACCATCGGCTGAAGCCGTTCAATGCGCCGTTTGAGGAAGGCGCCGAAAGTCATCTTGTTCCAGCGATCGTCGTATGCATAACCGATTACAAAGCCCGACAGCAGAAAGAAAAAATCGACAGCCAGGTAACCATGGTTGACCAGGATATCGAGGTGACCAGTACCCAGGGGTTCGGTGAGGTGAAAAGTAACGACAATAATAGCTGCTACACCACGTAACGCGTCCAGTATCGGGTAGTGCGGTTTGGTAGAAAGGCTGCTGTTTTCCATCTGTATGTTGTCCGGTTGCGGGCGTGATGTAAGGAAACGGTAAAACTAAAAAATAACTTGTTGGATGTAGCCAGAATGCAGATCGATCGTGGTTTTGTTACAAAGAAGCACGCGATTGACCAACGGCCAGAGCGGGCAGAGGAAGGTAAATGAAAAAGGGAAGATCGTGCGCAGAATTAAGGCGCGAATTTCCTGCCAGAGGTCACCTATACCACCGACAGATACATTTCCGAGCACTCTTCGGGGCGCACATCTGCTGTTTGTATGGCTGGCTGGACGAATCAGCGCTTCGTGTTATTTGTCAGGTTACTTATGATTTCTGCTGAATAGGCTTTAATTACATCGCGAACTTTTCTGAACTCATTCATTACCTCTTCAGGCGTCCCGGTTGCTTTTGCGGGATCCGGGAAGCTTTGGTGATAGCGATCTGCTTTTGCAGGAAATGCCGGGCACGCCTCGTTAGCGTTGTCGCAAACGGTGATCACCGCGTCAAAGTTAATTGATGCGTAGTCGTCTACGTGATTGGATGTATGGCCCGAGATATCGATGTGATCTTCCGCCATTACCTGGACCGCTTTGGGATTCACACCATGCGCTTCGATTCCGGCACTATAAATCTCCGCACGGTCGCCGCCAAAGTGTCTCAGGTAACCTTCGGCGATCTGGCTCCTGCAACTGTTTCCGGTGCACAGCACGAGTATCTTTTTCATGTCCGTATTTAACAGCAGCCACTACCCGGCGTACAAGACGACCCGGATGCCAGATTAATCATTGCAGTTTTTTGTTTCTCAGCCGGCACGCCGCATTGATCTGTAGCGAGGCATGCGGTTTTTTTTGCGATCAGAACGAAGTCTTGCCCGTCGTAGTTCAGGTCATATTTTCCAATGGTTTCGGCTTGGTATTCCACTTCAATTTCCAGATCTTCCATTGCCAGTATCTTTTCTGAAAGAGCAATGATATTCAGCAGTTTCGCTGCTTTCAGGCGGTGCTCATAATCATTGGCATCCCATAGCTGGAAGTTAGCCACTTTTTCATGGCGCACAGTTCCTCCACAGTCAATAAAGTCTTTGGTCATAGTTCCGATCTCTGTTACATGGAAGTGTTCAGGTACCATGTCTCCATTTTCCAGTTTGAAACTGACACCCTGGGCGGTAGATAGGATGTGTTTAATTTCCGATAGTTTCATAGATTTTGTTGTATAGTTCTGTTGCAATTTTTACGATTGTCCTGCTAAAAGCAGCTAACAGCAGGCTGTTTCTCCTTTGTAAGAGCGCAGGAAGACGCCCAGCTGTTCTTCCAAGGATTTCCATGTTTTAGGGTTGATGCAATAACAAACACTTACCCCTTCAACTGTTCCCTGGATGATCCCGGCAGTCTTCAGTTCCCGGAGGTGTTGAGAAATTGTGGCCTGTGCCAAACCAAGTTCGCCTACCAGGTCTCCGCAGATACACGTATTTGATATCATAATCCGTTGCAGAATGGCTATGCGTGCGGGATGGGCAATAGCTTTCAGTAAGGTGGAAAGCTGGTTTTGCTCGTCGGTGAAGATTTCTGATTTTGTAAGCCCCATAATTGTATATTGCAATATTACGATATTTAAATTGAGTAATAACTAGTTGCTCTCTTAAAATTTTATTCTCGAATGATTTTATAACATCTAAGCAGGAAGGGTGATCAATATTGTTTGGCAACATAAATGTTACTTTTCGCCTTTAATGCTTTAATAAATTTTTCATAAACTCGTTAATAAATCGATTTATTAGCTATAATTCTAGTTAATAAATCAGTATGTCGCATCAAAACGGCTAACCAAATCCTGACTGCGATAAACCATTACAAACAAACCTAAGTACCTTTTACAGGCATGAACAGAGATAAGGAATTACAACGTGCTGAGCATGAGCGCTCGTTGTGGGGATCCATGAAAGAGGGTGATCATGATGCCTATACCAAACTAATTGGTAATTATTTTCAACTTTTGTATAGCTACGGCGTACGTTTGGAGCGCGATGAAGAACTCGTTAAGGACTGCATCCAAACCATGTTCCACGATATCTGGAAAAACCATAAAAATCTTGCGCAGGAAGTATCTGTAAAGCCCTATTTCTTTAGCTGCCTGCGGCGGCTGCTCGTTAAACAACGCCGCGAATGGCTGCGCTTTGAAAAAATTGAAGATGACTACTGCTTTGACGTAGAAATTAACATCGAAACACGCCTGATAGAGGACCAGGAACTGAAAGAACAAAAAACACGTATTCAAACAGTGCTCAATAATATGCCGGCCAGACAACGGGAAATTTTATATCTCCGATTTTATGAGGGCCTTAATCACCAAAAAATCTGCGAAGTTATGCAGATCAACCACCAAGTCGTATACAACCTGCTGCATAAGTCACTCCTTCGTTTCAGGCGGGACTGGGCTGCGCTCGGGCTGCTTCTGCCATTGTATGCTCGCCTGAGCTAGAAACAAATTGAAATAAATAATTAGCGGGAAGGTTAGATTTTTCCATAAGCCCTCTCTTGTTATTGAAAGCCATCGCCAAACAGTATTCATGAAGGACGCCTATATCAATTTTGAACTCCAAGATTTTATCTTCGATGAGGCTTTTACGGGCTGGGCGCTCGGCCATGATCTCGTCAACGATGAGCAATGGGAACAGTGGATGTCCAAGCATCCCGGGCAGAGGCAGAAAGTGCTTCATGCAAGAAACATTATTCGCTCACTGCGCTTTGATCCGGGTAGGCAACTGCCGGCCGAAGCCGTAGCGCAGTTCATTAACGAAGAAAAAATACGGGAACAGGAAGAGCGGAAAATCCGCAAAACCTTTAACCGGGGCAGGCTATTGGCTATCGCTGCCTGTTTGTGTTTAATCGGCAGCTTTGCGGCCTTATATTATCACGCGGATCTCGCATTCTGGAAAACCGGTCTTGTGATTGAGAATACCACAAACACTTCTCGGCTTGTTGTCTTGCCTGACAGCAGTACAGTCATTTTAAGGCCGGGATCATCAATCGAATTTCCTGAAAGATTTGCCCCACAACGCAGAATTGTTTCACTAAACGGGACGGCATTTTTTGAGGTAACCAGGAATCCGAAATCCCCTTTCCACATTGTCAGCGGGGAAATGGAGACAATTGTTAAGGGAACCAGTTTTCTGATAGATGCACCGGAGACATCAAAACAATTCAGCGTTACTGTAAGTACCGGAGAGGTGGAGGTCAGAAAGGGAGGACGGTTCCGTGAGTCATCATCGCAGGGCCACGTTGAGCTATTTCCGAACCAACAGGTCAGGTTTAGCCGGGAAGGCGGAACATTTGAAACCAGGTCACTTGAGCATTCTTCGCCGCTTTCCGGCGCACAGGCCCGGCAGTTATTCAGTTTCAAAGACAGCCCTGTTTCCGAGATCCTGAACAAACTAAGTGAAGTCTATGAGATTCCGATTAATTATAACCCTCAAACGGTTTCGGCCTGCCGGCTATCGGTGTCGTTACAGGAAGACTCCTTACTTGATAAACTCTCAATCATCTGCAAAACCATTGATGCCACATTTACAGCAGAGGATGGGAGGATTGTAATTATTGGTAAGGGATGCAACTAATTAAACTACTATAACCAAATACGAACTATGACGATAACGACTACTACGACAAGCTAAATCCGAATCATTTCCGGAACCAATTGACCGGCCGTATTTACGGCCGGACAGAGACCTTTTTTTCAAAATTTTAACCAAATAAACCAGATCTATGAGAAAGAAACCTTTACTCTTGATGATGAGAATGTCGATCTTGCAGCTCTCACTAGGCCTGTGTCTGATTAGCGGAGCGCTTGCCGCCACCGTCAGTGCACAGGTCAGGCTGAATAAGGAGATCACAGTCAAACAAGCCAATGTAAGGCTTGAAACAGCGCTGCAGGCCATTGAAAAAGCTGGCGACTTCAGCTTTATTTACAAGACGGATGTAACAGATATTAAACGGAATTTGTCCTTAAATGTGACCAGGAAGCCGTTGTCTGCAGTCCTGTCTGATTTGTTAACGCCCTTATCACTCGCTTACGAAGTGCAAGGGGACTATATTATTATCAGAAACACTGCTCCAAAACCAGCACCGGCATCTTCCGGCGCGAGCCGCCAGGATGACCTGACGATAAAAGGAATTGTAAAGGAGGCAAACGGAGAGCCGCTGCCGGGTGTTACAGTCCGCGTTTCCGGAACTCAGACGGCGGTGAGCACGAGCTCAACCGGTACATTTACCATCAAGGTTCCTTCTGAAAGTGCTGTGCTGATCTTTTCGGCCATTGGCTACGACCGTCAGGAAGTGACTGTAGGCAAACAACGCAGTATCAACCTGACTTTGACACAAACCAGCGAGTCGCTGCAAGAGGTAGTTGTAAAAATCGCATACGGCGAGCAGAAAAAAGCAAAAGTTACGGGTTCAATTGCAACCATTACCACCAAAGAACTTGTTCAGAGTCCGGTATCTAACCTGAGTAATGCCCTGGCCGGCCGGTTGCCGGGTTTGCTGACCACCCAGCGAAGCGGCGAACCGGGCGTTGATGCCAGTACGCTTTATATTCGCGGTCTTGCAACATTGAACGGTAAGACGCCACTCATCATCGTAGATGGCGTTGAACGTAGTTTCGAATATCTTGATCCGAACGATATCGAATCTTTGTCCATCCTGAAAGATGCTGCTGCGACTGCACCATTTGGTATGCGTGCCGCCAATGGTGTTGTGCTTGTTACCACCAAACGCGGAAAAGTCGGTGCTCCTGTTGTAAGTTTCCGCTCGTCATTGGGTATTCAGGAAGCAACACGGCTTCCGGATTATCTCGGTTCATATGACTATGCACGTTTGCGTAATGAGGCACTTGTAAACGACGGCAGTCAGCCCAGCTTTACAAATGCACAATTAGAAGGTTATCGCAACGGGAGCCTGCCGAACACCGATTATTACAAATTCATCATGCAGCCATCTAAAGTGGGCCAGGGTAACCTGAACGTTTCGGGCGGCTCGCAAACGGCGAGATATTTTATATCTGCCGGTTACAACATGCAGGAGGGTAATTATAAGTTTACTAAAAATAATCCTGAAGGGTATAACTCGAATAATATTATGCAGCGTTATAACCTCCGTGCCAACGTCGACGTAGACATTACACCTACATTGATAGCACGGGTAGACGTTGCAGGTATCCTGACCAACAGGAATGACCCGAACACATCTGCAGGCACGGTAATGAACCTGGCAAACCGGATGGCGCCGATCTACCCGATCTTTAACCCGGATGGGTCGCTCTTCGGAAACGGTACTTTTACCAGCAACATTTATGGCGAGGTGACCAGCCGCGGTTACCGGGTATTTAACAACACCACTGTTCAGGGTACATTCTCACTGACCCGTAAGCTTGACTTCATAACGAAGAACCTTAGCCTGAAGGGATCATTCTCCTATGATAACACCAACAGGCCAAGTGTAACTTATGGCCGTAACTACGCAGTGTATCAGCCAAACTATAACAATGCGGGAGAGATTCAAAGCTATACACAAAGAGGGGAGAATAGCAAGATTGATCCCAACGGAAGCTTCAACGGCGGGGGCGCTACGCGTACAACCTATACGGAACTCGCTGCAAACTGGAACCGTTCATTTGGCAGCCACACGTTAACCGCAATGGCATTGATGAACAGGCAGCTGAGAAGGGAAGACTCACGAATTCCTTATGCGTATCAGAGTTTTCTTGGCCGTGTAACGTATGATTTCAGAAGCAAGTATCTTGTTGAGCTGAACGCAGCCTATCAGGGTTCTGAAAACTTCCCGACTCAGGATCGTTACGGCCTTTTCCCTGCGATCTCATTGGGCTGGAATATCTCTGAAGAAGAATTTATCAAAAAAAGTGCACCATGGGTATCCATGCTGAAGCTACGCGGTTCGTATGGTGAAGTTGGTAACGATGCGACATCAGATCGTTTCCTATGGTTTACATCATGGGCAGGTGCAGATCCATACTGGTTCGGAACCGGAGCCGGTCAGGCGAATGGCTGGGCTCAGGGAGCGGTAGGTAATGAGGGTGTGACATGGGAGCGCGGACGTCAGGTGAATGTCGGTATCGATGCGATGCTGTTCAAAGATAAACTCGGTTTCACCGTTGATGCCTTTACCCAGCGCCGCAGCGACATTCTTACCGGCAGGAACACGTTGTCAGATGTATTTGGTCAGGGTATCAAACCTCAGAACATTGCAATTGTAGACAGCTGGGGTATGGAGTTTGAGCTTAACCACAAACTAAAGGTTGGTGAAGTAACATACTTTATCAAACCGAACATGACAATCACCAAAAACAAGATTGTTTATCAGGATGAGGTGCCGCGCGCTTATCCATGGATGGTCCGTACGGGCAATCCCATTGATACTAAATTTGGCCTGATCTGGGACGGTTTCTTCCGCGATGCGACTGATATTGCCAACAGCCCGGCGCAGAACTTCTCTGCATACGGCCCCGGCGATATGAAGTACCGCAAACTTACCGGACCGGAATATGCATTTGTACAGCAGTCATTTGACGAAGCCCGGATCGGATATGCACGCACGCCAGAGATTATGTTTGGTGCTTCGCTAGGTCTGGATTATAAAGGTTTTGATTTTACACTCCTGCTCCAGGGAGCTACAAATGCCGATGTTATCCTGAACAATGAAGCTGCCTACGAATTTTTCCAGGAGGGTAAGGTTAAGCCTTTCCACCTTGGGCGCTGGACTCCTGAAACTGCCGGGACGGCAACGTACCCAAGACTGCATACCGGTGCACATGGAAATAACCACCGTGCTTCATCTTTCTGGGTCAGAGATGCAAGTTACCTGAGGTTGAAAAATGCCGAAGTTGGTTATATGCTGCCGCAGAAATGGGTGATGCCGCTTGGACTGTCATACTTCCGCATCTATGCAAACGGTATGAACCTGTTGACGTTCGATAAGCTGAAAGATTTTCAGGTAGACCCTGAAGTGGGCGACGGCAACGGAGCCATGTACCCTATTCAAAAAATCTGGAATTTCGGTATTGATGTTCATTTTTAACGGATAATTTAAGATGAAAAAGATAATAACAATGATGGGGCTGGCCTTGTGTGCCGGTCTGACAATGACATCCTGTAAGAAAGGCTTTCTGGACCGTGCCGCTACGACACAGCAGCAGGATGTCGATATATTCACAAGTTTTAATCAAACCGACCTGGTCATAAATAACCTGTATCGCCGTACGCCGCGGGTTTACGGTTACCTGGCAGGTTACAACATGTCGTCTGCAACCGACGAATCAAAAGATGCTTCAACATGGATGGCTTCCATGCGTTTTAACAATGGTTCGTGGTCAGGAAATGATAACCCAATCGGAAACACATGGCGCGATAATTATGTTGCGATCAGACAGGCAAACTCTATCCTGGAAGGTATTGCCAAATACAATACCCCGGACGATCCCAATAACCCTGGTTATCTGGAAAACAGGATCGGCGAAGTTTATTACCTCCGCGCACACTTTCTTGCAGAGTTGCTTCGCCAGTTCGGCGGGGCGATTATCGTGACCAAAACTATGCTGCCAACCGATATAGACGAGTTGAACAAACCGCGCAGTACGTACGATCAGTGTGTTGAGCAGATTTCAAAGGATTGCGACGAAGCAGCCAAGCGCCTGCCTACTGAATACCCGGCGTCACAGGCGGGAAGGGTAACAAAAGGTACCTGCCTCGCACTGAAGTCCCGCATGACTCTTTATTCAGCAAGTCCGCTGTGGGCCATCGCAGGTAAGACTTCGGCGCGCCCTGATATAAGCAGTAACAACACAGCATCAGACCCTGTTAAATGGCAGCGTGCAGCTGCAGCTGCAAAAGCGGTCATTGATCTTCGTAATAAAGACGGTGCCGAGGTATATGCGCTCGAGCCCACGCTTGCGTTGCGGCAGGACATGTTTAAAAGCACCACCCTGCAGAGCAAAGAGGTGATCTGGGTACGTATGAATGACTTTACCGGTCAGGCCCTTGATCAGTATATCTTTTCGAACGGGAATGGCGGCTGGTCTGGCGCAGCGCCTACACAGAACCTCGTAAACGACTATGAAATGAACGATGGCCTGTCGATCCGCACCTCTCCGCTTTATAATCCGGCAAGACCATATATCAACAGAGACCCGCGTTTCTACACAGACATTCTCTACAACAGAGCGCAATTCAAGGGACGCGCAATTGAAACACAGCCGGGTGGCAGAGACGAACAAAGTACGGCAACAGACCGCACGCGTACCGGTTACTTCCTGCGCAAACTTACCGACGAGGCGATTACGATCGGGCAGGGCGCAGGCCGGAATGTTCATGGTATCGTTTTTCGCCTCGCTGAGATTTACCTCAACTATGCAGAAGCGCTGAACGAATATGACCCAGGAAACCCGGAGATCCTCACCTACGTTAACCGGATCCGTGCGCGGGCCGGTCAGCCAAACCTTCCTACCGGGCTTACCCAGGATCAAATGCGCCAGCGTATCAGAAATGAGCGCCGCATTGAATTGTCTTTCGAAAATCACCGGTTCTGGGATGTTCGCCGCTGGAAAATTGCCGAAACGACAGAAAAAGAAATCTTCGGCATGAAGGCAGCGCCAAAGGCCGGCGCTCCTGACGGTTATGAATACACCATCTTTAAAGTCGAAGACCGCCTCTGGAGAAATGCAATGTATGTCATCCCTATTACTCAGGATGAAACCCTCAGAAATCCCAATCTTCAGCAAAACGAGGGCTGGTAGCAGATAAATTTAAAGCGCGAAAATTATGAAACTATATATCAAACTTCTTCTATGCCTGATACTGCCGGCTATTGCCTGGCAGGCATCAGCACAGGATATCATCAGCCGCGGAGGAACATTAACCGTTTCTGCCGACAACTCAAATGCCGGTGAAAACTCCAGCAAATTCGTCGATAACAATGTTAACTCGAAATTCCTTCTATTTAATTTCGCTTCAGGTACCTGGATGCAGTGGCAATGCCGTGTGGCTGCGGTTTGCGGACAGTATACCCTTACCTCTGGTGATGATGCGCCAGAACGCGATCCTAAGAGCTGGACGCTGTCAGGTTCAAATGACGGGACAACCTGGACCCTGCTTGACACAAGGACAAACGAAACCTTCCAGTCGCGGAAACAGACCCGGTACTTTAAAATTGCCAACACCACCCCTTATCTCTATTACAGGCTAACTATTTCTGCCATTAACGGGGCGACGTTGTTTCAGGCTTCTGAATGGCGCCTGTTGGAAGGTGCGATTCCGCTTGCGCCTGAACCAAGCGGTAGCGCTCTTTCTCAAACTGAGATTAAAATTGACTGGAAGGCCGTAGAGGACGCTACTGGATTCGAATTGGAGCGTTCAATTGCGGGTGCGGCGTTTACCCGCATCGCAACGCTGGGTTCAAACGTCACAACGTATACAGACAAAAATCTGAATGCACGCGTCAAATATACGTATCGCATGCGTTCGCTGGGTGCGGTGGCGAATTCACCTTACACCGCAAACTTTACCGTTACCACCAAAAGCGATGTAGAGGGTACACCTACAGTTATTCCAAACAATGTATTGTCTCCTAACGGAGATGGTATAAATGACACCTGGACCATTAAGTATCTGGATTATTATGAAAAAAACGAGGTGCTGATCTACGACAAAACAGGTCGAATGGTGTTTCGTCAGGCCAATTATAAGAATGACTGGAATGCAACCTTTGAAGGCAGACCGCTACCTGAAGGAACATACTATTATGTGATCAGGTTCTGGCCAGGCATTCCTGACGCAAAGGGTGCGCTCTTTCTTGTGCGCGACAGGTAGTTAATAATGTAAAGAAATCAAAACAGAAAGAAATGCTAGACATTAAAAAATATAGTAAGCCAGGCCGGTATTTCGGCTTGTTTCTCGGCATAGGCATGGCGCTGACCGCAAGCGCACCAGTGAAAGCGCAGCTGAGTGAGCTTGGCAATATGTACTTCACCAATCAGTACTTTGCAAATCCGGCGATGGCCGGTTTAACTGAGGGTCTGAATCTCAACCTGGCTTATCGCCGGCAGTTTACCGAGATTGCACAAACCCCGAACCTGTCCTCATTGACCGCTGAATACGGCCTTGGTGAAAAGATGGGTGTTGGTCTCAACGTTTACACAGACCAGGTAGGTGTATTTCGCAGCACCCGCGCAATGGTGAGCTATGCGTACCATCTTCCACTAAACGCCAATGACGCCAAATTGAATTTTGGAATTTCGGCCGGACTCATGAGTGAGCGTCTAAGTACCGGAGATATGGTTGGTGGCGCGAACGATCCAAGTGTTGCCGCTTTTAACGATCGCGGTAACTATTTTGACGGCGACCTCGGCATATCCTATACGGATGGAAAGCTGACGCTCCAGGCATCAGCACCAAACTTTATGGGTTTTTTCAGAGATTATACGATGGAGGGGCTGTCAAACCGCGGCATGATCTTCGCCGCAGCGAGCTACAAATCGAAACTAAATCTCGACGGAGTGAATCCGCTTGGTATTGAACCGAAGTTCGTTTACAGAAAAATTGCAGGATACGAAGCTTTGTTTGATGCAGGAGCTAACCTGACATTTCTGCAGGAAAAATTAAGCATCATGGGCCTCTATCATAGCGATCTAAGCTTTACCGCGGGAGCCGGAGTAAGAATTAAAGATGCGCTGGGTATCACCGGCATGTACCGGTCAGCTACAGGCGACCCTCAAAACTTTAGCTATAGCAAGTTCGAGATCGGACTTCAGCTCAAGCTATCGCGAAACTAATCATCCATATCCCGACATCTATGTGCTCAGTCTGCCGGCTTCATGCCGGCAGACTTTTTCGTTTTTGTCATCTGACAGGCAAAAATGCGTTTGGTTGATGATGCGCGGCTCATGACCAACGGCTTGGATAGCCCGGGGGAGGGCTGACATTATCAAAAAGGCATGTTTATTTTCAGTTTTATCCGGTGCCTATGGCGTATTCGGTGAAACGCAATCATGGAGCATTGATTACAAGAGATGTGATACCGTACTGAAACGCAGCAAGTAACAAAATCTACTCACCCCTGGCAAGTATGTGCTTGACGGCCTGTGTGCAGTTCAGTACCTAATCTCAATAAATAAACCGATGAGGGGCCAGCCATGCTGATAGGGAACTAAAGCTTAAAGATTTGCTCGTCTTTTTGCGCCCTGTCTTTACCATTCTGCGGTAACGTGTCTATTATCTTCAGAATGACATAAAAACGACTACATCCTATTCTGTTCAGCCGTCTTTGTCCTTGTTTTGGCATCTGTGACTTTCTGATTGCCGAAATTATATTTTAGATTAATCATGAAATACTGCGTATCTCTATAGTCTGTAAAGTATTGATTCTGATTCGCATATTTAGCAGACACAATGCTGTTGTCTGTTTTGAAAATGTCGTTGATCACCAGCCCCGCTTCAAATTTTTTGGAAAACAGTTTTTTGTTAAGCACGATGTTGGTGTTTTGCGAAGAAGTGATATTGAAGGACCCCTGTATAGACCTGGAATTATACACGTAAGACATATGCAAGTCCCAGGTTTTCGCTTTGTCTAAAGTAATTTGGCTGGAAATATTCCCGTGGTAGAAGAAGTTTTTATTCTTATACAACGCTTTATCCACACCGACAAAATAATCGTCATTATACTCGCACATCGCGTAGAAGTTCACTCTCAATTGTTTAGCGACCGAGAGGCTTTTGGAAAGATTAGCGCCCAGGTTATTGCTTTTTTCAATGTTGGTGTAGTTATAAACAGTTTCAAAAGTTTCCGGATTCTGAACAGAAATCTCCATCGACGGATTTTTCCTGTGACTGTAATAGACTTCGAAATTCCAATCTTTTAAGGTATAACTGGTACTGAAGTTATGTATGGTAGTCGGCTTCAAAGTGGCGTCGCCCTGAAAGTAAGCATAATAATTATGGTAAGATTTAGACGGGTTGAGGAAATTGTAGTTTGGCCTGTTAATTCTTTTCCCGTAAGAAAAGCCGAATTGCTGATGTTCAGCAAATTTATGCATAAGGTACAGGGTGGGGAACAAATTAGTAGTGCTGGTTCTATTTGCTATAAAAGGGTTGCCAGAGATCGTTTTGATCAAGGTGGTTTCTGACCTTAAACCGGCCTTGGCCTCCCATTTTTCCCATTGGTAATTTACAGATGCATACATAGCGAGAATGTTTTCTCTGTAGGTGAATGCATTGCTTCTTGCAGGGTCTGGCACCAGTTCTTGCTTGTCGCTGGCAAAAAAATTCATATCGCTTTGCGTACTTACAAAACTGTATTTTGCTCCGCTTTCAACACTTAGCTTTTGGCGGTCGAGCCGGTAATCTACCTGCGAGGCATATAAATTAATCAGCTGCAGGTTTTGGCTGGCGAAACGATCATTACCTGGAGGCTGGTTGATGAAGCGGAAATAAGTTGTTACATCCTGGCCTTCTCTGTGATGGTTATTGCTGTAAACGTTAGACCAGGTCAGCTTATGCGCACCAAACGTCTTGTCGTAGGCCAAATAGGCATTCATGCCGCCATAGCTCTGGTGCCGATCGTTCAGGGTTTGATAGCTGGATTCTACCTGGTTGGTAAGCGTATTGTAAATGTTGGTAGGCACATTGTAATTGCCGATAGCGGCGGGGTTGTGACTTCCGTCAAAGCCAAATTGTATATGTTGAGTTGTATCCATGCTGTATTGCGCCGAAAAATTATAAGCATGTTGCGCATGCGACTTCGTTTTTCTCACCATATCGCTTTCCCAACGCGTTCGATCCTCAGCGAATGTGACCACATCGAAATTCTTCCTTACATAATCTCCTGATACAAAATTATAGTCGCCGCTCAGTTGCCACTTTTTCAGGTTTAAGGACTGCATCAGGCCAATTCTGCCCTTGGCGTAGATAGATTGATGGTAGCGACCAGATAACCGGCCTTTATAGCCTGCCAATTGGTTTTGTTTCATTTTGATATTGAGCACGGCGCCGCCTTGTGCGTCGTACCTGGCCGGTGGGTTGGTAATCACTTCTACCGCATCGATGCTATTGCCATCGGTGTTCTCTAACAATTGTTTCAGCTGTTCCTGGCTCATCAATGTTCGCTTATCGTTAATGGTAATAACAATCTGCGTACTGCCCTGCACCGAAAGCTGATCGTTTTTCATGACGACATTCGGGGTGTTCTTTAAAATGTCCCATCCATTCAGATTTTGTAACGGTGTCTGGTCGACATTGAAGACAAGCCTGTCAGCTTTGCGCTTCAACATCGGTTTTTTATGGTTGATATGCACGGTATTGAGCACAATAGACGAATCCTTCTTTAAAGATTTTTGAGCTGTGTCTGCTTGTTGCGACAAAGCAGCGAAAGGCAGGCAGATTAAAGCCAGTAGGTACTTATTCATTTACATTAGTTTTCTGCAAAACTCCGGCGAAAACCATAGGCATTGCGTTAATGAAAGGTTAATGGAGGGTTAACGTTGCCAAGAATGCACGCAGAAGTGTAGTTTTGACTAATGAATAAGCAAACCGGTAGCGCCTTACTCTTTATAGTCAGTTTTTTGGTGCTGATTATTTTGCAAAGTTACTATGTGTACAATGCCTATGTGCTGCAAAAAAAAGAGCTTAACCAACAGGTTAAAACCATTGCAAGCGAAGTACTGGTGCAGCTTGAAAAGTATGAAACTGAAGCAAGCGAGGATGCGTTGATCCTGAGTTTGAAAAAGCTTTCTTCGAGTAAGCAGTTTATGAATCAAAAACTTACTGAAAGGAAAAAGTGGTACGCGTTCAAAAATTATTATGAAAAACAGGTCGATTCTATTTTGGCGAAGCAGAGCTCCGGGACGGGGTTGGAAATTGGGCTCCGCAGTGAGATTTACTCCGTAATTGACGAAAACAGCAAAGCGGAATTGCTGAAGCCGGGATCGTCATTGGTGCTGTTTAGAACCCAGGCACCGGTGAGTAACGGAATTGTTTTTACTGAAGGAAAATGGGATACAAACTTTTCAGAAAGAAATACCGAGCTTAAGGTAGATGAGCATTATCACTATACCATCCGGTCCAGAACATCGGCCGAATTGCTGAACATCACAGTATTGATCATCAAAAAGATATTCCCTTTATCTTCCGTCAGCCTCGCAATCATGGTTTTGTTAACCTACTTGTTTTGGAGAACTCAAAAAAATCTTCGCTTGCAGCAACTTAAGGTAAATGAACTTTACACCTCGATAGATTCAATTGCCCATGAGCTAAACACCCCAATAACCACGCTGAAGTTCACTGTTGCGGCCATGCCCGCCAACGATTCTAAGAAACTGATGGAACGGCAAATTCAACGTCTGGAAAACGTGGCAGCTTCCGTATATCGTGGGTCTTCCGATAGCAAGCTCTTTTCGCTGGCCGAGCTTGAAGCGTTTACCGCCGACCTTCAAAGCAGGTTTGGGCAGGTCAAACTAAGTATCACTATTCAATATCGTGATAATCAGACGCTTCCTAAAAATGATTTTGAGCAGATATTGAACAACCTGGTAGAAAATTCGGTTAAATACAAGGCCACTGAAGTTAAGGTACAGTTGCGCTTTGAAAAATGCATTATTATCGAAGTAAGCGACAACGGCATTGGCATACCAGAGGAGGCACAGCCTTATGTTTTCGACAAATACTACAGGGTCAGCCGCCCCGAGAACCTGCAAATACATGGTCTCGGACTTGGCTTGCACCTTGTCAAGACCATCGTAGATAAATACCGGGGGCTCATAAAGCTCACATCAAATGCGGCAAATGGCGTAACCTTTAACATCTCTTTGCCTAATGCGTAACCATGTTTTATTGGTAGAAGATGACCTTGATTTAGGACTGGTCTTAAAACAATATCTTGAGTTTTCCGGCTTTCAAATTACCTGGTTTTCGAACCCTTTGGATGCTTTACGAAACTTAGAGACGCTGGAGGGCATTCAATTGGCGATTGTAGATGTGATGATGCCCGAAATGAACGGTTTCGAGTTATCTAAGGCCATTAGTGAGCATACCAACATCCCTTTTCTTTTTCTAACTGCCAAAGCGCAAAGCATAGACAGGATCTTAGGCTTAAAACTGGGTGCGGAAGACTATATTGCCAAACCTTGTGAGCCTGAAGAGTTATTGCTGAGGGTAAAAAACATCTTGAAACGCGGACAAACAAATAAGCCGGCTTCGATTATTCAGATTGGAAGTTACAGGTTTTTACCATCGCAGTATCAAATCGTTTTCAACGGTAGTGCTACGACCATTACCGAAAAGGAGACCGAGCTTTTGCTGTTGTTGAGCCAAAACAATCATAAAGTTGTAAGTCGCAAAGAAATTCTGGAAAAGCTCTGGGGCGAGAGCGATTATTTTTTTGGCAGAAGCCTGGATGTGTTTATGACGAGGCTGCGCAAATATTTTAAGGATGATGAGCGTATCAGGTTCGAATCGGTGCGTGGTATTGGCTTTAAGGTTGAATTTCCAGATTAGCGGGGCGGCGACTTAGTCAACGGGCAAATAATGACCGTATTCAGGATTGATCAGCCATTGTTGTCCGCTAAAAATTGGCTGAATGAAGTAAGATCCTTCTGAACAGTCTCCAAGCAGTATTTGCCTGAGTCTTCTGAATCAAGCCCCCCTGTATTCTATGTCTGCGGGTTTTACGTACAGGCGGTGGTTTTGATGGCGGTTTAGCCTGATTACTGCCACTGATAGGTGCGGACCGGCCTTGTATCTTCTCGCCGCAGAAAAGTATTAAAAGTCTTGCACTGTTTTAAGGAGGTTGGGAAGAACCAAGGAGGGGAACCAGCCCGGAACGGAATGGCGCAGGGATAATCCGGGCCTTTTCCCGCCGCCGGAGGACTTTTGATGCTTTTATGCAAGAAGAGATACACAGCCGGAGCGTTTGTTCATGTCTTGTATGTGGTTTTTAATGGTAGGAACGCTTTCGGCTATGCCTCAGGTTGCTTCTGTTTCGCCAAAAAGAAGGAGCCCCCGCGGCGGTGAGCGGTTCGATACCATAGCCTCACGTCTAACGGAAACCAAAGAACCATAGCCTTTCGCAAACTTTCCCCGGACAACAGTGATTGATCAGCCTTGCCCGGAGCCACCTGCTGAAGGAATCTGCGTTATCCAGGTCTTCGCAGGTCCCAGCTTTCCCGGCAATCACATCGGTTCATCGAATTTCCCCCCTGGCTAACGAAGTATAAAAAAAAGCGATAGCCGGGTTCGCGGTTCCCCCGGGAAAACTTCTCGCTTCAGCGATAAAAAAAACTATCTAAAGGCGGCTTAGACAGGTGACCCGCTGAGCGTTCCCTCGGTTACTCGGGATAAACTTCCCGCCTCAGGCTTTTCTCTTCGCATAAAAGAAAAGCCACGCAGGCGCATGGCTTTTGTCACGCCGTGAAGCCAGAGGTGCAATTTTCCAGCCGATTTATAGAGGATCTAAGGAAAATAGGTTGTCTAAAATGATACGCCTATCTGTAAGCCTGTGGTCAAAGAAGCTGGCTGATTGTTTCCAAATCTAACAGGAAAGGGAGCAGATAAGAACAGGCTGGCATCTTTACCTTTTTTAATCACCTGGTTAAAGACCGGCGTGAATCCGAAGCGGCCATTGGTCTCAAAGGCTATACGGCCTATAAAAGTGAAGCCATGCTTAAAGCGGAACATTGCTCCCGGATGAAACAATACAAAACTAACTTTTGGAATGTAATGCTCTGTACGAATGACGGGCGCTACCTCGAAGCTTATCCCGAACTTATCGCTTTTCAGTATGTTCATTCCAAAAGGGAAGATAATGGTATATACCTCTGAAAAGTTGTCATGAAACCCGTCTTTGTTCCATGTCCCGATTGGGTTCATTATACTAAAATAGCCTGTTGTTCTCGGGTATGTGTGGGCTTGTTCGGTCTGCTGTGCTTTTGCTGAAAAAACTATTGCTGAAGCGAATAAGAATACTGCTATAGTACGATAGGTAAATGATATGAGCATAAGTGTAGTTTAAATGAACTTAAAAAGCAAACCGATAACAGCGGCGACCGCAATGATACAAGGCTCCTGCAATTTTTTAATATACAGGAGTGCCAGTACCGCCGCTATGGCGATCAGGATAGTTGGAATATCTTTGATGGATCGCATACCGATCACGATTACCGAACCCACCAATGCGCCGATAACTGCTGCGGTAATACCGTCTACGAATGCCTTGATACTGGGGTTCTTTGCAATCTTTTTAAAGAATGGCGCTAAAGTTACGGTAAATAAATAGCAAGGCAGAAAAGTAGCCAGGGCAGCAATGCAGGCTCCCGGAAATCCGCCGACAAGGTAACCGATAAAACCAACAGTGATAACCACCGGCCCCGGCGTGATCATCGCCACAGCTACTGAGTCAACGAATTGCCCTTCGGTTAGCCAGCCAAATTCCTTAACCACACCGCCGTGGAGAAAAGGCACGATAGCAAGGCCGCTACCGAACACAAATGCCCCGGCTTTGGCAAAGAACCAGCCGATCTCCTCTAAGGTTTTTCCTTCATAATTCCAAAAGCCTGTACTGACTAGTATCCCGGCAGGCAGCGCAGTCGGTTTTTTAATCCATTTCGGCGGTGCCTTGATCAGCATATACAAAATACCGCAGGCCAGGAACAACATTACTTCCTCCTGTTCGGTGATGACGGTAACCACAATGCCGAGGACATAGAACAGCCACAATAGCCATTTGGATTTCATTTCCGGCAGTTCAAATCTGCTAATGGATTTAACAGTCAGCTTGTAAGCGCTCATCACAATGATGCCAATTACCGCTGCACCGACGCCATAAAATACCGCCTGCATCCAGGCCAGTCCGCCATACACTTTGTATGCCATTCCTAATAATACCACGATGATAAAAGATGGTAGTACAAAGGCAAATCCTGTAAGCGTGGCACCCAAAAGACCATAATGTACAAAGCCGATATAAATACCTAACTGTGCTGCTAACGGGCCTGGTGCCAGTTGCGCCAGCGCGAGTCCTTCTTTGTATTCTTCTTTGGTTAGCCAGTTTTTATTTTCAACAAGATCACGCTGTATATAACCGATAAGGGCTACAGGGCCGCCAAATCCCCAGGTACCGAGTTTCAGGAAATATGTAGTGATCCCGGCAAGTGAGTAAAGAGGCTGGATTTTTCTTTGTTTTACTTTCATTAGCAGTCATGGTATCGAACTGCAATATTGAACAACCAGAGAGTGGTAAAATTGTACGGATTTAACTATTTGTATCCTCTTTACCTTTCAGGGCTTTTTTCCTGTAAGCAGATGGGTTTTCTCCTGTCTGCTTTTTAAAGATCCTATTAAAATGACTTTGGTCAGAGAACCCCGTGAGGTACGCAATTTCCGTCAAAGAATATTTTGTAGTTTCCATCAGCAGCATTGCCTTTTCAATTCGGATTTTGCGGATATAGTCTCCGAACGAAAGGTTGTCGAAGTATTTGGAAAATTCTCTTGACAGATAAGCAGGGTTGATCTCCAGTTCGTCAGACACCTGCTGCAAGCTTAAGCTCATATTAGTGTCCATCTGATCTTGTATCATTTCTTTGAGTTCTTTTGCCCAGACCGGGGCTTTCTTTCCCTTGTTATCCTGGAGATATTTATTATATATCTCCAATAACATTTTCTCTACAGGCCCGGCCTCCGTATGCTTTTTTTTGTAAAGGTGCTTTGCCCAGCTATACAAGCCATCATATATGCGCATTCCGAACGCGAGTAATTCCTGGTCATCAGAACTATGGTAAGCCAGCCCCGAAAATATTGCTTCCAGTCCTGCTGACTGTGGCGCAAAATCATGGCGGTCAGTATCCGCTCCCCGGACGATAGCGGCTATTTTGTCAAGGGCCTTTAGATTTGTCATTAGTTAAAAGTAACTATCTTGTTGATAAGGATCAGGGTGAACTCAGTCAAGGGCTAGGTTAATGACCTATGCGCCGTATTAGTCTCTGCTCCAAATCACAGGATCATGTCGTGACCAGTTAGAATAGTAGACATTAAGGTCTTATAAAGGCATTAGTCACCGGCATATCTTTTAACGGGTTTTTTTATTCTTAAACTGACGAACTATGAACTTCTCAAATTTTGTAGGCGTAGATGTTTCCAAGCTGACTATTGATGCACATGTGCGAGGCAGCAATGCTTGCAAAACGTTTGCTAATAATATCAAGGGCTTCACAGCGCTATTAATATGGACTAAAAAACTTCTTCCAAGCGTCGATCACGGTGGTATTATAGTATGCTTTGAGCATACGGGCATGTATAGCATTGGACTAGCTATTCATTTACAGGAAGCCAATATTCCATTCGCAATGATTTCTCCATTGGAGATCAAGAAGTCACTGGGTATGCACCGAGGTAAAAGCGATTTTATTGATGCCAAACGCATTGCTAATTATGCCTGGCTACACCGGGACGATATCAAACCATCCGTATTGCCAGCAAAAAGTATACTCAAACTTCAAACGCTGTTGACCTTGCGCGACCGCCTGGTACGTGACAGGGGCGGCTTCGAAGCAACTTTAAAAGAACAGCGTTTGTTACTAGGGATAGCCGACAATGCTGAGATGTTTGAGGTCTATAAAAGCATGATCGGTCACTTGACCACGCAGATCAAAAGCTTAGATGCGCAGATATTAAGTATTATTGATAGTGATGTTTCTTTAAAGAAGACCTATGACCTGCTAACCAGCATGAAAGGTATTGGGCCTGTCATTGCAGCGAATATGATTACAAGTACCCATAACTTTACCCGTTTTACCAGCTGGCGAAAGTTCGCTTGTTATATTGGAACGGCTCCTTTTGAACATACGTCCGGCACAAGCGTCAGAGGAAAAACGCAGGTTAGCCATTTGGCTAATAAACAGCTTAAAAAGCTGCTTCATTTGGCTGCAATCAGTGCTATCATTCATAACAAAGAGCTACGAGCATATTACCTGAGGAGAGTAAGCGAAGGCAAAAGCAAGATGAGTACGATAAATGTTCTTCGTAATAAGATTCTCGCCCGCATGTTTGCTCTTATTAACCGACAATCAGGTTATGTTGAATTGGCGAAATATGCAGCTTAGTTTGGTAGCATCTTAACGCTTAAACACCGCAGCAGCTTCCAGGCAGGTTCTGTAAAGGGCAGCGAAGGTAGCGTAGCGGACGAAGCTGTTTATATACCCTTTACAGGTTCTGAATGGAACTGAACTTTGTGAGAGTGATAAGATGAAATGTTTGTTAAGAAACTAATAATTTCGCTAAAGGCCACTGTAGTTTAAGCTTGATAATCATAATAGTATATTTGTTGAATCAATGACTATCACCTAAACTATTACTCTTCAAATATGGCTATACATGCTGTTAACAAGATTATTGGGCAATACGAAGTTTCCAAAGGCTTTAAAAAAGAAGACCTAAGACCATTGGCGAATGATCCTATCACTTCGTCAATTCAGTTTTCTTCACCGCTTGACGAACAAGAAATTGGCTTATTAGACGATGTTATTTTTTCTCAGCGACCAGATATCGCATTAAGGGTTTACGGCCATTATTTGGAAGAATGCAATTTAAGCTTCCTAAGACAAATGCCATCATTAAGAAAGGTCTCTGCGGATTGTCTCAGAAATGCGAAAGAAATTGAAGTTGTCACAGAGCTAAAAAACCTTGAAACTCTAGGTGTTGGAATTTTTGAACTGGACAATTTTGATTTTCTATATGAAATCAATCCAAATTTGAAACAACTCTACTTACATCAAACACGGTCAAAAAAACCGAAGATTGATGCGATCGCGAGATTTGTTAATCTGGAAGAGCTATATCTCGAAGCACAGTCAAAAGGCATAGATGCTGTTAATTCTTTGAAGAAATTGAAAGAAATTACATTAAGATCTATTTCAACTCCAAACTTAAACTTTTTAAGCGGTTTAAAAGAACTATGGTCGGTTGATGTGAAATTGGGGGGAATCAAAGATTTTAACGCGTTAAAATCTCTTCCAAACTTAAAATACCTGGAACTCTGGCAAGTAAGAGAATTATCCGATATAACATTCATTTCTGATTTAACAGCTTTGCAACACTTGTTTATTCAATCTCTTCCGAATATTAAAGAGCTTCCTGATTTCAATAAATTAAACAAGCTTAAACGCCTTGAACTTGAAAATTTGAAAGGATTGAATAAGGTTGATAGCTTAAGAACCGCTTCTTCGTTAACAGAATTCATATACACGATGGCTCAAAATCAGGAGCCAGAAAATCTCTTGCCAGTTTTAGAAAACAAGAGTGTTAGAAGCGTTTTTTGCATGTTTGGCAGCGATAAAAAAAATAATCGTTTTAAAGAGTTGGCCGATAATTTTGGTAAAAGTCAGTACGAATACTCTAAATTTTTGTATCAATAAATTAGAGAGTTCAACTCAAAGATTTCTGGCATTTATAAATGTCGCCGAGTTCAAAAAAAATTTTGATAAGTCTTAGAATACGGCATTTTTTAACCGATGTTTTTTGATGAAATAATCAAATGTACAACGGTCATCATAATGGCTGTATTCTACTTCCGGCATGTCAAACGGTGTTGCGTCCAATTCAAGTGCTTTAGCAATTACCTGGTCAGTCGGAACGTAAATGATTTCCGCATCCGCATCAATAAAGCGTTTAATCAGCCAAGGACAGGCGATGCGGTCAATTTTCGGTTTTTCTCTTGTGATCCATTTCATAGATTATCTAAAATTAGTTCAAATGAACTTGAATGGAAATAGAAAGAGTCAATACAGTTATAAATAAGAGAACCGTAATCAAAGTACGTTGGGCTTACGGTAAGTCATTTTGTGATCCCGCTGAGCGTTCCCTCGGTTTCTCGGGATAAACTTCTCGCCTCAGGCTTTTCTTCTTCGCACAAAAGAAAAGCCACGCATGCGCATGGCTTTTGTCACCCCGTGACCCCGCTGAGCGTTCCCTCGGTTCCTCGGGATAAACTTCTCGCCTCAGGCTTTTCTGCTTCGCATAAAAGAAAAGCCACGCATGCGCATGGCTTTTGTCACTCCGTGACCCCGCTGAGCGTTCCCTCGGTTCCTCGGGATAAACTTCTCGCCTCAGGCTTTTCTGCTTCGCATAAAAGAAAAGCCACGCATGCGCATGGCTTTTGTCACTCCGTGACCCCGCTGAGCGTTCCCTCGGTTCCTCGGGATAAACTTCTCGCCTCAGGCTTTTCTGCTTCGCATAAAAGAAAAGCCACGCATGCGCATGGCTTTTGTCACTCTGTGACCCCGCTGAGGCTCGAACTCAGGACCCACAGATTAAGAGTCTGTTGCTCTACCAACTGAGCTACGAAGTCTGGTGAAACAAATGTAATGGTTTTTTTGAAAACAGATCTCGCCAGGGCCAAAGGGGCTAAAATTTTTCGAATTTACTTGCTACCTTTCTGTTGAAATCATCGTCCTCTATATAAACCAGACCAGCTATATGCTAAGAAAACTATTTTTGCCCCTGATCAGGGTGGCCGGAATCCTGTCCGCGCTGCCTGTAATGGCTTTTGCCGTCGACACCAAAGACACCCGGATGCTGTCGCAGCCCACCATTGGTGGTGGCAACGTAGCTTTTATCTATGCCCAAGACCTTTGGGTGGCTAATGCCGATGGCAGCCAGCCCCGCCGGTTAACCGTAAGTAGCGGCGCCGAAAGCAATCCCTACCTGTCGCCAGACGGGAAACTGGTTGCCTTCAGTGCACAGTATGACGGCAACACAGATGTATTTGTGGTGCCGGCGGCAGGTGGTGTACCCAAACGCCTTACCTGGCACCCGGGCAACGATCTGGTTCGGGGCTTTTCGCCCGATGGGAAATCTGTACTGTTCAGTTCATCCCGCGCGGCCTCAAACAACCGCTACACGCAGCTGTTCACCGTGCCCGTAACCGGAGGTCAGGAATTTCAGCTGAAGATTCCCAATGCGTTTCATGCAGCCTATTCGCCTGATGGCAAGTTCATGGCTTATACACCCATCGCCGATGCCTTTAAACAATGGAAAAACTACCGGGGCGGCTCAATCGCCAATATCTGGCTGTTCAATTTTGCAGATAATAGCATCGTTAAGATTCCGCAGCCTGCCGGAGGGTGCAACGACAGCGGACCGATGTGGATGGGACAAACTATTTATTTCCGCAGCGACCGCAACGGCGAGTTCAACCTGTTTTCCTATGATCTGAATACGAAAGCTGTAAAGCAGCTGACCTTCTATACCGATTTTCCGATCCTCAATGCCTCGGCCGGAAGCGGCAAGATCGTTTTTGAGCAGGCAGGTTACCTGCATACGTTTGATCCTGAACCGGGTACGGCAAGGAAACTGACGATCGGAATTGCAGCAGATCTGCTGGAACTGCGCGAGCGTTTCGCCACCGGCAGCGCGTACGTGCGCAGCGCAGATGTTTCGCCGTCGGGTTCAAGGGCGGTTATCGGCTTCCGTGGCGATATTCTCACGGTGCCTGCGCAAAAAGGCGACTACCGCAACCTGACACAAACCACCGGCACCCATGAAAAACACCCGGCGTGGTCGGCAGATGGCCGGTGGATTGCCTACCTGACCGATGCCTCGGGTGAATATCGCCTGCACATCAAATCCCAGGATGGGAAAGGGGCTGTCAAAGATTTTAAGCTGGAAGGTACAGGCTTTTATGCTTATCCGAAATGGTCGCCCGATGGAAAATTGATCAGTTACGTAGACAATGGGCGCAACTTGTATGTACTGAGCGTATCGGATGGCCGGATCAGAAAGGTGGCTGCTGATGAGGTGTACACGCCGGGCGCTTTCCATGATATGGCTTCGGACTATTCGCCCGATTCCAAATGGCTGGCCTATACGGTAATCACAGGAACAAATTTCAGGCGCATTTACCTCTGGTCTGCCGATGAAAACAAAAGTTATGCGCTTACAGATGGCCTGAGTGATGCTGACGAAGCGAAATTTAGCCGCGACGGGAAGTTTCTCTATTTCTTTGCGTCGACAGACGCAGGCCCGGTCGTCAACTGGTTTGACCAATCAAACGCAGACATGCGCCGAACCGCTTCCATTTACCTGGTTACCCTGCAAAAATCTACCCCTTCACCGTTGTTCCGCGAGAATGACGAGGAACCGGTTAAACCGGAAGTGGTTACTGTAGAAAAAACAACGACGACCAGCAAAGGCAAAAAAACCGTCAGAACGACAACCACAACCAGCAACCCGGCCTTTAAAATTGATTGGGAAGGTATAGAAAACAGGATCATCGACCTGCCCCTGGGGCCCTCGAACTTCGGCAACCTCGGCGTTGCGGCCAATGGCGATTTGTTGTATATCGAAATGCCGGGCAACGGCGCTCCCAAACTTCATCGCTACAGCTTTACCAAACGCAGCGATAGCGAAGTGATGGACATGTATTTCTATGGCTTGTCTGCCGATGGGAAAAAGATGATATACAACGCAGGCGGGCGGTACTACATCAGCAATGCCGGCGAGAAGCCCGAACCGGGCAAGGGCATGCTGAATACCGATGTGCTGCAGGTCAAGATCGATCCGCGGGCTGAGTGGCAGCAGATGTTCGATGAAGCCTGGCGGATGAACCGAGACTATTTTTATGACCCGGGGATGCACGGAGCCGACTGGGTAGCCATGAAGAAAAAATACGCGGCTTTTCTGCCGGATCTTGCTTGCCGTAATGACTTGAACGTACTGATACAATGGATGTGCAGCGAACTCGCCGTTGGACACCATTACATCACCAATGGGGGCGACTATTTAAATAACGCCAGCAGGATCAATGGTGGCCTGCTTGGTGCTGATTATGAAGTGCAGAACGGCCGTTACCGGATCAGGAAAATTTACGGCGGACTGAACTGGACACCTTATCTGCGGTCGCCTTTGACCGAGCCCGGCGTTGATGCCCATGTTGGTGATTACCTGCTGGCCGTAAATGGCCGTGAAGTGCGGGCGGAAGAAAATCTGTATGAATACTTCGAGAACACCGCAGGGAAAATTACAGAACTTACCCTTTCGTCAAATGTCAATGGGACAGGCACGCGCGTGGTAAAAGTTGTGCCAATTACCAGCGAAGCGGCTTTGCGCAACCGCGACTGGGTAGAAGGAAATTTGAAAAAGGTAACGCAAGCCACCAACGGGCAGGTTGCCTATGTGTATGTTCCGAATACAGCAGGAGAGGGGCATGATTACTTTAAGCGATACTTTTTTCCGCAGGCAAACCGGAAGGCCGTGATCGTCGATGAACGTTTCAATGGAGGCGGGCAGCTGGCCGATTATTACATCAATCTGCTCCAGAACCCCTACCAGGCGCATTGGCATATGCGCTACGGCATGGACCTGAAAACGCCAAGCGGTTCCATCCAGGGACCAAAGATTATGATTACCGATGAAACAGCAGGATCAGGCGGCGATATGCTTCCCTGGATGTTCCGCAAATTTAAGGTAGGTACACTTGTCGGCAAACGGACATGGGGCGGACTGGTCGGCATTCTCGGTTTTCCCGAATTGCTCGACGGTGGAAGCCTGACAGCACCAAACGTGGCTATCTGGACCAAGGATGGTTTTATTGTCGAAAATGAGGGTGTCGCCCCGGATATCGAGGTTGAACAAACACCCGCCGACGTAATCGCAGGCCGCGACCCGCAGCTTGAGAAAGCCATCAGTATTGCCATGGAGGAACTCAGGCAAAACCCGCCGGCACAACCTGTAAGGCCTCCCTTTCCGGTCAGGGTTCGGAAGTAATGCAGCCGCCAGGATCAGCATCCGGCGTTCTGCAAGAAACAGTATATCATACAGCCGCTCTGGTTTCAGAGCGGCTTTTTCTTGTGGCCGCGCAATTAGCTGGAAATTACTAGCTTTGAGCTTAAACGTTTAAGTATGTTATGCATCGATTAGTAACCTATGTCTTCTTGTTAATGACCGTCTTTTCGAGTACGGAACTTCGGGCCGGGCAGTCAGATACAATCCGGGTAACACGCATTTCGCGGGTTACCGGCAACAGCATCAATGGTGAGCGCTTTCCGAACCCAAACAACACGGCTGCACGCTTCGATCTGGGCGGTACCGATCTGGGAATAGCCTGGAGAATGGGAGATGGCAAGGTAGGCCTATGGTTCGGCGATTCATATGGGACTGAGTTTTTCCCGGTGCCTGAGGGCGGGCCCGGCAAGGCAGGGAACTGGCGCTCCAACCTCCTTGCCTTTTCCTCAGACTCCGGGCTTGAAGATGGCCTTCACATTGATGATATGTTCTCTTCGCCGGGTAAAAAAGGCGCTGCAGAAGTAATATTCAGCCCGCATACCACAGATGGTAAAGGCAGTCATACCACTATTCCAACGGCCGCTATTCACGCAGCGGGCAAAGAATATGTTCAATACATGGATGTACGAAAGTGGCTTGGGCCGGGGCGATGGATAACAAACTTCTCCGGCCTGTATACATCAGCCAACCTGGGCAGGACCTGGGAAAGAGTCAGGAACTTTACTTTTAATGCAGGGAGTAATTTTGCGCAAGGCGGGTTTGCGGTAAAAGGCGATTATATTTATACGTTAGCAACGCCTGCTGGTCGCTGGGGACGCATCAGGCTGGCACGCGTGAAGCAGAAAAACTTCGCATCAAAAGCGCATTGGGCGTATTGGAATAAAGAAAAAGGATGGGTAACCAACCGCGAAGATGAAGCGACAGACTTGTTTGATGCGCCTGCCGGTGAGCTTTCTGTAATCTGGCACCCACACTTGCGATGCTGGCTGCTGACCTATTTAAATGAAAAAAGACATGCGCTGGTTCTGCGCCGGGCTTCAGCACTTACCGGACCGTGGTCTGCAGAACAGGTACTGGCAGACGCGCGACGCTATCCCGGACTATATGGAGCGTTCATTCATCCTCAACTTGACAAACATGGCTTTTATTTTCTTATGTCCATGTGGAAACCCTACAATGTGTTTTTAATGCGCGCGGAGCTTCGGGCTGTACCGAAATCGTGACACACCCAAGAGTGCGCCTGGCTCTAATTACGTGGCAAATACCTGATTTACAAACAAAAAAGTGATAAATAACCTTGATTTTAACAAAAATTACTGAGTTTTCAACAGTTTATCGGGTGTCTGAAATTCTGGCAACCTGTTTGTAACAGAGTAAGAAAAACATCACCTGTTATGTTAGCAAAGTTGGGAACCGTTATTCCGGGATATGCAAGGCAGAGGAGCCTGGAAGAAAGCAAGAAGCAAGAAAAACTTACTAAAGGTCAGTGGGTCACAATAGACCGCATCGTGATGCTGGCACTGCTGGCCGCGGTAATTACAGGAGCCGTAATTTTCTCTTAGTAACATCCACAAAGCTGCAGCTTTGTGTCCATCATACACGCAAAAGCATCCGGTTTAGTACCGGATGCTTTTTTTTTGTTTAAGCCTGACCACCCATATACGGATCGGTCATCGACTCCTTCTCTGTTTCCACATGTCCGGCATACTGGCGTGACCATGCTCCTTCTTCAAGGCTGAGGCTGATGTCATACCAGCCGTGACTGCTTTGCAGGTTAAAGGGCACCGCACGTTCCTCGCCTGCGGGCACCGGAATCTCCAGCCGTCGCCTGTTGTAGGTGCTTTCCTGCAAGATCACCCGATAGGTTTGGTTTCCGGCGTTTTTTAGGATCAACACCAGGTTTCCGGTTGAGCGGGTTCGCAGCAGGCTTCCTTTTTCATAGCGGCAGCTAACCAGGAGCGGGGCGTCGTGGTCGTCGCCGGTAAAAGCTCTGAAAAAACCATTCGGCCCGTGCAGATGCAGGTTATAACGGCCATCGGCAAAGGCGCCGACGTCCCAGCTGTCTTCAAGAGTTGAGCCTGCTTCGAGCGCATAATCCCGGTTTTTGCCGGTTTCGCCCCCATAACTGCTGCGTGCATATACCTGAAATGCCGCACCCGTTGCCGTAACGTTACCGAAATTGTAACGCGCAGCCTCCATCTGTATGTTAAGTTTTCCGTTGCTGACGCCCGCGTCTGCGTAAAGCGCATAGGGCAGTGCACAGGCTTTGCTGCTGCCTTTCTCCTGTCGGCTCATTCTTGCAAGAGCCTTTTTATCAAAGGGTAATAACGTATTGTAACTTTTTATTTCAATGTCGCTAAGTGCTGCGGGGGTAAGCTGCTCGGGTTTATTCCGGGCATTCTGAATAGCGTTTACCACCTGATCGCGCCTGAGTGAGGCCGGTGTGCGGAGTTTCTCGCCCTGGTATGGACGAAATACAGAGCTCAGATCGCCGCATACCGCGCGTCTCCAGCTGCTGATATTCGGATTGTAGATTTTGCGACCGGTTTTGCGACTTAAAAAGTTCTCCAGGAACATCAGTGTCGAAGTGTGGTCAAAAACCTGGGAGTTCACATAACCTCCGCGGCTCCAGGGTGAGGCCACCAGCATGGGCACACGGTACCCAAGGCCGATCGGGCTGCCTTTGCGGTATTCAAAATCAGGTCTGGCATCAATGCCGGGTGTTACGCGACCTGTTTCAGGATCATCATGCCGGGGCGCTGCAAATGGAGGCAAATGGTCGAAATACCCGTCGTTCTCATCATAGTTCAAAATGAAGATCGTTTTTTTCCATACCTCCGGATTGCGTGTCAGGATATCGAGCGCCTCTGAAACATACCAGGTGCCATATAGAGGCGCGCTTGTGTGGTCAGAAAACCGCTCGGGAGCCACCAGCCAGGATACCATCGGCAATGTTCCGTTGTCTGCATCTTTTCTGAACTGGTGGAAAATGTCCTCCTTTGGCAAATCGATAGTCTGTTTTTCGCCCTTGTCATTTGTGAAGGTATAGGGTTCAAGCTCAAGATAACCAGGATTGTCGATGTTTGTGCTGAATGCCTTATCAATCAAATTTTTTTCGCGCTGACTCAGCCGTTCGTACCGCGCCGTAACCTGCTCGGGACTAAGCGGAGGTTTCGCGGTCGGATCGCCGTTTTTTCTGAACCAGGCCGAAAGTTTAACCCGGTGCCGCCGCACATACTCAACGGCGTTGTCGCCATAATTGCCCAGCCACTCGTCTTTCCCTTCTTTCAGGTTGCTGGTCCACAATTCATTCTGATAAATACGCCAGCTGATGTTATTGTCTTCCAGTAACTCTGGAAAGGTCTGCCAGTCAATAAAAGTATTGGTGCGCGACTCCGCCTGCGAATTATTTACAACGGCCATAGCCGCACCGGTTTGTCTGGGTCGTACTGTGCCTGTCCAGAAGAAAAGCCTGTTTGGCGTGGTACCCGTTAAGGAAGAACAGAAATAATGATCACAGATGGTAAAGGCATCTGCAAGTGCGTAATAGAATGGCACATCGCTACGCTTGTAATGCCCCAGGCTCATCAGTGATTTTACCGGTACCCACTTGTCGTAGTGTCCGCCGTTTCGTGCGGCAAGCTGATCGGACCAGGAGTGAGGTAAACCGCCCTGCCAGGTAATCTTCGTCTTCTGAATATCTACATGGAAAGGCGCGTGTGTTTTGCCATCTTTTGCATCCTGCAGCCAAACCTTGTTGTTGTTCGGCAGGCGTATTGCCCGGGGGTCGTTGAACCCGCGAACGCCCTTCAGACTGCCAAACAGGTGGTCAAATGACCGGTTCTCCTGCATCAGGAAAACAACATGTTCGGCATCATAAAAGCTGGTGCCCGGATCTGCTGTAATGGCCATGGCCCGCTCGATGGAGGCGGGCAGCATTCCCGATAGACCTGCGGCACCCGATAGCAGGGCTGCCTTTTTTAAAAACTCGCGTCTGGAATCCATATTCAAAACTATAAAATGCCTGCGTACAGGAAACTTAAAGCGTATTAATTTTACGGTTGTTTATGTAGCCAAAGATTGAATTTTCCCGCCGGATCATACCAACCTAAAAATCAACGGCTGATGAATGTCTTTTGATAAGCCGGGAATGGAGTACCAGTTCTTCCTGACTGCCTGCCAGCGCCGGATCTTCGAATATCCGGAAGAGCATGCGTGCCGCCTCGCGACCTATATCCGCCGCAGGCTGGGTAATTGTACTCAGCGAAGGGTTTAACAGCGCAGCGATTTCAAGACTTGAAAAACTGATCACTTTCAGCTCGCCTGGGATGCTGATGCCCAGGTCATAACAGGCATAATAGGTTGCAAACGCAAGACGCTCAACAGATGTGAAGACACCATCGGGCTGCAACTGCTGCAACATTTCCTTAATGATCCGGCTGTTTTCCGCATAACTGTTCGAGCAGTCAATAATCAGTTGATCATCAACGGGCAGTTTGTATTTCAGCAGGGCATCAATATAACCCTGCATGCGTGTTTTGCCGATAGACAGGTTTTTGTTCACCGCCAGATACGCAATTCGTTTACAGCCTTGTTTGATGAGGTGCCTCGTTGCCTGAAAACTGCTGTCGTAGTCGTTTGTGGTGATTCGCGGACAAGCAATGTCTTCGTAGACACGGTCAAAAAATACAAGTGGCAGCCGCTGATGAGGCAGGTTCTTCAGATAGGTATGGTCATTGGCTTCGCCTGAGGCAGACATGATGATGCCATCTGCGCGTCCGTTATGCAGGTGGCGGATAAAAGCTAGCTCTTTCTCATAATCATCGTCGGTTACATAGATCAGGATATGGTGGTCCCGGGCCCGTGCAACACGTTCAATACCGTGAATGACCTGCGAAAAATAATCATTGGCTAGTTCGGGGACGATGATGGCAATTGTTCGGCTTTTTTGTTCACGAAGGTTACTGGCATAGTGGTTTGGCTGGTAATTCATCTCCCGGGCCATGGTCAGGATGCGCTCTTTTGTCGCCGCACTGATGTCGGCATTATCGCGAAAAGCCCTCGAAACAGTCGACGTAGACAGGTTGAGGGCCTGTGCAAGTTTTTTAATGTTAAAAGGTTCCATGAATACAAACCGGTGTTGATCCCGCAGTAAATATAATGTATCTGCAGACAATAACGAATTGCCGAAAGGTTAGTGAATGTACCAACAGGCGCTCGCATTTTTTACGTTGCCAGCAGCACAAAGCCGGTTTGTTCAAGGCAAAAAAGATGCTTTGTCAGAACCTTTAACCGGGTGTAAAGCGAATATTGAAATTTTAGAATCTTGATAATCAATATTTTGTATTTTTATATGGTACTATGTATTGCATATTACCTAGCAAGACATATATCTTTGTAATATGTTAGCAGAGAATACACAAACACAAATGCGTAAGGGGATCCTGGAGTACTGCGTACTTCTGATCATTTCCCGCGGGGAGATTTACGCCTCAGACATCATTACGGAGTTGCGGAATGCCCGTTTACTAGTTGTGGAGGGAACACTGTATCCCTTGCTTACCAGGCTGAAGAACAATGGGTTGTTAAGCTATAACTGGGTCGAATCGACCTCAGGGCCTCCACGCAAATATTATAATCTGACGGTAGACGGCCGCGCTTTTCTCGGCCAGCTGGACGGTACCTGGAACGAACTGTCGTTTGCCGTCCGCACAGCGCAGCAATTAATGAAAGACGATAACTCTAACCAAGCATAACGGCAGACAGCCGGACATATAAAAGATCATGAAAAAGACGACGATCATAAATATAGGAAATTCAATCATCCACCTGGAGGAAGATGCGTACGAGGCATTGACTATCTACCTGAACGAGGTTAAGGCGCATTTTGCCCATAGTGCTGACGATTTTGAAATTGTTACCGATATAGAAAACCGAATTGCCGAGCTGCTGTTGGGCAGAATGCGTGGCGACAACAAACAACTTGCATCGCTCGAAGATGTGCAGGCTGTGGTCGCCCAGATGGGAAGCGTAAGTGATTTTGCTGAAGGGGCGGAGGCCGTTGCCGACGAGACCCTGCGCGAGCGGAGTTTTGAACCGGAATTTTCAGAACCACAGCCGCGAAAGTTATTTCGCGACATGGATAACCGCGTGGTTGCAGGCGTATGTTCGGGCGTGGGCCATTACCTTGGTATTGATGTGAACCTGGTGCGCGTAGCACTTGTGCTGCTGGTATTGCTGGGCGGTTCCGGACTGCTGGTTTACCTGATTTTGTGGATCATTATGCCCAAGGCTGAAACAAGACCGGAAAAAATGGCTATGCGTGGCGAACAACTAAACCTGCGAAATTTCAAAAAGAACTTTGACGAGGAGATGGCGGCGCTCGATGAGCGGTTTGGTCCGGCAGGCCGCCAGGCAGGTTCATTTATACGGGAGTTTTTTGATGCAATCGGCCGCTTTCTGCGTGTACTGGGCCGGATCCTGATCAAGATCGCAGCGATCTGCATCATTGCTTTTGGTTTCGCCATGCTGCTTACTTTTTTTATTGGTCTGGTTGCATTTCTAGGTTTCTGGGATTACGAGGTAAGCAATTATTTCCCGATGAACGCGGTAGATGAGCACCTGCAGGTGCCTATCGCCATCACGGCGTTTGTCCTGTTTTTCATTCCGGTTCTGGCGCTGGTGTTGTTTTCCATCCGGGTGGCGTTTACCGACCGGCCGGTAAATAAAATTACCTCTTTCAGTTTGTTGATTATCTGGCTTGCCGGTGTTGGTGTCGGGGTTTACATGGCTGCCCGCGTATCGACAGAATTCCGTGAGGTAGCCGAATTTAACCGGCAGCAGGCTGTAAAGGCATACCCCGCGTATCGTCTGGAACTCGACAATACAGAACTTTTCAGTAAAAGCGACAGCGTGCGTTATGGGCTTGGCAATTATCCGTCAGATCGGCATGTGGTGCTGAACACAGGCGACAGGCCATTTGTATCCCCGAACAACATGCGGCTGGAAATTGTGAAGAGCGAGGCAGGCAGGATGATTTTAAGCGAAAACTATTCATCGAACGGCAGAACATTTGAGCAGGCATTGCGCAATGCACAGAATATCCGTTACAAATTTGTACAGCAGGATTCTGTTCTGAATTTCAGCCCGAAACCACGTGTAGGTAACAAAGAACGCTGGCGTAATCAGGAAATACGCCTGCTGCTTCAGGTGCCGGTTGGCACAAGGCTCCGCATTAACCGCAAGGTAAACGGGTATATTCAGAACTACTATATCTGGTCGTGTCTGAATGATGAAGAACACGCAGAGCGAGAATACAGCAACTGGATTATGACAAACGAGGGGCTTAAGTGCCTGGACATCCCTGAAAGTAGTCCGGAAAATTAAGTGCTCATTAGAAAATTGTTAAATTATAATAAAAACCCGGCTGTAGCAAAGAAAACTGCAGCCGGGTTTTTCGTATCTGTTCATGATTTGTACCTTTAGGCAGTTCATTAATTTAATATAGTTGCATCCAGACTTGAAGACAACCTTTCTGACCCTGATCTCCCTCCTTTTTTTTCTGAACCTGAAAGCGCAACAGAAATTTACCCTGAGCGGAACCGTTCGCGACGCAGCGACAGGCGAGGCCATGATCGGTGCAACGGTCAGAGCCGGGAACAATTATGTAACAACCAGTAATGCATACGGCTATTATGCGCTCACCATGCCACAGGGGCAATATACGCTGACTGTAACTTTTGTCGGTTATGAACAATTAAATAAAGCTATTGTACTTAACAAAGACCAGCGCTTCAATCCGGAGCTTAAAAACATCAGCGACCTTGAGGAGGTTGTGGTAAGGGCAAATGCGCGGAAAGATGAAAATGTACGCAGTGCGCAGATGGGCCTTGAGAAAGTAGATATGAAAGCGCTGAATAACATTCCGGTGCTGCTGGGTGAGAAAGATGTGCTGCGCAGCATTCAGCTTTTACCCGGTGTAAAATCGGGAGGCGAAGGCAATACCGGTTTTTATGTGCGCGGAGGGGCATCAGATCAAAACCTGATTCTACTTGATGAGGCGGTCGTTTACAACTCATCGCACCTGCTCGGCTTTTTTTCAACGTTTAATGCCGACGCGGTTAAAGATGTCTCGTTGTACAAAGGCGGCATGCCAGCCCAGTACGGCGGGCGCCTGTCATCGGTACTCGATGTGAAAATGAATGAAGGCAATTACAAGAACTTTGCATTTCAGGGCGGCATCGGTTTAATCGCTTCGCGTATTAAGGCAGAGGGGCCACTGATCAAAGACAAGGCATCTTTCATGTTCAGTGCACGGCGTACCTACCTGGATGTATTCTTGAAAGCATCATCAGACTCATTACTTAACGGCAGCGCACTGAACTTCTACGACATTAACGCCAAGATGAACTATAAGTTCGACGACCGGAACATTCTCTATATTTCGGGTTATTTTGGCAAGGACAACATCGGTGTCAAAGACCTCTTTCAGAACAATTGGGGCAATGTTACCACCACCATCAGGTACAACCACATTTTTAACAACAGTTTGTTCAGCAACACATCGCTCATCTATAATAATTATAACTTTTCAGTCACCCTGCTTGATGATGATGTAAATTTTAAAGCGACCTCACTGATCCGCGATTTCAACCTGAAACAGGATTTCCAGTATTTTGTAAACAAACATGCCTTCAGATTCGGTCTGCAGGGTATTCATCACCGCGTTTCACCGATCGAGATCGAGTCGCAGGCCGGTTCAAGCATCAACCCGCTGAGGCAACAACGCAGGTATGGTATTGAAGCTGCAGCATACATTTCAGACGAATGGACGGTATCGCCAAGACTTAACTTGCTGTACGGGCTGCGTTTCAGTGCCTTTTCGCTGCTGGGGCCCGGTACCTTTAACAATTATGATGCGGCAGGCAGGCTCGTTTCGACCGAACAGGTGGGTTCGGGAACATTTTACAAAAGTTATTATAACCTCGAACCAAGACTGTCATTGAGTTACCGCTTTACGGATGAGCAGTCATTCAAAGCTTCGTACAACCGCAATACACAAAATATTCACATTTTGAGTAACTCAAATGCGGGAAGTCCCGCAGATCAGTACGTGTTAAGCAGCAACAACATCAGGCCGGAGATTGCCGATCAGTTTGCGGTAGGTTACTTCCGCAATTTTGCAGAAAATGCCTACGAGTTTTCTACAGAGCTCTATTATAAATCGCTTGACAACCAGATCGAGTATAAAAATGGAGCCGAGCTGCTGGCCAATACGCAGGTAGAATCTGAGTTGCTGTACGGAACGGGAAGGGCGTACGGTATCGAACTTTTTTTCAAAAAGAAATATGGTAAGCTGAACGGCTGGGTAGGGTATACCCTCTCGCGCACCGAACGGCAGTTCGCGGGGATAAATGATGGCAACTACTTTCCGGCAAAATATGACCGCACGCATGATGTCGCTGTTGTTGGCATTTATAACCTGAATCAGCGCTGGACATTCTCCGGAAGTTATATCTACGGAACAGGAAACGCTGTGACGTATCCGGCCGGTAAATACCAGGTAAACGGTACGACAACTTATTATTACACTGAACGCAATGGCGGACGCATGCCTTACAACAGCCGGCTCGACCTGAGTGCTACACTTGAAGGCAAACCAGGCGGTCGCTTCCAGTCCAGCTGGTCTTTTGGCGTATATAACGTGCTGAATCGAAAAAATCCATATTCAATCGATTTCCGCAACGTAGAACATGATCCGACGCGAACTGAAGCCGTTCAGACATCATTATTCGGCATTATTCCTTCAGTTACCTGGAACTTTAAATTTTAACAGATGAAAAAACCGCATATTTTCCTGCTGATGTTAATTGCAGCCGCCCTTGGTTTTCAGGGCTGCGAAAAGGTCATTGAGATCGATACCACGAATGCCGAACCGCAGCTGGTGATTGAGGGAGCGATTACAGATGAGACGACATCGCAGGTGATCAGACTGAGCAAATCTGTGGCCTACACAGAGCAATCTGTATTTCCGGCGGTACGCGGTGCTACCGTGCGGGTAACCGACAATATGGGTACGATCCTGTCATTTACCGAGGCCGAACCGGGCGTATACAGGCGCCTGTTTCGCGGGCGCTCAGGCCGGAGTTACAAGCTTGAGGTAACTGCAGAAGGAAAAACATACACAGCCACATCAGTGATGCCGGCGCGCGTTGTGCTCGACTCCCTTAGCATTGCTACAGAGACATTTTTCAATGAAGAACAGAAAGAACTGTATGTCAATTTTAAAGATCCGGCAGCAGAGGCGAATTTCTATCACTTTAAGATGTTTGTAAACGGCACGCAGATCAAAAGACCGTTTCCGTATAATGACCGGTTTACCAACGGAAATAATATTTCGACCCAGCTGTTTTACCGGGGCGACAATGTCGAGTCTGTAAAGACAGGCGACGTGATCGAGGTGGAGATGCAGTGCGTAGACAGGCAGATGTATAACTATTGGTATGTGCTCACGCAATCTTCAGGACGTGGTCCGGGCGGCGGCACGACACCATCGAACCCCGATTCAAATATCAGCGGCGGTGCGCTCGGCTATTTTAGCGCGCATACCGTGCAGCGGATGAGCGTAACGGTGCCTTAAGTTTAACCTTCGGCATGCTCACCTTCCCTTAAGGCAAGGATCCCTGAGGAATTTCAGTCCTGCTTACTGACAGGGCAGGACTCCTGTGCAGCATACCTTGTTTCCATAACGTTTTTTCGGGCAATTCAGGCAGCTGACCGCTCCGTGCCGGCAGCTCTCAGACAGGCAAACGCGCCGCTGAGAACCAGCATTGTTTGAAGTTACAGCCCGGCTCCATGAATCTTGCTGTCTGCTGCCTCAATTTTCAGAAAGAATCGGGCTGAGCTTTGTTACTTAACTGTGTACCTGTACACCGCGCGACCAAGATTGCCGTCCTGGTCCCAGCCTTCAACAATGACCTTGTAATTTCCTTTGCCGTCGGCATTGTAGAACTCGAAGTTCGCCTTGCCCGTCGCATCGGTCGTAACGTTGGGATTCCAGTAAATGGTTGTGCGCAGGTCGTTTTGGTTTACAGAAGCGGCTGTCTCGTATTTCGGTGAATAAAACTGTTTTTCAACGCTGTAGCCGCCCGGTGAAAAATTAAGTTCATAACTTTTCGGCAGCATGCTTAACAGCTGTTCCCTTGAAATCTTGGTTCCTTTTGGTTTTTTCTTGTTGTTGATTACGATAACCCCGTTTGTGTTGTAGGCGCGGTTAACGGTTCCCAGATCATCGCGCAGGAATACTTCGATCGATTCCACTTCAGAAGCGATTACCGCGTTCAAGCCATTCACGTCAATGTTCATCCCGTTGAGGAAAATAGACATCGGTATGCGGCGTCCGGAATTATAATCGCGCGTCACATAAAATGCGTTTGTCTGCTGGTCATAAGTCACACCGGCAAGCATGCCCTGTAAACAGTTAATAAACATGGCGCATGCAGTAAGACGGTCGCCGCTTACTACGTGATCAGGAATGGAGGAGAGACCAGACAGTGCGGGGTAATCTGCATGACTCGGTTTTTTCTCAGCGGTACCGCGAATGACAACGTCTTCAAGCGTATGCAGGTAACTGTACCGTTTTTTGCTGTTATTCAGATAGGGCGCAATCAGGCTGTCGATGTTCAGCGCTTCATCAGGTGCATTCGGGTTAATGCCCGGTGAAGGGAAAGGCGCTCCGTTAAGTGTGATGACCATGTCGCGGTAATTGGGATTATACTTGGCAGAGATGGTCACTTTCGAACTGTCGTTAAATACAAGATTGCTGAACTTAAAATTACCTACGGGATCGGTCTGGATATCTTTGTTATAACGCTTGTCAGGAATGCTGAGCAGCATGGTTCCCTTCCGAACCGGGAGTCCGTTGCTCATGCGAAGCATTCCCGAAATCTCAATGCCTTGCTCAGGCATATAGGTAACCTGCGGGAATTTCCCTGCCAGTACTTCTTTTACCGCGAAACTCCGGTAACCCTGTGTGAGCATCAGCAGGTCCAGATCGGCCGATTTTTTCTCGGTGGGTTTATTAAAATAATAGTTTGGTCTCTCGACATAACCTCTCAGGTCGCCCGAAAGCAGAAGGGAGGTCATAATGGTCGTTTCAGCATCCGTATCGACCGGCACTTTTGATTCATCAATCACGGCCACTGAAAAGTCGCCGCCTGTAAAGGGCTGGGCAGCTTTTTTGGCATCCAGCGTAAGCTTAACTTTTTTCTTTGCTCCGTAAGCAGGGGCATCACTGCTGATCTTCAGATCCAGGCTGTCTTTCCGGTCAATAAAGATCATGCGCTCGCTAAGGGGTACGCCGGCTGCCGACACCAGTGTGATCTGCGCAATGCCTTTCGGAAACTTATTTTTAGCTACAGACGCACTATATTCGGCTCCGCTCAGAACGGTCTGCGCCGCATAACAGATGCCGCCTTTGCTTTGGCCGATCAAGTAAAGACCAAGCCGCGGGTTTGCGGCCAGGAAGGCCTCGTTAGCCATGATCTTCAGTGCGATTTTTTCAGGATCGCTGTTGTTCAGGCTCAACACAATGCCAGAGGCCTTCGCTTCAGGGAGATTGTAGGTCTTGCTGCTTCCATCAGAGAAAATAACGTTTGCCTTATATGCTGTGCCGGCCTGCGGCGCCAGATTGAAGCTGCCCATGCCAAGGTGTTCTGAAGTGAAGGTCGCCACCTGTTTGCCGGCTGCATCTGTTACAGTTCCTTTTGCACCCACCCCAAGGCCGTCGCTTTTCAGTGCCTTAAAAGCGATCCGGTTCGTCAGACCCGCTACCAGGCTGCCACCTTCAGGGAAAAACTGAATATCGTTTTCAAGAATGGTTTTTTTCAGCGAAAAGCTGCCGGACAGGTTTTTTTTATCAGATACTGCTATCGCCGTAACCAGGACCCCGTCATTCAGTTTTGACTCGACGGTCGGCTTTTCACTCATGATTACGGTCAGGTAACCATTGGCATCGGTCGTGCCGCGACCCTTGAGTGTAGCCTCGTAACCTGAAATGACCTGCCAGCTTACATTTTTATTGGAATAAGGCTTCCCGTCGGCATCTTTAAACTGGATACGTGCATCGACCCGGCGCAGTTTGTCTGATGAGACATTTTTAAATCTGACATGGGTGATAAGTTGTTTATCAATTGCCTCGCCGATAAAAATGTTCTTGTTAAAAAAGGAATCGTCCGGGAAATTCAGCATCCATTGGGTATAGGCGCGGATATGATAATTTCCCTGTGTAAACTCGCCCTGGTCTATCGGAATCTGTCCTTTCGCGACACCCATATTAACCGGGAGCTTCAGCGAGCGGATCAACGAGTCTTTCTCATTGATCACATCAACATAAAGCACTTTACTTATCGCGGAAGCCAGGTTAAATGTGCTTGAAACGTATGCTTTGAACCAGATTGTGTCTGCAACCGAATAATAAGGCTTATCAAAGTGCAGGTGGATCTTTTCTGCGGGATAGTTGTTAAGTGCTCCCGCCGTTTTTGAAAGCAGGGCGTTTATTCCTCCTGCCGACCTTGTGCTGTCTGTCTGCGCCGAAGCAAAACTGTAAAACTGAACAAGAACGGTAAGCGAGAGGCAAAAACGTAAAAATCCTTTCATCTAAATCTTTGTATGGTTAACCGCATAAAGATATTTATAAATAGCCAGCGATCAAACCGTCAGCGCGGCTTTAACATATTTTGACATTGGCGGTTAAATAAGGTTTGCTGCTTGTCAGGAAAGCAGGGGCAGCGGCCAGATAAACGGCAGCCCTGTTTTTCGCTGTAGCCCTCGTGCCTCGGGGCTGCCGCTTCAACCAGGTTTAGGCGGCCCGGCCAGTATGCTTATTAACGGCGGGCCCTGGCCAGCTGTACATAAAACAAAACGCCTGTTCACGGGTGATACAGGCGTTTCATGATGTCAGGTGTTGTCCTAATTATGTTCGATCAGGAATTCCTCTCGTGGTGTTCTTACCTTTTTTAGTGGGTAGAGCCAGTCGTTTTCCGTATCACGATAGCCCAGCGGCAAAATGACCACGCTGCGGAGGCCCTGTTCACGCAGGTCAAGCAGTTCGTCGAGCGCTGCAGCATCGAATCCTTCCATTGGTGTTGCATCTACTTCCAGCACAGCAGCCTCGGTCAGGGCGATACCGAAACTGATATATGCCTGGCGTGCCGCATGCTCAAAATTGGTTTCAGCTTCACGTGGTACATACAAATTCAGCAGCATATTACGGTAAGCATCTGTTGCCGAATCAGGTACGCCGCGTTCCTGGTTCATACGCGAAAACACGTTATTGATGCGCTCTTCGGTATAATTATCCCATGCAGCGAAGATCAGCACATGCGAGGCATCGGTGATCTGGCTTTGGTTGTTCGCAACCGCTTTGATCTTCTCCTGAAGTTCCGGATTGCTCACAACGATTAACTTATATGGCTGCAGGCCTGACGATGAAGGGGCAAGGAGAGCCGCCTCGACAATTTTATCAACTTTTTCTTGCGCAACGGCCTGACCGTTCATTTTTTTGGTGGCATACCGCCACTGAAGTGCTTGTTTTAAGCTCATCGGTTTATGAATTATGTAAATTATTATGCATTAATGTGATGAATAAAGCCCTGAACAGCATCATCAAACACCGGATCTTTGAGTTCTCCGGGCGTTTCAGTCAGTTTGAGCAGATTGATAGCGATGAGGCCATGAAGGATAGACCAGAAAGTGTGATATTTCAACCAGATCTTTTCTTCGGCAGCAGCTGGCCCCATGGCTGAACCGATTGCCCGGCGTATGAGTGCCCCGAATCTGTGAATTTCATCATACATGGAAGCTGCTTCGCATCCCGGAATACCAAAATCAAACATGATCCGGTAATAACTGCTTTGTGTGATGGCAAAATGCCGGTACGCATCGGCAACGTCACGAAGTTTTTCTTCAGGGGTGCCTGGTTGTGCTAAAACCTGCTCAACTGCATTCCCGAGCAAGGTAAAACCATCGCGGATAAAGATTTCGCGAATAGCATCTTTGTTCTCGAAATGGGAATAGATGACCGGCGCGCTGTATTCAATGGCATCGGCAATCTTTCTGATACTGAGTGCCTGCCAGCCTTCGGTAGCAACAATTTCCTGCGCAGCAGCAAGAATAGAGTCTTTCATTGCTACGCGCTGCCTGATCTTTCTTTCGCTAATACCCATTATAAAAGTTAACAGTGTTAGCAAAACTAATGATGATCTTAATATCTCCAAAAACAATTATGCTGTATTTACCTTTTTATGATAATTCAGGATCATTTGAAAAATGTTTACTATGCTTGCATAAGACTTAAAAAATTCTAGATTTGTCCAACGCCCTCCAGTTCTAACATCCAAATATTTACATGTAATGAGAAAGATTCTACTCAGTATGCTCGTGGCCGCGCCTGTACTCGGATTTGCGCAATCCTTTCAGGTGAACCTGCAAGGCCAGAAACAGATCGGTATGGCCGGAGCCGGGACCGGGCTCGCGCTCGATGAAGCCTCGGTTTTTTTTAACCCCGGCGCAGTATCGTTCCTTAAAAAAAACGGTGTGCAGGCAGGCATTAGTCCGCTGTTTCTTAAAACCGCCTTTCGCGCCGCCGGATCAGATGTGACCGAATACAATAAAAGTAAGCTGGCTACACCCCTCGAAGCTTATGCTACATTTGGCTCGCCTGAAGGTAAGCTTCGGTTTGGTATCGGTATTTATACGCCATTTGGCGGGGCAATGCACTGGGATGAAAACTGGACGGGCAAGTTTACGGTTACTTCGCTTGATCTGCAGGCGATCTTTGTACAGCCCACGGTAAGTTACAAGTTAACAGACTGGCTAGGCATTGGTGCCGGTTTCGTCTATGCGAACGGCAAGGTAGATCTGCGCCGCGCGCTTCCGATTACCCGGGCAGATGGCAGCAGCGCGACCGCCCAGCTTGAAGGCCATTCGCATAATTTCGGCTGGAACGCCGGAATCTTTGCCGATGCAGGATCGGGATTGACATTCGGCATTACCCACCGGTCTAAAGTTGATGCTACCGTAAAAGATGGCGATGCACGATTTGAAGTGCCGGATGCTTTGCGGTCAACATTTCCCACCACGTTTAATGCAACGCTGAATCTGCCGGCCACGACCAGCCTGGGAATCGGATATAAAGTTTCTGAGCAGACAACGCTGGCCCTCGATGTAAACTGGGTACAATGGCACCGCTACAAAACGCTGGCTTTTGATTATGACAACAATGCGCGTATACCTGATACGGAGTCGCCCCGTAACTACAAGGATGCAGGAGCGCTCCGCCTGGGCGGACAACATGAGATCGACAATAAGTTTGTTGTGCGGGCAGGAGTTGGTTATGCCATTACGCCGGTTAGAGAAGGGTATGTTACACCCGAAGTGCCGGATGCAGACCGCTGGCTGCTGAGTGCAGGACTCGGCTACAAACCTGATGAACGTTTTCAGATCGACCTTTCTTTCCTCTATGAAAACGTGAAGTCGCGTACAGAAACAAATCTTGAAACCAACCTGAGCGGCACGTTTAAAACGGCAGCTTATATCCCCGGAATCTCTCTGTCATATAAATGGTAGACAAAATCAGAAGCATCATGAAATTCAGATATATATCAAAAAGCCTCCTTGCGCTGGCCGTTCTGGCAGCTGCATCGTGTAAGCCCGAGCTTTCAAGCGTCAATCCTGAAAAGGGCAATGCCGACTTCAGCCGGTATATCGCAGTGGGGAACTCCCTTACGGCAGGATTTGCCGACGCTGGCCTTTATTTAGACGGACAGAAAAATTCCTATCCGGAAATGATTGCTGCACAGTTAAAAACTGTGGGCGGTGGTGATTTTTATACGCCATTCTTCAATGCCAATCAGGCCAATGGTTCGGGATACAAAAAATTGCAGGGCTTTGCGCCAAACGGTAATCCGGTTATTGGCGATGTTGCTCCGGGTGCAGAAACAGGATCTGTTACCATACCTGGTATAGGTACGGTAAAACGACTGGCCAAATATACCGGTGAGATCAATAACTTCGGTGTTCCCGGTATTAAACTGATCCATGCAGGGGTGGCCGCCTATGGCAACGCGAATCCATACTTTGAACGGATGCTTCCCGGAAGTATCGGTACGCACAACACCGCATACCTTGACTTTGCAACAGCCAAGCCATACACCTTTTTTAGCTGCTGGCTTGGGAATAATGATGTACTTGGTTATGCAAGCGGGGGCGGTGTTGGTGACACGCCTACAGATAAAAACACGTTCGCGGCGGCATACACCGCAGCAATTGCCAGGTTAACGGCCAACGGAGCAAAAGGAGTGGTCGCAACAATTCCGGATGTCTCGACCACACCGTATTTTCGTACGGTAACCTATGCCCTTCTGCTGGCCACCGTGAAAGCCAGTGCACCACAGGTAACTGCCCTGGTCATTCAGACGAAATCGGGCCCCCGCGCAGCTACCGATCAGGATCTTTTCATCCTTCCTTTCGGTACGCTGGCACCAACGCTGCTTGGCAAGCCTAACGTTGGCGGATTGCCGTATGGCCTTCATCCGGGAAACCCGATAGAAGATCAGTATGTGCTCGACAAGGACGAAGTTGCATTAGTGAAGGATTTCACCAACTCATACAATCAGAGTATTAAAAGTGTCGCAGCTTCGAAAAATCTTGCTGTAATGGATGCCAATGCTTTGCTTACGCAATATGCGACTAAACAGACGGTAAATGGTATCGAATTGAGTTCGGCCTTTGTGACCGGGAATTTGTTTTCGCTGGATGGGATTCACCTTACACCAATGGGCTACGCGCTGACGGCAAGTGAGTTTATAAAAGCGATTAATAAACAATACGGTTCAACGATCCCCACGCCAGATATTACGAGGTTCAGGGGCGTGGTATTTCCTCAATAGCTAAAATGTAAGAGGGCGGTGCTGATCAGCACCGCCCTCTCTCTGTTATAAGCTTTACTTCTTCAGCTTGGCTTTGAACACCTTTTCCAGTTTCTCAAGCTTAGGCAAAATGACTGCTCTGCAGTAGGGCTTCTGAGCGTTCAGGTTATAATAATTCTGATGATAATCTTCCGCAACATAAAATGGCTTTGCTGCGGTTATTTCTGTTACAACCTTTTTACCGTAGGCATTCGTTTTGATCAGCTCGGCCTTATACTTTTCTGCAGTTGCCTTTTGAGCCGCATTGTGATAAAAGATCACAGAACGGTACTGCGTGCCCACGTCTGCACCCTGACGGTTCAGCGTTGTCGGATCATGACTTTTCCAGAATACCTCCAGCAATTCGTCGTAAGAAATTTTTGCCGGATTATAGGTGATTTCGGTTACCTCCGCATGGCCGGTTGTGCCCGTACAAACTTCGTCATAGGTCGGGTTGGCAACAGAGCCACCTTCATATCCTGAACGTACCGTGCTGACGCCATCCAAACGTTGAAACAAGGCTTCTGTGCACCAAAAACAACCCATCCCGAATGTTGCCTTTTCCAGTTTTACTTTCTGCGCCTGCACCGTGATTGCCATAAACAGCATAAATGCAGCTAACAATGTTTTTCTCATTAATTCCCCTTTTTATTTCATTTACGACAAAGAAAAAGAGATAGATCGCACAATCGATGATTAGTACAGGTTTTTGACACTTGTATGTGAAAGCGCCGAATTGTGGAAAACATAAGGGATTGTTTATCAGTTTTATGTTTTGTAATTTGTGAAGTGTTTCAGGGTTGTTAACATTCCTTATTACCTTCGTTTATAAATATAAATCGTATGTCTGTACCATATATTCCTTGCCTTGACCTTGGCTCTTATGTAAACGGTTCTGAAGCAGAACGGAAAAAATTTTCTGACGAACTTGGCCGCGCTTTTAATGATTCGGGTTTTGTAACCATTACCAACCACGGTCTGAGCCAGGAGCTCATTGATAAGTTGTATGAAAACATTCGCGCTGCATTTGCCTTGCCAATGGAGGTCAAACAGAAGTATGAAAAGCCCGAGTTGGCAGGACAGCGGGGTTATACGAGTCCGGGGAAGGAGACCGCAAAAGGCGCACAGACGCCAGATCTGAAAGAATTCTGGCAGATCGGGCAGGAAGTTGAAGACGGCGATCCGGTAAAGGCGCAATATCCGGATAACGAGGTACTGGAAGAATTGCCGGAATTTAATGCAGTAACCCGCGAGGTGTATCGCAAACTGGAAGAAAACGGCATACAATTGCTTCGTGCCATTGCTACATACCTTAACCTGCCCATTGATTATTTTGATCCGCATGTGCACAACGGAAATTCGATTTTACGCGGAATCCACTATTTTCCTATTGAAAATCCGGACAGTCTGCCGGCTGATGCAGTACGGGCGGGTGCGCATGAAGACATTAACCTCATCACCCTGCTGATCGGCGCCAGTGCCGACGGACTTGAAGTGCTGACGATGAGTAACGAATGGTTGCCGATCAAAGCACACCATACCGATATCGTGGTTAATGTGGGCGACATGTTGCAGCGCCTTACCAATAATAAGCTGAAATCGACAACGCACCGTGTTGTGAACCCTCCCCGCGATCTGATGAAAACGTCACGTTTTTCCGTGCCCTTCTTCCTGCATCCGAAAAGTGATATGGACCTCGCCAGCCTTGAAAGCTGTATAGATAGCCTGCACCCGAAGATCTATGAAGATATGACAGCAGGGGAGTATCTTGATGAGCGGCTTCGGGAGATTGGATTGAAAAAATAAATTATTTTTTAGTTTATTTTTTAACTTAAAGTTGGTAACTTTATAAAAGTTACCAACTTTGCAGTAGTCGAGGTCTTTTTTCTCATAATTCAATAGTTTCAAAGGACCTCATGGTGGCGCACTGGCCGACGCACCAGTTTCTGTTCAGCCGCTCAATCACGGTCTGTGGATATCCCGTTTGAAGCAGTACTTGCAAGCAGCCTCTTCATATAATCAATAAGTACACTCCTTATTAGAACAATCATGCAAATCGGGCAAATAACCAAGTTACAGGGCCTGGACGAGGCGCTCGCCTCTTTTCAGGTTTCAATAGCACAGCCCTCCAATAAACTTGAGTAGATACATGACCGTCTTATCTGGTTATGCGGCCTCTTCCCCGATTGGTTCTGTTCTTAATAAGCGATTGCCGGCTGAAAACTATGTTTAATATACGTGGAAATAAAGATTGACCTGATCGTTAGAAAGCAGTGTTTGGAAACCAGCTTAACTGCGTTACAAGGCTGAAAATTATTTTTTAGTTTATTTTTTAACTTAAAGTTGGTAACTTTACGAAAGTTACCAACTTTGCAGGAGTCGAACTCTGCTTCTTCAGGTCAAAAAGTGTAAATGAGCAATTCCTTGCCTGATGCTTGGGTTATAACAATGAGCATTACTGTTGTAATTCCTTAACCCGCTTCCCGACAGACCCGTCTGCGAAGTAGCGATATAAATTTTTTCCGGGGCAATCGGTCTTGCCTGAATGATCCCGGTGTGTTCCCAAACTATCGGTGGCAATGTCATATTTTCTGCTGCAATAAGCAATCAATGCGACCAGTGCATCCAGCTGTTTTTTCGGTATCTCCTGTTTTTCAAAGTTCCCCAGGCAGCTGATCAGCAAATGCCCGCTGGGATCATATTCGGTGGCGGTTTCGCCTGCAGTAAAGACGTTCCGGCCTTCATACACCCGGCCATCGGGGGCAACGAAGAAATGATAAGGGACATCAGCCCATTTGCGGTCGTTGCCCATGCCCCAGCGTTGGATATTCTTAATAAAAACAGCTACGTTTTTAGTGCTGTCTATCAGTGTTCCCTCATGATGCACAGTAATCCTTACCGGTTTGTGGCTTTTGTAAGGGCGCGCCGTCGCCGCCTGCCATTCGCCCCTTGTAACAATTACCGGGCGGGCCGCAATATGCCGATCATTCCTTAACCCGCAGGAATGCATGATCAGGCTGAATATAACGGATGTCAAGACAACACATTTCTTCATAGTCGTACACTTATTTGAGTTTCTCTGATAGAAAAGCCCGGACACTTCCCTCTATTCACTGAAAGTCCTGCTCTTCGCTGTAGCCCTCCTTCGTCGGGGCTGCCGCTTCGATCAGGTTTACCAGGCGAAGGCAGTGCTGCTAGCTAACACCCTGCCACCGCCAGGTTTTGTGTTATTTAATTGCTTTTAACAATACGTCCTGAATCCGCCCCCTGATGCGCATGTTAATAAGCTTATCGCTTACAGTCGGATTTACCCGGTTAGAAAGAAACACGTATACCAATCCTTTTGCCGGATCTACCCATACACAGGTACCCGTGTAGCCGGTATGGCCGTAGGTCTGAGAGGAAGCCAGTTCAGATGGATAGTGCTTTGACAGATCCGGATCCCAGCGGTCGAAGCCCAGGCCGCGTCTGCTCACAGCCGATTGTTTCTGCGTAAACATATCGACCGTTTCAGGCTTAAAGTACTGCGTGCCGCCGTATGTGCCGCGGTTCAGCAGCATCTGGTATATAATCGCCAGGTCGTTCGCAGATGAGAATAATCCCGCATGGCCCGAAACACCGCCAACGAGTGCTGCACCCTGGTCATGAACGTAACCTTGCAGAAGTGTCTTCCTGAAGTAAGTGTCGTTTTCGGTGGGTACGATCTGTTCGCGTGGAAAACGGTTACGCGGCAGGAAACCTGCAGTCTGCATGCCCAGCGGCGTATAAAAGTTTTCCTGTGTGTATTCGTCAAGAGGCTGTTCGGCGAGGTGCTCAACTATGTCTTTCATTACGTACATGCTGATGTCACTGTATACATACTTTCCGCGCGTCCTTATCGGTGAGTTGAGCATCTTTGGCCACATGAAATCACGGAAAAAGCCTTTCTTTATATAGTAGTTGTCAGCCACCTTGGTCGGATAGAGAGCCGATGAGTCACGACTGTAATCGCCTGCTTTAATTGCGTTGTGAAAAGGGATATATGGGATAAAGCCGGCTTGGTGCAGCATGACTTCGCGAACGGGAATTGCGTTCATCGGACTGGTCCTTGCCCGCGGAATGTACAGTCCGATGTTTGTATCCAGGTTCAGTTTTCCCTGTTCCACAAGTCGCATGACGCTTGGCGTGGTGGCAGTTACCTTTGTCACCGAGGCCAGGTCAAATATGTCCGTCACCTTATCGGCCACGTTCGTGTCATACGTGTGCGTGCCGTATGCCTTGTTAAAGATAACCTGCCCGTCTTTAACGGCCAAAACAACCATGCCCGGCGCAGCACGTTGTGCAATAGCCTCGGCGGCGATGTTGTCAATCTCCTTCAAGCTATTTGAGTTGATGCCAACTGCTTCAGGAACCGAATAAGACAGTCGTATTTTTTCAGTAGTAAATCCCGACCCGGCCGTATATTTTGGAGAGAATCCAGCCTTTAGCCGCTGCGTTGCGGCCACACCGCCAAAAATGAGCTGGGGAACCATGCTGGCAGATTCCGCATTGTTCATGGGGCTCCAGATCAGCGGACCGTTCAGATTATCAAATGATGCCAGTGCACGGCCATTGCTTCCGAAAAGCGAAACAATAACCTTTTTGCTTTTGCTGAGACTGTTAATGAAGTTCAGGTATTTTCCGTTTGTTGCGATGCTGTCGGTCAGGCTTACCACAACTGTCTGATAAAATTTAAGATCGTCTTCAAGCGTATTAAGCGTTGTTGAATCCCGGTACTGGTCTGCATTGAAGGAGTCTACTTTCGCATACTTGTTCATCAGGCTGTCAAATGTCTGGCGCTGATTATAAAACAGGCTGACCGAAGCGATCCTGTTGTTGGTAAGCGTAACAACCGGCACCGTTTTCGCCTCGTTGTTTAGCAGCACGGTCGAGCTACTGATGCGCTTAATCTCTGCCAGCCGCTTTTCGTTTTTACTGTGGTCCTGTGCACAGGCGCCTACGGCAATGGTGCAGGCTATGCCGAGCCCCATCAGGGCGGCAAGGTTACTTCTTCTCATATACTTTTTCTCCGTTCAGGTAGGTTTTCAATACTTTGATGTCATGTAATTTTGTTTGCGGCGCCTTTATGATGTCCTGGTCCAGAATGACGAAGTCTGCAAGTTTGCCCGGCTCCAGACTTCCCTTTTCTTTCTCTTCAAAATTTGCCTTTGCGGCCCAGATCGTCATGCCACGCAGGGCCTCTTCCCGGCTCAGCGCGTTTTCGGCCTGGAATCCCGCCGCCGGATAACCGGATGCATCTTTTCTCACAGTGGCAGCGTAGAACGTGTACATCGGGTTGATTTCTTCCACAGGAAAATCCGTGCCAAGCGGGATCCATCTGTTCTGGGCTAACAATTGTTTATAAGCATATGCACCCCTAACGCGGTCTGCACCCAGCCGGTCGGCTGCCCAGTACATGTCTGAGGTGGCATGCGTTGGCTGTACAGATGGTACGATCGCCGAAGCGCCAAACCTGTCAAAATCTTCCGGGCTAACAACCTGCGCATGCTCAATACGCCAGCGCCGGTCATTGCCGGCTTTCAGCACCGATTGGTAGATTTTTAATACCGTGCGGTTGGCCGAATCGCCTATTGCGTGGGTACACATCTGAAACCCGCTGTTGGCTAGTTTATTGGCAACTGCCTGAAAGTGCTTTATATCGCTCAGTAAAAAACCACGTTTTCCCGGACTGTCGTGATAATCGGCCAGGAGGGATGCACCGCGCGAACCAAGGGCACCGTCTGCATATACTTTAAAAGAGCGCACATGAAGGCGCTCCGTTTTAATCGCACCGCGCTTAAACAGGTAATCATAATTTGCCGGTTTATCAGACAGCATGACATACAGCCGCATTTTCAGATTGCCTTTGTCCTGCAATTTCTCTATAAGTTCGGCGGCTTGAAAATCCAGACCACAGTCGTCTATAGTCGTAAGTCCGGCGGCGAAACAATTCTGCTCTGCCGCAGCGAGCATTTTTTGCCACCGCCGTGCATTAGGTTCAGGCGCTTTTGACGCTACCATTCCAACTGCATTGTCGATCAGAATTCCTGTTAATTTGCCGTTCCGGGTTATAAAGTCGCCGCCTGTAATTTTTTTCGCTTCGAGAATTCCGGCAGCAGTCAGTGCCGCCTGGTTGGCAATAGCTGCATGCCCGTCGATTCGTTCCAGCAAAACCGGGCGGCTTGGGAACAGGCTGTCGAGTGCAGCGTTGTCAGGAAACTGTTTGTCCGGCCAGTCATTCTGGTCCCATCCGCGTCCAATCAGCCAGCCGTCGGGCTGTGTCTTTGCAAAATCAGCAATCCTGCCGCACACTTCGTTCCAGCTTTTTGTGCCGCGCAGGTCAGCAGTATACAAACTTTGGGCATAGCCAAAAAAATGGGCGTGTGCATCAATGAAGCCGGGGTACAAGGGCTTTCCACCTGCATCAAGTTTTTCTGTCGCCCGGAACTGCTGCTGCAGATCGGCCGAGCGGCCAATGGCAATAATTTTTCCATCGCGTATGGCCATCGCCTCTGCGGTGTCAAAACGATCATTAACCGTATAGATCTTTGCATTGTAGACCAGCAGATCTGCCTGCTGACTTGTGCAGGAAAATAGCGTAAAGAGTAAAAAAACGCCGGCAAAATATTTCATGGCTTAAATATAGAAAATGTATCGCGCTTTGATTCTACGCCGTTTGAACAGAACAACAGGTTTGTATGCACAGTGGCCATCATACTGCTGTTCAGCCCGGGAGGCATTGGTTCTTTCACAACAAAAATAGAACAAAGAGGTATGAACATCGCCAGGGAGGTAAACGTCATTATCCAGACGCTTTTATGATTTTTTGACATCCGCCTGCGGTGTCTTCCGGCCGGCAATTGACCGATTTTGCTTAAATTAGCCGGGTATATTTTTAATCCGACACATGACAGACGTGATACATTTATTGCCGGATGCTGTAGCCAACCAGATTGCTGCTGGTGAAGTGATTCAGCGACCGGCATCAGCGGTGAAAGAGCTGTTGGAAAATTCGATAGATGCGGGGGCAGACAAAATTCAGCTGATTGTGAAGGATGCCGGTAAGGCGCTGATCCAAACCATCGACAATGGTTGCGGAATGAGCGTAACCGATGCGCGCATGTGTTTTGAACGGCATGCAACTTCAAAGGTCAAGAAAGCCGAAGATCTTTTTGCCATCCGGACCATGGGGTTCAGGGGCGAAGCCATGGCCTCTATTGCTGCCATTGCACAGGTAGAAATGAAGACCCGCCGGCATGAGGATGAGATTGGAACCTGTATCAGTATAGAGGGTGCAGAAGTGATTGGACAAGAACCCGTTGCCGTACCTGCGGGAACGCAGTTTTCGATAAAAAATCTATTTTTCAATACTCCGGCACGGCGCAACTTTCTCAAGAGCAACCCCGTTGAAATGCGGCACATCATCGACGAATTTCAGCGTGTGGCCATGGCGCATCCGCAGGTGTTTTTCAGCCTGCACCATGACGGGCAGGAGGTTTTTCACCTGCCAAAGGGTACGCTAAAACAGCGCATTGTTCATTTGTTCGGCAGCAACTACAATGAACGCCTTGTTCCCGTAGAAGAAGAGACCTCAATTATCAATATTAAAGGTTTCATAGGTAAGCCTCAGTTCGCAAAAAAAACGCGTGGCGAGCAGTTCTTTTTTGTAAACAGCCGGTTTATAAAAGATGGCTATCTCAACCATGCTGTGGCTTCAGCCTTTGATGAACTGCTGCCAGACGATAGTTTTCCGCTTTATGTGCTGTTTATTGAGATTGATCCGGCAAAAATCGATGTGAATGTTCACCCGACAAAAACAGAGATCAAATACCTGGACGAAAAATCCATCTACGCCATTCTTAAATCTGCGGTTAAACGCTCTATAGGCCGTTATAACATCTCCCCAACGCTTGATTTTGATCAGGAGACCGGCTTTAGCGGTATGATTACACCGAAAGCTCCTGAAGATATCGTGCCGCCAAGCATCAGCTTCAATCCTGATTTCAATCCGTTCAATACATCAGAAGATGGCCGGCCGGCCGGCAATGGTTATACCCGGAGCGGTGGAAGTTATCAACCGGCAGCCAGTACTAAAAACTGGGGCTCGCTGTATGAGATCAGCCGGCAGGCGCCGGTTGAGCAGACGCAGCTTTCCGTCGAAGACGAAACCGGGCAGCCCGAAGCAATCGCGCATCCGCAGCCAAAACAACTCATGCAGGTGCATAACCGGTATATTGTTTCGCAAATCAAGTCAGGCCTGATGCTGATTGATCAGCAGGCGGCACACGAACGCATTTTGTACGAACGTTTTCTGCTGCACCTGGAAGACCGCAAGGGAGCGTCGCAACAAAGTCTTTTCCCGCAAACGATCACGCTGAGCGCGCAGGATTATGAACTGGTCAGGAATCTGCTTGACGATATCAAAAGCCTGGGTTTCGAGGTACGCGAATTTGGTAAAAATACGCTGGTTGTGGAAGGAATACCTGTAGACCTCGGCAGCACAAACATAAATGAGATCCAGCTGTTTGAACAACTGATCGAAGGGTTCAAAAATTCGCAGCAGGAACTGAAGCTGGACAAACGCGACCGTCTGGCCAGAAGCCTGGCGCGCAACAGTGCCATTAAAAGCGGCGTGCCGCTGGGCCAGGAGGAGATGAATACCCTGATTAATCAATTGTTCGCCTGCGAGACGCCCAATTTCAGCATCAGTGGAAAACCTGTTATCCAAACGATCGGCCTGGCCGAACTCGATAAAAAATTCGATAAGTAATACATGAACAACATCTATATCCCACCCGTAGTCAAGAACCTGCTCATTATTAACGTGCTCTTCTTTCTCGGTACTGCCGTTTTTGAAGGGTTGCTTTCAGATCAGGTTGTCGGCACGCTTCCGGTTTATTATTTCGGGTCACCGTTCTTCAAGGGATGGCAGCCAATCACTTATATGTTTATGCATGGCGGCTGGGCACATATTTTCTTTAATATGTTTGCCTTGTATTCTTTTGGCAGCCTGCTGGAAAACCGCTGGGGCGCCAAACGTTTTCTCATTTTTTATCTGGTAACAGGACTGGGTGCACTTGCGCTGCAATGGGCAGTTCAGGCATTTGAAATGCACCAGGCAACCGGACAGATCATGCCTTCGATTGAATACCTTCAGACGATAGATATAGCCGATGCACAAAAAGCCATAGCCATTTACCAGAGCCCTATGGTCGGTGCTTCAGGTGCTATTTTCGGTTTGCTGATCGCCTTCGGTATGCTCTACCCAAATGCAGAGATGTTTATTTTTTTTATCCCGGTACCCGTAAAAGCAAAATACATCGTTCCTGTCTATATACTGGTAGAACTTTCGCTCGGCCTGGCGCGTTTTGAAGGTGATTCGGTTGCGCATTTTGCACACCTGGGCGGTGCGCTGATCGGGTATATCCTGGTTAAACTATGGAAAGACAACAACAACTTCTACAATTACTATGAGTAATACATTGTTCAGAGATATTAAGCAAAAGGTATTTCAATCGGGCAACCCGCTGTTTCTTTATATCGGCATCAACGTGCTGATCTTTGTAATTACCGCGCTGCTTAACGTAGTTTTTGTTATTTCAGGGCAGGGAAACATCATTGACCGGCTTGTCGCCGCGTATCTGGCATTGCCCGCACCTTTTGCACTGTTTCCGCAGCGTTTTTATACGCTGGTTACCAGTATGTTTATTCATGCCGGCTTTTTTCACATCCTCTTTAATATGTTATGGCTGTACTGGATGGGCCGTATCTTTCTCGATTTTCTCAACAACCGCCAATTTCATTTCGTGTATTGGGCCGGGGGTATAGCTGGTGGCATATTTTTTCTTCTTGCTTTTAACTTTATCCCATTCTTTGCCGCCAATACTGAACTGGCTATGCTCATGGGAGCGTCAGGAGCGGTCATGGCAATTGTTATTGCTACGGCCACCCTTGTTCCTGACTACAGTATCGTTCTCCTGTTCTTTGGCTCGGTTAAACTGAAGTACCTGGCTATTGCCTATATCGTGCTAGACCTGATTGGTATAGCATCGACTAACGCAGGCGGCAGCATTGCTCATCTTGGGGGTGCGCTGCTTGGCTTTTTCTACATAAAAAGTTTGCAGCGTGGCAGCGACTGGAGCAAGATCTTTAAGCGCAAACCGAAACTGCGCGTAGTGAAAAATCCGCCGCCAAGGCCCCGCCAGGCGCCGGCGGCACGGTCTGCAAGCCAGGTTCGGCAGGATGAGATTGATGCCATTCTTGACAAGATCCTGAAGTCAGGCTATGACAAATTAAGCAAAGAGGAAAAAGAAACGCTGTTCAAAGCCGGCAAACAGTAATGAAGAAAAAGAAAGGCCTCAATTTCCTGGATAAAATTATGCTGCTGGTGGCGCTTGTAATGGCCGTCTCGCTGGTTCTTGGTTTCTCTGCAGGGCAGTTTGATCCGCGGCAGCACGGATTGATTCCTTTCTTCGGCCTTGCCTATCCATACATCCTGTTTGTAAACGTGGTCCTGGTTGCCTGGTGGCTCATCAGGAGCAAGTGGCTGCTCGCCATTGGTACCGTGGCCCTCATTTTTGTTGGCTGGACACCGCTTCATGCTACCTTCAGCTTTTCGGGTACAGCCGGCGAAGCCCGGAAGGCAGACAGCAGTTACCTCAGGCTGCTTACATACAATGTGCACAATTTCAAAGTATATGGTGGTGAAAACAACAAGGAGATAAAAGAAAAAATGTTCAGGACGGTCGAGGCTGAAAATCCTGACGTGGTTTGTTTCCAGGAATTTTATACGCGCAACAAAGGTCCTTACAATAATATTGATACGCTGAAAAAGCGACTGGGCATGCGCCATCATTATTTCAACCCGTCGATGAAAAATGACTACGAATCAATCGGCCTTGCCATTTTCTCGAGGTACCCGATCCGCGGCAAAGGTAATATCCTTTTTGATGAAGCCATTCGCGGTAATGAAAGCATCTATGCAGATTTGTCTGTCGGTAAACAAACGGTTCGCATTTACAACGTACATCTTCAGTCTATCGGCTTTGATAAGAACGACTATGACTATATGGACCGCATGACCCACAAGATCGGAACAGAGCTTAAACCCTCGAAAAAGATCCTGATCCGCTTGCGTAATGCTTTCCGTAAACGCAGTGAGCAGGTTGACGTGCTCAAGCAAAACATCAGCACCTGCCAGACACCCTACGTCATTGCCGGCGACTTTAACGATACACCAGCCTCGTATGCCGTGACCGAACTTACCCATTCGCTTCATAACGCATTCGCCGTGCAGGGTAAGGGTTTCGGAAAAACCTATAACGGGAAGTTTCCAAACTTCCAGATCGATTATATTGCCTGCAGCAAAGCGCTTGATGTAAAAAGTTACCGCATTATCGAAGCCCGCCTTTCAGATCATTTTCCCGTGCGCAGCGATCTGGAGTTTAAAGCTTCCGCTGAATAGACGCTTCATGTAAACGTGCAACCCTGCTGAAGTCAACCCGCACAGCTTCTCCACTGCACAGTTATGTTGCACTTAAAAAACCGCATTTATCCTGACGCCAGAATCTTATATTTGCTGGATGATTACAGGTATACAGGTTTACAACACCCTCACTCGCAGGAAGGAGATTTTCGAACCCGTTAATACACCCCATGTCGGTATGTATGTTTGCGGGCCAACTGTTTACAATGATGTTCACCTGGGCAATTGCAGAACCTTTATTTCTTTTGATATCATTTTCCGCTACCTGCGTTATGCCGGGTACAAAGTCAGGTATGTCAGGAACATAACCGATGCAGGGCACCTCGAAGGCGACCGCGACGAAGGCGATGACAAGTTTGCAAAACGCGCCAAACTGGAGCAGCTTGAGCCGATGGAAATAGTACAGAAGTACACCCTGGGATTTCGGGAGGTCATGCGCCTTTTTAATACGCTGCCACCGAGTATTGAGCCGACGGCTACAGGACATATCATTGAGCAGATCGAAATGATTAAGGTGATTCTCGGGAATGGTTTTGCCTACGAGGTTAACGGTACCGTTTATTTCGACGTTGAAAAATACAGTGAAACTTATAACTATACCATTCTGACCAACCGCAACCTGGAAGACATGCTCGCTAATACGCGCGAACTGGGCGGACAGGATGAAAAACGCGGCAGGCTTGATTTTGCACTTTGGATAAAGGCCAAACCCGAAACGCTGATGAAGTGGGCATCGCCCTGGGGTCTCGGTTTTCCGGGCTGGCACATTGAGTGTTCGGCAATGAGCGCCAAATATCTGGGCGATACCTTTGATATACATGGCGGCGGAATGGACCTTGCCGCAACCCACCATACCAATGAAATTGCACAGTCTGAGGCCTGCAGCCGCCAGCAGCCCGCAAAATACTGGATGCATACCAATATGCTTACGGTTAACGGCGCGCGCATGTCAAAGTCGGCCGGTAACGGCTTTCTCCCGCATGAACTTTTTTCAGGAAAACATCCGCTGCTGAAAAAAGGCTATAGCCCGATGACAGTGAAATTTTTTATGCTCCAGGCCCACTACCGGAGTACGCTTGATTTCAGCAATGAAGCACTAGAAGCTTCCGAGAAAGGATACCGCAGGCTGATGAATGCATTATCGCTTCTGCAAAAAATCCAGGCCTCGGGTACAACTGATTTTGATATCGCTGCGCTGCGCGAGCGATGCGTTGTGGCTATGAATGATGATTTTAACACGCCGGTTGTTATTGCCGAGCTGTTTGAAGCTGCACGCATCATCAATACACTCTACGATGGCAAAGGAAAAATTGACGCAGGTAACCTCGATGGCCTGAAACAATTGATGCAGGACTTTGTTGTTGACGTTTTCGGATTGCAGGAAGAAGCGCAAGGTGATAACGGTTTCAAAGAAGTGCTGGATATGGTGATCAATCTTCGCCGGGAGGCAAAGGAGAATAAGGACTACGCTACTTCAGACAAAATACGTATCGGTTTACAGGAAATGGGCATTCAGCTGAAAGACAGCAAAGAGGGCACCACCTGGAGCCGAACATAACACTTTCATCTGGAGATACCGAATAAAAGAAACAAACGTTTATGCTAGTGCAATGCTCAGGGTTTTGGCCGGGCATTGAAGAATCCACAGATCAATGAAGAAAATTAAATGGCTGTTACCCGCTCTGACATCTCTGGCCTTGGCTGCCTGTAACAATGAGCCGAAAAAGAGCCAGGATGATACCGCTGTTAAACAGGAGGTAAAATTGGTATCGCCTGAGTTTGATGCAGACAGTGCCTATGCCTTTGCAAAGGCGCAGGTAGATTTCGGACCCAGAATTCCTTCCACAAAGGCGCACGCAGATTGCGCGGCGTACCTCCAGAATAAGCTCAGGCAGTTTGGTGCCGATGTATCATTGCAAACAGGTACGGTGAAAACCTACGACGGCAAAAGCCACCAGCTAAAAAATATCCTTGCGTCATTTAATAAGGAGCGCAAAGCCCGCGTACTCGTTACTGCACACTGGGATGCACGGCCCTTTTCTGACCAGGATCCGGACAGCACCTTGCGAAACAAACCGTTTGATGCTGCAAATGATGGCGCAAGCGGCGTAGCGGTGATTCTTGAAATGGCCCGCCAGATTCAACAAAAACAACCAAACGTGGGTGTTGATTTTATCTTGTGGGACCTCGAAGATTACGGCGAGGCAAATGACAGTACGCCTGAGGAGCTTACCTGGTGTCTTGGCTCCCAGTTCTGGGCGAAAAGTGCACTCGCTAAGGCTAACAAACCGCTTTATGGTATTAACCTGGATATGGTCGGGGGTGGGAACGCCCAGTTTACGCAGGATGAAGTTTCACGGCAATACGCCGGCGACGTTGTGAAAAAGGTATGGGATATTGGCAATGAGATCGGTTATGCATCTTACTTCGTTTACATTACCTCGGGCAGGCTTATTGACGACCATGTATGGGTTAATAAGGCCGGAATACCTTGCATAGATATTATCCACTATTCTGACAATGCTGGTTTCTACATCAACTGGCATACCCAGCTGGATAATATGGCTAACCTGGACAAAAACACACTCAAGGCCGCCGGGCAAACGGTCCTCGAAACAATTTACAGGGAACAGCCTGCGCCTTAAATGTTCAGTTGTTAATTACTTTTTTGAAGCACCTGTGCTGAACAGGTTATATTCGTACAACAAATACCCATATATGAGATCAATATTATCAGCCTGCCTGGTTCTGGCTATATCTGCAGGCGCTTTTGCGCAACGTGCAGACGGTACCACAAAGTCTTTAGTGAAAGCTGAAAAGGAATACGCTGCCGACGCAGGTAAAAAAGGCCTGAAGGCCGCAACAGATGATTATGCATCTGCTACAGGGATTGTATTCAGACCCAACCCCGTCAACGTGAAGAGTTACAATACCAGCGCACCTGACATTCAGGGAATGGCCTGGGAACCTGTATTGGCAAAGGTGTCGCGAAGCGGCGACTGGGGCTTTACAACCGGCGAATATACCATTGGGTCCTCTGATAAAAAGTATGGCTCATACCTTACGGTGTGGAAGGCTGAGAACGACCGCTGGAAGGTTGCTCTTGATATCGGTACAGAGCACAACAAGCCGCTGGCTAAGCCTGCAGCAAAATTTATTGAACCAAAAGATCACTACAAACCAAAGCTGGCCAACCCAAAAGAAATCAAAGCTGGAAAGGATATCATCCTGACCACTGAAAAAACGCTGAACACAATGCTGAAAACCTATGGCGTTGCAGCATTTGCAGGTTTTTCTAATGATGACGCACGTTTGCTTTTTCCTGGTAACGAACCCATCGTAGGCAAAGACAAAATTCTTCAATTCATGAACGGAATGATCGGAAAGATCAATCTCAAGACCACAGAAGCTGAAAAGGCAGCCGGTGGCGACCTGGCCTATACCTATGGTCTGGCAACGGTAGATTACAAAACCGATCTCCGCGAAGCTTTCAACTATGTATTTGTCTGGGAGCGGCAGGCAGACCATACCTGGAACATTATTGCCCAGGTGTTCGTTTCCGCTGAACGCTAACCTTATCACATCTTACAAAGACCTGCAGCAAAATACTGCAGGTTTTTTTATTTCCGGGCGGTTGTGAATCCTGGAATGACAACTCATCTGCCGGCAAAGGCAGGGTTTTTGTTCCTTTTCTGAAAACGATTTTTAATGAAGAAAACGATACTACCTCTTTTTTTGCTGGTACTGTTAGTCTCTGCTGCCGCTGCGCAGCGGAAAAAAATTGACATTCAGGGTAAGGCCGGTGCCAGGGGCCTTGCACCCGAAAATACCATCCCCGGATTGCTGACTGCCCTCGATCTTGGCGTTACTACCCTTGAGATGGACGCGGTAATTTCAAAAGACAAAAGAGTTGTCCTTTCACAGGAACCCTATTTCAATCACGAGATATCGCTCACACCTACGGGTAAACCAATTAGCTTAAAAGACCAGAAAAAGCATAACATCTTTAAAATGGATTATGACGAGGTCAAAAAGTATGATGTTGGTTCGAAGGTGCATCCCCGCTTTCCCGGACAGCGCAAGGTCAAAGTAAGCAAACCCCTCCTGGAAGATGCTATAGATGCCGTTGAGGCACACATCAAGGCGAACAGGCTGCCGAAGGTCGATTATAGCATAGAGACCAAGATGATTCCTAAGGGTGACGGCGAGTTTCAGCCCGATTCAGCTGAGTTTGTAGAACTGATCATGGAGGTTATCAACCGGAAGAAATTAGCAAAACGTGTTATCATCCAGTCGTTTGATATGCGAACGCTGCGTTATTTGCACGAAAAATATCCGAAGATCCGCACTTCGCTGCTTGTTGATGAAAAAGATTCATTTGATGATTACCTGAGCCGTCTCGGATTTAAACCCACCATTTACAGTCCGTACTCATTACTGGTCGGTAAAAGCCTCGTTGACCGCTGTCACGAAGCAGGTGTAAAGATTATCCCCTGGACGGTTAATTCCCTGAGAGAACTTAAATACTATATGGACCTGGGGGTTGACGGCGTGATTACCGATTATCCAAACCTGATCAACCAGCTCTGAGAAAAAACAGGCGGACCATTTAGTCCGCCTGTTTTCTATTCCTCCAGCCTGTATATGAAAGGCGCGCTGCCTTTCATTTTTGTATTGAGCGCCTTCAACTGGTCCAGCACTTCCTTTTCCTGATCAGGCTCCTGTGCATAGCGCAGTGCCTCTTTCATCAGTTGCTTTGCGTCTCCGTACTGCCGTTTCTGTTCGGCAGTTCTGGCCATGTGCCTGCAGATCATAAAACGGTTTGTTCCCGGAACTTTCAGCGCCTGTTCGCCCAGCGATTGCGCCAGCTTAGGCATGTCCATCTCGGTAGAAAGTTTCAGATAGGGCAGGTAGACGTCCGGAAACTGCGGGTCGAGCGCAACGCACTGCTGGTAATGGTAACCGGCTGTGCGCAGGTCGCGAAAATGCTCATGCTGCAATACGCCCATCTGGAAATGTGCGCGCGCATAATCAGGCTCGGCGGCGAGGATCTCATTCAGCAGGCGGAAGGCTTTTGGTACCTCGCCATACCAGATTTCCTCCAACACCTGGAGATATTTTTCTTCGACAGATAACAATGTGTCCATTGAATATAGTTTGTACAATCCTTGCGGACTGTGTGTATTAAAAATAAGATTTGAGCTTGTTGGCGGCAGATAGCCGGCAACACTAGAGGCCGGAGCTGCAGAAGTATGCTACATACACTGCAGCCATGCGCCGAATGGGCTGCATGTCCGGAAGTGATATGACGTACGTAGTCCGCATGATAAAATTTTTCTGTAAAGGTAATAAAACTTTAGAAAAGATCGGTGATAATTTTTTCAACGGGCAGGCCTTCAGCTTCCGCGCGGTAGTTTCGCACAATGCGGTGCCTTAAAATGGCCTCGGCCACGGCCTGAACGTCTTCCACATCAGGAGCATATTTACCCGATAACACGGCATGCGTTTTGGCACCCAGCACGAGAAATTGCGAGGCGCGGGGGCCGGCGCCCCAACTGATGTACTTGTTTACCGCCTCGGTTGCAAGAGCAGTATGGGGCCGTGTTTTTGATGCAAGCCTCACAGCGTACTGCAGCACATGATCGGTTACCGGAACCTCGCGGATTAACGACTGAAAAAATTGAATCTGCTCCATGCCCATAACCTTGTTCAGCGACACCTGGTGCTGACTGGTGGTATTGCGCACAATATTAAGTTCTTCTTCCAGCGACGGATAACCAAGTTTTATGTTGAACATGAACCGGTCTAACTGCGCTTCAGGAAGCGGGTAGGTGCCTTCCTGCTCGATTGGGTTTTGTGTGGCCAGAACAAAGAAGGGCTTTGGCAAGGTATGCGTAAAACCGGCAGCGGTTACAGCTTTTTCCTGCATGGCCTCAAGCAGCGCAGCCTGCGTTTTCGGCGGCGTACGGTTTATTTCATCGGCCAGGATAATGTTTGAAAATACCGGTCCCTTAACAAACTTAAATTGCCGGTCATCGCCCAAAATTTCCGAGCCAATAATGTCACTCGGCATCAGGTCTGGCGTAAACTGGATCCTGTTAAAATTCAGGTCAAGGACGTTTGCAACCGTTTGTACAAGGAGTGTCTTAGCCAGACCCGGAACGCCGACAAGCAGACAATGCCCGTTGCTGAAAATTGCGATCAGGACAGATTTTACTACCTCGTCCTGGCCTATTACAACCTTCGCTACTTCGGCTCTGATCTGCCTGTAAGCGGTCTGCAGTGCCTGAACTGCTTCTACCTCGTCCTTATACTGCATCCGGCTATTTAGATTCTTTCTGGTCCTGATTTTTTGTCCAGATCTTTAACTGCTCGCAAGTTGCGAATTCCGGATCGATTTTAATATATGTGCTCTCGCGGCGTTTTTCGAACCACTCGCTTAATGTCCTGTTCACTTTGTCGGTTTGGGCAGCTTCGCGGATCTTCGGATAGTCTTGCGCAAGGTTTGCCTTGTGCGGCGCGATTTTCGACTTAAGCGTCAGAATGCGGTAGCCGGTTTTTCCGTCCTGACCGGTAAATTCGGTAGGGGTGGAAAGTCCACCCACTTTCATCGTGTCGATTACAACAAAGATGTTCGGGTCCAGTTTATCAACAGGAATAAACGTTGTACGCGCCGACACATCATCAGAGTAAAGGATCATACCACCGGTATACTTTGTCTCATCATTGTTGGAATAAAGTGATGCAGCCGTAGAAAAGGGCACTTTATCTGATTTAATATTCTGAAAAATACTGTCTGCATGAAGCTTCAGGCGGGTCATGCTTTCAGGTGTGTTTTTCGGTATAACCAGGATATGGCGCGCATGAACCTGTTCCCCGCGGCGCTCAATAACCTGCAGAAAGTGATATCCGAACTGCGTTTCAAAAACAGGCGACATCTCACCGGCTTTTAGTTTGAAAGCCCATGCGGTGAATTCTTTGGCCATGGTAGAACGGTCAAAGAAACCAAGGTCTCCGCCATCTGCAGCCGATCCCGGGTCTTCTGAATACGATTTTGCCAGGAACGCAAAATCTTCGCCGCTTTTTATACGCAAACGCATCGCTTCAGCCTTGTCATAATATTTTTGTTTTTCCTCTTTGGTCAGTTTTGGATAGAGAACGATCTCCCCAACTTCCACTTCGGTGTTAAATTCAGGAACACTGTCGCCAAGCGATTCGAAGTATTTTTTTACCTCGAGCGGTGTTACATTCACATCTTTTGTGATCTGTCCCTGCATTTTGTTTGAGATCAGCGCTTCCTTTACATCAGGCCTGATTTCGTCTTTGTACTGCAGTACAGACCGGTTAAGCATTTGTTCCAGACGCTCCTGGCCGCCTGCCCGGCGAATACTGTACCGCATACGGCGATCTACCTCATCGTCAATCTGGCTCTCGTCTACCATCACCGAATCTATCTCCGCCTGTTGCTTCAACAGTTTCTGTGTAAGCAGCTGTTGCAAAAAGTAACACTTAACTTCAGGATTCGCAGGATTCCCCTGCGCGAGGTACTGGGTGTATTGTTGGTCGAGATCAGACGCTAAAATGATGTTATTGCCTACAACGGCCGCCACTTTATCTATCGCTTTCTTCTGAGCCTTCGCACTGATCGCCAGGCAAAGCACAAAAGGCACTGCCATAAGAATTCTCTTCATTCTGATTGAATTTCAATTTTAATATCCCGCAAATTTACAACTAATTCTGCAACTGACAGATGGTCATTTCCTAATCTGCGCTCAGCGCTTAACTTACAGCATGCGGAAAATATAAAAGTAAGAATATCGGATCGCTATCGGAGATATTTAACTAATTTTAACAGAAAAAATAGCTACCGTTTTTTGTTCATGGAAACCCAGTTAAGTACCGATCCTGCCGCACTGGCACTGTTTTTTACGGAAGAAATTTTTGTGGTAGAAGACCCTGCCGCAGCGCCTGCAATCGCATCCGCGACAACCCCGGCAGATGCTGCTTCGGCAGTGCCGGCTGAAACAGTGCCGGCTCCTGCTGCCCAACCCGTCATCGCGGTGCCGGAAGTGTTAGCGCAGTCCAGCGTTCCGGCTATGCCGGTTACCGGGAAGGCCCTGCCGGCGACAGAGAAGGCTGAGCCCCGCAGTTTTCCATTTGTTGGCAGAAATGCGCGGAACGTTGTCATCCTGGTTAATGATCCGGTCAACGATGTAAGCACCGAAGCCGGTCGGGAACTGTTGCGTAAAATTGTCAAGTCGGTAAACCTGTCAGGTAATGATTTTGCGCTGGTCAACCATGCCCGGCATCCCGAAGCGGTGTTCGCTGATTATGCATCATTTTTTGCGAACTGCCAGTTCCTTGTTTTTGGCGTAACCGCCGATGCCTTGCAGATACCGGCGCAAACACTTCATCAGCACAGCCAGGTACTGGGACACGGGATCGTACTGACTGCCGAGCTGGACGCGCTGAACGGAGACAACACTGCAAAGAAAGAACTTTGGGGTACCCTTCAAAAGCTTAACTTCTCTTCATGAAAACCAAACTTGTTTTTGCTACAAATAATAATCACAAGACCGCTGAGGTGCGTGCCTATCTGGGCGATGCGTTTGAGGTTTTGAACCTTAAAGATATTGGCTGTGAGACAGATATCCCCGAAACCGCCGATACCTTCAGCGGGAATGCCTTGTTGAAAAGCAGCTTTGTAAAGGAGAACTTTCAGCTTGACTGTTTTTCTGATGACAGCGGCCTGGAGGTCTTTGCCCTGAATAATGAACCGGGTGTGTTCTCGGCCCGCTATGCGGGTGGCGCCGGCGATGCTGCCAATGTTAAGCTGCTGCTTGAAAATATGCAGGGCATTACCGACCGGCGTGCGCAATTTCGAACTGTTATCTGCCTTATCCGCAACGATGAAATACACTGCTTTGAGGGAATTGCAGGCGGAACAATCCGGACTGAGCCGGCGGGCCAGCAGGGATTTGGCTATGATCCGGTCTTTCAGCCCGAGGGTTATGACTGTACTTTTGCGGAAATGGATACGCAACAAAAAAACAGCATCAGCCACCGCGCAAAGGCTATGGAGAAGCTGATCTCTTTTTTACGCTCAGGTCAATAGCGCCTCAAAAATACGACCCGGCAGTAATTTGCAAGCTGCTTATTGATTCCTGCGCCGAACGCTGTCTGCCTGTTTCCTGATCACATTTCCCGGCCGTACAATAGGCGGTTCGGTTCTGCCTGTCGTATCCGGGATCAGGTTCGGAAGGCGGCGCCTTGTCAGCGTATCTGCCGTTGATCCGGTCTGGCCCTGGGTTCTGTTTGCCGCAGGCTGCTGGGCCACCGGTGTGGTAACCGTCTTTTTTGGTGTGGGTATATTGGTGGCAACCGTCTTTTTCGCGATGTTTTTCGCCGCCGGTTTCTTTGCCGCAGCAGCCTTGGCAACTGTTTTCTTCCGCGGCCGGATGGCATCAAACTTTGACCGCGGGCGATCTTCCGGTTTCCAGATAAATCCTTTCAGAAACGGTTCTTTAGGCAGGTCTTCTGCCGGATAAAGAACACCTTCAGGCTTTTTGATATTGACGATTTTGTTGATCTCGTTGTCAAGAAAGGAAATCTTAAGCCGGCTCCCAACCGTTTGGTTCATCTCCTTGTACGCTTTGGTGCTGTCGTCCTGCGTATAATAGATACTTTCAGCGTTGCCGTCCACAAAAAGCGTGTTTAATTTGCCCTTGTTGAAAAAGCCGGTAAGAACCTTGCCCTTTATCTGGTTAAATTTCAACGAATCCTGTGGCGTATTGACCAAAAACGCGGACTGAATCACCTGAACGGAATTGATTTTTTTATTCACGAACTGGATGTTGATCGTGTCGCCGGTTTGCTGGGAACCCTGCGACCAAAGAATAGGATTCTGAAAGCAGCGAAGCGTCGAGTCAGCACTGGTATAAAAAAGCGAGTCGGCCTTGGCCTGAATATCACTTTTATAAACCCTGACGTTGTGGTAAGCACTGATTACACGGGTCCGCAGTGTGTCGAGCGGAGAAGCCGGTGTTGTAACTTTCGGTTTGACTGCGGGCCTGGCCGCTGTTGCGACTGCTTTTGTCGCTCTCCCGGCTTTTCTGATCTCGGCTTTTGTACGGGTATCTGCCCGCTTAACAAGAGAATCTGTTTTGAATGTTCCCCCTTTCCTGACCAGGCTATCTGTCTTTTTTGCAATGCCGGCGCTGTCAGCTACAGCGTTCGCCAGTTTAAGTGAATCAGCCTGTGCTGTGGCAATTTTTTCCCGGCCCTGGTTGGGCGGTGGTGAAACCGCCGTTTCTCCACTTTTTTCTGCACGCCGTTTTCGCCGCCGCTCTGCCGCGGTTTCTTTTACAGGGGTCGCTGTCTTCTTTTCGTTTGCTGCGGCCACAACAGCTGCCTGTACAGCCGCTTCAGCCTGCCCGGCTGCCGGTGCTGCCGGTACGTTTGCCGTACTGTCAGGTAACGTTTCTTCCCCGCGCTCTTCAAAATCGAGTTCGTTATTCGCCCTGACCGAAATCTTGGGCAGCAACCGTAAGGTTTTTTGCAGCACCATTTGCGTTTCGAGCGTGTCTGCGCCCATCCAAAGGCTATCAAGGGTCATCTTGTTACCCGTTTTTACAGAGTCTGATGTTTCAATTCCGAAATACGCATTTTTCGTAACGAGCGTTCGTTCGGTCTTCTTGAAATATTCGCCAACTTCGCCGCGAAGCAGTGTTTTGTCGGTCGTATCGCGGAAAAAGATATTTCCCATTGCTTTGCCGTAACCAAGCCTGCCGTCCCAGGTAAGACTATCGCCTTTCAGCGACTTGCTGCCGTTTTTGTAAAGATTTTTTTTTCCGAAGAAAGCTTTTTCTGTGAGCGTATTATAAAGCCCGTTTTCCGTATAAAGGTTATCATCTTTGCCTTTGATGTTGGTCGGACCATAAAAATAAGTCCACTTGCTCTGCGTGTTGTACCGCATGGTATCTGAGGTAATTGTGCTCTGCGGCGTCTTGACCAGAACGTTATACCTGAAATAAGAATCGTTTGAGGCAGCAAAGTAATAACCATTTCTGCTGGTAACCGTTACGTCTTTGTTAACGATTTTTCCGCCATTGGTATAGGTGCCAATTTTACTGACCATGTTGTAGTCAAGCACATTGGTCGTCAGAACCGACTCCCTTTGTACCAGCCTTACATTGTTCGTTAAGTGTGCCTGCTTTTTATTGCCATCATAGTGAAGCCGGTCTGAAAAAATGTTCACGGTATCGGCCTGATTGATGTGCACATTGCCAAAGGCCTCGAATACGTTGCGTTCCTGGTAAAAGTGTGCGCTGTCTGCACTTAAGATGGCGTTGTCCTGCCTGAATGTGGGTTTTCCAAGGCGCACAAGATCCTGTTTCGGAACACCATTGATAACGGTATAACTTGTTAACTGAACGGGCGATTTGCTCTGCGCGAGGAGCATTCCCGGCAACAAGATCAGGCAGAGCAGAAAACACAGCTTTTTCACCCTACAAAGTTAGTTGTTTGCGGGGCCATTTTAAATTAAATATTTTTGAGGCATGTTTCCGCTCAGCGCTTTACGGGAGTTTATAACCTCAAACCAGCTTTTCACATCCGGCGAGCGCATCCTCCTTGCCGTAAGCGGCGGAAAAGATTCGGTGTTCATGGCCCATCTCTTCAGAGAAGCCGGAGTTGCCTTCGGAATTGCCCATTGTAATTTTGGTTTGCGCGGTGCGGAATCAGATCGCGACGAACAGTTTGTACGCGAACTGGCAGCCGGATTCGACGTGCCCCTGCATGTAAGACATTTCAATACCCGTACATATGCAGACAAGCAGCGAATTTCTATTCAAATGGCTGCGCGCGAACTTCGTTATCAGTGGTTTGAAGAGGAGCGCCTGGCCGGCGGATACGATTATATTGCGCTTGCACAACACCAAACCGATCTGGTTGAGACCGTTCTGATTAACCAGCTGCGGGGTACAGGCATTGCAGGTCTGCATGGTATTCTGCCAAAAAACGGCAGGCTGATACGTCCATTATTGTTCTTGACGGCCGCAGAAATTGACCGGCTTGTCACTACAGCGGCCATCGGCTGGGTGGAAGACAGCTCAAACGCTGAAACGAAATACCAGCGAAACAAAATCCGTCACGAAGTTCTGCCCTTGCTCCGGCAGATCAACCCTTCTCTTGAACATACATTCGCTGCCAACGCTGTACGTATGCTTCAGGCCGGACAGCTTGTTGACAAAAGTATTTCTGATCTTCAGGCCAGGTTGCTTGTGCCCGGGAACAAGCAAAAAATTCCAATCCGCGACGTCAAAGACCTGTTCCCGCAGGAGCTGCTTCTTTTCGGATTACTCAGGCCTTTTGGTTTTCATGAGGAGGCTGTAACCAGGATCATCAGCGTGCTTAACGCCCCTAGCGGCAGACAGTTTTTTAGTCATACGCACAGGCTGATCAAGGACCGCGAATATCTGATCATTGATGAACTTGAGCGGGAGAACCCATTCAGTGCTAAATTAAAGCGCGGCGAATCATTGGAGACACTCCTGTGGTCTATAAACCAACTGGAGCAGGATGTGGCCGGGCTACCCCGTTCAAAGCATGTGGCCTGCGTAGACACAAACTTACTTATTTACCCCCTGACTATCCGGTACTGGCAGGAGGGCGATCGTTTCATGCCGCTTGGCATGAAAGGTTTTAAAAAACTGAGCGACTTTTTTATCGGACAGAAACTGAATGTAGCCGAAAAGGGGAGGGTTCCGCTGCTCGTTAACGGCAATGGAGATATAGTCTGGATTGCCGGAATGCGGCTGGACGAGCGTTATAAAATAGGGCCGGGCACCAAAAAAGTTAGTATATTCGAATTCAAAATCAAACCAGTTGGAAGGTAAATACGCATACCACGAAAAACAGTACATAGGCAGGGACTACATACGAATCTGTATACGCCTGGTTATGGCCGCGTTCTGTTTTGCCGCTTACGTTTACGAGCGCGACCGTGACCGTACACAGGATCTATTCCTGGTAGTGGGCTTTGGTATTATCGGTGTCTCCATCATCCTGCTTTTTCTGATCCAGTATAAAATAATTGTACACAATAAAAGCGTTATTCTTGATGGCCTGTGGACAGCGAAAAAGGTAAAAATTGACCTGGCCGGGATTGTCAATGTCAGAAAAGACCAGTATAGCTCCTATCTCTTTAATAATCCGGTCTATAACCTGCACCGCAAGGGCAGCATCCGGTTCTACGCCTCAGGCAAAGATGCGGTAGTTCTTACAGACCGCGATGGCCTTGAGTATTACATTGGTACGCAACGTCCCAATGAGCTCTATCTCGTGATACGCGAGGAGATGGCCCGCTGATCCGGCGGCAGCCGTAAATAATTGCAATCGCTTAACACAATATTCACCGAAAGCCTCTTTCTTTGTACATCAGTTAACAAAGCAGCGAGCGGCTCTCCGGGAGCTAATCAAGGCAATTTTCCATAGATTCCTGTTCATGAAGATAGGTATTGTTTGTTATCCCACCTTTGGTGGAAGCGGTGTAGTGGCGACAGAACTGGGCAAAGCCCTCGCAGAAGAAGGACACCAGGTTCATTTCATTACCTATAGCCAGCCCGCAAGGCTCGATTTTTTCTCTGCCAACCTATTTTACCACGAAGTTTCGGTACGGGATTACCCCCTGTTTGATTATGCACCGTATGAATCGGCTCTGGCAAGCAAACTGGTAGATGTTGTGAGGTTTGAAAATCTGGATCTGCTGCATGTGCATTATGCCATTCCGCATGCATCGTCGGCTTTTATGGCCAAACAGATCCTGGCCAGTTATGGCATTCGCATCCCGGTTGTAACTACGCTGCATGGAACTGATATTACGCTGGTTGGAAAGGACCCGACCTACAAACCCGTGGTCACATTTTCAATCAACCAGTCTGATGGTGTTACGACAGTCTCAACAGATCTGAAAGAGGATACTTACAGCCATTTTGAGATCAAAAAAGATATCCGCGTCATTCCAAACTTTATTGACTTCAGGCGCTTCAGCCTGCAGGCGAAAGACCACTTTAAAAAAGCAATTGCACCCAACAACGAGCGTATCCTCATTCACACCTCGAATTTTAGAAAGGTGAAGCGCACTGATGATGTGATACGCACTTTTCAGAAAGTGCAGCAGGTCATTCCATCAAAACTACTTATGGTAGGGGATGGTCCTGAGCGTGCTTACAATGAGCAGCTCTGCCGCAGTCTGCAGATCGGCGATCATGTGCGGTTCCTGGGTAAACAGGATGCAGTTGAAGAGATACTGTCCGTTTCAGACCTTTTCCTTATCCCGTCAGAGTCTGAAAGCTTTGGTTTAGCTGCACTTGAGGCGATGGCCTGCAAGGTGCCGGTAATTTCTTCGAACGCGGGCGGATTGCCGGAACTGAACGTGGAAGGTTTCTCAGGCTTTCTGAATGATGTTGGGGATGTAGACGGTATGGCCGCTAACGCGATTCATATCCTGCAGGATGACGATGTGCTGGCTACATTTAAAAACAACGCACTTACCAGGGCCAAAGATTTTGATCTGAAGCAGATCCTGCCGCTGTACATCAATTACTACACAGAGATATTAGAAAAGGCTAATTCAGGAGCACAGATAAACGCCTAACGAACCGGTGTAAACACAAGGCAAACCGGCGAGCCGACTTTAATCTGTGATTTTGTGTCTGAAAGCCTTCCCGTTGTCTTGTCACGCTTGAAAATTACAATGTTATTGGTATACTGGTGTGCCACCAGCACGTAATTTCCTGTTGGGTCGATTGCAAAATTTCGTGGTCCCTTTCCCTTTGTAGGAATCCGTTGTACAAAAGAAAGCCGTCCGTCTGTGCCGACAGCAAAGACGCTGATGGTATTCGCATCACCTCGGTTTGTTTCGTAAAGAAATTTACCGTCCGGCGAAATGTGTATATCTGCCGCATCAACATTTCCCTTGAAGCCTGCAGGTATCGTAGTAATCTGTTGCAAAAGGCTCAACTCACCGTTGCGATACCGGAAAGCAGAAATGCTGCCGTTGAATTCATGAACAAGATAGGCGAACTTTCCGTTCGGACTAAATGTAAAGTGCCTCGGTCCTGTCCCTGCCGTTGTTCTTACCACAGACTTGATTGATAGGGGTCTTGCGGCAGATTTATCATAGTTATAGATATAGATATGATCCTCGCCGAGATCGGTGCAGATCAGGAATTTTTTGTCAGGACTCAGCTGTACCATGTGCACATGTGCGCTTTCCTGTCTTTTCTTTGCATCGATGCTTTTTCCGGTATGTTGTATTTGCTGTTTGAGCGGTGACAGCTGGCCATTTTCCTCAATACCGAACAGTGAAATACTGCCGCCGCCGTAATTGGCGGTCATGACGTTCTGCCTGTCTGAAGTGACGAAACATGGTGCGGCGCCTTCTGTTCTCTGCCGGTTTACAAAAGCCAGCGTTCCGTCATGCTTGTCAAAACGGAAGGCGCTCACTGCGCTTTTCGCATCGTCTTGTTCAGTTACAGCATAAACAAACCGCGCATCAGGCGATACAGACAGGAAACTCGGGTCAGAGATTTTGGTAACACCCTGCCTGACATAGGAGAACGAATCTTTAGCCGCGGTAAAGCGATATGAATAGATGCCTTCGCTCTTGCCGCCGGAGGTATAGGTGCCGATGAGGAGATTAAACTGTTGTGCCGATGCTTCTGTTGCCGTCATAATAACGAGTAACACATAAAAAAGCCTTTTCATCTCAAAATATTTTAATTTTTTAAAAAAAATAAGGCCCGGCACCTGCCGGGCCATCTTCAGCACAACGCGTTTCTTTATTTGATCAGGTGTTTAATCTGAATCAATTCATGCTCCTCCAGGTAACGCCACCGTCCCCGCGGAAGATCTTTTTTTGTCAGATTCGCATATACAACCCGGTCAAGTTTAACAACTTCGTAACCAAGATGTTCAAATATTCTTCTTACAATACGATTTTTACCACTGTGTATCTGGATACCGATCTCCTTTTTTGATCCGCCGGTTACGTAAGATACACTGTCCGGCTTGATTATGCCATCTTCCAGTTCCAGGCCAAAAGCAATTTTGTTCATATCGCCCTGGGTTAAATTTTTGTTGAGCTCTACCTGGTAGATTTTTGTTACACCATTTTTCGGGTGTGAAAGTTTGTCGGCCAGGTCGCCATCATTCGTCATGAGCAGCAAGCCGGTGGTATTGCGGTCAAGCCTTCCTACCGGATAGATACGTTCTTTACTGGCCTTATCGACCAGGGCCATCACGGTTCTCCGTTCCTGAGGGTCTTCGGTAGTTGTAATATAATCTTTTGGTTTGTTGAGCAGCACGTATACTTTTTTCTCGCGCTTCAAAAGTTCACCGTTGTAGCGGATCTCATCTTTTGAAGGGTCGACCTTATGACCAAGTTCGCTGATCACAATGCCGTTTACCATAACCACGCCAGCTTCGATCAATTCGTCTGCTTTACGGCGCGAGCAGATTCCTGAATTGGCTATGTAGCGATTCAGACGAATAAGCCCGTCATCGGCTGCAGTTCTGCGTACAGGTGTATCGGTTGTATCTCTTTTTGCCGAAGGTTTCCGGGCTGAGGTTTCGCGCTTTCTGAAAGGCCTGCTGTCTGAAAATTCACGTTCCGTGTCGTTTCCTCTTCCGCGTGATGATCTGCCGGCATCTGAAGCGCGTTGCGGCCGTTCGGAGCGATCTGACCATGACGGCCGTTCACTGCGGTCTGCTGACCTGCCCGGTCTCTCTGTGCGTGGCGTACGGTCCGGCCGTTCTCCGCGTTCTGAACGCTCTGAACGCTCTCCACGCTCTCCACGCGGTGTGGTTGAGCGGTCGTTGCGGTTGCTGTATGGCTTGCGGTCGCTGCGCTCTGTACGGTCTGAACGCTCTCCGCGCTCTGAACGCTCTCCACGCTCTCCACGCGACGACGCTGAGCGGTCATCGCGGTTGCTGTATGGCTTGCGGTTGCTGGGCGCTGAACGCTCTGAACGTTCAGGGCGGTCGCCGCGATCGTGCTTCGCTGCAAAGCTACGGCCGCCGCTGGCACCATAACCACGACCTTTTGATTGAAAATCTCTTTCTGATCCGTTATCTCCGCTCCGTTTTGCCGGGCCTCTGCCGCCGAAGCCGCGTTCATCTCCTGATCCTGCTGGTTTTTTTCTGGCTCCGCTCAGGCTACCCGGTCTCTCGGGCCTTGCTGCACGGTTGCCGGCGGGTTTCCTGTCTGCACTGTTTTCTGTGTTCCTTCCCCGCTTGTTTTCGGATCTTGGGCGATCCGATCCGGACTTGTCATCCCGACTGTTCCTCTTGTTCTGACTACTCATGTGTTAAGATGTAAATGCATAAAAATATGCAACAGCAAATTTACAAAAAAAAGTGCTTACGCCGAAGGTAAATCCGCCCGATTCTGTGTTTCTAAAATCGGCCTTCACGGCACTTTAAACCGTGATTCTGAGGCTTATTTTTGTAACTGTTTGATAATTAGATATATATATCGTACATTTGTTGCCGTTTTTAAATTGTTCACCAAAAAAGGGAGGAAAATGATAAAGAAACACCTGTTAATATGTTCAATAATTTTAGCGTTGTTGATCATGGCAAAAGTGTTCGCTTACCAAATGCCCCAAGCAAAAAAACCGCTTCCGAAGGAAGAAAAAATCACTAAGAAAGCCACTGCGAGGGTGGTAAAAAAGGCGCCGGCAAGGCCTTACATTGCCCAGTTCAGTTTTGCAGATGAGAACCTCCCGGCGGGCGACCGGAGGGTAGAAAAGAAATTAAGGAAAACGTTATCTGCTCATGCCTACGGAAAACTGCAGACAAACTTATTGCATGTGCAGGCAGCAAAGTGGTTTCCGGTTATTGAGCCTATATTGGCGGCATACGGAATACCAAACGATTTTAAATATATTGCCCTGGTAGAATCGGGTCTTAAAGTAGGGATCTCACCCAAAGGGGCAGCGGGCATCTGGCAGTTTATGCCGCAAACAGCCCGTAACTATGGCCTCAAGGTAAATCGCCATGTTGATGAACGCCACAACCTGCGCAAGTCTACCGTTGCAGCCTGCAGATATATACGCGAACTTTATGGAATTTTTGACAGCTGGACATTGGTTGCCGCTGCGTATAATGTTGGCGATGTAAGGTTGATGCGGCAGATTCACAGGCAAAACCAGGACAACTATTACAAAATGCGCCTTAACCGCGAGACGGGAGCGTATGTATATAAGCTGATCTCCATGAAACAGATTCTTGAAGATCCCGTCAAATATGGTTATGATAAAGGCAAATCACTGCTGGCCATGAACAACAATTAAGATATTACAAAACGAGCATTTGGTAAAAGGATATCCTTCGGGATGTCCTTTTTTGCTTGTAAGCAGATCTGGCGGCAAAACAACCGCCAGGTTTGTTTGTTCAACATCAACAAAAGATTCCGGCTTTTCTTTTGATAAAATTTTTAGCATTTTTGTGCTGGAAAATGCCGCCTGCCGGCATTGATTTTCAACTTAATATATGAGCAAAGACAACGTCGATCTGGGCGAGCAAAAGGATGTGGAGGTGTATGGTGCCCGGGTGCATAACCTTAAAAATATTGATGTCAGTTTTCCAAGGAACCAGCTGGTGGTTGTAACCGGGTTAAGCGGAAGCGGCAAATCCTCGCTCGCATTTGATACGATCTATGCTGAGGGCCAGCGCCGCTACATGGAAACTTTCAGTGCCTATTCCCGGCAGTTTATGGGTGGCATGGAAAGACCGGATGTCGATAAGGTTTCCGGCCTTAGTCCGGTTATTGCTATCGAGCAAAAAACGACGAGCAAAAACCCGCGTTCTACCGTCGGTACCATTACAGAGATCTATGATTTTATGCGTCTGTTGTTTGCGCGTGTTGCAGATGCGTTTTCGTACAACACCGGCGAGAAGATGGAACGTATGTCTGAAGATCAGATCATTGAAACCATTTTCAAAAAATATGATTCAGTACCGGTCAACATTTTGGCGCCGGTTGTAAAAGGAAGAAAAGGCCATTATCGTGAACTGTTTGAGCAGATCAGGAAACAGGGGTATGTGAAGGTCCGGGTTGACGGCGAGATCAAGGATATTGGTCCGAAAATGCAGGTAGACCGTTACAAGATCCACGATATTGAAGTGGTGATAGACCGGCTGCTTGTAGACCGCAAAGACCGTAAACGTTTACTGGATTCGGTACAAACGGCAATGAAAATGGGTAAGGGCGTTATCAAGATCACAGATAAAGATGACAATGTATCTCATTTCAGTAAGTTTCTGATGTGCCCAACAACAGGGATCTCGTATGATGAGCCGCAGCCAAACAGTTTTTCGTTCAACTCCCCTTATGGAGCCTGCGAGCGGTGTAGTGGTTTGGGTTACATTACCGTCGTAGACCGGGAGTCTGTCATTCCAAATCCCAAGCTGAGCATTATAAACGGCGGTCTTGCGCCCCTTGGCGAATACAGGGACACATTTATGTTTCAGGTGCTCAAAGCCCTGGGTAAAAAGTACAACTTTTCGCTTTCCACACCCATAGAGAAGCTTAGCGAAGAGGCAGTTGATATCATTTTGAATGGCAGTCCGGACCTGTTGAGCGTTCCGGTAGAATACAACAAATGGAACGTTCAGAACTATAGCATCACTTTTGACGGAATCATCAAGACGCTGGAAGAACAACAGGAACGCCGTTCTGAAGGTATTACTGATGATATGGATGCCTTCAGGAAACTGAAAACCTGTCCGGAATGTAATGGTGCGCGCCTTAAACAGGAAAGTCTTCACTTTAAGGTGGCCGGTAAAAACATCTTTGAGCTGGCTTCAGTCGATATCAGCGAGCTCAAAGCCTGGTTCGCCAATGTCGAACCGCAGCTTTCAGATCGTCAAAATACAATTGCAAGGGAAATCTTAAAAGAGATCCGTGCAAGAATCGGTTTTCTGACTGATGTTGGCCTGACATATCTCACGCTCGACCGTACATCGCGGACGCTGTCGGGGGGAGAAGCGCAGCGTATCCGCCTGGCTACGCAAATTGGTTCACAACTGATGAACGTCATGTACATTCTTGATGAGCCGAGCATCGGTCTTCACCAGCGTGATAATGAGCGCCTGATCCGGGCCTTAAAGGACCTCCGTGATCTGGGGAACACCGTTCTCGTTGTAGAACATGATAAAGATATGATCCTGGAGGCAGACTATGTGATTGATGTGGGGCCTGCCGCCGGTCTGCATGGGGGTACCGTGGTTGCACAGGGTCGGCCCGCAGATATTTTGAAGTCTGATACGCTGACGGCGGCCTACCTGAACGGGCGGAAGGAAATCCCGGTTCCGGCAAAGCGCCGAAAAGGAAATGGACACAAACTTTCTATCATCAAAGCAACCGGCCATAACCTGAAAGAGGTATCGGTAGATTTCCCCCTCGGTAAATTTATTGCTGTTACCGGCGTGTCGGGGAGTGGTAAATCCAGTCTGATCACAGAAACGCTTTACCCGATTCTGAACCATCATTTTTTCAGGGCAAAGAAGACGCCGCTGCCTTATGAAAAGGTAACTGGCCTGAAGGAGATCGACAAGGTGATCGAGATTGACCAGACGCCTATTGGCCGGACGCCAAGATCGAACCCATCAACTTATACTGGCGTGTTTTCAGATATCCGCAACCTGTTTGTTCAGCTCCCTGAAGCTAAGATCAGGGGGTATAAACCAGGTCGGTTCTCTTTTAATGTAAAGGGTGGCCGCTGCGAGACCTGCCAGGGTGCCGGCATGAAGGTCATAGAAATGAATTTTCTGCCTGATGTGCAGGTTCCCTGTGAGGAATGCTCGGGCAAACGATACAACCGTGAAACCCTTGAGGTTCGTTACCGGGGTAAGTCGATCAGTGATGTACTCGATATGAGCATTGAAGATGCCGTTGAGTTTTTCGAGCATATACCCGCCATCTACAGAAAAATCCGGACCCTCAAAGATGTTGGTTTGGGTTACATTACCTTGGGCCAATCATCTGTTACCCTCTCGGGTGGCGAAGCGCAACGGGTTAAACTGGCTACCGAACTTTCAAAAAAAGATACCGGAAAGACCTTTTACATTCTTGATGAACCTACAACGGGTCTCCACTTTGAAGATATCAGGGTGCTGCTCGGCGTGCTCGACGAACTCGTAGATCGCGGCAATACGGTTCTTGTCATCGAACATAACCTGGATGTCGTTAAGGTTGCTGACTGGGTAATTGACCTGGGAGAAGAAGGCGGTGCCGGGGGCGGAAGAATTATCTTCGAAGGCACACCGGAGGGACTCATCCAAAACCCAATCAGTCTGACAGGCAAATTCCTGAAGAAAGAGATGGAGGGTTAGCCGCAGGCGCAACACTCAAATAACAGAGAAGCCGGTTCCAAATGAAACCGGCTTCTTTATTTGTTTACTTGCCAACCCGCTTGCCAAGATCGCTTACGGGAATGCTGATCAGGCGGCCTACCTGTTCTTTACCGCGATATGAGACGACCCGCAGGAGCGAAGCATCTTTTGGCACTGCTACCGGTGCGGTGTATTTCGGATAAAAACGGTCGGGCGTTGAATTATCGAAGCTGTAGTAAATATCAAGTCCCTGGATTTCCGGCGTAAGTTCTACAGAAAGCGATTTATCTGCCGCCCGCCGTACCCGGATCGCCGGGTCATAAATCGCCGGAGAATATTTGGTTTCTGCCAGGTCCAGGCGCTTAAAATGGTCTTCGGTACGGCTTACAAAGTCATTCCATTCTTTTTTGTCTGCCGGTGACCATGCTGACTCCGCGATAGCAAAACCCCGGGGCCACGTCATGTACTCGGCCTGGCGGATATTGTAGATCTGCTCAGTCCAAAGGTTGGCCTGCGCGCCGATAATATATTTCGGGTTTACACCCGCCGGAACAGGATTAAACTGGTAACTTTTATTTAACCTCAGGCTGGCATAAACACGCGGTTCGGTTGCCTCATCTGCCTGCATGTAGTCGATATAAGCAAATTCAGTGGGGCTCATCACTACATTGTGGCCGGCCTTTGCCGCCTCGATGCCGTACTTCATACCGCGCCAGCTCATCACGGCCGCAGTAGGCGATACGCCGCCTTCGAGGATCTCGTCCCAACCCATAAATTTTTTACCCTTAGAGATCACAATCTGCTCAACCCGTTTTTCGAAATAAGCCTGTACCTGTGGAATTGTCTTAAGACCTTCACGTTTCATGAGTTGCTTAACCTGCTCATTTTTTTCCCAAAAATTATGCGGTGCTTCATCACCGCCGAGGTGAATGTATTCAAACGGAAAGAGTTTCGCAATCTGGGTAATAACGGTATCTAAAAATGTATAAACCTTCTCATTTGCCGGGCACAGCGTGTTGTCAAGCAAAGCGATAGGCGGGGCACCGCGCGACCAGTCCATAATCTGTTCGCCGGAGCGCACTTTGTAATTTTCAGCGCCGGGTGTGCAGGATAGCTCAGGGTACGACGCAATCGCCGCCAGACTGTGCCCCGGTACATCAACTTCTGGTAAAATGTTTACGAATCGTTCCTTTGCATATTGTACAAGTTCACGAATGTCATCCTGGGTATAAAAGCCGCCATAGTTGCGCGGTTCGTTCGCTGCCGGCGGCGTAAAATTGCCGAAAGTGCCAACTTTTTTTACATTCCATGCGCCGACTTCAGTTAGCTTGGGCAGACCCTTTATTTCAATCCGCCAGCCTTCATCATCTGTAAGGTGCAGATGCAGGAGGTTGAATTTATACCGAACCATAGCATCGATATATTGTTTCACTTCATCTTTCGTAAAAAAGTGCCGGGCAACATCGAACATGAGTCCACGCCATCCCAATCGGGGGTAATCGGTAATTTCCAGACAGGGTACATGCCATTTTACGCCGGCAACCTTCTCTTTACTTTCAATTTCTGCCGGGAACAACTGTAGCAGCGTCTGTACTCCGTAAAAGATGCCGTTAGCTTCATTCGCGCGGATCAGAATCTGCTGCGGGGTAACGCTTAACTGGTAACCTTCAGCGCCCAGCGTTTCGTCTTTCTTGGCAAGGAGCACAAAACGAATAGCCGGTGTCTTATCACTGTGTGTTACCTGGTTCACGAAACTGCCGGTTGCCGCTCCTATCTTTTCCTTCAGGAGATCGGTAGCTATTTTTAGCTCGGGTACCGCTGCACATTGTATGGTAACCTGCTGCGGGAGCGCAAAGTGCCCGCCGTTTTTTACAAGGGATACCGGCTCGGGAATGAGATTTACGTTCGCAGATCGCTGTTGTGCTGCCAGAGAGAGGGAGAACGCCAAAGCCAGCAGGAGACAGGTAAGTTGTTTCATGTTGATGTGTTTAAGCATAAGCCTGCAATTTATTAAATTATATTCTGATTCGCCCGCGGTAAAACATTTTGCCGCTACCGGAACTTTGGATAACTATACCTTTGTTTTATGCAGACAATCCTGACGGCAGCGCAAATGCGACAAGCCGATGAACATACAATCAGTCAGCGCTCGATTTCCTCACTGACGCTCATGGAAGAAGCCTCGCGCGCTTTTGCAGAAGCCTTTGTTCATTGTGAACCCGACAGGAAGATCAGCATTCATATATTTGCGGGTCAGGGCAACAACGGCGGCGACGGTCTGGCCATTGCACGGCTGTTGAAAGCAGAGGGCTACCCACAGGTACAGGTCAGTATTGCGGCATTTACCGGCGGGGAAAGCCCCGACTTCAGCGAAAATCTGATACGCTTACGGCAGGCAGGCATTGAACCGGTATGGATAAAGGATCAATCTGCAGATTTCTCTGAGCCCGCTACTGTTGTCATTGACGCAATTTTTGGCTCCGGACTGAACAGGCCACTTAGCGGTGGCTACGCCTGGCTGGCCGGGCGGATCAATGCGATGAGCGCCCGGGTCTATGCGGTTGATATTCCAAGCGGCCTTTCTGCTGAACAGCCTTTTGCAGGCGCGTATACCTGCATCCGTGCGCAGCAAACCTTCACATTTCAAAGGCCGAAACGTAGTTTCTTTATGCCGGAGTCTGCACATGCCCAAATCGGATTTACTGTACTCGATATTGGCCTTGATGAAAGTTTTATCGAAGCGCAACCCACCGATATGTATCTTCTGGAGGCAACAGATATCAAAGCGCTGTTAAAGCCCCGCCTGCCATTTACGCACAAAGGAACCTATGGGCATGCTTTGCTTATAGCGGGCAGTCCGGCTACCATGGGCGCGGCGCTTCTTGCGGCCAGCGGCTGTCTGAACGCAGGCGCCGGACTTACCACGCTGGCCATCCCGGAGCAGGGCCTGACAGCATTGAACGCGGCGTTGCCGGAAGTGATGGCTATGACAGACCACAGTCTGTTTGAGGCCGGACAGTTGGAACGATTCGCCGCCATTGCGGCCGGTCCCGGCATGGGAACCGACGCTAAAGCGGTCAGCAAGATTGACAGCCTCCTGGAAACAGGCAGGCCGCTTCTTCTCGACGCCGATGCGCTCAATATCCTTGCGGAGAAACATTGGGTGGAACGTTTGGCTCCGGGCAGCGTGCTTACACCGCATATGAAAGAATTCGACCGGCTTTTTGGTGTTTCCGACAGTTGGTCACAGCGCCTGGACCGTGCAAAGGAAGCTGCAGTCAGATACGGACTGCATATCGTACTTAAAAATCAATATACTTTTATTGTAGGCGGACAGGGCCATATTTTCGTAAACCCGACAGGCGATCCGGCGATGGCGCAGGGTGGAATGGGCGATGTGCTTACCGGTATCCTGACGGCATTTCTGGCTCAGGGTTATCCAACTGCAGAAGCCTGTAAAATAGGTTGTTATGTGCACGGCTCCGCCGGATCCACCCTGGCAAAAGACCAGTTCGTGGTGTCGGCATCTGCGGTAGCAGCCCGCATTCCGCTTGAGTTAAAAAGTCTGCTGTAAAACTGATCAGATCGATACTGCGCCCATTACGACCATCTGTTCGAGTGTCGGGTTTTTGCTTCCGCCGGCAGGCTCGAGTGTAACCGCGAATGCCTGGGCTGTCTCGATTTCTTTCATCCTGATCATCATGCTGCTGGTATCAGCGCCTGCGTCAAAGACACCAAGATCGACCGGTTTGCCGTTAACAAGGGCCCATAACTGATACTGATGAGCTTTGTCGGTTTTTGGAAGCGCCAGGTTGGCATTGTTCACCATCACTGCTTTGCTCTTTTTATTCCAGTAAAGCATCATTTTAGCATCGGGAGTTTTCGCTGTACCGGCAAGCTTAACAGCCGCCCAATTCGCATCTGCGCTCATACTGAGCATTTCTTTAAGCTCCTCGTTGCTTTTTTGTATGTAACCGGCATTGCGCGTGTATTGCTGGTTCTGCTGGCTGAGGCCGGCTATCTGGTCCCGGGCAACATTAAGTTCATTATACGTGTAGAACAGTGCGCCAACACTTAACACCAGCAGGGCCACGGCTGCTGCGAGCGAAAACTGCAGTCTGCGAACTTTGCCAGAATGCGTTTCAAGCTGGACAACAGGTGTTGCGGGCGCAGCTGAAGATACAGAAGGTTCCGGCTCCTCAATAATACCGGGAGATACGGTTAGGTTTAAACTGGAAAACAATCGTTGCTGCACATCAGCATCAGGTTCAACGGCGTTTGCTAGCGCGTACCGTTCGAGCGCAAGTTCAATCGCGGCAATCTCATCGGCGATCTCCTTATGCTTCGCAGCGAGTTCCTCGACCTGTATGGCTTCTTCGGGTGAAAGTTCACCCAGCGCATACAGCTCGAGAATTCCTGATTCCAAATATGATCTGATATCTTCCACTGCTAATTAAAGTTCTTTCTCAATTCCATAATGGCCAAGCGTATCCGGGTCTTGACCGTACCCAAGGGTAATTCTAAGGCTTCTGAAACCTCAACATGCGTATATCCTTTAAAATAAACGAGTTCAAGTACCTTTTGCAGATCGGGTTTTAAACTGCCGATCAGGTCTTTCATGCCAAGTGTATCCGGATTAAAACTTACGTTGTTTTCCCTGTCGATAACACTTACGTTATTTTCAATGTCCTGGTTTTTCGAAGCGTTCTTAAAATCTTTAGAACGTAACTTATCTATGCTGAGGTTACGCGCGATATTCATCATCCACGTAAAAAGCCTTCCTTTCGATGAATCGTAACTGTCTACAGAGTGCCAGATCTTCACAAATGTTTCCTGCAGAAGGTCCTCTGCAATCTCGGTTTGAGTAACGATACGCGAAATGACACCATAAAGTGCACCTGAATACATTTGGTAAAGTCGCTTCAAAATAACCGGATCCTTGCGTTGAAGCGCAAGAACCAGTTCAGGTTCAGATATAGGTGTTTTTTTTTGTGAGGTCACTCTAGTGGGCTAAGATAATGAATTAAACACCAAAAAGGAACCTTTGTTTTTAGCCGATCAGCGACAGATCGAACAAATGTTTTTCTGCATGATAAGAAGACCGCACGAGCGGACCGCTTTCTACGTATTTCAGGCCTTTTGCAAGACCAACTTCTTTATATTTTGCAAACTGATCGGGGTGGATCCAGTCTACCACAGGGTGGTGATTTTTTGTTGGCTGCAGGTACTGTCCCAGTGTCAGGATGTGCACGCCATTGGCCACAAGGTCATCCATTGCTTCAAAGACGTCGTCTTCTGTTTCCCCAAGCCCAAGCATGATACCTGTTTTGGTACGCAGCTTATGCTCAGAGATCCTTTTCAGACATTCGAGGCTCCGGTCATATTTTGCCTGAATGCGTACCTGCCTGGTTAGCCGGCGTACGGTTTCCATATTGTGCGAAACAACCTCCGGACGTTCTGCCAACACGCGATACAAATTATCCCACTGACCCTTGAAGTCGGGAATCAGTGTTTCAAGCGTTGTTTCAGGACTTTCCCGACGAATGGCCTGCAGTGTTTCGGCCCAGATGATTGAGCCGCCATCTTTCAGGTCATCACGGTCTACTGAAGTAATTACGCAATGTTTGACACCCATTAGTCTGACCGAATCTGCAACCCGGTTTGGCTCGCCGGCATCGACGGCAAGGGGCCGGCCGGTGGCAACCGCGCAGAATGAACAGGAGCGGGTACAGATATTACCAAGAATCATGAACGTTGCCGTGCCCGCACCCCAGCATTCGCCCATGTTTGGACAATTGCCGCTTTCGCAAATGGTATGCAGCTTGTGTGTATCAACCAGGTTTCGAACCTGAGCATATTCCTTACCAACAGGTAGCTTAACGCGAAGCCAGTCTGGTTTTCTCTTTACCTCAACCGCGGGAACTACAGGCAATTCAATCATACAGCAAAGGTAAAGAATAGAAAACAAATCTGCGAAGCGGCTACTGTCTATGGCGTGTAAGAAGATGGCCTGGCCGGCAGGGCAGGAGCTTTACCTTTTTCATATGAACTTCAGTTTTGATGCCGGATTGCAAAATTTCATTCAGAAAACGTAACCTTGTGGAAAATAGCTGATCTATGGCAACCTCAAAAATAACCTATAACGGCGGTCTCCGCACCACGTCCGTACACCTGAAATCGGGTAATGAAATTTTAACAGATGCTCCGGTTGATAACAAGGGCAAGGGCGAAGCCTTTTCACCTACCGACCTGCTGGCAACGTCGCTTGGTAACTGCATGCTGACCATCATTGGTATTGCGGCAAACGAACACGGTTTTAGTATTGACGGTGCTACTGCCGAGGTAACAAAAATTATGGGCGAACAGCCGAGAAGGGTAACAGGCATTACCATCGAATTGCATTTTCATGCACAGGAGTATAGCCAGAAACAACGTTCGATTATTGAAAATTCGGCAAAAACCTGCCCGGTTGCATATAGTTTACATCCTGACATCCAGAAAACGATAAGCTTTAATTATTAGTCCGTCATTTTTAGGATTTTCCTAAAGAAATACCGGGATTTTATTGATAATCGTTCTAAATTTGCGGTTCGCGAGAATTTGAATGAAAAAGAGATCGAAACCCGAGTTTAAAGCAGACGCTGATGTAATTTTGATAGGCGCAGGGATCATGAGTGCAACCCTGGGCGTATTGCTGAAAGAACTTAACCCGGCACTCAAAATAGAGATTTATGAGCGTCTGGATGTAGCAGCAGCCGAAAGTTCTGATGCCTGGAACAATGCAGGTACCGGTCACTCGGCCTTTTGCGAGCTCAACTATACGCCCGAACTTGCTGACGGAAGTGTAGAAACGAGCAAGGCGTTCAAAATTGCCGAATCGTTTGAAGTTTCAAAACAGTTCTGGGCTTACCTGCTTGACAAAAACATTGTTTCAGATCCGGGCAGTTTCATACGCAACATTCCGCACATGAGTTTCGTTTGGGGCGAGCGTAACGTTAAATACCTTAAAACCCGTTTCGAAGCCCTGCAGCAGGGCGTATTGTTTAAGGATATGAAGTACAGCGAGTCGTTTGAAGAGATCGATTCCTGGATTCCATTGGTGATGGAGGGCCGCGATAAAAATGAGAAAGTTGCTGCGACCCGTATGGACATCGGTACAGACGTAAATTTTGGCGCGCTAACACGCGCGATGTTTAATTCGCTTAAAGATTCCTCACCACTTTACTTTAATCATGATGTGCGTACGCTTAAAAGAAACCGTCAAGGTGGCTGGAAAGTAGTGGTGCGTGATCTGGCTACGCGTGAGAAACGGAGTCGAATTGCCCGGTTTGTTTTTATCGGTGCGGGCGGTGGTTCTCTGCCGCTGCTGGAAAAATCAGATATTCCGGAAGGAAAGGGCTTTGGCGGTTTTCCGGTTAGCGGGCAGTGGCTGAAATGTACAAACGAAGAAGTTATCGCGCGCCACCATGCAAAGGTTTATGGCAAGGCTGCCGTTGGTGCCCCGCCTATGTCAGTTCCACACCTGGACACGAGGATGATTGACGGCAAGCAAGCGTTGCTTTTCGGCCCCTATGCAGGTTTCTCAACGAAATTTCTGAAACACGGCTCATATTTCGATCTGCCGCTTTCTATAAAACTGAACAACATCCGGCCTATGCTTTCTGCCGGTATACATAACCTCCCGCTTACAAAATATCTGATTGATCAGGTCAGGCAGTCGAACGAGGACCGTCTTGCAGCGCTCCGCGAATATATGCCTGAGGCCGAACTGAAAGACTGGGAGCTCGAGACAGCCGGCCAGCGGGTACAGGTTATTAAAAAAGACGAAAAACAAGGCGGTATTCTCGAATTCGGCACCGAGGTGGTGAGTGCTGCCGACGGGTCGATCGCTGCATTGCTTGGTGCATCGCCCGGCGCATCTACAGCGGTGTCCATTATGATCGACCTGCTGCATCGTTGCTTCAGGGAGGAGGTGCAGACGCCTGAATGGCAATCTAAACTGCGCGAAATGATTCCAACTTACGGCAAATCCCTTTCCGACGACGAGGAATTATGCCGCACCACGCGCGAACGTACGGCAAGGGCGTTGGAGATCGAAGCGACGGCAAACTGAGAAGAGATATGAGTCCTGAGATTTGAGATGTGAGAACCCCTCGATCGATCTTTAAGAGCGGTGAAAAGGTTCTGCACCCCTTCTCAAGACTATAGTCTCATATCTCAAATCTTTCCAGATGCTAGTCCTGAGATGTGAGATTTGAGAGCCCCCCGATCGATCTTTAAGAGCGGTGAAAAGGTTCTGCACCCCTTCTCAAGACTATAGTCTCATATCTCAAATCTTTCCAGATGCTAGTCCTGAGATGTGAGATTTGAGAGCCCCCCGATCGCTCTTTAAGGCGGTGAAAAGGTTCTGCACCCCTTCTCAAGACTATAGTCTCATATCTCAAATCTTTCCAGATGCTAGTCCTGAGATGTGAGATATGAGAACCCCTCGATCGCTCTTTAAAGCGGTGAAAACGCTCTGCACCCTATCTCAAGACTCAAGTCTCATATCTCAAATCTCTCAAGATGCTAGTCCTGAGATGTGAGATTTGAGAGCCCCCCGATCGCTCTTTAAGGCGGTGAAAAGGTTCTGCACCCCTTCTCAAGACTATAGTCTCATATCTCAAATCTTTCCAGATGCTAGTCCTGAGATGTGAGATATGAGAACCCCTCGATCGCTCTTTAAAGCGGTGAAAAGGTTCTGCACCTGTCTCAAGACTCAAATCTCATATCTCACCTCTACTCTTTAATCTCCCCCGCCACTTCTTCTGCAGAGATATCGCCATGTGAGGCCTCCAGTACGCAATCGCCTTTTTTGATTAGCAGCACCTGCGGGCTCTGATGGACTACCTTAAAATCTTCCGCAATCTGGTTTGATATGTCCCGGTATTGAATCAGGTCCAGGAAATATAATGGTATGTCTGAAGGAATACTGTCAGCATCCATTTCGAAGCGTCTTTTTGCCATTGAGCTGATCGGACAGCGCGTGCTGTGTTTAAAGATAACGCTGTATCCGTCGCGATTTTTGATCTCCTCGAGCTGATCTTTTGATGAAAATGCTATCCAATCCATAATATTCTATTTTATAGTCCTGCAGCCAGCTCTGCCATTTTTAATGCAGTAATCGCGGCTTCATCGCCTTTGTTTCCATGTTTTCCGCCAGAGCGGTCAACTGCCTGTTCCTGATTGTCGGTTGTCAGCACGCCAAAAATAACCGGCTTGCTGTATTTAATGCCAACATTGGTCAGTCCCTGAGCAACCGCATCACAGATAAAATCGAAGTGACGGGTTTCGCCCTGAATCACGCAGCCCAGGCAGATGACACCATCCAGTTCCGGTTTTTTGGCCAAAAGCAGCTCAGCGCCAACGGTCAGCTCAAAACTTCCAGGTACCGAAACAGAAGTAATGTTATCATCAGACACCCCATGTGCCTTTAATGTTTTGAGCGCGCCTTCATAAAGACTTCCTGTTATTGCTGCATTCCATTCTGCAACGACGATCCCGAAACGATAATCCGCACCTGAAGGAACGGTTGTATGTGAAAAATCTGAGAGGTTTTTTAGTTGTGTAGCCATAATACAAAGATAGGTTTAATGATTCCCGGAAAGGCCGAAGCGCTGTTTCCCGGATGTAAATTTATCAGCCGCAACTGGCGGACCAAAAAAAAAGACTCCGCATGATGCGAAGTCTTCTGAATGAGTTTTGTGATGATTATTTCGTTTTTGCTTCGGCCCTTGCAATGTACGCGTCAATCATTTGCGCTTCCTGGCTTTCAGGATATTGCGTTTTGATTTTGGTATAGGCGTCTGCCGCTGCTTTATAGTCTTTTAAAGTCTCCTGAACCAGGCCGAGTTTTTTCAGGAACATTGGCGAGGTGAATTTTGCATTCTTATCTGCAGCTTTCTGGTAATAGGTTGCTGCCTGCTTGTAGTCTTTCAACTCGCTGTATGCATCGCCAAGAAGACCAAGGGCAAGCGGATCTGCTACCGGACTGCCTGTAGCGCTGTATTTGCTTAATGCGTCAACCGCTTTCTGGTGCTCGCCTTTGCGCAGGTAAATGCCGCCAAGATAAAGATTGGCCAGATTAGCAGACTTTGTGTTGTTGTATTCTTCGGCAATTTTCTCCAGACCGGGGTAACCACCTTCGCCTTTGATGGCTTTATTTGCCAGCGAATCAATCCCGATGTATTGTTCAGCTCTGAACATTTGCGCGGCAGCTTCCTGGGCACGGTCTTTGAGATAAACGTTCTGATACCAGAAGTAAATACCGGCCAGCACAACAATAGCACCTGCTATAAATAAAATGCTTTTGCTGTTTTCTTCAAAGAAAGAACCCTTTCTCACCTTTACTGTTGTCTCTTTTTCTGTCGCAGACATATTTGTTTGGAAAAATTAGTTTGCAAAAATACAATATTCGGTCAAAGTATCAACCCCCTTTAAAAAGTATTTGATTAATCTTTAGCGCATTAAAGATGGCAAAAGGTTAACTTTGAAGTCTGAACATGCACCTTAAAAATCTTCACCTTTTACAATTCAAAAATTATGGCGATGCCGCCCTGGTTTTTTCCGCAGGCGTAAACGCATTTGTTGGTACCAACGGTGCAGGTAAGACGAATCTTCTCGATGCCATTCATTATCTGTGTCTTTGTAAAAGTTATTTTAATCCTGTAGATGCGCAGCAGATCAAAAGAGGAGCCGAGCTGTTTATGGTACAGGGCGATTTTGAACGAAATGAGGTAAATGAAAAGATAAGCTGCGGACTTAAACGCGGACAGAAGAAGCAGTTCAAGCGCAATAAAAAAGAATATACAAAACTGGCAGACCACATCGGTCTTTTCCCCGTGGTGATGATTACGCCTAATGATAGCGGGCTGATACTGGACGGAAGTGAAGAACGCCGGCGTTTTATGGACACCGTTATTTCGCAAACAGATTCAGCTTATCTCGATGAATTGATCGCCTACAACCGGCATTTATTAAACCGGAATGCCCTGCTTAAACAAATTGCAGAAACGCGGCGCTACGACCCGGCTTTGCTGGAGATCTATGATGAACAGCTTATCACGTCGGGGCACCGGCTTTTCGCAAAGCGGGAAGCATTTATGGCAGACTATATTCCGTATTTCGATAAGTACTATACTTTTCTGACCGGGGGGCAGGAAACGGTGCAACTGGCCTACCAGTCACAATTGTCAGATACCCCGTTTGAGCAGCTCCTCAAACAGTCATCAGACAAAGACCGGCTGCTTGAGCGCACCACGACCGGTATACATAAGGATGATCTCCTTTTCCATATTCATGGAGATATGCCGCTGAAGAAATTCGGTTCACAAGGGCAGCAAAAATCATTTCTCATTGCGCTTAAACTGGCCCAGTATGCCTACCTGCAGCAACATAAGGGCTTCAAGCCGCTGCTGTTGCTTGACGATATTTTTGATAAACTGGATGATCAGCGTATTCATAAACTGATGGAGATGGTTTCCCATCATGATTTCGGACAGATCTTTATTACCGATACAGGCAAAGAAAGAGTGAAATTCATTTTTAATAACATCGGCGTCGACGTAAATTTGTTCGAAGTTGAAAACGGATCAGTAGCCGCCCATGCGTAAACCTAATGACATCAGTTTAAAAGATGCGATCGGTAAGATGTTAGATACCTACCGGCTACGCCAGAAGTTTGACGAAACGTCAATTGTTTCGCTGTGGCCGGAGGTAGTAGGCGTCGCCGTCGGCAACCGGACCAAACAGATTTATATTCATAATAAGCGCCTGTTTGTACGGATCGAGTCTTCTGTAATAAAAAATGAGCTGGTCCTGGTACGGCAGGGCATTATCCAGAAACTCAACGAACGCATCGGTAATGCGCTCGTCGAAGAAATTGTGTTTCTTTAATCTAGCGGCGTCCGCCGAATACTCTGCTGATCAGCCAGATGATCAACGCTACAACGACGACGACCAGAATTACACCTGTCCATACGCCCGCCTTAAAAATTCCTTCAACGAGGTCGCAGCTGCTGAGGGTTGTCATGATAAACAGCAGGGCGGCAAATGGTATGAATTTTTTTAATGAAGTCATGTTGTTTTCAGTTTATTTGAGAAGGTAACAACACGCGTTTTAAATTGTTTTGCCAGGGCGGCTAACAGAAAAGCCCTTCCAGGTTTCCGAAAGGGCTTAAAAAATCAAGAAAAGTTGCTACTTGCCAGTTTGCTCCGGCGCTGAACTTTCGGCTTTGCCAATTTTGATCAGCTCAATTTCGAACACCAGTGTGCTGTACGGAGGAATGTCTGAACCCGCACCGCGTTCGCCATATGCCAGGTTATAGGGAATCCAGAATTTGTACTTCGATCCCGCAGTCATCAGTTGAACGCCTTCGGTCCAGCCGGCGATAACACCATTCAGCGGTAACGCCAGCGGCTCATTGCGATCATAGGAGCTGTCAAACTGTTTGCCGTTAAGCAGGGTACCCTTGTAATGTACGGTAACCGTATCTTCTGCCGAAGGATGTGCACCCGCACCTTCTTTAATGACCTGGTATTGCAACCCGGAAGCTGTAGTTTTTACGCCTGCGGCGGATTTGTTTTTTGCCAGGAAAGTTTTGCCCTCGGTAACGTTGGCCGCAAATTTTTGTTCGCCCGCTTTTTTGATCTGTTTTTCTATGGCGCGTTGCGCAGCAGACTGGTCCATGATCAATTTGCCGTTAGTAAAGGCGTCCTTAATGCCTTTTAGCAAAATGTCGTAATTGAGCGCTGTCAGGCCTGTCGACTGAAGGCTGTTCCCGATTGAGGAACCGAATGCATAACTCGCACTGTCGAGCGAAGTTTTCAGGCTGATCGCTGCCGCAGCAGGTTTAGCCGGAGCGGCTTTCTTTACAGGTGCTTTTTTAACCTGCGCTGAAACTGCAAATGTTGCGGTAACAAGTACAGCGGTTAATATTTTCTTCATCATTGTTGGTTGAATAGGGTGTTAAAACAAAGCCACTGCGGTTAACAGTGGCTTTTTGCATATCGTTGCTGCAGTTTAGAACCGCTCGAATGCCGAGAAAAAGAACCGGCCTTCAATTTCAGCGTTTTCGTCAGAATCTGAACCGTGCACGGCATTCGCATCAATTGATTTTGCGTATTTGCGGCGAATGGTTCCCTCTTCAGCTTTTGAAGGGTCGGTTGCGCCGATCAGTTTACGGAAATCTTCCACAGCATTTTCTTTCTCAAGAATTGCGGCTACGATCGGACCTGAAGACATAAAGCTAACCAGGTCGTTATAAAACGGACGTTCGCTGTGAACGGCATAAAATGCACCTGCCGTTTCAGCTGTAAGCCTGGTATATTTTAAGGCAATGATTTTAAATCCGGCTGATGTAATATCATTGATGATAGATCCGATATGTCCGTTGGCAACACCGTCCGGTTTGATCATCGTAAAAGTTCTGTTCGTGCTCATCTTGTCTGGGTATATTTAAAATTTTTTACAAAAGTAAGCTTTATAGTATTAATATTATAGCCGGTTTGAAATACGCTGCCAATTATCATTTATAATTAGTTAGCTTTGCAAGCTGAAATAAAATGACCAAAGCAGAATTACAATCTTTACTTGCACAGCCACAGCGAATTGTGATCACCACACACCATAAGCCTGATGGCGATGCGATGGGCTCTTCCCTGGGTCTGTATGCTTACCTGGTTCAGAAAGGGCACCATGTTAAGGTGATCACCCCGACCGACTATCCGCAGTTTCTGCACTGGATGCCAAACAATTCAGAAGTGCTCATTTTTACCGAAGATCGAAGCCAGGCAGCCGAACTTGTTTCTGCCGCTTCGCTGATCTTTTGCCTGGATTTTAACAACCTGTCGCGGATCAACGAACTTGGCGAGCTTGTCCGGGCAGCGGAAGGAAAGAAGGTCATGATTGACCACCACCTTGATCCCGAAGATTTTGATGATTACCGGCACTGGAATATCAACGCCTGTGCGGCTGCGCAGCTTGTTTATGACTTTATCGTTAATGAACTCGAAGAACCGGAACTGGTAACGAAAGACGTGGCCACCTGCCTCTATACGGGGATTATGACAGATTCTGGTTCATTCCGTTTTCCGTCAGCAACTTCAGACGTTTACAGGATTGCGGCAAACCTGATCGACCTCGGGGCGCAGCACTGGCGTATCCACCAGCTGGTATATGACAATGCTTCAGAAAACAGGCTTCGTTTTCTTGGGCACTGTCTTTCTGAAAAACTCGTTGTCTTACAGGAGTACAATGCGGCTTATATTTCGGTAACCCGCGATGAGTTACAGCAATACAATATTGAAACCGGCGACACAGAGGGGGTTGTGAATTATGCACTTTCCGTTAATGGCATCAGGCTCGCGGCATTGATTATCGACCGACCGGATCGCGTTAAACTTTCCCTGCGTTCTACAGGAGATTTTCCTGCCAATGAGATCTGCAAAAAGTATTTCAATGGCGGCGGTCACAGAAACGCTGCGGGCGGCACATCTGACGAACCGCTCGATGCCGTGGTCGAAAAATTCAAACACATATTAAAAGAATATAAAACACAGTTATTACAATAGATTGTGCCAACCTGCACATCTAACAAAGTCAAATTGATTCAAATGAAAAAACAAGTAATTTTTCTGCTGGCAGCAGCGATGGGCTTTACCGCTTGTAAGCAATACAAAAAGGGCCCGGGCGATATGCTCTACAAAGTTCACAAATCAGGTAGCGGCGAAACGCTGAAAGAAGGTGATTTTGTAAAAATCAACGCAGTGGAAAAAACCGAAGGCGATTCTGTGAAAATGAGCACCTACGACATGGAGCGTCCGTTTTATTTCCCAATCGGCAAAACCATGTTCCAGGGCGATATTACCGATGCGATCAAACAATTGCATGAAGGTGACAGCGCAAGCTTCAAGATTAACCTGGATTCGATTGCCAAATACAGCGGACAGCCAAAACCTGCAGGTACCAAAGACAAATACACCGTATTTACTGTTAAGATCGAAAAGGTGTTGCGCAAAGCGGCAAACGAACCTGATTCTGTGGCAGATAAAAAACGCCGCGAATTTTATGAGAAAGAGTACAAGGCCCTTGTTGCAGCTAATAAAGCTTCAGAACCGGTTAAAATCAAACAATACATTGACGACAATAATCTGAAGCCGCAAACATCTGCATCAGGTCTTCAGTATGTGATCGAATCTGCGGGAAGCGGCGCTAAAGCTGCCCCCGGCGATACCGTCATGGTAAATTACACAGGTAAGTTCCCAATGAAACGCGCCGATGGCAAATACAATATTTTTGATACCAGTGTAGAAAAAGTAGCCAAAGAGAACAACAAATACACCCCGATGAAACAGTACGGTCCGACACCGATGCTGATCGGTCAGACCATTCCGGGCTTTGACGAAGGCATGCAGCTTTTAGGCAAAGGCGGCAAAGCAGTGCTGATCATTCCATCGAAACTGGGTTACGGTGAAAATGGCTTCCAGACCATTAATCCGTTTAGCCCACTGGTATTTGAGATCGAGATCACGGATATTAAAAAACCTAAAGCAGGCGCACCTGTTGCGGCGGCTCCGGGCGCAGCACCTGCCGGCAGACCATAATCCAGGTCGTTCAGCACCAGAAAGGCACAAAGTTTCCGTAACTTTGTGCCTTTCTTTGTTTACAACCCCTGTACCTATGATCCTCACCGATACGCATACACATATTTATTACGAGAAAGATCCGAAGCAGAAGGCGGAACAGATGCAGCGTTGCCTGGACGCAGGCATCAGCCGTCTTTTTCTGCCCAACGTGGATGTGGAATCGGTTGCAATGATCGATGAGATGACAGCCGCCTGGCCTGAAAACTGTTTTGCCATGGCGGGCCTGCATCCATGCGATGTGCATGAAGGGTACCAGGAAAAGCTTGATCAGATCGAGGCAACGATCGCCCCGCGTAAAATTTATGCCATAGGCGAGATAGGTATTGATCTGCATTGGGATAAGACTACCCTCAGCATACAGGAAGATGCCTTCAGGCAGCAGATCAGGTGGGCCAAGTATCTGGACCTGCCGATCGTTATTCATTGCCGCGAGGCGTTCGATGAGGTGTTTGCGGTGCTTGATTCAGAAAGAGATGACATGCTGCGTGGCATCTTTCATTGTTTTACAGGCAATGCAGAACAGGCAGCCCGCGCCATTGACCTGAACTTTTATCTGGGGATAGGTGGTGTAGTTACATACAAGAATTCAGGGCTGGACGCCGTTGTTGCCTTGCAGGATATGGAAAACCTTGTGCTGGAAACCGATGCGCCATACCTTGCGCCCGTGCCACACCGCGGCAAACGCAACGAAAGCAGTTACCTTATACATGTTGCCTCGCGCATTGCCGACATCAAAGGCCTGCCACTTGAAGAAGTAGCCCGGATCACCACCGAAAACTCAAAAAAGATTTTCGGCATCTGAGGTGTGTGGCGGTAGAGGGGGAGCCCGTTCATAGCAGCAGCAGCCCTGCAGAATAAGCCGGATAGCAGCGGCAGCCCCCGGTTTCCGGGGCTACAGCGGATAGCCGGGCTGTCTGCACATATTTCCAGGAATCTGCCTTTCAAACCCTTTGAAGGTCTGAGCGCTGCGCGACTATGGCTCTGCAAGCCGGAAAAATTTTCTGCTCCAAAAAAAATGTGTTAATTCGTGTCTCAAACCAGAGCCAAATTGACGAACATACTTATTATTTACACAGGTGGTACCATTGGCATGGTCAACGACCCCGCCACCGGTGCACTCATGCCGTTCGACTTTAAACAGATCAAAGAAAATGTGCCGGAGCTGAGCCGGCTTGAATACAATTTGTCTGTTCATTCATTTGATCCGCTTATCGATTCCTCAAATATGACACCCGCGATCTGGGTGGAACTGGCAGAACTGATCAAACGGGAATACGATAATTATGAAGGGTTCGTTATTCTGCACGGCTCTGACACCATGTCATTTACGGCATCGGCACTAAGTTTTATGCTGGAAAACCTCAGTAAACCCGTTGTGTTTACTGGGTCGCAGCTGCCAATCGGTGAAATTCGTACAGATGCGAAGGAGAACATCATTACTGCTCTTGAGATTGCCGCGACCCGCCAGAATGGTCTGGCTATGGTGCCGGAAGTTTGTGTTTATTTTGATTATCAGCTGTTCAGGGGGAACCGCTCTATCAAGTACAATTCTGAAAAGTTTGAAGCGTTCCGGTCGCCCAATTACCCGGTCATGGCCGAGGCGGGTGTTCACCTCAGGTTTAACCAGAATTACATCCTGCCCGTCCCTTCATCAGCGCTCCAGCTGCAAACCAGGTTTAATCCGAATATTGGCGTGCTGAAAATGTACCCCGGCATCTCTGTCCAGGCTGTTGAAGCGATCACAGAATCGCCCGTTGAGGCGATCATTCTTGAAGCTTTCGGATCGGGAAACGTACCTACCGCGGGCTGGTTTATCGAAAGGCTGAAACGGGCCATCGACGCCGGAAAAATTATTGTCGACATTACGCAGTGCAAAAGGGGCTCAGTACAGCTGGGCGTATATGAAACCAGCAAACAGCTGCAGGAAATCGGCGTGCTGAGCGGGTTTGATATGACTTATGAGGCCACCGTCACGAAACTCATGTATGTGCTCGGTCTCGAGCTTCCGCTGTCTGAAACGCGCAGGTTAATTGAGACACCGCTGCGCGGGGAACTGACACCTATGTAGGGTAAAAGTTCTGTAATTTGGCGTGTCTTCATTTTGACGGCTGACAAATTGGGGTAATTTTGCTTAATGGTACACGGTTTGAGCCGTCCTGTTCGAACTGGTGCCGATACCCTAACTCATAAAAAAATGAAGATTGAACAGATCTATACCGGCTGTCTTGCCGAAGCGGCGTATTACATTACGAGCGGAAAAGAAGCAGCCATCATCGATCCGCTGCGTGAAGTAGATCCTTATCTGGAGAAGGCGCGGAAGGATGGCGTTGAGATCAAATACATCTTTGAAACACATTTTCATGCAGATTTTGTATCCGGTCATGTAGAGTTATCTGACCGTTCGGGTGCGCCCATTGTTTACGGACCGACGGCCGTAACAGGCTTTGCTGCACATATTGCTGCCGACAGCGAAGTTTTTCGTATTGGCGACTGTACCATAGAGGTGTTGCATACACCCGGTCATACGCCTGAGTCGACAACTTATCTGCTTCGTGATGCGCAGGGCAGGCCACATTGTATTTTTACCGGCGACACGCTTTTTATAGGCGATGTCGGCCGGCCCGATCTTGCCCAGCAGGGTGAGCTGACAGAAAAGGACATGGCAGGCAATCTTTACGATTCGCTCCACGCCAAAATCCTAAGCCTCCCGGATGATGTGATCGTTTACCCGGCTCATGGTGCCGGATCGGCATGCGGCAAAAACATGAGCAAAGAGACGTTCGACACGCTTGGTAACCAAAAGAAAGTAAATTATGCGCTCCGGGCAGAAAGCCGTGAGCAGTTTATCCGCGAGGTTACGGAAGGTATATTGCCACCTCCGCAGTACTTTGCCAAAAATGCATCTATCAACAAAACGGGGTATGACAGTCTGCAGGATGTGTTTGCAAAAGGTCTGCAACCTTTGAATCCTGCTGATTTTGAGCAACGGGCAAACGCGGTGGGTGCGCTGGTACTTGATACCCGCGACCCACAGGTTTTTGCGGCCGGTTTTATCCCGCGGTCAATCAATATCGGCCTGAACGGCCAGTTTGCACCCTGGGTAGGTGCCCTGATTACTGATTTGCGCCAGCCATTGTTGCTGGTAACAGATGAAGGGAGGGAAGAGGAGACCATTACGCGGCTTGCCCGGGTAGGATACGACAATACGGTCGGATATCTGGAGGGCGGCTTTGCTGCCTGGGTAGTAGCAGGCAAACAGACGGACGCGATAGAATCTGTAAGTGCCGAGGCTTTTGCCGGCCGGTCAGTTAGTGAAGAGCTGCTGGCGCTGGATGTAAGAAAACCGGGTGAATATGACGCCAGTCACCTTGACTTTACACAAAGCCGTCCGCTTGATTACCTCAATGACTGGATGCCGGAGATAGACAAACGTAAAACCTATTATATCCACTGCGCGGGTGGTTACCGCTCAATGATCGCAGCATCTATTCTGCGCTCACGGGGTGTGGAAAATGTGATCGATGTAGCGGGTGGTTATGCCGCGCTGAAGAACACCGGTCTTCCCCGGGTGGAAGCATCATGCCAGGCAACAGGATCATAACGTATGGATCAGTTTGACGTTCTTATTGTCGGGGGCGGCCCGATCGGAATGGCCTGTGCAATCGAAGCACAGAAAGCCGGGCTTAGTTACGTCGTTATTGAAAAAGGGGCGCTGGTAAACAGCCTGTTTAACTACCCGGTTTTTATGACCTTTTTTTCGACCTCGCAACGGCTTGAAATCGGCGGACTACCCTTTGTAACGATCAATCCGAAACCTAACCGGAACGAAGCCGTAGAATATTACAGGCGCGTTGCCGAGAGTTACGCTTTAAATATCAGGCTTTTCGAGAAGGTAAATTCCGTGACGAAACAGGAAGACGGCAGGTTTACTGTTGAAACATCACGAGGCCAGTATGGTGCAAGAAAGGTTGTCGTTGCGACCGGTTTTTATGATGTACCGGTGCTGATGAACATTCCCGGTGAGGAGCTGCCAAAGGTTACCCATTATTATAAAGATCCCCATTTTTATGCATTTCAGGATGTTGTGGTAGTCGGCGCCAACAATTCAGCAATTGATGCGGCGCTCGAAACCTACCGCAAGGGCGCACGGGTCACGCTCGTGATCAGGGGTAACGACATTGGACCAAACGTAAAATACTGGGTAAGGCCGGATATTGAAAACCGGATCAAAGAGGGATCTGTGCGCGCTTTGTTTGGTTCGGAACTGACTGCCGTGCGGGAAGGTGAAGCAGATATCCGCACACCTGACGGACTGGTTACGGTTAAAAACGATTTCGTAATTGCCATGACCGGTTACCATCCCGATTTTGAGATGCTGAAACGCTTCGGAATTAACCTCTCTGAAGTGCTCCGGCCAGCGTATCTCGAAAACAACATGGAGACAAATGTCCCTGGCCTTTATCTTGCCGGCGTTGTCTGCGGAGGGATGGATACACATAAGCTTTTTATTGAGAATTCGCGGGTGCACGCAGGGCTTATCATAACAGATATCCTATCACAAAGCCAGCATCACAGCTAGCCAGATTTACGGGGCACAAACACCCCGTGCAAATTCTGCTTTTAACAGAAATTCACTTAAGTTTGCACACACATTCAGACCAGCGTACATGCAGGGAATAGAACGCATCAAACAGCCCATTGCCGAAGACATTAAAGCCTTTGAAAAGAATTTCAAGGCGTCGATGCACAGCGATGCCCCCCTGCTTGATCGCATTACACATTACATCGTTAAACAAAAAGGCAAGCAGGTACGTCCGATGTTCGTTTTTTTTGCGGCTAAACTGTGTGGCGGCATCAATGAGTCTACCCACCGCGGCGCCTCGCTGGTCGAACTGCTGCACACGGCCACGCTTGTTCATGATGATGTTGTTGACAATGCGTATGAGCGCCGTGGCTTCTTTTCCATTAACGCGCTCTGGAAGAATAAGATTGCTGTGCTGGTAGGCGATTATCTTTTGGCCAAAGGTTTACTGCTTTCTGTAAACAATAACGAACACCGCCTGTTAAAAATCGTATCTGAAGCTGTAAAGCAAATGAGCGAAGGTGAATTGCTCCAGATTGAAAAGGTGCGGCGCATGGATATCAGCGAAACGCTGTATTTTGATGTGATCAGGCAGAAGACCGCTTCCCTGATTGCTTCATGCTGTGCCTGTGGTGCTGCGTCCGCAGGGGCGGACGATGATACGATCGAAAAAATGCGTTATTTTGGCGAGTTAGTCGGTATAGCCTTTCAGATCAAAGACGATACCTTCGATTTTGGTACAGACGATGTTGGTAAACCGCTCGGAATTGATATCAAGGAAAAAAAGGTTACGCTTCCGCTCATCTATGCGTTGAACAGAGCGGATCGTGCAGAGAAAAAACGAATGATTAACCTGGTTAAAAATCACCGGGACGAACCTGCCAAAATACGTGAGATCATTGATTTCGTAAATAAGATGGAAGGTGTGAAGTACGCCAATGAAAAGATGCAGGATTACCAGGAGCAGGCTTTTCAAATACTTGCTATGTTTCCGCCTGGCGAAGCGCGAACTGGCCTGGAAGAACTGGTACGTTACACGACCGAGAGAAAAAAATAATACATGTCGAACGAATTGCTTTTCAGTGCGGGCTTCCTTGGCCTGATCCTGATTATCCTGGTCCTTGACCTCGGACTCTTCAGTAAAAAGGAACATGCGGTCAGCCTAAAGCAGGCGGGCATAATGAGTGCCATCATGATCACGCTGGCACTGGGCTTCTATGTTTTTCTCCGTTTGGAAGGCCATCAGCTGCATGGCGTCCATGACATGACACGCCTGATCGATGTGGTGCAGAGCCACAGGCATCCCATTACGCTCATACCAGGCGACTTCGAGGCCAGCCTGGACCTCTACCGGAAAAATCTGGGAATAGAATTTCTCACCGGTTACGTTGTTGAATACGCCCTTTCGATCGATAACATTTTTGTGATCGTGCTCATCTTCTCGGCGTTCTCTGTCGAGGAAAAATACTATCACCGGGTTCTTTTCTGGGGTATTCTCGGTGCGATCATCATGCGGTTTATCTTCATTTTTGTGGGCGCCGCGCTGATCAGCCGCTTCGAGTGGATCCTGCTTATCTTTGGAGCTTTCCTGGTATTTACCGGTCTGAAAATGTTCTTTTCAAAAGATGATGATGAGAAGATTGATCCGGAGAATCACCCGGTTGTAAAGTGGGCCTCGAAGGTATTTGCGATCTATCCGCAGTATGAGGGGAAAAACTTCTTTGTAAGAAAAAACGGGAAAAAGATGATCACACCGCTTTTCCTGGTGTTACTGATCGTCGAGTTTACAGATTTGTTGTTTGCGGTTGATTCAATCCCAGCCATTTTTGCAGTAACACACGATCCGTTTATCGTTTTCTTTTCAAACATTTTTGCCATCATGGGATTGCGGTCTCTGTTCTTCCTGCTGGTTAACATCATTCACCGGTTCCATTACCTGAAAACCGGCCTCGCTGTCTTGCTTACCTTTATCGGTTTAAAAATGCTTCTGCATACCTGGCTGGATCGCTGGGGTTTCTCTACAGAACATTCACTGATCGTTATTGTGAGTATTCTCGGTTTGAGTATTCTGGCTTCGCTCGCTTTCCCGAAGAAGGTTAAAGCCTAGCTTTTACGCGGCCAGGCGACGCAGATTTCAGCAGAAAATTCTTAATTTCCCGGCGGTAACATAAACGGCTGCTTTCCGGCGCGAAAGTCTGATGCGCGTTTAAACCAACCTGCAATCATGAAAAAACTTACTTTATTCTTTATCTGCCTTGCGGCTGGGGCTGCACAGGCGCAAGACGATTTCTCGGCGGTTTACAAGGCGATCAATGCCGATGTTCAGCAACATTCAAAGGCTTACAGCACATTAAAAGATGCTACTTCCAGAATTGGTCACAGGCTTACAGGTTCTGCTCAGGGCGCCCGCGCGGAAGCATATGCTTACAACCTGCTTAAGTCTTACGGATATCAGGTCAGGTACCAGCCTTTCAGTGTAGAAAGCTGGGCGCGAAAAACGATCGATGTGCGCATCGGTGCAGATCAGGCTTCACTACAGCAGATCAAGGCCGTAACACTGGCTCATTCCCCGGTTAAGGCTGATGTTACAGGCGAGCTGGTTGATATGGGTAACGGGCTCGAAGCTGATTACCTTGCCAGCCCCGGCCGGGTCAAAGGCAAAATTGCGTTGGTTTATCTTGGTGTATTGCCGGGCTCAGCCCCTGGTACGAAAAGTTTGCACCGCTCAGAAAAGACTGCCATTGCGATAAAGCACGGTGCGATAGGTATCGTCATAATCAACACAGTCAAGAATGGCGTATTGCTGACCGGTACGGCCTCTGTAACAGGGAAACTTATTCCAATTCCGGCCGTTTGTATCGGCCTGGAAGACGGCATGCAGGTAAAGGAGGCCTTGAAAAGCGGGAAACAAACTGCCAGACTGCAGATGACGAATTTTTCAGGTATGATCAAAGCCCGCAACGTTATTGCAACGCTGAAGGGTAGCGAACCTTCTGAAAAAATTGTGATCGGCGGCCACCTTGACAGCTGGGATCTGGCAACCGGAGCCATCGATAATGGCATAGGTTCTTTCGCCATTATGGATATGGCCCGCAGTTTTTCGGCGCTGAAACTTCGTACGAAAAGAACGATTGAATTTGTCCTTTTTATGGGCGAGGAGCAGGGGTTGCTCGGGTCAAAGGCGTATGTTGATGAGGCTGCGAAGGCCGGCACGCTGGACAATATCCGGTTTATGCTGAACTATGACATGACCAATGATCCGAAGGGTTTTTCTACCTCGCGGGAGGAAATGAAGACGCTGTTTACAAACTGGGGCACACAGGCCGCCGCAATCGATACCACTTTTAAGAACCTTTTTCAGGCGGGTGCCGGACTGCACAGTGATCACCAGCCCTTTCTTTTATCAGGGATTCCGACAGGCGGGGGCGCGGGCGGTAAATTACCGAACAATTCAGGACCTTTCTACCACTCAGATAAAGACGGCTTTGAACTCGTAGATGAGCAGCAGCTAAAAAATACGGTAAGATTCAGTGCCATGCTCCTTTACGGACTGGCGCAGACCCCAGAGATTCCCGTCAGGCGTCTTGGGGATTCAGAGCTGAAAAGTTTTCTTGAGGCGCAGAATTTGAAAGAGCCGCTGAGCATTGCGGGCGAATGGCGCTGGAAAGACTAGCTCGTGATATAACTTTCCAGTTGTGATATCATCTGTTTCTGGTCGGCAATGATCCATTTTACGCAATCGCCGATTGATACCATACCCAGCAGCTCCTCGCGCTCGACAACCGGTAGGTGGCGAATGTGTTTTTCTGTCATCACAGTCATACAGTGTTCCAGGCTGTGACTGGTCGTAACGGTGATGAGCTCTGAGGTCACATTACATCGCAGACCGGCGTTTCTTTTGATGCCCGGCCTTGCAGAATGATTTTACGCGCGTAATCACGTTCGGTGAAGATGCCCTTCAGTCGGCCGCTCGCTATGACAAAGATGGCACTGATATTTTGTTTCATCATTTCGGTCAGCACATCAAATACAGACGTGTTTCCATGAACAGAAAATACAGCGGCATCCTTGCTGTCAAGCAATTTTTTTACTGTAGTCATATTGTCTTGTTTTGTATGATGGAATATAAACATAAAAGTCCTGAAAATCAACATGCTATAACAAATCCTGATTATCGGCATCGCCAGGCGCGGCGGCTTTTCATTATTTTTGCAGCGTGAACAAGGTTGAGGTTTTAGCCCGGTACCTTCCTGAAGGTGCAGCACCGCTTATTGCGCGGTGGATTGATTATTTTCAATGTGAGTTTAAGATATCAAAAAACCGCAACACCAAACTGGGCGATTACCGGCATCCATACGCCGGCAGGGGACACAGAATATCGGTGAATCATAATCTGAATCATTATGCGTTCCTTGTTACCACCGTGCACGAGTTTGCGCATTTACTTACCTGGAATGACCATAAGAACCGGGTAAAGCCGCATGGGGGAGAATGGAAGGTCAATTTTAAACGAATGATGCAGCCTTTTTTCGAACTACGTGTTTTTCCTGATGACATCCACCAGGCTATTGATAATTACCTGGCAAACCCGGCTGCGTCCAGCTGTACCGATCTGCATTTAGCCCGGGCACTGAAGAAGTACGACCGGCCCGCACCAGAGCAGCTCCATCTTGAACAATTGCCTATACATGCAACATTCACGATAAAAGATGGACGTAAATTTAAAAAAGGTGAAAAGATCAGGACCCGCTATCGCTGTGTATGCCTGGACAACGGACACACCTATCTGTTTAATCCGCTGGCAGACGTAAAAATGGTGTAGGAGCGGTTTTTTGCAAGATTTGAGATGTGAGATCTGAGTCCTGAGACCTTCAATAGTATATAGGTATTCGTAGTTCGTATTTAGACGCGGCGCAGAAACCCCTCAGCCGGTTATGCATAGAGGGGTTAGGCACCGTGGTCGTTCGTCCTGGTTCCTTTTTCTTTAGTCTCATTGGGGGGTTAGGCGCTATTTTTTTGAGATGTGAGATTTGAGATGTGCGTCTTGAGACGGGAGCAGAAACCCCTCGGCCGGTTATGCGTAGTGAGGGGTTTGTCACGCCTTGGTCTTTCGTCCTGGTTCTTTTTTCTTTTCTCTCCCTTCGCGAACGGTCGCTACTGCCTCTTCGCAGGGGATCCCTCGCCGTTGCGCTATCGGAAAAAAGGGATTCCGTAAGCGTGCTTCGGGATGACGGCGTGGGGGGACGTCGGTTTGGCTTGGCAAAGTGAGGGGTTAGGCGCCGTGGTCTTTCCTCCTGGTTCTTTTTTCTTTAATCTCATTGAGGGGTTAGGCGCCCAAAGCTTTACACTTTCAACTTTTTACTTTCAACTCAGCTGTGGTCTTTTGTTGTTATTCTTTCCTCGTTGATTGCGTCAGACCCGCCTGTTCAGGCATGAACGTTACTGGTGCTTGATCACATTGGCCATCCGGTCGCTTTCGCTTCCCGAGTAGATGGCTTCGCCGTTTTCAATTTTGAAGCGCACATTTAGTCTTTTGTCTTTGAACATTTCCGCATTGTTCTCTACACTGTCTACCCAGGCGTCGCGGTCTTTAACGAGTACGCTTGATGTGTAACCATTCGGGTCAGTACTTTTCAGCACGATATAAGCTGCCTCAGGCTGTGCGGTAATGTTATCGAAGACCATGTCAAAGCGGTTGCGGCGATGCAGGGCATCCTCCAGGGTTTCAATGTTGGCAAGGTAACTATCGTAGTTCGGGGCCGCCGTATCATCGCCGGGTTGAAGGGTAAGATAAGGCTGTGCCTGCATGGCTTGTAACATAGAGGCCGAACGCGATTCAGTTTTAAAGCCTACACCATTTCTGAAAAAGGTCCGGCTTTCCCTGAACACTTCAGCGCCGTCATTACTCAGGGTACTGGCTTCTTTGTGCATGACAAGGCTGTCTCCGCGCAGATAGTACGTTTTTGTCGTACTGCCGTTACCGTTTACAATGTGTTCAACATATAGAATAGGTTCGTCGCGCAGACTATATTTTTCAGTATAAAAAGATGATCCACCCAGCATGTACACCAGGCTGTATGCTTTTTCAGCATGAGGTTTTAATTTATCGAGAGAATCTGCGTATTGCGCAATATTATTGGCCGTTAGTGCTGTAGCGGTTGAATCAGTCGCAAGGTCTGCCTGCGGATGATCTGAGCGGAGGTCTTTGCACGCACCAATCAACAAGGCGATCAGCACAAGCAGGGATGGCAAGGGTTTCATAACTGTTTTTTCTTAAGTAGATATGAGTTCCCGGGCGATTATCGTGCCAAGCGTTTTAGAATGAGAGCAGTTCGCTGATTTTGCCAGCAAGCCGGGATTGAGCCAGGAAGCCGGCTTCGAGCTCTTTGTTCATGGGAATGGCTGTATCGAGCCCGGCGCAGCGCATAACCGGAGCATCGAGGTGGCGGAAACAATGTTCACCAATCCACGCAGCAATTTCTGCCCCGAAGCCGCAGGTCAATGTGTCCTCATGCAGCACCAGCACCCTGCCCGTCGCCTTTACAGCGCGTGCTGTCGTTTCTTTATCCCAGGGCTGCAGGCTTTGCAGGTCAACCAACAGCGCATCAAGTTCCGGTTGCCGCTGCAAAAGGTCGAGCGCCCAGTGCACACCCAGCCCGTAAGTAATAATCGTAAATCTGCTGCCTTCCCGTAGTATGTTAGCCTTGCCGATAGGCGTTAAAAAATAGCCCTCTGGTACTGCAGCCGACAGACCGCGGTAGAGTAGCTTATGTTCAAAATAAAGCACGGGATTGGGGTCGGCAAGGGCCGAAAGCAAAAGGCCCTTTGCTTCGCGGGGGAAAGCGGGGTATACGACTTTTAAGCCCGGTGTCTTTGTAAACCAGGCTTCATTGCTTTGTGAATGAAATGGACCGGCGCCACTACCGGCACCTGTCGGCATGCGAATCACCACATCGGCCTTTTCTGCCCAGCGGTAATGTGTTTTTGCTAGGTTGTTGACGATCTGATTGAAGCCGCTGCTGACAAAGTCTGCAAACTGCATTTCTACAAGTGCTTTCGCCCCGTTTATAGACAGGCCGAGGGCAGCGCCGACAATTGCCGACTCGCAGATCGGCGTATTGCGAACCCGGTCCCTGCCAAACTCGGCCACGAATCCTTCTGTGATCTTAAATGCGCCGCCATACTCAGCTATGTCCTGCCCCATCAGGATAAGTTCAGGATGCCTGGTCATGCCCTGCCGAAGCCCATCGCTAATGGCATCAATATAACGCATTGTTTTTTCGCAACCTGCAGGTTCAATTGCGGGTGCATGGTAGGGCGCGTACATATCCGTTTCCTCGGTGAGGGCATCAAATTCAGGCTCAGGTGAGGCAAATCCGCGTTCGCAGGCCTCATGAATTTCTTCTTTGAAGCGGTTTTTAACCTCGGCGCAGACATCATTGCTCAGCAGCCCGGTCTCAAACAGGTGTTTTTCGAAACTGCTCAGCGGGTCACGGCTGGCCCAGTGCTGCAGCAATTCAGCAGGGACGTACTTTGTTCCCGACGCTTCTTCGTGTCCGCGCATGCGAAAGGTCATGCACTCAACCAGAACAGGACGCGGATTGCTTCGAATGTCTGAAGCCAGTTTGCTTAACGTATTATAAACCTCAAGAACATTATTGCCGTCAATCCGGATACCTTCCATACCATAACCTACGGCCCTGTCGCTCAGTTTTTCGCACCTGTACTGTTCGGCGGTAGGGGTAGAAAGGCCATAGCCATTATTCTCGATCAGGAAGATCACTGGCAGATCCCAAACTGCCGCAACGTTCAGTGCCTCATGAAAATCTCCCTCACTCGTTGCTCCTTCGCCGGTAAAGACCAAAGTAGCCCGCTGTCTTCCGGCCAGCTTGTCTGCCAATGCTATACCGGCCGCCAGGGCCAGCTGCGGCCCAAGGTGTGAGATCATGCCGATAATCTTGTGTTCCTGTGTGCCGAAATGAAAAGACCGGTCCCGGCCTTTTGTAAAACCGCCAGCCTTTCCCTGCCATTGCGCCACCAGTTTATCAAGCGGAACGTTTCGTGTAGTGAACACACCTAAATTGCGGTGCATGGGAAGAATATATTCATCGGCCTGCATGGCCAGTGTTGCACCGACAGAAATGGCTTCCTGGCCAATGCCGGAAAACCACTTGCCAATGCGCCCCTGTCTAAGCAGAATAAGCATTTTTTCTTCAATCAAACGGGGATACAGCAGCTTTTTATATATGCTGAGCAGCGTATCAGGCGGTACCGGGCCCGTTTGGAAAAACATAGGTTATCTATCTTTCAGTTTTTTGTTTCTTCTGCGCCTCCCATTGCGAAGCAAATGACTTTGGTGCTACTTCAGGCAGGTCACGGTATTTGCTCCACTTTTTTTTGAAGAAAGTACGGAGAATGAAATTTTTTACCTTACCGCCAAAGAAATCGATAAGGTTTCGTTTCTGCATGCCTTTTTTCCAAAGTTTCCAGCCTATATCCTCTACCTTGCCGTTCTGGTGGGTTGCAGCGGCGTCGCGGCGGTTAAGAAGCAGCATCTTATGGATGTCGATCTTCGCTGGGCATACTTCAGAACATTTTCCGCACAGACTGGATGCATAGCTGAGGTGCTTGAAGTCTTCCATGCCCTTTAGGTGTGGTGTAATGACCGAGCCGATCGGACCGCTGTAAGTCGTGTTATAAGTGTGTCCGCCAACATTTTTATAGATCGGGCAGGCATTCAGACAAGCGCCGCACCTGATGCAGTACAGTCCCTGCCGCTGCTCTTTCTGTGCAAGCAGGTTTGTTCTGCCGTTATCAAGCAATACAACATACATTTCTTCAGGTCCGTCAGTTTCATCAGCCTGACGTGGACCGCTTAAAATAGTATTGTATACTGTAAGGTTCTGGCCGGTACCATGACTGGCAAGCAGGGGCCAGAACAGGTCGAGGTCTGTAATCGAGGGGATGATCTTTTCAATTCCGACAATTGCAATGTGGACTTTTGGAAAAGTAGTGGAAAGGCGGGCATTGCCTTCGTTTTCTGTCAAAGCGATACTTCCGGTGTCTGCGATCAGAAAATTTCCTCCTGTAATGCCCACATCGGCCTGGAGATATTTTTCTCGAAGCAGCTCGCGTGCTTTCTGTGTAAGCTGCTCAGGCGTGGCATCAACCGGTGTACCAAAGCGCTCGTGAAAAAGCGCCGCTATTTCTTCTTTGGTCAGGTGCATGGCCGGCGTAACAATGTGGTAGGGCGGCTGACCAAGCAATTGAACGATGTATTCTCCGAGGTCGCTTTCGAGCGACTCAACACCGTTTTGTTCCAGGAATTCATTCAGATGAATTTCTTCGGTGGTCATTGACTTAGACTTGATGACCGTTTTGGCATTTTTGCGCTGAATAATGTTCAGGATTTCACGGTTAGCTTCCTCGGCATCATTTGCCCAGATCACCTTTCCGCCGCGGCGCTGAAAGTTGGACTCGAATTCGGGTAAAAATTTGTCGAGATTTTCCATAACCCGCCACTTAATCACATGGGCCTTTTTCTTTGTTGCCTCCAGGTTTTCAAAACGGGAGAGGCCCCGGGCTACGGCTGCATCATATTTGCCTATGTTGTGATTTATGGTCTGGCGGTGTTTCTCATCAAAAGCCTTCTCATCGGCCTGCACTAAAAAATCTTCAGCAATGCTCATGTTTTCAAATATAGGGAATAGGGGCGAGGATACCATTGCCGAATGATGGGCAACAGGTTAAAAAAAAGCGCCTCCGGTTTTGGGAGGCGCTTTTTATCTTGTATTATTTTGTGCTTTTTGGTGAGCCGTCTTCGTTCTTGTCAACCGCAGGTCTTTTTGCTCCGTTGGCAAGTTCCCAGGCGGTGAAATAAACAAGCCGCGCTCTTTTTGCCAGCATCGGGAAGTCGATCTTACTGATCTCATCACCTGGCTGGTGATACTCGGGATGTACACCGTTGAAATAAAAGATAACAGGGATACCGTGTTTCGCGAAGTTATAGTGATCTGAGCGATAGTAAAAGCGGTTCGGATCGGTACGGTTGTTATAAGTTTCGTCCAGTTTGATGTTTACGTAATCGGCGTTAGCTTTCTTGCCGATGCGGTCAAGATCGCTGCTAAGCATATCTGAACCAATGATATACACGAAATTGTTGTCATTTTTGTGTTGCTCATCACCACGACCGATCATATCAATATTCAGGTTTGTAATGGTGTTGGCCAGCGGGAAAACCGGGTGTTCAGAATACCATTCAGAACCAAGCAGGCCTTTCTCTTCGCCTACAACGGTCATGAAAAGGATACTGCGTTTCGGACCATTGCCGGCTTTTTTAGCCTTCGCAAAGGCTTCGGCAATCATCAGTACACCGGTTGTTCCGGAACCGTCATCATCAGCACCATTGTTGATCATGTCGCCGGTTTTGGTCGAATCTATGCCAATGTGGTCGTAGTGGCCGGTTACGACCAGAACTTCATCTTTAAGTTTAGGATCTGAACCTGGCAGGAAACCAAGCACGTTTTCAGCACGCAGTGGCGACTCTTTAACGGTCGCGCTTGCCGATACAGGAATAGCGATCTCCTGCGATGCAGGCTGCCCGCTGTCTGAAATTTTCTTTTTAACGGCATCTATGTCGGTTTTGGCACCGGCCAGCAGTGTATTTGCCAATTTTGTGCCGATAACAACAACAGGAGACTTTTTCGTTTTCCTTGCGGCAAGAACCTCATTGCTTAGCAGAATTTCGCGGCCACCTTTGAAGTATCCCCATTGCGACGGGCCGAATTTGTCAATTCTCGGATCAATTACGATCACGGCAGCGGCATTTTGCCCGGTCAGGTATGCAAGTTTTTTTGGAAGCGTAGCGTTTGCTGCACCGACATTTGCTTTTTCACCCGGCGAACCCGAAGCGAAAATCAATACAACCTTACCGGCAACATTCTGGCCGGCAAAATCATTATAACTGTCAGCTTTGATACCGTACCCGGCAAAAACGATGCTGTTCGCATTAAACGTAAAACCTTCAGGAGAAAGGCTTGCCGGGTTGAAGTAGAAGTCTTTCAGATAGTCTGCAGGCTGACCGTTCACTGTCAGGATTCCCTGGCTGATCGATGAATTGATCATGTCTACCTTCTGGAAATAATCACCGTTTACAGGGCCCTTCAGTCCAATTTTTTTGAAATGATTGCGGATATATTCGGCGGCCATCCAGGCACCTCTTTTTCCCGTTTCCCGGCCTTCATACTCATCAGATGCAAGTACCGACAGGTGTTTGTACGCAGCGTCTTTAGTAATGGTCTGGCTAAACTTGATGGCATTTTTGTTCTGTGCCACACAGCCAAATCCAAGCCCTGCAAGCAAGCCCAGGGTCAGAAAGTATTTATTCATAATAGTTAGTTAGTGATAGTTAGCATTCAATTTTATCGACCCGGCGGGCATGGCGGCCACCTTCAAAGTCAGTTGCCAGAAACACATCGGTCATTTCTTTAGACAGGTCTTCAGTTACAAAGCGGGATGGGATACAAAGTACATTTGCGTTGTTGTGCTGGCGGGACAGCCGCGCAACGTCCACGTTCCAGCAAAGTGCTGCACGAATGTGCTGGTGTTTGTTCGCAGTGATGGCAACACCTTGTCCGCTGCCGCAAACCAGCACACCAAAATCAAATTCACCGCTTTCTACAGCAAGTGAAACGGGGTGCGCGAAATCGGGGTAATCTGCAGACTCGGCAGAGTAAGTGCCGAAGTCTTTCAGCTCATAATTCGATGCCAGGTAATCCCTGAGCATTTCCTTGTACTCGAAACCGGCGTGATCCGCGCCTATTGCGATCTTCAATTTCTTGTTTTCTGACATGATGATCAAAAATAGCAAAGAATATCGGCTTGTTGCCGTAAATATTTCGTTATCCTAAGCTTTGGCAGTTCCGTAAATAGCTTTGTTCCTTTTCCGCTCGATATTGGCAGAGATAAATATACTCAGCTCAAAGAGAAGGAAGAGCGGTGCGCTTACAATGAGCATGGTCATAATATCTGCTGTAGGCGTTACAATAGCCGCCACGACCAGGATCAGAACCACCGCATAGCGGCGGTTGGTGCGCATAAATTTCGGCGTCATGATACCGAGCTTAGACAACACATAGATGATAACCGGAAGTTCAAATATAATCCCTGTTCCCAGTGTCAGCGTAGCAACAGAAGACAGATAGGAGTCAATTGTGATCGTGTTTTCAATTTCCTTGCTGACCGTGTAATTGCTTAAAAAGTTGACCGAAAGTGGGCTGACAATGTAGTAACCGAACAGTACACCAAGCAGGAACAATACCGAAGCGAAAAAAACAAAGCCGCTTGCTGATTTGCGTTCGTTTTCGTGCAGGGCCGGTTTGATGAACTTCCAGAGTTCAAACAGCAGGTAGGGTATTCCAAGGACGATCCCGCAGATAACCGACGAGTTAAGCTGCAGGGTAAATTGTCCCGCCATTTGCGTATTAATAATCTTACCCGGAATGCTGGTAATACAAAATTCCTTATCAATATATTTTGGGAAAGCTTCTACGAGCTTACACATCATACGATATGTCCAGAAGTCACCCTTACGCGGGCCCATTACAATCGTATCAAAAATGAAGTCGTAATAGTAAAATGCAAGACCTGTAAATACGGCGATGGCCAGTACAGACCGTACCAGGTGTTTACGAAGCACGTCCAGATGGTCGAAAAACGACATTTCTGCCTCCATGGTTTTACCTTTTTCGGTGATGCTTTTTACAAGTGACTTTCTTTCTTTAGCTACGCTCATACGGGAAACAAAAATACCATTCCGGTTTAATAGAATGGTATGTACGGATAAATTATCTTGATTGGTTTGCTGATGTTACAAACGAAAGATCAAAACTCCGTAAAACGGCAATTCTGATCTTTCGCGTATGGTAAGCAACCTTAATCGGCAGTCAACTCAAAAGTTTCCATAAACTTCGTGGTAAAATTTCCCGCTCTGAAGTTCGGATCTTTCATCAGTTTAAGGTGAAAAGGGATTGTGGTCTTTACACCTTCTATGACAAACTCACTTAGTGCACGTTCCATGGTGCAGATAGCCTCTTCGCGGGTCTGGGCAACACATATCAATTTGGCGATCATCGAGTCATAATTTGGCGGAATCTGATAACCTGCGTACACATGCGTATCTACACGGACACCGTGGCCACCGGGCGAATGGAAATTCGTAATTTTGCCTGGTGAAGGCCTGAATCCGTTAAACGGATCCTCGGCATTGATGCGGCACTCGATCGCATGCATGTCAGGATGGTAGTTTGCCCCAGAAATAGGTACGCCCGCTGCAACTTTAATTTGTTCCTTGATCAGGTCGTAGTTAATTACTTCTTCGGTAACCGGGTGTTCAACCTGGATACGGGTGTTCATTTCCATGAAGTAGAAGTTGCGGTGTTTGTCGACCAGGAATTCGATCGTGCCGGCACCTTCATACTGAACGGCAACTGCACCTTTAACAGCAGCTTCGCCCATTTTCTCCCGCAGCTCATCTGTCATAAAGGGCGAAGGCGATTCTTCAACCAATTTCTGATGGCGTCGCTGAATAGAACAGTCGCGCTCAGACAGGTGACATGCTTTCCCATACTGGTCGCCGATAACCTGGATCTCGATGTGGCGCGGGTCTTCAATAAATTTTTCCAGGTAAATGCCGTCATTACCAAAAGCCGCTCCGGCTTCCTGGCGGGCACTGTCCCAGGCGTTTTCAAAATCTTCGTCTTTCCAGACAATGCGCATGCCGCGTCCGCCTCCGCCAGCTGTGGCTTTCAGAATCACGGGGTAGCCGATCTCGTTGGCTACTTTGATGCCTTGCTTCACGTCAGACAGCAGGCCATCAGAGCCGGGAATTGTAGGCACGCCGGCTGCTTTCATGGTGTCTTTAGCCGAAGCTTTGTCGCCCATGGCATTAATCTGATCTGCCGTTGCACCGATAAATTTGATGCCGTATTCATGACAGATTTTTGAAAACTTGGCGTTTTCAGAAAGGAAACCATACCCGGGGTGAATCGCGTCAGCATTGGTCACCTCTGCGGCTGAGATAATATTTGGGATGTTGAGGTAGGAGTCTTTGCTTGGCGGCGGACCGATGCATACCGCTTCGTCTGCAAAACGCACATGAAGGCTTTCGCGGTCGGCGGTAGAATAAACGGCAACGGTCTTGATGCCCATTTCTTTACAGGTGCGGATGATGCGCAATGCGATCTCACCCCTGTTGGCAATTAATATCTTTTTAAACATACTTGATCTGCTAACAGGTACCGGCCGGGCTTTCTGGCGCGGCGGCCTGAGTTAAAATAAGTTGAGACTATGCAGGTTCAACCAGGAAGAGTGGCTGGTCATATTCTACCGGCGATGCATTGTCTACCAGTACCTTAACAATTTTTCCTGACACTTCACTTTCAATCTCATTGAAGAGTTTCATCGCCTCAATGATGCAGATCACCTTGCCTGATGTTACCTCGTCGCCAACATTGACGAAAGACGGTTTTTCAGGGCTTGCGGAACGGTAAAAAGTACCGATCATCGGCGATTTAATGGTGATATATTTTGATGTATCATCTGCGGCAGGAGCCGGTTTGCTTTCAGCTGCAGCAGGGCTTGCAGCAGGAGTTGCAACGGGAGCAGCCGCCTGCTGTACAGCCTGAACCGGAATCGCCGAAACGGTAGCATTAACGACAGTAGGGGTCTGATTGGTTTTAATGGTGATTTTAAAATTCTCCTGTTCGATTGCAACCTCATTTACGCCAGAGCGTGAAACAAACTTGATCAGTTCCTGAATTTGTTTGATATCCATTCTTTGTCTTGTTAAGTAAACTTGTCTTAATGTATAACTAAGTTATGTTTTTTCTTTTTGTTTTAATTATCAGCATATTGAAGCGTTATAACCATAACCTGGTTAGTAGGCCCACTTCAGGTAAACTGAACCCCATGTGAAGCCGCCGCCAAAAGCAGCAAGTACCACATTGTCGCCTTTTTTAAGCTTGTCTTCCCATTCCCAAAGGCAAAGCGGGATTGTTCCGTTTGTTGTATTGCCGTAACGCTCAATATTTACCATCACCTTGTCAGTACCAACGCCCATGCGATTGGCAGTAGCATCTATAATGCGTTTGTTCGCCTGGTGCGGAACAAGCCAGGCCACATCATCGGCCGTAAGGTTATTGCGGTCCATGATTTCGGCAGCTACGTCTGCCATGTTCGTTACCGCAAATTTAAACACAGCCTGACCTTCCTGGTACACATAATGCTCGCGGTTGTCGATGGTCTCGTGCGTTGCAGGTTTAATCGAACCGCCGGCTTTCTGGTGCAGGTGTTTGATGCCCGATCCGTCGCTGCGCAGAATAGAGTCCATCACACCTAAACCTTCATAATTCGGTTCCAGAAGCACTGCGCCGCAGCCATCGCCAAAGATGATACAGGTAGTGCGGTCGGTGTAGTCAATAATTGAAGACATCTTGTCGCCTGCAACAACCAGTACTTTTTTATGTTTTCCAGTTTCAATAAACTGCGACCCGATGGTAAGTCCGTAGATAAAACCTGAGCATGCAGCCTGAACATCATATCCCCAGGCATTTTTCGCACCCACTTTATCGCCGAGAATATTGGCGGAAGCGGGGAAAGATAAATCAGGAGTCGTGGTGCAGAATACGATCATATCGATCTCCTCTGCAGAGATACCACGTTTTTCAAGCAGGCCATTCACAGCATGCATGGCCATATCGGTAGTGCCCAGGCCTTCACCTTTTAATATTCTTCGCTCTTTTATACCTGTACGTGTGGTGATCCACTCATCGGTGGTGTCTACCATCGTTTCCAGTTCCTTATTGGTCAGCACATAATCGGGTGCGTAACCATGAACCGCGGTAATAGCAGCGTGAATTTTATTCATTTTTTTTGGTTTGAGTTACGTAAAAGCTTGTTTAATCTTTTCGATCAGCCGCGTTTCAATCATGTCTTTAGACTGCAACACCATGTTTTTCACAGCTTCGGGGCTTGAAATGCCATGGCCAATGATTACCGGAGCGTTTACACCCAGAATGGGGCTGCCTCCGTACTTCTCATAATTGAAGCGATCGAAAAACTCGTCTTTGAAGCCTTTTTTCAGCGTAAGAATGTAGAAAGATTCAGCCATTTTCAGCACAATGTTGCCGGTGAATCCGTCACAGACAATTACATCAGCTTTATCATTGAACAGGTCGCGCCCCTCTACGTTACCTACAAAGTTGAAAAATTTGGTATCCCGCATGAGCGGATAGGTAGCCATGGCCACCATATTTCCTTTTTCTTCCTCTTCGCCAATATTCATCAGCGCAACGCGGGGCTTATTAATCTGCAGCACGTTTTCTGCGTAGAGATTACCAAGAACACCGAATTGAAGAAGGGTATCAGGTTTGCAATCAGCATTTGCACCTACGTCAAGAAGCAGACCTGCGCCGCCCTTAAGTTTTGGAACCAGGGTGCATAAGCATGGCCGAATGATACCGGGAATGGTTTTGACGCTGAAAACTGCGCCAACCAGCATAGCGCCAGAGTTGCCGGCGCTGGCAAATGAGTCGATTTTGCCTTCTTTCAAAAGCTGGAAGCCAACCGAAATGCTCGAGTTGGGCTTTTGAACGATGGCTTTAGTGGGGTGTTCGCCCATTCCGATCGCTTGGTCGGTATGGACATATTCAAAATGGTCGGGGTTGAATCCTTCTTCGGCCAGAATTGGCTTGATCAGTTCTGTATCACCGATAAGCACAAGTCTTTCTCCCGCCGAAAGTGCTTCATGGGCTGCTATTGCTCCCAAAACGATCGCTTTGGGAGCATAGTCTCCACCCATTATATCCAGGCCTATTTTCATAGTAAAATTATGTTCGTGCTTTGCCGGTATACTACCGTAGTTTCAAAGGGCTAAAGGTAAAGCTTAAGCCCCTGAAAACACAAACAAATTTTTAAGAAAACTAACCTATTGTTGTGTTTTCGATAACCAGTTTGCCGTTGTAGTAAAGATTACCATCAACGTTGTATGCACGGTGAGGCACGTGTACAGCACCTGTTGTCTGGCAGGTTGCCAAAGAAGGAAGTTCAGCTTTATAATGCGTCCTTCTTTTATCTCTTCTCGATTTAGAAAGCTTACGTTTTGGATGTGCCATTTTAGTAAATTTTTATTTTTATTTTAGTTTTTTCAGGGCTTCCCAACGCGGGTCGACCGTTTCTGTTTCTTCTTTGTTTTGTCCCGAAAGGCTTTCCAGCTTCTTGATCATCGCTTTGTCGCATTCCTGGCCGTTCCCGGCGTCGCCACAATTTTTAATGTAGGGAACCGACACATTGATCAGCTCATAAAGCACTCCCGACACATCAATCTCGCTCTCACTCCTGTTCAGTACAATGATCTCGGGATCATCACTCTCCAGGTTGTCTTCAGCAAATTTCACAATTTGCCGCTCCTGCAGCACAATCGGTTGTTCAAAATCAGACAGACACTTGTCGCAGCTAAGTTTTACGGTCCCTTCTACATGAAAATTTAACAGCAGCATAGTCTCCTGCTTGTCCATCTCCATCCGGGCCTTCAACTTGCCACTTTTTATTAATGAATAGTCAAACTCATTAAAAAACGTGTCGTCGATCTCGAACTCGAAATCATGCTTGCCTAATTTTAATCCGGTAAACGGAACTGAAAACTGTTTTAGCGGTTTCAAAATGCGACAAAATTTGAGCCTGCAAATGTAGGAATATTTTTAATATATAGAAAATGTTTAGGTAAAATAGTGTGTCTAAACCGCTGGTTTTCCGGCACAATGGCTAACAGACGTGTAAATGCGCATGGATAGCCATGTTTTACCTTTTAGAAAAGCACCTTCCCTGCACGAAACGGCGGGCAGCCCCGCTTTTGCTGCAAGGTGCCTCGTTCCTCAGCAGGCTTTTCGCGCCAATCGGGTTTAGGGCACAGCGGTTCTCCGGTTGTCGGTGCCGTCTTCCTTCCCGGCGTTTAGGAGGCGTCGTCCTTTATATCAAGAGCGGTTTCGATTACTTTACCTCCGGTTCTCAATTTGTTGCTCAGCAGCTCTTCCTGTTCTCTGCGGTTTTTTACGATATGGATCGCAGAAAACAAAGCTTCGGTAAATGATGCCGGGTCGGCTATTCCTTTTCCCGCAATATCGTATCCGGTTCCGTGATCGGGAGACGTACGGACCACCTTAAGACCTGCCGTATAATTTACTCCGGTGCTGAATGCCAGTGTCTTGAATGGGATCAGTCCCTGGTCATGATACATGGCAAGAACCGCATCAAATTGTCTGAAGCTGCCTTTGCCAAAAAATCCATCGGCGGGATACGGCCCGAACGCCATGATTCCTTTATCGAAGGCTTCCTGGATAGCCGGGCTGATAATGTCAATCTCCTCTTTGCCAAGCAGACCGTTGTCGCCGGCATGTGGATTAAGTCCAAGCACAGCAATTTTTGGTTTCCCGATCCAAAAGTCTTTTTTGAGGCTTTCGTTCATCAGCTTCAGCTTGCGCAGGATGCCTTCCTTGCTGATTTTTCCGGCTACTTCCTGTACCGGGATGTGGCCGGTAACTACACCTACCTTCAGATCATCGCTTAACAGGAACATCAGCACATCGCTGCTGCCGCTTTTTTCCTGCAAATATTCGGTATGGCCCGGGAACCGGAAATTTTCTGACTGTATATTATGTTTATTAATGGGGGCGGTGACAAGCGCGTCAATCTCCCCGTCTATAAGATCCTGAGTAGCGCGCTCGAGGGACAGGAATGCATATTTTCCGCCGGTTTCATTCGCGCTGCCAAGTTCAATGCGGACGTCTTCTTCCCAGCAGTTGATCATGTTTGCCTTGGTTGGATTAGCCTGTGCAGCCGATGGAATAACCTGAAAGCTAAAATCGCTCACTCCGGTAGCTTTTCGGTGGAACGAAGCGACCTTTGTGTGCCCGTAAACAATAGGAATACAGTAGTTCAGAATATGGCTGTTTGCCATTGTTTTGATAATGACCTCAAGCCCGATGCCGTTTACATCGCCTATGCTGATTCCGATTTTGACTTTATTGCTCATGCTTTAGAGTGCAGAAATTTAAGCGCAAATTACAGTTTTTGACCATAACAAGCCGCAAAGCCATAAAACTTTACTTAATTTGTATATTAAAATAAGGCTGCACAGCCAGGCAAAGGCCTGACCAGAGGCCGTTCTTTTATATGAGTTTGGTAAAAGCTAAAAAACACCTCGGGCAACATTTCTTAACCGATAAAAACATCGCAAACCGGATTGTCGAAAGCCTGAGCCGAACTTCCGAATATAATCAGGTGCTTGAGGTAGGCCCGGGAATGGGCATCCTGTCAGACTTCCTGATTAAAAGGACAGATTTCGAAACCTGGCTCATTGATATAGATGATGAATCTTATGCGTTTCTTCAGCAGAAATATCCCGAACTCGGAAACAGGCTGATAAACGGCGATTTTTTGCAATTGGACTTTGAGGCGTATTTCCCAGCGCAGTTTGCGATAATCGGTAACTTCCCCTACAATATTTCTTCCCAGATTCTTTTTAAGGTTTTAGATAACCGGCAGAAGGTTGTAGAAATGGTAGGCATGTTTCAGAAAGAGGTGGCGCAACGTTGTGCCGCGCCTGCAGGTACGAAAGAGTATGGCATTCTAAGTGTTTTTTTGCAGGCCTATTATAAGATAGATTATTTATTTACCGTTAAACCGGGTACGTTTAATCCGCCTCCGAAGGTACATTCTGCCGTTATTCGCCTGCTGCGAAATGACGTAGATGTGCTTCCCTGCGATGAAAAACTCTTCTGGCGTACGGTTAAGGCGGGTTTCAACCAGCGCCGAAAGACGCTGCGGAATGCATTATCGGTTGTTCTTCCGAAAGAAAAAATGGACCAGCATCCGTATTTCGAAAAACGTGCAGAGCAGCTTACGGTGCACGATTTTGTTCAACTTACCCAACACTTGCAGGAGCTCGCTGCCAAATAACAATCAACAGATTATGAAAGGAAAAATACTGATTGCCGATGCGCTTCATCCCGTGTTTGCAAGCCGGGCCCGTGATATGGGTTATCAGGTAGACGATTTGCCGGATATCACAAGGCAGGAGGTATTGGCTTGTATCGGCGCGTACCAGGGGATCGCCATCCGCACCAAATTCAGGATGGATGCTGAACTTATTGCTGCTGGCAAACAGCTTCGTTTTATTGCCCGGGCGGGGGCAGGGCTTGATAATATTGATGAACACGCGGCGAACCAACGCAACATTATCTTACTGAATGCGCCCGAGGGAAATATGGATGCCGTCGGCGAACATGCCATCGGGATGCTGCTTTCAGTTATGAATAAGTTTCGCCAGGCAGACGCCGGTGTGCGGCAGGGTGTCTGGGACCGGGAAGGTAACCGTGGTTATGAGCTCAGGGGCCGCACGGTGGGCATTATCGGCTACGGTTTTATGGGAAAGAGTTTCGCCCGGAAATTAAGTGGCTTTGGTGTGGACGTCATGGCATACGACAAGTACAAAACCGGGTTCAGCGACCAGTTTGCACGCGAGGTAAGCATGGAAGAAATTGTACGGCAGGCTGACGTGTTGAGCCTTCATATTCCGCTTACGGCCGAAACGCGCCAGCTTGTTGACGATGAATACCTGTTTCATTTCAGAAAGCCGATTTTTTTTATCAACACGGCGCGCGGTGAAATTGTCAATACAAAGGCTATTCTGAATGCCATTGAGACCGGGAAGGTCCTTGCTGCAGGATTGGACGTGCTTGAAACGGAAAAGTTCCCCGCATTGGCCAACGAGCCCTGGTACCATGAATTGAAAGCTAACGAGCGTGTACTGCTGAGCCCGCACGTTGGCGGCTGGACGTTTGAATCGTATTATAAAATATCAGATGTATTGGCAGATAAGCTGAAACAGCTGTAGCGCGCAGCACCGGCAAGATTTCAGCATATTGAACCGCGCATAGTTCGACTCCTGCAAAGTTGGTAACTTTCGTAAAGTTACCAACTTTAAGTTAAAAAAACAACTTTTCAGTTAATTTTTCCTTTAAGGTTATTCACCATAAATGCTGCCGTTATAATGACAGCCATGCCGACAAGCTGATAACCAGACAGCGGCTCATTTGCTAAAAAATAGCCTATAATTACAGCAATTACCGGATTGATATATGCGTAGGTGCCTACCACCGCAGGTGGCCAGGCCCGAAGCAGCCAATGATACGCAAAAAACGCACAAATGGACCCGGCTATAGCCAGGTAACCGACAGCCGTCCATGCGGTAGAATTCAGCGTCAGCCAGTCTGCTTTCATATGTTCACCGGTAAGGAGCAGGGCGAGAATGCAGGCAAGCGCGCCCCCGAGAAGTTGCCAGCTGAGCCCACTCACCAGCGGGGTACCCTGCATATGGCGGGAGTAATATAGGGAAGACAGCACCCAGCAAACGCAAGACAGGAGCACGGCCAGCGTTCCATAAACCTGGCTTAATCCGAAGCCGGAAGATTCCGCGCCCACCTGTCTTGCAAACAGGAACACGATACCGCCAAATCCGAACAGCAATGCGGCCAGCATTTTTTTGTTCCGCAGATAGGCCGCCCGTTTCGTGCCGTCAAGAACGATAAACCATAGAGGCAGTGCTGCCACCAGTATTGCTGCATAGCCAGAGGAAATGTGCTGTTCGGCCCAGAACAGAAAACCCTGACCGCCGCCCATCATCACCGCGCCAATAAGTAAATTAGTAAGTATAAATGATTTCCCGGCGCGCATCTGACCGGATACAAGCTGGTAGCCGGTAAAAAACAATGCTGCAATAATGAACCGCATTGCGCCCATGGTAAATGGGCCGAGGCCGGCATGCAGGCCCTTAAGAATGGCAAAATACGTAGTACCCCAGATGATGCAGATGGCAAGATAGGCAATTGTAGCTTTGAGGGGATTTGATGAATCAGAAGGTCGGGACATGGCGCAAGTTTAACTATTATCCGGCAAATGAAATGAACTTGCTATCTTATATGATTGAAAAATAATGCGCGCTGGGTTAAAAACACCTGCGAAATCATTAACTTGACCATGTAAATCCCCGCACATGTCAAAATCACACCACTATGCTGCTTCCCTGACCTGGACCGGAAACCGCGGATCAGGCACGATGGACTACCGGTCTTACGACCGCGACTACACCATTTCTATTCAAGGTAAACCCGAAATCCTCGGTTCTTCTGATCCGCAATTTCTTGGTAATAAACAGCGCCATAATCCTGAAGAACTCCTGGTTGTTTCCCTGTCTTCCTGCCACATGCTTTGGTATCTTCATCTCTGCGCCAAAAATGGTATCGTAGTTATTGATTACCGGGATCATGCTACCGGCGAGATGGAAGAAACTGCAGACGGTGGCGGCAGGTTTACTGCTGTGACCTTACATCCGGAAGTAATTATCTCAGACCCGTCAAAGAAAGAACAGGCACAGGCATTACATGCCGAGGCAAATAAACTATGTTTCATTGCAAACAGCTGTAACTTTCCGGTAAAACACGAACCGGTCTGTGTAGCAGAAGACGAAGCGATGGTTCGGGGTCAATGACCACTCGCTCGCGATCGTCAGTCCACAATTTATTTGGAAATGTACTTTCCTAATTTTATCTTCGTTTTTAATGGTAACAAGACTATGTAGGCGGAAGCCGATGTAGTCTTGTTTGTTTTTTATAGGACTAAGAAAAAGAATAACGAGCTATGTCAGAAGTAACCTATTATACCCAGGAAGGGTTAGATAAGCTGAGAGAAGAACTTCAACACTTGAAAACGGAGGGAAGGGCATCAATTGCCAAAGCGATTGCTGAAGCCCGCGATAAAGGTGACCTGTCGGAAAATGCCGAATACGATGCTGCCAAAGAGGCGCAGGGACTGCATGAGGCAAAGATTGCCAAACTTGAAGGTACACTCGCCACCGCACGCTTGATTGATGAATCAAAATTAGATTTGTCAAAAGTCCTGGCATTGTCGATCGTAAAGATCAAAAACACAAAAAACGGTGCAACCATGACCTATCAACTGGTTGCAGAATCTGAGGCTGATCTGAAAACGGGCAAAATTTCCGTTAAATCTCCAATTGCACAAGGCTTGCTGGGTAAATCTGTAGGCGAAAAAGCCGAAATACAGGTGCCTGCCGGTAAAATGGAATTTGAGATTCTTGAAATCTCCCGATAACCATATGTGCGGTATCCTTTTTCAGGATGCCGCATTTCACTAAAAAAATCATCATGTCTACCATATTCTCAAAGATTATCTCCGGCGAAATACCGGCACACATTGTAGCTGAAACATCAGATTACCTGGCTTTTCTGGATATCCAGCCGCTGGCTGCCGGACATGTTCTGGTCATTCCGAAAACACCTGTTGATTACATTTTTGATCTTGACGATGAAAGTTATGGCGGACTCTTCATTTTTGCGAAAGTGGTCGCCAAAGGCGTTAAGAAAGCATTTCCATGCAGAAAGGTCGGCGTGGCTGTGATCGGACTCGAGGTTCCGCACACACACATCCATCTCATCCCCATGAATAACGTAGACGACCTAAACTTCAGCAGACCGAAATTGCAGCCAAGCCAGGACGAGTTGAAGGCAGCTGCTTCTAAAATCGTTGAGGCGCTTCGGGAAATCACTGCACCATAACACTTCAGTATGCCGGTCGTCTCATTGCTGGACAACGATTTCTACAAATTCACCATGCAGCATGCAGTGGTCAAGTTGTTTCCGCAGGCTTGTGTAAAGTATCGGTTTATAAACCGCGGCCGGCACGCGTTTCCTGACGGGTTTGCACTGGAGCTGCAAAAAGCGGTAAACAGCATGCGGTTGCTCGCATTGGCTGGAGATGAGAAACGTTTTCTTGCCGAGACGTGTCCTTACCTCGACCCCATTTACCTGGACTTTTTGCAAGGTTACAGGTTCGATCCTGCTGAAGTGCAGATTTCACAGACAGGAAGCGACCTGGAAGTACATATTTCAGGATATTGGTACCGTACAATTTTGTGGGAGGTGCCCATATTATCTCTGATATCAGAATTGTTTTATCGGCTTACCGGCCAGCCCGAGCCTGCGGCCGATGATGTGCAAATTCCCGCCGCTCACAAGATCGGGAAATACGCAGAGCTGGGGGTTAAGATAGCCGAATTCGGAACGCGCCGCCGCCATTCGTATCGCGTCCATGACCTGGTCGTCGCTACCCTTGAGCAGCAGGACGTCAGTGCCTTCATTGGGACCAGCAATGTTCATCTGGCAATGAAATACGGCACCAAACCTATTGGTACGCATGCGCATGAATGGTTTATGTTCCATGCGGGCAAATATGGTTATACGATGGCCAATCACACGGGTCTTCAAAACTGGGTGCGTGTTTATCGCGGCGACCTGGGCATCGCTTTGTCAGATACCTTTACCAGTGAGAACTTTTTCGCTCAGTTCGACAGGATGTTCGCCAAATTGTTTGATGGCGTAAGACACGATAGCGGAGACCCGCTCGCATTTGCCGATCGCACCATTGCGCATTACCGGCAATTCAATATTGATCCCAGATCAAAAACCATTATTTTTTCAGATGCTTTGAACGTAGAGAAAGTGAGCCGGATCGCTGATTATTGCCGCGGTAAAATCGGCATATCATTCGGCATCGGTACGAACTTTACCAACGACGTCGGACTACCGCCCATGAACATCGTGATCAAACTAACCGATGTGCAGCCGCTGGGCGGGCACTGGACTGAAGTAGTGAAACTGTCTGACGAGCACAACAAATATACCGGTAGCGCCGCAGCCATATCGCTGGCCCGCCAGGTGCTCCAGCTTGATTGAAGTAGACCCGGTTCGGCGGATCTCTATGTAAGTTTCGGATTATTTTTATGCCGTTCGCTATCGCGGATGTCTTTCTTTTCCAGGTTGGCTTCTAAAGCTGTTGTCAGGTCAATGCCTGTCTGGTTCGCGAGGCAGATCAGCACAAAAAACACATCTGCCAGCTCATCAGCAAGGTTTACCCCTTCATCGCTTTTCTTAAAAGATTGTTCGCCATATTTCCGGGCCATAATACGGGCCACCTCACCAACCTCTTCCATCAGGATGGCTGTGTTGGTTAATTCATTGAAATACCTGATTCCGGTCGTCTGTATCCACTGGTCTACTACCAGCTGCGCGTCTTTAATCGTCATGTAGCTCTTCTTTTATTTCTTCCCGCAATCTTGGGTTGATATCTGTCGTTGCAGACTCCAGCAAATATACACTGGTTCCGTACTCACGCGCATACGTGTTCTGCACACTCCCGATCTTCCGGATCCTTTTGAACAAGCGTTGTTCTTCATTTCTCCGGGGATCCTGTTCGCCTGCCTCCCGTATCAGGATAAGATGTTTAACCGGCTTGCTGAGATCAAACCAATACAGATAGTCAGCATTATAAGACAGGCAGTTCATGCTTTTAAATTTCGAATAATAATTGATTGCGCCTGCCTGACCATAGTTATTTGCACGAACAAGGACGGCACTCCGCCCCGGCACCAAGGCGTATGCCCGGTCAGCGATTTTGGCCAGTTCCCGCCATCCCTGCATATCTGCAAAATCCTGCGGCAGCTGGTGGTCTTTTCCATCCTCCCACCTCAGCAGTCCGATTTTTTGAAAACGCCCCTGATTTTCCACGATTTTCCCGGGCGACCACAACGGCATCAGGAAGGGAATGAAAAGAATAAGCGAACCTATGCTCGCAGTCAATACGGCGCCCGTTACAACCGGACGTTTGTTTAACTTGTCAGCGAGAAATAGGGCGCCAAAAGAAAGCAGAACAGGGTATAGCCCCAAAGCATAATAATCTTTTGCCCTGAAGTAACAAAAGACAGTCATGGTAAAAAGATAGGTAAGCAACACCCATCTGTGACGCCTGAAGGGGCGATAGCACGCGAGCGCAACCAAACCACTGATCAGAAAGACAATGCTGTTGATGAAATACAGTACCTGGTTAGTCAGAAAATCAGTTCTGTTTACATGCACGAGCTGGCTGCGGCTTAATTCGAGCATGTGTCTGACCACCGGAAAGTTATAGTACACCTGCCAGATCAGGTTCGGCAGCACGAGCACCAAGGCCAGAAGCAAAGCTAAATAAAGATGCCTGTTAACAAAGACCCGCCTTTGCGGCAGGAGCAGCAGTGCAGGAAGCAGTCCTATGCCCAGGAACACGATGTTGTATTTGTTTAGAAAGCCTACCGCAGCCCAGATAGCCATTGTATACAGCTGAGAGGCCTTGCCAGTTTCGAAATGCGCTATCAGGTGATAGAAAACTGCGGTCCAGGCCAGAACATCGAAGGAGTTTGGCTGATACAAGGTGTTCAACCGAAGCAGGGCAGAGCACAGGCAGGCCACGGCAACAAAACTGCAGGCCAGCAGTCCGCCTTTCAGCAGGCGAACGGTTTTCCAGCTATAGAAAATTGTCAGGGCACCAAACACGGCTGGAAACAGCCTTACCCAGAAAAATCCGCCACCCAGTTCTTTGATCAAGGCAGATAAAAATCCGGTCAGCGGTGGAACGGAAGTATAACCAGCAGCCAGATGACTGCCCAGGTCCAGGTGCAGGTATTCATCGCGGTGAAGTTCGTATGCCGGATTGACCAGGGCAAACGACAAGACAACTTTTAAAATCAGAAAAAAGGAGAGCAGCGCGTTTTCCGGCTTGTTGAGCGTGGTGAATTTCACAAATCAATTGGTCATTTTTGTGAATTTACGAAAAACGAGTTTCGAATGATATGCTTATTCTTTGTTTTTGGTATCGATAAAGATGGTTACCGGGCCATCATTAAGTAAAGAGATTTTCATATCAGCGCCGAATATGCCGGTTTCCGTTTTCCTGCCCAGCATCTGCGCCAGCGTCGATGCCATGTTTTCGTAAAGCGGAATGGCCACGGGTGGCTTGGCGGCGCGTGTAAAACCGGGACGGTTTCCTTTTCTGGTGGATGCAAAAAGCGTAAACTGACTGATAAGCAGTATACTGCCGTTTATGTCGGCAAGCGAGCGGTTCATTAATCCCTCGTCGTCGCTAAAAATGCGCATGTTTACAATCTTTTGCGCCAGCCATCCGGTGTCTTCTTCCGTGTCTGCATCTTCAACACCAAGAAGAACAAGCAGTCCTGCCGCGATACGACCGGTAATTTCTCCGTCGACCGTGCATGATGCTTCCGTAACACGTTGAATAATTGCTCTCATATTCTAGTAGTAGATGCTTGGTTAGTGCCGGGTGTCGTTACCATGATAAATGCTGAGATAACTTTCATAGCGCGAGAGGGCTATTTCGCCTTGCTGAACAGCATCCATCACAGCACAGCCGGGCTCGTTGATATGTCTGCAGTTATTAAACCGGCAGTTTGATGAGGTTTTAAAGATTTCCGGGAAAAAATGCCCCAGTTCTTGTGGCTCAATGTCAATAATGCCCAGCTCACGGATTCCCGGCGTATCCACGATATGACCTCCCTGCGGCAAGGGATACATTTCCGCAAAGGTTGTGGTATGTTGTCCTTTGTCGCTCCAGTCTGAAACTGCCCCAGTCCGGATCTCCCTGTCAGGCAGCAAAGCATTGATCAGGCTGGATTTGCCTACGCCCGAGTGGCCGGAGATCAGCGTTGTCTTACCGGCAATGACATCCTGCAGATTATCTATGTTGGTGCCTTCAATAGCCGAAACTTCATAACATGGATAATTGATGTCTTCATAGATAGCCTTGAAATCCTGCAGAATCCCGAGGCCTTCGTCGCTGAACAGGTCCAGTTTATTAAAAACCAGCATGGCCGGGATATCGTAGGCCTCCGCCGTAACAAGAAAACGGTCTATAAAACCAAGTGATGTCCGGGGCGAGGCGAGCGTAACGACCAGCAAGGCAAGGTCCAGGTTGGTTGCCAGAATCTGCGCCTGCCTTGAAAGGTTAATAGATTTCCGGATAATGTAGTTCCGTCGCGGCAGCAGCTCGGTGATCAGAGCGGTTTCGCCGCCTGGTTCAAACTGAAGTTTAACACGATCCCCAACTGCAATGGGGTTGGTTGTTTTGATTCCTTTAATGCGAAACTTTCCAAGGATACGGCAATCGTATGTATTGCCATTGTCTGCCAGCACCTGGTACCAGCTCCCGGTCGATTTTATAACTAGTCCCTGCATAAAGTCTCGTAAAGGTATAAAAAAACGTACGAACGCCGCCAGCTGTCATCCGCGATTTGCACGTGAGTAATCATTCTGCCGGGGGTGCCGGCTAACCGTACTGCCCCTGAAAAGTAAACCGGATTGAAGCGGCCGCCCGGAGGTACGACGGCTACAGCGGAGAGCCGGGCCAGCGCTGACCGGGCTGTGCTTTTGCTTTCCATAACGGAAATATCAGCTTATAGTTTGGCAGGCAGAATTCTGGAGTGATAAATTGACAATGCAAAACCGTTTTAGTTGAATTATTTTGAAAAATATTTTAATATGGTTTGCATGTTTAAAAAATAATAGCCTTCTTTGCCTGTGTAGAAAATACACGAACTAAACATGTACAACAATCAATCGATTATTACAACCATTATTACCACCATCGGGGACAACCGGAGGAAGGAAAGCTAATGCTGTAAAAATCGAAGAAAAGATAGAACACAAAAAGCGCCTTCCTCAAAACGGAAGGCGCTTTTTTTTATGACCTGAACCAAATGAAAGTATTAAAATTCGGCGGAACATCGGTAGGATCGCTGCAAAGTATCAGCACGCTGATCGAGATTGTTAAACAGGAGCAGGCTGAGGGCAACCCAGTAGTGGTCCTTTCGGCTATGAGCGGCGTAACCAACCTGCTAACTGCCATGGCCGCCAAGGCTGAAAAGGGCGAGGACTATAGTGACGACCTCAAACATATCGAAAAACGGCACTTTGATGTTGTCAAGGCTTTGCTTCCCGCCGGGCTCCAGAATCCGGTACTCACCCGGCTAAAAATTTATTTTAATGAACTTGAAGATCTCCTTCAGGCCGTATTTAACCTCCGTGAACTGAGCCTTCAAACCCGCGACCTCATCCTGAGCTACGGCGAGCGCTGCAGTACCCTGATGGTTAGCCACATTGCCAACAAACATTTCGAAGGCAGCCTGTTTGTAGACGGTTCTGAATTAATAAAAACCAACAGCGATTTTGGGTCTGCCCGGGTAGAAACCGAATTGACCGAGCGGCTGATCAGCGCATTTTATCGTGCACACACCGGCCGCGTGTTATTTGTTACCGGATTTATTGCCAGCAATGCGCAAAACCGGCTGACTACGCTTGGCCGCGGCGGAAGCGACTACACGGCCGCTGTATGGGCGTCTGCGCTGAATGCGACCGAGATACAGATCTGGACAGATGTAAACGGCATGATGACCGCCGATCCGCGCATGGTAAGCAAGGCATTTCCGCTTCCCGAACTTAGTTATACAGAGGCCATGGAGCTTTCATATTTCGGCGCCAAGGTCATTTATCCGCCAACAATGATTCCGGCCTTTCTCAAGAAGATTCCGATCGTCATAAAAAATACTTTTCAGCCTGACTTTCCCGGCACTTACATCCGCAATGATGTCCGTGCTTCAGAACTGCTGATCAAGGGGATTTCGTCTATTGATGAGATCAGCATCATCAACCTGTCGGGCAGCGGGATGGTGGGCAAGACGGGCTTTAGTGGCCGGTTGTTTTCACTACTGTCGCGCGAGCAGATCAATATCGTGCTGATTACACAATCGTCTTCAGAGCACAGCATTACTTTCGCGGTTAAACCCGAAGATGCGGTCCGCGCCGTGGCGCTGATCAGTAAGGAATTTGAACTTGAGCTGGATGCACGGAAGCTTGATATGCCGGAAATCGAAAATGATCTTTCCGTGCTGGCTATTGTGGGCGAAAATATGAAACACACGCCCGGCATGTCAGGGAAACTGTTTCATGCGCTTGGGCGTAATGGCGTTAACGTCAGGGCCATCGCCCAGGGTTCTTCCGAATACAATATTTCGGTGATCCTGACCCGAAGTGATCTTTCAAAGGCTGTAAACGCTGTTCACGATGCCTTCTTCACCGAATTGAAGCGTACGCTGAATGTGTTTTGCGTAGGTACAGGCAACATAGGCAAGACCCTGTTTAGGCAGTTGCAGGAACAGGCAGCGTTTCTGGCGACAAACAATGACCTGCAGGTGAAAGTGATCGGCATGGCCAATACAAGGCAAATGTACTTCGATGAACATGGCATTGACCTGAATGCGTGGGAAGATGTATTGCCCGCACACGGGGAACCGGCAGACCTTGCACAGTTTGTTCAACGCATGAAAGCATTTAATCTCCCCAATTGTGTGTTCGTGGATAATACAGCCAGCGAAGCCCCGGTGGCATTTTACCAAAGCGTGCTTGCCAGCAGCATTTCGGTAGTTACCTGTAACAAGATAGGAAATTCGGGTTCGCTTGAGCAGTACCGCAGTTTCAAGGATACAGCCCGGCGTTTCGGGGTCGATTTCTTTTACGAAACCAATGTAGGTGCCGGACTTCCGATCATCAAAACACTCAAGGATCTGATGGTAAGCGGCGATAAACTTTCAAAGATCGAGGCGATCCTTTCGGGTACCATCTCCTTTATCTTCAACAATTTTAACGGAACACATGATTTTGCCTCTATTGTGCAAACTGCACAGGACAAGGGTTATACGGAACCGGATCCGCGCGACGATCTGAATGGCAAAGACTTTATGCGCAAAATGCTGATCCTGGCACGCGATGCCGGCTACCCGATGGAATCGTCTGACGTAGTTATCGAGAATATTCTCCCCGAATCCTGCCTGCAGGCAGCCAGTGTTCCGGAATTTTATGAAGAGCTTGTTCGCAACCGCGATTATTTTGAAAAGTTGAAAACAGATGCGGAGCGTTCGGGAAAGGTGCTGCGCTACATCGGAACCCTGGAAAACGGTTCTGTGCGCATTGCGCTCGAAATGGTCGATGAAAGCCATCCCTTTTACATGCTCTCAGGCAGTGACAACATCATCTCGTTTACCACCGACCGTTATAAAGACCGTCCGCTCGTTGTAAAGGGGCCCGGTGCGGGAGCAGAAGTTACCGCAGCCGGTGTATTTGCTGATATTATGAATGTAGGGCATCGCCTGTAGACTCCCGGTCCATAGTCCAAAGAAAAAATGAAAGATACCATCAAAGTTTTTGCACCGGCCACAGTGGCCAATGTTGTCTGCGGTTTTGACGTGCTTGGTTTTGCCGTCAACGAGCCGGGCGACGAAGTAGTTATGCGCCGGAAAGATAAACCCGGCATTACCATCAGCCTGATTACGGGTGATGAAGGCAGGCTGCCGCGTGAGGCCTCCAGGAATACAGTCAGCGCCAGTGTACAGCACTATCTGGAACATCTCGGCAAAGGAGAGCTGGGGTTTGATATTGAACTTCATAAAAAGATGCCTATCGGCAGCGGACTTGGCTCCAGCTCTGCCAGCACGGTTGCGGGTCTGTTTGCTGTGAACGAACTGTTGGGCCGGCCGCTATCTGCCCGTGAACTGGTTCCTTTTGCTATGAAAGGAGAGGAGCTGGCCTGTGGTTACGGCCATGCAGACAATGTTGCGCCGGCATTGATGGGCGGTTTTGTCCTTATTCGCAGCTACCAGCCGCTCGACCTGGTGGCGCTGCCTTTTCCTGACGATCTTTATGCGGCTATTGTTTACCCTGAGGTCGATGTTCCGACCAAAGACGCCAGGCAGATGATTCGCAACAAAGTATTGCTGAAAGATGCGGTTACCCAATGGGGAAATGTAGCTGGTCTGGTAAGCGGACTTTTTATGAAAGACCTTGCCCTCATGGGGCGCAGCATGCAGGATGTTCTTGTTGAGCCCGTACGTTCCATCCTGATTCCTGAATTTGACAGAATGCGTGAACTGGCCATGGATGCCGGTGCCGCGGGCTTCGGTATATCGGGTTCGGGTCCCTCTGTCTTTGCCCTCGCGGGCGACAGGGAAACAGCGCGCAAAATCACCTTTGAATTGCAGAGCCACCTGCACAGGGCAAACATCAACAGCAAGAGTTTTGTATCTCAGGTAAACGCCGAAGGACCAAAAATTCTCGACTAATCCTAACAACCAAGAACCATGAAATTTTATAGTACCAATAACAAAACGCTCCGGGTTCCATTTGAAGACGCGGTGTTTAACAGCATGCCGGTCGACAAAGGCCTGTACCTGCCCGAACATATTCCCCAGCTTGACCCGGATTTTATTGCCAATATTGAAAATTATTCACTGCAAGATATCGCTTTTCGCGTTGCTTCAGCGCTGCTGGAAGATGAAATTCCCGCGGAAGCGTTGCGGCAGCTAAGCGATGCGGCCATAAACTTTGATGCCCCGGTTGTTCCGCTTGACGCAGAAACGGCCGTTCTCGAACTCTTCCACGGCCCTTCCCTGGCATTTAAAGATTTTGGCGCCAGGTTTATGAGCCGTATCATGGGTTATTATCTGCGTAACGGACAACAGCAATTGGATGTCCTGGTGGCAACCTCCGGCGATACAGGTGGCGCCGTTGCACTGGGTTTTCTTGGTGTGCCGGGAACACGGGTTACCATCCTGTTTCCAAAAGGTAAAGTCAGCCCGATACAGGAACTGCAATTGGTAACGAACGGGCAGAACATCCGGGCTATTGAAATAGACGGAACGTTTGATGACTGCCAGGTACTGGTGAAACAAGCTTTTGCCGATCAGGAACTGAACGCCCGCTTACGCTTAACCTCGGCGAATTCGATCAATATTGCACGGCTTATTCCGCAGACCTTTTATTACTTCCATGCCTATGCGCAGGTTAAACGCGCAGGGGGGAAAGATATCGCGTTCTCCGTGCCGAGCGGAAACTTTGGGAATATAGGTGCAGGACTGCTGGCCTGGAAAATGGGACTGCCTGTAAAGGCCTTTATTGCTGCGACAAATGAGAATGATACTGTTCCGCGATTCCTGGAGACCGGCGTCTATGAAACAAGGCCTTCAGTGCAAACATATGCCAATGCCATGGACGTGGGGGCGCCAAGCAACTGGGTTCGCATTATGGATCTGTTTGAAGGTGATCTGAAGTCGCTTCGTGAAATGGTATATGCCCGGCGATTTACTGATTCAGAAACGCTCGAAGGTATGAACGAGCTGGCAGACCGCTACAATTATGTCGCCTGTCCGCATACGGCGATAGCCTGGTTAGCAGCCAGGCAATACCGCAGCGAAAATCCGGGTAATTACCAGACGGTGTTTTTATCAACCGCGCATCCCTGTAAGTTTCCTGATGTGTTCCCCGAAGCGCTTGCGGCAAAGATCGGTACTCCGGATCAGGTAGCCGGGCTGGCTGCGCGCGAGGGACGAGCAACGAAGATGGCGGCCGATTTTGGCGCTTTTAAATCATTTCTGTTGGCCTGAATAAAAAAAGCTGCCGGACATGCAGATTGAAAGATCAACCGGCCGCCGGCAGCATAACCAAACCACTGGTATTATTTGCCCTGCATGACCTGTTTCCGGTCGGCAGAGCCAGAGCTCTTTAAGCTGCTGATTTCTTTCTTTAAATTTTCAATTTCGGCTTGCTGTTCTTTCATGGCAGCAACCAGAACCGGTACCAGTGCCTCCAGGTCTACCTTGTTAACGCTGGCAATTTTGCTGGCGTTTTTCCCGGCAGGATAATCCCTGTTTTGCGTGAATACCAATTCCGGGAAAACCTTTACCACGTCTTCAGATACGAAGCCGAATTGTTTGGATTGTGCCAGTTTCAAACGGCTGCTCCAGTCTTTGTTGTATTCAAAACTAACCGGTTCCAGCTGCACGATGCGGCTAACAGAATTTTGTATAGGTTGTACATTCGACTTAAGCTGGCTATCGCTTAATTTTTGTGCCTGGGTGCCCAGACTGCAGGCTACCATGCCGCAGACCAGAACTGCTGTTAAAAGTTTCATTGCTCGGATATTATATAAATGGGTAAGACATGACAGCCTGAAAGCTGCCAGATTTTATTGCTCGTTCAGAAAGATTAAGCTACCTGATTAGGCGGGGGTGTCTGAATGGGTGGATAAAACAACACCCTGAAATGGTCATTCAACGGGATTTGCTTTTCATCAAGCAAAACGAATACAGGTTGCAGTGCAACCACTGCCGGAACACTGATATACAATTCGGCAAGTCTCGGTTCGGTCTCTTTGCTCTCTTCATTTTCACCTGCTGCCTGCTCAATTACGGCCTGAGAAAATGGCAGCATGCGTGCATCGCTCATCATCTTGCCGGTGAACAGCAGAAGTAACATGACGACAGAAAAAACCTTGAGTGTTTTCATTAGCAAAGCGTTGCACTGCAAACATAGCAAAATTCGGGCCTTGTATTATCCCCTTATCGTCATAAACAAAAAAACAGTACTGTCCTATTGCGAAACAGGCAAAATTGAAGGCTTGCTTTCGTTTCCGCTCCGGTCTACAGCCGTGACAGCGATCGTGTTAATTGTCTGTTCCGGTGTCTTTATGTTCCCTTTTAACGCCGCAGTTTTTTTGCTCACCTGGAAGAAACGGTCTTTCCGGTTCAGAATGCGGTATGTCCACTGCGTGCCATACCTGGTATAAACCACCCATTTAAAAACTTCTTCGTGCTTCTGGTGTGACCATTGAACGTTCAGATCGCTATACCTGTTCTGAACGGTAACTTTTGGCGCTGCAGGCGTTCTGCGGTCAAGCCAGGGAGATGCAGGAACGAGTGCTTCTTTTTTATACGGACCATTCAACAAATCCCTGCGCAGGCTCTCGTGTTTGGTGAGCGCCGCAATGCTCCAGTGAATGGCTCCCGGACTGGAGGGCAGCATTCCGCGTGTGATCATGATCTGATTGATAATTTCATCACTGTTCTTATCGCCGCCACCCAGTCCGCTGTTCATACCGGGCCAGAGGTGCCGCTCCTGTTTATTTTCTGATTGCCACCAGCCGAGCACCACAGGGAAACTATGCGGATAGTCATTGATAAGCCAGTAGATCTGCGGGGCAAAATAGTCGATCCAACCTTCATTCAGCCAGAGTTTCGCATCAGCGTAAAGCTTTTCATACTGGTCAAAGCCCTGAACCGATGCCGGGTAACCAGGTCGCCAAATGCCGAAAGGGCTCAGGCCGAACTTAACCTCTTTTTTGATGGACTTAATTTCTTTATAAACGCGCCTGATAAAGACGTTTACATTCTGCCGGCGCCAGTCCCCTCTCGATAATTTGCCGCCACTTCGCTTATAGACTGCCCAGCTGTCATTATCCGGAAAGTCCTCGCCACCGTTGTATTCAGTATAAGGATAAAAGTAGTCGTCGAAATGAACGCCATCTATATCATAACGCGTAACAAGATCAGATACGACTGCTGCAGAAAGATCTTGCACATCTTTTTTTGCGGGATCAAGCCAGTAATATCCCTGTTTCAGCTTATAAACAAGATCCGGCCTTTTTTTTACGATAGAGTTCGGCCCGGCTTCGCCACCTGAAATGTGATGAGCCCGGTACGGATTCAGCCAGACATGCAGTTCGATGCCCCGATCGTGTGCGGCTTCAATCCAGAACTCGAGGGGATCATAATAGGGGCTGGGCGCTTTGCCCTGCTGGCCGGTCAGAAAATAAGACCAGGGCTCGAGCTTACTTGCGTACAACGCGTCTGCCTGCGGCCTGACCTGAAAGATAACCGCGTTGAAGTTTTGCTGTTGCAGCATATCCAGCAGCGCAATGGCTTCATCCTGCTGCTGCTTCGTGGTAAGTCCGGGTTTGCTCGGCCAGTTAATATTCGCTACGCTTGCAACCCAGGCGGCCCTGAACTCCCGTTCAGCCGCTGGGGGTTTGGGAATTTGCTGGGCAGCCAGTCTGGCAACAGCACTGATCAGTATACACAGGGAGAGCAGGTACGTTCTAAGCATAAGGTAATCTTCGGAGGCTAAACATATCAATTCGCGTGCAAACGAAGCTGTTATTCCCGAAAATATTACGTTTATACTTGACTAAAAGATGGCGCGTGCGATCTCTTTGGTTTGTTCGGGCCTGCCCATGGTGTAGAAATGCAGTACCGGAGCGCCAAATTCAATCAATTCCTTACACTGCTTGATCATGAAATGTGTGCCTACTTCTTTCACTTCTTTTACTGATTTGCAGTGCTGAACGGCATCGCTCAGATCTTCCGGCAGGTCAATGTGGAAGATCTTTGGAAGTGAAACAAGCTGTTTAGCATTGCTGATCGGTTTCAAACCCGGAATAATCGGAACATTGATATCGTTTTCCCGGCATTTGCGAACAAAGTCGAAGTACTTTTGGTTGTCAAAAAACATTTGGGTTACGATAAACTCGGCTCCCATCTCCACCTTTTTCTTCAGGTATTTGAAGTCGGTGCCAAGATTTGGCGCCTCAAAGTGTTTTTCAGGATAGCCGGCCACCCCGATGCAGAAGTCGCTTTTGAAACTTTCTACATCTTCATGCAGGAATTTACCTTCATTGTGATTTTTGATGTGTTCGATCAGATCGGTAGCGTAGCAATGTCCGCCGGGGGTCGGAATAAACGCAGAATCGGCCTGACGGGCATCGCCACGCAGCGCCAGTACGTTGTCGATTCCGAGAAACTGGAGATCGATGAGTGCATTCTCGGTTTCTTCTTTGGTAAAGCCGCCGCAGATCAGGTGCGGTACCGCATCGATTTTGTATTTATGAATGATCGCAGCGCAGATAGCAATGGTGCCGGGACGCTTGCGGTAAGAAACTTTTTGCAGCAGGCCGTTATCCTGTTCTTTATAAATATAATCTTCGCGTAACGATGTGACGTCGATAAAAGGCGGATTGAACTCGAGCAGAGGATCAATTGCATCATAAACCCATTGGATGCTCTGACCTTTGATCGGGGGCAGCAACTCAAAAGAAAAAAGAGTTTTCCCCTTTGCGTTGCTGATGTGTTCTGTGATTTTCATGTTTGGTTCTTGGATACTTCGGTTCGTACAGCTTGGTTGAGATTTATTTAATAGGCCAGGTTTGGTGCCAGCCAGCGTTCAGCTTCTTCAAGGGGCAGCCCTTTGCGCTCTGCATAGTCTGCAACCTGGTCTTGCGTAATCTTGCCGAGACCAAAGTACCGGGATTCAGGGTGCGCAAAGTAATAGCCGCTAACCGCTGCGGTTGGGTACATGGCGAAACTTTCGGTGAGACGCAGTCCGATACGATTTTCGGCATCAAGGAGACTAAACAGGGTTGCTTTTTCTGTATGGTCCGGGCAGGCCGGATAACCCGGGGCAGGCCTGATACCGGCGTACTGTTCTTTGATCAGGTCCTCATTGCTCAGGTTCTCTTCCCGGGCATACCCCCAGTATTCTTTACGAACCAGTTCATGCATTTTTTCAGCGAAAGCTTCTGCCAGCCTGTCGGCAAGTGCCTTGGTCATAATGCTGTTATAGTCGTCAAAATTCTTTTCAAATTCAGCCACAAGCTCGTCGCAACCAATGCCAGTGGTTACGGCGAACCCGCCAAAATAATCAGAAATGCCCGTGCTTTTTGGTGCGATAAAATCGGCCAGCGCATAGTAAGGCTGCCCTTCCGTTTTTTCCGCCTGCTGCCGCAGGGTATGGATTGTGACGGTTTCTATATGGCCATCTTTTTCTACGCTAAGCTCAACGTCGTCGCCAACAGCGTTAGCGGGCCAGAAACCGATTACCCCCCTGGCAGTAAGCAATTTTTCATCAAGAATGCGTTTCAGCAGTGCCTGCGCATCGTCAAATAATTTCCGCGCTTCATCGCCTGCTGCTTTGTCTTCGAAGATTCGCGGGTAACTTCCCCGTAATTCCCAGGTATGAAAGAACGGTGTCCAGTCAATGTAAGGAACCAGTTCATCAAGTGGAAAATCTTCGAAGACCCTGGTGCCGGTAAACGCGGGAGCAGGCGGAATCATGCCGTTCATGTTGATCTGAAAGCGGTTTTCGCGGGCTTCTTCGATCGGTTTGAAACGTTTGTCTGAACGTTTATTGAGGTGTGCTTCGCGTGCTTTATCATATTCAGCCCGGATATCGCGGATGTATGTTTCCCTCGTTTCGGCGTTCATCAGCGTGCTGCAAACCGTTACACTTCGGGAGGCGTCGAGTACATGGATCGCCGGACCGGAGTAGTTTGGTGCTATTTTCACAGCAGCATGAATACGCGATGTGGTTGCACCACCTACAATGAGCGGAATATCGAACCCTTCGCGTTCCATCTCTTTGGCAAAATGAACCATTTCATCCAGCGATGGTGTAATCAGTCCGCTCAGGCCAATAATATCTGCCTTAATTTCCCTGGCCTTTCTGATAATTTCCTGTGCGGGTACCATCACACCCATGTCTACGATCTCAAAGTTGTTGCAGGCCAGTACAACGCCGACAATGTTTTTGCCGATGTCGTGTACATCACCCTTGACGGTAGCAAGAAGGATTCTTCCTGCCGAAGAACTGGTGTTGCCATCCGGATTGTCAAGTTTCTCCTGTTCAATAAATGGCAATAAGTAAGCAACGGCTTTTTTCATTACCCGGGCAGATTTTACCACCTGCGGAAGAAACATCTTGCCGGCTCCAAACAGATCTCCAACGATGTTCATCCCATCCATCAGCGGCCCTTCAATGACATGAAGGGGTTTCGGGTACTTCTGGCGCGCTTCTTCAACATCCTGGTCCAGGTACTCGATAAGTCCTTTGACCAGCGCATGTGATAACCTTTCTTCTACCGGGGCATTGCGCCAGGCTTCATCTTTCACCGTTTCCTTGCCCTTGGATTTTACGGTCTCAGCAAATTCAACGAGACGCTCAGTAGCGTCATCCCGGCGGTTCAGAAGCACATCTTCCACGCGCTCCAGCAGTTCTTTAGGGATCTCTTCGTACACCTCAAGCATTCCGGCATTGACAATGCCCATGTCAAGTCCGGCGCGGATGGCATGGTACAGGAAGGCCGAGTGCATCGCTTCGCGTACGGTATTATTTCCTCTGAAAGAGAAGGATATATTTGAAACACCTCCGCTTACCTTGGCATGCGGCAGATTTTCTTTGATCCAGCGGGTTGCATTGATAAAATCGACCGCATAATTATTATGTTCTTCCAGGCCGGTGGCGACGGTAAGAATATTCGGGTCGAAGATGATATCCTGCGGGGGGAAACCAATCTCATTTACAAGAATGTCGTAACTGCGTTTGCAAATTTCAACCCGGCGCTCGTAATTGTCAGCCTGACCTTTTTCATCAAAAGCCATGACAACAACGGCCGCGCCATACAGCATCACTGTGCGCGCGTTTTCCCTGAATTTATCTTCGCCTTCCTTCAGGGAGATCGAGTTCACGATGCCTTTGCCCTGCAAACATTTCAAACCGGCTTCAATGACGTTCCATTTTGAGGAATCGACCATGATGGGCAGCTTGGAAATATCAGGTTCTGATGCCAGGAGGTTTAGAAACCGGGTCATTGCCGCTTCTGAGTCGAGCATGCCTTCATCCATGTTCACATCAATAACCTGGGCACCACCCTCAACCTGCTGACGCGCTACAGCCAGGGCTGCTTCATAATCGCCGCCAAGAATGAGTTTGGAAAATTTTGGTGAACCGGTAATGTTTGTACGCTCGCCAACATTCACGAAAATGCTTTCGGGCGTAATGGTTACCGGCTCAAGCCCGCTTAGTCGCATATGCGGTTCCGGACTGGCGACTTTTCTCGGTTTTGATTTGCGGGCAATCTGTGCAATGGCGCGGATGTGTGCAGGTGTGGTACCGCAGCAGCCCCCAACCATATTTACGAATCCCGAATCGAGAAAATCTTCAATAAATCTGGCCGTTTCAGCAGGCAGCTCGTCGTAAGCACCAAACTCATTCGGCAAACCGGCATTGGGATAGGCCGAAACAAAACAGCCTGCCTTTTGCGCCAGTTCTTCAATATGCGGACGCATTTCTTTTGCCCCAAGCGCACAGTTGAAGCCAATACTGAGCGGATTGGCATGGACAACGGAATTTAAAAAGGCCTCAGCCGTCTGGCCGGAAAGCGTACGCCCCGATGCATCGGTAATCGTACCAGAGATCATAATCGGGCGTTCCTGGAAAATTTCGGGGGCCTGAATGTCCCTTAATTCCGCTTCGTATTTTTTGATGGCGAATATCGCCGCCTTTGCATTGAGGGTGTCAAAGATTGTTTCAATAAGCAGCAGGTCAGAGCCGCCGTCTACAAGTCCGCGAACCTGCTCATAATAAGCATCAACCAATTCATCAAAGGTGATGGCACGGTATCCCGGATCATTAACGTTTGGAGAGAGAGACAGGGTGCGGTTGGTTGGGCCGATGGCTCCGGCAACATAACACCGGCGTTCGGGGTTCCTTTCCATGAACTCTGTACAGGCTGCTTTCGCAATCCGTGCGCCTTCCAGGCTCAGTTCGTAAGAAAGTTCCTCCATCTGGTAATCAGCCATCGAGATGCGCTGCGTACTGAATGTATTGGTTTCAATAATATCTGCCCCGGCTTCGAGATATTCAAGATGGATGGCCTTGATGACGTCAGGGCGGGTGATGTTCAGCAGGTCATTGTTACCTTTTACATCACATGGATGGTTTTTGAAGCGGTCGCCTCTGAAATCCTCTTCAGTGAGGGTGTAACGCTGGATCATGGTGCCCATGGCCCCGTCGATCACAAGAATGCGTTCTTCTAAGTCTTTTCTAATGCTCATGTTGCGCGTGGGCCTTCGCCCGTGTAGGATTACCCTGTATTACATTTATTATGCTTCCGGTCAGGCTGCAACAGTGACCGGTGGCAATGCTTATCAGGAAATCCGGGCGGGGTTTCACTACTTATCTTTTCGCGGTTGCTACCGGGATAGAATTTAGCACCTTGTAGGCACAGGTTGCTAAGACTTCTCAGGGTCTAATCCCTCCATCTTTCTTAATAAGCGACTACAAAAATGCAACAAAGAAAGATCATTTCCAAAAAATCGGGGGCGGCACCGAATTAAATAACAAAAGCCACACAAATCTGCGTGGCTTTTGAAATATTGTTTTGAGAAGTCCTTTACTTTCTGCCGCCGAAAATGCGCAGCAGGTAGAGGAAAATGTTAATGAAGTCCAGGTAAAGCGACAATGCGGCCATGATAGCCAGCTTTTTCGTATCGGCGTGTGCAATGGTACTGCCATCGCGTTCAATGCCCTGGCCCATACGTTTGATCATCTGTACATCGTACGCAGTAAGCGCGGTAAAAACGGCGATACCTACAAATGCCATAATAAAACTGAACTGTTCGCTCTGAAAAAACATATTTGCAAGGCCTGCGAGCAGAAGGCCGACAACCCCGACCATCAGAATAGGACCAAACTTGCTCAGGTCAATGTTGGTTGTATAACCCATTACAGCCATAATGCCGAAGATTACCGCCGCGCCTACAAAACAGCTGATGATAGAGGCCTGTGCGTAAACAAGAAGCACGAAACTCAGACTCACGCCAAGTAAAAGGGAAAACAGGATGAAAACGCCCAGAATTGCGCCATATGAAAGCCTGCTGAAGCCTGCCCCCATGAGTAACACGAGCCCCAGAGGTGCAAACATCGCTACATAACCCAACGCTGTTCTTTTGCCGGTTTCATAGTTAAATAGCAAACGCTGTGTTTCTTCAGAATAGAACACTAGTAAAGCCGCAAGCGTAGAGATCGCCAGTGCAACGAACATCCACATAAAGACGCTCGCGAAAAACTTTTTAGATACAGAGCGTTCCTGCTGGACAAAAACCGTCTGATCGTCGTATGAATAATTTTGCTGTTCCATTTTTTTATTTGTGTAAACGTTAAAAATAGTGTTTTAATTTAATCTTTTTGTCAGCACTTCCTCAACTTTCCTGAAGAACTGCATTGGTTTCAGTTTGCGCCAGTGTATGTTGTCGAGCTGACCGCCGAAATTGACGTAGTAGTCGATGTTGTTATGTCTGAACTCGTCAATTACATGTTGTTGGAAGTTGACCCCGACAATCCAGCCATCGTCTACATCCTGAAACCACTCTTCGTAGTAAGAATCGTCTGAAGCGTGGAAATTCAGTACATTTTCGCCGATCAGGATAAATTTGTTAAGTCCCTCATCCATCATCATTTCGAGGATCTCCCGTTTCAGCAGCATGATGTCATTGTTAACTGCATCATTCCACTCGCCGATCATTTCAACAATTGCAAAACCGTGTTCATAGTCGGCATAGAGGATCTTGATGTACAGCGTGGTCGAACCAAAATCGTCCCATTGCGGGTGCAGCAGGAAATTGTAGACCTGTTTATCAAAGTACAACTCAGAGTATTCCGTGTTGTAAAACGGCGAGCGTTCATCTTCTGAAGAGATGTAATCATCGCGCCATTGAAAAAAAGGTTCAATTTCGTGCATACAGTGCTTTTATAATGTCGATTTCTGTCCGGCTTCGACCGCCTTACGTACACTTCCGTATTGTGTGAGCAGGCTGGAGGCTTCGGGCTGACTAATGTGCAGCTCGTCCATTACCATTTGTGTTCCGCGGTCTACCAGTTTATTATTTGTTAACTGCATATCGACCATTTTGTTGTCTACAACACGTCCCAATTTAATCATGACGGTGGTACTGAGCATATTGAGAACAAGTTTTTGCGCTGTTCCTGATTTCATGCGGGTAGAACCGGTTATAAATTCAGGGCCAACCACCACTTCCACCGGGAAATCAGACTCGGCGGCAATCGGGCTTCCGCTGTTGCAGACAATGCATCCGGTCAGAATGCCCTGGGCTCGTGCTTTGTTCAGTCCGCCGATAACATATGGCGTGGTGCCTGAAGCGGCCAGGCCAACCAAACAGTCTTTGCTGTTGATGTTGAACTCCCGGAGGTCGGCCCATGCCTGCTGCTCATCATCTTCGGCGAACTCTACAGCCCTGCGGATCGCGGTATCGCCGCCTGCGATGATTCCAACCACCCAGTCAAACGGCACGCCATAGGTAGGGGGGCACTCAGACGCGTCTACAACACCCAGGCGGCCACTGGTTCCTGCGCCGATATAAAACAGCCGGCCACCCTGTTGCATTCTTTCAGCAACAGCAGTTGCAAGTTTTTCTATTTGCGGAATGGCTTTTTCGACAGCCAGCGGAACGGTTTTGTCTTCGTTATTGATGTTCATGAGGATTTCCCCTACAGACATCTGATCAATATGCCTGTAATTTGAATCCTGCTCGGTAACCCTTTTCATGCGTTTAATTTTATGTAAACCACCGCTTTTCAGGTGGCTGGGAGGAATTGTTGTACAATTTTATACAGAAGATCAGTAGCCTGCAAATAATTGTCGAATAATCTTCCAAAACAAATAAATAATTCGGGCTGTATCTTACTTAACGCTTTAATTTTCATAAATTTGTAGTGGTTTTCGAATGAAAAGGAATACGCGCATCAACCTACTTATTTCCCTGAGTTATTCACTGGTATTGATCCTGGGCATGTTCATGGGTTACAAGTTCCTGAAAGACCAGGGATACGTGCTTGAAAAGCGTACAAAATATGCAGACAACAGTCCCGAGAAAGTGGATGAAATTCTGCATATTATCAATGGAAACTATGTCGATGATGTAGATACCAGGAAACTTGCGAACCTGCCTCTCGACAGCGTACTGCACCGGCTCGATCCCCACAGCAGTTATTTACCACCTACAAAAGCGCTGGCGCTTGCTGAAGATCTTGAAGGAAACTTTGAAGGCATTGGCGTTGAATATTATATTCTCAAAGACACACTTCTTGTAACCGGTGTAGTTAAAGACGGACCAGCCTGGCAGGCGGGTATACAAAAAGGGGATAAGATTTTGAAAGTGGACACAATGGTTATCAGCGGGCGCAACCTGCCCCGTGAGAAAATGACCGGCCGCTTCAAAGGCCGCCGCGGTACGACCGTAAAACTTACACTGTTGCATCCCGGAAACATCCTGCCGTCTGCCGTGAATGTTACCCGTGGCAGCGTCCGGCTATCCAGTATCGATGCCGCGTATATGCTGAATCCCGAAACAGGTTATGTTCGGATCAGCAAGTTCGGTGCGCAGACGGATCAGGACTTTGCCGATGCGGCTAAAATGCTTCGCGGCCGCGGTATGCGTAAACTTGTTCTCGACCTGCGCGACAATGGCGGTGGTTACCTGATGGCCGCAACCGGTCTTGCCGACCAATTTTTGCCCGAAAATAAACTGATCGTTTATACCGAAGGCCGGCATGAACCGCGTACAGAATACTTTTCTACCGGCACGGGCGAATTTACGCGCGAAAAGCTGGCCGTGCTGATTAATGAAAATTCTGCCTCTGCCAGCGAGATCGTAGCGGGTGCCATGCAGGACCTGAAACGCGGCGTGATCATTGGCAGACGCTCATTCGGAAAAGGCCTGGTACAGGAGCAGTTTCCTTTTAACGATGGTTCAGCATTGAACCTGACCATTGCCCGTTATTATACCCCCTCCGGGCGAAGCATACAGAAATCATACAGAAAGGGCTTTGACGCCTACCGGCACGAAGTTGAAGAACGCCTGAATAACGGTGAACTTACAGCTGATGTATCAGCAAGTGATACACTTCCTAAAGCCACTATGCAGGTGCCCATCCCGAAAAAGTTTATGCCTGGCGGAATTTTGCCCGACGTGTTTGTCAAGCTTGATACTTCAGGTTACAATAAAGCTTACGTGACGCTTTTAAACAAAAAGATCATAACCGATTACGTACTTGAGGTCCTGGCAAGCAGGTATAACAAGGCTTATGTGGAGGCAAATCTTGATACATTCAGTCTTAACGATGCAGAATTCAAAGATTTTGTAAAATATCTTCGCAGGAACCAGATTAAACTTGACTTTGGCCAACTGAATAACGCCAAGGCGCTGATATGCAATGACCTGCGTGCATTGTTGTACCGGTATCACCTCGGCGACGCCGGATACTACCGCGCCTTAAACGCTAATGATGCCGTCATTAAACAGGCAATGGCGAGCCTGCAGTAATGCGGTAGCTTTTGAGATTTAAACGGCTTTGTGTTTTTCTTGAAATGCTACAGCCGAATCTCAAACAGGTTCAATGTAATGCCCGCATAATGCGGCGGCAGGCCTTCGCTTTCCGGACTTACTTCGCCAACATGTTTGAATCCGCAGGATGTGTAATGTTGCAGCAATTTATTGTTGTCGGCCCAGGTATCCAGGCGGACAAAATCGAGGTCTTGTGCGCGCGCAAAATCCACAGCCCAGTTAGTGATGAGCTGAACGAGATTTTGTCCGCGAAAATCAGGATGCGTTACGATGCGATGCAGGTAAATTGCCTTTGCCGGATGTTCCTCCTTCCAGATAACCGGGTCGCTGAAAGCCGTTGCATATACGGCTGCAGTACGATCGTCAATCTTTAGCTGCCATTGCCGCCCTTCACCGATCTCTGCTTTTACCATGAGCGGATCAAAAGGCAGCCAGTGCCGCGTATAAACTTTTTTCTGGTGGGCAATCGCCAGGTCATAAAATTCAAAGATCAGCGCTAAATCTTCCTGTGCTGACTGAACAAACTGCATTACTTCTGCCTGAAATAGATTTGAACAGGAACGCCGGAGAAATCAAAGTTCTCGCGGAGTTTGTTTTCAATAAAACGTTTGTAAGGTTCTTTGATGTACTGCGGCAGGTTACAGAAAAACGCAAACATCGGCGAGATACCGTTGATCTGGGTAACGTATTTGATCTTGATATACTTGCCTTTATTTGATGGCGGCGGATAACTTTCTATAAGCGGAAGCATGACATCATTCAGTTTGGAAGTGGATATTTTTTTGCTCCGGTTCTTGTAGACCTCAAGCGCAGCTTCGACCGCTTTATGAATACGCTGTTTGTTTAATACGGAGGTAAAAACGATAGGTACATCGGTAAAAGGTGCAATCTTTTCACGGATCTGCTCTTCAAACTCCTTCACGGTTTTGTTGTTTTTCTCGATCAGATCCCACTTGTTTACCAGGATCACTACGCCTTTTTTATTTTTCTCAGCCAGGTGGAAAATGTTGATGTCCTGCGATTCGATTCCTTCTGCCGCATCTAACATGAGAACAACAACATCCGCTTCTTCGAGCGCTTTGATGGTACGCATAACCGAGTAAAACTCGATATTTTCTTTCACCTTGGTTTTTTTGCGCAAACCAGCTGTGTCAATCAGCATAAACTCGTTGCCATACTGATTATAGTGAATGCGGATAGAGTCGCGCGTAGTGCCCGCCACCGGGGTAACGATATTGCGCTCTTTTCCGATCAGGGCGTTGATCAGTGAAGATTTGCCAACATTTGGCCTGCCGGCGATGGTGATTTTTGGCAATGTGTTTTCCTCTTCCGGCTCATCTTCAAAATGGGTAATGACAGCGTCGAGCAGGTCTCCGGTGCCTGAGCCCGTCATGCTTGAGATCGGGAAAATCTCGCCAAGACCAAAGCTATAAAAGATGCTGGTTTCGTTTAACAGCGCATTGTTATCGACCTTGTTTGCAATGGTAAATACGGGCTTTTTGCTGCGACGGAGGATTTTTGCAATCTCATCATCAAGATCGGTGATGCCCGTTGTTACATCGACCATAAAGAGGAGCACGCTTGCTTCTTCGATGGCTATAAGCACCTGCTCACGAATGGCAGCTTCAAAAACATCTTCAGAATTGGCAACATAACCACCGGTATCAATTACGGTAAACTGTTTGTCCGTCCACGCACCTACGCCATAATGACGGTCGCGCGTTACACCGCTAAAATCGTCGACGATCGCCTGACGGCTTTCGGTAAGACGGTTAAACAGGGTTGATTTGCCCACGTTGGGCCTGCCTACAATGGCAATGATGTTACTCATACTGTGTTGTGTTTTTGTGGACTGCCAAAAGCATGTCCTGCCGGTGGTTTCGTCTGCAAAGGTCGGAAACCTGCACCGGAAATCTTCAAAATATTTTAATTCTCGTATCCAAAGCGGCGTAACTGCGCTTTTTTGCTGCGCCAGTCTGGTACCACTTTTACAAAAAGTTCAAGAAAAACTTTTTTACCGAGAAATTTTTCTGCCTCAAGACGTGCTTCAGTTCCGACCTTTTTAAGCATGCTGCCGCCCTTGCCAATCAGGATGTTTTTCTGGGAATCGCGCTCAACAATGATCTCGGCGCTGATGCGGTTTATCTTTTCTTCTTCCTGAAAGGCAGTCACGACGACTTCAGTACTGTAGGGAATTTCTTTCTGGTAGTTATTAAAGATCTTTTCACGAATAATCTCGGAAATGAAAAAACGTTCGCTGCGGTCGCTCAGCTCTTCTTTATCATAATAGGGAGGATGCTCAGGCAGGTGCAGGAGGATTTGCTCAAGCAGGCCGTCTATATTTGCCTTATGCAGGGCAGAAATGGCATATACGGCCAGCGGATTGAGTTTGCGCTGCCAGAAGGCGATCTTTTCTTCAACCTGTTCCTGTGTAGCCTGATCGATCTTGTTAATTAGTACGATGGTGGGAATGTTTCGGTTCTCCAGTTTTTCAAGCACATCCGTTTCGTCGTGCGTTTCATTAATGTCGCTGACCAGCAGAAGCAGGTCGGCATCAGTCAGTGAACCGTTCACAAAACTCATCATTGACTCCTGCAGCGAGTATTTTGGTTTAATGATACCGGGGGTGTCAGAAAAAACAATCTGATATTCCGGTTCGTTCAGAATACCAAGAATGCGGTGCCTGGTTGTTTGTGCTTTAGGCGTAATGATGCTAAGGCGCTCGCCTACAAGGACATTCATCAGGGTTGATTTTCCCGCGTTTGGTTTTCCGATAATGCTGACAAATCCTGCTTTGTGTGTCATGAAAAAAAAATTAAAAAAATAATTTGGAGTACAAAGAAACGAATTATATCTTTGCATTCCAATTCGGAACAAAGGCCAAGGATTTAGCCGAAACAAAAAGAGTTGGAACAGTAACCGGAAAAGAGGTTCCGGGTCTTCAAATCTGAGATGAAGGATTTATTAAGAGACAAAGACTTCAGCAAATATAGTGCGGGGTGGAGCAGTTGGTAGCTCGTCGGGCTCATAACCCGAAGGTCGTCAGTTCGAGTCTGGCCCCCGCTACCTGAAGAGCGGAAGAAGTTGTATGGTTTATAGCACTTGTAGCTTAGAACTTAGTACTTAAAACTTAGTACTTATTACTTAAAACTTCCACTCAAAATGGCCCGTTCGTCTAGGGGTGAGGACGCAAGATTTTCATTCTTGAAACAGGGGTTCGATTCCCCTACGGGCTACGAAGCCGCTTCTGAAAAGAGGCGGCTTTTGTATTTTATTTGGGTCGGTGATAGCATGATCTGATCCTGTTTTTCAAGGCGCTCCGTCGTTTCAGACAGCTTCTCAACTGCTACTGAAGGATAAAGAGAAATTTTGTTGCAAGCCTTGTCATCACACCATATCCATCAATTACCCAAGTTCGATGTATTCATAAGCGGCAACTCTGAAACTACTGCTGGCATAAAGATGCTGGATGGACAAAAAGAAAATTTATAACAATTAGCCATGGTTTTAAAAGAAGCTTTCAATTCCGGAGACGTCAAAAAAGATATTTTTGCGATATGATGTTTATCCAAATCAACTTCAGAGTTTGAGGGTATTCAACGCTTTACCGGGCTAACATAATACCAGATTTCGCCAAAAATTTGTATGACAGAATAGTAAAGCCGAATAACTCTGTTAGCACAAAACTTACACATTCGGTCATTGAAATTTTCACAGTGAAATCCATAGAAGCCTTTAAAACCTTATTGAAGATTTGGTAAAAGAGCTTCTTGTCTCTGCACAGACGTTTTAAGAAGGAAGGTTAAATTTTGAGTGGCTGAAAAAACAGGTTTTTAGCGTTTTTGCGCATAACGTGTAGTCTAGTTTCGTTAAAAAACTATAAACTTCTGAATTTTCCATACGATCAAAAGATATCTCCGTTTCAATAACAACAATAGACGGTTTATGTCGTAACCAATCATTAGATTTAAGAACTTGTAAGTCAAATCCTTCTACATCAATAGTAAAAAAGTCGATAGGCTGGCCCTCAGGTAAATATCTTTCAAGAATTTCCGACAATGTTTGGGTTTCTAAATTGAGTGTTTTTTCAATATAAAAAATCTCCTTCTTATTCCGTTCTTCAGCCAATTCTTTTGAGAAGGTGTTTAGTGCAGGTTCGTTAAATACGTAAAATGGAATGTGTTCTTTCTTATCTGAAACAGGTATCTCCAAATTTATATCTCGGGGACGAACATCGTTAAATCGTTTCATGCTTCCTGGTAAAGCATCAATGCTAATCCCCCGCCAGCCGCGTTTATAGAATTTGTACGTATTTGAAAAACGTGTTGGATGCAATGCGCCTACATCGACAAAAAAACCTTCAGCCTTTTCATTCAAGATTCTGTCCAGCAGCATATCTTCTCCTTCTTGTGCAAAGGAAATATTTAAGTATTCTTCCGGTTCTTTATATCCTAACCATTTTCTTACCGTGCGGCGAAATCCCATTTTATAGTTTTAAGTGAGCAAGATAAACAAAAAGAGAAATTTCGTTACAAGCCTTGTCATTAAACCGTAGATCAATATGAAAACCGCCACTGCGCAGACTAATCCAGCACTCCCTGCAACGATCTACTATTGGATTTGCGGCACGTCCAAACCATTTGATGAATAATTTCCGGTACACTTATTCATCATTTTTTAACGTTTTCTCTATGACAGTGCTTAAAGTATGAAGGTTGGAATCGGTATCACCGTCGTGATAAATGATATTTCCATTTTTGCCGATCAGAACGCAGGTTGGGAGATATTTTACATTGAAAAATTTGGTGAGGCTCCTTTTGTGTTTAACACCGTCAGGAATGTTTGTCCATTGTGCCGGATTGAGCCGGACGTACTTTTCATATTGTGTTGAATCTGTATCATTCGAAACATACACGACGCGCAATCCGCGTTCTTTATACTGTTCATACATTTTTTTTATAGCCGGAAGCTGTTCCTGACATGGTACGCACCAGCTTGCCGAAAAAATAAACAGATGGGTGTTCTGCTGCAGCGTTGCGCGATCAAATACCTCCCCTTTATCGGTAGTGGTGCTGAATGCAGTCAAAGTCTTTCCGATACTCATTGCCTCCTTACGTTCAATATTCGCTTCCAATCTGTTTCTGATATCAATTCCAGGTTCAGACGATCTTAGCTGGATGTCGAGAGCTTCGAGCGTTTGTAAAATCAGTTCAGGTTGGCTTGACAGGCCGGCAAGTTTACTTGACCAGTATAGCGTAATGATGCTATAGTAAGCAGTTGGGTTTGCCCTTATTACATCAAGAACTTGTTTCTCACTTTCTAAAAATATACGGCCTGATTGTTCAGTACCATCAGGTAACAAGGCAGCGGCTGTTCGTTTTTTATAGGCCAGGCTTTTGATTGATCTGATCTTTTCCTCCATCAGATTCGAAATATTATGGCCACCTGATTTTTCGAAGACAGACCCACTCAGGCTGGCCATTTCTAGCTTGATGTAATTATCACCTGGGTCGACCGCAAAGTATGTGATATATTTGTTGCCGCCGGACATAAAATGTAATTCTCCTTTAAGTGCAGGTTCCGAAAGGTTGGCAGTGAACTCGAATCGCTGGTTGTTTATTTGTGCCGAATCGCGCAAAGCGCTGAGCCGGAAATTGTAGCCTCTTAGCTTAAGGTAGACCATCGATGATGACAATTCTTTCGGTATTTCACCATGTATGTTAAACTTGTATTGTGCCTGCGACTTGTGAAAGGTGAAAAGGAGAAAAAATAAATAGATGAGGGATGAAAATTTGCCGGTCATAAAATTAAGCGAAGCGATCTGTGCGTACGCATCGTTAAGTTAGAAAATTTTGATATAGTTTAGAAGTGAAGTTAAATTTTTCCTGTGTCTGAACCAGGTCTGGATCAGGTTTTTCCGCCATCATTTATCGCGTCGGAATAGCGCAATATCCATCGAGATTTTGATAGGCTTTATGCTGTACAACAGTGTAGGCTTGCCGGCTTAAGGCGATATATCTTATGTGAGCGGTTTTGAATTTCTCTTTTATGCGATAGTTTATTTGATCATCAAAATAGAGATTCAGGGTGTCGTTCCTGAAGCGGTAAAAGAACGGATCTAATCCCTTGATAACATTGATACTATCTGACCGATGTCGCGCTTTCTTTTTGTCTTTTGATATGGCCGTCATCTGGTAATCATCTGTCACTCCCCAATTCAGTGAGTTGATGTAGATTTTTTCTCCTTTCGATGATGTCAGTTCTACAGTGTTAAATGTATCCTTACGGGATGGTAAACAGCCCGCTGCAAAAATTGCCAACATAATTATTACCAGACTATCTTTATTTGCCATCTGACTTCTGATCTTAAGTCCCGTCTTATTATTTATACTACAAGGTAGCCCGGCTCATCCTAATCAGCAAATTCCAAATGCAAATCTTACTGTAATCAAAAAAATCGGATATCGCATTTTCAGGCCAGGGATACACAGAAAATAAGAAAGCCGCCTCGTCGGCGGCTTTCTTAACCCGGCAGGTGTGGTTTAAAAATTCGTATTAACGATGAGCTGGCTGCGTTCGGCTGTTATGAAATCCAGCGGAATAATGCCAAACTTACCTTTTGTGTTGCTGGTAAAAAATGTGCTGATCTTTGGATTGATAAAGTTCGAGACGGTGTTGATGTTCGGAATGCCGAAAATTCCGGGCTTGTAGCCGCTGCCATAGTTCACATAAAGCCGGTTTGAGGCATCGTTCTTTGCCTCGTTCAACAAGGTCTCTACGCGTGTCCATTTGCTGTTCAGATCATCGACTTTGTAATAGTCCTGGATCTTCAGGTTTGCGTTTGAGTTGCTGATGCTGAACGTCGTGTTATCTGCCCAGCTGGTCGCATCAATTCCTTTTGCACTGCCGGCGCTAAATCTGCGCAAGAGTTTGATCTTGCCGCGAACTGCGCCCAGGGTAGGTACCGTTACACCAAGATCCCACTTGCTTGCATTTTGTTGTACGTAACTGTCAAAAGTCTGCTCAAATGTGCGCGTGTTATTTGAAGGGGTATGCTCTTCCTTTACACTCATGATAATGGTTTCGGTCGGATTGCTGTTCAGGAAACTGATACAGGCGTTCAGAACATCATTAAAGTTCAGATTCTGATAAATGGCGCCATGGTGAATTGTAAACGCATTGTCTATATGCCTGCAGCGGATGTCCAGGTAACGTACACCGGCATTCAACTGTGCGGCAATACTGAGCGTCTGGCATTTGGCCGTTCCGCCGATCGGCTCCTGCGTTGCACCGGAGTCATGCGTTCCGGGAATAGACAGACCTGCAATGGTCACGGTATTGGGCAGACCGCCCATCCAGTTGTTCAGGGCGACGGCTGCGGTAGTGGCGCCAGACTTGCTAGTGCCTGATGAGAGCTGCTCAACGCCATTTTTTTTACATGCTGCAAGCAGAAGCACGCAGAGAACAATCAGGGGAGATTTTAATTTTTTCATTGTTTTTTTAGGGTTTATTTAGGTTGGTGCCGGGCTATTTCGATTTAGGTTTCAATGACAGGGATTTCAAGATTTTGTGAAATATTTCATTGTTTGGATAAGTTCCGGTAAACGCAGCAGCTCCGGGGCCGTATGCAAATACTGGAACCATGATGTTTGTATGGTCGTTCGTGCTGAAAGCGCCTCTGATCATGCCTTTGGCTGGGTCAGTATCAAGTAGTGAGAGTCCTCCGGTTTCATGGTCGGCGGTTACAATTACAAGGGTTTCTTTGTTGGTATCCGCAAAGCGCAATGCCGCTTCGACGGCGAGGTCAAAATCATGAAGTTCGGTTACCAGGAAAGGCAGGTCATTGGCGTGGCCGCCATGATCGATCTGTGCTCCTTCGGCCATAATGAAAAAGCCTGCTTTGTTCTGGCTCAGGGAGGCAACAGTCTTCTGCAATGCCTGTCGCAACAGATCTGTCCGCCCTTTTAATACTGGCCTTGTAGCGCTGTCAGGAAGCAGGACGAGCTGTCTCCTTTCAGGCTTTGTACTCATTTTGTCTATCGCGTCAACGGTGTCAAACCCTTTCTCGTGAAGTCTTGCCGGCAGGGCTGCGTTCGATCCCGTACTAAAGCTTTTTTGGTTAGAGCCAATAAGGATCTGTGCTTTGCTGTTTGCAAGATCGGCTGCTATGGCCTGGCTCATGGAGCGCTCAGGCTGATGGGCATAAAAGCAGGCAGGCGTAGCATCGGTAATATCGCCGGTGCTGATGATACCGCTTTTGAAACCCCATCCCGCGAGGGTATCTACGAGATTGGTCATCGGTTTCTTTGCCGGATCGACGCCGATAAAGCGGTTATTCGTCTTTGTGCCTGTGGCAAGCGCTGTTGCACCGGCTGCCGAGTCGGTGTTTCCCGCATCGGCGGCACTTGTCTGGGCGAAGCCGATATGGGGAATCTGCAGGATATTCAGTGTGCCATGGTTTGCCATTGCTGCGGCGTGAATCTGTGCCAGCCCCATGCCATCGCCAATCAGCAAGATTACGTTTTTGGGCGCTTTTGTTATATATCCTGCATCACCCGCAGGGGTATAAACCGGCTGCGCTGTAGCCCGGGTATAGGTTTGTTTGGCAGCATTTGCATAAAACTGCTGCAGCGCGGCGGGTTGGTCAGTATTGATCCAGTCGGCTCCAAGCCGTTCAAGTACGATCCAGGTATTGGGGCTGTCTTGCGTAGCCCAAAAGCGAAACGGCTTGTTTTGACCATGCGCTTTCGAAATGACCGCACGCAGTTTTGCCTCATCTTCACCGGTAGGGTTTCCTTTTCCGTTCCAGATAGTGTAGGCTTTCAGGTCATCGCTGATCATTGCAATGCGCTCGAGCTGGCCTGGGGTATAGGTCAGCTGCGGCCTGCCGTCAAAAGAAAGCGATTTTGGAAATTGGCCGAATTCAGCAGGAGGGGGCATGTTGCCGCTGATAACAATGCGGATTGCCCGGGGATTACGCGAGGCATCGAAGGTATCTTCAAATGCGTTCAGTTCCCTGATCAATACCGGAAGGACCTCGCGGTAATCTTGTTTTAAATCAATCACGAGCTGCAGCTTCCAATCCTGACGCGGGTACGGCCTGTTGTTGTTTGCCTTGTAGATTTCTGCCAGCGGATTGAGGTAAAGTTGCTTCAACGTTCGCGACGTTTCGATCTCACTCGCTTCATGCGCTACAAAAAGCTGCCCGGAACGAAGAAAGATGTCGGCCTCGATTGATCCCATGCCCGCGTTATAAGCGGTTTTGAGCGGCACAGCCTGTTTGTAGTCGTTATGGCTATGCCCATGGTTCGCATGTAAAGCAACCTGTCCGAAGACAGGTTGCAATACCAGTAAAGTGCCGCTGAGCAGCAGAATAAAAATGTTCTTTACCATCCCGGATTTTGTTTGATAACTCCTGCGCCATTATCTATCTCTTTCTGAGGCACCGCCCATACATCATGTATGTTTGGATCAAAGGTTCTTGCAGGCCAGATCACGTTGTTATTTGAATCGTGCAGGGGTTTCGCATAGGTGGCTTGCGCATCGCCCCATCTTACCAGGTCCCGGTGACGGTCTGCCCACTCTCCGGCAAGCTCGTTCCGGCGTTCGCGTTTCAAATCGGAAATGGTCATGCCGGATTTTGGCTGAAGTTTGGCGCGTTGTCTGATCTTGTTGAGTTCCGCATCACCGGCACCTGCGCCCGAAATGTTGATGGCAGCTTCAGCCTTGATCAATAGTACCTCTGCAAAACGCATCAACGGTACGTTCAGATCCGTTGTCCCGTTATCGCCGTTCGGGTTAACATGTGAAGGAATCGGGTTTGCCCAGGAGAAGGGCTCCATGTATTTCTTAAACTGATAGTCTGAAGTGGCCCCGGCATCTTTCGTAAAGCTGCGCTCCTGGCCGAAGAACATAAATTTATCTCCTGTTTTCAGGATGGTTGCTTCGCGGCGCTGATCTCCGGCCTCAAAAGAATCGTAAAGTTCTTTGGTCGGAAGATAGTAGCCCCAGCCATTGTATATTCCCCAGGCTTTGTTGGTGAGCATAACACCCGGAAGTTTACTTCCCCAGCCGGTTCCGCCACCGTTTGGCGTACATACTACAGACCAGATGTATTCTTTCGACCAGTTGTTTGCTGCTTTAAAGACATCGGTGAAATTATCCAGCAGCTGGTGCTGTCCGGAATTGATAACCATGTCTGCATACTTTGCAGCGTTGGCGTAATCTTTCCTGTAGAGATATACCTTTGAAAGATATGCCCATGCTGCGGTTTTGTGCGCCTTTCCATAGTCCGTAGCTTTCATCTCAGAAAAGTTGGGCAGATTCTCCGCCGCTTTCAGGAAGAGGGAAATGATGTAATCGTAATTTTCGTTCACATCTTTTGCGCGGGGTACGGGCACTGCGGGGTCGGCATCAGGTGTAACAATCGGCACGCCGGCTTTCTGATTGCCATAATTTGCCGCAAGCTGAAAATAAACCAGACCGGCATTGAAATAGGCGTCGCCGATGATATGTTTTTTTAGGCCTTCGTCCATCTGGATGCCGGGTACATTGCTGATGATGTCATTTGCGCGCTTGATTACGGCATACCGCATACTCCACTGGCTCTCTGTATAACCGCCGCCGATGTAGTTCTTATTGAAGTCTTTGATGTTGTCAGCCTCAGGCTTGTTTCGGCCGGTCACCATATCGTCGCTGGCATTGATAAACCAGAACATACCGCGGCCATAAAAATTTTCATCATTGTAGTTTTCATACATACCGGCTTCTGCCTTCAACGCATCTTCTTTCGTTTTCCAGAAGTTTCCTGCAGAAGGGGAACCTTCTGGCGCAATATCGAGTTGTTTGGTGCATGCGCCGAGCGCAACAAGTGCGCATGCGAGATATTTTAGGGTGGTTTTCATGTGTCCTGTGTAATTAAAGAGTTAAACTGAGTCCGAAAATGAAGCTGCGGGCTTGTGGGTAACGCCCAACGTCAAGGCCATTGTTGTCCATGCCGATTTCGGGGTCAAAGCCAGAGTAATTTGTGAATGTAAACAGGTTGTTCGCGGTAGCATAGATACGCAGCGGACCGGTTTTTAGCCTGCTCATCAGTGATTTAGGTAAGGTATATCCGAGGGTTACGTTTCTTACGCGCAGGTAAGAACCATCTTCGATATAAAAATCGGAAGCATTAAAGTTTCCATTGGCATCTGAAGTTGATATGATCGGAACGCTTCCGCCCGGGTTTTGGGGAGACCAGGCATCCAGAATGCCTGATAGCTTATTGTAAGACGGACCGCTTGCGCTATAGGTAGTTCGTTTTACCGCATTAAACAGTTCATTGCCCTGAACACCCTGGAAGAAGATATTAAAATCGAAGTTTCTGTATCCGGCATTAAAGCTCAGGCCGTACGAGAAATCAGGATAAGCGCTTCCGGCGAAGTAACGGTCGCGGCTGTCAATAGTGCCGTTGCCGTCAAGATCTGCGAAGCGGAAATCGCCTGGTTTTGCGTTTGGTTGGATTTTTTTGCCAGTGGCATTTACGTGACTGTCTACCTCGGCCTGGTTCTGGAATATGCCCTGGGTTTTCAGTACGTAATAACTGTAGAGTGGCTGCCCTACGCTGATCATTAAAGGAGCAAGTTCGTTACGAAAATTTGTTCCGACAGCGATATTCTGCATGCCTGGTGCAAGCTCTTCTACCTTGTTTGTCAGTTTCGTTAGTGTTGCGTTAAAGCCATAAGTGAATGGACGGTCTTTGCTGCTGTTATAATTGATGCCAAGTTCAATGCCGCGGTCTTTTACAATGCCTGCGTTGATTGTCTGCGTGCCTAACCCGGCGGTGCCCGGAAGCGTACGCGTAAGGATCATTTTATCGGTTTCTTTGATAAAGTAGTCTGCAACAATATTCAGTCTGCCGAACAAGCCGATATCAAGGCCAATGTTTGTTTGCTGCGACTCGGCCCAGGTCAGGTTCCGGTTTGCTAAAACTGTCTGCACATACCCTGTTTGCAGGGCCGGATTCTGACCAAAATAACTCTGCGTGGCCACCAGGAGCGGGTTAACTGCAGATGGAGACAAACTGCCAAGGTTACCCAATACGCCGTAACTTCCACGAAGTTTCAGTTCACTTAACCAGGTTTGCTCAGCAAGGAAACTTTCTTTATTGATTGCCCAGCCAGCTGAAACCGATCCGTAATTTCTGAATCTGTTCTCTTTTGTCAGCATCGACGATCCATCGCGGCGACCGATGAGTGAAAGTAGATATTTCTCTTTGTAATTGTAGTTTGCACGAAGAAAGAGGGACGAGAGCGCTTTCGAATCAAAATAACTTGATGATGGCTGAATGATTGTTGCGTTGACGAGATACCTGTACTGGGCCGACTCATCATCGAATCCAGAGCCTGAGGCAATGAGGCCGTTGCCTTTGGTCTGCTGGTAGGTATAACCGCCGGTAAAATCGAGACCATGGTCGCCAACGGTGGTGTTGTAATTTAACACCTGCTCTGCCAGAATATCGTTTGACTGATCGGCACGCTCAACAAGGCTGTTGCTCAATACAGGCTTACCAACTTCGGGACGTTTGGGTGTAAAGCTCCTGTACTGTGAAGAATTCCGGGTAAAGCTGAAGTTCGACCTGAAGGTAAGGCCTGGTGCGAGTTTAAGTGTGGCGTATGGATTGACCACCAGTACGTGTACCGGATTGTTGATGTCGATCCGCATCAACTCTGCGACGGGGTTTACGATATCGCCATAGTCGCCGGCATACTGGCCGCCGGGCAAACCGGCGAAACTTCCATCCGCATTGTAGGGCGTACCATTTGTCGGGTAATAAATTGCAGAGAGCAATGCGCCCGTATAGTCGCTGCTCGTATTGGCACCATTACCATTTGTATTGCTGTAGGCAAGGTTTTCACCTATCTTCAGCCAGGAGGTAACTTCGTGTTCGGTATTGATTCTGAAATTGTACCGCTCTGAGCGTGTGTTCAGCAGAATACCTTCGGCTGTGCGGTAGTTGAAACTCAGGTAGTAGTTTGATTTTTCGCTGCCGCCGTTAATAGCCGCATTATAATCCTGAAGCAAACCTGTTCTGAATACTTCGTCCATCCAGTTTGTGCGCGTGATCTGGCCGTCGGGAAATTTAGTCGCATCGAATGCCGGCAACAACGTGGTCCGGCCATTCTGAGCGGCAGTAGCAGCAACAGCAGCGCGTTCCTGGGCATTCAACGGATCAAGCGTCTTCCAAACAGATTGTTGGCCGACCTTTGCATCAAACGTGATCTGCATTTTACCGCGTTTCCCTTTTTTTGTGGTAACAAGCACAACGCCTCCAGATGCACGGGCGCCGTAAATGGCGGCAGCGGCATCTTTCAGGACTGAAATAGACTCGATGTCGTTTGGATTAAGCTGCGGTGTGCCGGGATATATTGAGCCGTCGACCACATACAGGACACTCTCGCCGTTGATGCCGCCAAGTCCGCGGATATTTACGCGCGGTAACGAGGTCGGGTCACCACCTTCGTTGGTCACGATAACGCCCGGCGATTTCCCAGCCAGAACTTCGCCTACGCTATTCAGGGAACGCGATGACAATTTGTCAAGAGCAACTTGTCCGACGGCGCCCGTCAGGCTTTCCTTCTTCTGTGTTCCATAACCCACAACAACGACATCGGCAAGGTTAGACTGTTCGGTGCTCAGCGACACGTTGATCGTTTCACTCGTTCCTACACGCACTTCCCGTGTTTTGTAACCAATCATCGAGAACGAAAGCACGGCGTTGTCATTGGCTTCAATGCGGTAATTTCCGTTTGCGTCGGTAACCGTTCCGCTTTGTGTGCCTACCACTTTTACCGATACGCCCGGCATGGCAGCGCCGGTGGTATCAGTTACATTTCCGGTAATGATTCTGTCGGCTTTGACCCGGGTAACTGGCTCCAGAATAACATGGATGCCTTTTTCGGTTGCATTTAAGCCGAGTTTATCGAGCAGGGAACGTACCGGCTCCTGTCTGAAATCTGCGTTCATAAGTGCGCTTTTCCCCAGCAGCAGATCGGGGTTATAAACAAAGCGGAAGCCGGTACGCTGTTCCACTTCTGAAATAATTTCCGTTAGTTTCTTTCCCTTACTGATGCGGATACTAACGGTGCTTCTGTCGAGTTTTTGGGCCATCGTTTTCGAGGCAAACAAAGAGCTGCAGAAGAGGCAGAGGACGGCAAAGGTTAATGCCGGGTACTTCATAACCCTGCAAAAAGCTGTTGTCGTACTGACTGATGTTGTTTTCATTGTTGTTTGATTTTCTTGGATAATAATTAGCAATAGTTTTTTGGTGTCGGGATGTCGTTTCCGGTCTAACGGTAGATTTGAAATGAAGCAGGATCGGGGCCCGGTTTGAAACGAATGTGGTGCAGGCGGCACAAAATATCGAGGATGTCTTCCAGCGACTGGGCGCTGTTGAAGCTTGCCGTACACCTGAGGTGTGAAAGCTGTTCGTCAGCCAGTGTTATCCTGATGTTGTAGGCATACCCCAGCTCACTTATCACATCGGCTAGAGATGATGCTGAAAAAGATATTTGTATGCTTCGCACCTGTTGCAGCTGTGTCACAGAGGCCTTTGCGGTTTTATAGTCGTAACTTAATTGCTGACCACGGGTCAGTATTCCGAGCAGGCGGCCATTCCGGCTCACCGCTACCTTGCCCGTGCTGACTTCAACCTGCGCGGGGCCATCGCCTGCCTGGTTACGAACGCTGAATGATGTGCCTAAAACCCTGATGCTGAGGCCCGAACCAGCCTCGACAATGAACGGACGCCGACTGTCATGTTTGACATTGAAAAAGGCTTCACCCTTGCTCAGCCTTACCCGTCTGAATTTTTTTGTGTTTGTCGCATAGTCGATGCTGCTTTGCGCACCGAGTTCAACCTGCGATCCGTCAGCAAGGCGCAGCGTATCCGGCGCTGCAACTTTTGACAGTTGTGTTGCTTTGGTAGATTTCAGGTTTGCAGGCTGTAAAAGCTGGTAGGCCCCGAAAACAGTTCCTGCGATCAGTATGGCTACCGCTGCGCGAAACCACCGTTGCCCGGCCACCCGTCGCTCCGGCGGTTCCTTTATCATGGCGCGCTGTAAATTCAGAAACATCTGTTTCCCGATCTCCTCTTTCTGGCCGGGGGAGGGGCCGGGCATTCCGGTTTCCAGTCCTTTGAACCATTGTTCAACGTGACTGGCTTCGGCTGGGCTGGCTTCGCCGCTCAGGTATTTTGTGAGCAGCTCTTTCGCTTGTTTTTCGGTCATTTGTAAACATGTCAATCTAAACTGACGGGAGTACCAACCAAGCCTGTTAAGAGTATATGAAGGTTATGTTAACGGATAAAAAGTGTTAAAAACACGAGGTACGACAGGTTCTGCCGAAGAATTTTCATTGAGGCCGTTATCTGATTTTTGATAGTCTGTACGGATACATCAAGTTCGGTGGCAATCTCACTTATGCTTTTTTCTTCCTTTTTACGCATGGTCATCACCAGGCGCATTCTTTCGGGAAGCAGGGCCAGGGCCGCGTCCAGTTCGCGGTTGAGTTCGTTTAAGCGAAGTCTTGAGTCGGCCTGTAAAGCGGAACATTCATCGGTAAGCAGGGCAAAGGCAGACTGATGACTTTCGCGCAGTGCTGCAGAGCGGAAATAATTAATAACGCGGTATTTAACAGCGCCGTACAAATAGGCATCAAGACTTCCGTCGACGCGCAGATCCCGGCGTTTTTCCCATAAAGAAATAAAGATTTCCTGCGTAATGTCCTGCGAAATGGCTTCATCGCCGGTTTTAAAAAATGCGGCGTCAAAAACCTTTTCCCAGTGAAGCGTATAAATATCTTTCATGGCCTGCCGGCTGTCGTTTTTTAGCGCATGAAGGAGGAGTTGGGTCATTAGCCGGTGCGATGTAAGACGTCGCAAACTTATACAGCTGATATTGCAGGTATGTTAAGAACCGGTAAAGTTTGAAGGCGTACGGCGGTCTAATAAGCTGTCAAATTATGGTTCCCAGGTATCCGCACGATATTTCCAGGGTTAAACGCCGGGTCCCGGTTGCTTTGGATTACAAATCCAAGGCGACGTGTGTACTTGTCCTTCCGGATTTGTAATCCGGAAGCATTGAGCGGCGGATATTTTATCCGCATGATATTGCCCGGGTTCAAAACCAGGGTCTCAGTTGCTATGGATTCTAGATCCAAAGCGACGTGTGTATTTGTCCTTCCGGATTTGTAATCCGGAAGCAATGAGAGGCGGATATTTTATCCGCACGATATTGCCCGGGTTAAAAACCCGGTTCTCAGTTGCCTTGGATTATAAATCCAAAGTGACGTATGTATTTGTCCTTCCGGATTTGTAATCCGGAAGCGTTGAGGCGGATATTTTATCCGCACTGTATTGCCCGGGTTAAAAACCCGGTTCTCAGTTACTTTGGATTATAAATCCAAAGCGACGTAGAGTCCTCCCGGATTTGCAATCCGGTGAGCTGAGCAGCGGATATTTTATCCGCACGATATTGCCCGGGTTGAAAACCCGGTTCTCAGTTGCTTTGGATTATAAATCCAAAGCGACGTATGTACTTGTTCTTTCGGATTTGTAATCCGGAAGCAATGAGCCGCGGATATTTTATCCGCACTGCGCCTAGAAATCAAACAGGTCGCCCAGGAATGAATCCTTCTTTTTATGATATGGCCGCTTATGCTGGTCATGACCATACGAACGTTGCTCTTCCCGGCCATAGTCTTTTTCATATCCCGCTTTTGGCGCTGCCGGAACTGCTGACCGCTCGATGATCTTATCCAGTTCGCCCCGGTCCAGCCAGACGCCGCGGCAGTTCGGGCAGTAATCGATCTCTATTCCGTTTCGCTCACTCATCAACAACGTTTCATTGCATGCAGGACATTTCATACTTAAGATTTTTAGTGTTTCCAGAATGGCTAAAAAAGCGCAACAACCCGGCCACTTTATTGTTAAAACTATAAAATGCCCTATGAAAAATGACTACGAACTTGACCGTTTTACCGACGCACAGCGGCTCGATTTTGATACTGCTTTTGCTGAGATCCGCGCTGGCAGAAAAATGACGCACTGGATGTGGTATGTTTTTCCGCAAATCAGCGGATTAGGCTACAGCAGTATGGCACAACGCTATGGAATTTTAAATCTTGGAGAAGCCACCTCCTACCTGGCTCACCCCGTGCTTGGCAAAAGGTTAATAGACATCAGCAACGCGCTGCTAATGCTCGATGAAAACAATGCCACTCGCGTCATGGGATCTCCCGATGATATGAAACTTCGCTCTTCCATGACGTTATTTGCCAGTGTACCCGGCGCCGACCCGGTCTTCGACGCTGTTCTCGAAAAATTCTTTAACGGAGAAAAAGACGAAGCGACATTACGCCGTATCTGACCATCGCACACCGCTCAATTTCATATGTCAGAACCACCTGCGCCCCGACAGGTCACACTCCCTGCTGCTCCCCCCCCCACGCGGCTCAGGTACCATCGTATAAGTGCCGCTTCAAGCCATCAGTCTCACTTAGCTACGAACCAGCATTCCGTTTCCTCCTTTGATCCGAGGGAAGTTCACCGTTGTTTTTCTTAAATAGAGAATGAAACAAAAAATAATGTTTTGTAACTTAAAGTATTCGAGGAAGCCGGGAAACCATTCCTAAAAGCCATGTCCCACCGTATCGAGCATGTAATCTTTGCTTAACATCAGGTTTACCTACCCCATTTAGTTTTGCGGCATTCCAAAAATTGAACAAACAAATTAATCACAGTATTTAATTTTTTAAAACATGAAGAGACCTTTACTGCGGTGGCAGAAAATGGTAGTCTGTGCCGCATCAGTTGCATTGGTAACTGGCGGTGTGCAGCTACCTGCATTTGCCGCAACATTTGCAAAGCCTGATCATGTTTCCGCAAGCAAAGCTCCGGGAACCATCAGCGGAAGAGTTATCGATGAAAAAGGGGAATCACTGCCGGGGGCCAGCGTCAGAATCAATGAGCTGAACATCGTTACAACCACGAATGCTCAGGGAAATTTCATTTTAAATGTGGCGCCGGGAACGTACTCGGTAACCGTAAGCTTTATTTCTTACACTAGCAACACGATCAGTAAGGTCGTTGTGCGCGACGGTGAGGTCACGACGCTAAACGTCACGTTAAAAGGCGAAACCAACAGTTTGAAAGAGGTGCTGGTTGTTGGTTACGGTACCCAGCGCAGAGAAAATGCAACCGGTGCGGTAGATCAGATTACGTCAAAATCCCTTGAGAACCGTCCGATTACAAACCTTACGCAGGGTTTACAGGGCATGCTGCCCAATCTAAACCTTAAAATGATGGACGGTAAGCCTACGCAATCCCCGAGCTACAATGTCAGGGGAACGACTTCGATCGGCCAGGGGGGAAATGCGCTGGTACTCGTCGATGGCTTCGAGGGTGATCCGAGTTTGCTGAACCCCAACGATATTGAAAGCGTAACGGTGCTGAAAGATGCAGCGTCAGCCGCTATCTATGGTGCCCGCGGTGTGTTCGGGGTGGTGCTCATTACAACGAAAAAAGCTGAAAAAGGCAGTACGCAGGTTGCATTCAGTTCAAACTATGCGGTTAAAAGTCCGCTGCAGGTTCCTGATTTCGTAACCGACGGTTACCTCTGGTCCAAGATGTTTGCTGAAGCGTTCGTGAACGGTGATGGTGCCTTTCCTCAAAATGCAAACAAGACGCAGAAATTCTCTCAGGCATATCTGGAAGAGTTCAGAAGGAGAGCGGAATCGGGCCAGCCATATAACCAGGTTGAGGTGGATCCTGTAACAGGTGAGTATACCTATTACGGAAGCACCGACTGGTATGCAGAACTCTACAAGAAAAATACAGCGGCAACAGAAAATAACCTGATGGTCAGCGGCGGCAGTGACAAGGCTTCTTTCCTTGTATCAGGCCGGTACCAGCAGCAGGACGGTTTGTTCAGATATAATTCTGATGATTACGACATGAAAAACATCCGCGCCAGGGGCACAGTACAGGTTTTTCCGTGGCTGAGCATCGATAACAATGCGGACTATTCTGTCATGAATTATCACAATCCGATCAACGTAGGTGAGGGGGGCGGAATCTGGCGTAATATTGCCGACGAAGGCCATCCGACATTACCACTTGTTAATCCCGATGGTACGCTGACATTTTCTTCCGCATATACGGTGGGTGATTTTTATTATGGCAAAAACGGCAGGGATACCCGCCGCCAGGTGTTCAGAAACATTACCGGATTGAGGTCGAAATTTTTCGACAATAAGTTTCGCGTAAACGTTGACTTTACATTCAGAAATACGAACGAGGATATCAACCAGCGCCGGGTTCAGGTTCCGTACAGCAACACGCGCGGCGTCACTTCATATATCGGTACCACGACAAACGATCTGTTGTTCGACCAGCGGGAAACGCAGTATCTGGCCACCAATATTTACGGCGAATTTGAGAATCGTTTTGGCGACCACTATCTGAAGGCAATGCTGGGTTATAACTACGAGCAATCTACCTACAACAGGGTGTCGGTTCAGCGAAACGGAATCATCTTTGAAGATGCAACAGACTTGAACCTGGCCCTCGGACAGTCAATCAATACTATTGGCGGTTACGAACAATGGGCTATTCTGGGCGGTTTCTCCAGGTTAAATTATACTTTTAAAGACCGTTACCTGGTAGAAGTAAACGCGCGTTACGATGGCTCATCAAAATTCCCTGCTTCACAGCGCTACGGTTTCTTCCCTTCTGTTTCAGCCGGCTGGAGAATTAATAAGGAATCTTTCTGGGGCGTATCAGACAAACTTGTTTCAGATCTTAAGTTGCGCGCTTCTTATGGCTCGTTGGGTAATGGCAACATCAACTCGTATGCATTTCAGGAAATATTTAACATTTCTCAGTCAGGCGTGATCCTGAACGGCTCAAGGCCGCAGGTTACCCAAAACCCGAATGTAATTCCGGCAGGGCTGACATGGGAAACCTCAACCACAACGAACGTTGGTCTTGACCTTGCCATGTTTTCGGGCAAACTCAGCTTTTCGGGCGATGCATATGTACGTAAAACCACAGACATGTTTACTATCGGCCTCACACCCCCGGCTGTCTTCGGCGCCGCCGTGCCGAAAGGTAACTACGCTGACCTGACAACCCGCGGCTGGGAATTGTCGCTAGCGTGGAACGACCGCATCGGGAATGTAAACAAACCCTTTGGTTATAACGTAAGGCTTACACTTGCAGATAACAAGACAAAAATCGACAGGTACAACAATCCGGACAAGCTGCTGAGCGACTACTATGAAGGGCAGACACTTGGTGAGATATGGGGTTATGAAACCGAAGGCTTTTTTATTAATCAGGCAGATATTGATTCGCATGCTAAACAGGCCCCTCAAATGCGCGCCTCGCCTACCAATATCTGGTATCCGGGCGATATCAAACTGCGCGATCTGAATGGCGACGGTTTTATCAACGTTGGCAGAAATTCGGTTAATGACCCGGGCGACCGCAGAATTATCGGCAACTCTGCGCCGCGTTATCAATATGGCATCACGCTGGGCGCAGACTGGAATAAGTTCTTCTTTTCAGTATTTTTCCAGGGTGTAGGCAAACAGCAATGGTATCCAAGCACGGAAACTGAAATGTTCTGGGGTCAGTACAACCGTCCGTACAACAATATTCCGACCTTCCACCTTGGGAACATGTGGACACCTGAGAATACCGACGCTTATTTCCCGAGAACCATGTCTCGTGCAGCATCCAGCAACACAAACAGAACACTCGGCGTAGCGCAAACAAGATACCTGCAGAACGTAGCTTACCTGCGTATGAAAAATATCCAGTTGGGATATACGCTTCCTGCTAAACTGGTGCAGCGCATCGGTGCGAGAAACGCCCGCGTGTTTTTCTCCGGCGAAAACCTGTTCACTTATTCACCCATGTACAAGATCGTGAAAACGATTGACGTGGAGAATGCTGTTCCATCAGACCAGGATCTGAACCCCAACAGTACAAACGGTGATGGTTACAACTACCCGCTTTTAAAATCTTACTCTTTCGGCTTAAGCCTTGGATTTTAATGGGAGGCATAAAAATTAAAGACATGAAAAAACAATTGATATTAATCGTACTGGGCTGCATCACGCTGTTCTCCTGCAAAAAACTTGAGCAGGAACCACAGTCGTCGGCCTCAAAACAGGCCGTGTTCGGCAATGAAAGCGGCCTGAAGTTATATACAAATTCGTTTTACAATATGGGCTTTCTGCCCAGAAACTCGACCAGCCAGGATGCCATGTCAGACTACCTTGCTGTGCGCGATGTGCAGGCTTTCCTGAGACCGGGTGCCTTTGCCGCGAACACGAGTTCAGGCTGGACCTGGGGCGAACTTCGCAACATCAACTATTTTATTGCAAACTGTAATGATCCGGCCGTTCCGGCCGATGTGCGGAACAATTACCTTGGTATAGCCAGGTATTTCCGGGCCTATTTTTACATGGAAAAAGTAAAACGCTTTGGCGATGTTCCATGGATCGGCAAACCGCTCGAAATAAACGATCCGGCGTTGACTGCCGGCCGGGATAAACGGACGCTGGTAATGGATTCGGTTCTGGCCGATATCAACTTTGCCTGCGCCAATATCAAAGCAACGAATGATCCAAGCCGCACAACCATTACCAAATGGGTAGCCTATGCGTACAAATCAAGGGTGTGCCTGTTCGAAGGAACGTTCAGAAAATACCATACCGAGCTAAACCTCCAGTCAACTGCAGAAAAGTGGCTTCAGGATGCAGCATCAGCTGCTGATGAAATTATAAAAAATGGCGGTTACAGTTTAAACACAACCGGCGGCGCCGGATCATCATACCGACAGGTATTTACAAGTACAGCTCCCGTTGCAACAGAAGTGCTGCAGGCAGCAGTAGCCGATGTGAACCTCGGCGTGCTGAACGAAGCCAACTGGTGGTGGACCAGCGGGACCTATGGTGCAAAAGCAAGTTTCACCCGCACTTTTATCAATACTTACCTGAAGCTGGACGGTACCCCGTTTACAAATGACCCGAGTTATCCAACCATGTTGTTTAAAGACGAGGTGAAAAACCGCGATCTGCGCCTGAAACAGACCATCAGGCTTGGCGACTACAAGCGTATCAGCAGCGGACAGCTCGTGCCTGCACCTCCGGTTTTCTCGTACACCTTTACGGGCTATCAACCCATAAAATGGACCCTGGATGATATGTATTTTGATGCCGGTGCGCTCAACACGAACGCCATTGCGCTTTTCCGCTATGCAGAGGTGTTGTTAAATTTTGCTGAAGCAAAGGCTGAGCTCGGTACGCTGACTAACGGAGAATGGGCTGCTACCATCGGTGCCCTGCGCGCACGTGCCGGTATCACCGGCGGGTTAACGGCAAAACCAACCGTAGCCGACCCTTATCTGGTTGCAAATTACTTTCCAGGTATCACCGATCCGACCATTCTCGAAGTGCGCCGGGAGCGCGGCATCGAACTCAGCCTGGAAGGCCAGCGTTTTGCCGACCTGCTGCGCTGGAAACGTGGTCAGCTTATGGAACAACAGTGGAACGGCTTTTATGTGCCGGCACTCAATACACCAATGGATCTGAACGAAGACGGTATTCTTGATGTCGCATTTTTCAGCGGCACCAAGCCAAGTCCGGCAGTGGCAGGTGTGACCTATGTCGATGTCTCGCCGAACATAGGCAATGCGGTCAATTCGCAGCGCCTGAAAAACGGAACTTCAGGCGAGTTGATCTGGATGAATGAGATTACCCGCAAATGGGAAGATAAAATGTACTATTACCCAATCCCGCTTACTGATCTGCAAAGAAATCCTGCTCTCGGGCAAAACAATGGCTGGCAATAATTAGAATAGACATGAAAAACAGAAATATTATAGCTGCAGTTCTTCTTATGGTCTGCACAAGCTTTGGCGCCGCAGGGCAAAAGCTCACTGTCGGAACCTTCAATATCCGTTATGATAATCCGAAAGATTCAGGCAACCTTTGGGTAAACCGAGCACCGGTCGTGTCAAACCTGATCCGCTTTCACGGATTTGACGTTCTGGGTGTGCAGGAAGGACTGAAGAACCAGTTGAATGATATCAGCAGTGCGCTTCCTGAGTATGCACGTTACGGCAAGGGCCGGGATGACGGTCAGGATGGCGGCGAACATTCGGCTATTTATTATAAAAAGGATCGTTTCAAACTGCTCAGGAACGGAGACTTCTGGCTTTCGGAAACGCCTGACAAACCCGGTCTTGGCTGGGACGCAACCTGTTGTAACCGCATTTGCTCCTGGGTGTACCTCGAAGACCAGCAAAGCAAAAAGAAGTTTTATACTTTCAACGTTCACTTTGACCACCAGGGAAAAGTTGCACGCCGTGAGAGCGGAAAACTGATCCTGACAAAGATCAGGGAAATTGCCGGCGATGCACCTGTGCTGCTGACCGGCGATTTCAACGGCGGCCGTGACAGTGAATGGTACCAGACAATTGCCAATTCAGAAAAACTGAAAGATGTGTATGGAGCTGTAAAATATCCGTATGCAAATAATTCTTCGGCAAATGGATTCAGAACGCCACGCGGCAGCGCAGTAATTGACCATATTTTTATGAGCAAACAGTTCAGTGCAACAAAGTGGGGTATCCTGACCGATACGTATTTCGGGAAATTCCCGTCAGACCATTTTCCCGTGCTGGCAGAAGTAACGCTTCGTTAACCTGTCAAATAAAGAAAAAGGGGCTTCCGGTTGCGGCAAGCCCCTTTTTTATTGAAACATATGAGCTTTTGCAGCCCGGCGTGATGCAATTGCATGCTTGTAGCTGACTTTGAAGCGTTTTTGCGGGATAAACCGGCCGCTTCTTCGCAGCGCTACGCCTGTTCTTGCGGCGCTCACAACCTCACACAATTACATTAAGCGTTATTTCCATCCGCCGCCCAGGTCTCGATAAATATTTGTTACTGCCACCAGCTGGTCTTTTTTTGTTTCGATCAGTTCCAGTTTTGCCTCCAGCGCATCCCGTTGAGTCATAAGCACTTCCAGGTAATCTGCCCTGGCCGATCTGAACAGATCGTTCGAAATGCCGACAGACCGGTTCAGCGCAGTGACCTGCTCAAATCGAAGTCCGTAACTTTTTTTAAGGTTATCGATCTTCGACAGTTCGTTGGCAACCTCAAGGTAAGCAGTGAGAATGCTTCGTTCATAATTGTACATAGCCTGGATCTGCCGGGCGTTCGCACTGCTGAATTCGGCCTTGATAGCAGCACGGTTGATAAGCGGTGCGGCAAGATCGCCGGCCAGAGAATAGAGCATAGATTCAGGTAGTTTTGCAAGGTAGGAGGGTTTAAATGCCTGAAGCCCGATGGAACCTGAAACGCCCAAAGACGGATAAAATTCTGCGCGCGCAACCTTTACATCCAGTTTGGCGGCACTTAATTCAAGCTCAGCTTTTCTGATGTCGGGCCGGTTGGCCAGCAGTTGTGAAGGGATGCCGGACGCTACCTCTGCCGGCATCAGCTCAAGAAAAGTACTGCTGTTTCGCCGGATGGGCTGCGGATACCTTCCGAGCAGGAGGTTGAGCCGGTTTTCAGTCTCGGTTATCTGCTGCCTGATTTCGTATTCAAGACTTTGTGAACTGCGAACCTCAGCCTGGAATTTTTGTACAGCCAGCTCGGTTGCCCGGGCCGCTTCTTTTTGAATGGCAACGATTTTCAAAGCATTTTGCTGGAGCGCTACGTTTTGTTGCACTACGTTCAATTGATTGTCGAGTGCAAGCAGCTCGTAGTATGCGTTGGCGACCTCCGCGACCAGGCTGGTAAGAACAAAGTTTTTCCCTTCAACACTGGCCAGATATCTGCCAAGCGCTGCCTTTTTTGCATTGCGCAGCTTTTTCCAGATGTCGATCTCCCAGTTGGCATATAGTGAAGCGCCAAAGTCAGCCAGCGGATCTGGCACAGGTCTGCCTGGTTCTATCTCAGTAGATGCATCTCCGGCGCCCTGGCTGGTGTAACGGCCAACCTTTTCCAGGCCCGCTCCGACGCGCGCGCCAACGATCGGAACCAGGGGTGCCTGTCTGAGCCGGATGTCATTCCGCGCCAGGCTGATCTCCTGCATCGTAATGTTCAGTTCCTGATTGTTTTTTATTGCCGTATCGATCAGCGCAAGCAGGTCCTCATCTGTAAAAAAGCTGCGCCAGGGCAGGTTTGCGCTCGTAACGGTATCAACCGGCAGGTTTGATGAGTAGGCACCGGGCGTTTTGCGGTTTTCACTGCGCTGAATCACTGCCGGTATTTTGCAGCCCGCTGCTGCCAGAAACAGGATCAGCAGCGCGACGGTGCTTTTTAATTGTTCTTTTTTCATGTTTTTAAAAGTCTTCGGTCAATGGGCTGTCTTCTTCATTTTTGATCATCGGGTGTTTTTCGGCAATCCGGCCGAAAATGTAATAGAGCCCGGGAACGATCAGCACCCCGAAGACCGTTCCGAAGAGCATTCCTCCGGCGGCAGCCGCCCCGATAGTACGGTTCCCGATGGCCCCTGGTCCTGACGCAAAGACCAGCGGGATGAGACCGGCGATGAATGCGAACGAAGTCATCAGGATCGGCCTGAAGCGCACGCTGGCCCCCTCCATCGCGGCCTCCAGGACCGACGCGCCCTCACTGTGTTTTTGTACGGCAAATTCAACGATCAGGACTGCGTTTTTACCCAGCAGACCAATTAGCATAACCATGGCTACCTGTGCATAGATGTTATTTTCCAGTCCGAGCAGTTTCAATAACAGGAAAGCGCCGAAGATACCCGCAGGTAATGACAGGATTACCGTAAGTGGCAGTACAAAACTTTCGTATTGTGCGGCCAGGATCAGGTAGACAAAACCAAGACAGATCAGAAAAATATAAATGGCTTCGTTCCCCCGGGCTACCTCGTCTTTCGAGATACCCGCCCAATCAATGCCAAAACCGCGCGGCAAGGTTTTTTGCGCAACTTCAGTAACGGCAGCAATTGCGGCGCCGCTGCTGTAACCGGGCGCCGCCGATCCGCTGATCTCAGCCGCATTGTACATGTTGTGCCGGGTGATTTCAGCCAGTCCATAAACCTTTTCCATCTTCATGAAGGCCGAAAACGGAACCATTTCTTCATGATCGTTTTTAACATACAGTTTCAGAATGTCTTCGGGCAAAGCGCGGTATTGCGGAAGGGCCTGTACCATGACTTTGTACTGCCGGTCAAACTTGATGAAACTTGTTTCATAGTTGCTGCCTACAAGTGTAGAAAGCGTATTCATGGCGTTTTCTATCGTTACCCCTTTCTGCTGTGCAATGTCATTGTCAATGCGCATCATGTATTGGGGGAAACTGGCACTGTAAAACGTGAAGACCGATGACAGCTCTGGCCGGCGGCTCAGCTCCCTCACGAAATCGTGGCTTACTGTTTCCATTTTACGGTAATCGCCAGAACCTGCCTTGTCAAGCAGGCGCAGCTCAAAACCGCCCGCTGCACCGTATCCAGGCACTGCCGGCGGCTGGAAAAACTCAATTGTAGCCCCTGTTATATCTTTTGACCGTTCTTCAAGTTCATGGATGATTTCCTGAGCAGATTGTTTTCTGTCTTCCCAGCTTTTCAGGTTGATCAGACAGGTTCCGGAGTTAGCCCCTGTACCTTCCGTCAGGATTTCGTATCCCGCGAGGGAAGAAACAGACTGTACGCCATCGATCTCTTCCGTGATCTTTTGCAGGTGTTCTGCAACCTGATTGGTCCGCTCAAGTGATGACCCGGGCGGCGTCTGGATAACCGCATATACCATTCCCTGATCCTCATTGGGTATAAAACCTGAGGGCAAATTTGCATTCAGCAGCCAGATTCCGGTGCAGAAGGCGATCAGAAAGATAAATGTTACCGAACGCCGGCTGATCACGGCAGATAACAGGCGCTGATATTTACCTGCCATGCGGTTGAAGCTGTTGTTAAATGTATCGAGTCCGCGGTCAAGTATTCCTTTCTTTTTTTTGTGTGTATGTTTTTTCAGCATAATGGCACACAATGCAGGTGTCAGCGTCAGCGCAACAACACCCGACAGGATGATTGCCGTTGCCATGGTGATGGAAAACTGCCTGTAAAAAATCCCAACGGGCCCCGACATAAACGCCACCGGTATAAACACCGCAGCCATGAGAAAGGTGATGGCGATAATCGCTCCGCTGATCTCTTTCATGGCCTGTTTTGTGGCCTTCCGGGGCGACAGGTTTTTTTCTTCCATACGTGCATGAACAGCCTCGATAACAACAATGGCATCGTCGACAACTACACCGATGGCCAGCACCAGTGCAAACAGTGTGATCAGGTTCAACGTAATGCCGAAGAATTGCATAAATACAAACGTACCGATAAGCGATACCGGAACGGCTATGGCCGGAATCAGGGTCGACCGCCAGTCGCCAAGAAAGAGAAATACCACCAGTCCGACAAGGATGAATGCCTCAACCAGCGTATGCACAACTTTTTCCATAGAAGCATCGAGAAATTTCGATACATCATAACTGATCTCATAGTCAAGCCCCTTCGGAAACGATGTTTTTTTGATTTCCTTAAGTTTTGCCTTAACATCTTTGATAACCTGGCTGGCATTGCTGCCATAAGATTGTTTGAGCACGATCGCAGCCGAAGACCTGCCATTCAGATTGGAATAAAGATCGTACATCGCACTTCCGAACTCCACGTCGGCAACATCTTTCAGGCGCAGCAGCTCACCTTTTGCGCTCGACCTGACCACGATGTTTTCATAACCGGCCTGGGTATTGAAACGGCCGGGATATTTCAGCACATATTCAAACGCCTGCGATCTTTTGCCCGAACTTTCGCCTGTTTTTCCCGGCGAGGCCTCCAGACTCTGTTCGTTTAGCGCCTTAAGCACCTCTTCAGCAGAAATCTTATACGCCAGCATCCGGTCTGGCTTAAGCCAGATGCGCATGGCGTATTCCCGGTTTCCCAGAATATTTGCCACACCAACACCATCTACGCGCTTCAGTTCAGAAAGCACGTTGATGTCTGCAAAGTTGTAGAGGAACTTCTGGTCCATATGCGGATCTTTCGAATAAAGGTTCACATACATGAGCATGTTCGATTCCTCTCGGGTAATTTTAACGCCTTCGCGCACCACCAGCGGCGGCAGTTTGTTGACGACAGACGCCACTCGGTTCTGAACGTTCAATGACGCCTGGTTCGGATCGGTGCCAAGGTTAAAGATAACCTGAATGGTTGCCTCGCCATCGTTTCCGGCATCTGAGGCCATGTATTTCATGCCCGGCACACCGTTTATGGCACGCTCAAGGGGGATGATGACCGATTTAATCATCAGTTCGCCATTTGCACCGGGATATTCTGCGGTAATGTTCACCTTAGGTGGTGAAATGGCGGGGAATTGCGTGACCGGCAGATGCACCATCGCCAGAATGCCCAGGAAGGCAATGATAAGCGAGATAACGATCGATAGAACCGGCCGCTGTATAAATTTACTAAACATATTATTGCGTTTTAAGGGAAGCTATTCGGTCTTGAGTTTAAGCTGGCTGATTACCGTTTTTGGCGATTGATAGACAAAGTTGATATGATCATCGTCTTTTACCTTTTGTACGCCTTCAAGGAGGATTTTATCTGTTTCTTTCAGACCGCTGCCAATCACATACAGATCGGGCATCTCACTGGCAATGCTGATGTAACGCGAATGCACACGGTGGTCATTTCCAACCACAAATACATAGGTTTTGTCCTGGATCTCGTAGGTAGCCTTCTGCGGAATGATCAGGGCATGGTGCAGAGGAACGGTCATTTGTACTTTTCCCGTTTCTCCGTTCCTCAGCAGGCGCTGAGGGTTAGGAAAGCGGGCGCGGAACGCGATGTTGCCGGTTTCGCTGTCAAACTCGCTTTCAATTGTTTCAACATCGCCCGGGTAGGGCAGCTGCTGGTTGTTAGCCAGGAGAAGTTTGACTTTCCGGTTTCCACGATTTGCTTCATTTGTCTGGTAGTCCAGGTACTCAGGTTCAGATACATTGAAGTAGGCATACATCTGGGTGTTGTCTGAAAGGCTGGTAAGCAGTTCGCCTTCATCAATCAGGCTGCCCAGCTTAAGCGGAATACGGTCGATGGTGCCGTCGAAGGGTGCGCGGATCTCTGTAAAGGAGAGGTGCAGCCTGGCAAGAGAAGCTGATGCCCTGGCCTGATCAAGCCTGGCCCTCGCCATGGCAAGTTCGTTTTTTGAAACCACATTTTTATCAGCGAGCAGCCTGGTGTTTTGCACCTCAATCTCAGCAGCCTTTGTTTCAGCCTGCGCTTTTTGATATTCGGCCTCGTATAATTTAGGCATGATGCGGAATAACAGCTGGCTGGCTTTTACGAACTGGCCTTCATCTACATAGATGTTCTGTAGATAGCCTTTTTCCTGCGCTCGGATCTCGATATTTCTAAGCGAGCGTATTTGTGATACGTAAGACTTTGTAAACGAAGTGTCGGTCGCTAGCGGATTTGTTACGGCATACCTGCCGGCCTCTTCTTTCTCTTCTTTTTTTGAGGTACAGGCCGTGCAATACATAAGCATACACAGGCCCGGAAGCATGATCATTTTTTTCATGATGGGGTGTTGGAAATAAGCGATTGTTTCATCGGGGGCAGAACCCCGTAGGGGAGAAAGCGCCGGTAACGCCTGCATAGAAAAAATTCTACGCTCCGCGTGATGAAATCAGCAGGGAGCAGGCAGGATCAGACCAGACGCAGCGGGGCGATCAGATTCTTATTGAACGCAGAACAAGGAAAATGCCGGTGCAGGCAACAGCAAAGTGCCCGTTAAAAGGAAGCCGGTTTTTGAAACGGCTGAAAAAATCGCTGAGCACGATGGCGTAAGCCAGTGTAAAAAAGAAAGACGCCAGAAGAACATATTTTCGTGAGAACACGAAATCTTCGTCTTCTTCGGCGCTGAATACCTCATGTTTTTGAGAAGCCGCGGTGGCATTTTTTATAACCCTGGCACCCGGATCAACGCTTGCAAATTTCTGGTCAAGCGTTTTTTTGACATCCTGGGCCGGCGCATAAACACTGTGATCATGGTGTTTCCGGTAATGTGCATACTCGCCGCTTCGCAAAAGCAGGAAACACAGGGATACCAGAAAAAGCATCAGGACCTTCATGATGGCGACAAAATTAATACCTTGACTGAGATTTTGCATAAAGGATTGAAAATTAATATTGGGAAGAAATGATTGAACTTTTTTGATTGTAAGTTTTAAGTTCTACGTTTTAAGTGGGCGAAAAAATAGAAACCTGTTTAAAAATTTCATTTTTCTTATAGTACTATGTATTGCATGGTAGTATAATATCTTTATATTTGAGCAGGCCTTGAAATGCCGTACAACATGAAAAAATATCTTACAGGACTTACATTATTATTAGCGGCTTGTGGTAGCGGTTATAAACATACCGTAATCACCGAAGAGGTACCCGGCCGTAAAATTCGTATTGAGTATCGCGGAGATGTCGAGTTTAGTGCCGACAGCACCGCCATCAGAAGCATGCAACCGGGGGCTACGGCCAGCTATGACCGGAACGGAACGGGGTTTGAAGCAAAAGCCGATCAGGATGGCCATATCCGGTATGCGTACGAAGGGGGAGATTTACAGGAAAGGCTTACGGGTTCTGAAGCAGAGTTCATGCGTGCCGCTATACGGGATATGGTCCGGCTTGGCAGGAACAGGAGCCGTCAATAGGCCGTTACCCATGGAACATTCATGTCCGGGGAAACTTCTGCGGAATTAATCTGCGCTTAGCGTACGATTTCGCTGGGATATTAGCCGTTCGCCGCTGGCAGACCCTCCTGTTGTTTGCAATAGAAGCAGCCTGCGGCAAGACCGACAAACCAGCCATGGTGCATTAACAGAACCTAGTTCCCCGCACTTACCCACAAATTTTCACTGCCATAGGGCTGTGGTTTCGGATTGGCCGTAATCTCGAGCGTACCGCCCTGCATGATTTCCGCGTGCGTGAGCCAGGTGCGTTTCAGATCTTTGCCATTCAGCACCACCCGTTGAATATATGGATTACTGTCGGAGTAGTTTTTTACGACAATATATAAGCTTTTGTTTCCTTGCAGCCGCAGCCGCACAGAAGGAAAAGCGGGTACGTTCAGGTAATAAACATCATGACCTACCACTGCAGGATACATACCAACTGCCGCAAGCACGAACCAGGACGACATGGCTCCGCCGTCATCATCCATCGTGCGCAGCAAAGCTTCGGGCTGATTTTTAAATACGCGGCCAATGTATGCGCCTATGTCACGCTCATTGCTGTTAAAATAATTCTCGGTAATCGTATCCAGCGCAATGCTTCGCATAAGCTTCTGACTTTTCCAGGGCTGACCGGCAGCATTGTAAAATACCGGAGCCTGAATATCCGGTTCGTTGGTGTGCGTATAGTAATTTTTGCCGAAAAATGTATCCAGTTGCGATATAAATTCCTGCGCGCCGCCGGCAGCCGAAATCAGGCCTTTTAAATCATAGGGAACCAGCCAGCGATACTGCCAGACCGTACCCTGGTACATATTTCGCGCCGGTAGCCTGTCTACGTCGTTTTTAGTTAGGTCTTTGAAATCCTGGTTCCAGGTGGTACGCCACATGGAGGCGGCCATTTGCCGGTAGCGCTCCGCATCTTGATCACGCTTCATGTGTTTGAAAATTCCTCCCAGCGCCCAATAGTCGATGGCAGCTTCCAGTCTCTTATCTGGCGTTTTGGTATCAATTCGTTTTGCTTCAGCAATGAGCGAGTCGGCCAGGCCGTCGAGGTTCAGTCGGTAACCCTTGTTAAGCGCGTCAAGTAACACCACCATAGCATGTTCGGTACGCACGGAGTTGGCGGGTTCGGTCTGCGTAGCGTAGTCTTTTTTTCCATACCGGTAAAGATTGGCAACAGATTGGGCAATTGCCTGATACCGGTTGGAAAAAGCAAGCGAAAGCAGGGGCAGCTGTGTTTTATAATTGTCCCAGATGCTCCAGCCATGATACACATCCTGCTCAGACCGCTGAATGCTTCCGTCAATGGCACGGTAGCTGCCGTTTTTGCCGGAAACAACGTAGGGTGATTGTAAGCTGCGGTAGAGCATAGAATAAAAAAGTTTCTCCCTGGCTGGATCACCTTTTACTGTAATCCGGCTCAGTTCATCAGACCATGCTGCTGCAGCTGCTTTGCGGACCATTTCCAGCGGCCGGCTACCAAGACGGCCAGCAGCTTCTGCAATGCTATTGGAGGAAAACGCGGTACGTACCTCAAGTACACCGGCGCCGGGCTGGCTGGCAATCAGTTCATGTGCCGAACTGCCTGGACTGAATGACGTTCTGCCGCCAAACTCCATTACAAAATAAACGGTATAGGCGCCTGCTCCGCAGGTTGTGCGCGCCCTGATTTGTCCGTTGATGCGGTTGCCCGCCACGGTATGGCTTTCTTCGATAAACGCACCGTTGAATGCATAACCAAAATCAATAAATAGTTTCTTCTCAGCTGTACCTTCAGGGAAACTGTATTGCTCAAGGCCTTCATAACCGGCTACGCTCATGGCTGCGCGTATGCCGTTGCTGAAGTTAACCGCGTAGTAACCCGCACTGCCTGTATCGCCGGTTTTCAGCAATTCAAAATTGTGGGGGTCTGCTCCTGTGAAGGGTTTAACAAATAAAATACCTCCGCTTCCTTTGCAGCCTACGCCTTCAAAACGGTTGTGGGTAAAGCCCTTGAATTTTTTTGCAAGGTGTTCGTACCCGGCGTGAATATGCGGATCGGTCTGCGGACCAATGCTCAGGTAACTGAACGGTGCCGACGCGGCAGGTGAGAGTTGTCCATAGTCGCCGGAGGTACCTAAAAAGATATTTACATCAGCTGCAGGAACCTGGGCCGACAAGCCAGCGGTTAAGAGTAAAAGCGACCCGGTCAGCAACGAACGGAGGCTGTTATAGAAAGGCATAAAGGTTATCTATTTTGTTGTGAAAGTATGCATGACAGAAAGATCTCTGGTTGTCTTCAGGCGAAAGATTGTAACGGAACACCACCTCAATCGGGCGGGTGTATACGAATTTTATCTGTCAGGGAGCCGGATAACCGAGACGGCGTGTAATTCGCCGCACCTCGTTGAGCAGCAACGGAAAGGCGGGGTAAGCCATGTTGTGCCCATAACCGTCAAGCTCCAGTAATTGTGTTTCCTTATGTCCGTTTAGCTTCATCATACGTTCCAGATAGGCATTTTCCTCATATCGGCCCAGCATTTCCAGCTCACGGTTGCCGGTAATAAGCAGCATTGGCGGTGCATCGCCGCGCGCATGGTACAGAGGTGCGAATTTATCCACAAGCGCCTGTGTGTCTTTCATACCTTTCTCCTTACGGATGGTAAAGTGGGTAATGGCCTGGCCACTGAAGGGGATCAGGCCTGCGATGCGATCAGCCTCAAGATCATGCTGGCGCAGGTAACTGCGGTCGAGGGTAAGCATCATGCCCAGATAGGCGCCCGCCGAATGCCCCGAAACAAAGATCAGGCTGTCGCTGCCGCCAAAGCGGGAAATGTTGCGAAAGGCCCAGGCTACAGCCGCTGCCGCATCCCGGATGATTTCTTCGCCGCTGGCTTTGGGCGATAAGCGATAACCAACACCTATTACGGCAATACCCTGCCGAAGCAGTGCCTCAGGAAGTTCTTTGTCGCCGCCGGTGAGTCCGCCACCGTGAAACCAGACGACAGCAGGAAATTTTTTGCGGTTTACCGGGTAATAGAGATCAAGCCGGCAGCGTTCCCTGATATATGCATTGCCGCGCACGGTGGCCTCGTCGTAATAACTGACGTTCTTTTCAAGCCCGTAGCGGACTTTCTGCTGGGCTGATGCGCCGACCGAAAAGATTAAAAGAAAACAAATAAAGTATAGGGTTTTCATATTTGTGTTGTGTCTGGTAAAGGTAGGTGTTTTGCTCTATAGTCCATAGCCCCGACTTGAAGGCCTGCCGTTCGTGAAAAGTACCTATCTTGCCTTAAATAAACCTGTATGAAAACCTTTCTGTTTCCTGTACTGGTGCTGTTCATGTCTGGATATGCATCGCAGAGCGTCGGACAACTGCCTGTTAAAAGGGCCGCAGTTACCGCTGCTCAAGTTTCCGGTTCGAAACCCCGTAATGTGATTTTTATATTGTCTGACGACCACAGGCATGATTTCATGGGTTTCACAGGGAAAGTACCGGGATTAAAAACTCCGGCGCTGGACCGGCTTGCAAAGGAGGGTGCACACCTGAAACAAGCATTTGTCACTACAGCACTATGTTCGCCGAGCCGTGCTTCGATCCTCACCGGACAATATGCGCATACGCACACAGTTGTTGATAACGAATCTCCGGCTCCGGATCACCTCGTATATTTTCCGCAGTACCTGCAGCAGGCAGGATACCAGACAGGTTTTTTTGGTAAATGGCATATGGGCGGGGGCGGCGGGGAGCCAAGACCGGGCTTTGATCGCTGGGTCAGTTTTGCCGGTCAGGGTGTCTATTACAATCCGAAGGTTAATATAGATGGCAGGCTGGTGGCTTATAAAGATAGCGCTTACATTACAGATGTTCTGACAGACCTTACGCTCGATTTCCTTAAAAAGCGCGACCGGAACAAGCCATTCTTCGTGTACCTTTCGCACAAGGCTGTGCATGCGGAATTTAGTCCCTCGAAACAGGATAAGGGACGTTATCAAAATTTAGGCATTCAATACCCGGTATCCATGTTTTCTACCGCCACTGCGCAAAGCAAGCGGTTCAGCAAAGGCAAACAGGCAGATAGTACCGGAAGAAAAATCAACTATGCCGATATTCCCCGGTGGGTTCGCGCGCAGCGGTACAGCTGGCATGGTGTGGATTTTATGTACCATGGTCAGACCGATTTTGATAAGTTTTATATCGACTATCTTGAAACGCTCATGGGAATTGACAACAGCGTAGACCGGGTGCTGCAATACCTGAAAGAAAATAATCTTGATGAGGAAACACTTGTGATCTATATGGGCGATAACGGTTTTTCTTTCGGCGAACATGGCCTCATTGATAAGCGGCATGCGTTCGAAGAATCGATGCGTGTACCGTTGCTCGCGAGGTGCCCCGCGTTGATCAAACCCGGAAGTGTGATTAATCAAATGGTTCTGAATATTGACATCGCGCCAACCATTCTGGCACTGGCCGGTATTAAAAAACCGCAGCAGATGCAGGGAGCGTCTTTTGCACCACTTTTGAAAGCAGAAAAAACGGAATGGCGCAATCGTTTTTTTTATGAGTATTACTGGGAAAATGCGTTTCCACAAACACCAACACAGTATGCTGTGCGAACCGACCGGTATAAATTTATTCGCAGTCAGGGCGTCTGGGATATCGACCAGTTGTATGACCTGCGTGAAGATCCGGATGAACTGAATAACCTGATCAGAAGCGCGGCGCACCAGCAGGTTGCGAAAGAGTTGAACCTGGAGTTGTGGCAATGGATGGAAAAAACAAAAGGATTATATATTCCTCTTAACCCGGTTTTGCAGCGAAAAAATGATCATCTTTATGAGGGAACGTATTGATGGAAGGTAGAAAGTTGAAAGAGAAAAGGTTAAAAGTCCGCCTGTCTTGTCCGGATGCAGGGAGGTAGAAGATACGTATAGTTCCGAACACCAAATTGATCTTCGAAAAATACAAACTAATCCTTCCCGAATATGTTGGAAGGCCATGCAAAACGACGAATTGATTGCTTTCGCAGCCATGATAAAAAAGCGCTATGGCGATCTGGTCGAATCAATGGCCTGGACATCAGAAAACGATTTGATCGTGCGATTATCGCGCGGAACTGATTTTGTTGACTTCATCCTTGACTTCGGAAAGTTTGTGGCCCTCGGCTGGTCGCTGCCATGCGAGATTGATGTTTATATTCGCCTTGCGGATGTTCAAAGCGTTTTTCACTGTGCTTAACAAGAAACAAGATTTTATTGATCAGGTTTACCACGCAATCAGCCTGATTCCGCCCGGCCGGGTAACCACTTATGGCGCCATTGCCCGGGCGCTCGGTGCTGCGCGCAGTTCGCGACTGGTTGGCACTGCGTGCATAATGGCCCAGGATAGCGGACTCCCGATTCATCGGGTCGTAAACCGGCTGGGGATGCTGACAGGGAAGCAGCATTATGCTACCGATACTAAGATGCAGCAATTGCTGGAGGCAGAGGGCATACAGATCAGAGATGACCGGGTCATTGATTTCGACAAATTATTTTGGGATCCGTTAATGGACTAGCAAACGTCTGAACATTTGAATTACCTGATCGCGCCAATTTTATCAATAATCTGTTTTTCAAGTTCCGTATAAAAGCCTTCATAGGCCCGAATAATTATTCCCTTCTTATCCAGGAGATAAAAATTCGGATAACCGTTTATATGATACGTGCCGGCAGCGGTAGATTCGGCCATATAACTTGGATATTTGATTTTGTGTTTTGCGTCAAACCTAGCCACCGTCTTCACGTTGTTGTAGTCAGACTGATAGATGCTGATGATTTCGAAATCTTTGTTATTGTATTGTTCGTACAAACGGATAAGCATTTGAGCGGCATTTACGCAATGCGGGCAGCCATCGGTTGTGAAGTTGAGCAATACGGTTTTCCCGCGCAGGCTGCCTAATGAAAAATCTTTACCGGTTAAACTTGTGAGCTTTAAATCTGGTGCCAGGCTGCCAGCAGCCAGCATGGGGACGGGCTCATTTCTGACCGGTAATTTGAAACCTGCCGGTATCATTGCTGTAGACAGGTCGCGGCTGGGTGATTTGTTAAGTTGATAATCCTGAAATGTGTGTTGCTCAAACATCCCCATGTAAGCGCCGTCGTCGGCGAATCCATTCCAGGTAGACCGGACAATTACAGGCAGTGAATTTGTCTTGTCAATGATGACGCTCACAGCATTATATACCCGTTTATTCTTCTCCACTGTGTCTTTCCGTGTTACAAGGTAATGGCGGCAGGCAGTTTTATTGACAATTGTATCGTTCTGCTGTTTTATTTTCGAGGGGGCCTCAAGGTATTTTTCAATTTCTTTTCCTCAATACAATAAGCTACGTGTGTACTGTCCGCCTACCGCTTTTGAATTGATCTTATAGGTGGAATCGCGTAGATTTAGCCATACGGCCTTGGTTCCATCAAACAAATAAGTATCGTTTTTGCCCTGTATGTAATAATAGCCGCCCATCTGCATTTCTGACGGTACGACAGCGACCTGGGTATTAAAGGTATCTATTGAGTAATCGTCCTGAAAAGACAACTTAAATTTGACAACTTCAGTACAGCCGGCACTGCGGATGGATTTAATTTTATCAACAATGGTTTGCAGGGTTTGCGCCCGGACATTTGATGCACACATCAAAAATATGCATAACCATAAGGAAGTATGTTTCATTGAATAGGTTTTGGTAGCTATGGCGTTTCAACTCCCTGATCTGTCATCCTGCATGTATATCGCAATCGGCCCGGGTCTGTTTATTGTCGGGAAGATGTTTACGTTACAGCTTTATTTGAAAAGGATGTTCTCAATAGTCTGTTTCATTGCATTAGCCTGATCAGCGTTGGTGAAAAAAACATAACCGAATTGTTTGTCGGGATCGATCATAAAGGATGAAGTGTAACCAAGATTGTTGCCGCCATGCCAGAACATGGCAGCACCATTCATCCTGATCACTGCTAAACCTGCCGTCCAACTATCTACCTTAAAAAACTGTTTTACCGGATCACCCGCCTTTAAATCTATGATCGCTGTAAATAAGGCCGGATAAGCTGCTCTTTGTTTCATAACCCCGACGAGAAAGTCTGAATAGTTCATTACGTTGGCAAACATTCCCCCCGCAGCGTCAAAACTTTGCCGGTCCCGCTCATCAAACACAGTCAGGCCATCCTGGTAACCCGCAGCTAAGTTTCCCTTAGTTTTCGCGGTTAAAACAAAGTGGAAATTTTTGAGGTGAAGCGGTATAGCCACTTCACGCTGAAAATCTTCATCCAGGTTACCTAATGAACGTTTCCTTAAATGGGCTATAACTTTGGCAAGATACATAAAGCCCTCACCAGAATACGAGAACGCCGTTCCAGGATCAAACGCCAATTGCATCTTGTTGCCCTCACGCCAGTTTGGCAAGCCGGTGGTATGGCTTAACACCATGCGTGCAGTCAGTTTCTTATAGCGTTCGTCAGCAATATCCGCCGCAGGCAAATAGCCAAATAACGGTTTGTCCAGATCGATGACACCCTCACGGGCCAGTTTCTGAACATAGAAGCTAAAGACCGGTTTAGACAGCGATGCGGCTTCGAAGTAAGTATGAGCGGTGACCGCTTTGTTGCTCTTGAGGTCGGCAAAGCCAAATCCGTTGGCGTATACGACCTTCCCTTTATTGATGATTGCCAGCGACATGCCGGGTATTTTCAGTGAATCCAGGGCTTTCCGAACCTTAATTTCTAATAACGAAATGCCAATCTGCTTTCCTGAATGCGTATGTACCTGGGCTTTGCTGATGCCTGCCCATAAAATAAATAGGATTATAACTTTTTTCATGTCATGAAAGATGCGTGGAGGTAATCAGTTCATTGACTGATGATGATTGGAAAGGATACTGACAGGAACTAAATTCGCAGGCCGGCCATTTCAACGGCCTCACCAGCCTGTAAATGGCCGCTGTTAGTTGCCCCCGAGCTGGTATATATTTTCAATAATCTCACTGTTTTTGAATTGATCGTTTTCCCAGTTTATCAGAAAAGTACCACCCCAGACTTTCTTAGGTTCGCGCAGGATCGGACCGATCTGCTGTTTCATAAAATCAAAATGCAGGAGCGGTAAGGCTTTATTTGCCTCTACCCAGTGGTATTCTGTGTTTTTATCGGCCGGTTGACTAATCTTGCCGCTCAGGTACGTGGCGGTATAGTAGGTCCGGAACGAAACCTCAGGATGATCAGGCAGTCCTCTGAACTTATGCGTATATAATCCTGACAAGTTGATGTTACTGATGCGCACCCCAATGGCTTTGGCAAGACTATCCAGCGCTTCCCTTATACCCTGAGGTTTCTCAGACCGGAGCGCAGGCATATGCCAGCCAAGCTTGTTTTTCATCATTAATATTTGTTTATGGCTATTCAAAACCATTAAATATTGGACGGTATAATTATCCTTTGCTTTAGCCGGCACCACATTGTTTTGCCCCATGCAATCATTTGAAATTAAGGCGCTGTAAAATAAAAATAAGGTCCAGAAGGATTTCATAGGATGTTTACTTTATCATGATGCGGCGCGGTAATCAGGCCGATATACGTGCAATTTAAGTGTTTGCTGGAATTTTCGGTTCCATGATAACTTATTTTGGATCGTAACCACTGCGTGTGAGAAAGTCTTGAGGATCGGTTATACCAATAATTTCCTTCAAAGCGGCGCTCTTATCTGTATGCTTTGCGTAATAAGTTTTGGCTATGCGGTAGCCGATGTAATACCCCAGGTCTGATGGCCGGCCTTTTATGGTGGTGGCATTGTAAAGCCAGTATTCCGTTTTTTTGGAGCACATCGTCTGCTTAAATTCCTGCCATAGGTTTTTCTCATTGGCATTTCCGTATTCATGATTTTTTGTATAGGAATCCCCTGAAATCAGTTCGCCGACAAAATCGGCAACACCCTCCCGAAGGCTCTGGGCAAGTAAGGGGCAGCTGTCGCCGGATGAGCTAACTGGCGGCTGTTGCGTATGAACGCATTCATGAGCGATCAGACTAATGACCTTTTGGGTCAGATCTCCCTGAAACGCAAGCCTTTCCTTAAAAGCTCCGGGAGGAAATTCCGAAAGATCAGCATTGATGGTGGAAGCGGCTAATTCAGTGCCGACCAGCACAAAGCGATTCGAAACTGTTCCTCCTGTATTGAGAATACCCATGGCAAAGCAAACTTTCAGTGGTTTGAATGCGGGGTAGCGTTTCGCGAACCGGGCAAAGACGTTATTTACCGCCAGTTCCCACTGCTTCACAAGGGTCGTATTATTGCGGATGCTCGATAAAAACTTTGGATAACGGGCAGCCATACGTGCATATTTTTCAGCCGTCAGGTCTCTGACGCGAATAAAATCGCGTAATCCGTCTGTCGCCTTGTCCAGATATTCCTCCTGGAACGAGCGGCAGCTGTCTGCAAAGTTCCTGCATACTTTCAAACGGTCGAAGGCAATCCAGAAGTGGTCAATGTCCCGCGTTAATACAACTTTTTGATTTTCCTTCACAAGCGATTGCCTGATCATCTTCCTGCGCTCAATTTCCCTGGGTGGCAGGCTGTCGATTAACAGACTAAATCTGCCGGACTCGGGGTTTTCCGGATGTTTAAAGCGGTTCATCCGGAAAGTATATGTTCCGCTTTGCGTGGCATCAAAATCAAATCTTTCAATGTCGTCTATGTCTTCGGGTGCATCGCTCCGAACGAGCATCCTTCCGGAAGGATCGCTGAGCTGGTAATAGATACCGATGCCCAGTTGCCGGACTGTGAATTTATAGACCCCGCCTTGCCTGAAGTTGAGCGCATAACGCAGGGTGTCATCCTTCCTTAATTCTTTAACAATGGTATCTCCGATGTTTGTTTTTTGGATAACCTGAGCTTTTGCGCTACATATCAGCAGCAAAGCCATGCAGCCGGCAATGAGTCTTTTCATGTGTGATTTTTCAACAAAGAAAGCGTATGAGGTCAGGACCTGATACGCTCAGATGTGTGAAATCATGATTTCGGACTTGTCTGGCAGATAAGCTGAAGGCGGTTTTCCCGTTTGCTGCTTAAATACCTGCTGGAAAGTGGATCGGCTGCTGAAACCTGCGTCCGTCGCAATACCGGCGAGTGTTTTATGAGGCTCAAGCGGGATTAAGCGAATAACTTCGGCAACCCGGTATCCATTTACAAAATCATTAAAGTTGCAGTTTCGATACTGGTTAACCAGGTAAGATATATACTTGGCAGGCAAATTTAAGCTGTTTCCGACTTGCGTCAGGGTTAGTCGCGGTTGTTTAAAAATCCGGTCATTTTTGAACAGGTTGGTCAGGCGTACCAGTTCTGTTTCATCATTAAAATTTGAGAATTCTGCAGAGCGTTTCTGTAATGAGGGTGGCGGGCTTTCAAGAAAGCCAGGTTTAAAGTAGGCGACATAGGCCAGCACGAATAACATAGCAACGGTTAGCGTTTGAAACACCACATGAAGGTTGATGCGAAGTACGCTTTCCATAAACCAGATGGCAGATAACAGCCAGAAAACGATCAGTACCGTTATGATCTTTAAATTTTGTGAGTTCAGTCTCTGCCGCTCATCGGTAACCCGGAGAAGCCACTTATTGGTATACCACACCAATACAGAAATGGTGAGTAAAAGTGGCAGCCAGTCTATCAGGGCCACCCATAGGTACGATTGTCCCGGCGACAAAAATCTGCCCCTTGACAAATATGCCACCGACGAAATAAGAACATCAACCAGAGCTGGTATGAAATACCACAGTTGCGACATATTGAATTTGAAGGCTGGGTTCTCGTGATGCCGGAAAAACAGCCAGAGGGCCGGCGGGATAATCAGATATGATCTTATAAGCCAGTAAGGGAAAGTATCGGGATGATTGTTGAATCCCGTTGTTCCACCCCATGAAAAAAGCATTTCTATAGAGAGAACCAGTACAAGTATGCCGAGGTAAACCAGTGGCGGCCTGTTATGAATCCTTTTAGACAGTAAGCCTGTTGCAATCAGAAATCCCTGTATAGCTGCAGTCAGGACAATAGTTGCATTCATGTCTCAAAATTAAACTTTTTGCTCATTTTAATTCAGGAGAACCCGTTAACAATAAGGCTGATACTCTCCCGGCCTTCGTTACGACTGTTCTTCCTGCTGAACAATCAATACCTCGGGCAGCTGCCGAATCAAGCCATTTTTTCAAGCTCAGTGTTTTATGTTGCATCTATTAAGTGAAAGGTGATATTCTTAAATAGTTGACAGGAAGCGGGCGGTCGATCGCAGCATGCAAACAATGTCACTTTAATAACGCCTGCAGCGCTTTTTTTGAATCTTCGTTTTTAGGGTTGATGACCAGCGACTTTCTGTACATAGCAATAGCATCGCACTTTTTACCGGCACCGGCCAATGCTTCCCCATAGCTATTGTAGACATTATCACTCTGGGGAAACAGCAGGCAGTTGATTTTTAATGTCTCAAGTCCCTGTGTTTGTTGTTTGTCGGCGAGGAAAGCGTACCCTAAATTATTCATGTCATTCTCGTTGAGGTTATAATTCGCGGTATCGGCTTTCAGCGTTTGTAATACGGCCATCGCGTGATCGGCGCCGCCTTCCATCATCGCCCTGCCATAGATCCGGCTAAGGTTTTTTTTTGTTTGATACTAACTTCTGACTGTTTAAAACCCGTAGCGCGTTCAATGCGGTTTTATACAACCCTTCGCTGCCGGTGTTATCCAACATAACAACCATCTGTCTGCTGTTGATATTGCGTAGCAAAATGGTCACAGCGCCCTGCATGCCACCCGCATGCCAAATGGTCTCCCCCTTAGATTCGTCGCTGAAGATGAACCAACCCAGGCCATCAAGTGCCTGACCCATGCCACCGATATTCATCCAGACCAGGTTGTCTGCGCCGTTTTTTAGCTTATCAGGTGTAAACGCTATTTTCAGCGTTTGTTGTTTAAGTAGTGTCTCATCATAGAGTGCCTGATCAAGCTTGTACAGATCACCGGTTGTACTGACCATATTGCTGTGGCCCGATGCGGCTTCAGTATAATCCGGTTTATCGAGGTCTACCCGGATTTTTGCAGGGGCATACCTGGACTCGTAATCGTAATTGTTTGCTGTGGTTGCGCTGGTTATACCCGGCCTTTTGAGATAGGTGTCTTGTAACTTCGCGGGTTTAAAAAAAAACCTGTCCAGGTAAGCGTCAAAAGGCATTTTGGAAATATGTGCCACGAGCGTTGCCAACAGCTCGTATCCGAGGTTACAGTACCACCATTTTTCGCCGGGAGATAATTTTAGTTTCACATTGGCGGACGCCATGATTGCCACCAGGTCGTTGTTATCGGTCTTCGTCCCGTTGTATTTTCGAAGGCAGTGAAAGCAGCAGCCAGATCCTGATCGGAAAGACCTGAGGTGTGAGACAGTAACTGACGGATCGTGATTTCCTGATAAGGAAATTTAGGTATGTACGTCCTGAAGGTTTCATCAAGCCTCAGTTTCCCTTGCTCATATAGCTGCAGAACTGCAATGGCAGTAAATACCTTAGAAAGAGAGGCAAGCTGGAAACCGGTATTGACATTATTCAGCTTTTTTCGTTCCAGATCGGCATAACCAAAAGATTTCCTGTAAAGAATCTTTCCTTGCTGCGCCACCAGCACGTTCCCGTTAAACATATCTTTAGCAGCAACTGATTTGAACAGGCTATCTAATCGCGCTGACGTTCCCTGGGCATAACTGACTGCCGGGAGAAGTAAACAAAGCAGGATGAGCACCTTCCGGTTTTTGGTTTCCATACAAGCAAACATACAGCGTGCAGGAATGAAAAAATAGAACAAAATTAGCCGTTCAGATCCCCTCAAAATACTTGGGCAACATACCGGTAGTAGCTTTAAAACAACGGCTAAAATGGCTTTGATCGGCAAACCCACAGGCATGTGCGATCTCTGAAAGCGAATGATTGCCCGAACGGATCATTGTAAAAGCATGCTGTGCCTTCAGTTTACGCATGTAAACACCTAAAGTGCACTCGAAGAAACGATGAAAATATTTTGAAATTGTAACCGGGTGTACATCAGCTTCAGCAGCCAGATCGCATAACGAAGGCCAGCTGTCCCAACGGTCGTTCAGCAGGTCGCGCAGACGTAACAGCCAATCAGGAATATTGCGCTTAGCCACCTCAGTGACAGCGCCAAGAAGCAACAGGTGGACACCGGCGGTCGAAGTATCCTCTTGAAAAAGAACTTCGTTAAATAAGCTCATTATTTCCAGCGAACTGAGCTGGCCGTTCCTGATTGCGGTGTCAATTTGCTGCTCCGTAAGTTGGTAATCTGCGAAAAAGCCAGGGTCTATTTCGAGGTTAAGATTACGTGACGGTACTATCGTATGGTCGTTCCGGTGCACTTCCCCGCTGTGGTAAAAGACAACCTGACCGGTAATCAGGGCCCGGTCCGAATTTTTTCGTATCTCCCGGTTGCCGCCATTCAGTACCAGGGTAAGGTGCGCGCGCTCGTGCATATGCCAGCCATTAAACACCTTTTCATGATAGGTCGTATCAATAAAATTCAGTTTGTCGTAATGGAGGCTCCTCCTGTTTTTACCTAAATATTGTCCTTCTTCAAGGCTAAGCAACTCTGTCATCAGATTTAAGATTAAAGATAAGTCTTCAATGCTTTTTCACAAGCCGGACGGACCGTCTTTTTATCCGCAAAGGCACTCATTAGTGCCGAAATGCAAGATTCATGTCATTCTATCTAAACTTAGTTCTTTAGCGACGCGCGGTGTGTAACTGAACGTACTGTCAGGTACATATAAACGGGTATTTTCGCTGGGTATGCGGAGATTCCAGTCGGTCCAGGTGGAAGCTGATCTATGCATCTGGCTCTCAGGTATGTGTTGTGCAGGCCCGCCTGGATAACCTGCCATTCATCGCTGGTAGAAGATCAGATCATGCCTGCGTTTTATCTCTCATGCTGGTGATGGAACAATACAGGAGGCTCATCCTCAAATACCAAGTTTTGATTTAAAGAGGACGAACGCTTCAGGGATGACTTTTTGCTTTTCTTTTTGCGTTTACCCCACCAAATTAAAAAACCGGTTATGGGTAATGATGCACAAACTAAACTGGCTGCAAAAGCGAGCAGTTGTGTGCCAAACCCATAGATCTTACCTGTATGAATGTCTTTATTTGAGTTGCGCCACTTCAAGCCCAGGGGTTTTGTGCTGTGCATCAGTTGATCAAACTGCTTACCGGTGCGCATGTCAAAATAAAAATAGCTCATGTTACGCCAGCCGTCGCTGCGGTTCTTATGATATACAAAAGCCATTAGCGTTGGCTCTTCCTTTTCAGGCAGGTTAAGCCCAATGGTGACATAATTATAGTTGATCTCTTTTTGTATCCGGGCTAAAACATGATCTAGTGTGTTATTGCCGTTAATGGCATCAGAATCAATTGTAGCCGGCGCTTTGCGTATTAGTTCAATCTTGCCAGGTGAGCCAAAGATGCGGTATATACCGGCTTCCCACCATCTGAATGACCATACCAGACCTGTTATAGCAATGAGCATAGCGATCGGCAGTACGTAAAAACCAAGGCTGTTATGCAGGTCGTAATTTACACGTTTCCACCGGGCACCCCATTTAACCGCCAGACTTTTTTTAAGCTGCTTCAAATTTTTTGGCAGCCATAGTATAAAGCCGGTGATCATCATGAGCAAAAACAGCAAGATACAAGAGCCGATAACAACACTGCCTACCGGTTTAATAAGCAGCAGTTGCCGGTGCAGCTGTTCAACAACATTAAAAAACTCGTATCTGACATCAATAACACCAAGCACTTCGCCCGTGTATTGGTTCATGTACAGATCATCCCTGTACCTGAACTGGCTGAAATAATTCCACCATTGGATGTTTTCTTTTTTATTGGTTTTTGATGCCGAAAAGATATAGCTGCGGTCTGCTTCATTTATGCGGATATCGGTAACGGGCTTTTTTAGGCCCAGCTTATTTTTTGCAATCACTAACAACTCAGAAACCGGCCTTGCCGGGCCGGTTTGCTTCACCCTGACGAGATCGCGGTGAAATGTATTAAAGAGTTCTTCTTCAAACACGAGGATACACCCTGTTACTGATACGATGACGACAACGATGCCCGTAACCAGGCCTACCCATAAATGCAGCCATGCGGCTGCCGCTTTAACGCGTTTCCAGATCATTTCGTCAACTTGTTAAAAATCGTAGGTTAATGTTAGCAGATAATTCGCGGGCGCGCCCGGAAACAGCCTGATGTAGTCATATCCGCCTACCCAGTATTTTTTGCCGGTGATGTTATTGGCATTAACCTGCAATTGGACTTTGTTCACACGGTAGTAAGCAGCAGCATTTATCAGCAGGTACGCCGGTATCGTCTGCGTGAAGTTGAGAGACAGATTGCGCTTGTCGACATAGTTTGAGCCAACTGCCAGGCCAAATCCATTCAGCGGACCGCGTGCGAAGTTATACCGTGTCCAGACGTTTGCAGTGTTTTTTGGAGCATTTGGTTTCTGCAGGCCAAGTTCGCCCGGTACAAGACTCTCAACAATCCTGGCATCGTTGTACGCGTATGACGCCAGTATGCTCCAGTTCGGCAATATCCGTCCTGTGATATCAAACTCCACACCACGTGCCCGCTCTTTACCGATCTGCCTCAGCAGGTCGGGGTTGCTGGCATCATTCGCATTATACAGCGTATTATTTTGTTCAATCTGATAAACAGAGGTTGTGATGCTCAATCTGTCATCGAACCAGCTGCTTTTTGCGCCAAACTCAATCATCTCGCTGGTAACCGGATCGAACGGACCACCTGCGTTCGGGTTAGCCAGGTTAGCAGCGGTCTGCGGATTGTAACCCATTACATATGTTCCATATACGTTGATATTTTTTGTAGCGGTATAAACTAAGCCGAAACGTGGCAGCCATGCACCCGAGTGGGTTTTCTGCTCCGTAGAAGTTGCATAATTTAAAAAATCGGTATAGTATTCATAACGTACGCCCAGCAGCGCCTGCAAACGGCCAATCTTAATCTGATCCTGCACATAACCCGCGTTCAGGTAATAATAGGTCGGTGCCAGGCTGGTAGGGGCAAAAAAGGCCTTGCTGTCATCCTGCATACGCTGTGAATTGGTGGGATTGGTTAGATCAAAAGAAGGGATGTTGGGTATAGGATTGCCCCGCGAATCACGAAGGTACCGTAAGCTATCTTTAGCCACATAGTTGGCGATTGTGCCTGTATTCGCTGCATTTCTGTACCCTGATGCGGTCAGCTGCGATGCACCCGGGGGCATTTTTTCGCTGCCGTAATCATATCCCGCAACAATCCGGTGTTCAAAAGGTCCGGTTTTAACATTGTAATTAAGGTAACCGCTCAGGTTATCAATATAACGTTTGCGCTTGCGCTGAAATACCTGCATGGCAACAAGATTGGGTATATCGCTGCCTGACTTGGCCTTTGCATAGGCATTTGCGCTGCGGTGCTCATATAAATCTTCCTGGTAACCGGTTTTCGAGTAAGCTGCGTTGAAGTTTAAATTATCGCTGAACTTATGGTTTAAAGATAACGTGACAATATAAGTTTGCTCGTTCAGAAAGTCGTTCGCGGTACTCAAAGCAAGCGACTGTGGGGTTGAGTGAAGGTCATTGCCAATTACAGATTGGCCTCTGTCCAGCCTTGAGCGCGAATTGTTATACACCATATCAAAGTTGATGCTCGTGTTTTCAGAGGCGATAAAAGTAAGCGAGGGTGCAACCACGACGTTTTTGTCAAACTGCAGGTCGCGGAACGAACCTGCATCTTCATAACCCAGGTTAACGCGATAAAGCAATGAGCTGTCTTTGTTAGCCGGGCCGGTAAAGTCAGCCAAACCACGCAGGGTATTGAAGCTGCCCAGTGACATGCTGATCTGGCGGCGGGTTTCATTCAGCGGCTTTTTGGTTACACGGTTAACTACACCGCCCGGGCTGGCATTGCCATACAGCGCTGATGAAGGACCTTTAAGTACCTCAACACGCTCGAGGTAATTGGTAAGCGGCTGTTTCCAAAAGCCTGTACTGGTACGCAAACCATTAACCAGCTGCGTATTGCTCTGGCCGTTTACACGAAAACCGCGAATGGTGAGGTCATCATAAAAGGTAAATTGATTGACACCGCTAAAGTTTTTAACCACGTCGCCGGTACGTACAACACCCTGGTCGGCCATCAACTCCTTGCTGGCATACGATACAGACTGGGTTAGATCTTTGATGTCTGTCTCCGTTTTGTTGCCAATAAAGGTTGACCTGGTTTTATAGGTTTTTTCTTTGCGACCAGTTATTTCAACCTGTTGCAGTGATGAATTATCGGTTGATAACGAGATGTTTTGCCTGACGCTGACGCCTGCGGAGATGGTAGTCCTTGCTGAAACGGGGGCGTAGCCGATAAAGCTTACGCGCAGAATATAGGTGCCGGGTGAGAGGTTGATGCTGTACCGGCCTCTTGTGTCGGTAGCAACGTTTAGCGATGTACCTTCGATTGCGACGGTGGCACCCGGCAGCGGGTCGCCTTTTTCATCGACTACTACGCCACTTATGGTTTGCATGGTTTGTGCCTGAGCGGTCGTGCATATAGATAGGCTGACAAGGAAGAAGAAAAATAAGAAATGTTTGATCATGTGAATATTGAGCGTACTAAAGGTAAATAAGCGCTGCAAATGTATATTGTTATTTAGATTAAATCCAAATAAAATTGAATATAGCGGAAGTTAGTTCCCTGATTGGTTGTAGGAAGATTCCATTCTTTGAACAAAAGCATGAGCAAGATACTCAGCGCATCCATAAAATGTCAGGTATTTGATAAACGAGCGCCTTTTAAAATGCAGCACGGAAGGCTACAAAATGACGGTCATTAAGCATAGGGTTGAAAACTTTAAAAGGAGAAACAGACAAGTATTTTTATAACGGCAAGAAGCCGCTAGAGGAGCTGGGAGCATATAATTATGGGGGAGGATCTAATCCGGTGATTGGGAGCTGGAATCTATTGGATCCGATGGCGGAGAACATATCAATGCACCCCCATATAAGCACGTTCTTAATAATCTTATCAATTCAATTGATCCAAATGGTATGAGAGTCGAAGAAGGACCTCATCATATAGCTTCAACGTTTGTAGATGGTAGTGGAAGAGTAATCAAACATGTAGATGATGGCGACCCGTCAATTTGTTCCTAACCTGTCTAAATGGGATGGAAGGAAGGATGGCTTAAAGATATTTAGATATGAGAAGCCCAGTGTGAATTACAATGAGATGATTGGTCAAACTATCCAACGTAGATAACCAATAATATTTGATCCAAGGAAATATCCGTACAAACTTCCTTTTTCACCCGATTATCAATTGAATCGTTAGTTAACCTGCTGAGATCTTATGAAGACTAAAGAATTTTTTTCCTGGTAGTATAGTGAGAATCGGCGATAAAATCCAACAACAAAAGGGTCGAAGAAGTTGGGACGAAAAAGCATTCAAAGAACGGTTGAGAGGCCATATGCTACAAGTCAAGCTACTAATAAAGCTAATGGTAATCCATCAACGGAATATTTTAATAGAGATGGCAGCTACGTTGTGAAGGATAATAAAACTGGGGATATAATTCAAGTAAGCAATTGGAACGATCCGAATTGGGTACCAGATAATACTATAGCAAATCCATTCATTCCAACAAAAAGATGATATTAAATAAAATTGAAAAATTGTTTGAAAAGAAAGCCTTAAATCGCTATGGCCTTCTTTTACTTAAGGATAATCAGGCGGCGGAGTTTATTGATGAGTGCGAAAAACAAGGTGTGAACATCTTAGGTATTGATGTTTTTCAAATTATCGGAGATAACATCCAACCTTTAATGGATCTGGGAATCGATTTCACAAACTGTGAGCATGAGTATTCAAGATCGGATAGATATAATATGGGACGGAATAAGATAAACAACAGAGATAATATTTATTATGAAATAGTAACAGAACTTTAAATTGTTGAGGCTGTAAGATAAACTGCGTCATAGTTGGAACACTTAACTTAGACGCGGTATATAAAATGACAATGAAAAAAGTATATCTAATATTTTTTCTCCTTCTGGGAGAAGCTTGTGGAAATCCCGAAGCCTCGTTTAAGGAATTGGTTGTAAAGGACAACTTGTTTTATAAAGATTCACTGACAGTTTATTCCGGATATGTTTTTTCAGAATTTGATAATGGAGACATATCAAGCAAAATCCCTATAAAAAATGGTATTCCAGATGGAAAATGGGTTGCTTATGGATATGATGGGGAAATAGTTCAAAGCGGAACCTTCAAACCGATAATTACGGGCTTAGTAACCCTAGCAGACTTAAAACAAGTTTCACGAATAAACATTTGTGATACAAATGAATTGAAAGAGCATTTTATTGACATCTTCATCGTTTGTAAAGCTTTAAAAAAGAATGTTGACAAGACTAACGACAAAAGATTTCGAGATTCGCTGATACTTTTATTGAAGAAACGAAAGATAGCTTTGGATTTCAATAAAATTAATAAAATCACTGCTGTAAATATCGAAACTTAATAGGTTAAAATAAATAACGTGCTAGCTTGTACATTCCGTCATTTGGCGCCTAATTTCCTAATGAGGTTTGCCAGAGATAGTATATAAGCTAGAGTTTTTTTAGCATCTCAAATTCTCTGTTTCGGCAACCAGCAGCCTTTCATATAGGTTGACTATTTCTCAATCGTATTGAACGTAGGTTGATAATTCAGAGAAGGTAAAAACATAGCGCACTAACAAAGGACGATGCTGTCGAATGCGAGGCGCAAACTGATGAGAGAAGAGATTGAGGCAGCCGACAGCAATAACATATCTTTAAATATTTTTCTTGGCCGGATCATCCCGGTGAGAGCTGAAAGGATATTATGATTTGAAAGACCATGTAGGAGCGTGGCCGGATGCAGGAGACAAATGTTAAACACCGGTAACCAAAGCCCGAAGAAATTCAACAGATAATCGTTTCAAAACTATCGGATAGCTGCTCATCAAGCACACATTTGTTTGTCCCTATGCCGCGAGGGTGTTTCCTGAACTGTGTCAATAGTGTAACTTTAAACTATCGACATAAACAATGGCAACACAAGAAGACTTTGACTTTGAAAGCTTCAAAAAGGAAGCTATAGCAGGCTTATATGCCGGCAAA
>NZ_RXNQ01000033.1 GCF_004138205.1 Pedobacter sp. SYP-B3415
GAATGCTTCAGCGGAATCTTTCAACGCAAAGATCAAAGCACTAAGGGCTCAATTCAGAGGTGTCAGAAACGTGGAGTTCTTCATGTTCAGATTGATGAAAATCTATGCTTAATCCAACTTGCCCCCCCAGATTATTTGCTTGATCCCTTTCTTTGTTTATGTGCTGGGCGAGAAGCCTGTGCCGAACAAACGGCGGAGCAGGTTTGGAGGTAAGCCCAGCCTCAGGAGCACAAAGCCAACTTGAAAAAGTTGGCTTTCTTTGTTTATGTGCTGGGCGAGAAGCCTGTGCCGAACAAACGGCGGAGCAGGTTTGGAGGTAAGCCCAGCCTCAGGAGCACAAAGCCAACTTGAAAAAGTTGGCTTTCTTTGTTTATGTGCCGGGCGAGAAGCCTGTGCGAACAAACGGCGGAGCAGGTTTGGAGGTAAGCTCAGCCTCAGGAGCATAAAGTCAACTTGAAAAAGATGGCTTTCTTTGTTTATGTGCCGGGCGGGAAGCCTGTGCCGAACAAACAGCGGAGCAGGTTTGGCGGAAGGCCTAGCCTCAAGAACATAAATGGATCAAGCGGAATTCTTGGGGAGTAGAGGTGTTAAGCGTAGATTTTAGCTATTCTGAACAAGAAGAACTTTACATCTCTGACACCTCTGGATGTGGCTTTGAAAGCTTTGATTTTTGCATTGAAAGATTCCGCAGATGCATTCGTGCTTCGATTCATGAAGAAGTTTAGGATGGACAGGTAGTGGTTTTCAACCGATCAATGGTATTGATTCTTATAGGAAAGATATTTCATTTTTGCTAAATAGAGATTATCAGATGTAATATTCGTTTCGAACTTGATAAATTACGACCAAATCAAGCCAAGATGAAACAGGTGAATGTTGTAGAAGCGCTTACTAAGATCTTGGATGCACACAAGAAAAATGGTCAATAAATAATAAACTGTACTCATATTTATCACAAGAAAAGGCTATTTTCTTTGGTTGATTGAAAATATTTTGAAAATATTTTTGCTGACACATTAATCCTCATATCTTTGTACTAACAGAACCCGTCTGCATACCATAAGAACTGCATTCGGGTCATTTTTTTTAAAAGTGTCCAATAACAAACCAGCATTTAGCATATCCGATCAAATTAATCTGCTTAAACAGCGAGGGATGTTATTTAAAGACGAAGCCGCAGCTCATCATTTTTTTGCCAATATAAGCTATTACCGTCTTAAGGGTTATTGGTGGGATATGCAGGATGATTTACAGAGTCATGTTTTTAAAAAAAACACCTACTTCGAAGATATACTAGACAGGTATAACTTCGATAGGCATTTAAGACTTATTCTTTTCGACGCAATTGAACGTATTGAAATTGCCCTTAGAACAAAAATGATTTACGTTCTATCCATGAAATTTGGTGGACTATGGTATCTGGATACCTCTATTTTTCAGAGTGCAACACTAGAAATGAGAGGTAATACAAAAACATTGCATTTGCACACGCTGGATGAGCTTCAAAAAGAATTTAATCGTAGTCAGGAAATATTTATCAAAGATCAAAAGCATAGATTTCCCGGGCAAGATGCTGATGCATGGAAAATATTGGAAGTTGCTTCATTGGGCACCTTATCAAAGCTCTATAAAAGTTTAAATCACCAATTGCCTGAAAAGGCACAAATTGCAAATGAAATGGGCCTAAACTTGCATAATGAATTATCTAGTTGGCTGGAAGCAATTACTTATCTAAGGAATATAATAGCACACCATTCTAGGCTTTGGAGCAGAAGTATGGTCAAGACTCCACTAATGTTAAATAACCCCTCTGGTGCTTGGTTTAATAATATTTTAACACCTGTTCAGATTAAAAAACCCTTCCTTCTCATTTCTTGTTTAGTTTATCTATGTAACGAAGTTACTCCGGGACATCAGATCAAAATTAAAATTTTATCGCTTTTTCATGACTTTCCCACAATCCAAGTTTACAAACTTGGCTTTGTAAATAATTGGAACAAGACACCAATTTGGAGCTAGAAGAATGTTTACTATTGCTTAGCTAACTTCACATTGTGTTAGATAATCAACAGCAAAAGCTAAATATTTTTAAATTATGCCAAATCATTTTCATTAAATTTTCCCATTCTAGTCCATTCATCCAACAAATTTCTTGAAAAGCACCGGCCTCAGGAGCACAAAGCCAGCTTTTTCAAGTAGTTTTTTGTTATTATCTGGGCGAGAAGCTGTGCCGAACGACATAGCGGAGCCTGTTGCAGGTAAGCCAAGCCTCAGGAGCAAAGAAGCCAACTTTTTCGAGTTGGCTTCTCTCGTTTATGTGCCAGGGGAGCCTGTGCCGAATGTAAGCCCAGCCTCAGAAGCACAAAAACAACAGCCTCAGCCCGTAATCTTAAGCGACTGAATAAGGTCTTCCCGAGTGGTCAGATGAAATTTAAGCACTGCCGGGCTTCCAGGGAAATTGCCTGAAACCTCTGCGGTCAGTACGCTCTGCTGATCAGTTTCTTCATAGCTAAGCGGCTTCATTACGCTCTGGTATTGCTGGTTTGATTGTTCAATCCATTGCCTGATCGCCGCTTTGCCGGTATGGATCTTACCTTCGTCATGGACAATTGCTGTGTATGCAAAACAGTCCGCGTACTTCTCGCTGTCATGGTTGTTCTGAGCCTCTATCAGGCTCGCTACTACATTGGGTACATTCATTTGTTTATTCTTTTAGATGTTTAAATTGTTGGGGTTGTTCCTCCGTCTATAACAAACTGGCTTCCCGTCAGGTAATTTGCCCGCGGCGAGACCAGGAAACCGACCAGTTCTGCTACCTCTTCCGGCTGCGCAGGCCTGCCCATAGGGATTCCGCCCAGGGCGTCCATTACGGTTGCTGCGGCCTGCTCTACAGTAATGTCTGCGCTTTTTGCTATTCGTTCCATCATACGTTCTGATGCATCTGTCATGATCCAGCCCGGCGAAACTGTAAGTACACGCACCCCCTTGGGTGCAACTTCGTTCGATAGGCCCTTGCTGTAGTTGATCACGGCGGCTTTCGCAGCTGCATAGGGAAGTGTGGATTCATACAAAGGAAGTTTTCCCTGGATCGACGCAATATGAACGATCACGCCGCTTCCGCGCTCAAGCATCTGGGGGAGAAAGCCACGGTCCAGGCTTACCGGCGCCAGGAGGTTTGTACGAATCGATAATTCCCAGTCTTCTGCAGTCAAAGCGGCAAATCCTCCGCCTGGCGTCTCAGAACCGCCGAGGTTATTGATGAGCAAATCCAGTCTGCCAAATTTGCCCAGAACCTGGTTCACAAGAGCAGCAGCGTTCTCTGGCCGGCTTAAATCTGCCGGTATAAAGTTGAGTGACTCATCGGGTTCTTCCGGTTGATTTCTGGCGGTGATCATAACAGTTGCGCCGGCCGCCTGTAAGCGTTTGGCGATAGCCAGGCCGGTACCTTTTGTACCTCCGGTTACGAGTGCGGTTTTTCCTGCTAGTTCGTTACTTTTTGTTTGGGTGTGTTTCATACGTGTTGTTCTTTATGCGAATTTCAGCACTACCTAAAGGACTAACAAGTACGGGGTTACGAATCAGATACGGACAAATTTATCCGTATTGTTCAGGTTCGGAAGCAATCATATCTTTGTATTATGTACGAGAGAAAAATCCAGCCGCAGCTTAACTGCGGGTTAGATCTGGTGGGCGAAGTGCTGTACGGAAAATGGAAAATAAGGATATTGTGGTTCATCAGCGAAGGACATAAACGCCCCGGCGAATTGCAGCGCAAAATTCCTGATGTATCCAGAAGGGTTCTGAATGTACAATTGAAGGAACTTGAAAGCCATGAGCTCGTTACCAGGAAGATCTACCCGGTTATGCCACCAAAGGTTGAATACGATCTGACTGAATTCGGCAGCACACTTATTCCACTCATTCACGCGATCGGTCTCTGGGGAGATGAGCACCAGGATCGTTTGCGCGATGTCATAGCGAGACAGTATGCCGGCGGCATGACGGCCGAAGCAACTGAATAGGTTCGTGACGTTTTCTTTAGATTACGAAACGGCTTTCTCAGGCCGGTAGAAATGTGTTTAACATTTTACCGTTTTTATATGCTAGCGAGTCAATCAGTTTTAGCCGGGTCGTATCTGTGAAAATCGGTAACCCACTACCAATAGCTACAGGATTGCTAAAAATATAATACTCGTCAATCAGGTTTGCATTGATCAACGAACTGACGAAAGCGGCGCCGCCATAAACAATCAGATCCTTGTCTGCCTGTTCTTTCAGTTTTTGAACAGCGGCTACAAAATCTCCGTTTTCAACTTCAACATTTTTTCCATTTACCACGGCTTGCGAGCGGCTAAATACAATTTTCCGCATTTCGACCATACGCCTGGCAAGCACATATTCATGACTTTCGGGCATGTTGGCATAGACATTTTCCCAGTGATCAATAAACTCGTCTGTCATTTTCCGGCCGAGCAAAATGGCTTCACATTGTTCTGCAAGTTCAATCACTTTATCATATACGGCGTGATCTGCCTCCGCATCAAGCCACATCCAATCCAGCCGACCGTCGGGGCGGGCAACAAATCCATCCAGCGTCATTTGTACCTGTAGTTTTAGTTTTTTCATCGTATGGGTATCTGTGTTACGGATGCCAATATCAGTAAGTTGCAGAACAGTTTGCGGGCCTGTTCGCGACAAATGACAGTGTTGTTTACGATAGACGGATATGGCTAAGGGCGTCGCTTTGAACCCAAAAGGAACTCAGACGGTATTTGAAAGGAAGTTAACGCCAAAAATGATACATCAAAGACCTTAAGATCCGTTTCGCGTTAATTTTTATCCGTTTCGCGTTGGCGACCGAATCTATCTTCTCCGCACATTTGTAAACTACTCTTCCTTAGTTTAATAATGATCAAATGCTTTCAGTACTGCGTTTAGCGCCTGACAAATTTGTTGTACCGGTCAGCATAGCGTCGTTGACCCAGGTTCTGGAACAAGCCTTATAAGGGCATCGAAATCATGGCTCTTACAGGCAACAAAGCCTGTATTCAGATCCATACCGGTTTCGTTAGCCGGCTAGGTTGAAAGCGGCCACGGCTTAATGTGCCCGACCATGGTTTTAACAGGGATCTCAGGTTGGATGGGATAGACAATATAGCTGGTGAAAAAACCAACGAAAGATGGATTTGTGTATAGTATTGAAGTTTTTGACCGCAAAGGCTGGCTCACTGTTCATTTTTTGGAATACGGAAACCGGACATTCCTAAAAGCGAAGAATAGCGTAGCATTTAAACACCTCTCAGTTAAACCGCTCATGTGCGCCCCGGTTTGCACATGAGGTATCGGCGGTGCATACCAGTCTGCATGCCCGCTCTCTCCGGCACGCATATGCGCGGCCATGTACCGAGCCAACTGCTTCGTCATGGTCGCGGCGGCCGGAATATTATTCACCAATCTTAAGCTGCTGACGACCTTTTTTGGTCGCCTTGAGCTGTACAAGCTGAACATTAATCAGTTCACGTACGACAAAGCGCGCTTTGTTATGACCAAGATGGCCATAACCATTTGGGCAACGGTCCTCATAGGTTCCCACCGCATCAATGATCACGGAACTGTTCCAGTAGCTTTCGTGAACTTTTCGGAACAGGTCTGCCATTGCCTCTGAAAATTTAGCTGAATCGATATCCAGTTCCATGTCGGGTACATGGCAAGCCCGGTTTTCGGTTCTGATACTCCAGTATTCTTCAATCCCGCTATAGATGAGCCGGGTGTAAATCAGCCTGTCTGTATGTTTTGCAGAAAAACAGCATGTAAATTCCGCGAGGCCATTGTTGAGAACCGGCGGCGGTATTACAGATCGTGTTGTTTTCTGGCCGTAAGCAAACGAAACGCAGCTGTTAATGAAAAGAAAAATGCTTACACAAATAAATAGCCAGGCCTTCATCGCGTCAAGTTATGCTTTTCTCTTCATAATAAGGCCATTGGGCACTTTAAACGCCCTGCAGGGTTTTATTGATGCAGAAATGCGTGAACTATCGGTGATTTTCGCATATTCGGAGGAAAAGATTGCGGTATTTTCGGTTGATATTCAGTCTTTTGCTTATGGATTTAACATATTCTTAAAAGTTTTTTTACCATATTTACCTAAGACAGCTAGCAGGCTGCCATCAACCTAAAACCAAACTTTAATTTCATGAAAAAAAAACTACTCCTAGTTTTTGCGGCGATGTTGTTGCTGATCATGCAAGGCATGGCGCAGCAATTAACCGTAACCGGAAGGGTAACTTCTGCTGATGACGGCAGCGGTATGCCGAGCGTTTCTGTCTGGGTTAAAGGAAGTACCTCCGGAATCTCGACAGATTCAGAAGGCCGGTATTCTATCCGGGCTAAACAGGGCGATGTGCTCGTATTTTCATTCATTGGTGCGCTGACGCAGGAACGTACCGTGACCGGTGCCGGACCAATTAATATCCAGCTGGTGTCAGATTCGAAAACCCTTGATGAGGTTGCGGTAACGGCCTTTGGCATCAAACAGGAAGTGCGCAGCCTTGGCTTTGCCACACAAAATGTAAAGGCCCGGGAAATTGTTGAATCCCAACAGCCGAACCTGGTAAATGCACTTCAGGGAAAAGTTGCCGGTGTGCAAATTACCAATTCAAGCGGTGCAGCAGGTGCTTCTGCAAATATCATGATTCGCGGGGGTAGTTCGCTGAGCGGGAATAATCAGCCGCTTTTTGTCGTAGACGGTATCCCGATAGACAACACCACGCCGGTTAGTCAGGGTAACCTGGTCGCCGGGGTTGCACCGGGTTCTAACCGGGCTATAGACCTCAATCCCGAAGATATAGCAACTGTAACCGTGCTGAAGGGACCTGCAGCAGCTGCGCTGTATGGTATCAGGGCAGCTTCGGGCGCTATTGTTATCACAACAAAAAAAGGGGCGGGCGGCGCTGCACAGTTAACTTATACCAATACGTTTTCCCTTGATAATGTAAATAAACTGCCTGAACTCCAGTCGACCTTTAAACAGGGCGAGCTGGGTGTGTACAGTCCGAATGCCCAGATTTCCTTTGGCCCGGCTTTCGCAGCCGGTGAACAGGTTTATGATAACCTGGGAAATTTCTTTAAAACCGCGTTTACACAGAGTCATGACTTGTCCGTCAGCGGGAGCTCGGAAAAAACAACGTACTATACATCTGCCTCTCTGTTTGATCAGGGATCAATCGTTGACAATATCAACTTTGGACGTAAGTCTTTCCGCCTCAATGCCGACACCAAGATCGGTGAAAAACTTACGGTAGGCGGCTCTGCAAATTATGTGCGCACAGACCGGGAATTTGTGCCGCAGGGAAGCGCCAACGGAACCATGGGTGCGATCTACTGGCCACGTAATGATGACATGAGCAACTTTCTGAACCCCGATGGTTCCCAGCGTATTCTGAGTCCGTCAGGAACAGATAACCCATACTGGACCATTCAGAATAAGCCGATTACAAGTGCGCTGAACCGCCTGATCGGCATTGCGAACATCGATTATAATCCTTTCAGTTTTCTTAACCTGAGTTACCGTCTCGGTACAGACTTTTATACCGAACATTTCAAGGCGGTGAGGATGCCCGGCACCCGCGAGGCTGATGCGCTGCGCGGCGCGATTGGCCAGAATACAAATACCAATCAGATCACTACCTCGACCTTTATAGCAACTTTCAAAAAAGACTTTGGCGATTATCACTTTAGTCTTGCCGCCGGTCAGAATCTTGAGAATCTTCGTACACAAACGCTGACCGCTTCAGCTATCAACTTTATTGACCCGACATTTCCAAGCATCAACAATACCGTGGCCACAGATCGCAGTTTGTCTGAAACAATAAGCCGCCGCCGAATTGTGGGCGTATTCGGAGATCTGAACGTAGATTGGAAAAACATTATTTATCTGAATGCCCGTGGCAGAAATGACTGGACATCTACCATTCCGGTTGAAGATTATTCATTTTTTTATCCCTCGGTCGGCGCTTCTGTAGTCGTTTCAGATCTGTTAAAAGAACTTAAGCTTAAAACAGATGATAAGGTGTTTTCATATGGCAAGTTCCGGTTCGCCTATTCAGATGCGGGCAAAGATGCCCCGCCGCACCAGACGCGTGTTTCACTGGCATCCGTTACAAATACCTTTACCATCAATCCGCGCGGCTTTATCATAAACTCAAATAACCCATTTGGCAACCCGCTGCTTGTTCCTGAATTTACGCGTTCAATTGAAGCGGGTCTGGATTTCCGGTTTTTAAAAAACCGGTTCGGGGTCGATTTTACCTGGTATAGAAGTAAATCAGATAACCAGATCCTTGCCACGCGGCTTCCGCCGTCGTCGGGCGCATTTCTCGGTTATTTAAACGGAGGGTCAATCGAAAATAAGGGTGTAGAATTCGTTGTGAATGCGCGTCCTGTTGTATCGCAGGATTTTAACTGGTCTATCGATATCAATTTCTCGAGCAACAAGTCAATTGTAAAAGAACTGCCCGGCGCGCTCGACCGCGTAGAATTGTCTGATGCCTGGGTGGCCAGTAATGCTGCGCAGGGTGCTGCTTTCGTAGGCGGAAGTCTGTTTGGTATAAACGGTAACGTCTGGAAAAGAAACGCACAGGGCCAGTTGCTCCTGGGTACAAATGGTTATCCACAGGTGCAGACAGCCCTGGCCAATATCGGAGACCGCAATCCGGATTTCATTTCCGGTATTACAAATACGTTCAATTACAAGAATTTCAACTTTTCCTTTATGGTTGATATCCGGGTAGGTGGTGATGTATTTAACGCAACTGAGAATTCGCTGGTTCGATCAGGCCTGAGTATGAAAACGCTTGATCGTGGTACACGGGTTTTCGAAGGCATTATCGAGTCTACCGGTCAGCCGAATACGCTTGCCGTTCCGCTAAACCAGAACTATTACCAGACCATCTACGCCAATCAGGGTTATGATTTTGTGGAAGACGGAAGCTGGTACCGTTTGCGTTATGCAACGCTGTCTTACGCGATGCCGAAGGCCGTGTTAAATAAACTGAAGCTGAAAGGCTTGATGTTTACCCTTACGGGCAGAAACCTGGTGCTCATTACCGACTATTCCGGAGTTGATCCGGAGGTTTCAGGAAGCGGAGCCGGCGTAGGCGGAACCGGTTCATTTGGATTTGATAATCTGGGTGTTCCGGCTACCCGCGGTTTTGATCTTGGTTTGAAGTTAACATTATAAGTATTCCATGAAAACGATACATAACAAAATAGCAGGGCTGGCTGTGGCCGCTCTGATAAGTGCTGCAGGCTGTAAAAACTATCTTGATGTAAATCAGGACCCGAATAATCCCACAAAAATAGCTGCGGCAAACCGGCTTGTGGGGGCAATTACAACGACCAATGGTGCCGCCATGTGGCGTGGAGCGCGCGAAGTAGCCGGCGTAACGCAATACGGTACAACCAAATTACTTACAGGCACGAACAGAAATGCTGAGCAGTGGCGTTTCACTTCGGGATACTTTTTCTGGCAGAATGCCTATGTATTTACGATGCCCAATTGTGTGGATCTGATCAACCTCGGGCAGGAGGAAGGCAGTCCTTACTTTACAGGGGCGGGCAAGACACTTCTGGCGTTGAACTTTGGCATGCTGACCGATCAGTACGGCGCCATCGTGGTCGACGATTTTTACAATGGCACCAGTCAGCTTAACCTTTTGCCAAAAATGCAAACGCAGCAGGAGGTGTACCAGCGCATAGACAAAATGCTTGATGAAGCGATTGCAGCCTTCGATAATCCAACGAATAATACCGGTCTGAATGCAGCGAACGGCGACATCCTGTACAGAGGCGATGTGCAAAAATGGAAACGTTTTGCCTGGGCGTTAAAGGCGCGGTATCTAAACCACCTGTCAAAAAAAGGGTCGCTTTATAACCCGGCAAAGATTATTGAAGCCTGTACCAATGCCTTCAATGCAGACGGCATGGATGCGGAATTTCCGTACCTGGCCGGCGGCATACAAACTGACGAGAATCCCTGGTTCAGCTGGGGCGGATTTGTTACAACGGGAACCGATCCGAATGCCGCCACATATGATCCGCGGTATTTTGCCTGGAGCCAGTTCTTTGTTAATATGCTGAGCTCATTCCCCGTAACCAATACAACCTTTCGGGATCCGCGGATCAGCAGAATCATGCAGCCAGCGGCTTCAGATGGCCAATACCGGGGACTGCGTTCTGGTGCCGGGCTTGCCGCGGGTCAAGGTCTTCTGGCAAACGGACAGCCCGGCGATGCGACTAAAACCAATGGAAACGATTATGGCAGGTTCAGCAACAGCGGATTTTACACCAGCCGCACTTCGCCCTTTCCGTTCATCACATATTCTGAAGTGAAACTGATCGAAGCCGAGGCCCGTCTTCGTTCCGGCGATGTTCCCGGCGCGCTGCTCGCTTATGAAGAAGGAGTAAAGTCGAACATGCGAAAACTTGGCGTAACTGCTGCTGAGATCAATACATACTGGACAGCCCAGCTTGCAGATGGTCTGGCTGCGCATTTCGCGAGCCTGACCGGCGGATTGAGCCATATTATGCGACAGAAATACATCAGCCTGTGCCTGAACCCGGAAACTTGGGTAGACATGCGCCGAAGCGACTTCAGTCAGACCATTTACGGACCATCGCTTGTACGTCCTGTAAATATTAATAATGTGGTGTTCGATCAAAATAACGCTAACCAATGGATCAGGGGGATGGTGTACGAATCAAATGAACAAACCCGTAATCCGGAGGCGGTGGGCGACAACTCTGAACGGACGAGGCTGTTGACACCCCTGTGGTGGGACAGGGAATAAATCCCGGAGTGTAGATGCTAGGCTATGGACCATCAGCTTCCCGGCTATGGTCCATAGTCAGCTCCCTGACTGGCACGCGCATTAATGCTGGCAACAGCTTCATCAAGCTCCTTGCAGGATTGGGCTACCAGTTCGGTGAGTTCCTGCACGTCGCCGCCTGTGCGGGCGGCATCGGTAAGCAGAGCTGTCAGGCCAAGCAGGTTGCTAAGCGGCCGCCTTACCTCGTGCGAATTGGTCCAGGCTATATCGCGCAGCTGTTTATTCTGCTCCAGCAGCTGCTGCTCGTAACGTTTTTGTCGGTCGATGTCCTGCATGGCGCCGATTAGCCTGACCGGTTTCCCCTCTGCATCAGACAGCAGGCAGCCTTTGTCGCGTACATATTTCCAGGTGCCATCAGCACAAATGTAGCGGTATTCGACAATCCAGTCGGGTCGGCAGTTGCTGACAATGGCACGGAATTCAGAAATGGTCTTGGCACGGTCGTCAGGATGCACACGTTCCATGCTCCAGAAGTCGGCCGGGCTTAGTGCTTTGCTATAACCGTAAGTTTCTTCGAAACCCTGCATCCAATACAGTTTTCCTTCAGCCAGATTGAATTCCCAGATCACATCGTTCGTCGCTTTGTTAACCGCTTCATACAGCGATAGCAAATCGCCGATGCGGGCTTTATCTTTTAGTGTCTGGTCTATGTCGGTAATGGTTACAAGCACGGCCTGACTGCTTGCAGGCGGCAGCCGGTGAAAGGTGTAGTTTACTGTGAAGCAGCTACCGTCTTTTTTACAATGAATGGCCTGTCCGCCCTGGTTCTCAGGCTTATTTTTCTGATTCACAAAGGCCTTAAACCGCTCGCGGTCTTCGGGTGGCCGGATATCAAGTGCGGTCATGTTCAGAAATTCGCTTTCGGTGTATCCATACAAGTTGCACATAGCCGGGTTAACGGCCAAAATGCGCAAGGTTTCGCGATGCAGTACGTATATGGGAAGCGGATTGTTGTCGAAGAGTTTCTGGTAAGTGATGCGAAGTTTTTTGAGGTTTTCGCGATAGATACCGGCAAATATGATAACAGCGATGGCCGATGCAGCAAGAAGCGTCACGAATAGTTGAGATACGTTTTCCATAGAAAGTTAATATGGTGCGGTGGCAGATAATTGGCTAAAATTAAGATTTCCTGCGAGATAGGCAGTTCTAATGACAGGAAGTCTGCTGAATTTTTTATGCACCGGCCGGTTAACCGGTAGCGTGTGTATGAGGGTGATATCCGGGGGTCAAACTCAGGTGTTCACGAGATACGCGGGTTTGATCATATTGAAAAGCAGTTCTGGTGGTACTTCGGTCAGTGCAGCCCCGCCCTTCGCTATAGCCTTCGTACCTCAGGGCTGCCGCTGCGGTCGGGTTTATCAAACGAAGGCACTGCGTATAGGTGAGGTCCGCTCCCTGCACGCGGCACTTATCTGTACGAAAATGTAAGCCCGTTAGCTTTACAAGACTTAGTATCATAGGCAGAAAGTTTGAGTCAATGATCTTCGAATAAAAGCCTGTAAATAGTTTGTAGGAGGAGTAGAGTGTTTGTCCGACCACAAACAAATTGATTTTATGTGTGTTTTTTCGTTGGCATGACCCGGGAAAATTCAGTTAATGGTAGGAGATACGATGGAGGCGCCATAGTACATGAGATCATTTGAAATCAATCTGACCGTCTATCACCTGCGCAAGCTCAGCGGTGGTAGTGTTACAAGTAGCAGGTTATTATACAGAAAGATTAAGACCTTTTTTAAACTCGAAGCCCATCAGTGGCTCGGACTAATTCACTTTTGTAGGTATGCCGGTGTAGACTATCATGATGCCTACCGGGTACTTGCAGATGATTAGACTTTTTTCATTTTTGCCTTGACAAAAATGAAAATGTCTCTATATTTGCACTCCGTTCAGGAAAAGCATATGCTTTTTACAACGGACAACCGGAATTCCTGAGTAGCTCAGCCGGTTAGAGCATCTGACTGTTAATCAGAGGGTCGCTGGTTCGAGCCCAGCCTCAGGAGCGCAAAGCCAACTTGAAAAAGTTGGCTTTTTTATTTATGTGCTGGGCGAGAAGCCTGTGCCGAACAAACGGCGGAGCAGGTTTGGAGGTAAGCCCAGCCTCAGGAGCGCAAAGCCAACTTCCAGATTTACTTTATTTATTGTTCCCGAAATTATTGTGATCAATACATTCGGGCGGGTTCTTACCAACAAACTGTATTGATGATCCAGTACCAAGCTTGTTGATATATCATAAGATAAACGAATTTTAGTCGTTTATCTTATCTAAATTTGACAAGGTTAATTTCTTTCTGTATCTTTAGTATAAGATAAACGATAGTTAGCCGTTTATCTTATAATTATTTTACAATGGATATGTACGCTGCACTAAGGAAGTTCGCAAATCAACCGCTGACTCACCAGCTTTTGGCAAATCTTCTAAAAGACTATAAACGCCCCAATGATAAAATATTAGCTTTAAAAGCAGCTGACCTCATAGAACCTATAAAAAAAGGACTTTACATTACAGGGAAGTCTCTCGGATCTGAACGGCCGGAAAGCGCATTGCTGGCTAACCATATACTTGGACCAAGTTACGTTTCAATGGAAAGTGCGCTAGCGTATTATGGACTCATTCCAGAAAAAGTTTTTGCGGTCACTTCAATGACCACCAAAGCATCAAGAAAATTTCAGACCAGCATAGGATTATATACTTATATTAATCTGCCATTACCATATTATGCATTCGGTCTTACCACAGTGAAACTATCTGAGGGTCAGCAAGCCATAATTGCAACGCAGGAAAAGGCCTTATGCGATAAAATAGCCGGAACAGCAGGCATAACTTTAAGAAGCCATTCTTCTGCAAGGGATTATGTTTTTGGAAACCTTCGAATGGAAGAAGAGGATGTCGCCAGATTTGATCCAGATGTTATTCGAAGCTGGCTCGAACATGCACCCAAAAAGGAAAGCCTGAAAATGGTAATCAAAATGATCGAAAAAATATGATAAAAGAATGGCTTGAAGATTATCATCCTGCAAACAGGGAAGAAGCGAAAGATGCGTTGAGGGAAATCATGCAGGAAATCGCATTGGCAGGACTTAATCGGGCTGGTTTTTTTGAGAAGGCAGCTTTCTATGGTGGAACTGCACTTAGAATATTTTACGGCTTGGATCGGTTTTCTGAAGATCTCGATTTTTCTTTGCTCGCTGCTGACCCACACTTTTCAATGGATAAATATCAGGATGCTATCATTATTGAATTCGCTGCCTTAGGAATGAAAGTGTCAATTTCAGAAAAACAAAAGGCAGTAAAAAGCAATATCAATTCAGCATTTCTCAAGTCGGAAACCATATGGAAGGAACTTTTACTGGAAGGAATCATCCCGCAGAACGGTCTCAAGGAAGTGGCCAATATTAAAATTAAGATAGAAGTGGATAAAGCGCCGCCGCTCGGCTTTTCAACTGAGGAGAAGTTATTGCTCAGGCCATTCTCGTTTTATGTGAAATGCCTGTCGCTTCCCGACCTTTTCGCCGGGAAGATGCATGCACTGCTTTTTCGGAAATGGGGGAAAAATGTAAAAGGGCGCGATTGGTATGATATGGAATGGTACATTAAAAAAGGGTATCCGCTAAATCTCAATCATTTCCTGCTAAGGGCGAATGATAGCGGAGACTGGAAGAAAAAAACGATCAGCAAAGATGAATTCAGGAAATTGTTGAGTGAAAGAATTGACAGTGTGAACATGGAGTTCGTTAAAGCGGACATCTCCAGATTTACAAAGGATCCGAAGGTTCTTGAAATATGGTCCAGACGTTATTTCCACGACTTAAGTGCAAAATTAAAGATCAGCGAATCCTGATCCTGATACTAAAACAAGAAGTGATCGTTTCAAATGCTACGCTCCTTACAGAGATACGCGCCAACAACCGAAGTTTGCCTATTCTCCCGCACGAACATCCATGTCTGCTTCAATAGCAATCCCGGCCCGATGCAGAACAACCTGTGCATTTTCTTGATCGGTACTGAGCTCAAGCCAGCCTGTATGATATTTTCCTGCCTGCAGCAACTGTATCGGCAGGTAGCGGCGGTCGGTTGATGAAAAGGGTCCGGTCCAGTTACCGGCTCCACCGTCCAGATTTTTTTCTGAAAGAACATTGATAATTGCCGGGTACCATTCGAAGCCTGAAAAATTATCTATGGATACCTGCTGCCCTTTCGTGAATACTGGGACCGCCTCAGTGCCCGTATTTACGGCGATCCGGCTTGTGGATGTGCTGTACACCAAAAAAGAAAACTTGACTTTGGTGTTCAGGTCGTATGCTACATGATTAACTTTAAAAAGCAAATCATTTCTACCGTCTGCATTGAGGTCAAGATTAAAATCTTTGCCATATTTCAGTGGTTTGTGAGCCAGCTCGATAACTTTGGCTGCTGAAATCCGGGGGGCTTCCGGTGTTTGTTCGGCCGGCGTCTTCTTGCAGGCTGTCATTGCTAATAAAAGCCAAGCCGGCAGAAGCAACAGAAAGTGCCGCGTAAAACCGGTCAGATAACGAAATTCCATTTGAGCGTTTCAAATTAGATCAAAAAGCCTGGTTTTGTTACAGCGGGCTGCTGATTTTACGATCTTAGCTTACACAGGATCCATTTCATGTCTTCAGGTGTCTTGGCCTGCAAAAGCCTGTATTGCTTTGATTTTGAATCGAAGGTACATGTGCGGCATTTCCCGGGCGTCTTATCTTTCAGATACCTGATCACCCGGTCTTCGCTGATGTATGACCTGTATTCATTCTTTTTAATGCAGCCTTCACAAGCTGGCCCGCCTTCAACGAATTCGTATGTAAAGATCAGTTTTCCAGCACTATAATAATAATCCTCTCGCGCGTAGACATCACCAACCGTGCCATAGTCGACAGTTATTTTTGCGATTTCTCCATCCAGATAAAAGTAATCGACCTTCATCTGCTCATCACAGGTAAATTCAAAGTGTTTCTGTTCAAGAGTGGCGGTGTTGATACCTTCTACGCGTTGTCTGATAGACGCAATGGGGTCGGCAGGTTCAACTTTGTCGGGTTTAACTGGGGTAGCCTGTTCCTTTAATACAGTATCTGGCGCGTGTGTTTTACTTTGCGGTTCGGGGCGGCTGCATGCAAGCAGCAGCGCGGTTAGAAAAAGAAAAGATAAATGTTTCATCGCAAGCCACATTGCAAGAAGCAGGCCAACCTACCTGTTTACGCCAGTTGGTCTGTACGCCATGCCGGGGGGCTTTGTATGATGCGCAGAACCATGCCACCTAAACCTGATGGGCGTGGCGGCCCGGAGGCACGACGGCCATAACAGACAGCAGGGCGGCAGTAACGGGGAAGCTTCAGGCTTTGCTTTGCAACAAAAGACCATAGCCCATTCAGAAAATTGCAAAGCTTACGCTAAATTCTCTGCCAGTACTTTGGGCTATGCGCGTATAACCCTATTTTTGGCACCCCGAAGTACACAGATAATTGCCAGACATGAAGATCGCCCTCATTACCTATCAGCCTCCTGAAGGTGCCTCATACGAAATACTGTTTAGTGAAGAAGAACATTTGGCATCGGTTATACGCGACAGGGGTTATGATGTTGTACGTACGGCCTGGGATGATGCGGCTGTGAACTGGGGTCAATTCGATCTTGGGATTATCCGGTCGCCGTGGGACTACTTTGAGCGGTATGCGGAGTTTATGAACTGGCTGGACAGGCTGCAGAAGACAGGCTTACGGTTAATGAACGATTATGAGGTGCTGCGCTGGAACAGCGATAAGCATTACCTGAACGATATCTCTCAGGCCGGCTTTGCTGTGATACCTTCTGTTTTTATCGAACAGGGCACAGTGCCTGATATTGACAAAATTTTTGAAGAGCTTGGTCGCGATAAACTGATCGTTAAACCCTGCGTGAGTGGCGGCGCCCGAAATACCCGTATCCTTACCCGGGAACAAGCCGGAGAAGCAAAAACTCAACTTAGCTCATGGCTGAGCAGCGAGAGTTATATGGTGCAGCCATTTGTGGAGGAGATTAATGCCGGCGAATGGTCCTTTATCTTTTTTAATGGAAAGTTCAGTCATTCGTTGCTAAAGGTGCCGAGGCGCGGAGATTTCAGGGTGCAGCATGTCCATGGCGGCTCAATCCTTTGTCCCGATACTGATCCCGCTCATATCAAAGAGGCTTCATCGTTGGTCAAGCATTTTGCTGCAGACTGTCTCTATGCACGGGTAGATGCTGTTGTTGTGCAGGACAGACTGCAGTTAATGGAACTTGAACTGATCGAGCCTTATCTTTTTCTCGATACTGCACCCGGCTCGGCAGAGGCCTTTGCCGATGCGTTGCAGGCGCTTCTCGGTACGAAAGCCTGATCGGAATAGCTTAGCATTTCCTTTTATTTTGGCCGGCGCATGATTAACTAACCATTGTTGTCCGTTAAACATTTGCAGAACCAAATAAGATCTTTCTGAAAATCTTAAAGCAAGATCTGCCTGAGTCTTCGGAATCAAGCCTCCTGAATTTGATGTTTGTGGGTTTTACGTACAGGCGGTGGTTTTGATGACGGTTTTGCCTGCTTACTGTCACTGATAGTTGCGAACCGGCCTTGTATCTTCTCGCCGCAGAAAAGTATTAAAAGTCTTGCACTGTTTTAAGGAGGTTGGGAAGAACCAAGGAGGGGAACCAGCCCGGAACGGAATGGCGCAGGGATAATCCGGGCCTTTTCCCGCCGCCGTCGGACTTTTGATGCTTTTATGCAAGAAGAGATACACAGCCGGAGCGGTTTGTTCGTCTCTTTTATGTTATTTCAAATGGTACGAACGCTTTCGGCTATGCCTCAGGTGCTTCTTTTCCAAGAAAAAGAAGGAGCCCACGCGGCGGTGAGCGGTCCGATACCACAGTTTCAGATTTATTGAAAACCGAAGGGCTAAGACTATCGCAAAACTTTCCCGGGACAACAATGATTCACTAAAGGTTAGTCAGAACTGCCGCCGCTTTACGTCCATAGCATGCTGTGCACTTGTCTGTTTCGCAGTAGGGGCAGGCAGCAAAACATCTTCCATATAAAAAAAACTATATAATCTACCTATTTGGTAGTTTAATATTAAGTTTTTACATTTGGCCTATCATGAAAGCAATAAACCAAGCCCAAAGAAAACATCTCCCATTAAAATTCAAAAATCTGTATTCCTCCTGTTGTCAGTTTGTTATAGAATGATGAATACTGATCATTAACATTCTTCACTGTATAGTATGCCTATGCAGCGCGAATTATAAAATAAAAAAGGGAAGCCGAAGCTTCCCGGGAATACAAATAATAAACAGGACTCAGATTGGCGTCGGGCCTGCTTACGCTTACCTATAAACCCATTCAAAAATATGCATATTCAGGAAGAAAACCGAAGGGTTTTCATTCCGGCCGTCCGCATGCCGGAGAAGATACGTGTAACCTGCTTTTTGCTGTTGCTGCTGATCGCACCAAACCTTTACGCTCAGAACCAGCCTATGATCAACGCGAATCTCAGGGGACAAGTCATAGATTCAAAAACCAAAGAACCGCTGATCGGTGCGACAGTTCGGATAAAAGGTACAACCAACGGTGCGACCACTGATGTTGAGGGCAAATTCGCCCTGGTTACCGGTCAGAAACTTCCTTTTATTTTACAGGTAAACTATGTTGGTTATGAAGCAGCCGAAGTTGAAGTGGCTACCAGTCCGGCAACGATCAGTTTACGTGAACTTAACCAGGATCTGAACGATGTTGTGGTTGTTGGTTATGGGACGCAGAAAAAAGTAAATCTTACAGGGTCTGTTTCAACTATCGAGCAAAAGACGCTGGCAAACCGGCCGATTACAAACTCGACACAAGCCTTACAGAACGTTCCGGGTGTGTTTACGAACCAGACAAAGGGCAGGCCGGGGGCTGATGGGGCAAGCATCAGAATTCGTGGGAGCGGCACGCTGAACAACAACAATCCGCTTGTGCTGGTAGACGGTATCGAGTATCCGCTTGGCGATGTGAATCCGGGCGATATTGAAAGTATCACCGTATTGAAAGATGCCGCTTCTGCAGCTATATACGGGAACCGGGCGGCCAACGGCGTCATACTTGTCAAAACGAAAGGTGGCAGGAAGGGCGTATTCAGTCTTGATTATAGTTTTTATGCCGGTTCTCAGCAGGCTACACAATTCCCGGATGTTGTCACGAATACCGTCGAATACATGGAAGGAAAAAACCGGGCATTGGCGAACGAAGGTAAACCTGCCGAAAGCAGTCAGGCGCTTATCAACGAATTCAGAACCGGAACCGATCCCTTCATTTATCCGAACACAAACTGGTTCGATCTGATGTTCCGCAACGCTGCTATACAGGAACATAACCTGCGTCTTTCAGGCGGCAGTGAAAAAACCACATTTTCTGTTTCGCTCGGGTATCTTGATCAGGAAGGTATTATGATCGAGACCCTGGGTAAACGGTACTCGCTGAACGCAAACGTAAACGCAGATATTACTAAAAAACTTCGGGTGGGAGCTGCCATAACGGGTAATTTCTGGCACAGCAAGGAAAGCGCCTACAGCGCTGACGATGGTAACGGAGAGGGCGGGCTAATGGGTTTGACGTACCGTGGCCTTCCATTTCAGACAGCATATGCGCAGGATGGCAGCTACGCTGATCAGTGGATTCGCGTACCCGGCCATAACTTTTTTCGTAACACGGTCGCTTTATCAAAAGAGGGTTTCAATAAGAGGGACCAGTTCCGCACGCTGGCCAATCTGTTTGGCGAATATCAGTTGCCATTTAATATCCGCTACAAGACAACTTTGGCGGCAAACCTGATGTACGGGATAAACAAATACAACTATCCGGCTATCAATCTGACAAATCCGAAAACAGGTGTGATAACGCCCATTGGAAATACGCCCGCACGTGGTGTAAGGCAGGCAAGTGAAAACGCAATTAATCTGACAAATTTCCATACCCTGACCTGGGAGCAGCGTTTTGGACAGCATAATTTCAATGCGTTGGCTGGCTTTAGTATAGAGAGTTTCAGGGATGCAGATTTTTCGGCCTATAATCAGGGCTATCTGGGTAACGACCTTGAAGAGCTGAATGCAGGAAGCACCTCACCGCAGGTTACCGGTCGTTCGGGTTTGTCGAAGCTGCAATCTTACTTTGGGCGAATCAATTACAATTACCGGGAAAGATACCTGTTTGAGGCAAATTTCAGGTATGATGGCTCCTCCCGCTTTGCCGAAGGCAACCGCTGGGGTTTCTTTCCCTCATTCTCTGCGGGCTGGCGACTGAGCGAAGAAAGCTTTTTAAAAGGTACCGGTATATTCGATAACCTGAAACTGCGCGCTTCGTACGGGCAATTGGGTAACCAGAATCTTCCGCTGTTTAGTTATGTCGATGCGATCAGCCTCGGGCAGAATTATAATTTTAACGGTTCGGTTGTAAGTGGCGCAGCCATTACCCAGGTTGCAGATCCAAATATTACCTGGGAAACCACAGCGATGACCGATGTAGGGATTGAAGGCTCATTTCTTCGCGGCCGGATGAATTTTGAATTCGATTGGTTCAGTAAACAGACGACCAATATTCTTCGCCAGATCAGCATTCCCGGACAGGTAGGGAACCTTGCCGGACCGGTACGAAACATAGGAGCGGTGTCTAACCGTGGTTTTGAACTCACGCTCGGCTGGAAAGATGCATTTAAGCACTTCAGATACAATATTGATGCGAACATTACGAAGGTTACAAACCAGGTAACCAATCTGAACGGGCAGCGCTACTTCAGCGGAAACACAATTATCCAGGAAGGTTCACCGATTGATTCTTTTTTTGGTCTTGAAGCCGAAGGTATATTCCAGTCGGCCGCCGAAGTGGCTGCCAGCCCGTTTCAGAACACCGGCACACAGCCGGGCGATCTCAGGTACAGGGATGTTGACGGAAACAATATCATTGACAACAACGACCGTGTCGTGATCGGCAACAGTATTCCAAAGTATGTGTACGGTTTTTCGGGTGGAATAGGCTGGAAGAACTTCGACTTCAGTTTCATTTTTCAGGGTCTGCAGGATGTTGATACCTACCTGACCGGAAACCTGGCACAACCATTTAAAAACGGTGCCGGCGTAACACGCGACTGGTTAACAGATTCGTGGACGCCGCAGAACCCCTTTGCACGGCTGCCGCGGCTCACAACCTCGAATGGATATCCTCAAAATTTTCAGACCTCGGGGTTCTGGGTGCGCGACGCATCTTACCTGAGACTTAAAAATGTTCAGCTGGCCTACACACTCCCGCAAAAATGGACCTTAAAAGCCGGCGTGAGTTTGCTGAAAGTTTTTATGAACGCGCAGAATTACCTGACTATCACCAATTTTAAATTCAGCGATCCGGAGCGGAATTTAACCCGTGCTGATCTCATTGAATACCCAAACGCGAAAACCATTACTGCCGGTCTTAATCTATCTTTAAAATAACATGAACATGAAAAAATATCTGTACCTGCTGTTCCTGTTGCCTGTGTTGCCGGCCTGCCAAAATTTTCTCGATGTTACGCCAACAGACCGGTTTACCCAGGATACGTATTGGCGAACAAAAGACCAGGCCGAAGCTGCGCTGAATGCAACTTATGCCGCGCTGTTTTATAACGTATATGCAGCCGGCTCGGTTTATACCGATGCACTTACCCCCAATTCTTATCAGTACAATAACGAGTACAACCTTATCTCACGCGGATTGCACAACGCGGCAACCGGATTCTTTAATGACGCATGGAATGGCTCCTACCGCGGAATCGGCCGGGCAAACAACCTGCTGGCAAACATTGACCAGGTGCCTATGGATGTGGCACTTAAAGAACGCTTTAAGGCCGAAGCTAAATTTCTCCGGGCACTATTTTATCTGCCCCTGTGGAACTATTTTGGCGGCGCGCCACTGATTACCTCAGCGACTGATTTTGAAAACCAGGCATCATTACCGCGAAATAAACCCGAAGAGCTGCTCGCACAGATTCTGAAAGACCTCGATGAGGCAGGCAGCGGCACTGCACTTCCGTTGAGTTATTCAGGAACTGACAAAGGCAGGGCAACCCGGGGTGCAGCGCTTGCCCTGAAAGCACGGGTATTATTGTATGCTTCGCGCTGGGCGGAAGCAGCTGATGCGGCGAAACAAATGATGGATTTGAAGTCGCATAACCTGTTTCCCGATTATCGCGGTATTTTTTTTCTGGAGAATGAAGGCAATACCGAGGTGATCTTCGATTTACAGTACCGCTTCCCGGAGTTTACCCACTCGCTTGACATCAGCCTGGACCAGCAGTTGGGTTCGGCACCGCTGCCTGACCTGCTGAATGATTATTACGCAACAGATGGCAGGCCTATTTCCAGCTCGGCGGTTTACAATGCACAGCGCCCATATGAGAACCGCGATTCACGGCTGCAGGCAACCATCATCGTGCCTGGGAGCCAGTTTAAGGGCGCTACCGTAACGCCTGTCCAGTACCCCAGTACCGGTCTTGGAATGAAAAAATACACTATATTTAAGGACAATGAGCGGCCGGTAGCAGCACCCACCAGCGGAACCTCTGAGCTTAACTATATTCTGTTGCGTTATGCAGATGTCCTGCTTATGTATGCAGAAGCAAAAAACGAGGCCACCGGACCGGAGCAAAGCATCTATGATGCGCTGAACCTGATCCGTACACGTGCAAAAATGCCGGCTGTATCTGCCGGTCAGAGCCGGGACCAGTTGCGTGAGGAAATCAGGCATGAACGCCGAATTGAGCTTGCCGGGGAAGGTTTATACTACAATGATCTGCGCCGCTGGCGGAAGGCTGACCAGCTGCTGAACGGTGACGTACGGAACCTTGCCGGTAACCGCATCGACAGCCGGCAGTTCAATGCCGCCCGGGATTACCTGTGGCCTGTCCCTTCAATAGCAATTCAAAATAATCCGGCGCTTAGTCAGAATCCCGGCTATAATAAATAAAACCATGAAAAATCTTACACTCCTGATTCTCATTCTTCTTTTTGCCACCGCCGTTCCGGTTGCAGCCCAGCAAGGCAAGAAGCCAAATATCATTTTCATCCTGGCAGATGACCTCGGTTATGGCAACCTGACCAGTTACCAGTCTGATTCAAAGACACCCACGCCGAATATTGACCGGCTGGCGAAAGAGGGCTTAAAGTTCACCCGCTTTTACTCAGGCAATACGGTTTGTGCACCCTCGCGCTGTGCACTGATGACCGGAAAACACATGGGGAATGCATGGGTTCGCGGTAACGCCAAGGCCAAAGATGGCCTCGCCGCGCTCCGCCCTCAGGATACTACACTGAGCCAGCGTCTTAAAGCGGCAGGTTACGCCACCGGCATGTATGGTAAATGGGGTCTTGGCGATGAGGATAGCCAGGGTGCTCCGCATCTGAAGGGTTTTGATTCCTTTTTTGGATATTTAGACCAGTCGCACGCCCATGATTACTTTACGAAACGCCTGTACGAAACTGCCAATGGAAAGACCTTCAAAGTACAGGTAGATTCGGCATCTTACGCTCAGGATCTGATTATGAACAAGGCTCTGCAGTTCATCGGCGATCATCGTGATGAACCATTTTTCTTATACCTGCCGCTGACGCTCCCGCATGCCGAACTCCGGGTAACTGATAGCCTGATGAAACGTTTCCGCAATGCTGACGGATCCAGCAAGTTTCCACCTGAAACACCATTCGAGAAGAAAAACAATTACGACAGCCAGGCTCAGCCGCATGCTGCGTTCGCCGCCATGATTCACCGCCTGGACGCTGATGTAGGACGGGTGCTGGAACAGGTCAAAAAGCTCGGACTTGACGATAACACCTATATTTTCTTTTCGAGCGACAATGGGCCGCATGCGGAAGGTGGAGCAGATCCGGAATTCTTTAACAGTGCCGGCGGTTTACGTGGTATTAAACGGGATCTCTATGAAGGCGGTATCCGTGTGCCGATGCTTGTGCGTGCGCCCGGTAAGATTGCTGCTGGTAAAGTGACTAACCAACCCTGGGCTTTCTGGGATGTGCTGCCCACTTTCACGCGGTTAGTTGGCACAACCACACCGGCAGACATTGATGGTTTGCCTTTCAATGCTGTGCTTCAGGGGAGGCCAGCTGAAAAAACACACGATTACCTTTATTGGCAATTTAATGAGAAGGGCCTGAAAGAGGCAATTACACAGGGCCCATGGAAACTGATCCGTTTCAAACAGCAGGGCGAACCTGAAAGATTTGAACTTTACAACATTCAGCAGGACCGGGCGGAAGCACGTAACCTGGCGGCGCAGGAGCGTGAAAAAGTGACCGCCCTGCGTAAACTGATGCTCGCTGCCAAAACACCGGCAGAAAACCCCAGGTTCCGCTGGGATGATGTGGAAAAATAGCACCGATGATGAAAACCCAAACGAATTTTGTACAGGGATGAGTACGATACTTGATACGGCCACCACAACGGCTACCCGGAACGACCGGATATTAGTAATAGGCTATGATCAGGCAGTAGCTGCTCTGATCAAAGGCCTTAGCGACCAGGCTGCTGCTGCAAGGATTGATGTGCTTGCGCAGGATGCTCCTGAAGATTTACGTGAGCTTGAAACGGTCAATGAAACGGTAAAAATTGTGCCCTCGGGGTATGAAAGCCGGACAATTGACCGTTACGCGCTGATTATCGTGTCTGCCGGTGAGCCGGAGGCCGCGCGTATTTTCAAAGAAGCAAGCCTGGCGGGAAAGTTGGTCTTCAGTCCGGAGCGCCCTGCATTCAGCAACATCAGTCTGCCATTGCCGCCTGCTGCCGAGCCGGACCGCATCAGGCCCGAGCAGAAATGGAGAAGGCTGGCAAACTGGTCGCTTTTTGGATTGGCCTGCATGTTTATCGGTCATGCGCTATTTAGTTATATCGGCCTGAACCCCCTGCTTTACGGACTTGCCGATGTCTGGAACCGTACAGAGCCCGCATTCTTATGGATGCTTGCCGCCGGATTTTTTGCCCAATTGGTAGATGGGGCTTTGGGTATGGGTTATGGGGTCATTTCGACCTCTGTTTTATTGACAGCCGGGGTAAATCCCGCTGCTATAAGCGGCAGTATCCATACTGCTGAAATGTTTTCGAGCGGGGCCTCAGGCTACAGCCACTATAAATTTGGAAATGTAAACAAGAAGCTCTTCAGACACATGCTGATTCCGGGTGTGATTGGGGCCATTTTAGGTGCAGTGCTGTTGAGTTTACTGGGTGAAGCTCAGGCCTGGTTTATCAGGCCCCTGCTTTCCGTTTATACACTGTTTCTTGGTATCAGGATCCTGGTTAATGCGTTCCGCAAACTGTCGAAACCAAAAAAGGTAAAAAATGTAGGTCTTCTGGCCTGGGCTGGCGGGTTCCTTGACTCGTTTGGCGGGGGCGGGTGGGGACCTTTGGTAACAAGTACCCTGATCTCAAAAGGCCGGAGCCCTAAATATGTGATCGGTTCTGTTAGCGTAACCGAATTTTTTGTAACGCTGGCAAGTGCGGTTACTTTTTTTATTATGCTTGGACTGAGCCACATTCAGGCTATTGCCGGTCTAATTATCGGCGGTCTGATTGCCGCACCGCTCGCCGCCCGGCTGGTTGGCAGGCTCCCGGTTAAGAAAGTTTTTATTGGCGTTGGTGTGATCGTGATTTTATCAAGCATCCGTACACTTTGGAGCGTCGTTTCAAAACTATAAGCAAATAAAAAAGTGACAGTTTTTGCTGTCACCTTCAGATCACCTGCTGCATCAGATCCCTTCGCAGATCGTTACAGGTATATTTTAGCGGGCTGCAACCTTTTGTCCGTCTGCCTGAATCGGATAAGCACTTGAGCGCAGAGAATTGAACTTGTCCATTGTAATGCTTGCTATGCTGCTCATATTCAGGCTGTGGTCGCGGGCAGTACCGCTTAATTTCAATGAAGAACTGTCCTGCAGCATGGTAAAGAGACCCTCGACATTTGCACCGACTTCAGCTTTTGCGTCATCTTTGAGAATGATCTGCAGGAACTGCATGTTCAGATCACGTGGTGTTATCACTTTTACAGAGCCTGATGCCTGAATCCGGTAAATGTCTTTTACGCTCACTTCAATACGTTCAGGTGTGGCCTGCGTTGAAACAATATGTAATACATCACCTTTTTGCGTAACCCGCGCCCTGCAGGTCTCCTCACTCAGGTTCTTCACGCTTTCTGATTTTCCCTGCACAAGTACGATCTCTACGTTGCCTTCTGCGACGATTTTTCTGACGCCTTTTGGATGTGCGGCTTTTTCAATTTTTAAGAGTTTTGCATCTGCAGTTGCGGCAAAGGCGCCTGAAGTACAAATGATGGCTGACATGGCAGCAACAAATAAGGTTTTAATCGAGGTTTTCATGATTTTATAATTAAAGTTTTCTTGTTCCTTGTTTTGCTATTAAGACGCCCTGTACCGGGAAACGTTGCAGGGCTTTCGACGCTTTTATACCACCCGGATGTACACATCGACCAACGCCTGATAATTCCAGACGAACAGCCTGCTCAACTTTCAGGTGGTTCAAGTGGCTGATAAACAGACAGAAAGATGATGTCGGTGTATGGTCAGCTGTTGAGTTTGAATCGTTTACGGACGTGTTCCACCGCTGATTAACAAGTGTCAATTGAGTGGTATTCGCATATCAATCCGGTGCGTTCCATCTGACACATGACCGCACAATACCTGCGGATCGAGGGCTGGGCGCCAGTCGTAGTTTCTGTCGTTCACTGAAAATCTTTAATTTTAAGCCATTCATGAAAAACTATGTTTTGGCGGGACTGATGTTTATGCATCTGGCTGTTTTCGCTCAGCACAAAACCGGCATCAGCGTGCCTCAGCGGTTTAACAGCAGGCAAGCTATGGTGCGGCCGTATGTTATTCTGATCTCAGCAGACGGCTTTCGCTGGGACCTTGCCGAGAAATTTCAGGCCAGTAACCTGCTGGCCCTCCGAAAAAACGGTGTTCACGCCAAATACCTTCAATCCGCTTATCCGAGCCTGACCTTCCCGAACCATTACAGCATTGTGACCGGGATGTATCCTTCCCGGCACGGCATTGTAGACAACAATTTTTTTGATCCGAAACTGAATCGCTTCTATGCCTCGAACGACACTGCAGCCGTTCGCGATGCGAGTTTTTATGGGGGTGTACCACTATGGACACTGGCCGAACAGCAACAAATGCTTGCTGCCAGTTATTTCTGGGTCGGTTCGGAAGCGCCTGTTGGCGGGATGTTCCAAACGTATTATTATCCGTTTACCACCGCCGGTTCGATCGCTCAGCGCATAGCCGGTGTTAAGGCCTGGCTGCAGTTGCCGCCACCTCAAAGGCCGCATTTGCTTACCTTCTATTTTCGCGAGGTAGATCATGCTGCCCACTATTACGGGGCAGATTCGCCGGAAACCGGGGCTGCGGTACATTTTGTTGATCAGGCCGTAGGCGATCTGGTTCGCACTGTCGACTCGCTGAAGCTTGATGTCAATTACATCTTTGTGTCAGACCATGGAATGACCTCGGTATTAACAGACCGCTCGCTCGGTTTACCATCAGCAGTAGACACAGCACAGTTTATCGTACCACCGGGCGAGGCGCTCGTGCACCTTTACGCAAAAGACCCCAAAAATGTTCAGCCTGTTTACAGTAAACTGAAGGCAGAGGCGCGGCATTACAAGGTCTATCTGGCAGGGGAACTTCCACGACGCTGGCATTACGCGAAACAAGACGACACCTACAACCGGATCGGCGATATTGTGCTGGTACCTGATCATCCGTACATATTTAACCTGAGCGGAAAAATGGTTACACCGGGCAAACATGGTTACGACCCTGAATTGCGCGATATGCGCGGCGTTTTTTACGCCTGGGGGCCGGCGTTCAAAACCAAAAAACGTATTGCGGGGTTCGAAAACATACATATCTATCCGCTCATTGCCCGGATTCTTGGCCTTACAATTTCTCAGCCTGTAGACGGACGGATTGAGGTTCTGAAATCAATTTTACGTTAATAGCACTTCTCGGTCCGGCTATACAACATGCACCCTGCCACTACGTGTAAGACGATGTTTTGGCCAGGAACCGATGGTAATAAACCTGTTATCATCGCCCTTAAAGCCGGTATAAATTTGCCCACTTTCACGTTTTTTCGAATCTTTAGACACTAAACCAAACCGACATGAAAAAAGGATCCTTGTTCCTCTTGCTGACATTGTTTGCAACCGGCGTAATTGCCCAGGAAGGTGGACGGCAACGCAATGCCGGCACATCAACAGCAGCTCAGCCACAGCAAAAGGAAAGTTTGAAAGAAGCGTCTCCCAGCCGCAGCATCCAGACAGAAAGCGCGACGGTTACGCAGCACACTGTAAATATCAACGGAAAGTCTGTGCCGTATAAGGCTACCGCCGGAACATTGCCTGTATGGGATGAGGAAGGCAAACCGATCGCCGGTCTGTTCTATACATATTACGAGCGTTCTGATGTCCAGAACAAGGAAAAACGGCCGCTGGTTATCTCTTTCAACGGGGGTCCGGGATCTGCATCCGTATGGATGCACATTGCCTATACCGGCCCGGTCGTACTCAAAATTGATGATGAGGGTTATCCGGTTCAGCCCTACGGCTACAAGGAGAACCCGTATTCAATTCTGGATGTGGCTGACATTGTTTACATTGATCCGGTAAATACCGGTTATAGCCGGGCGGTTTCGAAAGATGTTCCTGGCAATAAGTTTTTCGGCGTCCGGGCAGACATAAAATATTTGGCCGAATGGCTCAATACTTTTGTAACCCGCACAAACCGCTGGGCTTCACCAAAGTTTTTGATCGGTGAAAGTTACGGCACCACGCGTGTTAGTGGTCTGGCGCTCGAGCTTCAGAACTCACAATGGATGTACCTGAATGGGGTAATCCTCGTATCGCCCACAGAGCTTGGTATTGAGCGGGGCGGCCCGGTCGATGCTGCCCTGCGCTGGCCATACTTTGCGGCGGCAGCCTGGTACCACAAAGCATTGCCTGCAGATCTGCAGAATAAAGACCTGACAGCCATGCTGCCGGAAGTTGAAGAATTTACGATGAACGAGTTGATCCCTGCCATTTCCCGTGGCAGCACGCTTGATGAAACAAAGCGCAAAGCGATTGCCGCAAAAATGGCGCGGTACTCGGGGCTGTCAGAAAAGGTCATCATTCAAAATAACCTTGTCGTATCTACCAATCTTTTTTGGAAAGAACTGCTCCGTGAGCGTGGTTACACAATCGGGCGTCTCGATTCTAGATATCTGGGCATAGACCGTCAGGACGCAGGCGATAGCCCTGACTACAATGCGGAGCTTACATCATGGCTGCATTCGTTTACACCGGCCATCAACATGTATCTGCGAAACGAACTGAATTACAAAACGGACCTTAAATACAACATGTTCGGGTCTGTACATCCCTGGGACAACAGCGGAAATAACACTGGCGAAAACCTGCGACAGGCTATGGCACAAAACCCATATCTGCATGTACTTGTGCAATCGGGGTATTACGACGGGGCCTGCGATTACTTTAACGCAAAGTATAACTTATGGCAGCTTGATGCATCAGGGCGACTTAAAGACAGGCTAAGCTGGGAAGGATACAGAAGCGGCCATATGATGTATTTGCGTAAAGAAGATCTGAAGAAGGGTAACGAGAATATCCGCGCGTTTATTCAGAAAGCGCTGCCTAAAGAGGGCCAGGCTGCTAAATTTTAAATAAGGCATTGAACAAAAAAGCCGGCCTTAATAAAGCCGGCTTTTTTGTTTAAATGAGGTTGCTTTTGATGTAATTGCAACTTGTTTTTATCGAATCCAGCTCAGTGGGCTGATAATTGCTTTCCTGTTCTACAAAAAAATGCTCAAGACCAGCCTCGCGCGATTTTGAAAATATCGCCTTGAAATCAATATCTCCGTGTCCGATCTCGGTGTTGTCCTGCGGTTTGCCTTTAGCCATGTCCTTTACATGCCACATGGGGAAACGCCCGGGGTGCGCAGCAAATAGTTTTGACGGATGATTGCCTGAACGTACAGCCCAATAAAGATCAAGTTCAAACTTCACCAGCTGGGGATCGGTTTCTCCGAGCATAATATCATAACCGGTGGTATCGCCCAGTTTATGAAACTCGAAGTCATGATTGTGATAAGCAAAGCCAAGGCCTGATGCCTTTGCCAGGCGGGCAGCCTCATTGAATTTAGCTGCGATCTTTTTAAAGTCATCTGCCGATTTGCGCACCTGCTCACCAAGCCAGGCAACGGTTACATAATTGGCATCAAGTGTGCGCATCGCCTCTATGTTGGCCTTTAACTCATCACTATTACCGCTTTCAATGTAACTGTCAAAACCCATATGACCACTCACTGCCTGTAAGCCATTGTCTGTAAGCAGGCTTTTAAAGTCTTTTACAGAAAGGCCCCAGAATCCCGTCTTTGGATCAAAACCATAGGTTTCTACCTCTTTATATCCGGCGGCTGCAACCCGTCCGATTATGCCTTTCACATCTTTCGGCAACAGATCCCGTAAGGTATACAGTTGCAGACCGACTGCCTTTTGCGCAGCGGAGCACGCAAATGACGGCAACAGGAGGGTTCCCGCGCCGGCAACACCTGCCTGTTTAATAAATGTTCTCCTCGTACTCATATATTCTCTTCGTTTATAACACTCCTAAACGTCGCAGATCATGATCCCTTGCTTCAGTGATGCGAGTTTATCTGATGCTTTAGGGATAAACTCCTGTGCTACATATCCTTTAAATCCTGTAGCCACAATAGCTTTCATAATGGCCGGATAATTTAGTTCCTGCGTATTGTCAATTTCATTTCTTCCGGGTACGCCTGCCGTATGGTAATGACCCAGGTACTTATGGTGTTTACGTATTGTAGCAATCACGTCACCTTCATCTACCTGCATGTGGTAAATGTCATAAAGCAGTTTGAAATTTTCTGAACCGAGGCGTTTTGCAAGCTCAACGCCCCATTCAGTGTGGTGACACTGGTAATCGGGATGATCTACGCGGCTATTTAATAATTCCATCACCAAAATAACGCCATGTTTTTCAGCTAAGGGCAATACCTGCTTCAAACCGGTCACGCAATTTTGCCATCCTTCTTCATCAGTTTTTCCCCGGGTATTGCCGCTGAAGCAGATCAGATTTTTATAACCCGCTTCTGCCACCTTCGGAATCATATCGGTGTAGTTTTTAATCAAGGTAGCATGGAATTTCTGATCATTCCAGCCATCGACCAGGTTAATTTCCGCGCCGTTACACATAGAAGAGTCTATGCCGTGCCTCTTCAGCACCGGCCAGTCTTTAGGGCCTGCAAGGTCAATTGCTTTCAGACCCAGTTTTTTTCCCTCGATGCACAGTGTGTCGAGGTCGAGTTCTCCATAACACCAACGGCATACGGAATGATTGATATTTCCTTTCAATGTAGCTGTTTTTGTTGAATCAGATGCAAATACGGGCACCTGCGAAAGCGGACCGATTGCCATAGCACCTACAGTGAGTTGCCTGACAACGGTCCGCCTGCTGATTTTCTTTTTCACCGGTCCGGTTTAAATGGTAGCGGGAATTTCTTTAGTTTTTTTGTCGTTGAAGAGCAGGGCAAATAACAGGAACACGACTGCAGCGATACCGGCAGGAATAAGCCATACCATTTCCCATTGTACAGCCCCGTCTGCAGCCTTATACGTATCAGTGATCTTTCCGGCAACTTCAAACCCGATGAGCATACCGACACCATAGGTTGCAAGCGTGATAAGTCCTTGAGCCGAACTCTTGTAACGATCGCCTGCTTTCGAGTTGGTATAGATTTGTCCGGACACGAAGAAGAAGTCGTAGCAGATACCGTGAAGCGCAATCCCGATCAGCAGCATAAACGCAAGTTCACCCGCGTTGCCATATGCAAATAGCACGTAACGAACTGCCCAGGCAAGCATTCCAACAAGGATGGTCTTTTTGAAGCCATACTTTTTGAAAAAGACTGGAATAAGCAGCAGGAAAGCAGCCTCAGAAATCTGGCCGATTGCCATTTTGCCAGTCGGGTTACCAACGCCGATGCTTGCCAGATACAAACCTGCATTCTGATAGTAGAAAGCGAGTGGTATGCAGATCAGAATAGCGGATATAAAGAATATTGCAAAATTCTTGTCTTTCAGAAGTTTTAGCGCATCCAGGCCAAGCAGTTCGCTCACTTTCACTTTTTCGCCTTTCACTGCTTTAGGCGGAGTAGCGGGAAGTGCAAAGCTAAACAGTCCGAGCAGGGCGGAGGCCACGCCTGCAAGGAGGAACGTATTTTTCAGCATGCCGCCCTGAATATTTTCCGGGGAGTCCCAGTGAAACAGGAAACTGATAGATAAGCCGGCTATGATCCAGCCTATGGTACCGAAAACGCGGATATTAGAGAACTCTTTCTCAGGGTCTTTCATTTGATTAAAAGACACAGAATTAACCAGCGCAAGCGTAGGCATATACAGGATCATATACACCAGTACATAAGGATAAAATACGCTCACATCTGTGGCCTGATACATCTGGTACATCAGGAAGGCGCCTGCAAGGTGCAGGATACCTAAAATCTTTTCAGCGTTGAAGTACCGGTCGGCGATGAGCCCGATAATGAACGGGGCAATGATAGCTCCCCAGGATTGTGTCGAAAATACGGTTGCACTCTCGGATCCTGTCGCCTTCAGATTATTGGCCAGGAAAGTTCCCAGAGTAACAAACCAGGCTCCCCAGATAAAAAACTCGAGGAACATCATAAATGACAGTTTGAAACGTATTGAAGAATTCATTTGGTTTGTAGAGTTAGGTTCTAAAAATAAAAAAAAATGGACAACAATCGTTGTCCATTTTCTTAAAACTTTGGCTGCTTAAAGCTCTTTAATTACGATGTTGCGGTACCAAACCTTGTCGCCGTGGTCCTGCAGCGCAATCTTTCCGCTTTTGTAAGCGCCGAAACCTTCCCATTTTGCAAACTTGCTGCCTGCAATAAGAGCCTTCCAGTTGTCATCCCACATCGTGGTTTTCACAACACTTTTGCCATTCAGTTTCAGTTCGAGTTTGCCGTTTTTGGCAATGATCTCTGCCAGGTTCCATTCGCCTACCGGTTTTACAGCACGTGTACTGCTTTTAATCAGGTCATAAAGGTCGCCTGAATTGTGTTTGTTGATTTTTCCGTCAGGATGACGTTCATCATCCAGAACCTGCATTTCAGGGCCGGTTGCATACGTTGCACGGTACTTCGGTTCTTCATGCACGAAGAAGATGATGCCGCTGTTTGCACCTTCAGCAACTTTCCATTCAAGTTTCAGGTGGAAATTGCTGTATTCTTTGTCTGTAACCAGGTCTCCGCGGCCTTCTTTAGTTTCAGAATTCATCATCAGGGCGCCATTATCGACAACCCATGCGCTTCCCGCTTCGGTTTTGTTATAGGTGTGCCAACCTGCAGTGGTTTTTCCGTCGAAAAGAGGTTTAAAACCCTTCTGAGCCTGCGCACCGAAGGTTGCAGCCATTAAAAACGCAGCTGCTACAAATGATTTTTTCATATTGATAGTTCTTAAAACCGGTTGCACAAAGGTTTTAGCTCAGGCAACCGGTAAATTTTATTACAATTTCAGATCGTTCCAGCCCTGTCTGTACTGACGTTTTACAAACTGGTTGGCAGCGTCCAGGTTGGTTACTTTCATGTTGTCATTATCCCACAACAATTTAACGTAACGGCCAGGGTATGTATCTCTGCCATTTTTGGTTTCTTTGATATCAAAGCCGCGGATAGCCAGGTTGGCCATAAGTAACGCTTCGGTAAGCGGGCCGGCAATCTCGAACGGAGAACTGACTTCCTGTTTACCATAACCGGCAATAGCAGCCTCAACCCATTGAGCATAGTGACCATCTGCACCGCCCGGTACGCGTTTGTATTTCGCAGGAACTTTGATGTCTTTGTTACGCGTAAGCGGAAGCAACTTAGGGTTCGCACTATAGGTTTCAGACATCATTTTGCCTTTTGTACCGATAAACAGCGTTCCGTTACCACCATCGCCGAAGGTCTCGTTAGCCTGCAGTTCTTCAGGGCGTTCAGGCTGTATACCGCCGTCCATCCAGTGTACGGTTACTTCGCCTTTTGTTTTGTTTGTTTTCGGGAATTTCAGGGTTACGTGGCTCGACGGCGGGCAGCTTTCAGGGAAATAGCCGCGTTTAAATTCGTCAACATATACAGAGCCAACGCTGGCTTCCACTTCACTTGCGTATTTCAGGTTTAACACACTGAAAGGTGCTTCGAGCAGGTGACAGCCCATATCGCCAAGAGCGCCGGTGCCGTAATCCCACCAACCGCGCCAGTTGAAAGGTACAAGCTTGTCTACATAATCTCTGTAAGGAGCGGTGCCTAACCACAGATCCCAGTCAAGTTCTGCAGGGACCTGTCCTTTAGTTGTCGGCCATGGAATACCCTGTGGCCACACGGGCCTGTTGGTCCATGCATAAACCGTATGTACATCGCCGATCAGGCCGGCATCATACCATTCTTTCATCTGGCGGGGACCGTCGTTAGAAGCTCCCTGGTTACCCATCTGCGTAACAACCTTGTATTTTTTGGCTGCTGCTGTCAGGATACGAGCTTCGTAGATATCGTGCGTAAGCGGTTTCTGTACGTAGACGTGTTTACCGAGCTGCATGGCTGCAAGTGCCTGAACGGCGTGGTTGTGATCCGGCGTTGATACAGAAACAGCGTCAAAGTTTTTGTGCTCTTTGTCGAGCATTTCGCGGTAGTCCTTATAAAACTTAGCTTTCGGGAAGTTTTTCACGCTGTTTGCAGCGCGGCGGGTGTCAACGTCGCAAAGAAAAGCGATATCCGCTTTTCCGCTTTTTGCAAACATGGCAATGTCTGACTGGCCTTTGCCACCGGCACCGATACCTGCTACGAGCAGTTTATCGCTGGGTGCAAGAAAACCCGGACCGCCCAGCACATGCCGGGGTACGATCATAAAAGCGGCTGCCGCTACTGCTGTAGTTTTGAGGAAGTCGCGCCGGCCACTGGTATTGGCCTTTTGTGGTTCTTTTTCCATGATTTTTTTTGGTTATAAGAGGTGTTCTTTGGGTGTTTTACTTCTTCAGGGAAAGGATATACTTAACCATTTCTTTCGCATCATCCTGGCTAACGGTCGGGTGCGGAGTCATCGGGATTTCGCCCCAAACACCTTTGCCGCCCTTAATGATTTTGCCTGCCAGATCATTGATGTTTTTGTCATTGGCTTCATACTTCGCCGCAACATCCTGATATGATGGCCCGATCACTTTCTGGGTTTTGTTATGACAGCCGATACAGTCTGATTTCGCAATCAGTTTTTCGCCCGGCATAGCAGGACCAGATGGTGCGGCGCTTCCTGCAGCCGAACTCTCTGTAGAGCCTGAGGTTTGTTCTTCCTGGCCTATGGCCGTCGTTTCTTCTTTTTTCTCTTCCCCACCGCCACAAGCATACAGCGAAATGGCGACAAATGATATCAGGGTAAAAATTGTCTTTTTCATGTGTTGTCTGTTTTTGGTCTTCTGCCTGCGCTTACAGACCGAGTACTTTTCTGTTAAATGCATCGTCACCGCCCGAAGCTGCAAAGTCGTCGAATGCGCGCTCGGTCACTTTGATGATGTTTTTCTTTATAAATTCTGCGCCTTCTCTGGCACCGACGTTTGAATCTTTAATACTGCATTCCCACTCCATAACGGCCCAGCCCTGATAATCGTACTGGGCAAGTTTGCTAAAAATGGTTTTGAAATCAACCTGGCCGTCGCCGGGAGATCGGTAACGCCCCGCACGGTTTGCCCAGTTCTGATAACCGCCAAAGGTTCCCTGTCTGCCAGTCGGATTAAACTCTGAATCTTTCACATGGAAGGCTTTAATGCGTTCGTGGTAAAGATCGATATACTGAATATAATCCAGTTGCTGAAGCACGAAGTGAGACGGGTCATACAACAAACAGGCCCTGGGATGTTCATTTACTTCTTCGAGGAACATTTCATAGGTCTGGCCGTCGAACAGATCCTCGCCGGGATGAATTTCGTAACAAACATCGACACCTGACTCATCAAAAGCATTCAGGATCGGTGTCCAGCGTTTGCCAAGTTCCCTGAAACCTTCTTCAACAAGCCCCGCCGGGCGCTGAGGCCAGGGATGAAAATACTGCCACAGCAGCGAACCGCTGAATGTAGCATGCGCTTTCAGACCAAGGTTTTCAGATGCTTTTGCGGCGTATTTCATTTGCTGTACCGCCCACTTTTGACGCTCGGCAGGATTGCCATGAAGACTTTTTGGCGCAAAGGCGTCAAACATATCATCGTACGCCGGGTGCACAGCAACCAATTGTCCCTGAAGATGTGTCGACAGCTCGCTGATCTCCAGCCCGAAGCCGGCAATCTTTCCTTTAAGTTCATCCGCATAGGTCTTGCTTTCTGCAGCAAGCTGCAGATTGATGAACCGTTCATCAAGTGTAGGCATCTGGATGCCTTTAAAGCCCAATTCGGCTGCCCAGCCACAAATACCCTCGAGCGAATTGAACGGGGCGCTGTCGCCAATAAACTGCGCAAGAAATACGGCAGGTCCTTTTATTGTCGTCATTTCTTAAATTTTATGGTCGTACCATTTCTGATCTGAATGATTCGAAGCTACAACATTGTCTATAAATGCCATACCGCGAATACCGTCATCTACAGACGGGAAGTCAAGCATCTCAGCAGTCGGTGTATTGCCTGCGGCTTTGGCCTGGAGGGTAAGTGCAAAATTGCGGTAAATATTAGCGAATGCTTCGAGGTAACCTTCAGGATGCCCGCCGGGTACCCGGACGTTGTGTTTTGCCACGTCAGACAGGTAAGCCTGCCCTGCGCGGTAAATCTGTGCCGGTTCGTCCAGCCATTTCACGATCAGCGTATTTGGTTCCATCTGGTGCCATTCCAGGCCGCCATGTTCGCCATATACTTTGATCTTAAGTGCGTTCTCTTCGCCGGCGGCAATCTGAGTAGCAACCAGTACACCGCTTGCTCCGTTATCAAACTTCAGCAATACATTGCCGTCGTCATCGAGCGCGCGACCGGGAACAACGATATTCAGATCAGCGCATACCTGCGTAATCTGTAAGCCGGTAATATATTCGGACAGGTGAGCGGCATGTGTGCCGATATCGCCCATGGAACCGCTTTTCCCGCTTTTGGAAGGGTCGGTACGCCATGCTGCCTGGGCATTTCCCTCGCGTTCGCTCAGCCGGCTCAACCAGCCTTGCGGGTATTCGACCATCACCTTACGGATCTTGCCGAATTTACCGTCTTTTACCATCTGCCGGGCCTGTTTCACCATCGGGTAACCCGAGTAGGTATGGGTAAGGCAGAGAGTCAGTCCGGTTTCTTCGACCTTTTGTTTAAGCTGTTTTGCCTGTTCAAGGTTTAGTGTAATCGGTTTTTCGATCACTACGTTGAAGCCCTTGTCAAGCGCCATCATAGCAGGTTCGAAGTGCGCGAAGTTCGGCGTAACGATGGTAACAAAGTCCATCCGGTCTTCTGCCGGGCGCTGGCTTTCTTTTTCAAACAGCTCCTGGTAAGTGGTATAAATGCGATCAGCAGGGAGATACAGTTCTTCCCCTGATTCTTTTGCAATGTCGGCATGTGCGCTCAGCGCGCCGCAGCATAATTCGATCTGTCCGTCAATATTGGCCGCAATGCGATGCACCGCGCCGATGAAGGCATCTTTGCCGCCACCGATCATGCCCATTCTGATTTTTCTTCTCATAGATATAAAAGAAAGGCAAACAGCTTGTGGCTCTTTGCCTTCCGGTAACTTGCTTTAATGCTTAGACATTCATTTTCTTGAGTTCGCTTACAGCGTGGTCTGCCGCACGTGCGGTCAAAGCCATAAATGTAAGTGATGGGTTCTGCGCTGCGATAGATGGCATACATGATCCGTCTGTAACGTAAACGTTCTGAACCTCATGCATGCGGTTCCATTTATCAAGAACTGATGTTTTAGGGTCTTTACCCATGCGTGCGGTACCCATTTCATGGATTGCCATACCCGGATAAGATCCATTGTCGTAGGTCTTGATATTTTTTACACCTGCTGCCTCAAGCATCTCAGCCGCATCATCGACCATAGCTTTACGCATTTTAGTTTCGTTGTCTTTGAATTCTGCGTCGATTGCGAGGACATACTGACCCCACTTGTCTTTTTTCGATTTATCAATATACACACGGTTCTCGTAATAAGGAAGCGTCTCACCAAAGCCGCCAAGACCCATGGTCCATACGCCTGGTGTGGTCATCTGGTCTTTGAAGTCGCCGCCGAATGCAAGTTCAGCAACGTCTTTATGCCAGCCGCCGCGGCTGCCGCCGCCCTGGTAACCAAAACCGCGCAGGAAGTCGCGTTTGTCGCTGCCGATATTCTGGTAACGCGGTACGTAGATACCGTTAGCCCTTCTGCCATATGTATACTTGTTGTCAAATCCTTCTACCTCACCCGAGGCACCGCAACGGAAATGGTGGTCCATCAGGTTGTGACCGAGCTGCCCGCTGCCGTTTCCAAGGCCTTCAGGATGCTCGTTTGAAGTCGAATTAAGCAGCAGGAAGGTTGTTCCAAGCGTAGAACCGTTCAGGAAGAACACCTTTGCATAGAACTCCATAGTTTCGTTGCTTTCCGCATCGATCACACGAACACCTTTTGCTTTTTTGGTTTCCTTGTCGTAGATCACTTCAGTTACGATTGAGAAAGGACGAAGCGTCAGGTTGCCGGTTGCTACCGCTGCAGGCAGGGTAGAAGACTGGGTGCTGAAATAGGCACCGAACGGACAACCACGGCTGCACAGGTTACGGTACTGACAGTTGCCGCGGCCATTGTGCGGTTTGGTCAGGTTGGCAACACGACCAATGGTAATGATACGCTGCTTTTTATAATGTTCCTCAACACGTTTTTTTACAGACTTTTCAACGCAGTTCAGCTCCATTGGCGGCAGGAACTGTCCGTCAGGAAAGTGCGGAAAATTCTCAGCCTGTCCGCTGATGCCTGCAAACTTCTCTACATAGTCATACCATGGCGCGATATCTGCATAACGGATTGGCCAGTCGGTGCCGTGACCGTCTTTGGCATTATCTTCGAAGTTCAGATCGCTGAGGCGGTAACTCTGGCGTCCCCACATGAGTGACTTGCCACCAACGTGGAACCCGCGGTACCAGTCAAAACGCTTTACCTCGGTATATGGGCATTCCAGGTCATTCACCCAGAACTTTTCGTTAAATTCAGAATATGGATAATCGCGTTTCTGCACAGGGTGCGAAGCGATCTGCTCCTGGGTAAGCCAGCCGCGGTGTTGAAACTCCCATGGCTTCTTCATAGCGGTATCATAATCCTTCACATGCTCGATGTTCCGGCCGCGCTCAAGTAAAAGTACCTTCAGTCCTTTTTCGGTCAGCTCCTTTGCTGCCCAGCCTCCGCTGATACCTGAACCGACTACGATGGCGTCGTAGGTGTTCTCAGCTGTTGCTTTGATATTTAAATTCATATGTTTTGTTCGTTTGTGTGGTTATGCCCAGAGTTTCTGACCAGGTTTCAGGTCTGTACAGCCATCGTAGCGGCCGGGAATGTCTACATACGCAAATGCTTTGGTTGCGCCAAGCTCAGATGTTTTGAAACCAAGAATGGTCAGGTCGCGCATCATGGCAAAGAAATAAGACTTTTTCTCTTTTTCTTTTTTTGTAGCGTTATCTCCGCTTGCTTTCTCTTTTTCTTCTTTTTCCTTATCAGCAGCGATAACTTTCACCGTCTCATCGCGCAGCGCGGAAATGATATCGTTCCGTTCTTTGGTGCCCAGATCAACAAATTTTTTGTTGTGTGCTTTTTCAGCTCTGGCATCGACATCTTTAAGACCTTCCACAAAAACTTTCTGAGCCGCTTCAGGGAAACAGTCTTTAATCATCATAGCCACAAACGGACCTACGCCGGCTTCTTTTGCTCCCGGGCTTGAAGTTTTTGGCAGGATCACGTCAGTGATCTCTGTGATCAGTGCCTGGTGGTCTGCCGAGATGAGCTTGTCCGAGTCTTTGGAAGGCGCGTTACAGCTGTCAAAAATGACGCTGAGGGTTGTAGCCGAAAGGGCGCCGCCCATCAGAATGGCTACATTTTTTAATGCTTCTCTCCTGTGCATTTTGTTGTTTATTTTGGTATTACTCGTTTTATTAGTTGTTCCCGCTGGCTACAGCATGGCTGTAATTTCGGCGGGTAATGATAAATAATAATACCGAAGAGTGTGTAAATTGTACGCTAAGTATCTTTCCTGAAACAGGATTGTTACGGTTCAGAGCAGCGTCGGCAATACGTAGATAAATGGTTTTAGAATAGTTCGTTCTCGGCTTTTGCTCTGGCTCTCCGGTTTTATTAGTTTGCTAAATGTAACAAGAAAACGTATCACAGTGCAAATAATTATGAATAAACCAGATGTACTTTTTTTATTACGCGGTCTTTTTCGGGAACGTTGCCATTTCCCTTGCCACCATGTGTCTTTCGGTGAAGCAGCGCAGCCCACAGCGGGCAGGGCCTGTCCCCGCTTGCAAGTCGCGACGCCCGGTCATTGCATCCTCCGGGGCAATCGCTGCACCGGCTTTAACCGCTAAAAGCTGCGGTGAATTTGCCGTTGCGAACGGCATACACTAAGAAAAATGAAAGTCATTAGCGCCATAAGGCCCAAATTTATACCTTTGCTCAAATTCAGATATACATGCAGGAAACTATACTTGTTCTTGGCTCAAATGGCCAGATCGGTACCGAACTGGTGCATACCCTTAGAAAGGCCCACGGCGAAAGCAACGTGGTTGCCTGTGATATTCGCCGGCCGGACTATGACATAAAAAACGCGGGACCCTTTGAATTTGTAAACGTTCTTGAAAAAGACACGCTCGCAGACCTCTTCGCCCGCTATAAACCCACACAGGTTTACCTTCTGGCCGCCCTACTGTCAGCTACAGGGGAGCAGAATCCCAAACTCGCCTGGGACCTGAACATGAACGGGCTGCTTAATATTCTTGATCTGGCCCTCACCTATAAAACAGCAAAAGTTTACTGGCCAAGCTCAATTGCTGCTTTCGGACCAAACTCTCCGAAATCTCAGACTCCTCAGTTCTGTATCATGGATCCGAATACGGTTTACGGTATCAGCAAACTGGCCGGCGAGCGCTGGTGCGAGTATTATCACCAACGTTACGGTCTTGACGTAAGAAGTATCCGTTACCCGGGTCTGATTAGCTGGAAGGCGGCGCCGGGCGGGGGTACCACCGATTATGCCATTCATATTTTTCATGATGCGCTAAAAAAGGGGAGTTACAGCTGTTTTCTGAACGCAGAGACCGAACTGCCGATGATGTACATGGATGACGCCATTCGGGGTACGATTGAACTTATGGAAGCACCTGCAGACCGGATCAGCATTCGGTCCAGCTACAACCTGACAGGTTTCAGCTTCACACCTGAAGTGCTTGCAAACGAAATTCGTAAACATATTCCAAAATTTACCCTGCAGTACACCGATAACGATCCGCGGCAAGCTATCGCGAACAGCTGGCCGAAATCTATTGATGACCAGGTTGCAACAAAAGACTGGGGCTGGAAGCCGGAATTCGATCTGCAAAAGATGACAGCAGATATGCTGCAGAACCTTACAAAAAGTTAACTTAGATTTTTATCCATACCTATATAAAATATAAAGATGGGAAGAGCATTCGAATTCAGAAAGGAAAGAAAGTTTAAACGCTGGGCCAAGATGGCCGTTCAGTTTACCCGACTGGGTAAAGAGATCGCAATTGCGGTAAAAGATGGCGGACCTAACCCTGAATCAAACTCAAGACTGCGCACAGCAATACAAAATGCCAAGGCTGTAAACATGCCGAAAGACCGTGTCGATGCTGCAATCAAACGCGCTTCGAGCAAAGACGAGAAGGGCTACGAGGAGCATGTGTACGAGGGATACGCCCTGCATGGTGTAGCCATTCTTATTGAGACAGCTACAGACAATACAAATCGCACGGTAGCGAACGTTCGCAGTTACTTTAACAAAACCGGGGGCACGCTCGGTAAAACCGGTTCGCTGGATTTTATATTTAACAGGAAATCTGTTTTCCGCTTTAACCCCGGAGACATGGATCTTGAAGAACTTGAGTTCGAACTGATCGATGCCGGTCTGGAAGAACTTTATGTGGAATCTGACGAAGAGGGGAACGATGTCGCTGTTGTTCAGACCGCTTTTGAAGATTTCGGCAAGATGCAGAAAACGCTCGAAGAGAAGGGCATCGAACTGACAAGCGCTAAACTAGAGCGGATCGCGCTGTCGACGACCGAAGTAAACGAAGAACAGGCTGCTGATGTGTTTAAACTGATAGACAAACTGGAAGAGGATGATGATGTTCAGGCGGTATACAATAACATGGCCGGATAGTCCACCCTTACTGAAATATGAAGCCCTGGCCTGTGCCGGGGCTTTTGTTTTTTCAGCGTTAAACTTTGCGTTGTCTATCTTGTACTGTTTTGGTTTTCGGTATATTTTATTATATTGCCTGCGATAAAGCAAATAGTCATGACTCAGGAAACCTTAGAAACCAGCGTTTATATAGACCAGAAGTTTGATATTGCATTTGAATTTCTCGAGCATATTCCCCAATGGCTCTTACATCTTTGCGATAACCTGCTCGGGTTAGGGTCCGGCGAGTAGCGATAGCCGTTTGTTTTGGCAGGGCCATCGGCTATCAACGTTCGGACTTGGTTCTTAGACTGCCGATAATAGCCTCTAACTATCTCATTCGAAAATCAACCTGCATGTCCGTATATTTGCAGCCTCATGAGAAAAAAGAATACCGAGATCAGGATCATTGAAGGGATAGAGATCATTGATATCGCAGAAGAAGGAAAAGGGGTTGGAAAGGCTGACGATATGGTCTACTTTGTTGAAAAGGCCGTTCCCGGCGATGTGGTCAGCATCCGCCAGCTGCGAAAAAAGAAAAACTTTGCAGAAGGAGTCATTGAAAATCTTGAGCGTGCTTCCGAATTCCGTACCAAACCATTTTGTGAGCATTTCGGAACATGCGGAGGTTGCAAATGGCAACATATGGATTATGATGCACAGCTGCGCTTCAAGCAGCGATCTGTCGGTTCGGCGCTCGAACGGTTGGGCAAGGTTGATACGAGCAGAATGGAGCCCATCCTTGGCGCGCCGCAAAACACGTATTACCGGAACAAGCTAGAGTTTACTTTCTCAAACAAACGCTGGCTCGACAACAATGATATGGGCAGTGATCAAGCGCTGCAACTCAACGCACTTGGTTTTCATGTTCCGCTTCGCTTTGATAAAATTCTTGACATTAACCATTGCTGGCTGCAGGATGAGCCGTCAAACAGCATTCGGAACAAGGTTCGGGCTTACGCGCTTGAGCATGAACTTAGCTTTTATGATCTGCGCAACCATGAAGGTGCATTACGAAACCTGATTATCAGAACGGCCAGTACCGGCGAAGTTATGGTGGCTGTTGTTTTTGCCTATGCATCGCCCCAACAGATCGACGGACTGATGGCTTTCCTGAAAGCAGAGTTTCCGCATATTACATCACTTCTTTACATCGAGAACCAGAAAAAGAACGATACCATTTTTGACCAGGAAGTTGTGCTCTACGCCGGTCGGGATCATATTTTTGAAAAAATGATTGCGGGCCAGGGCAATACAGCGCGGGAAATCCGTTTTAAAATTGGGGTAAAGTCATTCTACCAGACCAATTCAGAGCAAGCCTGGGAACTCTATAAGATTACACGGGAGTTTGCCGGCTTTACAGGTAACGAACTGGTGTATGACCTGTACACCGGTGCCGGAACTATTGCCAACTTTGTCGCTGCCGATGTAAAACATGTGGTTGGCATTGAATATGTGCCAACGGCGATTGAAGATGCTAAATTTAATTCCGCGCTGAACGGTATCGACAACACGACCTTCTACGCCGGAGATATGAAGGATATCCTCACTAAAGATTTCATCAGTCAGCATGGTAAGCCTGATGTGGTGATCACCGACCCGCCGAGGGCAGGTATGCATGCCGATGTCGTAGCAAGGTTATTGGAAATGGAGTCTCCGCGCATTGTTTATGTGAGCTGTAATGCTGCGACTCAGGCGAGGGATCTTGCATTGCTTGCCGAAAAATATGACGTTGTGCGCATTCGTCCGGTAGATATGTTTCCCCATACACAACATGTGGAAAACGTGGTGTTGCTTGAATTAAAAACAGGAGAAGTAATCGCTTAACTATGGATAGAGAAGAATTGCTGGGTACCGGGGCTCCCGGCGAAGAAAAACCAAAAAGTCCGCTGATCAGCCTGGAAAAGGATCTTGACTTTTATACAGAATCGATCAAGGAAGTGGCTGTGGAAATTATGGTCGAGGGAATATCCGCTCATCCGATCTTCATCGCTCACCAGCACCAGGTAAACCTTGGCGAGATGATCCTTGATAAAGATGAGCTGAATACCAACTGGACCATTCACGCTTCTACGCTTGAAGAATTTATTGAAAAAGGTGTTATCGATCCGAAACGAAAAGAGCAATTTCTTAAAAGCTATAAAAAGCCGGAAGACTATATGTGTCTGTTTGTGATTGTTCCGGAAGGTGCAAATTTCGTGTATTACCCATACAAAGCATAAAAAACGCCGGATGCATCCACATCCGGCGTTTAACTAAAAACTAACCTAAATTTATTTTGCTCTTCTAACGTCTCCACTTTTTGAAGACGATGTTTTCTTTAGAGTCGCGTTTCCTTTAAATGTTACATCGCCTCCGCCACTTGCACCTGCTTCGAGTGCTTTATTCACCTGGGCGTTTACATCAGAACCGCCTGTGGCACGAATCCGCGCATAATCAGAAGCTAGATTGAACGCATCAATATCGCTACCGCCGCTGGCATCGAGCGCCATATTGGTTGCTCTTCCGTTCAGTTCTGCGTCTGAACCGCCTGATACCTGAACTATGAGCTCCTCGCAGGCCAGCGACAGCTTCAGGTCTGAACCTCCTGAGGCTTTCAAAGACAGGCTGTTTGTTTTTATTGCATTCTGGCTATAGACATCGCTTCCGCCTGAAGCACTGACCACATTCAGATTTTTATATGTGGCATAGATCTTAATCGGCTTGTTATTAAACAGATTTTTCCAACTGAAACCGTTCCTGAACCGGATGCTGAGCGAGCTGCCTTTTTGTTCGACAACAATATTGTCAGATATTTCCCGGTCGGCCTGGATAACAATCGACTCGCTGCTACCTTGTTTCAAATAAAGATCCATCCCGCTTGAAACAGAAATGCTGTTGTAATTCTTTACCTGAACCTGGCGTGATTGTGCCGAAGCGGTGAACGCAAGCAGTCCCAGCGTCAGGATGGCGAAGCTGTATCTGGAAAATAAGTTCTTCATGTCTGTATTGTTTGTTGATTAGACGCCAGGCACGGTGCAAACGTTGCATGACGTGAATAAAATTTTATTACTTGATTTTCCAGCTCAAAATTGTTCTTTTTGCAATTCAAACACAGCGCCATGCCAGCATCGCAGTTACTGATTCTCAATAAAAAACAGATCCAGCAGAAAATAGACCGGATTGCCTACCAGATTCTGGAAGATAATATGGACGAAACCGAAATCGTACTTGCCGGAATATGGGACCGCGGTTACCGGGTTGCCCTGCGGCTGCAGCGCGTGCTGGAAAAGATTGCAGACTTCCGGGTTACGATGATGCGCATTGATCTTGAGAAAGAGAGCAGCAGGCTGATCGCAGGTTCAGACCTGAACGCCGAACAGTGGGCCGGTAAGGTGATTATCCTGGTAGATGATGTGCTGAACAGCGGAAAAACGCTCGCTTACGGTTTCGGACTATTTCTGAACACCCCGCATAAAAAGATCCGCACCGTTGTGCTGGTTGACCGCAGTCATAAAATTTTCCCGATCGCTACAGACTATGTTGGGCTTGAGCTGGCTACTATTCTGAAAGAACACGTGGATGTTGTCATGGATGTAGAAGGTCAGGAAGACGGCGTTTATATCTCGTAGCTTCCCCCGCATTCGGCCGGCTTACCTAGCTGGCCAGTTGTTTAAACCAATCGGTCATTGAAATGACCCGGCCATTTCCGGCAGATTTCTGCCTGCGCAGATACCGGGCGTACAGGCCGATTATGAGTAAGCCGGTCAGTCCTTCAAACAATACCGTTGCCTGTGTGCCAATAAAATGTGCAGCCGTCGCGATCAGCAGCGTACCCACCGGCAAGACGCCCTGAAAAGCCATGATATAATAACTTATTGCCCGCCCGCGCATTTCAGGTGCAGCATGCGTTTGTATATAGGTATTGATTGCGGCGTTTTGCGTCATCAGGCCGGTACAGGCAAGCGAGGTAAATATCAGCGCGAGCCATACGCTTGGCGAGAAGGACAGGAAAATCACGCCCAGGGCAAAAATCACATTGGCGCCAATAACAATAACCGGAAGATTTTTTGCACCTTTCAATCTTGCCATGTAAACAGCACCGATCAGAGCGCCCAAACCTCCGGCACTTTCAAACCAGCTGAAGGTTGTTGCATCACCATGAAAAATGTCTTTGGCAAAGACGGGTAACAGGGTAGAGAAGGGGATCACGAGCAGGCTGGACAAGGCAAGTACCACAATTAGTGAGGAAATATCGCGCGTGCGTTCCAGGTAATGGAAGCCTTCTTTTAAGCCTTCCCAGGCATTTCCGGTGGTTACCTGCGGCATGTATGGCCGCAGTTTCATAAACAGCAGACAGGTAATAACAGGAATGAAACTAAGGAAGTTGATGAGAAAACATGCGTTCTCACCAAAGGTACTCAATACGATACCGGCCAGCGCGGGTCCAAGCAGTCTTGCTGCATTGAACGCCGATGAGTTTAGTGCGAGTGCATTCGGCAGATCCTCGCGATCATCGACCAGTTCGGCAACGAGCGACTGGCGGCCTGTTGTCTCGAAGGTACTGATGATGCCCTGCAGCAAACTGAGTATCGATATCAATACCATGTTATAATTTCCGCTAAACGTAAGCAGGGCGAGCATGCCGGCCTGGGCCATAAAAGCCACCTGACACCACAGTACAATTTTGTACTTGTTGTTCCGGTCCGCAAACGCTCCGGCAAACGGCGCTAGTATTAATGATGGAATGAGGCCGAGGAAGCTGACCAGACCGAGCATAAACGCTGAGCCCGTAACACGGTAAACCAGCCAGCTGATTGCAACCCGCTGCATCCAGGTCCCGATGAGGGACAATGCCTGACCGCTAAAATGCAGCCTGTAATTATAATATTTAAACGATCTGAACATTACTCTTCTGTTGTTAATTTATGAAGCAGCGGTGCAACTGCAAGTAGTTGTTCCCGCTCCTCAGCTGTTAGTTTTTGCTCCATGGCCCTGAGAAGCCATATATCGCGCTCATGTTTGACCTTGTCAAGAATCTCAAGACCGGTTTTACTTAAACTGATAACCGTTTTTCTGCGGTCTCCCGGGTCTGTCTGGCGGGAAATCAGCCCCGCCCGCTCCATTGTATTCAGGTTTTGAGAAATTGCCTGTGCAGAAATCTTCTCTTCCTGCGCAATTTCTGACGGCAGGAGGTTCTTTCGCCTGCCAAGGAGTCCGAGGATATTAAATTCTGTTTGAGAAAAGGACAGATCGAGATTCTGTCTTCTCAATAGCCGTGCAAGCCTGAATAACCCCAGTCTGAGTGCTGATACTTTGTCTTCGCTAACCATGATACAAAAATACTAAAGTAAATTTATTAATTAACTTTAGTATGTGTCATCTTTATGTCGCAATCAGGTGCTTCAAAATGAAGCTGTATAAAATGATATGGCTATGTTTGCAGAGGTTTAGCACAAGCGGCCAGCCAGGAAATGATCAGATTAAATCAGGAGACCACTCAGGAAGTGCTTCAGTCGGTAAAAGAAGGAGACATGGTTACGGATACATTTTCGAAAACAGGTTTAGTTGAATCTATTGAAGTGATTGATGAAGGCATTTTCAGGGTGTTTAAATTCAGCCTTGTGACGGGGCGGGAAATCGTAATTAAAAAGTAGCTGGAGTTTATGCTGCCTGACATCCGTAATTTATATGTGCCGGTTCAGCCAACCGTGAGTGCGCATGGTGGGGCGGTCAGCTACAGTGAATTTCTCCCCGCACCGGCGCTTCAGCCTTATATCTATTGTTACTGGCAATTGAAGACTTCGGTCCGGTTGTCTGAGCCTTTTGTGTATCGGGTAGTTGCAGATGGGTGTATTGACATTTATATGGAACGGGCCAATCCGGCAGCGGCTTTTATCATGGGGTTTTGCAGACAGTACACCGAATTTCCGCTTGAACCCAGCTTTGATTATGTGGGAATCCGGTTTCTTCCCGGCATGCTGCCGCTGCTGTTTGGCATTCATGCAGCAGAACTGAGCAACAGGTATGCTGCTCTTGCTGATGTGCTGCCGGAACTGGCGGCCCTGTTTCGTGAATGCGCAGATCCGACAGCACCCCTCAGTTCGCTGCTTGAAGTTTTTAACGATTCCATACGCGCATGCCTGTCGCGCCAAATCGTGCCTGATACACGCTTCTACGGCGCGCTGGCCCTGATTCTGCAACGTTCGGGTGTGCTTGATGTAGAAAAAGATCTTGACACCGGCCTGAGCGGCAGGCAGCTCAGGCGTGTCTTTTCGCATTACATCGGCGATACGCCCAAGACGTTCAGTAAAGTGGTGCGCTTTCAGCATGTGCTCCGGGCAAAACCCTCTGTGCAAAGCCTGAAACAGAATAAACTGTTTTTTGATGCCGGTTATTATGACCAGGCGCATTTTATAAAGGAGTTTAAAAGCTTGTATGGGGTAACCCCGGGAAGGGCTTTCGGCAGGTAATTGTCCGATTTTTACAATAACCTGCCGGCAAAAGCAGTCAACTTTGTCATAAAGATACAGACATGAAACAGTTACTGTTGCTGCTCCTCTTCCTGGCCGGAAGTGCGCAGGCACAAAAATCTGCTAATCCTAAAACCCAAAAGAAGATGAAATTAAACGCAGGCATTGTTACGAAAAAACTCGCAGAGAGTAAAGCTTTTTACACAGAGACGCTGGGCTTCGGTGTGACCTTTGAAAACGAATTTTACCTGTTGCTGCATACGCCGGGGCAGGAGGCCGAACTCAGTTTCCTGTTTCCCGACCACCCGTCACAGCAGCCGCTCTTTCAGTCAGCATTTTCCGGCAGGGGAATGTACCTGACTATCGAAGTGGAAAACGTGGACAAGCTTTATGACGAAATCAAACGGAAAGGCGTACCTATAAAAATTGAGCTGCGCGATGAACCTTGGGGCGACCGGCATTTCGCTATTGAAGATCCGAATGGGGTAGGCATTGACATTGTTACTTACGCTCCGCGTGATTAGCAATCGCCCGCGCCGGCGCAAGGGGCAGGCATTACCGACAGGCACAGGCCCTGGGTTTTAAACCGGATGGAAGCGGTAGCCCCGAAGCATGAGGGCTACAGCGTACAGCCGGAAAGGCTTTGTTCCCTGCAGCGGCCCTGCTTTTCAGATCATACGCAAAAAGGTTTATAAGAAACTGTCTTTTAGCCGGTGGCACGGATGCCTCCGGCTTTTTGTATGCTGCGCAGGTAAGGCAGAATGATCTGATCGTGAATTTTTCATAACATCTTGATTTATAAAAAGAATTGTTCTACTTTTGCAGTCCCTTATTGTAGGGGTAAAGTTTTTAGATAAAAAAGAGAAAAAAACAAAAAGAGCAAAATGCCAACCATTCAACAATTAGTTAGAAAAGGTAGAGTAGCACTGGAGTTCAAGAGTAAGTCTCCGGCGTTGGACAGCTGTCCACAGCGAAGAGGTGTATGTACACGTGTGTACACCACTACCCCTAAAAAACCAAACTCAGCCATGCGTAAAGTAGCCCGTGTTCGTTTGACGAACGGCAAAGAGGTGAATGCTTACATCCCTGGCGAAGGTCACAACCTGCAGGAGCACTCGATCGTTCTGATTCGCGGTGGTCGTGTAAAAGACTTACCGGGTGTACGTTACCACATCATTCGTGGCGCATTGGATACATCAGGTGTGAATGGCCGTAACCAACGTCGTTCTAAATATGGTACTAAACGCCCTAAACCAGGACAAGCAGCTGCGGCTCCTGCAAAAGGCAAAAAGAAATAATTAAGGGAGGAAAATAACGATGAGAAAGTCAAAACCAAAAAAGAGAATTATTCTTCCTGACCCGAAATTTAACGATGTTCAGGTTACCCGTTTTGTGAACAACATGATGTTCGACGGTAAAAAGTCTATTGCTTATTCTATTTTCTACGATGCTGTAGACCTGGTAGAGAAAAAAGCGAACGAAAACGGTCTTGAAGTATGGAAACGTGCTTTGAGTAATGTTATGCCAGCTGTAGAGGTTAAATCACGCCGTGTGGGTGGTGCAAACTTCCAGGTTCCGACCGAGGTTAGGCCTGAGCGTAAAACTGCACTGGGCATGAAATGGCTTATTTCTTTTGCACGCAGACGTGGTGAAAAAACCATGAAAGAGAAACTGGCGGGAGAAATCGTTGCTGCTGCCAAAGGTGAAGGTGCCGCTGTGAAAAAGAAAGAGGATACGCACAAAATGGCTGAAGCCAACAAAGCATTCTCACATTTCAGATTCTAGTAAAATGACTGAACGGCAGCAGCCGGTTGCGGCTTAAATATCTGCTAACCTGTTACGGCCGTTCTTTCGAAATAAAAAGAAAATGTCAAGAGACTTAAAATATACCAGAAATATAGGTATTGCCGCTCACATCGATGCCGGTAAGACAACAACCACCGAGCGTATTCTTTATTACGCGGGTGTAAACCACAAAATTGGTGAGGTTCACGAAGGTGCTTCAACAATGGACTGGATGGTACAGGAAGCAGAACGTGGTATCACCATTACCTCTGCTGCTACTACCGTAAACTGGAATTACAGAGGCGATAAATACCACATCAACATCATCGATACCCCGGGCCACGTGGATTTTACCGTAGAGGTAAACCGCTCGCTGCGCGTACTGGATGGTCTGGTGTTCCTTTTTTCAGCTGTAGACGGTGTTGAGCCGCAGTCTGAAACCAACTGGCGTCTTGCCAACAATTATGAGGTTCCGCGTATCGGTTTCGTAAACAAAATGGACCGTTCAGGTGCAGATTTCCTTAAAGTTGTTAAGCAGGTTCGTGAGATGCTGGGCAGCCACGCTGTGCCGCTTCAGTTGCCGATCGGTTCTGAAGATGCATTCAAAGGTGTGGTAGACCTGATCAACAACCGTGGTATTGTTTGGAATGAGCACGATAAAGGGATGACCTTTACCGAAGTTCCAATTCCTGATGATATGGCTGACGAGGTTGCTGAATGGCGTGAAAAACTTCTTGAAGCAGTAGCTGAATACGATGAGAGCCTGATGGAGAAATTCTTCGAAGACCCGGCTTCAATCACCGAGCGCGAAATTCTGAACGCTTTGCGTCAGGCTACGCTTGATGCGAAGATCGTACCTATGGTATGTGGTTCTTCGTTCAAAAACAAGGGTGTACAAACCATGCTCGACCTCGTTATGGAATTGCTTCCTTCGCCGCTTGATTCAACCGGCGTAACCGGAACGAACCCTAACACAGGTGAAGAAGTTAGCCGCAAACCTGATGTAAAAGAGCCATTCTCGGCACTTGCATTCAAAATTGCTACTGACCCGTTTGTAGGCCGTCTGTGCTTTATCCGCGTTTACTCAGGTAACCTGGATGCTGGTTCTTACGTGTACAACACACGTTCTGAAAACAAAGAGCGTATCTCGCGTATCTTCCAGATGCACGCAAACAAACAAAACCCGATCAATAACATTGGTGCCGGTGATATCGGTGCGGTGGTTGGTTTTAAAGACATCAAGACAGGTGATACCCTGTGTGATGAGAAAAACCCGATCATCCTTGAGTCAATGGTATTCCCTGATCCGGTTATCGGTCTGGCCATTGAGCCAAAAACTCAGGCTGACGTTGATAAACTGGGTATCGCATTAGGTAAACTTGCTGAAGAGGATCCTACCTTCCGTGTACAGACTGACGAGGAAACTGGTCAGACTGTTATCTCAGGTATGGGTGAGCTTCACCTGGACATCCTGATCGACCGTCTGAAACGTGAGTTCAAGGTTGAAGTAAACCAGGGTGCGCCACAGGTTGCTTATAAAGAGGCAATTACCGGCACAACGCAGCACCGTGAAACCTATAAAAAACAAACTGGTGGTCGCGGTAAATTTGCCGATATCCAGGTTGTTATTTCTCCGATCGATGCTGACTTCGAAAAAGGTGGTCTGCAGTTCGTAAACGAAATCGTTGGTGGTTCAATCCCACGTGAGTTTATTCCATCTGTTGAGAAAGGTTTTGCTGCAGCGATGAGCAATGGTGTTCTTGCAGGCTTCCCGCTTCCGGATATGAAAGTTCGTCTGATCGATGGTTCATTCCACGCGGTCGACTCTGATGCTCTTTCATTTGAGATCGCTGCCCGTTCAGCGTTCCGCGAAGCGTTGCCAAAATGTAAACCTGTTCTGATGGAGCCGATCATGAAGATCGAGGTACTTACTCCTGAAGAAAACATGGGTGATGTAATGGGCGACCTTAACCGTCGTCGTGGCCAGCTGCAAGGTATGGACACCCGTAACGGTTCACAGGTAATCAAAGCCCTGGTTCCACTTTCTGAAATGTTTGGTTATGTAACTCAATTGCGTACCATTACTTCAGGTCGTGCAACATCTACCATGGAGTTCGATCACTACGAGCCGGCGCCTAAAAACGTTCAGGACGAGGTGATTGCAAAATCAAAAGGTAAAGTTAAGTCGTTAGACTAAACCATACATAAACCGGATTCGGGTTTTCCGAATCCGGTTTTGCATTGAATTTACACCCGGCCGTTGTTATAAATAGCTCTAACCACGGCCACATTAATACATATCATGAGCCAAAGAATCAGAATTAAATTGAAATCTTACGATTACAACCTGGTTGACAAATCAGCAGAAAAAATCGTAAAAACAGTAAAGCCTACTGGCGCAGTGGTTAGCGGTCCGATTCCGTTGCCAACAGAGAAGAAAGTGTTTACCGTTTTGCGTTCACCACACGTAAACAAAAAAGCGCGTGAGCAGTTCCAACTGTGTGCCTACAAAAGGCTGCTGGATATCTACAGTTCAAACTCTAAAACCGTAGACGCCCTGATGAAACTTGAATTGCCTAGCGGTGTTGAAGTTGAAATCAAGGTGTGATTTCACAAAAGGTTAAAAAAAATCCTGGCTTCGGCCGGGATTTTTTTTTGTTCGCCCCGCGCGAACGGTCGCAGTTGCCTGTTCGCAGGGGATCCCTCGCCGTTGCGATCAGGTCAGATAGGAGTTACATAACGCGCTTCGGGATGACGGCGTGGGGTGACGGAGTGAGTTAAGGAGATTTGAGATATGAGATTTGAGTCTTGAGACATGGAATAGTATATAGGTATTCGTAGTTCGTATTTAGACGTGGTGCAGAAACTCCTCGACCGGTTCTGGCGTGTTGAGGGGTGCGCCGTGGTCGTTCGTCCCGGTTCTTCGTTCCTTGCTCTCCCGGAGGGGTATAGTATATAGGTATTCGTAGTTCGTATTTAGACGTGGTGCAGAAACCCCTCGGCCGGTTCTGGCGTATTGAGGGGTGCGCCGTGGTCGTTCGTCCTGGTTCTTTTATCTTTTAGTCTCATTGAGGGGTTAGACGCCGTGGTCGTTCGTCCCGGTTCTTTGTTCCTTGCTCTCCCGGAGGGGTATAGTATATAGGTATTCGTAGTTCGTATTTAGACGTTGTGCAGAAACCCCTCGGCCGGTTCTGGCGTATTGAGGGGTGCGCCGTGGTCGTTCGTCCTGGTTCTTTTATCTTTTAGTCTCATTGAGGGCTTACACGCTGCGGTCTATTGTCCAGGTTCTTTTTTCCTTGCTCTTCTTAACGGCTTTCGTCCGGAGCAAATCCATCACCTTCCCCGCAAATCGTCCATTTTGTTGCGCTCGTCCTGCAGTTCGCGGGCCAGCTTTTTTTCCTTTTCGTTCGCCTTGATCTTGTACTGCTGGTACTCTTCAGAAACCTCCTGGAAAAGCTGCACCCGGTATCGGGCCTCTTTTCGGTAGCTGGCCGACCGGAAGATAATAAATGCCAGCGCCGCACCCAGCACGATAATGATTGACCAGACCAGTGTACTGTAGGTTCCTTTATTAAACGGGATGCCTAAGAACCGGATTTCATCCACCCGGGTGGTGGCCTCGTTCAACGAACTTTCTTTTCCGCTGATGTCTTTGTTAAGCGAAGCGATGGTAGCCGCTTGTTCCTTAATCTTTGTTCTTGCTTTGGCCAGCTGGCTACGTTCGGCGCGGAGACTGTCGTTGACATTTTTCCAGAGACCTGACAACCGGTTCGGATTAATCAACCGGTAACCATTCATGTTCCGGGACTTTGACAGCATGAAATTATACTGTCCGCGAAGTGAGGGATCTGTGTTGCGGCTGGTATCGCGTACCTGGGCACCGGCACCAAAGAATGTTAAACACAGGACAATGAGCAGGAGCGGGGAAAAAGTAGTTTTTATGTTCATGATTTAATTTGAGGCACTTTAAGTAAGTTAACAAAAATCGGACAAAATTATTGTGCAAGGCGATTTTTAGCTTTTTCAACCAGGCAATTTTACCGCCTAAAATCTATTAAAACCAGCAGTAAACTAGATTTTAATTTGTCTGTTTATATTCTTTGAACGATCTGCCGGACTGTATATTTGCCGGATGACCGTCATCATTTTCACGCTGATTGTGCTTTTCGGATCGCTATTAGCGGGTTTCTTAGGGTCACTCACCGGTCTTGGCGGCGGGGTGATCATCATTCCGCTGCTTACGCTTGTACTTGGTGTAGATATCCATTATGCCATTGGGGCCTCGATCATTTCAGTTATTGCTACCTCATCGGGCTCTGCTGCCGCCTATGTTAAAGAAGGCATAACCAACATCCGCATAGGCATGTTCCTTGAGATCGCGACAACAGTCGGTGCCGTGCTTGGCGCCGTTCTGGCCGTCTACCTGAATCCGGGTTACATCGCGGTGGTTTTCGGTTGCATCCTCATTTTCTCTGCGCTTGCCGCCCTGCGAAAAAAGGCCGATCATAGCGATAACCTCGCTGTCAGTGGTCTTGGAAATAAATTTAAACTTAATGGAAGTTATCCGGACTGTGGCAGGCAGCATCCCTATACGGTGAAACACGTTCCGGGCGGATTTTTCATGATGCTGTTTGCCGGAACGCTTTCCGGTCTGCTCGGCATAGGCTCAGGGGCTTTAAAGGTTATCGCCATGGATAATATCATGCGCATTCCATTTAAAGTTTCTACCACCACCAGCAATTTTATGATGGGTGTGACCGCTGCAGCCAGCGCCGTTGTGTACCTGCACAGGGGGCAGATCGACCCGGGCATTGCTATGCCTGTTGCGCTCGGGGTGCTTACGGGTGCACAGATCGGTTCGCGGGTTTTGCTGCGCACGCAAACCGGAATGCTTAAAAAAGTGTTTGCTGTAGTAATTATATTCCTCGCACTTCAAATGATCTATAACGGTCTTTCTGGCAAGATATGAGTAAAGAGCCGAGACATTATACAGGAGATAAAGATATCCAGGTGATCATAGGTACCCTGCTTCGTACGGGTGTTTACACCTCATTGGGTATCGTATTGCTTGGCGGAATCATCTTCATGGTGAGCCATGCGAGGCAGCCGGTAGACTACAGCATCTTCCGTGCCCAGGGGCCCAGGCTTGCTTCTATAGGCGGTATACTGCGGGGCGTGCTTACGCTGGATGGTATGGCCGTCATCCAGTTTGGTATTCTGCTGCTCATCTTTACGCCCATAGCCCGGGTAGTTTTTTCGATATTCAGTTTTCTGATCGAGCGCGACTACCTGTACGTTGCAATCGGCCTCCTCATCCTGACCATTATCGGTATCAGCATGAACGGCGGGTTTACACACTGATCATAGCGGCTGCGCAAGAGGCTCAGACACGGCCCGTTCCTGTGGCCGGATTATTTGCAAAAATAATTCGCTAACTATTTGAAAATTAAGAATTCTTTCCTATTTTTGCCGTCCCTTTTAGGGGGATGTACAACCACCTTGAACGAAGCCCTACTGCTTCGATGGGTGTTAAATTAAAATAGAAAATGTCAGGAATTATTGGAAAAAAAGTAGGAATGACCAGTATTTTCGATGCAGAAGGTAGAAACATACCTTGTACTGTAATCGAAGCTGGGCCTTGTGTGGTAACACAGGTAAAGACCGCTGAGACAGACGGTTACTCTTCAATTCAACTCGGTTACGCCGACGCGAAAGAAAAAAACACCACCTCTCCTTTGAAAGGTCACTTCGCTAAAGCGAACACCACGCCAAAACGCAAACTGGTAGAATTCACAACCTTCGAATCTCAGCTTAACCTGGGTGATGTTGTTACTGTGGATCTGTTCCAGGAAGGCGATTTTGTCGATGTGGTAGGAACCTCAAAAGGTAAAGGTTTTCAGGGTGTTGTGAAACGCCACGGATTTGGTGGTGTTGGCGGACAAACCCACGGTCAGCACAACAGGATGCGTGCACCTGGTTCACTGGGTGCGTCGTCTTATCCTTCACGTGTATTCAAAGGAATGCGCATGGCGGGCAGAACAGGTGGTGACCGCGTGAAAGTTCAGAACCTTCAGGTACTGAAAGTTTATGCTGAGCAAAACCTGTTGGTAGTTAGTGGTTCCGTACCGGGAGCTAAAGGATCTTACGTAATCTTAGATAAGTAAGCAAGATGGAAGTTAAAGTAGTAAACATTTCAGGAAAAGAAACAGGTGCCAAGGTGCAACTTCCTGAGTCGGTATTTGGGATTGAGCCTAACGACCATGCGATTTACTTAGATGTGAAGCAGTACCTTGCCAACCAGCGCCAGGGAACGCACAAAGCTAAGCAACGTAACGAGATTGCCGGTTCTACCCGTAAATTGTATAAACAAAAAGGTACAGGTGGTGCCCGTGCAGGAAATATCAAATCGCCATTGTTTAACGGTGGTGGTCGTGTTTTCGGTCCTCAGCCACGTGATTATGGTTTCAAACTGAACCGTAAACTGAAGTCTCTGGCCCGTAAATCGGCCCTGGCGTACAAAGCAAAAGACAACAATGTTGTTGTTCTTGAAGATTTCAGCTTTGATTCAATCAAAACCAAAAACTATATCAACCTGGTTAACGCCCTGAACCTGGGTGGTGAGAAAACCCTGTTGGTATTACCTGCGCAAAACAACAATATCTATTTATCAAGCAGAAACATCCAAAAGGCAAAAGTGATCACAGCTGCTGAGCTGAACACGTACGACGTGCTGAACGCCGGCAAACTTTTGTTGACCGCTGATTCTGTTAAAACGCTGGAGGAGGCATTTGCCAAGTAATATGGAGATTTTAAAGAAACCAATATTAACAGAAAAGGCTTCTGCATTAACAGAAAAGTCTAACCGCTTTACTTTCAAAGTAGATCACAAAGCAAACAAGCTTCAGATCAAACAGGCGATTGAAAAAATGTATGGCGTAAACATCGTTGCTATCAATACCATGGTAGTTGATGGTAAAGCTAAATCACGTTACACAAAAGCAGGTTTTGTTTCAGGCCGCAGCCCGAAATACAAAAAAGCAGTAGTAACGCTGAAAGCAGGAGAAACAATTGATTATTACGCAAACATTTAATAAGAATCATTTATAACTATGGGCTTAAGAAAATTTAAACCGGTTACTCCGGGCACCCGCTTCCGGGTCGGTGCTTCATTTACGGAGATCACAGCAACCAAGCCCGAAAAATCATTGGTTGTATCAGTAAAGAAGTCCGGTGGACGTAACAACAGTGGTAAGATGACTATGCGCTACCTGGGTGGTGGCCACAAGAAGTCTTACCGTCTGATCGATTTCAAACGCGATAAGTTTGATATCCCTGCTACAGTAGCATCTGTAGAGTACGATCCGAACCGTACTGCGCGTATTGCCTTGTTGCACTACGCTGATGGCGAGAAACGTTATATCATTGCTCCTGAAGGTCTTCAGGTAGGTCAGACGCTTGTGTCTGGCGTATCAGTAGCTCCTGAGGTTGGTAATGCATTGAAACTGGCTAATATTCCTTTGGGATCGATTGTTCATAACCTGGAGATCCATCCTGGTAAAGGTGCGCAGCTGGCGCGTTCAGCAGGTGCTTATGCACAGCTGGCAGCCCGCGACGGGAAATACGCCATCGTTAAAATGCCTTCGGGTGAAACACGCATGATCCTGGCTGACTGTATGGCTACCATCGGTACCGTATCTAACTCAGACCATGCAAATGAAGTATTGGGTAAAGCAGGCCGCAACCGTTGGTTGGGTCGCCGTCCGCGCGTTCGTGGTGTTGCCATGAACCCGGTAGATCACCCTATGGGTGGTGGTGAAGGCCGTTCATCAGGTGGTCACCCACGCTCACGCAAAGGTGTACTGGCGAAAGGTTACAAAACCCGTACCCTTAAGAAATATTCTAATCGTTTCATCATAGAGAGAAGGAAAAAATAATGGCTCGTTCGATAAAAAAAGGACCCTATATTGACCACAACGTAGAGAAAAAAGTAGTCTCTATGAATGATTCAGGCAGAAAGTCTGTAATCAAAACCTGGTCACGCAGATCAATGATCTCTCCGGACTTCGTTGGTCATACATTCGCAGTACACAACGGTAATAAATTTATCCCTGTGTATGTTACAGAAAACATGGTAGGTCACAAACTGGGAGAGTTTGCTCCGACCCGTACATTCAGAGGACACGCTGAAAAGAAAAAATAATTAGACAATGGAAGCAGTAGCAAAATTAAATAATTGTCCAACCTCACCGCGCAAAATGCGTCTGGTTGTAGATCTTATCAGAGGTGAACGTGTTGAGAAAGCATTGCATATCTTAAAATTCACCAATAAAGAAGTAGCAATCAGAGTTGAGAAACTTCTGTTGTCTGCCATCAAAAACTGGGAGAACAAGAATGAAGGTGCCCGCCCTGAAGAAAATCAGTTGTATGTTAAAACCGCAACTGTAGACGGTGGTCGTCAGCTTAAACGCCTCAGACCTGCACCTCAGGGACGTGGTTACAGGATCCGCAAACGGTCTAACCATGTTACGCTGGTTGTAGACAGCAAAATTCAAGAAACTCAAAACTAATAGGAGAAATGGGACAAAAAGCACATCCAATAGGTAACAGATTAGGAATCATCAAAGGTTGGGATTCTAACTGGTTCGGTGGCAACAACTACTCCGATAAATTAGTTGAGGACGAAAAAATAAGAAAATACCTTTCTGCGCGTATCGCAAAAGGTGGTGTAGCTAAAGTAGTGATCGAGCGTACGCTTAAACGCATCACTGTGACCATTCACACTGCCCGTCCGGGTATCGTGATCGGTAAAGCAGGCCAGGAGGTTGACAAGATCAAGGAAGAGCTGAAAAAACTTACAAAAAAGGAAATTCAGATCAACATTTTCGAGATCAAAAGACCTGAGCTGGATGCACAGCTGGTAGCAGAAGGCATCGCAAAACAACTGGAAGCAAGGATATCTTTCCGCCGGGCCATGAAATCTTCAATCGCCTCTACCATGCGTATGGGTGCTGAAGGTATCAAAATCATGACCTCAGGTCGTTTAGGTGGTGCCGAGATGGCACGTACCGAGCAGTATAAAGAAGGAAGAATTCCTTTGCATACTTTCCGTGCCGATATTGATTATGCATTGGCAGAAGCTTTGACCACCTATGGTAAAATCGGTATCAAAGTCTGGATCTGTAAAGGTGAGGTTTACGGTAAGCGTGACCTTTCACCAAACATCGGTGCAGCCAATACCAACACCAAAGGCGGTCCTCGCTCAGAGTCGGCTTCTTTCGGTGGAAGAGATAACCGTGGTGGCGGAAGAGACAATCGCGGTGGTGGAAGAGACAACCGTGGTGGCGGAAGAGATAACCGTGGCGGTGGACAAAACAGAGGTCCCCGTAAATAATTAATTCAGTTTATCATAATCGTTTTTAACGATCCTATTTTAAAAGAAAATGTTACAGCCAAAAAGAACGAAGTTCAGGAAGATGCAAAAGGGCAGGATGAAAGGTTTAGCCACCCGTGGGGCTGAGCTTGCATTCGGTTCTTTCGGAATCAAGTCCCTGGAAGCTACCTGGATCACCAGTCGCCAGATCGAGGCTGCCCGTATCGCCGTAACACGTTACATGAAACGTGAAGGCCAGGTATGGATCAGGATTTTCCCGGACAAACCGGTTACCAAAAAACCTGCTGAAGTACGTATGGGTAAAGGTAAAGGTGCCCCTGAATACTGGGTTGCCGTAGTAAGACCCGGACGTGTTATTTTCGAAGCTGAAGGCGTGCCTTTGGAAATTGCCAAAGAAGCAATGCGTTTAGCCGCTCAGAAATTACCGATCCAAACAAAATTTGTAGTACGTAGAGATTACGTAGAAGCATAAGTTCAAAAGTTGAAGTTAGCAGGCGCTTGAGGCCATCTCAAACCTGCAACTGTCAACGCAAAAGAAGAATAAAATGAAGAACTCAGAAATTACAGGGCTTTCAAAAGAGGAGTTAGTAGCTAAAATTGCGGAAGAAAAGGAAAACTTGACGAAGTTGAAGTTTGCCCACACCATCTCAGCTATTGAAAATCCTTCGCGGATATCAAAGGTGAGAAAAGATATCGCCCGCTTAACCACTCAACTGACTGCGGTGAAGAAAGCCGAGTCAGCTTCAGAAACTAAATAATTTTAGCGTCGAAATGGAAAGACAATTAAGAAAGACAAGAACGGGCTTAGTAGTAAGCAACAAGATGGATAAATCTGTTGTGGTTTCAGTTGAACGTAAAGTGAAACACCCGATCTATGGTAAGTTCGTAAAGAAAACTACCAAATTTATGGCTCATGACGAGAAAAACGAATGTGGTATCGGTGACACCGTACTGATCATGGAGACTCGTCCGCTGAGTAAGAACAAAAACTGGAGATTGGTACAAATTTTAGAAAGGGCTAAATAACATGGTACAGCAGGAATCAAGATTAAACGTTGCTGACAACAGCGGCGCAAAAGAAGTATTGGTTATCCGTGTGCTTGGTGGAACCGGCAAACGTTATGCATCTATCGGCGACAAAATCGTTGTTACCGTTAAAAGCGCATTGCCTTCAGGTAACATCAAAAAAGGAGCCGTTTCTAAAGCAGTGGTAGTAAGAACAAAGAAAGAGATCAGAAGAAAAGACGGTTCTTACATTCGTTTTGACGACAATGCAGCAGTATTGCTGAATGCCCAGGATGAGCCACGCGGTACACGTATTTTTGGCCCGGTAGCAAGGGAATTACGTGAAAAACAATTTATGAAAATTGTATCATTAGCACCGGAGGTATTATAAAATGGAAAAGAAAGTAGCAAATCCAAAATTAAAGATCCGCACAGGTGATTTAGTGAAAGTAATTGCCGGCGACTCAAAAGGCCAGCAAGGTAAAGTACTGCAGGTACTGACCGATAAAAACAAAGCCATTGTTGAGGGCATCAACCTGGTGTCAAGACACACCAAACCAAATGCTGCAACCCCGAATGGCGGTATCATTAAAAAAGAGGCTCCTCTTCATATCTCAAACCTGATGCTGGTTGACCCTAAATCAGGAAAAACAACCCGCGTTGGCAGGAAACTGAACGCTGATGGCAAATTGGTAAGAGTAGCTAAAATTTCAGGAGAGGAGATCAAATAATGGCACAGACACCAAGACTTAAAAGCAAATACAAAGAGGAGATCGTAAATAACCTCAAGGAGAAGTTTAACTATAAAACGGTTATGCAGGTTCCTAAACTTACAAAGATCTCCATCAATCAGGGTGTTGGCCGTTTTTCGGTAACCGACAAAAAGATTATGGACACTTCTATCGCTGAACTGACTACCATTACCGGTCAGCAGGCTGTAGGTGCCAAATCAAAAAAGGATATCTCTAACTTCAAACTCCGTAAAGGTATGCCTGTTGGGGTTCGTGTTACATTGCGCGACAACAACATGTATGAGTTTCTTGACCGCCTGATCGCTGTTGCCCTGCCACGTATTCGTGACTTCAAAGGTATCAATGACAAAGGCTTTGACGGAAAAGGAAATTATACCCTCGGTATTACCGAGCAGATCATTTTCCCTGAGATCAACATCGATAAGATCAATAAAATTTTAGGGATGGATATTACTTTCGTAACTTCGGCGAATTCTGACGTAGAAGCGCTGGAATTACTGAAACAATTCGGTTTACCATTTAAAAATCAAAATATCATTACTAATGGCTAAAGAAGGTGTAAAAGCGCGCGAATTAAAACGCCAGAAACTGGTAGCGAAATTCGCAGAGAAACGTGCAGCATTGAAAGCAGCCGGCGATTATGAAGCTTTGGACAAGTTGCCAAAGAATGCATCACCGGTACGTTTACACAACCGTTGCAAGCTTACCGGCCGTCCGCGTGGTTTCATGCGTACATTCGGTATCTCAAGGGTAACTTTCCGCGACATGGCGCTCGCAGGTAAGATCCCCGGGGTAAAGAAAGCAAGCTGGTAACAAGCCCGAAGGATCAAAATCAAAGACTGAAGCGCGCTCAGGCCGCTTTGGTCTTTGGTTTTACATCGTTTGGCATTTACAGAATTTTAACCGGTAGAAGGTCCGTTAATATTGGAGAGGAAACCACTACCACAACAAAATCATAATGAATACAGATCCAATAGCAGATTATTTAACAAGAGTAAGGAACGCCATTAAGGCCAACCACAGAGTTGTAGAAGTTCCTGCATCAAACCTTAAAAAGGAAATTACTAAAGTTCTTTTTGACAAAGGTTACATCGCGAATTACAAGTTTGAGGATAACAATGCTCAGGGAACGATCAAGATCGCCCTTAAGTACAATCCGATTACAAGAATTCCTGCTATTCGTACATTGGTGCGAGTAAGTAAACCAGGTTTGAGACAGTATGCAGGCGTAGACAATATGCCAAGAGTATTAAACGGTTTAGGTATCGCAATCTTATCTACTTCCAAAGGTGTAATGACCGACAAGGAAGCAGCCAAATTGAATATTGGTGGTGAGGTATTGTGTCACGTTTATTAATAGGAGGAAAGCACAATGTCAAGAGTAGGAAAAGCCCCAATTACAATTCCCGCAGGTGTAACAGTTACCGTTTCAAATGAAAATTTGGTAACAGTGAAGGGTCCGAAAGGAGAATTACACCAGGCAGTTGATTCAGACATCACTGTACAACAGGAAGACGGCGTTTTAACCGTTGTTCGTCCGTCAGATCAAAAAAGGCACAAAGCATTGCACGGTCTTTACCGCGCTTTGATCAACAACATGGTTGTTGGTGTTACCGAAGGTTACAAGGTTGAGCAGGAACTGGTAGGTGTGGGTTACCGCGCCAGCAACCAGGGAAATACACTGGACCTCGTTCTGGGTTATTCTCACCACTATGTATTCCAGGTGCCAAAAGAAATTAAAGTTACAACCGCTTCTGAGAAAGGCCAGACGCCAAAGATCATTTTAGAGAGCATTGACAAACAACTGATTGGCCAGGTAGCGGCAAAAATCCGCTCACTGCGTGCACCAGAGCCATACAAAGGTAAAGGTATCAAGTTTGTGGGTGAGGTATTGAGAAGAAAAGCAGGTAAATCAGCATCTAAAAAATAAGGAATCATGGCAGGTAAAAAATTATCACGAAGAGATCGTATCAAAAAAGGGATCAGAAAAAGACTTACCGGTTCTGCTGAGCGCCCTCGTTTATCGGTATTCAGAAGCAATAAAGGCATCTATGCGCAGGTTATCAATGATGTTACAGGCAGTACCATCGTTTCAGCCTCAAGTTTGTCAAAAGATTTTTCTGCATCAGGCAGCAAATCTGAACAGTCTCAGGCTGTTGGCAAACTGATCGCAGAAAAAGCCATTGCAGCTGGTGTAAAAGAAGTTGTTTTTGACAGGAATGGTTACTTGTACCACGGACGTGTCAAATCACTTGCAGAAGGTGCACGTGAAGGTGGTTTAGTATTTTAATTCATAACACAGATCAAATGTCAACTATCAATATAAAAAGAGTTAAGTCTAGCGAGATCGAGTTGAAAGACCGTCTGGTTAGCATTCAGCGTGTTGCCAAAGTAACCAAAGGCGGCCGTACCTTCAGCTTCTCTGCCATCGTGGTAGTAGGAGACGAGAACGGTGTTGTTGGTTACGGTCTTGGTAAAGCGAAAGAGGTAACAGAAGCGATTGCCAAAGGTGTGGACGACGCGAAAAAGAACCTGGTTAAAGTTCCGGTTCTGAACGGTACAGTTCCTCACGAGCAAATCGGTAAATTTTCAGGCGGTTTTGTTCTGATCAAACCAGCTGCAGTCGGTACCGGTGTAATTGCCGGTGGTGCGATGCGTGCAGTATTGGAGAGTGCAGGTATCCATAACGTACTTGCCAAATCAAAAGGTTCATCCAACCCACACAACGTGGTAAAAGCAACTGTAGATGCATTGACTAAAATGCGCGATGCCTACACCGTTGCACAACACCGTGGGGTTGATCTTAACAAAGTATTTAACGGATAATAAAATGGCTAAGATTAGAATAACCCAGATTAAAAGCGTTATCGACAGAAGCGAGCGCCAAAAGAAAACCGTTCAGGCTTTAGGTTTGTCAAAAATAAACCAATCTGTAGAGGTTGAAGCTACTCCCCAGATTATCGGGATGGTGAGAAAGGTAAATCACCTGGTAGCTATCGAAAGTATATAATTTAAAAAGCTGTATCTGTCTTCAGGCAGGTACGGCTTTTCATCATGTTTAATCGTTGTCCCTGATTAGTGAAAGCGAAGGGCAACACAACAAGTTTTAAAATGAACTTAAGTAATCTGAAACCTGCAAAAGGTTCTGTTAAAGGTGGTAAAAGAATTGGTCGTGGTACAGGTTCAGGCCGTGGTGGAACATCTACACGTGGTCATAAAGGTGCCGGATCCCGCTCAGGAACAAGCACAAAGGTAGGTTTCGAAGGTGGTCAGATGCCACTTCAGCGCCGTGTACCAAAGGTTGGTTTCAAACCAATTAACCGTACAGAGTATGTAGGTGTAAACCTCGACGTACTGCAGGGTCTTGCTGAAAAATTCAATTTGGAAAGCGTAGATTTCGCAACCTTGAAAGAACATGGTCTTGTTTCAAAGAACGACCTGGTAAAAATTCTTGGTCGTGGCGAAGTTAAAGCTAAATTGAATGTTAAAGCACACGCCTTCTCAGCATCTGCACAAAAAGCGATCGAAGCTGCCGGCGGGTCAATCGAAAAATTGTAATGAAAAAGCTATTTACTACTTTAAGTAATATCTGGAAAATTCAGGAATTAAAAGAGCGTATCTTATTTACGCTCTTAATTCTTGTTATCTACAGGTTCGTGTGCCAGGTTGTATTGCCGGGCGTAGACGCGAACGTGTTGGGCCAAAATCAAAAATCAGGTCTGCTCGGCCTGTTAGACATGTTTGCCGGTGGTGCCTTTTCGAAGGTTTCTATCGTGGCGCTTGGCGTAATGCCATACATCTCTGCCTCTATCGTGGTGCAGTTGCTTGGTATCGCCGTTCCCTCTTTCCAGAAAATGCAGAAAGAAGGTGAAAGCGGACGCAAAAAACTAAACCAGATTACCCGTTACCTTACCGTTGCCATTACCATCGTTCAATCTGTTGGTTATGTGAAAACGCAGGTTCCGGAAGATGCTATTCTGATTAACCATACCCTGTTCTACATCCTTTCTACTTTCGTGCTTACTGCGGGAACACTTTTCGTGATGTGGCTGGGTGAAAAGATTACCGACAAAGGTATCGGCAACGGAACATCACTTATTATCATGGTCGGCATTATTGCGCGCCTTCCTATTGCATTGCAGCAGGAAGTAAGTTCGAGAGCTGCCGGACAAGGCGGCGGCCTGATTGCCCTCGTGGTAGAGATCGTTGCACTGTTTGCTGTTGTGATGTTTACCATCCTGATTGTTCAGGGTGTGCGTAAAGTTCCTGTTCAGTATGCCAAAAAAATTGTAGGCAACAAACAATTTGGCGGTGTAAGACAATACATCCCATTAAAGGTTAATGCTGCCGGTGTAATGCCGATCATCTTTGCTCAGGCGCTGATGTTTATTCCTGCGGGTCTGACCGGGTTTTTCCCGTCGCTTCAGAACAGCTGGCTGAGCGCGTACAGCGACTATACGTCTGTTACCTACAGCGTAACTTTTGCAATTCTTATTATCGCGTTTACATTTTTCTATACAGCCATCACGGTTAACCCGACTCAGATGTCTGACGACATGAAAAAGAACGGCGGCTTTATTCCGGGTATCAAACCAGGCTTTGCTACATCAAGCTTTATTGATGATGTGATTTCGAAGATCACCTTTCCCGGTGCAATCTTCCTTGCTATCATTGCAATTCTGCCATCTGTAGCTGTTAAATTTGGTATCGCTTCTGAGTTTGCACATTTTTACGGTGGTACATCACTTCTTATCCTGGTGGGCGTTGTTCTTGATACGCTGCAGCAGGTTGAGAGTTATTTGCTTATGCGTCATTACGACGGTTTGATGAAAACCGGCCGTGTAACCGGACGTACAGGTATTCCTGCAGCAGGCAATAACGCCGCGTTGTAATCAGCACTGATGTCAAAGATACGGTACAAGACAGACGACGAAATCGAATTGATCAGGGAAAGCGCGATGTTGGTTTCCCTGACTCTTGCTGAAGTAGCAAAAGTGATCGCTCCTGGCATTACGACACTGCAGCTCGATAAGCTTGCGTATGAATTCATCAGCGACCATCAGGCTATTCCCGCGTTTTTAAACTATAACGGGTTTCCATATTCTTTATGCATATCGCCTAACGAGCAAGTGGTTCACGGCTTTCCGGGCGATCATGTGATCAGAGAAGGTGACCTGATCTCGGTCGACTGCGGCGTAATCAAAAACGGATTTTTTGGCGATTCTGCCTTTACGTTCTCGATTGGCGAAGTGAGCGCTGAAAAGCAAAAGCTGGTTCGTGTTACGAAAGAATGCCTGGATCTGGCTGTCAGTAAAGCCACAGCCGGAATGCGTGTTGGCGATGTTGGTTTTGCCTGTCAGCAGCATGCTGAGGTAAACGGCTTTGGTGTGGTTCGGGAGTTGGTTGGTCACGGCGTAGGGTTTGAACTTCATGAAAAACCGGAGGTAGCCAACTATGGGAAACGCGGCAGCGGAATCAAACTCGAAGAGGGGATGGTGATAGCGATTGAGCCTATGATCAATGCCGGGGTAGCCGGTGTTAAATTCTGGCAGGATGGCTGGACAGTTACAACCAAAGACAACAAGCCTTCCGCTCATTTCGAACACACGGTAGCCGTGCGTAAAGGGAAACCCGACGTGTTGTCGAGCTTTTCTCCCATAGAGGAAGTTTTGCAACAAAAAAAATAAATATTTGATTTTTTTTATTTAATTTTGCAACCCTGTTTAGAAGCAGCTAATTAAGTAAATATCAATAAAATATGGCTAAACAAGCCTCAATTGAACAAGACGGAGTAATTAAGGAAGCATTGTCAAACGCTATGTTCCGGGTAGAACTGGAAAACGGGCATGAGATTATTGCACATATTTCGGGCAAGATGCGGATGCACTACATCAAAATTCTTCCCGGTGATAAAGTAAAACTGGAGATGTCGCCTTACGACCTAACGAAAGGCCGGATCACTTATAGATATAAATAACAATGAAAGTAAGATCATCAATCAAGAAGCGTAGCGCTGATTGCAAGGTAATTCGTCGTAAAGGGAAGCTTTACGTGATCAACAAGAAGAACCCGAAATACAAGCAACGTCAAGGTTAGTAAAGAAAATTAATCAATTTTTAAAGCTAAGAGTCGCCGGCTAGAGGCCGGACGATACTTTAAAATAACAAAAGCATGGCAAGGATATCAGGTATTGATTTACCAAGAAACAAAAGAGGAGAAATCGGACTAACCTACATCTACGGAGTAGGCCGGTCAACTGCGCAGCGTATCTTAACGCAGGCAGGTATCGATTTCAGCAAAAAAGTACAGGACTGGTCTGATGACGAACTGTCAGCCATCCGTACCATTATTAACGACGAGATCAAAGTAGAAGGTGCTCTGCGTTCTGAAGTTCAACTGAACATTAAACGTTTGATGGATATTGGTTGCTATCGTGGTCTTCGCCACAGAAAGGGTCTCCCTTCACGTGGACAGCGTACAAAGAATAACTCACGTACCCGTAAAGGCAAGAGAAAAACAGTTGCAAACAAGAAAAAAGCTACTAAATAACAAGTAGTATCAAACAATAATCATGGCTAAGAGTAAAAAAGTTACCAAAAAGCGTATTGTTGTGATCGAACCTGTTGGGCAGGCGCACATCAATGCTACTTTTAACAATATCATCGTTACCCTGACCAACAACAACGGTCAGACTATTTCATGGTCTTCTGCAGGCAAAATGGGCTTCAAAGGTTCTAAGAAGAATACGCCTTATGCAGCAGGTCAGGCAGCTTCAGATTGCGGAAAGGTCGCTTTTGACCTGGGTCTTCGCAAGGTTGAAGTGTTCGTTAAAGGACCAGGTGCTGGCCGTGAGTCAGCAATCCGTACCCTGCAGGTTGCAGGTATCGAAGTAATGTCTATCAAAGACATCACCCCGCTTCCGCACAACGGTTGCCGTCCTCCAAAGAAAAGAAGAGTTTAATCAATCACTTTTAAAGCTAAGAGTCGCCGGTTAGAGGCCGGACGATACTTTAAAATATACTACAATGGCAAGATATACCGGACCAAAATCCAAAATCGCCCGTAAATTCAGAGAGCCGATCTTCGGCCCTGATAAGGCATTAGAAAGAAAAAATTACCCTCCCGGACAACATGGTGCGTCTAAAAGAAGAGGTAAACAATCAGAGTATGCAATCCAGTTAATGGAGAAGCAGAAAGTAAAATACACTTACGGTGTATTGGAAAAACAATTCAGTAACCTTTTCAAAAAAGCATCTTCACGTCAGGGTATTACTGGTGATAACCTGCTTCAATTGCTCGAGGCACGCCTTGACAATACTGTTTATCGTTTAGGTCTTTCGACTACACGTTCAGGTGCAAGACAGCTGGTTAGCCATAAACACATTACAGTGAACGGCGAAGTTGTGAACATTCCTTCTTACCAGCTTCGTGCCGGTGATGTTGTTGCTGTTCGTGAGAAGTCTAAATCGCTTGAGGCCATTTCTGCTTCGGTTGCAGGCCGGAAGATCAATAAATTCTCCTGGTTAGACTGGAATGCTGATGAGTTGAGCGGAAAGTTCCTGACTTATCCAAACCGCGATGAGATTCCTGAGAACATCAAGGAAAACCTGATCGTCGAGCTTTACTCTAAGTAAACTTTTAGTGTCGATTGCCTGTTTCAGGCAATTGGCATTTTTGGCTTTACATAATTAATAACGAAAAAGAAACATTATAAATGGCAATTTTAGCATTTCAAAAACCGGATAAGGTGATCATGCAGAAATCAACAGATTTCGATGGTACATTTGAATTTCGTCCTTTAGAACCCGGTTTCGGTGTGACAATCGGTAATGCCCTGAGAAGAATTTTACTTTCTTCTCTCGAAGGGTATGCCATTACGACCATTCGGTTCTCTGGTGTCTCGCATGAGTTTTCAACCATCAAAGGTGTAGTAGAAGACCTTACCGAGATCATCCTGAACCTCAAACAAGTTCGTTTCAAAAAAACCGGTGAGTCTGGTGATTCCGAAAAAGTATTCATTATCGTTAACGGACAGGACCAGTTCAAAGCCGGCGACATCACTAAGTTTTCTAACAACTTCACCGTTCTGAATCCTGATCTGGTGGTTTGTAACATGGAAAAATCTGTAACCCTGGAGGTCGAACTGACCATCAATAAGGGTCGCGGTTATGTTCCTGCTGAAGAGAATAAATCAAGTGATGCTGTGGTTGGTGTGATTGCGATCGATTCGATCTACACACCAATGAAAAATGTAAAATACACCATTGAAAACTATCGTGTTGAACAAAAAACTGACTATGAAAAGTTAGTGCTTGATATTTCAACAGATGGTTCTATCCACCCTGAAGAAGCACTTAAAGAGGCTGCGAAAATTCTGATTCAGCACTTTATGCTGTTCTCTGATGAGAACCTTGTACTTGAGTCTCAGACCAAAGAAGAAACCAAGGAGGTTGACGAGGAGATCCTGCACATGCGTAAGATCCTCAAAACTGAACTTGTAGATCTTGATCTGTCGGTTCGCGCATTGAACTGCCTGAAAGCGGCAGACATCCGTACCCTGGCTGATCTCGTTTCTTATGATGTAGCTGATATGCTTAAGTTCAGAAACTTTGGTAAAAAGTCACTTACCGAAATTCAGGAACTGGTAAAATCAAAAGGTCTGTCTTTTGGCATGAACCTGTCCAAGTTTAAACTGGACGAAGAGTAAGCAATGTTTTGCCGCAGCGGGGTGCGCCCGCAGTGGCCTGGCATAGAATAAAATAATTATTCACAGTGCATAATTCCCTCGCAAAGAGACGGTATGCACTCAATTAAATAACAATGAGACACGGTAAAAAAGTAAACCACCTAGGAAGAACCGACAGCCACCGCAAAGCAATGCTTGCTAACATGGCTTCATCACTTATTCTTCACAAAAGAATCACCACCACGCTTGCTAAAGCTAAAGCATTGCGCACGTATGTTGAGCCAATCATTACTAAATCAAAGAATGATACAACCCACTCACGTCGTACTGTATTCACTTATCTGCAAGATAAAGAGGTAGTGAGCATTCTTTTCCGCGAGATTGCAGAAAAGGTTGCAAACCGTCCGGGTGGTTATACAAGGATCATCAAGTTAAACAACCGTATGGGCGATAACGCCGAGATGGCACTGATTGAACTTGTTGATTATAATGAAGTTTACGGTCAGGAAGCTGCTGCGAAGGAAGAAAAGAAAACTACACGTCGTGGAAGAAGCAAAGCCGGTGCTGCAAAAACAGCTGATGCTCCTAAAGCAGAGGCGAAAGAAGAAACTGCAGCTCCTGTTGCGGAAGAGGCTGCACCAGCTGCTGAGGAAACTCAGGCAACTGAAGCACCTGCCACTGAAACTGAAGAAAACAAAGAAGGCAAAGGCGAATAATTTTTTCGTCGGTCTTATCGAACCCCGGGACATCAGTCCCGGGGTTTTTTGTTTAAATGGAAAATGCCATCCTCGGCGCGGCAGAGCTTGCATAATATGTCAGCCTCCCCGGCTGATTGCTCCTGGGGGCGTGGAAACCTTTTTTTTACCGAGATGCGCTCAAGTCATTTCAGCCAGAAAAAATCCCTGCTCACTTCACTATTACGCGAAAAGGCTTTCAAGACTTAGTTGTTTTGGACCTGCCAGAAAACTAAACTCATGAAAACGCTGCCATGCACGTCCGTCATGTTTCAGCAGCGTGAACCCCGATGATACAAAAGATGCAAAAAACTTTCTGCGTTTAAAACGGCCCATGATAAGTGGGTAGACTTCTGCAATATCACGATAGGCAATTGTAAAATGAGGATGAAACGGTCCGGAGGGTGCTTTAACCGGGAGGTTGGAAACGATTTCTTTGCGTAGCCGGGTGAGTGCAGCCGTTTTTTTTACATCGATAAACACGGCCACATTTTCAAAACCACCGAAGTTTTCAAGCTCAACATTGAAGGGACTTTGGTTACAGGCGCGTTCAAGGTTGGTAACGAGGTTTTGCTCGCGCGAGCTGTCCATACGCAGCGGCGCAGCAAGGGTCATATGTACCGGCGGCCGCAGGGATGCCAGTGTGCCAAAGGCCTCAGCACATTCCTGACGGATCAGATGCACGCGTGCAGAAATATCGGGCGGTGGCAAGATCGCGATGAGATACATTGATTCCATGGCCGAAAATACTAAAAATATTAGTAATTCATCCCTTTCGGTTGATTTTTTTGCGTTCGCAGGTAAAATAGTTCTGCAGGCCGGGCCATTTAAACCCGGGCGCAGCGGCAGCCCCGAAGTATGAGGGCTATAGCGAAGCACGGGGCAAACGCTCATTTCTCAAGAGGCCGTGCTTTCCAGATGTATCATTTTACATAAGCCAGGGCATGCTACTTCTGCCTTTCTTGGCCGAAAATGGTACCTTTGCAATGATGTCAGAATCAGGAACAAGCCCGGAAACATTTGCCAGCCGTGTAGCGGAGAGCCTTCATAATAAAACCTTTGTTAAACTTTCATTCGGTAATTATCGCGGTGAAGAGCCGGAGCTAAAGCAGGTTCTGGTGCGTGAGGTGGAGATCAAACGAAAGCAGATGCTGGCGTTTACATTCCGTTACCGGAGCCGCGATATCGTGAAGAACTTTACACTTGATGAGGGAACGGATAAGGCGGCCACGCTTTTGAATTCCGGCTTCCGCATAGCAACCCACTTTTCTACAACAGCAGATTTTATTATTGAATACAGGGAGAGGACTGGCTGGTCGGCACGGCAGCAGCAAGCGAGCCGTCGCGAAAAGCCTTCTGTATCGCATGACCATGCAAAAAAACGTTTGATTACGGCCGGTTCAAAACCTTATCTGCATGCGCTTGGCATAACCGGTTCTGATGGACAGGTTCTTAAAAGTGCTCAGGATAAGTATAAACAAATTAATCACTATATTGAACTGCTGGATCCGCTTATCCGGGAGGCAGGAACGATACGTCATGTAGCTGATATGGGATCGGGAAAGGGGTATCTGACGTTTGCCCTGTACGATTACCTGAAGAATGTGCTGGAGACGGAAGCTACGGTGACCGGTGTTGAGTACCGGCAGGACCTTGTCGACCTCTGCAATGCCATTGCTGCTGAGAGTAATTTTGAAAGTCTCAGCTTTGTGCCGGGAAGTATTTCAGACTATAACGCCGCCGGTACAGATCTGCTCATTGCCTTACATGCATGCGATACGGCGACAGACGATGCTGTTTATAAAGGTATTGAAGCCGGGGCCAAGTTGATCGTGGTAGCGCCATGCTGCCATAAAGAGGTGCGTCGTGAAATGGAGAGAAACAAGGCTGTCAACCAGGTTTCATTTTTAACCAGGTATGGCATATTTCTGGAGCGCCAGGCCGAAATGGTTACTGACGGCTTGCGGGCTCTGCTTCTTGAATATGCTGGTTACAAGACGAGGGTTTTCCAATTCATATCAGATTCACACACCCCTAAAAACGTGCTGGTTGTTGGCATAAAGGCTAAAGAACCAACGGCAGCAGACCGGGTAAGGCTGCTCGACCAGATTAATACAATAAAAGCTGACTTCGGAATTAAACGTCAGCACCTTGAACAGCTCCTGTTTTCAAAGTAAGACGATCGCTTGGAGGAAGGATGATCGACAAGGTTTGCTTTACCTGCAAGCCATCAGATTCTTTACCGGCCGCCCCGGTAAGACAGCAACGGGTGAATTGTAGATGAATCTTTAGTCTGACAAGGCCCCGCTGGTAAAATGATATGGCGATATCCTCAAAAAAGTCGTTTGTTCTGACAACGTGTCAGCGTGGCGCAACATGGCAACTGTCGAAATTTTCGCGAAACTGCAGAGAGAATGACAATTTGGTGTGAAAACTCTCTTGGCACAAGCATTGTTCTTAGAGAGAAAACGAAAACAGAAAAAGGAAATATACATCAAGATGGGAAAAATAATTGGAATAGACTTAGGAACAACCAACTCGTGTGTTGCAGTAATGGAAGGCAGCGAGCCGGTCGTTATCGCAAACAGCGAAGGTAAACGTACTACACCGTCTATTGTTGCTTTTGCAGACAACGGTGAACGTAAAGTGGGTGAACCGGCAAAACGCCAGGCGATCACCAACCCGACAAAAACGATATATTCGATCAAACGCTTTATGGGCAGCAGCTTTGACGAGAGCAGCAGGGAAGTTTCCCGCGTGCCATACAAAGTGTTGAAAGGCGACAACAACACGCCGCGTGTTGAAATTGATGACCGCAAGTACACGCCGCAGGAAATTTCTGCTATGGTACTTCAGAAAATGAAAAAAACGGCTGAGGATTTTCTTGGTCAGGAAGTAACAGAAGCAGTAATTACTGTTCCTGCATATTTTAACGACGCGCAGCGTCAGGCTACTAAAGAAGCCGGTGAGATTGCTGGTCTGAACGTAAAACGTATCATTAACGAGCCTACTGCAGCCGCGCTTGCTTACGGTTTGGATAAAGCACATAAAGATATGAAAATCGTTGTGTTTGACTGCGGTGGCGGTACACATGACGTTTCAGTGCTTGAACTTGGTGACGGCGTGTTTGAAGTAAAAAGTACAGATGGCGATACACACTTAGGTGGTGATGATTTTGACCATGTAGTGATTGAATGGCTGGCTGATGAGTTCAAAAACGAAAATGGCATGGACCTGCATAAGGATCCAATGGCATTGCAACGTCTTAAAGAAGCTGCTGAAAAAGCAAAAATCGAGCTTTCAAGCACTACTTCAACAGAGATCAACCTGCCATATATCACTGCAGATGCGACAGGACCTAAACACCTTGTGCGCACCTTGAGCCGTGCAAAATTCGAGCAGCTGGTTGGCGACCTGGTGAAGCGTACTATTGAACCATGCAGATCTGCCTTGAAAAACGCAGGCCTGAGCACTTCAGATATCGATGAGATCATTCTCGTTGGCGGTTCTACCCGTATCCCTGCTATCCAGGAAGCGGTGAAAGCTTTCTTCGGAAAAGAACCGAGCAAAGGTGTAAACCCTGACGAAGTTGTAGCAATTGGTGCGGCAATTCAGGGTGGTGTTTTAACCGGTGACGTAAAAGACGTTTTATTGCTTGACGTAACTCCGCTTTCTCTCGGTATCGAGACCATGGGCGGTGTAATGACTAAACTGATCGACGCCAATACAACTATTCCGACGAAAAAATCTGAGACTTTCTCGACGGCAGCAGATAACCAGCCATCTGTAGAAATTCACATTCTTCAGGGCGAACGCCCGATGGCAAACCAGAACCGTACCATCGGCAGGTTTATCCTTGACGGTATCCCACCTGCACCACGCGGTGTGCCTCAGGTTGAAGTAGCGTTCGATATTGATGCAAATGGTATTCTGCATGTAAGTGCGAAAGATAAAGCAACCGGAAAAGAACAAAAAATTCGCATCGAAGCGTCTTCAGGTCTTACTGATGAAGAGATCAAAAAGATGAAAGAAGAAGCTGAGAGAAATGCTGACGCAGATAAAAAAGCAAAAGAAGAAGCAGATAAGATCAATGGTGCCGATGCACTGATATTCTCTACTGAAAAGCAGCTTAAAGAGTTTGGTGAAAAATTATCAGCGGATAAAAAGGCGCCAATCGAAGAAGGGCTGAAAAAACTGAAAGATGCTCATGCCGCCCGTAATTTCGCAGACATCGATGCCGCTCAGGCCGAACTGCAAAATGCATGGAATGCAGCTTCTGAAGAAATGTACAAAGCGGGTCAGGAGACACAGGGCCAGCCTGGTGCTGAACAACCTCAGGGTGGTGCTCAGTCACAAGACGGAGGCGACCATGTAACCGATGTTGACTTTGAAGAGGTAAAAGAAGACGACAAAAAATAAATCGTCTGCTCCAATTAAAAAAAAGCCGGTTATCATTCGATAACCGGCTTTTTTTATTCTCTGAAAGGCGATTTTATGCCCAAAGGCTTTCCGGATAACTTCCGTTGTTGACAAGTTCTGTAATGCTGTCCTGAACAATCGGCTTGTCTTCTTTATAGGTTACACCAAACCATTTGCTGCTGGTTGGAATTACTTTGAAGTCTGCTGTCTGAGTTTGCACCAGGTGATCGGCTACAAGCGGAATAAAAAATTCTGCCTTCGGTTTGTCTTTGTTATCTGCTGCGAACTTTACGAAAAGTTCTTCAGTAGTCTTGAAGACCTCAGGCGTAAAGCCCCAGAAATTCATTGATACGCGCGTATCGGGAGAAAGCGGATATTCCTTACCATCCTCTTCATAAACCACAGTATCATCTTTTCTGTAAACTTTCGTGCGCTCGTTGATGTCTGTAAGTTTGTCGTTCTCAACGTTACACACGCCACGTGACACTGATCCGTAATCAGAAAGGGTTTTACCAATCTCGTAACCTACCAGTGAGTAGGTGCTTCCGTTTGCCTCAGATGTAAGGAATTCTACCATCTTTTTGAATGCATCAGGACCGTAATAATCATCTGCATTGATCACACAAAAGGGCTCGTTAATCACTTTACGCGCGGACAGGATTGCATGTGCGGTTCCCCACGGCTTTTCGCGGTAGATCTCTTCGTTGATGCCGAACTGTGTCAGGTCAAAGTTTTGAAATACGTAGTCGGTTTCGATCTTGCCATTCAGTTTTGGCTCAAAGATAGACTTGAAGTTGTCCAGAAATTCTTCTTTGATAATGAACACAACCTTGCCAAATCCGGCTTTGATTGCGTCATATATCGAATAGTCAATGATCGTCTCTCCGTTAGGGCCAAAACCATCAATTTGTTTCATGCTCCCGTAGCGGCTCGCCATTCCGGCTGCCAAGATTAATAAGGTTGGTTTCATTCACGAAAATAACAATTCAGGACTAATTGAGTTTACCCGAAGCAAAAAATTATTGTTTTTGTAATCTGCCGTTCACAGCCTTATGTGCTATGCCTCAGGCAGTAAACATATTCGCTGCCCCAAAGGCTATGCTTGCCCGGCACCACAATTTTGTTATTTTTGCAGACCTTAGGGTGCAAGACACCCTGATTAAAAAGACAATCATGAGTATTCAAGCAAAGAACGAAATTTTCGACAATGTAGCCCAGCGTCTTAAGCTGGAAGGTTTCAATGTTGTAACAAAAGATGACACGCGCCCGTGGGGTGGCTTCTTCGTTTTAGACGAAGCCCAGGCCCAGCAATTCGCCGATACCTATTTTGATGGCCTTGATGTAAACAGCCTGAAAATCGGCGGAAAACTGAGTCCAAAAATTTTGGTAGTTGCGCCTGAGAAAAGACTTTCGTGGCAGTATCATCACCGTCGTGCAGAGATCTGGCAGGTTGTAACCGGTACGGTTGGCATCAAAACCAGTGAGACTGACGAAGAGGGCGAGATCAAAACATATGGTCCTAAAGATCAGATCAAATTGCAGAAAGGTGAGCGCCACCGGCTTATCGGTCTCGATGACTGGGGTGTTGTAGCAGAAATCTGGCAGCATACAGACGCGTCTAACCCTTCGGATGAAGATGATATTGTTCGCGTACAGGATGATTTTGGCAGATAAGTGAGTATTCCAAGAACTAAAGACCAGCTTTTAGCGTATTAACAGGTACAAGACACATACATGATTATTCTTATATTTTTTCTTACGCACTGGTTTCTATCACTTTTCTCGCAGACATTTTTTCTTCACCGGTATGCATCCCATAAGATGTTTAAAATGGGAATGTTCTGGGAGCGTTTTTTCTATGCCTTTACGCTGGTAGCACAGGGCTCTTCATTTTTGAATCCCAGGGCTTACGCCATTCTTCACCGGATGCATCATGCCTATAGTGATACTGAAAAGGATCCGCATTCGCCGCACTTTTTCAAAGATGTATTCGGAATGATGATCGCGACTAAAAACATGTACCTGAACTACCTTCGTTTCAAAATTGAACCGGAGCCGGCGTTCAGAGGCAAATACCCCGAATGGCCACTTGTAGACCGCATTGGCGATTCATGGTTTTGGCGGATTGGCGTTGGTTTGTTGTATATCGCATTTTATGTAACCTTCGCTACCCACTGGTGGATGTACCTCTTACTGCCGGTTCACTTTCTGATGGGGCCGATCCACGGGGCCATTGTAAATTGGTGCGGTCACAAATACGGGTATTCGAATCACGAGAATGATGACCATAGTAAAAACTCATTACCTCTCGATTTTCTGATGCTGGGTGAGCTGTTTCAAAACAACCACCACAAGCGGCCGAACAGCCCGAACTTTGCTTCGCGCTGGTTTGAATTTGATCCGACCTATCCTGTAATGAAGGTGCTTCACTGGATGCGTATCATTCGCATTCGGAAGGTCTAAATTGATGTGCGCCATGCTTTGGCGCAGGGCCAAAACAAGGTATAAAGCATAAAAAAGCCACCGGATATTCCGATGGCTTTTTTCTATTGGTGCCTGTTTCCGCGGCTGTAAAATTTCCGCTTGTTTGCGCTTTTAGGTCCGCCTTTGCTGCCTCCTCCTTTTGAGTCTTTCTGCGCCGGCCGCTTCACCTCGTTTTTTGCCAGCATGTTCTGCCAGCTAAGCGGGTAGGGGTGGTCTTCGATAATTGGAATGGTCCGTTTGATGAGTTTGTGGATATCGATCAGGTACTCATTTTCTTCAGAGTCTACAAATGATATCGCGTGACCACTTGCTCCGGCCCGACCTGTACGACCGATACGGTGCACATAGGTCTCAGGGACGTTCGGCAAGTCATAGTTGAATACATGCGTCAGTTCATCGATGTCGATACCGCGGGCGGCAATATCTGTGGCGACCAGGATTCGGGTGCTTTTATCTTTAAAATTGGTCAGAGCCCGCTGACGCGCGTTCTGCGACTTGTTGCCATGTATCGCCTCAGCCTTAATACCTGCCTTCCACAGGTCTTTTGCAATGCGGTCGGCGCCATGTTTGGTACGGGTAAACACAAGTGCCGTTACAATGTTTTCATCCTGCAGCAGGTGAATCAGCAATTTCTTTTTCTCGTTCTTGTCTACAAAATAAACCGACTGGTTGATGGTTTCAGCCGTCGATGATACCGGCGTTACCTCTACAGTAACCGGGTTGTTCAGGATCGTGTTTGCCAGCTTTTGAATCTCAGGCGGCATCGTTGCCGAGAAAAACAAGGTCTGTCGTTTCTGTGGCAATTTTGCAACTACCTTTTTAACATCATGAATAAAACCCATATCAAGCATGCGGTCGGCTTCATCCAGAACGAAAATTTCCAGGTCGGCCAGGCTGATGTGACCCTGGTTCATCAAATCGAGCAGGCGTCCGGGTGTAGCAACGAGGATATCAGTTCCCTTTCGCAGCGCATCTACCTGGGGTTGCTGGCCAACGCCGCCAAAAATAACCGTCGATTTTTCAGGCAGGTTTTTGCCATAGGCTGTAAAACTTTCCTGTATCTGGATAGCTAGTTCGCGGGTAGGTGTGAGAATAAGCGCTTTGATTGCCTTTTTCGGTTTCTGTCTGTGCCGCATATGCAAAATTTGCAGCATGGGAATAGCAAAGGCGGCTGTTTTCCCGGTTCCTGTCTGTGCACAGCCAAGAAGATCTTTGAGTTTTAATATACTTGGTATAGCCTGTTCCTGAATCGGGGTAGGCTTGGTGTAACCTTCGCTCTGAAGTGCCTCGGCAATCGGTGCGATCAGGTTCAATTTTTCGAATGACATGTCAATTAAATAAAGCAGATACGCTCTGTCGGTATCTGGCCTGCAAAGATACGGCAAAAAGGTGGGATGGGGAAATGCTGCCGCGCGGCAGGGGGGGGGGCCAAGGTCTATGTGCAGCATCGCGCCCCAGTCGCCTGGATAGAGCTCGACTCCTGCAAAGTTGGTAGCTTTCGCAAAGCTACCAACTTTAAGTTAAAAAAATACTATTTGTAGCTAATTTCTTTCCTTAAAACGACTAAAACAAAGTAAGGCTACTACGCATAGTACAAAGCCTAGGATACCGTTTAGCCGTAGGCCGAAATCATTTCCCGGGTCTTTGCCGTAAACCGTCAGCATAGCGAAAACACCTATACCGATAGTCTGACCAAGTTTAACAAACAGATATTTGACCGCGAAAAACATGCCTTCGCGGTTTTCGCCGGTTTCTTCAGCCTCCCGTTGTGCAATGTCGGCCAGAATGGCGTTAGGCAAAATGCCCAGCGCAGCAAGTGGAAACGATGCCGATACAACAAGTACTCCGATCTGCATCTTTGGTGTCATGGGCAGGCGCCCCAGAAAATAGATCGTTACGAAGATCAGACTGAGTACCGCAAACGCCACCAGAACGATTGGCCGTTTACCAAATCTTGCTGAACCATAATTGATCAGCGGATAAAACAGGAGGGAACTCAGTACCATGATGGCCATGAATTTTCCGCCTTCTGCTTCGGGCAATCCCAGTAATACCGTTACGAAATACAGAAGTCCGCTTGAAATGATGCTCAATGCAGTATAGTAGGCGAAGTCTGAAATGAGATAGTATTTAAAATTGCTGTTTCTGAAGGTGCTTTTAATTGCACGAAAAAATGGGATGTGCGCCGATTGACCACGCGTAAACTTTCGCTCATCAATAGACAGGATCGGCAGCAGCATCGCAGCGCCTGCAAGTGTAGCCAGCGACCAAATCGTAAACTGTACAGCCCGCGCCCGTTCCGGTACCGCAAAAACATCCTGAACCAGATCTGCAAAGTTATTGACGAGCGCAGAAATGATAATGCCCACCACAAACCCAACCTGCTGAAATGTGGAGAGTCTTACCTTCTGAGGCTGCGTGTGCGCCAGTTCGGCAAGCAACGCATTATAGGGAATGATGTAAGAAGTTACTGAAACAAAAAACAGACACAGCAAAATAACCAGCCACCAGGCGTTACCTGTGCTTGCTGCGGCGTGCGGCGGTGTGAAGACGAGGCAGCAGCATACCACGGAAGGAACAATTGCCCAGCGCATGATCGGTATGCGCCGGCCCCGGGGGTTCGTGCTTCTGTCGCTCACCGCAGCGATGAACGGATCGTACAAGGCATCAACCAACCTTCCAGAGGCCGCGATCAGCGACAAAACATTAAAAATGCCAAAAAAAAGCAATTGGGGCACGAGCACGGGCAGCCCGGCATTGTTGGGCGGCAGGTAGAAATAGGGAAGCATGACGATGATCAGGTTGCTCATGATGCTCCAGCCCATCATGCCTGCTGCGTAAGCGTATTCTTGTTTTTTATTCAGAGTGATCGGTAGGGATGACATCAAGTCGCGGTTTTTCTCTTGTTTACGGCATGAAAGATAAAGTAAATGAGGCAGAAGCCTGCAAATGCGCCGACCCCTGTCAGTGCAGCCGCGGGATCATCGCCATAAATGCTAACGGCTACAAATACATAGGCCAGGATGAACAGAAGAGGGATAAACGGGTATAACTTTACTTTGTAAAAAGTACTCTCATCCTTCCCTGCCTGCGCTTTTCTTAACATAAAGATCGCTGCTGCGCCGCTTGCCATGCTGATACATTCCAGGAAAATAGTGTAGTTTAAAATCTTATCAAAGGTCTTTGCAAAGAAAATGATCAGTACAGCCATGGCCGTATATACGCTCAGACTTACTGCCATGACATTTTTCCTTTTCGTAGTTTGGGAAAAAACCGCAGGCAGGGCGCGCTCCTGACCCATGGCAAACATAATGCGTGGGTTGCTGAGCAGATTCACGTTTACATAGCCTAAAACCGACAGAAAAATAAGCACCGAAAGGATGGTATAACCCTTTGGCCCGAAAATGCTGCCAGCCAGTATAGCTGCTATACTGTCGGCCGAGCCCAGTGCGTCAAAGCCGATTACCCATACATAGGCGTAATTGATCAGGAGATACAAAGAGATAATGAGCAGGAGACCGATAATAATGGCACGCGGCAAGATACGCCTTGCCTCTTTGGTTTCGCCGCCAAAGTTTATCGTGGCCTGGTATCCGGCGAAGCTGAAAGAAACGGCGATCAGGCACAAACCAAGCATTTTCCCGTAATCCTGCCAGCCCGTTGCCGCCGGCAGAACTGTCCCTGATGCAGGCGCCTGAGGAGTGAAAAGTATTGCAGAAATCAGTACCACTACCGTAAGAATTTTTACAATGGTCAGCACATTTTGTGTCTTCGAACTTGCTTTTAACCCAAGCAGGTTTATGCAGTATAACAGTAATATGCTTGCAATGGCAATGCCCCCGCGGTATGTTTCGTCGGTCGCTTTTTCCGGGAAAAAGATGGCGCAGATATATTCCGAACCAATCAGTGTTACCGCCGCTACCGATGCAGCTGAAGAAACAATTCCTATACAGTTGATTGAAAATGCAACCGCCGGATGATAACCAATAGAAAAGATCTTATAGTATGCTCCGGTCAGCGGGTAACGGGAGCCGATCTCGGCAAAAGTGAGTGCGCCGCAAAGCGCAACGACCCCGCCGGCTATCCAGGCAGCAAAAAACAACTCGACACTGCCCGCCTTTGCAGCCACGTTTACCGGGGTGCGGAAAATGCCCATCCCGATGACCAGGCTTACAACAATCATGGCCAGATCAAAAAGGGAAAGTTGTTTTTTTATTTGCATGTTTGGTGAGTATGGGGGCTGAAGATACGGCTAATTGTGTATTTGTTGAAACTTTCAGGCTGTGTCAGCCATAGAAAAATCATAAATTTGTATGTCGTAAAATCCTGCCTTCCGGCGATGCCTGGCATGCGCAGCATTCATCACCGCTAACTTTTGAAACATATGGCTGAAGCTACTTATAATGATGACAGTATTCGCTCGCTCGATTGGAAAGAACACATCAGGCTGCGTCCGGGTATGTATATCGGGAAACTTGGCGATGGCTCTTCGGCAGATGACGGCATTTACGTGTTGCTAAAGGAGATCGTAGACAATTCAATCGATGAATTTGTGATGGGTACGGGTAAAACCATCGAAATCAACGTATCAGACCAAAAGGTAAGCGTGCGCGACTATGGTCGTGGCATTCCCCTGGGTAAAGTCATAGACTGCGTTTCCAAGATCAACACCGGCGGTAAATATGACAGCAATGCGTTCCAAAAGTCGGTGGGCTTAAATGGCGTTGGTACAAAGGCAGTAAATGCACTTTCAACCGTATTCACTGTGCAAAGCTACCGCGAAGGCAAAACTAAAAAAGCTGAATTTTCAAAAGGTGAACTGACGACAGAGCATCCTGAAATAGAGACCACCCAACGCAATGGTACGGCCATCAACTTCGTGCCGGATGAAAGTATTTTCCGGAACTTTCACTTTATCCCTGACTTTGTTGAAAAGATGATCTGGAACTATGTGTTCCTGAATACCGGGCTTACCGTCAATTTCAATAACCAAAAGTATTTTTCAGAGCGTGGTCTTTACGATCTGCTTATGCGTGAGGCCGACGTAGACAGTCTTCGGTATCCAATCATCCACCTGAAGGGTAATGATATTGAGGTTGCCATGACGCATGGTCAGCAGTACGGTGAAGATTATCACTCTTTTGTGAACGGCCAGCATACTACGCAGGGAGGCACACACCAGGCCGCCTTTCGTGAAGCGGTTGTAAAAACCATCAGGGAGTTTTACAAAAAAGAGTTTGATGCGGCAGACGTTCGCGCTTCTATCATCGCTGCGGTGTCGGTGCGGGTGCAGGAGCCCGTTTTCGAATCCCAGACAAAAACAAAACTCGGCTCTCTGAATATGGGCCCGGACGGACCAACTGTAAGGACCTTTGTTAATGACTTTGTAAAAAAGGAGCTTGATGATTACCTGCATAAACATGGTGACGTTGCTGATGCGCTTCTGAAACGTATTCAGCAAAGTGAACGTGAACGCAAGGATATAGCCGGTATCAAAAAACTTGCGAACGACCGTGCGAAAAAGGCCTCACTTCACAATAAAAAACTCCGCGACTGTAAGGTACACTTCAACTCGACTCATGAGCGGCGCTACGAAACAACCCTTTTTATTACGGAAGGTGATTCAGCTTCGGGATCGATCACAAAATCGCGCGATGTCGAAACTCAGGCTGTATTCAGTTTGAAAGGCAAACCGCTGAACTGTTACGAGCTTACCAAAAAGGTGGTGTACGAGAATGAAGAATTTAACCTGCTGCAGCATGCGTTAAATATTGAAGATGGCATTGAAAACCTACATTACAACAATATCGTAATTGCTACAGATGCAGACGTGGATGGCATGCATATCAGGCTGCTGATGATGACGTTCTTTCTGCAGTTTTTCCCTGACCTGGTCCGTGCAGGCCATGTGTATATTCTCCAGACGCCTCTTTTCCGCGTGCGGAACAAGAAGGAGACGATCTATTGTTACAGTGACGAGGAGCGGCGTAACGCAATTGAAAAGCTGGGTAATAAACCGGAAATTACCCGCTTTAAAGGCCTTGGAGAAATCTCACCTGAAGAGTTCGGCCTGTTTATCGGTGCAGACATCAGGCTTGATCCGGTTATTTTGAAAGAACAAACCATCAAAAGCCTGCTCGAGTATTACATGGGTAAGAACACGCCAGAGCGGCAGCAGCATATTATCAGAAATCTGCGTATAGAAAAAGATGAAATTGCCCCTGAAAAGGCAATTGACCTGGACGACTCCGTAGTGACCGGTGAAGTAGCTTAATATCAGGATTCCGTCGTTTCTTCCGGATGCTGCGGCGGCAGTTCGCTTACTTCTTTCTCAATGATGACGGTTTTCAGATGCACCGCGTATTTTGTGGGTTTTATCCCTTCGTCAAACTTTTCGGCGAATGCCTGCGTAAATTCTGCACCGAAGTACAGAATAACTGCAGTATAATAAATCCAGGTAAGAATGACGATGATTGATCCGGCGGCGCCGAAAGCAAGTCCCGGATTGGATTTCTCCAGATAAATGCCGATTGCCCATTTGCCAAGGCCGAATAACAGCGCCGTGAATCCGGCTCCAACCAGCGCGGATTTCCATCTCAGGACGACATCCGGTAATACCTTGAAGATAATGGCAAAGATTGTCGTTACGACTGCAAACGTCAGCACGTTATTGACAAGCATGACGATAAATGTCGTGGTGCTGTCTATTTCAGGGATATAACGGTGTAAAAATCGCTGAATTTTATCGCCGAAGCTAAGCACAATGCTGTTGATAACAAGCGAAACCAGCAGCAAAAAACCCATGGAGACGATCAGAGAAAATGAGAGCAGCCGGTTGGTGATTAGTTTCTTCCAGCCTTTCTTTGGCACGGCCTTCACCTTCCAGATCATATTTATGCTGTCCTGGATTTCGATAAAGATTGCTGTTGCACCCATAATAAGGGTAACAATACCGATGATCAGGCCGATCGAACTTTTGCCAGACAGGTTGGCATTGTTTACGAATCCCTGGATTTGCGCGGCGGCTTCGGCCCCGACAAATTCATTAATCTCCCCGAATAGTTTACCCTCCAGCGCTTCCTCCTTGTACAGAATGCTTGTTACCGAAAGAATGATCAGCAGCAGCGGAGTAAGCGAAAACAGGGTATAATAGGCCAGGGCAGCGCTGAGTTTCATAACCCTGTCTTCGCTGAAACCTTTGCCGGCTGCGGCCAGCAGCTGGTAAGTATTTGTTCCGAATTTCTTTATCTTGTTTATTGTAGTCATTGTCTAGAATGGATATCCGATACCGATATTGAGGATCAGGTTTTCTCTTCTCCAGCCCTTATCGCCAAAGGCCACCTCATCAAATACCCAGCGTTGCCCCTCAGGCAGGTATGGTTTACGGATAGGAAAAGCAAGGTCAAGACGAACAACAAATATGCTGGCATCTACACGTAAGCCGGCACCGGTACCAACCGCAAGTTCATCAAACGCATTTGAAAGCCTGAATTGTGATCCGGGCCGGAGCGGGTCTTCCCGTCTTAGCCAGACGTTACCGGCATCGACGAACAGGGCGCCATAAAGTACACTGACAAGTTTTGCACGAAGTTCTGTATTCAACATCATCTTCACATCACCGCCCTGGTCTGCGAAGAGCGCATTCGGGCTTACGCGGTAGGTGCCCGGACCGAGCGATCGGGCTGCAAAAGCTCTGATGTCATTACTTCCGCCTGCAAAGAACTGCCTCACAAATGGCAGAGAGGAACTGTTGCCGTATGCATACCCGTAACCGAGGTTCAGCCGGTTTGCCCAGGTGAGCCCCCGCGTGATTTTGAAGTAATCGCGCAGATCTGCCTCGAAACGCACAAACTGTGTAAGGGATGTATTAAAAAGGCGTTTTGAACCGTCCTCTTTTTCTTTAAAGAACAACCCGACCACATTACCTGCCGTCTGCACATTGCCCATAAAGAAGAGGTTATTGCGGCGGGTCTGATCAATCTGGTTATTGTACGTATAGGTATAGTTTGAACCGATGATGAACTGATTCTCATATGTGCTGAACAAAACAGGGTTGTTCTGTCTTGCCAGGCGGAAGGAATCCGTCTGACTGATCAGCTTCACGAAGTTGATGGAGATCGGGTTTAGTACGTGTTCCTTAAATGCGCTTTCCTTCCAGTTGTAACCAAATTCGCCTTTGGCAGAACCCATAGAAAAATAATTGGCGCGGTTGATCAGCTGGAAGCCCAGCGTCACATTGGTTTTGGGTACGAAAGCACTTGTGCTCTTTGGCTCAAAAAACGGCGTGATGAAACGCGGGAAAGAAAGTTTTCCTTCGGCGCTTAGTGAATAAGAGCTTACACCAGCCTGCGTTCCTTTAACCTGTGTTTCGAATCCGCCGCCTACACTTATATTAAGCTGTTCGGCACCGCGGAATACATTGCGGGTCAGCTGTGTCAGCGTTACTTCAGAACCGACAAAGTTATTTGATTTACTTGTTCCGGTAACAGCGAGTGAAAGCGAGTTTCTTTTCAATGGTGTCAGATACACACTTAAATCAAGCTGGTTATTTTTGAAACTGTCGACCGGATTAAATTCTGCCTTTACAAACTTAAAGGTGTTCAGGTTCACCAGACGGTTCAGTGAAAGATTATGGTCCCTGCGGTTATAAACATCCCCTTTGTTGAAGAAGATCATGCGCTCAAAAACCTGCGGTTTGAACGTGTTGCGCCGATCATATATCTCAAAATCTTTGTATTGAACCGGTTTGGTTCGTCTGATGACAGAATCAAGGTTCAGGTAATAGTTAGGATAGATCCGGATGTTGTTGATCGTATATGGTTTCAACGACGCATCAGGCGTTGTTTCTTTAACCCTGAGGTTTACGTTTACTTCGTGTTTACCTATCGTACTGTCTACCTTCAAGATCATATAGTCGGGGCTGAAATAAAAGAAGCCCTTTTCTTTAAGGTCATTGTCTATTCTTTCGCGTTCCTGTTTAAATACATCCAGACTATAATAAGAGCCCGGTTTCAACAGCGATTTTTCTTTGTTCGCATTCACAATTGCTGCGATAGGGGAGCTATCCGGCGGAAATGTCACCCTGTTTATCTTGTATCGCTGGCCCGTATTAGCCGTATAGATTGCCTTGGTTTTGCGGTTTTTAGTTACGGTGTCGCCGGTTACAGTAGCCTGCAGATAACCCTGGCTGATCAGGTTGCTGCGCAACACGTCATTATTCAGCTTCAGTCTTACCTCACTGCTCAATACAGGCGGTTCACCCACCTTGGTACGAAGCCAGTGGCGAAGGCCCTTTTTCTTCTTAGGTTCACCTGCGATGTTATAGATGTACAGCTTCGGACGCAGTCCAAGAATTTTCTTATTGGGCTTAGGTCTCGTTTTACTTTTCAGTTCAGCCTTCAGTCCCTTCTCGTCTTTAACCCGTCCCGAAGAGTCTGGGTTGATAACAATCTCCGCACCGGTATAGAGGTTTTGTCCCGGTTTCAGGTATTTAATGTTGCTGCAAGCGGCCAGTAAACCGGCAACCAGCAGGAGGCATAAAGGGTTAGTCTTTCTTATCATCCCTTGGTCTTTGTTCTTTATTCTTTTTTTCACGGCTGCGCTGGAAGATTTCGCGGAAACGGTTGTAGTCTACCACCAGGGCAAAGCCGACACCTGTTTCAATAATCTGCCCTTCTATAATGCCTTCATATTCGTTCCGGCGATATGCGCGAAGGCGGTACCGTCCATCATTCGAAAGCAGGTACTCAATGTTGACATTTCCTGCTATGTTACTTGTTTTCTGATTGTCCGGTCTCGGTCCTTCGAGTCCGAAAGAACTGCCTACAGATACTGTAAGGCGATCGTTCAGCAGGCGTTTTGACAAGCCTACTTCCAGGTCTGTTTTATTTTCCAGCTGACCGGTAGAGTAGTCTTCGGTAGAATTTACGCCAAAATTAAGATCTACACCTTTGATCAGGTCTGAGGCGAGGTTGTTCAGCTGCTCGGTAAGGAGTTTACTCACGCTCTGACGTGCCAGCGTAGATACGCCACCGCCGCCTGCAAGGCTTTGGAATGGATTGTCAGCGATAAACCTGCCCAGTGCAAGCAGTGCGAACACTTGTTTATTCAGTTCATTCGGATTCGCATTAACCTGCTGAATCTTCGTTTCTGTCTCAGCGCGTACAGGTCCGCCTTGTCCTTCCGGCATTTCCAGTGCGAAACTGATATCGGGTTTCATAAGTTCACCGTCAAGATTAAGCAGCACCCGGAACGGGAATTTTTGTTTGAAGCGGTTCTGCTCGAGCGTAGAACGGTTTTCAATCTGGTCAGCGACCAGGTCAATCGGAGCGGCTTCCACTTCATAAATGGCGGTCATATCCAGATTTGCCGAAGTAGGTTCTCCTGTCCAGGTAATGGTGCTGCCATTCTGGATCTTAAACTCCCGCTTCAGCGGGCCTACACTTAGATTGTAGCCGCCATCATTCAATTCATAGGTGCCGGTAAGACTGATCTTTCCGCTTGGATCCATAGTGGCATTCAGTTCAGCCTGTCCCTTTACGCGGAGGGCATCACCATTTGCGGGATCAACAACCACGTTGAATTCAGCGTCTTTGTCGATATCAATGTTCGCACTGAAGCTGATTCCTGAAATAGGCGATTTGGTCAGGCTGTCTACATTTAGTGCCGGTTTGCCGTTAAACGGAGCGGCATCTTCGTCAATAAACTGAACAATTCCATCCTGCTCTATTACTGCGGGGTCATTCGACGGAATAGCAAAGTAAAACTTGGTCTTGTCATTGATACTGATGTCTGCATCAACATCGGGTTGATTCAGATCACCCCGCACTTTTATGTTGCTGCTCAGGAAAACGGTTCCATAGAACAATTCGTTGTCTGCAACCGTCGAATTTAATACCCGGAAGTTGTCTGTTTTAATGTCTAAACCAAAACGGAAGTCGCGGAAGGTCTGCGTGTAAACACGTCCGTCAATAACTGCTTTCTGGTTCAGGGAATCGATCAGCGTAAAATTATCAAACGCAATGCCCTGGTCATCGAACAGGATCCGTTCGTTTGGCAAACGGAAGAATGAGTTGATCATGGCTACATTGAAACCGGCATTGCGGAATGTCAGGTCGCCGTTTACGCGGGGTGCGGTCAGGCTTCCTTTTACGGCAAGCTGTCCGGTCAGATTTCCGGTTCCCTGTCTTATTTGTCCGCCAGATAAGCTTTCTATTTCTTTTAAATCGATCTTATCGATATTCAGGGTCAGGTCTATTGAACTCTGCGGTGCCGTGTAATAAAACCCGTTTGCACGTAACTCATGTACGCCGCTCAGCGCAATATTTGTTTCAAACGCATTCTCTGTGTTATTGTTAACTGCTACGCGCAATGTTCCGAGCTGATCTTTCTGGTAGCGTAGCTGGTCAATCGTGAGATTCGCTTCAAACTTAGGCGAGCCGGTAAGGTCTTTGGCTATCGCATTACCATTGATTTTACCACCTACCAGCGTTGTATCTGTTTCAGCCAGGCGGGTGATGGTCTCAATCTGGAAGTCTTTAAATGTAACTTCCAACGGCGAGTTGGGGGTCGTACCTGTGCTGTTGATGCCCAGTAGCTGATTGTTGTTACTCAACTGGAACTGATTAACAAGAATACCCGATTTTCCAAACTGGATGAAATTGTCGGGAGAAACCGCCCATTTCTCATATGCGAGAACGAGTTTGTTTGGATCCATGCTGAAGCGGTAGTCCTTGTTAATGGATTCAAAGGTTCCGCCGAGCACATACTTATCCTTTGCTCCGCTGTCGCGAAGGAAGATATTCACGAGAAGTTTGTTGTTGGCTGCGTTGCCGGTCAACTCTGTATTAAACAACTGGATCGACGGGTTTTTAAGGCTTTTTACAAATAAGCGGTAATCAAGACGCTGATCCTTGTTGTCAACAACCAGGCGGGTGCTGTCTATCGCGAAGTCGCCGTAAACGATGCCGGGGAAGTCCGCATTAATCTTCAGGCTGTCTTTTTGCGTATCAACAAGGCCGTAAAATACTGCGGGTTTGAAAGTGGTCAGTTCTGGCACAAAATCCTGGATGATCTTCGGGTTCTTTATGCGCATGAAAAACCGCAATCTCTGGTCAGGTATGTTGGCAACCGTACCAAACTGGTAGTATTTGTTTATCTCATTGATAACGGCAGAGCCCACTTTTGTAAGCTGGTATTTTCCGTCGATTGTGGCATCGAGGATCTCAGAACGCAAGGTCAGGCTGTTTTCTGCAGCGCTGCTTGCTGCGCGTACTGAAATTGTGTCTACGTTAAAACGGCGGCCGTCTTTGGCAAGCTGCAATCCGGTTAAATCAAGGCTTCCGTTCAGGTAATCGGCATCGGCCGTTGCAAAATCTGCTTTGATGAGGCCGGCGGCGCTCAGCTCAGTTTTGCTGAAATTGAGTTTCTGAAGATCGAGCCTGCGGAGATCCAGATCGAGTTTTACCGCAGGATATTTTCCGGCCAGGCTTGCAGCGGCATCAAGTCTGAAGTTGGCATTGCTGTCGGGCATACTGCCTTTCACGGTAACCCGCTGCCTTGCATAGGTTCCCTGAAGCCTGAGATTCCGGTAAGTATAGTTGTTGTAATAGGCGTTGACAAGATCGGCGGTAAACCTCGCGTTCAGTGTCTTTGGATCGATACCCGTTCCGGCAACTTTCGCGCGAACAGTGACCCGGCCAAGCTTTGGCTGCTGTTTGAGCAAACGACCCACGTTGAAGTTGTTCAGCGCTACGGTGGCATCGTATTGTTCGCGGCCCTTTGGCCCGCTCATCTTCGCGAGGATACGGGCATTACCCATGTCGCTGCGCAATTGCAGCGCGGTATTGAAATTGGTCACGCCGCCGCGAAACGTTCCGTTCAGGTTAACAGTATTCGGGAGCGTCATATTTGACGGAAGCGATTTTCTTGGAATCACTACCAGAAGATCTTGTTTGGTCAATGAGAACCGTTTTATGTTCAGATCGAGGAAGGCCTTGTTTACGTCAGGGAGACCTTTGGCCGTTCCGCTGACGTCGATTACGGTGTTTTTGAGACCGTTTACCTGCAGCTGCGGAATGTTCAGGTTGTTCATGTAACCGTCAACCCGTGCATTAATGCGCAGGGTTTCATTGCGGTAAGCAGCAGGAACAGCGTCAGAAAAGTAGCCGGCATCTTTTACGCCGATGACAGTGTTGGTTAATTTCAGATCTATTTTTACACGTTCGGGATGTTTGGTCAGATCGTCGAGCGAGCTGAAACGGAGATCGGTACTGTTGTTAATGGTTGTGTTTGGCGTGCGCAATACAAAATTCTGCAGGCTGATCATCTGATCAGTATACACCGCATTGCCTTTCAGTTCTTCCAGGACAAAGCCGCTTTTGTCTTTCAGCGAGGCGTTGTTGACCTTCGCGCGAATCCCCGCTGCGCCGTAACTGATCTGTTCAGCCCCGAGGTTAAGTCCTGAAATAAGCAGGTGGTTAAAGTCCAGGCCGCGTTTGGCCGGTTTTGCAGCCAGGTTGTCAAACCGCACCGTATTATTTTTCAGGTTGATTTTTTGGACAACCAGCGCGAGGCCCTGGGTGTTATCGGCAGCCGGCTTTGTTTCTTCAAGTGCCTTGTCAACTTTTTTAACCTCGGCTGGTTTGAACGCAAACCGGATGTCGGAGTTATTTAATAATGCATCGTTCACGCCAAATTTCGAGTCGGTGAGATTTACTGACAGACCCTTCAAGCCAAGCTCGCCCACCTTCAGATCGGCATTCATATTTGAAATACGGTCATTGAATGCCACTTTAACCTGCTTGAAACTAAAGTCTTCAACTTCAATATATGGCAGCTTGCCTGAAGAGGCTTTTGCTGTATCAACACTGTTTTCAAGATGATTGGCCAGCTGCACGAGCGGCTTTTGCTGCATGTAAGAAAGATTCGTGTTGTCCAGACTGAAACGGCTGATTACGTACCGCTGATTTGCCAGATCAAAATCCTTGATCCGGGTTGTGAAGGCACCGAGGTAAACCCTCACGTCGTTACCGGCAACATCATCCCGGTAGTTGATTCCAATATCCTCAAACTCTACTTTGCTTACAGAAAATTTCAGGGTGGAGGTGCTGTCTTTCACGGTTTCTTCTTCCGGCTTTTTCTGATCCGATGCAAAGGCATCGACGAGGAAGGAAAAGTTGAAACTCGTATCGGGAGCAATCCGTTTAACGTTTGCCCGCACATTACGAAGCTGTATATCGTTTACCTCAACCTGGTTTTTCAGCAGTTTAAGCAGGCTGATGTCTACCTGTAGCTTGCCAGCATACAATAAAGTGTCTTTGTTGCGGTCTTCAATGTAAAACTTGTTGAGCACAACATCTTTAGGTAATGCAATCTTGATACTCTCCAGGCTAACCTGGGTATTTGTCTTCTTTTTAAGCCAGGTAATGGCTTTGTCTTTTACGAAGTTCTGAACGGCTGGAATGTTTAATGATGCAGCGATGCCAACCACAAGGACAATGATAATGGCTACAATCCAGAGAAGTACTTTTAGGGTTTTGCGTATGTATTTATTCAAGGGTAATGGCAGTTTGCGGTTACTAAAAAGAGACGGTCTCACACTTCATGCCGTTGTTCGTCACCTTTAATACAAAAAATCAATTAAATTGTTCAGGAAATAAACAAATGTTACAACCCGGGCTGTGAGACCCGTTTTTACCGTTATGGAAAAAATCAGTTTACATATTCACTATCATCGGTTTACGAGTGTCGAGGCACTTAATGAAAATGAGCAGCGGCTTTGCAGGGCGGCGGTTTCAGCCACCGAAACTTCTTATTCACCTTATTCTGAATTTCGCGTCGGTGCTGCGCTGCAGCTTGAAGACGGGCAGATCGTATCAGGCAGCAACCAGGAAAATATCGCTTACCCGTCAGGCCTGTGCGCGGAGCGTACAGCGTTGTTTGCCGTTGGCACACAATTTCCGGGTACCGCCATTACCGTCATGGCTGTAACAGCCCGGACAGATCGTTTTGTAATCAGGCAGCCTGTCACTTCCTGCGGTGCCTGTCTGCAGGTGATGGCTGAGTTTGAAAAACGCCAGAAGCAGCCCATCGCCGTGCTTTTTTATTGTATTGGCGGGGAAGTGATCCGCGTAAATTCAGTACGCGACCTGCTTCCTTTTGCTTTTAACGAAGAGCGGCTGAAAGCCTGACTTTGTGCTTCTAACATCTGTGTGTTTAAAACTTGTACGGCAGAATAGTGCTGCGCATGATTATCTTTACGGTTTCCAAATAAACAGGATAGAATGAGTGAAGAACTGAACGACAACATCAGCGATGAGAGCATGCATGCCGTTACGCCCATAACCGGGTTGTATGAAAACTGGTTTCTTGACTATGCCTCTTATGTGATACTTGACCGCGCAGTACCCCATATCAACGACGGACTAAAACCTGTGCAGCGAAGAATTATGCACTCGCTCAAGGAAATGGACGACGGCCGGTTTAATAAAGCCGCAAACGTGATCGGCAATACGATGAAGTATCATCCGCACGGTGATGCATCTATCGGCGATGCGATGGTACAGATCGGGCAGAAAGATCTTCTTATTGATTGCCAGGGAAACTGGGGGGATCCGGTTACCGGCGACAGTGCTGCGGCCCCCCGGTACATCGAGGCGCGGTTATCAAAATTTGCCAACGAGGTTGTATTTAATCCTGACACAACCGAGTGGCAGCTCAGTTACGATGGCCGTAATAACGAACCGATCACACTCCCTGTAAAATTCCCGCTCCTGCTTGCCCAGGGCGCAGAAGGTATTGCTGTCGGTCTGGCGACCAAAGTGATGCCGCATAACTTTATCGAGTTGCTTGATGCCTCAATTGAGGCGCTTAAAGGCAATCGGCCAAACATTCTTCCTGACTTTTTTACCGGCGGCATGGCCGATTTTTCGGCATACAACGAAGGCATGCGCGGCGGCAAAATCCGCGTTCGGGCTAAAATTACCGAACGTGACAAAAAGACGCTTGTCATTACCGAAATTCCCTTCAGTACCACAACCGGTTCTGTTATAGACAGTATACTTTCTGCCAACGATAAAGGCAAGATCAAGATCAAAAAGATCGAAGATAATACTGCTAAAAACGTAGAGATCGTTGTTCACCTGGCGCCCGGCATTTCTCCTGATGTGACAATCGACGCCTTGTACGCTTTCACTGCGTGTGAGGTTTCGATCTCGCCAAATACCTGTATCATCCGGGATGACAAACCACACTTTATGAGTGTGAATGATATCCTGATAGAGAATTCAAAATTTACCAGGGCGCTGCTCAAGAAAGAACTGGAGATCCGTCTGCACGAACTTCTCGAAAAAATATTCTTTTCATCACTCCTGAAGATATTTATCCAGGAGGGAATGTATAAAAACCCTGAGTACGAAAATGCCGGCAGCTTCGAACATGTAGTTGATGTCTTAAATCTGTTGTTTGCTCCGTTTAAAGAGTCGCTTTATCGCGAGATCCGCCCTGAAGACCTGAAAAGGCTTATTGATAAACCAATGAGCAGCATTACAAGGTTTGATGTAAAAAAGGCCGACGAGCAGATGCGCGCGCTGGAGGCCGACATCAAAATTGTTAAGAATCACCTGAAACACCTGACCGACTATGCCATTGCCTGGTTCGAGAAACTGCGCGATAAATATGGTAAGGGCAGAGAGCGCAAAACCGAGATCAGGCTCTTTGATAAAGTAGAAGCGGCAAAGGTGGCGCTTGCAAATGTCAAGCTTTATATGAATCCGCAGGATGGCTTTATCGGCACCGGATTGAAAAAAGATCAGTTTGTTGCAGATTGTTCTGACCTGGACGAAATTATTGTCTTTCGTGAGGATGGGAAATGTATTATTACCAAGGTTGCCGATAAAACATTTGTCGGCAAAGGAATCCTCCACGCACAGGTGTTCAAGAAAAATGATGAACGTACCGTTTACAACCTGGTATATCGTGATGGCGCTTCGGGGGTATCGTATGTAAAGCGCTTTTCTATACTGGGCGTAACCCGCGATAAGGAATACGACCTGACAAAAGGAAGTAAGGGGTCAAAGGCGCTTTATTTTACAGCAAACCCGAATGGCGAGGCTGAAGTGATTAACGTGCAGCTTAAGCCTCATTCCAAGTTACGCAAACTGCAGTTTGACCTTGACTTTGCAGAGATAGCAATAAAGGGTCGCGGCTCGCAAGGCAATATCGTTTCTAAATATCCGCTGAAAAAGATTACGCTGAAAAGCAAGGGCGTGTCTACTTTAGCAGGACGCAAAATCTGGTATGATGATTTGCTGAAGCGATTGAATGTGGATGCGCGTGGCCTATATCTTGGCGAGTTTGACGGCGACGATAAAATACTGCTTGTTCACAAAGATGGCTGGTATGAGTTATCATCTTTTGATCTCAGCAACCATTTTGATGATGGCCTGGTGCTGATACGTAAATTTAACGCGGAAGAAGTTTTTGCCGTAGTTCATTATGATGGGAAAGCGAAAAATCATTTTATAAAAAGATTTACGTTTGAACCTGTTGTGGTAGGCAAAAAGGTTTCTATAATCAGTGAGGAACCGGGATCCCGTATGCAATACATTACGTTTAACCCCGGGGCGACGCTTGAAATCGATGTGCTCAAAGGGAAAACGCAGATACCGGAAACGCTTACAACCGCTATAGCCGAAATGATTGATGTGAAAGGGATGAAGGCAAATGGTAACCGTGTATCAGCACACGATATACAAAAAATTACGCTTCATGAGCCCGAGGTGATCGCGGCTGAAGAGGAGGAGGGGCCCGGTGATAATGGGGGTGACGCGGGTACTTCAACAGAAGTGGACGGTCAGCCCGAAACAAATTTACCGGAAGATGTACAGGGCAACGTAGCCGATAAACCGGATGAGCCGCAGCCGGGCAGCGGCCCAGCTCCAGCGGCTGAGGAGAAACCTGTTCCGGAACCCTCAGAATCGTCGCCGGTTCAGAAGCCGGCAAAAAAGATCGATTTCGAAATCACGAATAAAGACGATATCGAAATAGATGATAAAGGACAATTAGGTTTATTCTAAAAAAGAAGCCTCCGGTTGTTCAGGAGGCTTCTTTTTATTCAAACAATTCTGGTCGGATTTTATCACGAAATTCTTCGGCAAATTTGTTCAGCTTCGGCTGAATGACAAAACTGCAATAGGGCTTGTACATATTTTGCATGAAGTAATTCTGGTGATATCCTTCAGCCGGATAGAAATCGCCTGCGGCCGCCAGTTCGGTTATGATCTCCCCGTCGAAAATCTTCCCGTCAGTAAGTTCCCTGATTATCTCCTCAGCCTGTCGGCGCTGCGTTTCGCTATGCCAGAAAATGACCGAGCGGTACTGTGATCCGATGTCATTTCCCTGCCGGTTTCTTGTTGTTGGATTATGTGTCCTGAAAAAAATAAGCAACAGTTCGGGGTAACTGATCTTTTCCTCGTCAAATTCAATCTGAATCACTTCTGCGTGCCCGGTATCACCATTGCTTATTTCCATATATGTCGGGTGCCGCGTTTCTCCGCCGCTATAGCCCGACGTTACTTTCTCAACGCCGCTTAACGTCTGAAAAATAGCCTCGGTGCACCAGAAGCAGCCACCGCCAAATGTTGCTGTTTGCATATCTTAATAAACGAATTTCGCAGACACTTGGTTTTCAGGTTCAAACAGCGTTGTCAAGCCTGAATATCACAGCGCAATAAAAAAGCCCCTTTCGGGGCTGTGTATTATTGATACTGAATGTAGATCGGCTTAGGTTTTAGCTTTACAAGGTCTTCCGGTGTCATCAAAACGTTCGGCGACTTTTTCAGGTCGTTCTTATAAAAGATTTTAAATCCGGTGAACTGAACAGGTTCTGAATAAATGAAGTGACGGTAGGTTCCTTTTTTAAGCTCTGGTTCGCCCCAGCCATCCATATGCATGACCACCTGAACTTCGCGTGTAGGTTTAATGTTTGCACTATTTGTAACCATCTTTTTAGTGAAGCGGTGTACCACGAATACTTTTGGCGGCAGATTATTGTCTTTTACCAGCTTTCCAAGATAATTTATGCAGTAGTTGATGTCAGCAGCGTCATAAGTGCCGATCCGTTTACCTGGTCTCGAACCGTCCTTCATTGAGAACTCAGGGTCAATACCAAGGTGTACATTTGGCAGTTTCAGGTATTTTTCCAGGCGAGGCAGCTCATCGCGGATGGTACTGAGCGAAACCTGAATATCCAGGAATACGATCATGTTGTTGCGCATTTTTGATATGGTCATAACCGAATCAATCTGTTTGTCTGGCATCCGGAAACGGTATTTGCCGTCCTTACCGCCATCGCCCTGCGCCACAACGGCGATATAATGAAGGGCGGGCTGAACAGGAGTTCCCGGATCAGCTTTCTCCCATCTCTTCACCTCGATATCAAGTTTGGCCAGCATTTGTTTTGGCGGCAACTCTCCTAAAATACCCATGTTTTTCGAATACAGGTTACCGTAGTAGGCCACGATGCGTTTATAAGGAAGGATAGCGCCGTCTTTCGGATAAATTTTTGATTTAACCGGCCATTTTCCGGTGGTGTCGCCATTGGCAAGCTTGCGCATCAAAGAGTCGTACACAACGGTATCAATAGGTTGCAAAACCTCTTCTTTTGCTGCGGCTCCCTTCTTTGTTGTGTCAGACAGTCCTGTTTGTTTGTTTTTTGCATCTGTGCTGCAGCTGACCAGCAGCGTACAGGCCGTCAGCGCAGTGAAAAAAGTTGCGGCCAATTGTGGCATTTTCATAGTGATCTTGGGTTATATTTCTTGTAATCTGTTGTTCATTTTTCATAACTTGGCCCACGCAGGATTGTTCCTGCACGGGCGCCCGTATGTTTTTCATTGTCGAGGGTAAGTGCACCATTTACAAGCACATACCTGAACCCGGTCGAATACTGGTGCGGCTTGTTATATACCGATTTATCGGCAACTGTAGCCGGGTCAAACACAACAACATCTGCTGCCATGCCCGCTTTGAGCAAACCGCGGTCCTTAAATTCCATCTTCTGCGCAGGCAGCGATGTCATTTTACGGATGGCGTCTTCCAGACGGATGATTTTCTTCTCTCTTACATAACGTCCGAGTACGCGGGCATTACTGCCATATCCCCTGGGATGAGGGACGCCCTCGTTCCATACCCGGATTGAAGCATCAGAGGCAATCATGGTATAAGGGTATTGCATGATCTTTTCTACATCCTGCTCATCCATTCCATGAAAAACCATTTGGGCACCTCCGTTTTCCATCATTTCCAGGATGGTTCGGATTTCGTCTGCCGGCCGGCTTTTCCTTCCGCGCAGCCTGTTTATTTCCATGATGCTTTTCCCGTTCAGGCTTGTGTCTGCCCTGTAGTTAGCTACCATAGCATAGTCAAAGTTTTTTCGCTGACGGCGTTTCAGGTCGCCAACCATTTCCGCTTCGAGTTTTTTATAAATCTGTGGATTTTTCAGGCGGGCCTTCAGTGAGTCGGTTCCGTCTGCCAGGGCCCATGACGGGATAATAGAACTCAGGCCGGTACTGCTCGCCGTGTAAGGATACTGATCTACGGTAACATCGATTCCTTCCAGTCGTGCATCTTCGACTTTTTCGATCATTTCCGCTGTCCGGCCCCAATTTGGTTTGCCCACCTTAAAATGCGATATCTCTACGCGCATTTTGGCCTGACGGCCGATGTTGATCGTCTCATCGATGGCCTCAAATATCTTATCAGCCTCACTTCGCATGTGTGAGGTGTAGAGGCCGCCGTAGCTGGCGGCAACTTTTGCCAGTTCGATGACTTCCTGCGATTTTGAGTAGGTTCCGGGGGTGTAAATAAGCCCCGTTGAAAAACCTACGGCGCCGGCTTTCATTGCTCCTGCAATATGGCTGCGCATTTTGTCCAGCTCTGCAGCACTTGGTTCGCGCATAGCCATGCCCATGGCGGCCCTGCGGACGTTATTGTGACCGATAAATGAAGCGACATTTACCGATAACCTGAGGCTGTCTATAAAACTGAAATACCTGGGCAGGTCGTTTTCAGAGCTGCCGCAGTTTCCTGTAACAACTGTGGTTACGCCGTCATAGATAAAGTTATCGGCCGTTGGTTGTTTGCGCTCGTCATCCTCGATATGCGTATGCACATCAATGAAACCCGGCGCAACGACAAGGCCGCCGGCATCCAGGGTTTTCGCTGCGGTGGCATTCTGCAGATTGCCAACCGCAGCAATCTTACCGGCCTTGATTCCCACATCACCTTTAAACCAGGGATTGCCGCTGCCATCAATGATCCTGCCGTTCTTAATCAGCACATCAAAGCGTTGCTGCGCAGCTGCACCAATGAAACAGGCAGCAAACAGAATAGACAGCGCAGTTTTTCTCAATTTTTTAATTTTTTTTGAAAATTAGTTGAACAGCAGGTTTTTTCGAAATAAAGTATTCAACATTTACACACTGCAGAATTTGCCGAAAACGCCGAGCGGAAGTTTTACACCACTTGTTGCCTGCAGAAATAATTCTCCGGTTTCGAGATTTTTAACCGCCGGGAACGACGTTCGGATCAGATTTTCTACGATAACCGATGAAAAGCCCAACGAATAAGTGTTCAGGATCAGGAAATGTTCCTTTTCATCCAGAAGCTGTACAACATCCTGCATCATTTCCTGAATGTGGTCTTCCAGTTTCCACTTTTCACCATTTGGGCCATGGCCATATGCAGGCGGATCGAGAATAATACCATTGTATTTTTTACCCCGTTTTAATTCGCGCTTCACAAATTTAAGGGCATCTTCAACCAGCCACCTGATATCTTTCAAACCTGACAGTTCCTGGTTTTCATTTGCCCAGGTAACAACCTGCCTGATCGAATCAACATGCGTAGTATCAGCCCCTGCTGCGCGCGCAACCATGGTAGCTCCCCCTGTGTATGCAAACAGGTTCAGCACTTTTGGCTGGGGCGTCCGGAATTTTTTTATAGACGAAGAAATATAATCCCAGTTTACTGCCTGTTCCGGAAACAGGCCCACATGTTTAAAAGAAGTAAGTGCAAGCCTTAGTTTAATAGACACATCCTCGTTTCCATAAGTGACGTGCCAGCGGTCAGGAAGTGACGGTGTTTTTTTTACCCATTCGCCCGATGTCGCCGAGCGACCCCTGAAGGTAATATGCGCAGCTTTTTTCCACTCCTGCTCGCTGAGAATTTTTTTCCAGACAGCCTGGGGCTCCGGCCTGATCATGACGACGTTCCCGAAACGCTCAAGCTTTTCAAAATCACCGCAATCAAGCAGTTCGTAGTCTTTCCAGTGCCGGGGGCTTAATAGTTGAATCATAAAGGCACGAAGATAGGGAGTTTTGCTCAATAGACCATGAACTATGAACCACGGTCTACAGACTATAGTCTATCTAAAACTTCGCTTTCGCAGCTTTCATAAACCGGCTGGCAAAAACAAAGTCGTTCAGTTCTTCGATGTCGGTATGGGCGATCTCCTTGTTTGATCCTTCCCAGAACTTTTTGCCTTCGTACAGGAACAGGATATAGTCGCCGATACCCATAACCGAATTCATGTCGTGCGTGACCACGATCGTTGTCGTGTTGTATTCTTCGGTAATTTCTTTGATGAGTTCATCAATAACGATCGATGTCTTCGGATCAAGCCCGGAGTTCGGCTCATCACAAAACAGGTACTTCGGGTTCATCGCAATGGCCCGCGCAATACCCACACGTTTTTTCATGCCACCCGAAAGCTCTGCCGGAAACAGCTTGTTCTTGCCCTGCAGGTTTACGCGTTCCAGGCAAAAATCGACCCGATCCCGCTTTTCGGCCAAAGACTGATCTGTAAACATGTTTAGCGGGAACATGATGTTTTCCTCAACCGTCTGGCTGTCGAACAGCGCTGATCCCTGGAAAAGCATGCCGATTTCCTTACGGATTTCAATCCGCTCTTCGAAAGTCATCGGTGTAAAGTCCCGGTCGTCATAAAGCACTGAGCCCGAATCCGGCTGGTGGAGTCCGACCATACACTTTAGAAGTGTTGTTTTACCTGACCCTGAACCGCCGATGATCAGGTTGGTGACACCAGATTCGAACTTACTGGAAATTCCTTTCAGCACCTGGTTATTGTCGAACGACTTGTTGATATCCCTGATCTCGATCATAGCAGCAATTGGGTTACAATGTAATCGCAGGCAAGAATTGAGATACAGCTTACCACGACCGCCCGCGTACTGGCCTGCGATACCTCTACTGCACCACCTTTAACATAAAAGCCTTCGTATGCCGGCACAGACGTAATAACGAACCCGAAAACAAATGCTTTAACCAGTGCAACCACGATCGTGTAAGGATTGAAGTCTGTGGTAATACCCTGCATATATTCTGCCGGTGAAACAGCTCCTGAAAGCGTACCGCCGATGTAACCACCGGTAATGCTCAGAAACATTGATATAATTACCAGCAAGGGTACCATTGTAATTCCGGAGATAATTTTCGGAAGGATCAGGTAGCCCGGTGCGTTGATTCCCATAATCTCCAGCGCATCAATCTGTTCGGTAACACGCATTGTTCCGATCTCAGAGGAGATGGCAGAGCCGATTTTCCCGGCTAATACAATGGCGCTGATCGTCGGACTAAGCTCTAAGATACTTGAATCGCGATTCACAGAACCAATAATTGTTTTCGGAATAAAATCACTAACCAACTGAAAGGCGATCTGCAGCGTCATTACCGCACCGATAAAGGTGGAAATGATGGAAATCAGTCCAAGCGATCCAACTCCTATATAGTTCATCTGCTTGACCAATTCCCGGATGTAGATTTTGAGTTTCTCGGGTCTTCTGAAAACTGCCTTAAGAAGAAGCAGATACCTGCCGAAGTTGGTAAAATTCATTCAATAGTAAACATTAACCGTGTTTGTACAATACTAATACAAAGAAACGATAAAATTGTTGGGACCATTAAAAGATTGTTAAAATATACAGGCTTTCTGCCATCTTTACCACAGCATATTTAATAAACAACAAGAATTATGAATGCAGTTATTACAGGTGCGACGCGGGGCATAGGGCGCGCTGTTTCGCTGAAGCTGGCGAGTCTGGGTTACAACCTTTTTGTGTGTGCACGAAATGGATCTGAGCTTGAAGAGCTTAAGATTGAAGCGGGTCAATCAGGGGGCAAAGTTTACACCTTTGCAGCAGATGCCGGCAATAAGGAAGAGCTGCGAAAGTTTTGCGAAAATATAGCGGCTAAGGTTTCAAAAATCGATGTACTGGTTAATAATCTGGGCATATTCAGACCAGGGGGGCTGCTTGATGAAGATGATGAAGCCCTCGAGACACAACTGCAGATAAATCTGAATGCGGCATATTATTCCAGTAAATTTATCGGCAAAATGATGCGTTCCGCAGAAAGCGGGCACATATTTACCATATGTTCGGTAGCAAGCAAAAAACCAGAACCGAATGCCGGAAGTTACAGTGTAACAAAAGCGGCTCTGCTAAGTCTTAATGATGTATTGCGGCAGGAACTGACCCCGCATCGCGTAAAGGTAACGGCAATTTTGCCGGGCTCAACATACACTTCCTCATGGGAGGGAACAACGCTTCCGAAAGAGCAGTTTATACAGCCCGAAGATATTGCAGAAACCATCGGCAGCGTACTCCGGTTAAGTCCCGGCGCGAATGTTGAAGAGATCGTGATCAGACCGTTGCAATTCAAGGGATGAATTAGAAAATAGAGGAGAATTAGTCATGGAAAACAGGCTTTATAGAAACGAACATAATAAGATGATTGCAGGTGTGGCCTCAGGCCTCGCCGATTATATGCAGGTAGACATTACCATCGTGAGGCTGCTGTTTGTGCTGGCCGGAATCTTCATGTTTGGTACCGGGTTACTGGTTTACATCGTGATGTGGATTATCATTCCGGTAAATAACGATCCTGTGGCACGTTTTACCCGGTTCAATGAATACTTTGCGAAAGAACAGCAGAAGTATAATCCGTTCGGTGCGCCACCGGTCAATGCAGAGCCGGGCGCTTCAAATGCAGGAAGTCAGCCAGACTGGACCAGCACCAGTTTTGGTCAGAAACCTGCAGATTTCAAAACCACACCGAGAAACAATGATACCGGACGCATCGTGGGCGGATTGTTTCTACTCGTACTGGGGTGTTATTTCCTGTTGGATCAGTTTGATTTTATACCCTACTGGTTCAGTTTAACGAAGTTATGGCCCCTGATTTTTATAGCGATCGGCGTTATCTTCATTGCCAGATCGAGACGAAAGAATGAATGGGAAAAATTCAAGGCAGCTAATGCTGATGAGCCTGTTGTTACAAACTCAGCGCCTGTTGAGCCGGTTCCGCCAGCAGACGTGCCTCCCGGTCAGGTTGGTGGTACCTATGGCGGCACAGAAACGGGAAGTGTTGATCCGCACAAACCTGATCACAACTAACAAAAATGAAAACGGTGCTCAGGCATCAGTAAAAGCTTTCTAAAATGAAAACTGATAAATTAATCTGGGGAATTCTGCTGCTATTTGTGGGTGGCGTACTCCTGCTCGAAAACTTTGGCGTCATTGAATTTTACTGGCGCAATGTATGGCGCTTCTGGCCTGTATTCCTCATCATTGCAGGCTTGAATGTGCTCTTTAACCGCAACAACTCAAAAACCGGCGGAATTATATCACTGGTCGTGGTAGTAATCGTGCTTGGTTTTGTATTTGTCAAAGGGCAGGAAACGCCGCGTAACCGTGGTTGGTGGGCTGGTAAGCTCAAGGAAGATATAGACATTGAACTTGGCGACCGCGAAAAAAGACAGCTACATTTTTCTGAGCCGTTTTCTGCCGGCACAACACGTAAAACTATTCTGAATATTTCAGGCGGTGGTACTACATACACCCTTAAAGAATCGACAGACGAATTGGTTACCGCAGATGTAGAAAACCGCTCCGGAAACTTTTCCCTTCAAAAACAGGTGAGCGACAGCGTACAGGAGGTTTCTCTGAGAATGAAAGAGCAAAACCGGAAATGGAACTTCAGTGATGGAGGGAATGATGTAACGCTCCGTATTAACAAAGAGCCGGTTTGGGATGTAAATATGAAAGTTGGCGCCGGCGAGGTTAATTTCGACCTGAGCCAGCATAAGGTGCGCAACTTCGTTTTTAACGGTGGTGCGGCGGCTCTTGATATCAAATTCGGAGACTTGCTTCCCGTTGCCGATGTAACCGTAAAATCCGGCGTAGCCGACGTAAAGATAAAGATCCCGAAAGCTGCAGGCTGCAGGATCAGGGCAAAAGGCGGCTTATCGGCAAAAGACTTCACCGGTTTTACCAAACTGGACAATGGCCTTTATGAGACACCCGGATATGCATCTGCTGCAAACAAGATTTTCATTAACTTCGATGGCGGGCTCAGCAACTTTGAAGTAGACCGTTATTAAGCAGTAGAAATATGGATGGCTACCTTGTTGTCATAGGCGGTAAACCACAGGGACCGTACAGCCTGGAACAAATAAAACAGATGTCGATCAGCCCCGGAACTTTTGTCAGAAAACAGGGTATGGACGATTTCAAAGAAGCTCACGCAGTGGAAGAACTGCGTGAGCTTCTCGGTTTTAAGTTCAAAAAAACCGCTCCCCAGTACTTTGCAGGTTTCGATCAACGGCTACTGGCCAGCGCTATTGATCATTTTATGATTTTCGTTATCTACACCATGCTGGTGCTCGTTTCCTTTTTATTTGTCACTGGTAAGGATGAGCGGCTTATCGTGTTTCTGGCGCCCCTTCCGGTTATCTTTATTGTCAAACTGATTTACGGAAGTTTTGCAGAATCATCGCCGGGACAGGGTACGGTCGGGAAGAGACTTGTAAACATCAAGGTGACCGGTCTGGATGGCAGCCCAATCGGCTTCAATCAGGCACTCGGCCGGAACTTCGCCAAGGTCCTTTCCGTTATACCGCTTTTTTTCGGGTATTTGTATAGTTTCTTTAACCGGAAAAACCAATGCTGGCATGATATCGCCGCAAACACGCTGGTGATCAAAGACCGTCTGCTTTAAATTTGACCTGTCGCCAAACCGGCCGGTAAATTTTCCGGAACCAGACATCTCCGATTTCAATCTGTATCTTTGCAACCAAATGGAACAAGCAGCAATACATAAGCTAGCAGGTGCTTACTGCAATGACCTGAGCAATTACTCACGTTTTATAACCCGTGAAGTCATGATAGGCGATATCGGTATCGGAGGGAACAATCCGATCCGGATCCAGTCTATGACGACAACAGATACGATGGATACCCTCGGCACGGTCGAGCAGACCATCCGGATGGTTGAATCAGGATGTGAGATTGTCAGAATCACCGCGCCAAGTGTAAAGGAAGCTGGAAACCTGGCACAGATCAAAAAGGAACTGCGCGCGCGGGGATATACGGTGCCACTTGTGGCCGATATTCATTTTACACCAAATGCGGCAGAGTCTGCGGCACGTATCGTCGAGAAGGTTCGCGTTAACCCCGGCAATTATGCTGATAAAAAGAAATTTGAAAATATAGACTATACCACGGCTGCTTATCAGGCAGAACTGGACCGTATTTACCAAAAGTTCACTCCGTTAGTTAAGATCTGTAAAGAATATGGAACGGCCATGCGGATCGGAACAAACCATGGTTCGCTTTCAGACCGGATTATGAGCCACTATGGCGACACGCCGCGGGGTATGGTCGAGTCTGCTATGGAATTTATCCGCATGTGCGAAGCACAGCAATTCTATAACCTCGTCATTTCAATGAAAGCCAGCAACACGCAGGTCATGGTTCAGGCTTATCGCCTGCTGGTTGAAAGCATGGTTAAGGAAGGCATGAATTATCCGCTGCATCTAGGGGTAACGGAAGCGGGAGATGGCGAAGATGGCCGAATCAAATCTGCTGTTGGCATCGGCACGCTGCTTGAAGATGGGCTTGGTGATACCATTCGCGTCTCGTTAACCGAAGATCCGGAGTTTGAAGCGCCTGTTGCCCGGGATCTGGCTGCCCGCTATGTGAACCGTGAACGCAGGCCTTCTGCCTATGCCGCGTACCTGAATACCTCGCCGGTAAGTTACAGCCCTTATGCCTACCAGCGGCGCGTTACTCAACCGGTTGCCGGCATCGGCGGGCATCAACACCCAGTGGTCATGCTGGATATTTCAAAACAGAACCTTAAAGATCCCTTTGTACTGAATGGCTGCGGTTACCAGTATAGTGCCGTGCTTGATAAATATAACCTGAGCGACCAGGCCTGCGACCTGGTCTATTTAGGTGCATCGCTGCCATCCTTTTCTTTTCCCGGCGGGCTCAAACAGATCTATGACTATGAGACCTGGGTGGCGCTGGCCGATCAGATGAATTGCCATCCGCTTTTTACAGTCGAGACATACATGACGGCGGCTCCGCGCGACACGCAACTGAATCTTTTGTCTGTAGATGCTTCAGCCATGTTACCGGGGCAACTGCCCGAGATCGATCATACCACTGTAGTGGTGCTGGAAACCACCGAAGGATCAATGTATGATCAGCGCGGCTTTTTCGAACTATTGAATCGGTCGGGCTCGCATGTGCCCGTCATTATAAAGCGCGTATATCCTGAGACTGACAGCAGCAGCCTGATGCTTGATGCAGCAACAGATCTTGGTGCTTTGCTCACCGATGGTTTCGGAGACGGGATATGGATTGAAGCTCCGGCGGCTGAGCTTGCCCCGGTTAATTCAACCTCATTCGGTATTCTGCAGGCAACCCGCACCCGGATCAGCAAAACTGAATACATCTCCTGTCCAAGCTGTGGCCGTACCTTGTTCGATTTGCAGGAGACCACCCAGATGATACGGGCAAAAACCGATCATCTGAAAGGTATCAAAATTGGTATCATGGGCTGCATTGTAAACGGACCAGGCGAAATGGCCGATGCAGACTATGGATATGTCGGCACCGGCCCTGATAAGATTACCCTGTATCGCGGCAGGGAGGTTGTAAAAAAGAATGTACGCTCTGCATTTGCCCTCGATGAGTTGATTGAGCTGATACGCGAAGATGGCAACTGGGTAGAGCGGGCTGTCTAATCTGTGGTTAAAAAAGCTGTGCTTCTTTCCACAACCTTCAGCAGCTGTGCAGGTATGGTATCGCTGCGATGCGGATGCGTGGCGCCGAATACGTGATTTGCTTTTTCAATTTTAAGCAGACGGCTGTTAGGCTGCGCATCGGCCAGGCGCTGTGCCACTTCAAAGGGTACATTTACATCCTCATCGCCCTGAACAATCAGCCAGGGGATATTGATTTTTTTGGCGGCAGACAAAATGTCTAACCCGGCGGCGTTTTCATTCAGATCGTCGAGCAGGGTCTTATCAACAGGCATGTCTTCGCCCGTACGTGCATTCTTTACATAAATGCGGCCGGTCCTGTTCCATTCCTCTTCCTGCTCAGGTTTCCAGAGACTTTTAAAATTGTCTATTGCACTTAAGGTGATCAGCTTTTTGACGCGGGTATCTGTCGCTGCCTGAATAATGCTTAGCCCGCCGCCGCGGCTGTGACCAAGCAGATGCAGGCTGTTATCCGGACTATAAGATTCGAGGATAAAATCGATCACTTTTTTAAGGTCAAAAAGCTCCTTTGAAACCGTATTCGAAGCAAACACCTCAAGGTCAGTCACGTCATCAGGCTGTTCTGCAGTGACGCCATTGTGTGAAAAATTAAACTTGACATACCTGAAGCCACTGGCTGCAAACTGCCGCGCTACCAGGTTATGGGCTCCCCAGTCCTTGAACCCTTTAAACCCGTGTACAAAAAGAACCACTGGCTGCTGTACATTCTTCTCTTCAAATGTTACATCGCCGGTAATCAATTTTCCATCTGCGCCAATCAGGCTAAAATCATGTTGTACGATCATATGTTGAATTTTTAGGTTTAAATGTATGCAGGTGTGTAAAAGGTGGGCTGCCAGGACTATTGCGTTGCCGGTTCATAATTAGCTCTGTATGCACCGGAGGCGATAAAAGTCATTGAAGTTCATTGATATAGACCTCAATATAGGCTGTGTGAAACCACCTTCCAGATGGCGAAAGCAGCTCGGGAAACTAAAAAACGGTGTTTTCAATGGGTGCAAATGAAGGATATAAATCATTGTTAATTTATTTATAATCTTTCTAAATTAAGGCAAATTACAGCTCAATGACACGAGAATATAACGGCTGTATTACTTTTGTACCCGTTATAAGTAAAGACGGGAACCAACTTGGAATTTTTAAAAGTAATAGCTTTCACGCATCATCACATCGACTTGAAGTCTCTGGGGAAACTGGTCATTTGTGATGAGAACTTAGAAGGCAGGCTAAAAAATATCCAGTCTCAACTTAACATCAGCGAAATATTCTACATCGGTACCTGTAACCGCGTCGAATTTGTGTTTTTAACAAAAGAACGCACCGACAAGGCCTTTATTGCCAAATTTATGCAGGTACTTGACATGGGGCTGGCTCCTGAATTTATGGAGCGGTTCTTAGACACCCTGACCCTGTATGAGAACGAAGACGCGTTTAATCACTTACTGAGAACGTCCTGTTCGCTGGAAAGTTTGATTGTTGGTGAAAAAGAGATTCTTGCACAGGTGAGGCGGGCTTATGAGAACTGCCGGGATGCGGGCTTCACCGGTGATCACATGCGTCTGATTATGGACCGGGTGGTCAAAACCGCGAAAGAGGTTTATACCCACACCAATATTTCAAAAAACCCCGTATCTGTGGTTTCACTGGCTTACCGTAAACTTCGTGAACTCCAGATGTGCGGTAATTCACGCATTCTGATGATCGGTGCGGGAGAAACGAACCAGAATATTGCCAAATATCTTAACAAGCATAAATTTTCCAATTTTTCTATATTCAATCGTACTTTCTCTAAGGCGGAAGCACTGGCGACAGAGCTTAACGGCAAGGCATTTACACTTGACGAACTTGAGCATTATACAGAGGGATTTGATGTAATAATTACCTGTACCGGGGCAACCGAGCCGATTCTGACCAAGGGATTATATAGTAAACTGCTGAATGGAGACACCGGGAAAAAGGTCATTGTCGATCTCGCGATTCCAAATGATACGGCACCGGAAGTAGTACATGATTTCCCGATCCATTATATCGAGGTTGAGTCATTGAAAGAGATTGCCCGGAAGAACATCCAGGAACGTTATACCGAACTGGTGCACGCCGAGCAGATCATTGCTCAGAATACCGAAGAGTTCGAAAAGGTTCTGAAACAGCGCAGAATTGAACTGGCCATGCGTCAGGTGCCTATTAAGATCAAAGAGATCAAACAAACTGCTATTAACGGCGTATTTGCTGACGAGATCAATCAGCTTGACGAGTCATCGCGCGAGCTGCTCGAAAAGGTGATGTGTTACATGGAAAAAAAATACATCAGTGTACCCATGGTGATGGCAAAAGAGATCCTTGTCAAGAACGCCTAGTTACATCAAATCATAAAACATTTTCTGGAAAACGTGCCGTATTTTGGCGTTTGAACACAGATTAATTCTGTTTTTTTATCGTATTCCTATAAATTTGAGAAATTTTTATCATAGTGAAGAAACTGATCATCGGAACCCGGGGAAGTGACCTTGCTTTATGGCAGGCCAATCACATCATGAGCGAACTTGCAGGCATTGGCCTGGAAGCAGAAATCAAAATCATCAAAACCCAGGGAGATAAAATTCTGAATCTTCGGCTTGATAAACTTGAAGGAAAAGGCTTTTTCACAAAAGAGCTGGAAGATGAACTGATGGCGGGCAGTATCGATATAGCGGTACATTCGCTGAAAGATCTTCCCACTGTTAACCCGCCGGGCTTAACTATTGCGGCAATTCCCCAACGTGAAGAGGCTACCGAATATCTGCTGATCCTGAAAGATTGTGTAGATGTTTCCCAGAAACTTTCGCTTAAAAAGGGTGCTATGGTGGGTACATCATCAAACCGGCGTAAATCGCAGCTGCTTGGGTTACGGCCCGACCTGGAGATTGAAGATTTGCGCGGTAATGTCCCAACGCGTATCGGCAAGCTGCGCAATGAAGACTACGATGCGATTCTGCTGGCCAAAGCAGGAGTAAAGCGGCTGGGGCTTGATCTGAGTGACCTTCATGTTGAAGAGCTCCAGACAACAGAACTGATCTCGGCTCCCGCCCAGGGCGCACTTGGTATCCAGATCCGCGAATCAGACACCGAACTCTACCAGGCGCTGCAGCCTTTAAACAACCCCCGTACAGCCGAAGAAGTTGGTGTGGAGCGCAAAGTGCTGAATTTATTTGAAGGCGGCTGCCATATGCCGCTGGGGTGCTATTGTAAAAAAGAGGCGGATGGTTTTGAGGTCTGGACCGCAATGGCCGATACAGCAGAGGACTTTCCGAACCGCTTATTTCTTCGTGCGAACGACAGCGCCGGACTGGCTGAAAAAATCGTTAGTGCGTTCAACAAAGAGAAAAAGAGACCGTCGAAAGTTTTTATCTCGCGCGAAATCGGCGAGTACAGTTACTTCAGGCGGGCGCTAACCCAGAATGGTATTGAAATAGAAGGACGATCGCTCATCCGGACTTTTCCTATCGTAAACATTCTTGATCCTTTTTATCTGAAAAACATAGACTGGATATTCTTCAGCAGCCGTAACGGCGTCGAATACTTTTTCAAACTGAATCCACAGCTTTCGAAAAGGATAAAATTCGGTGTTGTCGGCCACGGATCTGAAGATGCACTGCGGAAGTTTGGACATTTCGCCGATTTTGTAGGTGAAAGCGGCGATATTGCGGAAGTGGCCGCAGATTTTGCAGCTCTTGTTGCCGGTGAGACCGTTTTATTTCCGCGGGCAGCTGACTCTCTTCAAACAATCCAGAAATCGTTGTCTGCTGAAACAAAGGTAATTGACCTGCCGATATACGAAACCGTGATCGAAGAAAACATCGATGGTTCATCAGCCGACGTGCTTATTTTCACAAGCCCCTCAAACGTCGATGCGTATTTTGCCGATAACCTGCTCGAACCAGGCCAGCAGGTCATCGCCATCGGTAACTCCACCGGACGGAAGTTTGATGAGATGGGCGTTGCCTATACACTGCCGTATGCGCCTGATGAAATTGGTCTTGCGGAAGCCGTGTTTGGCATGGAAATCAGATAACACAATTTGATTGTGCCGTGATTAAAGCTTGACATGGCCATGATGCAAACCCTGTATTTTTCGTGAGGGTATGCGGATATTTGCACCCATAAACAACACACAGTTATATGTTACACCGGCCGCGAAGATTGAGAAAAAATCCCCTTGTAAGGGAAATGATTGCTGAAACAAGGTTGTCAAAGGATATGTTCGTGTATCCTTACTTCGTTGTTCCGGGAAAGAACGTGATCCGCAATATCGATGCAATGCCGGGTGTCAGTCATTTCTCAGCCGATACCCTTGTCGCCGATGTGGAAAAAGGACTGGAGAAAGGTCTCAACAAAATCATGCTTTTTGGTGTGGGCGATGAGAAAAGTGAGGATGCGCGGTCGGCATACGATCCCGACTCGCTGGTCCCTGAAGCCGTAAGACTTTTGAAAAAGCAATTTGCTGACGATCTTTATATTGTAACAGACGTTTGTGTGTGCTCGTATACCAGCCATGGTCACTGCGGCATTATGCACGATGACTATGTGCACAACGATCTGACAGTAGAACTGGTTTCAAAAATGGCCGCTGTTCATGCTGAGGCCGGCGCGGACATGCTGGCCCCCTCAGATATGATGGACGGCCGTGTGGAAGCCATCAGAAAAACCCTTGATGAAAAGGGATATGTGAACACGGCGATCATGTCTCACGCTACAAAATTTGCTTCATCTTATTACGGACCATTCCGTGAAGCCGCAGACTGCGCGCCGAACAAAGGCGACCGCAAGGCATACCAGATGGATTTCCGGAACCCCGGCGAGGCGCTTCGCGAAGCGCTTCTTGACGAAACACAAGGTGCTGATGTACTGATGGTAAAGCCGGGACTTGCCTATCTGGATATCTTAGCCCGTCTGAAAACGGTTGCTTCATTACCGCTTGCCGTTTACAATGTCTCGGGTGAGTATTCCATGATCAAGGCAGCAGCTGAGCGGGGTTGGATCGACGAACAAAAGGTAGTCATGGAAACTATGCATTCCTTTGCCCGGGCGGGTGCCAGCATTATAACAACCTACCATATCAAAGATATTTTGAATCAAAACTGGTTATAGCACCGTACAGGTGCACGCCAAAAACACGATACATGTTAGACTCATTGAAAAAGATGTTTGCCGGAAATGAATCGGATATTCCGGTACACCAGGGAAGCAAACCGGATATTTCCAGAGAGAAATCTGCCGAGCTGTATGAAAAAGCAAAAAAGTATTTTCCGGGGGGAGTAAACTCACCCGTTCGTGCTTTTAAGTCAGTGTATGGTACACCACTCTTCATCCAGAAAGGGGATGGCTGTTTTGTATGGGATGCGGATGGCAACCAGTTTATCGACTTTTGCGGCAGCTGGGGGCCGCTCATTCTTGGTCATAATCATCCTAAGATACGCGAAAAAGTTACCGAAATCATGCAGAATGGTATGAGTTTCGGCGCGCCTACAGCGCTTGAAAATGAACTGGCAGAGTTGCTGCTCAAACATAACCGCTATATTGAAAAAATCCGCTTCACAAGTTCGGGCACCGAGGCGGTCATGTCTGCAATTCGGCTCGCGCGCGGATTTACCGGTCGCGATAAGATCATCAAGTTTGATGGTTGTTACCATGGTCATTCAGACTCCCTGCTTGTTAAAGCGGGATCGGGGCTGGTCACCTTTGGCGAGACTTCGTCTGCAGGTGTGCCAAAATCATTCGCAGAAGAGACAATCGTTATTCCTTTAAACGACCGCGAAGCCGTAGCGGCTGCGTTTGCCCAGTTCCCTGAGCAGGTTGCTGCGGTAATTATTGAGGGTATACCTGCAAACAACGGATTGCTGCTTCAGGAACCTGAGTATATGAAGTTTCTGCGCGAAACCTGTACAGCAAACGGGGCGTTGCTGATTCTTGATGAGGTGATTACAGGTTTCAGGATCGGGCTTGAAGGTGCTGCCGCACATTATGATATCAAGCCAGATATTCTGACTTACGGTAAAATTATTGGCGGTGGTTTGCCTGTAGGGATGTATGGCGCTTCAAATGAAATTATGTCACATATCTCTCCGGACGGCGGTGTTTATCAGGCAGGAACGCTTTCAGGGAATCCGGTTGCCATGGCCGCAGGCATCGCACAATTAACAGAGCTTTCCAGATCAGGATTTTATAAGGATCTGAATTCAAAAGCCCAGGAATTTGTAGCCAGCATTCAGCGATTTGCCGCTGCCAGAAACTACCGCTTTAAGGTCTTCACCGTGGGGTCCATTTTTTGGTTTGCCTTTACTGATCAGGAGCATATCCGCACATCGGCAGACATTGATGCGGCCAGCATGGATAAGTTCAAAATCATGCACCGTGAACTCCTTAACCGGGGCGTTTATCTTGGTCCATCGGGTTATGAAGTTGGTTTTGTAAGCGCGGCGCACAGCAAGATTGAACTGGAGAAAGCCAAGCGTGCTATCTTCGAGGCGCTTGACGTGGTTTTCAGCAATAAATAATTGATACATTTGAGCATCAAAAAGATTCGGAATTGAAAAAATCGCTGTTGATATTTTATGTGCTGCTGGCCTATGCGCTCATGGAAATGTTCTGGTGGGGTGTCGTCATTGTACGTCTTAAACCAGACCGCATGAGTATGCTGATGGGCGAAGGTGCAGTGTTTCTTTTTCTTCTTTGCGTTGGTGGATACTTCATCCACAAATCGATCAGGAAAGAAGATAAGATGCATGAACAGCAGCAGAATTTCCTGCTTTCAGTAACGCACGAGCTGAAATCGCCCCTTGCCGCGATTAAACTGTCTCTCCAGACTATTATAAAACGTGATCTGGACAAACAGAAACAAAATGAGCTGCTTGGCAATTCGCTCAAGGATATTGAGCGGCTTGATGACATGGTAGAAAATATGTTGCTTGCTACCAGGATCGAAAACCGGTCGTATTCGTATCCGAAGGAAGAGTTTGACCTTTCAGAACTTGTACTGCGTATTACAGACAGGCTCCAGATTCACTCATGCGGCTGCGAGCAGATCATTAAAACGCATATTGAACGTGGTATCTCGGTTGTTGCCGATCGTTTTGCGCTGTCGTCTGTGGTAACCAATCTTGTTGAAAATGCTGTTAAGTATTCCGGCCCCTGCGCCGAGGTGTATGTCGAGCTGACACGCAAAGATGACCATACGATACTCAAAGTGGCAGACAAAGGACCCGGTATACCGGATAATGAAAAAATGCTCATATTTGATAAGTTTTACCGCGTGGGCAACGAGAATGTGCGGAAAACAAAAGGGACCGGCCTGGGTTTGTTTATTGTGAAAGAAGTGGTTCAAAGTCACGATGCTGATATCATCGTAAAAGATAATGCGCCCCAGGGTGCCATTTTTGAAGTAACATTTAGTTAATCAACGTATGTCGCAAAAACAAAGAATTTTACTGGTTGAAGACGAAGATCACCTGTTGGATGCCATCAAACTGAACCTTGAACTTGAAGGCTATAAAGTACATGCGGTAAAAGACGGGAAGACTGCCCTTAAAGTTTTTAAGGAAGAACGTTTCAACCTCATCGTTCTTGATGTCATGCTGCCGGAAATGGACGGCTTCCAGGTGTGCGAAACGATTCGCCTCGAGAACACTGAAGTACCTATTTTGTTCCTGACAGCGAAAAATACCTCTGAGGACCGTGTTCTTGGTTTGAAAAAAGGTGCAGACGACTACCTCGTAAAACCTTTCAATCTTGAAGAGCTTATCCTGCGCGTTGGCATTCTGGTTAAACGCAGCCTGAAGCCTGATGATCTGAAAGAACTTAATTCGTACCGCATCGGTGACAAAACCATCTATTTTAACTCGTTCGAACTTAAAAATGATGATGGCACAATTACGCCGCTGACCAAAAAAGAGACGATGCTGCTTAAGTTGCTTATTGAACGTAAGAACGAAGCCGTTTCGCGCGAGCAGATTCTGGAAACCGTTTGGAATTATGACGTTTATCCATCGACCAGAACAATAGACAATTTTATCCTGACTTTCAGAAAGTACTTTGAGCCTGATCAGAAGAATCCGATATATTTCCATTCAATCAGGGGCGTCGGCTATAAATTCACCGAAAACGCGTAATGTTTAATGCCCGTGCGCGGTATACCCTGATGGCCGTTTTTGGCCTGAGTGCGGTGGTATGCCTTTTTTATCAACAGTATCAGCTTGCTACCCTCGGAGCTTTCTTCGTGGGTTTTGTGCTGTGGAGTCATTTTAAACAAGGCTCTGTACTTCAGGCCTCAAAATATTTTAAGAACGGTGATCATGCCCGAGCGGCGGCACTGCTTGCTGAAACCAAAAATCCCGACCGGCTGGCCCGAAACCGCCGGGGCTATTATGAATTCATGCTTGGCAATATTGCCTTAAAGCAGGAAAATTTCGATGCTGCCGAGTTACATTTTCAGATTGCCAGCAGGTTTCCTGTTGGCGGGAAAAACGACAAGGCTTTTGTACTGATCCACCTTGCCAACCTGGCGCTTCGCAGGAAAGATAAGGAGCGGGTCACCGCCTATATCAAACGCGCAAGGGAACTGGCTGTAACCGAACGTGCCAAAAGCATCATTGAACAAATAGACAAGCAGGCAAAAAAAATGCCTTCCCAGACCGGACCCGGTGCCGGACAGGAAAATTAACCATACATATGCAAAATACTTTATTTTTAGATGCCGCCTTTTCCAGGCCTACGCCCCGCCCACCCGTATGGATGATGCGCCAGGCCGGACGTTTCATGCCGCAATACTGGGAGATCAAGAACAAATATTCGTTTCTTGAGATGTGTAAAACGCCTGAAATTGCGGCAGATGTAACCATGCTGCCGGTAGACCTTCTCGGCATAGATGCGGCTATCCTGTTTTCTGATATCCTTGTAACGGGCGAGGCAATGGGCGGAGACCTGAGTTTTACCCAAGGCGTCGGACCAAAGTTTGCGAATCCGGTGCGTACCGCTGCGGATGTAGACCGCCTGGAAACAGATGTGAATGACCGGCTGCAATACGTTGCAGATGCCATCAAAGTAATTCAACAGCGTCTGAATGGCAGTATCCCGCTGATCGGATTTGCAGGCGCGCCCTTCACCGTAATGAGTTACCTCGTTGAAGGCGGTTCTTCCAAAGATTTCAAAACAACGAAGCTGCTGCTTCACAATGAACCGGAACTGGCACACCGCCTGCTGGCAAAAATAGCAAAGGTTACTACCGCATATCTGAACCTTCAGATCGAAGCCGGCGTAAATGCACTGCAGATTTTTGACAGCTGGGCCCTGGCGCTTTCCTGGGATGATTATGCCGAGTTTTCGCACCACTACATTACCGAGATCATCAGCGGACTTAACCGCAAGGATGTTCCCGTCATCTCATTTTGCAAGGGAAGTTCCGTATTTGCGCCCATGATGGCAGAAGCCAGGCCGGATGTCATTTCGGTTGATTGGAATGCCGATCTTCTGAATATCAAACAGACCCTGCCATCGGGCATTGCCGTTCAGGGAAATCTTGACCCGCATATTCTTTACGCAGATAAGCCTGTTATCAAAAAACATATCCATAAGCTCTTTGAGCGTATGCGCGGCGAGAATGGCTTTATCTTTAACCTTGGCCATGGGATTATGCCAGACATTCCTTTCGATAACGTGAAATATGCGATTGAAGTAGTCCGGCAATTCAGCTATTAACTATGAACGCCTACAATTACGTCCTCGCCATTCACATCATTTTTGTCGTCAGCTGGATGGCGGGGCTGTTTTATATTGTTCGACTGTTTATCTATCACACCGAAGCAAATGACTGCCCAGAGGCAGAGCGGCTTATTCTGCAGCGGGAATATATCAAGATTGAAGGCCGGCTCTGGTCAATCATCACTACGCCCGCCATGCTGTTAACGGTTGCTGCCGGCATAACCATGATCTTTTTGAATCCGGGGCTCCTTCAAACACCCTGGTTTCATGTTAAACTTGGTTTTGTCTTGCTGCTTCTGGCGTATCACTTCAAATGCCAGCACATCCTGCGGCAGCTGCGTCAGAATATTTTCAGGTTCACATCATTCAGGCTGCGGCTGTGGAATGAAGTGGCAACAATTCTTCTTGTCGGCATTGTATTCACAGTAAAACTAAAGAGTGCCGTCGATTGGGTTTGGGGTCTGCTTGGTCTCCTGCTCTTTTCTATGGTCATCATGACCGCCGTCAAATTGTATAAGAATTACCGCAAAAAGAAGGGAATCTAAACCAGTTTCCCTAGAAAAGTTTAGTTTTTTCCTGAAGCGCAGGGGCAGGAAGCCCTATACACTCTGCAGTCCTGCTGTCCGCTTTAGCCTTCGTTCCTCAGGGCTGCCGCTTCCATCAGGGCTATCAACCAAAGTATACTCTTCGAACGCAGGGATGCAAGACATAAACAGTTGCACGATCTCAAGCACAGAAATTTTTCAGCTGAGCATAATTAATATTCGTCTGCGTCGTTTTTAGTGTTGACTGTGGCTGATTTTCGCTACCGTCATACCACTGCCGCTGCAGTTTCTGCGGCAGGTAACACATCAATCTTCAGGGGGTCATTTTAAGGAAGCCATTCCGGCTACCGGTTTTTTTTATCGCGCAGCTGCGCAAAAAAAGTAGAAATGACAAAAATACACCACATGATCCCTGTGGCAAAAAGTCGTCTTCCGTATCAGCCCCGCGAGCCAGGACGGTCCCTTACCGCCGCATCCTGATATGCTGCGTTGTTCGCTGACGCATTTACTCCATCATCCTCTACAAGAACACTTATGAACATCCCCATCATCCCCCTTCAGCTGATCAAGGCTAACAAACCAGCCATGAACAACACGGCGGTTCAGCACGTGAGCAAACACTTTGACATTGTGCTGGGCATCGACTTTCACTGGACGGTTTTTCCGTTTATCCCGTCGTTCAGCATCATACCCTTTCCCTTGCCGCATCCCTTTGTCGGTATTGTTTTCGACCCGGTCGATTACCTGCGCTTCAATATCCCCGTACCTTCCTTTTTGCAGGGCATGCTGGGTACGGAAAGCATCCCCATGGGCGGTTCGATCTTTGTACACGGGCGGCATAAGGCGACCACCACCACATCTGTAATGGGGGTGCTGCTTCCTTTCAGGCACATTACCTCTATTCCGGTTTATTTTATCGTTAACATTCCCGGCTCGCCGCATGAGGGGGAAGTGTACTGGGGTTCAAAAACAGTGCTTGGCCAGGGTGCAGAAATGAGCGGTTCAGAACCACAACAGGTGCTGACCTGCTGGTGCCCGCCTATGGGCTTAAAGCCTTTGCCTACCGTTCCGGGCAAAATCAAAAAGAATCCGCTGGCTTATTTTGCTTTTTACAGCGATCTGCTGAGCATGTATGTGCAGATCAATACCGGCAACCCGGTGCTGATCGGCGGCGAGTTTATCCCCCACAAATACACACCCGGCGAACTGCTGATGCGTTTTGCAGCCATCGGGATCATGCGGGGCCTGACCAAAATAGGAGGCAAGGCGCTTAAGGGACTGAACCAGATGCTGCAGAATATGTTCGGCAAAAACAATCCGCTGTCAAAGCTGCTGTGCCACTTCGGACTCGAACCGGTCAACTTTGTAACCGGGGCCATGTTTTTTGAATGGACCGATTTTGAACTGGAGGGTGGCAGGAAACTGGAATGGAGGAGTACCTGGCGAAGCGATAAGCCGTTTAGCGGTATGCTGGGCAATGGGGTATACAACAATTATGACCTGTACATCTACCCGGATGAAAAGGCAGGTATAGCGGGCTTTAACCATCCGGCTGAAAATATGGTGATGCCTGTGCAGGTGATCGCGCCCGGATCGGGCAGGCACTATGACCGGGAGCAGCGGCTCTGGCAGGAGCGGCCTGATGAGGAGAGCTGGATCATCACCCTGGGTGCTGACCGGTATGAGTACCGGAGATTCCGGGAAGAAGAGTTTGGATCCATTTACCGGATCAGCCGGATCAGTTATAAGGAAGGCGTCATGCTTACTTTTCGTTATGACACGGGTGGCAAGCGGGCCATGATGCAGGAGATTGAAGATGATTCAGGAAGAAAACTGGTGGTGCAGCCAACGGCAGACGGTCGGTACATACAAACGGTGCATTTCTGTTACGGCGATACCGATGACCTGCTGGTTCGTTACCAGTATGATGAAAAGGGAAACCTGACACATGTTTACGACCGGGCAGGGAAGAGCCTCCGTTTCGGTTACGATCAGGAGAACCGGGTTATCAAACGGCGCAACCGCAATGGCATGGAGTACAGCTGGAGGTATGATGAGCACGGCCGGGTGGTCCATACCGAAGGTGAAGGCGGCTTTATGCGGGGCGAGATCAGATATCACCCGAAGGAGGGCTACAATGAAGTGATCTACCGCAAAGACAAGATTGAGCAGTACTGGTATGACGAAAGTCAGCAGGTGTATAAAAAGGTAGATGCACTGGGCGGGGAGACCTGGTATGAATACAACCGCTACAACGAACAAACGATGGTGTCGAGCCCTGAGGGACGGGTAAGCGGCCGGGAATATGACCAGATGGGCAATATAACGACCTGGCACCTGCCCGACGGCGAGCAGGAACATGCAGCGTATGATGAGGCAGGCCGGATGATCAGTTTTACCGATGCTGCAGGCAATAAGGAAAGCTGGACGTATGATGAACTGGGGAGGCTGGAAACACACCGACAAAAAGATGGTCAACTGATCACCTATACATATAAAGGCGGAACAAGGAAACCGGCTGCTGCAACAGACGGGCACGAAGTGGAGGTACGCTGGCAGTACAATGCATTTCATCAGGTGGTGTTGTCAGAAAGCGGCGAAGGGCTGCGAAAGCGATGGGAATATGATAGCTATGGCCGTTTAAAAGTCTATGATGCAGACGGCGGCAGCGAAACGAAGTGGATCCGCGATGAACTGGGGCGTGTAAACAAACTACAAGTTAAAGGATCCCGGGACCTGGAAATTCGCTACGACGCCTATGATCTGCCCGTATTCGTCTCAGACGGCAGGGAAGAATGGCAGCTCAACTATACCCCCATGGGCAAGGTAAAAACCCAGGTTCGAAAAAGTAAAAACGGCGCGGATACGCAGGCGCTGAAGTTTACCTACGATAGTTGGGATAATTTGTCGGCGGTAGTCAATGAGAAAAATGAAGCATACAGGTTTGATCTTGATGCCTGTGACCGGGTCATCAAAGAAACTCACTTTGATGGACAAGAGGAACACTTTAGGCTGAATGCCGATGGACAGGTAGTTCAAAAAAGCTTTGCTGACGGGGCAGTCAGTTACCATTCGTATGACCAGGGTGGGCGGCTGGTCTACACGCGTTTTGACGATGGCACGTATGAAGCCTTCCAATATGATAAAAACGGATTACTTGTACTGGCAGAAAATGAAAATTCGACAGTCAACATAAAACGGGATGCGTTTGGACGGGTGACGGAAGAAGATCAGAATGGTCACAAAGTGCGATACAGGTATGATGCCGGCGGAAACCTGCAAACCTTAAACACTTCGCTGGGCGCTTCGGTCCGGTATCAATATGATCCGCTCGGTTTTCTCAAAGACATGTCTGGTAGTTTGCCTGGCATGGACACCTGGCAGGCGGCAATTAGCCGCGATAAGTTTGGGCGGGAAATTGCGCGAAACTCCGGAAACGTCCGGCAGGTTCAGGAGTATGATCCGGTTGGCAGGCCATCTCTTCAGCGTGTAGAAGCGGGCGGTACACTTCAGACCTACCGGCAATACAACTGGGCTGGGAGCGACAAGCTCTTGGCAGTGTTAAACAATGTAACGGGGAGCCGTACCGATTACAGGTATGATACATTCGGCAGTTTGTTTGCGGCCAGTTATAGCGACGATGCAGTAGTTCAGTACAAGGCCCCAGACGAAACCGGCAATCTGTACAGGCGTGCAGACCGTACAGACAGGCGTTACGGCCCCGGAGGAAAGCTGTTGAAAGACGATCAATGGTACTATCAATACGATGCGCGCGGTAATCTGATCCAGAAAAGTAAACGAAATATCAACGGGCTGATAGGGGCAAAACGCAATGAGCCGGTACGAGAGGGGCCGGCCGGGCTCTTTGACACCACGGTTAGCTGGAAAACAGTATTGCCCGGAATGGCCACAGACCAACAGGTTAGCGGTCTGGACGATTCCGAACCGTCTAACCCCGGATGGCAGCCAGGCGACTGGTCTTACAGCTGGGACGCTAATGGCATGCTGCAGGCAGTTAAAAATCCGCAAGGTGAGTTGATCCGTTTCGAATACGACGCGCTGGGTCGGCGTACAGCGAAGATTTCGGCCAACCGCATCAGGCGTTTTGTCTGGGAAGGAAATGTATTGCTGCATGAATGGGAGTACGCGCTCGCTGAACGGCGGGGCGCCGGGGTTTCGGCCTCAGGCAAATTAGAAGCCGGGGCAGAGCCGGTAGAAAACCTGATCACCTGGCTGTATGACCAAAGCAATTATACGCCGGTAGCAAGGTTGCAAGACGGCAGGCGCTACACCATTGTGAGCGATTACCTGGGCACTCCGACTGAAGCCTATGACGAGAACGGACGCAAGGTGTGGAGTTGTGAGCTGGATATTTATGGCAAAGTACGTAAATTGACCGGCGACAGGGGTTTTATCCCTTTCCGGTACCAGGGGCAATACGAGGATGCGGAAACGGGTCTATATTATAACCGCTTCAGGTACTATGACCCGGAGAGCGGGTTGTATATTAGTAAGGACCCGATCGGACTTGATGGCGGCGTGAAGCTCTATAGTCATGTGGAGGATACCTGCCGCCAACTGGACATTTTCGGGATGGAAGAAACGCCCTGGCATCAAATGGCGGCCAAAAACCTCGACTGGACGCCACATAACAACAAACATGTAAGTCCGCCGATAAATAAAGCAGATTGGCCCGCTATTGTAAAATCGACAAAAACTGGCCCGGCAAAGTATCTTCCCGGAACCGACATTGAAGCACTTGAGCGAAGTAAGTGGGATGAAGGGACACCGGTGACAAATGGCAAAACTTGGAAGGTCTTTGATTTCGGGGAGGAAGTGATTGGGGCCTCCGAGGGTCGGGAGGCAACAAAAATGCGTATAGAGATGAGCGCCAATACCATCCATGGCCATCCGATAAGTGACGCGGAATTCCGAAAGCTTACAAAAATTGCCAAAACAAAAAAAGGAAAGTACAAGTAACATGAGCGATATTAAATCGATATTAAATACAGCCCGGGGTAAAATCGTTTTCGATGACCTAAGCATGCTTGACGTTGTAAATGATACCGTTGCAGACTCGGATGATCTTAAAGAGGATATGCTACAGATTCAATATGACAACAACCTCATTATAGATGTTGGTTGGTACCCTTCATTCTCCCGCAAAGGGAAATTTACTGTGGTGCTTATTTACAACATGGACTGGGACAACCCCGTCCGAAAGAAGACGGCCAGGACATGGTCGACTTTGCTAGAGACGCTTAAAGAAATTATTGCTGTGGCTAACTCGTTCCAGGCCTGAGGCAACATTTCGGGGCCGAATATCTTTTGGGCTTACCTAATCCCGAATGCGGGGATGGCAATCCGGTTTAATCAGGAACCCAACAGCTGAACAGGCGATAAATCATTTAGAATTAACGGTTCGGAGAACATTTCTGAGTTTGGGCAAGAATTATAACTAACTATGAATTGGACAGGCGAACTATATGGCTTCTATACGAACAAAACAGCAGCGGTCATTTTTGAGAAGATGAAAAAATCCGCCCTCGAGCTAGGATATCAGTATGAATACACGGATTCAGGCTTTGATGAGGTGCTTTTTTTCTATCGCGATCAGGCGATGCTGGACCACCACCTGGAGCACGGATATAATACCGATCCTAATGGTAAAGGGTGTTTCTCTTTGGAAGCGAAGGTCGTACGTCTCGATGCGATCGCCTCGCTTCATGAACTTGAGGGAGCTGCCGATTTCGAGCCTTACGACATCAATCTTGCTTTTAACGAAGTTACTTACATTGTACTTGTGTTGCCAGATTTCGTCGAAAATTCGGCTTTTGCGGCGGAGATCCATGCGCTGTTCAAATCACTTCTTCTCACTTGATATGATGGGCCGAGTTAGCTGAAAGTTATGTCTGAGGTACCTGGCCATGTAGCATTTTGGGAGCAGTTTTTCGAACACTTAGCGGCCGGAAAACACAAGGCCGCCGACTGGCAAATGCCCTTTTACAACACGCGTTTTGCCGATGGAGAAGAATTTGGCGATGGCAATCCAATCTACTCCGTAAAAAATCTGAAAACCGGAAAGTTTGTAAAGATCGTACAGGAACATCCTGCTCCGGGTGAACGGCTGCTGAGCCATTGGGAGGAAAAGCATGAGAAGGATGAACTTGTTGTGGTTTGCGGTACGGACGCTGCCGATATGGAGCGCGCGCAATAAATAATCGCTGACTGGCTTACAATCCAGCCGGAGGACCAAAATTAGATCCCTGATTCTAACCCGGTTTTTTCCGGTACTTTTTCCTGAAGCATATATACCAACGCCGAAATAAGGCAGGTACAAGTAGCATGAGCGATATTAAAGCGATATTAAATACAGCCCGGGGTAAAATTGTTTTCGATGACCTAAGCATGCTTGCCGTTATAAATGATATCGTTGCAGACACGGATGATCTGAAAGAGGATATGCTACAGATTCAATATGACAACAACCTCATTATAGATGTTGGTTGGTACCCTTCATTCTCCCGCAAAGGGAAATTTACTGTGGTGCTTATTTACAACATGGACTGGGACAACCCCGTCCGAAAGAAGACAGCCAGGGCGTGGTCGATCTTGTTGAAGGCGCTTGAAGAAATTATTGCTGTGGCCAACTCGTTCCAGGCCTGAGGCAATGCTTTTGGGGCCAGGCACCTTCCATCATCTAGCCTGGAGTAGCAATTAAACGCATTAATGAAACAGATTTGCTCTTTTTGCAAATTCTATGCACCTTCATCGCAGCACGGTCTGCAGTTCGCTAAACCCGGTTGCAGCGAAAAGCCCGCAGCGAGGTATGAGCGAGGACTTGCAGCGGAAAACGGTGCTGCCGGAACCGACTGCCACAGATTTCGCTTTCATGAAAAGCATAATAATGTTGCCGCTGAAGCATAAAACGTAACCCCGCAGACAGATAAAACCCATAAATTAGCGGCATAAAAAAATATCATGAATCTTCGCCCCTGGGCTCTACTTCTAATAGCGGTTGCTTCCTGGCTTCCGGCGGCTGCACAATTTGACAACAGCGCATTTTATAACCGGATTAAAACCGACAGCACAGAGACCGGCTCACTTCGTCTCGACTTCTATAATTTCAATTACGTCCGCAATTACGAGTTCTTCGGCCCCTTTCAGGATGGTTATACGCTGTATGGCACACAGCTGCAACCCAGGCTGGTCTACCAGGCGCATCCGAACCTGGTTGTATCCGCCGGCGCCTGGCTGCGAAAAGATTTCGGCGCAAACGGCATAACCGATGCTAAACCACTTTTCCAGCTCAAGTACCAGAAAGCCGCAACCTCGCTGATCTTTGGTAGCCTGGAGGGCGGCCTGCATCACCGGTATATTGAGCCGCTCTATGACTTTGAACGCCAGCTTACAAATCCGATCGAATATGGGACGCAACTGCTTATTGACAGGGAAAAGTTTTTCCTTGATGCGTGGATCGCGTGGCAAAAGATGATTTACAAGGCATCGCCGGTGAAAGAGGAAATCCTCGCAGGATTGTCGGTCGAAAAAACTGCTGTAAAAAATGATGATGTGCAACTCAGCTTCCCGCTTCAGCTTATGGTTTACCACCAGGGTGGACAGATCGACACGCTAAAATCGGTGCCGCTGTCAACGCTGTTCAACGGCGCTGCGGGATTCAGGTTGCATAAAACGTCTCCCGGTTTTGTGGCTGACGTTTTTACAGACAATTACCTGGTCGCGTATAAAGATTTCTCACCAGACAAACGCCGCGCATTTGATGGTGGTTTCGGGCTCTGGCTGAACGCGGGTCTGCGGACGCAAAAGTTCGGTACCTTTATCACATCCTTCTGGCATGGCAACAAATTCCTGTCAGTCAAAGGTATGCCACTGTATCAGAGTGTGTCCCAGAACATGGGCCTGGAAGGGTATACCGAGCAAAATCGCGATGTGCTGATGTTCAGGTACGTGTATCAAAAGGAACTCCTGCCGAAGCTGTTTCTTGATGTGCGGCTGGAGCCACATCTGGATCTCAGCAGTCCGAAAGTTTCGCAGATCGAGTTTTCAAACTCTTTTTTCCTGACCTACCGGGAGGACTTCAGACTCTTTAAAAGAAAAAAATAAATTTTTTTTGCGACCCCTTGCAACCATTACCTGATACCGGTCATCTTCTCTATACAAACACACAATGAAATTGACGCGAAGATATACGATAGATGATTTACTTGAAGGTTGTAAAGCCGGCGACCGCAAAATGCAGGAGCAGCTTTATCGCCTGACCGCCCCAAAGATGCTGGCCGTTTGCCTTCGCTATGCTAAAGACCAGATGGAAGCCGAAGATGTTTTACAGATGGGGTATGTAAAGGTTTTTAAAAAGATCAATGACTTTCGTGGAGACGGATCATTTGAAGGCTGGATCAGAAGGGTTATGGTGCATACGGCTATTGAAAGCTTCAGGAGAAACCAGCGGGCGCTTCAGGTTGTAGAAATAGACGAAGCATATGAGCAACCGTCTACCGGTTTTGACTTTAGCCGGCTCGGCATGCAGGACCTGATGAAAGCCATTCAAAAACTGGCAGACGGGTATAAGATGGTCTTCAACATGTACGTCATCGAAGGTTACTCGCACAAAGAAATAGGAGAAGCCCTGGGTATTTCAGAAGGAGCAAGCAAATCGCAGCTTTCCAGAGCCAGAGCAATTTTAAAGGAAGAAATTATAAGAATGGAGGGATTTGGTTATGCAAACTATGCAGGATAACGATTTTGATAACTTATTCAGAGAGCGCTTTGAAAATGCAGCGGTCGAGCCGAAGAAGGATCTTTGGGCCGGAATCAGCCAGGAACTGGAGCCTAAAAAAAGAAGACTGACACCAGTTTACTGGAGCGCCGCTGCGGTTGTGTTGCTTGGTGTTGGCATCGCTTTCCTCTTCAGGCCGGAAGAAAAGGTGCAGCTTACAGCGCACAACAAGCCACAGCGTATTAAGCCGCAGGCAGTCCAGGATGCTTCTGAACAGACAGCAACTCAGCAGCAAGTTTCACGGGACCTGGTAAAAGAAACGCCGGCAGTCCAACCTGAAAAGTCTATTGTTACTGAGGAACGTAAACCTACAGAAAGGCAACCGGAAGAAGCCGCGCAGCCAAAGGAGCAGCATGCGCAACCTGAAACGATGATAGCCGCAACAGATACGCGGAGAGAAAACAACACAGATGTGACGGGTCAGATTTCGCAACCGGAAACGGTTATCGCCAGGGTAGAGCAGCCGCAATCAGGCAACGATGGCTTTCGCACAAAACCGGCGTTCCCTGAGGCTGCAGCAGACAGGGCAGATGAAAATGAACCGAAAGAGCGTGGCGCAAGAAGAGAAAAAGGTTTGTTCGCTTTCGTCGGAAAGGTGAAAGAAAAGTTTGACAAAACGACAAAAAATATCATTACAGAAAAGAATGGAACCATGAGCATCGACCTCGGTTTCGTGAAAATAGACAAAGAAATAAACTAACACTCAACACACACATAACATGAAAAGGATAGTTCTCGCTGCATTGTTAACAGGTTTTTCGATCAGCACCTTCGCGCAGACAGATTCGGTACAGACAGATACGACAGGTCGCAAAAAAGCAACCATCAAAATAAAAGAGGTAGGCGTTAAGTCAAAAAGTGACCGGGCATATTTCGGTATCGGACTCGGCTTTGACTTTGGCTGGAACAGGTTTATCGACCAGGGCATTGCCGCTAACCCGCAGCAGGTGAAAGATCTTGCGCTCGAACGCGGTCCTAACTTTGGTTTCAACCTGATCACGGCTCGTGTAGACCTGGCAAAAAATCATGCTGTCCGCTTAAAAACTGCCCTGGGTCTGGACTATAATACTTACCATTTCCGCAAGGCAATCACCTTGCAACCTGATCAGGATGTTCTGACCTATACAATCGATGAGAACAGAAATTTTGATAAAAACCTGCTTCGTTCTACCTATCTGAGAATTCCATTATTGCTTGCAGTAAGGCCGGTTAAGGATTCCAGTTTTGAACTGGCCGGTGGCGGCGAAGTCGGCGTACTGATCTGGGGAAAAACCAAACAGATCAGTGATGAAGCCGGAAAAGTGAAGATCAAAGACACATATAACCTGGAACCCTTTCGTTACGGTTTAACATTCAGGGTTGGTTACAGCGGCTTTAACCTGTATGGAAAATATTACCTGAATGATGTCTTTGCTAAAAATCAGGGTCCTGCAGGGCTGAGTAACGTTGCCTTCGGTATCTCGTTCGGCGGAATTTAAAGAAACACAACTACACACAAATCAACCGGTCCCGCACCCCAGAAGGTGCGGGATTTTTTATTAGGCTGAAAGACACCTCGCCTGTTCCCTTCGCTTGTCGCAGCCTTTTTATTTATCTTTACCGGGTGAGCACAACCCTAATCAGCGTTGATAAGCTGAATAAACAATACCTTCCAGGTCAGGCTTCGGGCATATCTGATCTGTCTTTCGATATATCATCCGGCCAGATATTTGCCATTATCGGCGAAAGCGGCAGTGGTAAATCAACACTGTTAAAAAGCATTTACGGTTTGTTAAAGCCAGACAGCGGAACCATTCTTTTTGAAGGCAAAAAGGTGAAGGGACCGGATGAACAACTAGTGCCGGGACACCCGCAGATGAAAATGGTAACGCAGGATTTCTCGTTGAATATTTATGCCAAAGTTTATGACAACATAGCCTCACAACTTTCCAATACCAATGTCAGGCTCAAGGAAAGTAAAACCCTGGCCATGATGGAACAGTTACGTATTGCTCATTTACGCAACAAAAAAATTGTAGAGCTGAGCGGCGGGGAGCAACAGCGCGTTGCGATTGCCCGTGCCCTGGTGAGCGATACCCGGGTTCTTCTTCTTGATGAACCGTTTAGCCAGGTAGATTCCCTGCTTAAAAATCAGCTTCGCGCAGATATAAAAAACTTGGTTGCAGAAACGGGTGTAACAGTGATCCTGGTTTCGCATGATCCGGCAGACGGACTTTTTCTGGCAGATCAGCTGTTGATTCTTCGCGCAGGTAAGCTGCAGCAAACCGGTACACCCAGAAACGTCTATGAACATCCTCAGAATATCTACACAGCGAAATTGCTCGGTAATGCGATTGTCTTAAACCGCAGCGAGGCTGATGCTATAGGGATCAAAACGGGGAAAGAACATGTCGTTATATACCCCGAATGGGCCAGCCTTAACGGCGGATGGAACAGCCGCCGGTTCGAAGTAAAAGAAATTTTTTACAAAGGCTTTTACGAAGAACTGGTATTGGAAAGGAATGGAGTTGAAATCCGCGCGCTCCAACTTAACAGCACTGCACATAAGAAACATGAGCATGTGCAGGTACAGCTAACACGTTTTCTTGAATTTTAATGAACTGACGGCCGGTCATAAAAAAGGGGCAGAATCGAATTTGGTTCTGCCCCTTTTTTATTCATATTTCCTTTACTATTCAGCAGATGCAACCAGTACAACCCGTGTGGTTATTTCAGCGGTAGGCCTTGCCGGCAATACGTTCTGATCGTATTGATTTTGAAGATAAATACGAACTTTTCCAGGATACGACGTATAGCTGTAACGAACACCACCGAAACTAAATGGCAGTGCATCGTATCCATCATCATTGAACCTTGCAATAGAGACAATTACGCCGTCTACTTCGTAACGTTCAATTTCCTGATTGTTGATGTCTACATAATAATAACGGCCTTCGCTATCCTGCGCAGTTTGCCATTGTGTCGGCTGAATGCTGGCAAAAATTGTAAAGTTCTGGGTCTGCGGCGCGATGACGTCTTTTTTGCATGACACAAAGCCCAGCGTTGTGATGCAGAGGAGTAAAAATGTTAATCTTTTCATGGTTATAGTATTTGTGTGTTTTTTCACAGAATACAACTATACTGCCAAAGTTATGAAGCACCATGTAACAACTCAGATATCGATTAATTTGTTGATATACAAGTTGTTGAGTTTATGGCGGCGTCTTTCGCTGTATTGTGTAAATGACAACGCTTCTGACAGCTGTATAGTTTTAGCCAATAAAGTCTTCGCGCGCCGGGTTAAAGACATCGATAAGCAGACCCGCTTCCAGGCAGGTCACGCCGTGCGTTACTGCCGAAGGTGCAAAAAATACATCGCCGGTTTGCAGGATACGTTTCTCCTCACCGATCTGAACTTCAAACTTCCCGGTCGCCACATAACTCATCTGCAGATGCGGATGCTGGTGCAGGTAACCGACAGCGTCTTGTTCAAAGCGCACCTTAACAAGCATCAGTTCGGGTGTATAACTCATTATTTTACGCGACACGCCGGCATCGACCTGCTGCCATTCGAGCGAGTTATCTTCGGTAAAAATCTGGCCTGGATCAATCATACAAGATATTCAAAAAGGGTTTGGTCCTGATTTAATTCTATTACATTGAATTTGAAATCTCTCATGCGCTGCAGGAGGCCCTGGTAATCCTGTGGATCTTTCAATTCAATCCCAACCAGTGCCGGTCCATTTTCACGGTCTGTCTTTTTTATAAATTCAAACCGGGTAATGTCATCATGGGGGCCAAGCACGTTTGATACAAATAACTTCAGTGCTCCCGGCCGCTGCGGAAAACGTACAATGAAATAATGTTTAAGGCCTTCAAACAAGAGAGATTTTTCTTTGATCTCCTGCATCCGTTCAATGTCATTGTTCCCGCCGCTTACGACACAAACAACCGTCTTGCCGCTTATTTGCTCGGTCAGCTGGTCTAGCGCGGCAATAGACAGGGCACCTGCCGGTTCGGCAACGATGGCATCTTCATTATACAGTTTTAAGATCGATGTGCAGATCTTTCCTTCAGGAACGAGCAGCATTTCGTCAAGGAGAGAGCGGCAGTAGGTGTAGGTTAGTTCCCCGACCCGTTTAACGGCGGCCCCGTCTACGAAGCGGTCAATGTGTTCAAGCGTAAGCGGTCCATCGTTCTCAAGCGCGCCTTTCATCGAGGGAGCGCCCAATGGTTCGGTGCCAACCAGCCGGACATCTGGTTTTACGGTCCGGATATAACTGGATACTCCCGCTGCCAGGCCGCCGCCGCCCACCGGCATCACGATCATATCGAGATCGGGCAGGTCTTCAAAGATCTCAACACCGACTGTGCCCTGGCCCTCGATAATCTTATGATGATCAAATGGCGGGACAAACTTCATCGAATGTTCTGCTGTATACTGAAGCGCTTCGCGCAGGCAGTCGTCAAAGGTATCACCTACCAGCACAACTTCAATGTTCTCGCCGCCAAACATTTTTGTCTGTTTAACTTTCTGTTTCGGTGTGATCTCCGGCATGAAGATGACGCCTTTTATATTCAGTTTTTTGCAGGAGTAAGCCACACCCTGGGCATGGTTTCCGGCACTCGCGCAAACCACACCGTTGCGGGCCTCGGCAGGTTCAAGCGAGCTGATCATATTGTAGGCGCCCCTTAGTTTATAAGAGCGTACAACCTGCATATCCTCCCGCTTGAGGTAAATATTTGCATTATAATGCGCAGACAAGCCTGCATTAAATTCCAGCGGTGTGCGCTTTACAATGCCACGCAGCCTGGCGGCGGCGGCTGTAAAATCAAGGGAAACGGCGGGTTCTGTGGTTTTCATGTATCGTCTTGGGGCGGTACCCCATTTTTGTCAAACAGGCGAACCGCTCAAAGCTGGTTCGCCTGAAGTGGATAAGTTATGCGCCTGCTTTGACCAGGTGTGTAACAACGAGTTGGTTCAGGTCAGCATCATTGATGTCTTTTTTTGCATCGGCAAGGTCCAGGAAAGCCGTGTACAGAACTGCGAGCTGTTCTTTATCGGGCGAATGCCCAAGACGCTCCAGGTGGTGTTTGAGGGCATGGCGTCCGCTGCGTGCTGTAAGTACGATCGCGGCAGACGGGAAACCAACATCTTCCGGCTTGATGATCTCGTAATTTTCACGGTTTTTCAGGAAACCATCCTGGTGTATACCTGAACTGTGCGAAAATGCGTTTGCACCGACGATTGCTTTATTTGGCTGTACCGGCATGTTCATTTGCGACCGCACCGTGTGGCTGATCTCGAAGAACCGGGTAGCATCGATATTTGTATGCAGTCCGAGTGTTTTGTGCGTTTGAAGGATCATAACTACCTCTTCCATAGATGTGTTACCGGCCCGTTCGCCGATCCCGTTTATGGTACATTCAACCTGGCGCGCCCCGTTCTGGAGGCCTGCTATGCTGTTGGCTGTAGCAAGGCCAAGATCGTTATGGCAGTGTACAGAGATAATCGCTTTGTCAATGTTGCTGACGTTTTCTTTCAGAAAACGGATTTTCGAGCCATATTGGTCAGGCAGGCAGTAACCGTTTGTGTCAGGAATGTTGACAACGGTTGCGCCTGCCGCGATCACCGCCTCGACCATACGGGCAAGGAACTCCACATCTGCACGCCCCGCGTCTTCTGCATAAAATTCTACATCCTCAACATATTTTTTTGCGTATTTCACCGCCTCAACGCCGCGGGCAAGAATTTCATCGCGGGTACTGTTGAACTTGTGTTTGATATGGAAATCAGATGATCCGATACCGGTATGGATGCGTGGCCGCTTTGCATACTTGAGCGCATCTGCGGCCACGTCGATATCATTTTTGTTGGCGCGTGTCAGCGCGCAGATGATCGGATTACTTACAGCTTTTGAAAGTTCAATCACGCTGTTAAAATCACCGGGACTGGAAACCGGAAAGCCGGCTTCGATGATATCCACACCCAGTAACTCCAGTGCTTTTGCGATTTCAATTTTTTCATGGGTTGCCAGCTGGCATCCCGGTACCTGCTCACCATCTCTGAGGGTGGTGTCGAATACATAAACTTTGTTTGGGTCGTGAAGCATGGTTATTAAAGTTTAGTTTGCTGTTTGATTGTTTTGCAGGTAGCCGAGGACAAGAGCACCCATTTCGGCCGTACCTAAAATTTTGTTGGTATCGGTTGCTGCGTCTGCGATATCACCTGTACGGTAGCCCTCTTTCAGTGCACGGTCAACAACGGCTACAACAGCTTTCGCTTCTTCGGCCAGACCGAACCCGATTTCCAGGATCAGCGCTACTGAGAGGATAGAGGCGAGCGGGTTGGCTTTATTCTGACCTGCAATATCGTGCGCAGAGCCGTGAATAGGCTCATAGAAACCGGTACTTTCACCAACTGAGGCCGAGGCGAGCATGCCCATAGATCCGGCGATCTGCGAGGCTTCATCGGTCAGGATATCGCCGAAAAGATTTGCAGTTAATACAACATCAAATTGTTTAGGGTTTTTGATCAGCTGCATGGCGGCATTATCTATAAACATGTGTTCTGTTTGTACATCAGGGTACAGTTTGGAAATTTCCTGAACGGTCTCGCGCCATAGCCTTGAGCTCTCAAGTACGTTTGCTTTATCAACTGAGCACAGGCGTTTGCTGCGTTGCTGCGCTGCCTGGTAGGCCTTGTGTGCGATGCGCTCAACTTCATAGCGGTGGTAGATCATTAGATCTGATGCGGTATTGCGGTCTTCTGAGCGAATTTTTTCACCGAAGTACACGTCGCCGGTCAGTTCCCGGAAGAAAAGTATATCGGTGCCTTGTAAGATCTCGGGTTTGATGCTTGATGCTTGTAACAGCTCATCAAACAGCATAATTGGTCGCAGGTTCGCGTACAGACCCAGCTCTTTGCGAATTTTAAGAAGACCCTGCTCAGGCCTCACCTTTGCAGAAGGATCATTGTCATACTTGGCGTGGCCAACGGCACCAAACAAGATGGCGTCAGATTTTCTAGCTTTATCAAGTGTCTCATCAGGCAGCGGACTTCCTGTGGCTTCGATAGCTGCATGCCCCATCAGGGCTTCGTCAAAAGAAAATTCATGGCCAAAAGATGCGCCTATTTGCTTAAGCACGGCTTTTCCCCAGGTGGTCACTTCCGGACCTATCCCGTCGCCGGGTATAACTAAGATGTGTTTCTTCATAAAATGCGTTCAAATAAATCTTCGGCAAGTTTGACCTCGCCTTGTTCAAGTATAAGTTTTTTTTGTATGCAGGATGGCAGCGCCGATTCGAAATGACCCACATAAATCATGGTCAGGCCGTTTTCGGCAAGTGCATCAACCAGCCGGTTAAATTGTGTTGTCTGCTGATCGTCAAGACCCTGGCAGGGTTCATCAAGGATCAGCAGTTCCGGATTCTTTATAATTGTTCTGCCAAGCAGCGCAAGACGCTGTTTACCCAGAGGCAGGCTGCCCAGTGGCGCATTGCGTTCGGCCGCAAGCCCCAGGAAAACAAGCAGAGCATCTACCTGCCGGCTTTGTTTGTACCCGGGCTGCTTATACAGGCCAATGCTGTCAAAGAACCCCGACGCAACGCTGCTAAAAACGGTTGTGCTGGTATCGAAATACCAGTGCAATTCAGGAGATATAAGTCCAATTCGCTGTTTAATATCCCAGATACTCTCTCCGCTGCCACGGCGGCGGCCAAACAGATGGATGTCGTTTGCATAAGACTGCGGATGGTCACCGTTTATCAAACTCAGCAGCGTGGATTTACCGGAACCGTTGTGTCCCTGCAAAAGCCATTTCTCACCTGCCGCAATCTTCCAGTTTATGTTTTTAAGTACCTGTTTGTCGCCATAGCTGATATTTACATTCGCCATACGGACGATTTCATCAGACGTGTATGCAGGCGGTAACTGAAGAAACTCGGGCAGCGAAAGCTCAACAGGCACGTGATCTGCCTGTATTTCGCCAATTCCACTCGTTTCTATCAGGTGTCTGTCTCTTATTTCTGCAAATTTATTTATGCATGATGGCAGCCCCGCATGGTTACTGATAATGATCAGTTGTGTGCCTGATGCAGCCAGTTGGTTAAAAAGCCGGTTCAGCTTTTCCCTTGATTCCCTGTCCAGACCGGTGTACGGCTGGTCGATAACAAGGTACTGCGGTTTCAGCCAGAGCGCTTTCAGCAGCTGTAATTTTTTATGTTCCCCGCTTGAAAGCTCGAGCAGCGTAGCATTCATCAGCTTTGAAAAGCCCAGTTCTGTTGCCAGCACACCGGCTGCCTGGGGATCAAGACTATGCTCAGCGCCAAAGTTGTTCAATTCGCCACGAACACTGATCACGTCTTTTGCTTGCAGGCTGGTGTACCTTTGCTGATAGTAAAAGTTTGCCGCACCTTCCAGGTTCTTAAACTGGTACCAGCTTGCTACATACAGCACCTGCTGTGGCAGCGGGCTAAGCGGATCAAACCGGATATCTAACGCGCCATGACTACCAATCAAACCACCAAGAACCTTAGCAAGTGACGTCTTCCCGCTTCCGCTCGGTCCGCTCAACAGCCAGTGCTCACCCTCGCGGATGATCCAGTTGAGGCCATCAAACACCGTATTTTGCTGGTATCTCAGTTTAAGGTCTCGTATATGGATTAATCTGTCCATGCTGCTTCGGTGATGTTATGCGTTTGCGCGCTCGTTTTCGAATTTTTCGATCAGCTCTTTTTGATTCAAAATAAAATCGATGTCGTCATAACCATTGATCAGACAGGCTTTTTTATAAGCATTGATCTCAAAGTTTTCACTCAGCTCTGCTACCGGCAGGCTGATGGTTTGGTTTTCAAGGTCGATAACTATTGCAGTGTTCGGATCTTTGGAAACGGATTCAAAAATAGCGTGTAAGAACGCGTCAGAAACCTGTACCGGAAGCAGGCCATTATTCAGGGCGTTGCCTTTGAAGATATCGGCAAAGAAGCTGCTGACCACAGCATCAAAACCGTAGTCTTGTATGGCCCAGGCGGCGTGTTCACGACTGCTTCCGCAACCAAAATTTTTCCCCGCAACCAGGATTTTTCCTGTATAAATTGAGTTATTTAATACAAAATCCGGCTTAGGTTCGTTTTGAGCATCGAAGCGCCAGTCGCGGAACAGATTATTGCCAAACCCCTCGCGGGTGGTGGCTTTCAGAAACCGGGCAGGTATAATCTGGTCGGTATCTATATTTTCTATCGGCAGCGGAACCACTGTCGATGTAAGTTTTTCAAATTTCTTCATTTCTTATTTGTCTTGCTTAACGTTTCCAGGCTTTGATACGGAGCCGTTTATAGTCAGCGACCCACGCGCCATCAACAAAATTGGTTTCTTTTAAAATGGCGACGGTTTGCTGCTGGACACGCTGTTTCTCAGCCTGGGTCATTTTTTCGAAGGCTTGAGCTGGAAATTGTTCAAGCCAGGCGAGCATACCGTCTTCGCCGTTCAGCTTTGTCGGGCGGTCGAATAACCAGGCGTGTTCAATTGCGAACCCATGCTTCTCGAGCAGGGTGGTGTATTCAGCTACGGAAGGGAAATACCAGAAATCGCTCACCAGCTTCTTTTCGAGACCCAATGTTTTTGCAGCCCGGGCAATTGCCGACATCATGCTTTGAACGTTGTCTTTGCCGCCCAGTTCAGCAACAAGCCGCCCGCCGCGTTTCAGAGCCGAAAACATATTTTCGGTCACCTTCTCCTGCTCTTTGATCCAATGCAGGGTTGCATTTGAAAAAATTGCGTCAAATTGCGCGAAATAGGAAAGACGGGCTGCATCGGCCTGTTTAAATACAATTTCCGGATGTTTAGCCGTAGCAACGGTAATCATCTCCTGTGAGGCATCGAGGCCGGTTACTTCGGCTCCTGTCTGAGCAATTTTGGATGTAAGCTGTCCGGTTCCGCAGCCGAGATCAAGTATGTATTCTCCCCGCACCGGTTGCAGCCATTGTAAAAGGTCTGCACCATAATCAGTTACAAAGTGATGACGTGAATCGTATAAATTGCTGTCCCAGATCATTATGCCAGTTCAGGTTGATTTAATAAAGTTCTAACATCGGTAATTTGGCCGGTAATAGCTGCAGCCGCTGCTGTCAGCGGACTGACCAGCAATGTTCTTGCATCAGGGCCCTGGCGGCCTTCAAAGTTCCGGTTTGATGTTGAAACGCAGTATTTTCCTGCGGGAATTTTATCTTCGTTCATTCCCAAACAGGCGCTGCAGCCGGGTTCACGAAGCCTGAAGCCAGCGGCTTCGAATACCTTGTCAAGTCCCTCTTCAATAGCTTGTTTTTCAACTTGTTTTGAGCCAGGAACGATCCAAACTTCAACACTTTCGGCTTTCTGTCTGCCATAAACGAATTCGGCTACCTCCCGCAGATCCTCAATCCGCGAGTTCGTACAGCTACCGATAAATACATAATCGACAGGTTTACCGATGAGCGGTTCATCGTCTTTGAAGCCCATATAGTCGAGGGCTTTCTGATATGAGAACTGCTCTGTTTCCGGCTGCGACCCTGTGGCCGGTATGTGCTGGGTAATGCCCATACCCATACCCGGATTGGTACCGTAGGTAATCATCGGCTCTATATCGGCAGCATCAAACGTAAGTACACGATCAAATTTCGCGTCAGCATCGCTGTAAAGCGTCTGCCAGTAAGCAAGCGCCTTATCCCATTCTTCACCTTGCGGTGCAAATTTGCGGCCCTTTACATAGTCAAAAGTGATCTGGTCGGGAGCGATCAGGCCCCCGCGCGCGCCCATTTCAATACTCATATTGCAAATGGTCATGCGCGCTTCCATGCTTAGACTCTCGATTGCTGTACCCGCGTACTCAATAAAATAACCGGTACCGCCTGCGGCCGAAATTTTCGAGATGATGTACAGGATGATGTCTTTTGCGCGTACACCTGTATTCAACGTGCCGTTTACTTCGATCTTCATCGTCTTTGGCTTCTGCTGAAGCAGGCATTGAGTTGCCAGAACCTGCTCAACCTGTGAGGTTCCAATTCCGAAAGCGATGGCACCGAAAGCGCCGTGCGTAGAGGTATGGCTGTCGCCGCAAACCATCGTCTTGCCTGGTAAAGTAATGCCCAGCTCTGGCCCGATGACGTGTACAATTCCCTGGAAGGGATGTCCGAGGCCATACAGTTCCACACCGAATTCAGCGCAGTTTTTTGTAAGCATATCAACCTGGAACCGCGAAAGCTCTTCCCTGATCGGAAGGTGCTGATCGACCGTAGGAACATTATGATCGGCTGTAGCCACCGTCTGTTGCGGCCTGAATACGGGAAGGCCGCGTTTGCGCAGGCCGTCAAACGCTTGCGGACTTGTTACCTCATGAATTAAATGCGTGTCAATATACAGGATGTCAGGAAAGCCTTCCTCACTTTTCACCACATGGGCGTCCCATATCTTTTCTACCAGTGTTTTTGACATTTTTATGTTTTGTTAGTTAGTCAGTATAAAACCTCCCGATGCAGGCACCGGGAGGGGTATGTGGTATCAGGTGGTTTTTATCGCCTTCATTGCAGTCATAGCTTTTCTCAATTCTGCACCGATCAGTTCTACCTGGTGACTGCGGATATTGTCATTTACGCTGATCAGTTCGCGGTTATCAACGGCACCGTCTTTACCTTCGTTGTAATTTTTACCGATCACATCTGTGTCTATTTTGGTCATAAAATCTGCCAGCAGCGGTTTACAAGCGTGGTCGAACAGGTAACAGCCATATTCTGCTGTATCAGAAATTACCCGATTCATTTCAAACAGTTTCTTGCGCGCAATCGTATTGGCAATGAGCGGTGTTTCATGAAGTGATTCATAGTAGGCTGATTCAGGCTTGATACCTGCTTCTACCATAGTCTCGAATGCGAGTTCAACACCGGCACGGATAAATGCAACCATGAGCAGTGCGTTATCAAAATACTCCTGCTCCCCGATCCTTACATCGCCAGCGGGCGTTTTTTCAAAGGCAGTTTCGCCGGTAGCGGCGCGCCAGGTTAATAGTTTCTGGTCGCCGTTAGCCCAATCCTCCATCATGGTGCGGCTAAATTCGCCACTCATGATATCATCCTGGTGTTTTTGAAACAGCGGGCGCATAATTCCCTTCAGCTCTTCAGATAACTCGAACGCCTTGATCTTGGCTACATTACTCAAACGGTCCATCATTGCCGTAATCCCGCCTTGTTTCAGGGCTTCAGTAATTACTTCCACACCATATTGAACCAGTTTTGATGCATAACCGGGTTCGATGCCTTTTTCGATCATTTTATCAAACGAAAGGATCGAACCGGTTTGCAGGAGCCCGCAAAGAATGGTCTGCTCACCCATCAGGTCAGATTTTACTTCAGCAACAAAGGATGAACGGAGTACACCTGCACGGTGGCCGCCGGTACCTACGCAATAGGCCTTTGCCTGTTCAAGTCCTTTACCTTCCGGATCGTTTTCAGGGTGAACGGCGATCAGGGTTGGCACGCCGAAGCCACGAACGTATTCTGCACGCACTTCACTACCGGGGCATTTTGGTGCTACCATGATAACCGTAATGTCTTTACGTACCTGCATACCTTCTTCAACGATGTTGAATCCGTGAGAATAAAGCAGGGTAGAACCCTCTTTCATCAGGGGCATTACGGCGTTGACAACGCTGGTATGTTGTTTATCTGGTGTTAGATTGATAACGAGATCGGCAGTTGGGATCAGTTCTTCATATGTTCCAACCCTGAAGTTGTTTTCGGTAGCATTTTTCCAGGAATCCCTTTTGCCTTCAATTGCCTCTTTCCGAAGCGCATAAGAGATGTCCAGCCCACTGTCTCTCAGGTTCAGACCCTGGTTGAGGCCTTGTGCGCCGCAACCTACGATCACCAGTTTTTTGCCTTTCAGCGCTTCTACGCCGTCTGAGAATTCTGCGCTGTCCATAAAGTCGCATACGCCCAACTGGTTCAATTTTTCTCTGAGAGGTAGTGTGTTAAAATAATTTGCCATTTTATTGGTTGATTTGGTTTTAAGTTTTAATTATCGGTAGTGTAATGGTTTAACGTACAAGTTTTCGCTGTGCCATCGCGTATCCCAGATGCAGGTGGTCATGCGAGACCGAATAGGCCGCAGCTTCAATAGCGGTAGTTATTCTGATGCCAAGCGAATTTGAAAAAGGCTGGAACCCGGCAAAAGTAGCCGCGTCAAGATCGCGCGAAAGGGTGTCTGTCAGGGTAAAGGCGAGCGTTTTAAGTTCAGCAACTTCTGTTGCACTAATGAAACCTTCAGGTTTGCTGCCCCTGACATATCTGGGAATGTACACCGGGTCTATTCTGGCCATAAAGCCACCGCGCTCATAACATAATGCTTGCTGGCTGACAACGATGTGCCCGAAGTTCCAGGCTATGTTATTTGCGAAGCCGGCAGGGATTTTATTTAACTGTTCGATGGTCAGCCCGTCCAGCAGTTCTACAAAACGCTCACGCGTGATCCGGGTGTTCTCTATTATTCTTTCTATAACCTGGGTACTCATTGTTTGCTTTAGTTAACACGTTCAGGCGGCTGCTGCGTAAGCAGGCCCGCGGTTTTACATGGTAAAGATCTTATCGCCTTTATCGAGGTATTCATTTTCAATTACTTCCTCGCCTGGTTCCATGGCCTCAAATTCTTTGAGCTTTTCGTGAAAGCCTGCACTGTCTTTTATGATCGCCACACGTGCGCTGCGCACGAATTCAATTAATTCAAACGGTTCCAGAGCCTTCACAAGCGCATCAGTTTCTTCGCGGTGTCCTGTTACTGCAAATACCGTATAATCTTTTCTGATCACCACAGCACTTGCTCCATACTGACGCAGCAGGCGTTCTACCGTTACCTTTTCAGCAATTTCATCGGTTGAAACTTTATACAGCGCAAGTTCCTGCCAGATGATTTCGTTGTTCGTATTGTAATAGACCTTTAGCACTTCAACCTGCTTTTCTATCTGACGTGCAAGTTTACGCACCACCTCGGCCGATTCGTGGATCACGATATTAAACCGGTGTATCCCCTCGATCTCTGAGGGCGAGGTGTTCAGGCTTTCGATATTGATTTTTCTCTTCGAGAAGATAATGGCAATGCGGTTTAGCAGGCCGATGCGGTTTTCAGCATACACAGTAATCGTGTATTCTTCTTTACCATGCTCATTTTCTGATGTGCCGCTTATTGTTTGGGTACTCATGTGCTTTCGTTTTTGCTTTATTTTAACCTGATTTCGCTTACACTGCAGCCCTGCGGAACCATTGGAAATACGTTGTTTTCTTTGCCCACCATTACTTCGAGCAGATATGACCCCTCATGGTTAATCATAGTCTCGAGTGCTGCGCGCAGGTTAGTCCGTTCCTCAACCCGATTGGCCTCGATGTAATAGGATTTTGCAAGGGCTACAAAATCGGGACTTGTGATATTCACAAAGGAATAACGTTTGTCGTGAAAAAGCTGTTGCCACTGGCGTACCATACCCAGGAACCGGTTGTTCAGAATCAGGATCTTAACTGCGGCCCCGAACTGCATGATTGTTCCCAGCTCCTGCGGGGTCATCTGGAATCCGCCGTCGCCGATAATCGCAATGACCGTCCGGTCTGGCGCACCGTACTTGGCGCCGATCGCGGCCGGCAGTCCGAAGCCCATTGTTCCAAGTCCGCCTGAGGTAACATTTGACCGGCTTTGGTTAAATTTCGCATAACGGCATGCTACCATCTGGTGCTGGCCTACGTCTGTAACGATGACCGCATCGCCGCCGGTGATTTCATTGATATTGCGTAAAACTTCGCCCATCGTCATTTCTTTGCCCTGTGGATACAGTTCAGGCGTAATCACCTGATCCTGTTCTTCCTTGTTGTATGACCGGAAGCGTTCCAGCCATGCATCGTGACTGCGCGCCTCGACCAATGCGGTTAGTAACGGAAGCGTAGCTTTACAATCGCCCCAGACACCGACATCAGCCTTTACGTTCTTGTCGATTTCAGCGGGATCTATATCGAGATGGACGATCTTAGCCTGTTTAGCGTATTTATCCAGGCGGCCTGTAACGCGGTCATCGAAACGCATGCCTATAGCAATAAGCACATCGCATTCATTAGTCAGCACGTTAGGACCATAGTTTCCATGCATGCCGAGCATGCCAACGTTCAGCGGGTGATCTGTCGGTATGGCACTTTCGCCCATGATGGTCCAGGCTGCGGGAATGCCGCTTTTTTCGATAAATGCTTTGAATTCCTGTTCTGCTTTTCCGAGGATAACACCCTGCCCGAACAGCACAAAGGGCTGTTTCGCAGCATTGATAAGCGCCGCGGCTTCTGCAATGAACTCCTGCCTGATCTGCGGGGCGGGCCGGTAACTGCGAATGTGGTTGCATTTGCGGTAAGCGGCGAATTCCTCGACCTGAAGCTGTGCATTTTTTGTGATGTCGATAAGGACAGGACCAGGTCTGCCGCTTTTGGCAATATAAAAGGCTTTGGCAAGAACTTCAGGAATTTCTTTGGCATCTGTTACCTGATAATTCCATTTTGTTACCGGGGTAGTGATATTGATGACGTCTGTTTCCTGGAATGCATCTGTGCCCAGAAGATGCGCAAACACCTGCCCGGTTATACAGACAAGCGGCGTGCTGTCTATCTGTGCATCTGCCAGACCGGTAACCAGGTTGGTTGCTCCCGGTCCACTTGTAGCAAACACCACACCTACTTTACCTGATGTGCGCGCGTATCCCTGGGCTGCATGAATGCCACCTTGTTCGTGGCGTACAAGGATATGTTCCAACCTGTCGCTGTAATCATAGAGGGCATCGTAAATCGGCATGATGGCACCTCCGGGGTAACCAAATATGGTGCTGACACCTTCCGCGATGAGTCCGTTAAGCAAGGCCTGAGAACCGCTGCCCGTAAATGTTTTTGCTGGCTCTTGCCTGGTTTCTGTGCCGGCTACGGCAAGATCTTGTGCAGTTTCCATGTTCATGTGGTTTAAGCTTCGTCAGTTACACAGCCCTCGGCCGCATTCTTTACACTGACAGCATATTTATATAAAATTCCTTTTTTTACTTTCAACTCGGGCTGTATCCATGCTGCGCGGCGGCGGGCGATTTCATCATCGCCTACCTTTAGCACGATGCTGTTTTTTGTTGCATCTATTTCAATCCGGTCATCATCATGAACCAGGCCGATCAGGCCGCCGTCGAATGCCTCCGGCGTGATATGGCCAACAACAAAGCCGTGTGTGCCGCCGCTAAAACGCCCGTCTGTGATCAGCGCAACGCTTGCGCCCAGACCGGCACCAAAGATGGCCGATGTTGGTTTGAGCATTTCTGGCATACCCGGTGCACCCTTGGGCCCCACGTTTCGGATCACGACAACGTCGCCCGCTTTTACCCGGCCGCTTGTAATGCCATGTATGAGCTCAAACTCACCATCGAATACCCTCGCAGGACCTTCGAAACTGATGCCTTCCTTTCCTGAGATCTTTGCCACACTTCCGCCTTCGGCCAGGTTACCATACAGAATCTGAAGATGTCCTGTAGCTTTGATCGGGGTTTCTGCCGGGGTAATGATTTTCTGGCTTTCGAAGTTAAGGTCAAGAACGTTTTCCAGGTTTTCTGCAAGCGTCTTTCCGGTAACAGTCAGGCAATCGCCATGTAACCAGCCTTTGCTCAGCAGATATTTCATCACTGCCGGAACGCCGCCGACTTTGTGCAGGTCTTCCATCATATAACGTCCGCTTGGCTTCATGTCTGCCAGTACAGGAATGCGGTTACTGATGGTCTGAAAATCATCCTGTGTAAGCGGTACGTCTACACTTTTTGCCATAGCGATCAGGTGAAGGACCGCGTTCGTTGAACCACCGAGAACCATGATCGTTACGATCGCGTTTTCGAAAGCTTTACGGGTCATGATATCACTGGGTTTGATATCTTTCTCAAGAAGCAGCAATATGGCCTTTCCAGCCTCTGCGCATTCCTGTTTTTTCTCATCGCTCAGGGCCGGGTTCGATGAAGAATAGGGGAGGCTCATCCCAAGCGCTTCGATGGCTGCCGCCATGGTATTTGCCGTGTATATACCACCGCAGGCACCCGCGCTCGGGCAGGCATTACGTACAACTTCTTTGAAGTCGATATCGTCGATCTGTCCCGCAATTTTTTTGCCCAGGGCCTCAAACGCAGAAACAATATTCAGGTCTTCACCCTTGTAATGACCTGGTTTGATGGTGCCGCCATACACCATAATTGACGGGCGGTTAAGGCGCCCCATGGCAATAAGTGAACCTGGCATATTTTTATCGCAGCCCGGCAGCGTGATCAGCCCGTCATAATACTGGGCGCCGCAAACCGTTTCGATCGAGTCTGCAATCACATCACGGCTTACAAGCGAATAACGCATGCCCTCAGTACCATTGCTCATGCCATCACTTACCCCGATGGTATTGAAGATCAGCCCGACCATGTCGTTGTCCCAAATACTTTCCTTAACAATCTTAGCCAGGTCATTCAGGTGCATGTTACAGGTGTTGCCATCGTAACCCATACTGGCAATGCCCACCTGGGGCTTTCCCATATCTGCCTCTGTAAGACCTATACCGTACAACATGGCCTGGGCTGCCGGCTGGGTCGGATCCTGTGTAAGTACTTTACTGTATTTGTTTAATTCCATTGTTATTATATATGTCGTTTAGTTTTGGTCAGGTATGCCTTTGCGGCGTGTTCTTGTTGGTTTCTGCCTTCATCCCGCAGCCGTTAAATAACAGCTATGGCGTCTTTGGCACTGCATCATGTTTAGATGATGACTTCGTAGTTCACTTTTTCGAGCACGAGGTTCTTATAGGCCCGCTGGATCACTGCACCGATTGATTCGTTCCAGTTTTGAGGAAAAACAATACTGTCTACAGAATGAATCCCTACAATTTCTGCGGCTGTTCCGCAGAGAAATGCACTGTCTGCATTTTTTAGTTCGATCGCTGTCAGTTCCTTTTCAATAACGTCAATATCCAGGACCCGGCAAAGTTCGATCACCGTACGGCGGGTAATACCCGGAAGAATGTTGCCGGTTTTTGGTGTATACAGTTTTCCGTCGCGTTCAATAAAGATATTAGCGTTTGGTGCTTCAGCAACCTTGTCATGATGATCAAGTAAAATGGCATCGTCAAAACCGCGAGCCTTTGCTTCGGTCGATGCAAGAATCGAGTTGACATAATGTGCGCTCAACTTGGCTTCTACCGGAGCTGACTTCGGGTTGGGCCGCTGATAGGATGAAACAGCCAGGCTAAGTAATTTATCGCCAAAATAAGCCGCCCACTCCCATGCACAGATAACGATTGATACACCGGCTGGAGCACTGAGCGACATGTTGGGATCGCACATGACCAGCGGACGGATATAAGCGTCTTTGAGTTTGTTCAGCTCAAGAAGTTTATACGTATCGCGCATCAGCTGCTCCGTATCCCAGGGAAAAGGAATATTGGCCAGTGCACACGAGCGTTTCAGCCTTTCAAAGTGTTCGCGGGCTTTAAAAATCCGCGTGCCATTGTGCGTTTTATACGCCCTGATGCCTTCAAAAGCGGCATAACCGTAGTGGAGCGACTGACCGTAAAGATCGGTCGAGGCTTCGGTCGCCTTGATGAAATCGCCATCTACGTACACCAGTGTTTTGTTGTTATAATACTGCATCATCATGACATTAAAAAAGCGCCTTTTTTTTGAAAGGCGCTCGGATGTTTTGTATCGTTATCTAAACCGACTGCGCCTGCTTCGTGCCATTCAGCAGAATGACAGCCAGCACCAGCAGCAGGTTGCGGTTAGACATGCTGTTCGTGTTGCTGACAGGAAGAAAATTGGCTGCAATCATTTTGCTCGTTTCTGTTATACCAATTTAGTTTTTGGTCTATTTAATCGCAAATACAAAATGAAAAAAATGAAACCAGAATATTATTCTGTTTAATTGTTAATCCGCGGGATAATATATCTTTTTATAGTGACTTTTGTTGCTTACCCTTGTTTGATTGTATACCAAAGTTGAAATTGGTATTCGGTATAGATATTATGCTTGCATTATAAATAAGGGTAATTTCTTCGCGGATTTACATTTCTGTGAAAAAAAGCGTGACAAATTTCATTGTTATAGGAATAAAAAAAGCCCCGTTTGTTCACGGGGCTTTCTGTATAATTTGTGCGTAACTACGCCGTGCCTTCGGCCAATACTACAATCTTATTATGTATGGCCTCAACTACGCCTCCCTTGATAAAGAAAGTGTTTTCTTCTTTGCCGGAACGGATGATCACATTGCCGTCTTCCAGTGTAGAAATGATCGGCGCATGGTCTTTCAGGATCTGGAAGGAGCCAAGCGTACCCGGTACAGTAACCGAACTTACTTCGCCTTCGAAGATCTTTTTATCGGGAGTTAATATTTCTAAATTCATTCTTCCAGTTATTTAGCAGCGCTATGCGGTTTGAAACACAAAGCCCGCGCCCGGTTTAATCCGTGCGCAGCCTTCAAATTAGTCGTTCGCTTCCGCGAGCAGTTTTTTGCCTTTTTCAATGGCTTCCTCGATGCTGCCTACAAGGTTGAAGGCTGCCTCAGGATATTCATCAACCTCACCGTCAATGATCATGTTGAATCCTTTGATGGTATCTTTGATGTCTACCAGTACACCTTTAAGGCCAGTAAACTGCTCTGCTACGTGGAAAGGCTGTGACAGGAAACGCTGTACACGGCGCGCACGCTGTACGGTTAGTTTATCTTCTTCAGAAAGCTCGTCCATACCAAGAATGGCGATGATATCCTGAAGTTCTTTGTAGCGCTGAAGAATTTCTTTTACACGCTGAGCGGTATTGTAATGCTCATCGCCCAAAACAGCAGGAGATAAAATTCTTGAAGTCGAGTCAAGCGGGTCAACCGCCGGATAGATACCAAGCTCAGCAATTTTACGTGAAAGAACCGTTGTTGCGTCAAGGTGGGCAAAGGTTGTAGCCGGTGCAGGGTCGGTCAAGTCATCCGCAGGTACATAAACAGCCTGAACGGAAGTAATTGAACCGCGTTTTGTCGAGGTGATACGTTCCTGCATCAGACCCATCTCGGTTGCAAGCGTTGGCTGGTAACCTACCGCTGATGGCATACGACCAAGAAGTGCGGACACTTCTGAGCCTGCCTGTGTAAAACGGAAGATGTTATCAACGAAGAAAAGGATGTCTTTTCCTGCGCCTTCACCGTCGCCATCGCGGAAATATTCTGCTACGGTCAGACCTGAAAGGGCAACCCGTGCACGCGCGCCCGGAGGTTCGTTCATCTGACCGAATACCAGCGTTGCTTTAGATTCTTTTAATTTTTCAACATCAACTTTGCTCAGGTCCCAACCGCCCTGTTCCATCGAATGCAAAAACTCATCGCCATAGTTGATTACACCCGATTCGATGAATTCGCGTAAAAGGTCGTTTCCTTCACGGGTACGCTCACCTACGCCGGCAAATACTGACAGACCAGCATATGCTTTCGCCACGTTATTGATCAATTCCTGAATCAATACCGTTTTGCCTACACCTGCACCACCAAACAGACCAATTTTACCGCCTTTTGCATACGGCTCAAGCAGGTCGATTACTTTGATACCGGTGAACAGAACCTCAGTTTCGGTAGAAAGTTCGTCAAACTTAGGAGGCGCGCTGTGAATGGGTTTACCATTTGCATTATCGATCGTATTGATGCCATCGAGTGCCTCGCCAACTACGTTGAAAAGACGACCTTTGATCTCATCGCCAACAGGCATTTTGATCGCAGAGCCGGTATCGACAACTTCCATACCACGAACCAAACCATCGGTCGAGTCCATGGCAATGGCGCGAACGCGGTCTTCACCCAGGTGTCGCTGAACCTCTAATACGATTTTTTGGCCGTTTGCTTTTCTGATCTCGAGTGCATCGAAAATTTTTGGCAGGTGTGCCTCATCTGCGAAGCTCACGTCCACCACCGGTCCGATAATTTGCGCTATTTTTCCTAAGTTAGGCATATAGTGATATTGGATAAATTTATAAAAATCAATTTGTTAAAGCTGCTCTGCAGGCTCTCGAATTTGGATGGCAAAGTTAAGAGTTATTAATGAAATTTTAATGGAATATCCAAAAGTTTTTCCACAGATTTTTTTACGTTATTTTTAGCGCTATGAAAACGATTCTGGTAACAGGCAGCAATGGTTTGCTGGGACAGAAAATAACGGCTGCCTGCGCAGGAAATCCGGCCTTCCGGCTCATTGCCACATCGAGGGGTGCCGACCGCTACCAGGGCTATGCACATTATATATATGCATCTCTTGATCTGCTTGACGCGGCGGGGGTAAAGGAGGTTCTTGATACGTACAGGCCGCAGGTTGTTATCCATACCGCTGCCATGACCAATGCTGATACCTGTGCTGAGCAGCCGGAGGCTTGCCGCGCGCTGAATGTTGCCGTGGTTGCAGACCTGGTAACAAATTGCCGGTCAATCGGGGCACATCTGATTTATCTGAGTACCGACTTTGTATTTGACGGGGAACAGGGGCCTTACGGCGAAGACGACGAGCCGAACCCCCTGAGTGTTTATGGTGCATCTAAGCTGGCTGCCGAGCGTCTGGTTTCGGCGATGCAGGGTTCGTGGTCAGTTGTCAGAACAGTGCTTGTTTATGGGGTGCTGCCTGACATGAGCCGCAGCAACATTGTTCTATGGGCTAAGGAATCACTTGAGAAGAAAAAGAAGATTCAGGTCGTGAACGACCAATGGCGAAGTCCCACGCTTGCCGAAGACCTCGCTGCCGCCTGCCTCGAAATAGCTAAAAGGAAACTTTGCGGTATTTATCATGTCAGTGGTCCGGAGTTTCTGAGCGTGGCCGCGTTTGTGAGGCGTGTAGCAGCCTTCTGGGAACTCGACGAAAGCCTGATCACCGAAGTGTCTTCGGCAGCATTTGTTCAGCCGGCCAGGCGGCCAGCCCGCACCGGCTTCAGGTTAGATAAAGCCAGAACAGATTTCAGCTATCAGCCGCATGGCATTGAAGAAGGTCTCGCTATTGTAGACCGGCAGTTGAAAGCGATCTCCGGAGAAAATATATCTGCCTGAAAGAGCGGCGTTTGTAAAAAAGTTCAAAAATTTATTGGGAAAAACAAATGCAAGCATTACTTTTGCAGTCCGTTAACAAACGGAATCGGACTTGTAGCTCAATTGGATAGAGCATCTGACTACGGATCAGAAGGTTAGGGGTTCGACTCCCTTCAAGTTCACCAACAGAGTACAAAGCCTTGCTGCCAAACGCAGGAAGGCTTTTAACATTTAAAGACAACCTTGATGCTTAACTTAGTTCTCTTTGGGCCTCCGGGTGCAGGCAAAGGCACTCAATCTCAAAAGCTGATCGATAAATATCAACTGATTCATATTTCAACCGGCGATCTTTTCAGAGCTCATATTACCAACCAGACCGACCTTGGCAAAAAAGTCAGTGAGCTGATTGCAAACGGAGAGCTGGTGCCAGATGAAATTACGATCGCCATGCTGGAGGAAGAGGCGCACAGAAACAAGGACGCTAAAGGCTTTATCTTTGACGGTTTTCCGCGTACCGTTGCGCAGGCGCAGGCACTTGATCTTTTCCTGATCGGCCGGGACACAAAAATTACCGGTGTCATTGCGCTTGATGTAGACCAGGAAGAACTTTCCCGCCGTATTGCTGAAAGAAAAAAAATCAGCAACCGCGTAGATGATGATGCCGATAAGCTGAAAAGACGCATTGACGAATACTTTTCAAAAACCGTACAGGTGCTGCCTTACTATGAAGAACAGGGCAAGCTGACCAAAGTAAACGGAATCGGCGAAATTGATGCAATCTTTGCATCACTTTGCGCGGTGATCGATAGTTACCAGACAAATTCATAAGGCAGGTTCTGCCGCTGCATAAGTAAGTACCATGTCTCAGGGCTCAAATTTCGTAGATTATGTAAAGATCTGCTGTCGTTCGGGCAAGGGCGGCGCTGGTTCTGCGCACCTTCACCGGGACAAACATACAGCTATGGGCGGTCCTGATGGTGGAGATGGCGGCCGCGGCGGACATATTGTGCTGCGCGGAAACGCCCAGTTTTGGACGCTTCTGCACTTAAAATACCGCAAACATATTATTGCGGAAGACGGGCAGCCGGGTGGAAGCGGTCATAAATTTGGCCGTCAGGGTAAAGACGAAGTGCTCGATGTGCCATTGGGCACGATTGCCAAAAATGCCGAAACCGGCGAAGTACTGTTCGAAATTACTGAAGACGGCGAAACCCGGGTGCTTACGCCGGGCGGCCGCGGTGGTCTTGGCAACGCTCACTTTAAATCTGCCACGCTGCAGACACCCCGGTTTTCGCAGCCCGGAGAGCCAGGGCTCGAAGAGTGGATGATTCTCGAGCTGAAGGTTCTGGCAGACGTCGGACTTGTCGGCTTTCCAAATGCGGGTAAATCAACGTTGTTGTCGGTCGTTTCTGCAGCTAAGCCGGAAATTGCCGACTATCCCTTTACAACCCTGGTGCCCAATCTCGGTATCGTATCTTATCGTAACCATAAATCTTTCGTAATGGCCGATATTCCGGGTATCATTGAAGGTGCATCGAAAGGTAAAGGTCTCGGTTACCGGTTTCTCCGGCATATTGAACGGAACGCCGTATTACTTTTTATGGTCCCTGCAGATACCCACCGCTCAATCGCTGAAGAATATGAAATCCTGAAATCTGAATTGCGCGACTATAACCCGGAGCTTATGCAGAAGCCGCATCTCCTGGCTATTACCAAGTCAGATATGCTCGATGACGAACTCCGCGAAGAAATGAAGGCCCAGCTGCCTGCCATTCCATCAATATTTATCTCAGCTGTGGTTCAGAAAGGTATTTCAGAGCTTAAAGACATGCTTTGGCAGGCCATCAATGAAACGCCGGTAAACAGCTAAATCAGATTTCTGGTTATTTTTCCTTTTATAAGATACAAGGCCACGATGTTCTCGCGGTCAATGATGATATCTCCACGGTATTGTGAATTAGACGAACGCAGAATCACTTTCGTTTCATCGGGATGTTCATGCAGAAACCGTACGCAGCGCAGATCGTTTGCCTTGTTGTTCGTAAGTACAAGATAGGCTTCTCCCCAAAGCAGTACATTACGGTTCCAGATTTCTTTTACGGCTATGATATCTCCCGATGAATAAGCGGGGTGCATACTGTTGCCGTACACTGGCAAATATGCAGAGCAATCGTTAAATGGTTTGTAGTTTACATAATATGCCGGCTCGCGCTCCATCATTTCAAGATTCTCTTCAGCCAGCTCTTCAATATCTATATCATAATAAGGTATCCCTTCCTTTTCATTAACCGCCCGGGTGGCCTGTTCGCGGAAAATAGGCCCTTCGCCGGTTTCCAGCCATTCTTTATTTACCTGATGGATGAATGCAAGCCTGTCTTTGATCGCACTGGATACACCTACGCGCTGCCTGAGAATATCTGATAAAGATCCCGATTTGATATTGATCGAGTCTGCAAATTCTTTTTGCGTGTTAAACCCAAGTTTGCCCTGGAGAAATTTCACGCGTTCATTTGGGGTCATAGCTAATGTTTATAAGTTTTAAGAAATAAATTTTGTAGTTTAAGTTTTTCGAATAATTTTGTGGTTAAAGGCAATTATAAAAAATAATAGAGAAATTATAAAATATTTTAAGTTGTTATTTTAACCTAAAGATTATGATAGCGAATCGGATGCAGAAAGAAGTGTATAGTCGAAAATTACGGTCAGCAGTTCAATCATTTTTTGGCGGGGCTTCACTGCAGGCCTCCAGGCGAATGCTGCAAGATCTCTTTCTGGCGGGTAACAGGGCAAGCATGGCCGGAATTACCGATCCTGCTGTTGCGTTGTTTTTTATCCGTTTTCGTCATTTACTCGACCGGCTTCCGGTCTTGCTCCAGAGCGGGTTGCAGATCACTGACGCGCAGCCCGGCGTTCAGGAGGTATATCAGCGCGGGTACCCGGGTGTGTTACCGGCCGAAGCAAGGCTTAGACCGGGTAAATGGCTGCAGGCTTTCTTGTCGGTGGTGGTGGTGAAAAAAATCAAAAGGCTGCTGTTCGTATGTATCTCCGCTGCGAACGGAGGTCCTCAACGCTTCTTGCTAAACACCACCGGGTTCCAGGAAATTGAACAGGTACTTGAAGCCTGCTGGTATATTTTATATCCTTATCAGCAATCAGGCAGTGATACGGCGTTACGCAAGTCGTTCCAATTCACGGGTCCGCTTGATCTGACCCGTTCGGAGCGCGCAGATCCTGTTGCAGTCATCGCTGATTTTTTTTCGGGCTGGACCGTCCTGTCAGCTCAGCGCATGCTAAAAATATGGTTCAAAGCGGCGCTCATGCCGGGATATAAAATTGAAGATAATCTCGCCGCCGAACTTATTCACTTCAACAACGAGTTTACGCGTCTTCTGGAAGCAGGGCAGCTTGTCATCCATAGTTCTGTACAGCCTATACGGCCTTTGTCAGTTGATACAGCCATGCTCAATGGTCTGCTTGATTCTGAGGCTCCCGATCATTCGTTTTGTTTGCTTCGGTTAAAACCGCTGCAGGAAACCGAGCTAAATGACCTGGCCAAATTATTCTCTGCGAAGCACATCAGGAAGTTGCGCACTGGCATGCACCACTGGATGCTCGCTGCATTTAGCCGTTCTGCATCTGTTACCGATCTTGATGAAATGTATCTATTCCCGCAGTTTGAGCGCATGGAAGCCATCGTCTTTGGCTTGTACAGGCTGGTAGGCGTAACAGAAGAATGTTTAGAAGAAGAGTCAAAATAAAATGTCTGGCTGTGAAGTAATCGATATACAAGGTCCGGTATCGCTTGCAGATGAACCTCTTGACCGTGCTCCTGACTTAAGTTCTTGTCCGCCGGGGTTACGTCCGGCACTCAAACTGATTTTAAGCCAGCTGCCTGTGGTGTATGTATTCCTGGTTTGTACGCAGACCAGTACACCGCATTTGCTGGTGGTGTGCGGCCCGGCGTGCGATCGAAAGTTAGCCGGCTTCGAACCGCTTGTTGAGCTGGCTTTGTTATCGTGTCCGCTTTCTTTTGGTCTGTATAGTTACGCGTCAATCCGTTCACTTCTCTCAGCCGGCAATCCGTACTACTCCGTGTGTTGCCGGGTAAACAACCTGATCTATATGAAGCAAGGCTTTGCCATTCCGCCGGCAGGGCGCGGGGCCAATATGCATATGCTGGCTTCGGCGGCCCGGTTTGAACAGGGGATGGGCAGATCGCTTGCTTTTTACGAGAATGCGGCTTCGTTCTTAAGCTCGGGTCAGTTGGGTATGGCGGCGTTCTCTATGCATCAGACCTGTGAACAAAGTTTGCGCATTCTCGCGCTGTGCGTGCGTGGCCGCGAAATACGTAGTCATTCGCCTACTGTCCTTTACAGGCACGCCAGAACGTTCGCTGCGCTGGATGGCTCATTTGGTGCTGTACCTGCAGAAGAAACACGTATGCTGCGGCTGCTTGAGGAAGCTTATTCGGGTGCGAGATATGATGAAGCGTACACAATTTCTGAATCTGATGCCTTCCGCCTGTTTGATCTTTGTGGTGGGCTAGTTAGTCGCTGCTGTGAAGCCTTTACCCTATATATTGATAACTGGCTGGCAAAAATGCAGTTTGAAGGCTAAGAAACCATCCTTAAAGCCAGGGAATGTGTTGATTTTTACACAATCCCGCATTCCGGTTCGGGCTGATGTCTCAAGAACTGCTACCTTTGCCGTATTAACGGGCAAATGAGAATAGCAATAAATGGCTTCGGCCGAATCGGGCGGGTGTTTCTTCGTCTGGCAATTGAGCAGGGACTCGATGTCGTGGCAATCAACGATCTTGGTAATCCCGAATCACTGGTGCATCTGTTTAAATATGATTCTGTGCACCGGGGTTTCAAAGGTAAGGTTTCTTATCATGAGGGTTCGCTTGTGGCTGGCGAACAGTTGATAAGGCTGCTTTCGGAGCCAGACGCAGAAAAACTGCCATGGAAAGATCTTGCTGTAGATGTGGTTGTTGAAGCTACAGGCCGTAACCTGACCCGGGCTAAAGCACAGGCGCATCTGGCCGCCGGGGCCAGCCAGGTGCTTATTTCTGCACCATCCGCAGACAGGGATATACCGATGGTTGTGCTCGGGGTAAATGACGATAATGCCGACCTGGATGCGCCGGTGCTTTCAAATGCTTCCTGCACCACCAACAATGTCGCGGCAATGATAAAAATCCTGGACGACACCTGGGGAATTACAGAAGGGTACATTACCACTGTGCATTCTATGACCGGCGATCAGAACCTTCACGATGCGCATCACAAAGACCTCCGGCGTGCGCGGGCTGCTTCCGCATCGATTATCCCAACTACAACAGGTGCCGCGAAGGCTATTACCCATGTTTTTCCGCATCTTGAAGGTAAACTGGGTGGCGCCGGTATCCGTGTACCTGTGCTAAATGGCTCACTTACCGATTTCACCTGTCTGTTGAACAAACCGGCAACAGTTGCTGAAATTAACGGAGCTTTCCATCGCGCTGCAAATGGTCCGCTCAGAGACATCCTGGAATACACGGAAGATCCAATTGTCTCAGTAGATATTCTGGATAATCCGCATTCTTGTATATTTGACGCACAGCTAACTTCCGTTGTCGGCGATCTTGTTAAGGTTGTAGGCTGGTATGATAACGAATACGGTTATTCAAGCAGGCTGGTCGATGTATTGAAGAAAATACAGCTTCGGAACTACAATAGCCCGGACGAAAAGGTATGATCGGATTGATAAAAGCCGCTGATACACTACCATTGCGAAGCCTTGTGCTGCGGGATGGAAAACCGCTTGATGCCTGTATTTTCCCTACAGACGAAATTGAAGGGTCGTTTCATGTCGGGTATCTTTCAAACGATGAGCTTGTCTGCATTGCATCGTTTTTTCCTGAGGAGCATCCTGGCGATGGTGGTGTTGGCTACAGGCTGAGGGGAATGGCTACAAATCAGCATTACCAGGGGCAGGGGCTCGGGTCTGAACTGGTAAAGTTTGCCATAGCCTGCCTGACCGAACGGCACGCAGATTATCTTTGGTGTAACGCCCGCGCTGCTGCAATGAATTTTTACCGGCGACTGGGCTTTGAAGTAATTTCAGCTGAGTTTGACATCCCGGGTATCGGGCCGCATTTTGAAATGAAGTTAAATCTAAAATAAATACAATGAACACGATTGATCAATTTGATTTTAAGGATAAAAAGGCGCTCGTCAGGGTCGACTTCAATGTTCCGCTTGATTCAGAATTCAAGATTACAGATGATAAACGTATGGTGGCTGCGCTGCCTACCATCCAAAAAATACTTCAAGATGGTGGTTCGGTTATTCTGATGTCGCACCTGGGCAGACCAAAAGACGGTCCGACGGATAAATACTCCTTGAAACACATTTTGGGCGACTTGTCGCGGATGCTCGATCTTGAGGTGAAGTTTGCTGATGACTGCATAGGCGAGGATGCGGTGAGTAAAGCTAAAAATCTGTATCCCGGTCAGGTATTGTTGCTTGAAAACCTGCGTTTCTACAAGGAAGAAGAAAAAGGTGATGAGGCTTTTGCAGAGAAATTGTCTAAGCTGGGTGATATATACGTAAACGACGCCTTCGGGACCGCGCACCGTGCGCATGCCTCTACCGCGGTTATAGCGCAGTACTTTTCGGGTGCAAAATACTTCGGTTACCTGATGGCTGAGGAGCTGAAAAATGCTGAAAAAATTCTGAATCATGCTGACCGTCCGTTTACGGCTATCATGGGCGGCGCAAAGGTTTCTGATAAAATCCTGCTTATCGAAAAACTGCTTGAAAAAGTAGATAACCTGATTATTGGCGGTGGTATGGCTTATACTTTTGCCAAAGCGCAAGGCGGCACCATCGGAACTTCCCTGCTTGAAGCCGACAAACAGGAGCTTTCACTCGAACTTTTAAAGAAGGCTGAAGAGCGCGGCGTAAAAATCTACCTGCCATTCGATACCGTTGTGGCAGATAAATTCGACAATGAGGCCAATAGCGAAATCGCTCCGACAAAGGCCATTCCTGACGAATGGATGGGTCTGGATATCGGACCTGAGACGCGCAAATTGTTTGCTGATGTGATCAGCAACTCAAAAACGGTACTGTGGAACGGACCTATGGGTGTATTCGAAATGGCCAATTTTGAGCATGGTACACGCGCGGTTGCCGACGCGGTCGTCGCAGCGACGAAAGCTGGTGCATTTACCATGATCGGAGGCGGGGATTCTGCAGCCGCTATTGCCAAATTTGGTCTTGAGGATCAGGTAAGCTTCGTGTCTACAGGCGGCGGTGCGTTGCTTGAATATATGGAAGGCAAAGAACTGCCCGGCGTGAAAGCAATCGGATAAGTCTGCCACTTTCTACCACCACAACCCATTTTATAGGGTCCGGTGTGTAAAATAGCTATAACAATCTGCAAGACCGGCCAGAGTGAATGCTCTGGCCGGTTTTCTTTTGGGAAAAAATCCCACCCTTTACAAACGCGTCTTTTGTGCGTTGCAGCGATATTTTAGGGCCTCCGTTCTGGCTTGAAAATTGTTGAAAACTTTTTTGTGGTAAAAAGTGGTGTAAAGTGGGAGAAGTGATTTACTTTTACACTAGATAAAAACTGCATAGACCGTAATGATTCAACTGCTGGGAGAATTCGATTGTAAGCTTGATGCGAAAGGCCGCCTGAGTGTGCCTTCTTCGCTCAAGAAGCAATTGCCCGATGTTGAGCGCGACGGTCTTGTCGTGAATCGTGGATTTGAAAAACATCTGGTCATCTACCCTAAGAAAGTTTGGGAGCAGATTGTAGCCGATTTGTCAGCACTGAACCCTTACGAGAAAAAGAATCGCGATTTTATCCGGTTCTTTACCAGGGGGGCTACCGATCTGTCGCTGGATGCAGCTGGCAGAATTCTTTTGCCGAAAGCGCTGACCGAGTTTGCCGGTATTGGTAGTGATGTTGTGCTGGCTTGCCAGCTTGATAAAATCGAAGTCTGGGACAGAGGTGCCTACGAGGGATTGTTTGATGATGAGCCCGAAAATTTTGCAAACCTCGCCGAAGAGGTGATGGGTGGTAAGGAAAGGGGGATTCATGGCGTATAATTACCATGTGCCTGTTTTATTGCAAGCATCGGTAGAGGGGCTGAATATTCGTCCTGATGGTGTTTATGTCGATGTGACCTTCGGTGGCGGAGGGCATTCGCGCGAGATACTCAGCCGGCTTGGACCAAACGGGCGCCTGGTTGCTTTTGATCAGGATCCGGATGCGCAACGCAATCGTCCGGGCGATGAACGTTTTATTTTTATAGATCAGAATTTCGGCTTTCTGAAGAATAACCTCCGTCTGAAGGGGTTCAGGCAAGTAGATGGTATACTGGCCGATCTGGGTGTTTCCTCGCATCAATTTGATGAGGCGGACCGGGGTTTTTCGATCCGCGCAAATGCTGCACTCGACATGCGAATGGATCAGCAGCGAGATCTGACGGCTGCTCAGGTTCTGAATACCTACCCTGAAGAAGGTCTTCATAAAATCTTTGGCATTTACGGCGAAGTGAAGAATGCGAAAACGCTTGCCCGTACGGTCGTTACATCACGTTTGTCTGCTCCTTTCACTGATATTGACGGTTTTAAAGCTGCGATCGGGTCATGTATTCCAAAAGGGAAAACGCATAAGTACCTGGCGCAGGTTTTTCAGGCACTTCGCATAGAAGTAAATGCAGAGATGCAGATGCTTGAGCAATTCCTGGAGCAGTCTGCCGAGGTGCTGTCGCCGGGCGGGAGACTGGTAGTTATTTCTTACCATTCACTTGAGGACCGGCCGGTAAAAAACTTTATGGCGCGCGGAAAAATCCGTGGCGAGGTGGAGAAAGATTTCTTTGGTAATCAGCAGAAGCCGTTCAAAGTCATTACGCGCAATCCTGTCGAAGCAGATGAAGCAGAGATAGCGGCAAATAACCGCGCCCGCAGCGCGAAACTCAGAATTGCAGAGAAGATATGAACAAGTTCAGGGAAAATATCGAAATCATGCCGGAGGCAGAGGAGGATCTCGGAATCAGGATCAAACCTGCGGCCGCGCCATCGTCTGCTGCGTCAGAAGAGAAAAACCTGCTAACCACCTTTTTCAGAGAAGGTGTGGTATCAAAAGAAACGGCTACAGAAATGCTGCCTTTCCTGATCTTCCTGGCGTTTATCGGCATGATCTACATCGCTAACAGCCATTTTGCTGTGCGGAATATGCGGAACATTGATAAGCTGAGCAAAGAAGTTAAGGAGTTAAGCTGGGAATATAAATCGCTTAAAGCTGACCTGATGTTCAGAAGCAAGCTGACCGAGGTTGCGAAAACGGTCGATACATTAGGTATAAAAGAACTGGTAGAACCACCAAAAAAAATAGTCATCAACGAAAATGAACATTAGAACCAATATTCTTCTTCGTGTATACCTGGCTTTCGGGCTGATTGTGCTGTTGGCGGTTGCGGTATTGGTAAGGCTTTGTCAGGTGCAATACATCCAGGGAGGCAAATGGCGCGCCATGGCCGACAGTCTGTCTACCCGATACATGAACGTAGAGGCCGTACGGGGTAATATTTATTCTGTAGATGGAAGCCTGCTTGCTACTTCGGTTCCCGAGTACGAATTGAGGGTTGATCTTTTTGCCGGCGGCATCCAGGAAGACCAGCTGTTTAACAGCAAAGTCGATTCGCTGGCGCTGAAACTGGCCTCTTTTTTTAAGGATCGTACGGCAAAAGAATATTCACGTTACCTGCGCCGTGCAAGGCAGGATAGTGTTCGTTACCTGCTGCTTAAGCGCCGGGTATCTTACCAGGACCTGAAAGAAGTGCGTACATTTCCCTTGTTCAACGTAGGTAAGTACAGTGGCGGACTTATCGCTGTCCAACAAAACAAGCGGGTGTTGCCTTTCCGTGCCCTTGCGGCCCGTACAATCGGTTATAAAAATGACAATGTTTCGAACCCGGTTGGGCTGGAGGGCGCGTACGGGGATTATATTAATGGTGAAACGGGAAAACGCCTGATGCAGCGCATTGCCGGCGGCGTGTGGATGCCTGTCAATGACGAAGCTGAGGTGGCACCTAAAGATGGCGCAGATATTATTTCTACAATTGATATCAATATGCAGGATCTGGCCCAGAATGCGCTTGAAAAGCAGCTGATCAAGGCCGATGCAGACCATGGTACGGTAATCGTTATGGAGGTGAATACCGGTGAAGTGCGTGCGGTAGCCAACTTTACAAAAGACGGAGAAGGGATATACAAAGAGAAATTTAACTACGCCATCGCGGCAAGCCAGGATCCGGGTTCGACCTTTAAGCTGGCTTCTTATATGGCATTGCTGGAAGACGGTAAAATTGATACGAACAATTACGTCGAAACGGGAAATTATAAGATACCCGGGCATACCATCAAAGACTCTCACGGGAGTATCGGTACCGTAACGGTCAAAAAAGCTTTCGAAGAATCGTCTAACGCGGCTATTGCCAAACTAATCAATACGCATTACAAAGACAACCCGAAGCAGTTTACGGATCATCTTTATGATATCCATATGAACGAAAAGCTGCAGCTGCAGATACCAGGGGAAGGCAGACCGGTCATTAAAAACCCATCTAATAAAAGCTGGAACAAAAACATGACCCTGCCGCAGATGGCTTACGGTTATGAAATGCAGATTACGCCGCTGCAGATGCTTGCTTTCTACAACGCGGTTGCGAATAATGGCAAATACATCTCGCCAATTTTTGTGCGCGAGATCAGGAGGCTGGGCAGCCCTGTTGAGCAGTTCCAGGCCCGTGTAATCAAGGACCGCATCTGTTCTGAAGAAACGATAAAAAAATTGCAGGAGATGCTTGAGGGCGTAATCTCCGAAGGAACCGGTAAGCAAATCATCTATAACCCGCTGTATAAGGTGGCCGGTAAAACGGGTACTGCACAGGTAGCTGATGATAACCGCGGTTATAAAGGAAAACGGTCTTATCAGGCATCGTTCTGCGGATACTTCCCGGCAGACAAGCCAAAGTATTCAATGATCGTCGTGATCAACAACCCAAAGAAGATCAGCTACTATGGTGCCTTTGCCGCAGGTCCGGTGTTCAGGGAAATTGCCGACCGCATTTATGCAAGCGACATGCGCATGTATAACCCGGTTTCGGAATATATTGCCGGAAATGTAGGTATGCCCCGCGCAAAGTCAGGGCAGATCAAGGCTACTAAAAAAGTTTATCATGCCTTTGGCCTGAAACCATTATTCGCGTCTAATTCGGAATACTTCAATGCCGTAGACGATAGCGGCGGACTTGTGTTCGAAGAAAGCAATACGCCGAAAGGAACGATGCCGAACGTAAAAGGTATGGGGCTTAAAGATGCCCTTTATCTGCTAGGCAATGTCGGACTGAAAACAAGAATTAAAGGCAGCGGTAAAGTGGTTGCGCAGTCGATCGCGCCTGGAAGCCGCATAGGTAAAGGTTTGTCGGTTTTTATTGAATTGGAATAGACGATACATGCAGTTAACAGAATTATTATACGGTGTTCAGCTCCTGGAAGTGAATGGAAGTACAGAGAAAGAAATTTCTTCTCTGTGTTTTGATTCGCGCAAGGCTGTACCGGGCTGCGCTTTTTTCGCCATCAAGGGAACGCTGAGTGATGGTCATGTCTTCATTTCTCAAACAATTTCCGCGGGCGCTACGGCTGTCGTTTGCGAAGATTTTCCGGAAGAACTTCAGCAGGAAGTTACCTATATACGCGTTGCCGAACCGGCAGCTGCGCTGGGAATCATGGCCGCCAATTTCTATGGCAATCCTTCTGCTGAACTCAAACTTGTCGGTATAACCGGTACGAACGGCAAAACCACCATTGCAACCCTGCTGTTCAGGCTATTCCGTGATATGGGTTACAAAGCCGGCCTGCTCTCAACCGTAGAAAATCAGGTAAATGACCGGATTGTTCCGGCTACGCATACCACGCCCGATCCGCTTTCGCTAAACCTGCTTCTCCGCGAAATGGTTGATGCCGGTTGCGACTACTGTTTTATGGAGGTGAGCTCACACGCAGTGGCCCAGCATCGCATTAGCGGACTGTTATTTTCTGGCGGCGTGTTTTCAAACCTGACTCATGATCATCTGGATTTTCATAAAACCTTTGATCAGTATCTGGCTGCAAAAAAAGCTTTCTTTGATGGTCTGCCCAAGTCGGCCTTTGCCTTGACAAACGTTGATGACAGGAACGGGCTCGTGATGCTGCAAAATACCAGAGCGCACAAAAAAACCTATGCGCTGAAACAACTTGCTGATTTTAAAGGCAAGGTGCTTGACAACCAGTTTTCGGGTCTGCACATGGAGGTTGATCATGAGGATGTGTACTTCCGCCTGGTTGGTTCGTTCAATGCATACAATATCATGGCGGTTTACGGCACGGCTGTTCTTCTTGAGCAGGATAAACTCCGCACGTTGACGGCGTTAAGCCGGCTGCAGGGAGCAGAGGGACGGTTCGACTACCTTGTATCGCCCGAAGGGATCATTGGGATCGTAGATTACGCACATACTCCTGATGCCGTTCAAAATGTGCTGAGCACGATCCAAAACATACGGAAAGGCACAGAACAAGTCATCACGGTGATCGGTTGTGGCGGCGACCGCGATAAAAGTAAAAGACCGGTGATGGCCCAGGTTGCCTGCGACTGGAGTGACAAAGTGATTTTTACTTCCGATAATCCGCGTACAGAAGATCCCCAGGCTATTTTGGAAGATATGCAGGCCGGTGTTACCCCGACCAACAGCAGGAAAGTTCTGGTCATCGCTGACCGGAAAGAGGCAATTAAAACCGCTTTTCACCTTGCGACGAAAGGCGACATCATCCTGGTAGCCGGTAAAGGGCATGAAAAATACCAGGAAATCAACGGAGTGCGCAGGCATTTTGATGATAAGGAAATATTAACAGCACTTTTTAACCCGGCAAGCTAATGTTGTATCATTTATTTGAATACCTGCGTGAGCACTACAACTTCCCTGGGGGACGGTTGTTTCAGTACATCACTTTCCGTACTTCGCTTGCCATTATTTTGTCGCTCGTTATCACAACGGTCTTTGGTCGCCGCATTATCGATTTCCTTCATACAAAGCAGGTTGGAGAAACGGTGCGTAACCTTGGTCTCGAAGGCCAGATGCAAAAGCAAGGAACGCCTACCATGGGCGGAATTATGATTCTGCTTGGCATCCTCATCCCGACATTGCTTCTGGGTAACCTTACCAACATATACGTTCTGCTAATGATCATTACGACTGTCTGGATGGGGGCTATCGGTTTTCTGGACGATTATATTAAAGTATTTAAAAAGAATAAAGAGGGACTGGCCGGCCGGTTTAAAATAGTGGGGCAGGTTGGCCTTGCGCTGATCATAGGCTGGACCATGTATTTCCATCCGAACATCGTCGTGCGCCAAACCGTAGGTGATACCAATCCCGAATCGCAGGTGCCAATTGTTCTGCGTAAAAAGGGTGAAAGCTTTTATTATACGCAGGATATCAAGTCGACCAAAACCAATGTTCCGTTTTACAAGAACAACGAATTTGATTATGCCAAGGTGCTTAAGTTTTTAGGGCCGGGATACGAAAAATACGCTGTCTTTACATTTATCCTGTTTGTGGTCATCATCATTACGGCCGTATCAAATGGTGCAAACATTACAGACGGGATAGATGGCCTGGCCACGGGCACCTCGGCGGTTATTGGCATAACGCTGGGTATCCTGGCTTATGTGTCCGGCAACACGGTTATTGCCGAATACCTGAATATCATGTACATTCCGAATTCGGGCGAGCTGATGATCTTTGCCGGAGCCTTTGTGGGCGCCTGCGTGGGTTTCCTGTGGTATAATTCATATCCGGCACAGGTTTTTATGGGCGATACCGGGAGCCTGGCCATCGGCGGTATCATTGCTGCCTTTGCAATCATGATCCGTAAGGAACTACTTATCCCAATCTTGTGCGGCATCTTCCTGATCGAAAACCTTTCGGTGATCATCCAGGTGTCTTACTTTAAGTATACTAAAAAACGCTTCGGCGAGGGACGCCGAATATTTCTGATGTCGCCGCTGCACCACCACTACCAGAAAAAAGGGTACCATGAGGCTAAGATCGTAACCCGGTTCTGGATCGTCGGGATCATGCTCGCTATCATCACGATTGTAACGCTAAAAGTAAGGTAATGAAGGGGAGAAAGATCGTTATACTCGGTGCAGGAGAAAGCGGGGTTGGGGCGGCCATGCTTGCAAAAAAACATGGCTTTGAAGTCCTGGTCTCAGACTCAGGCGCAATTGCGCCGCATTATAAAGCGCAGCTCCAGCAAATGGGTGTCCAGTTTGAAGAGCTGCGCCATACAGAGGCGGAGATTCTGGCTGCCGATGAGGTTATAAAGAGTCCGGGTATACCCTCAAACGCACCGCTGGTGCAGGCGCTGAAACAGCGGGAAATTCCGGTTATTTCAGAGATCGAGTTTGCAAAGCGTTACACAAACGCGCGAACCATCTGTATTACCGGATCGAATGGCAAGTCGACCACGACCATGCTGACCTACCACATTTTGAAAAATGCAGGTGTAAACGTGGGCCTGGCGGGAAATATAGGGCAAAGTTTCGCAGCGCAGGTGGCCGCATCAGACTTCGACTGGTATGTTCTCGAAATCAGCAGTTTCATGCTTGATGACATGTACGCCTTCAGGGCAGACATCTCGGTCTTGCTGAATATCACCCCGGATCATCTGGACCGCTACGATTACAAAATGGAAAACTACGCACGCTCAAAAATGCGCGTGCTGCAAAATCAGACTGAACAAGACGCCTTTGTGTATTGCGCAGATGATCAGGAGATCATCAAAGCGCTGAAAAATATAGAGGTCAAACCGAAACAATACCCCTTCAGCCTTACACAAAAGGTGCAGGAAGGCGCTTTTTTAGAACAGAACGAACTATTTATCAATATCAACCACCAAGAACTATTCACCATGTCTATTTCAGAACTCGCGCTGCAAGGCAAACACAATATCCACAATTCAATGGCCTCAGGTATTGTTGCCAAAGTTATCGAGCTGCGCAATGAATCCATACGCGAAAGCATGGGGAATTTTAAAAATATTCCGCATCGCCTTGAGCATGTTGCAAAAATATCTGGAATTGATTTCGTGAACGACAGCAAAGCGACGAATGTGAATTCTACCTGGTATGCGCTTGAAAGCATGAACAGCGACGTGGTGCTGATCATGGGTGGTGTTGATAAGGGAAATGATTACCAAATGCTGAAAGACCTTGTACAGTCTAAGGTTAAGGCCATCGTCTGTCTTGGTAAAGATAATAAGCGCATTCATGAAGCATTCGAAGATGATGTCGAAGTTATCGTCAATACATTTTCTGCGTTCGAAGCTGTGCAGATTGCCTACCATCTGGCAAAAAAGGGAGACACTGTGCTGCTGTCGCCTGCATGTGCCAGCTTTGATTTGTTTACAAATTATGAAGACCGGGGTAACCAGTTCAAACTGGCCGTTAAAGAATTGTAATTATGTTTTCCATCCAGGCATTACTCAGTAAAACAAAGGGCGACCGGTGGATCTGGCTGATCATCGTGCTGCTTTCGCTTATCTCGATCCTGACGGTTTACAGCGCAACAGGAACGCTAGCCTATAAGCAGGGTAAAACGGTCGAAAAACTGCTGCTTACAAAGCACCTGATTTTTGTGCTGATGGGTATTGCCATGATCTATTTTTCGCATTTGCTCGACTACCGGTATTATGCAGGAATATCAAAGATTTTGATGATCATAACCATTCCGCTGCTTTTTTATACCGCAGTTTTTGGTGAGAACATCAATGAGGCATCAAGATGGGTCAAGATTCCAATCATCGGTCTGACCTTTCAGACATCCGATCTGGCCAAGGTGGCCCTGATTACATTTCTGGCGCGGATGCTGACCAAGAAACAGGAACAGATTAAAAACCTGCGGGAATCTTTTCTGCCGATTATGGGCTCGGTTTGTGTTGTTTTCGGACTGATTGCATGGGCGAACATGTCTACCGCGATCATGCTTTTCGGCGTGAGTATCCTTCTGCTTATTATGGGGCGAATCAGCATCAAACAAATCGCAGCGGTTTGCCTCGGGGGCGTTGTTCTGCTCACATTTATCGTCTTCCTGGGCCCAAGGTCGGGAACATACAAATCAAGGATTAATTCCTTTCTGCATCCCGAACTTCAGCATTCAGACAAGACGTTCCAGGCAGATCAAAGTAAAATTGCCCTGGCTACCGGCGGGCTGTTTGGCAAAGGGCCGGGAAACAGTACACAGCGAAACTTTTTGCCGCACCCGTATTCAGATTTCATCTTCGCCATCATTGTTGAAGAGTATGGGCTGTTTGGCGCGCTTGTTATGATTACACTGTACCTCGTGTTACTCTACCGGTGTATAAAAATAGTAACTAAAGCCCCGAAAGCATTCGGGGCGCTGCTGGCTGCCGGACTCAGCTTCAGTCTTACCATACAGGCTTTTGCAAACATGGCAGTTGCCGTAGGGCTTGGGCCGGTTACCGGTGTGCCCTTGCCGCTGGTAAGTATGGGCGGTACCTCAATTATTTTTACAAGCGTGGCATTCGGAATCATCTTGAGCGTTAGCAGGGATGTGGAAGAAGGCAGTAATAAAAAAGTGGTGATCGGCGAGATACCGTCGATGGGTTAGGGAATGTGGACGATGGTCCCATGACAAGACAAGAAAACAAAAAATGAATAATTCCCCAAAAATTATCATATCAGGCGGAGGCACCGGCGGGCATATTTTTCCCGCCGTGGCCATAGCCAACGCCCTGCGCCGGTTGCGGCCGGGATGCGAGATTCTTTTTGTGGGCGCTAATGGCCGTATGGAGATGGAAAAAGTTCCCGCGGCAGGTTACCAAATCAGGGGACTGAACATTAGCGGCATCCAGCGGGGATCAATTTTAAAAAATCTTGTACTTCCCTTTAAGATTATCGGCAGCATTCGCCATGCACTGCGTATCCTGAAAGAGTTTAAGCCGGATGCGGCGGTCGGTGTTGGGGGATACGCATCAGGTCCGCTGTTGTACGCGGCGTCACTACGAAATATTCCTTACCTGATCCAGGAGCAGAACTCTTATGCAGGTAAGACAAACAAATGGCTTAGCAAAAAAGCGCGTAAGATATGTGTGGCATTTGACGGGATGGAAGAATTCTTTCCGGCGGCAGCCATCTTAAAGACGGGTAACCCGGTAAGGACTGATGTTGTAAATATAGAAGGGAAACGTGAGCAGGGCGCAGCACTGCTGGATCTTGATCCGAATAAAAAAACAATTCTCGTAACAGGCGGAAGCCTCGGTGCAGGAACTTTGAATAAAAGCATTGAAAAGCACCTTTCAGAGATTATTTCCAGCGACGTACAGGTGATCTGGCAGACCGGAAAGTTCTACTATAAGGGAATCCTGGAGCGGCTGGGTCCGGGAAGACATCCCAATGTCAGGGTCATGGAGTTTCTGAACCAGATGGATCTGGCTTATGCAGCGGCAGATGTGATCATTTCGCGCGCAGGGGCAGGTACGATCGCCGAGCTCTGTCTGATCGGTAAACCGGTTATCCTGGTTCCTTCGCCGAATGTGGCTGAAGACCATCAGACAAAAAACGCGATGGCACTGGTAAAAAATAAGGCCGCTCTACTGATCAATGACAGGTCGGCAGAAGATACGTTAGTCAGGGAAGCCCTGGCACTGCTGAAGAATGCCCCATTGGCAAAAGAACTGGGAGAAAACATAAACAGGATGGCATTGGCTGATGCCGACGAGGTCATCGCTGCCGAAGTTTTGAAACTGGCAGATCAGAACAAATAATATGGAACTGGAAAAAATAACACAAGCGTTTTTCGTGGGTATCGGTGGTATCGGTATGAGCGCCCTTGCACGTTATTTTTCCAAAAGGGGCGTAAGGGTTTACGGGTACGACAAGACCTGCACGACACTGACAACCGCGCTCGAAAACGAAGGGCTAAGCATTACCTATACAGATGCGGCTGACGAAGTGCCTGAAGGGTTCAGACAGCCGGGTTCGGATAAACTTGTTGTTTACACACCCGCCATTCCAAAAGATTCAGCCATTCTAAATTATTTAAACGCCCGGGGTTTCGTCATTCACAAACGTTCTGAGGTGCTGGGAATCATTAGCCGCGGCATGTTTTGTATAGCTGTTGCGGGCACCCATGGCAAGACGACTACTTCTTCCATGATCGCCCATATCCTGCACGACAGCGGATTTGGCTGCACGGCATTTCTAGGTGGTATAGCTGCAAGCTACAATACAAATGTGCTTTACGGCGAAAACGATGTTGTGGTTGTGGAAGCTGACGAATATGACCGCTCATTCCTTACGCTGAGCCCGAGTATAGCCGTGATCACGTCTATGGATGCTGACCACCTTGACATCTATGGTGATGCAGGCAGCCTTGAAGAATCTTTCCGTCTGTTTGCAGCGCAGCTTAAAGCCGGAGGACAGTTGTTCGTCAAATCCGGATTGCCTTTGAAAGGGAGCACATATGGCATCGGTACTGATGCCAGCGTGATGGCAACAAATATCCGCGTATCAGCGGGCGCTTTTGTCTACAATTATGCTGATGAGAAAGGTGTTATTGAAAATATCAGCTGCCGGCTGCCAGGAAGGCATAATGTTGAGAACGTAACCGCCGCCATTGCTGTAGCACGTGTACTAGGAATTTCGGCAGAAAAAATCAGGGCCGCGCTGGAAAACTTTAAGGGTGTAAAAAGGCGTTTTGAATACCATGTGGTCCGGCCGGAATGTATTTACATAGACGACTATGCGCATCACCCGGAAGAACTCAGGGCATGTTTTGCGGCGCTGCGTGAGTTGTATCCGCAACGCAAACTGACGGCTGTATTTCAGCCGCATCTTTACAGCCGTACACGCGACTTCGCGGCAGGTTTTTCTGAGGTGCTTTCGACCGTTGACGAGCTGATCCTGCTTGACATTTATCCCGCGAGGGAATTGCCTATACAGGGAATAACCTCAGGGTGGCTCCTGGACATGATCAGCGGACCTGAGAAAAGACTTGCTGAGAAAAAGGATGTCACTGCATTACTGGCAACATCAAAACCTGAACTGCTTGTAACCGTCGGCGCAGGTGATATAGATACTTTGGTCGAACCCCTTAAAACACTGCTGGACCATGCTTAAAAATATAAACTGGAGGCTGATCGGATTGACTTTATTCTGGCTGATCTGCCTGGGCGGAACAGTCACGCTCATGAGTTTTATTGGCATTAAAAAGAAAGAGCTAAGGTGTACGAACGTAGACATCCTGATCCCTGGGGCAGATAACTTTATTGAGCGCGAAGAGATTGACCAGATTATTAAAGACGGCAACGGCATCCTGATAGGCCGGGTTTTGCAAGACATCAACCTCAACCGTATTGAAAAAAACATCCAGTCAAATCCTTACATCGCTTTTGCAAAGGTCTACGCAGATATGGACGGTGTTATCCATATTGAGATCAATCAGCGGCAACCGGTGTTGCGTATCATTAATGTGGGCGGCCAGGATTATTACATTGATAAGGATGGTCTGAAAATGCCGGTTTCGTCAAATTTTACAGCACATGTGCTGGTCGCTACCGGCAACATCCGCGAGCACTTTGGCGGCAAACCCGATACCCTGCGCAGCAAACTGGCCCGCGATCTTTACGAGACTGCGCTGTATCTTAAAAAGGATACGCTGTGGGATGCCCAGATCGAGCAGCTGGTGGTAGATGAACGCAACGATATCACCATGATTCCGCGTGTAGGCAACCAAAGGATTATTCTTGGCAATGCAGATTCGCTTGATGTAAAGATGAATAACCTGCTGATCTTTTATAAAAATGCCATGCCTAAAGTTGGCTGGGATACCTACAAAAGCATCAGTATAAAATATACGAACCAGATCGTCTGTGAGAAAAACAAAGGCGATTCCGGATTTGTTAAGCCGGTGCGTCCGCTGAGCCCGGCAGACAGTGCTAGGGTAAGCCGGGATGTGATCGATAAACTTGTCGAAAAAACAATCCTGGATGAGGTAGCAAAAGATGCAGAAAAACCGGCCGAGCGCCCGGTAATAGCAAACGCGCAACCCCGTGAAGACGGTAGCAGCCAAACACGCGGCAATGCACCGGCAGCGCCCCAAAAGGGCACCGAAAAAAAAGATGCTGCAAAGAAAGCGGCATCGGGTAAGCCTGCCGGCAATGACAACAAAACCGGCAACAAACAAACTAAGATTTAACTCAACAACTGATCACATATATGGAAAAGGCAAAGTCTAACCAACAATCTCCTATCGTAGTCGGACTCGATATCGGTACTACGAAAATTTGCGTTATCGTGGGGCGTAGAACGCAGCATGGCAAAATTGAAGTACTCGGCATAGGTAAAGCTGAGTCGGCCGGTGTAACAAGGGGTGTGGTGTCGAATATCCAGAAAACCGTTCAGGGAATTGCTGCGGCCGTCGAACTGTCGAGCGCACAATCAAACGTGGAAATACGCGTAGTAAATGTCGGTATAGCCGGACAGCATATTAAAAGTTTACAGCACCGCGGCATTCTCACGCGCCGCGAGCTGAATAACGAAATCAGCAGGAAAGACCTTGATAAGCTGATCGACGACATGTTCAAACTGGTTATGCCTCCGGGCGAGGAAATCATTCATGTCCTTCCGCAGGAATTCACGATAGATAACGAACCTGGTATTAAAGACCCGATTGGCATGGCTGGTGTTCGTCTTGAAGCGAATTTCCATATCATTTCCGGTCAGGTTACAGCCATCAAGAACATCATGAAATGTGTAAGCAATGCCGGCTTACAGACTCAGGAACTGATCCTGGAACCACTGGCATCCTCAGAATCGGTGTTGAGCGAAGAAGAGAAAGAAGCCGGTGTTGCCCTGGTCGATATTGGTGGCGGTACCACAGACATTGCCATCTTCCATGAGGGGATTATCCGCCATACCGCTGTCATTCCTTTTGGGGGTAACAGCGTAACTGAAGATATCCGCGAAGGTTGCTCGGTGATGCGTAACCAGGCCGAGCTGCTGAAAACCCGGTTTGGTTCTGCACTTGCTGAGGAAAATAAAGAGAATGAGATCATCTGCGTTCCGGGTCTGCGGGGCAGGGAACCAAAGGAGATATCCGTTAAAAACCTGGCTTATGTGATCCAGGCCAGAATGGAAGAGATCATTGAACATGTGTATTATGAAATCAAATCGTCTGGTTACGAGAAAAAACTGATCGGCGGTGTGGTTATTACCGGCGGGGGTGCCCTGCTCAAACACCTGTCTCAGCTTGTTGAATATGTAACCGGTCTTGACTGCCGCGTTGGTTACCCAAACGAGCACCTTTCTAAGTATGAAGAAATGAGCAAAGCCGTATACGACGATCTGAAAAGCCCGATGTATGCAACCAGTGTTGGCCTGCTGATTAAAGGCATCCAAAAGGCAGAAGACCTGCTGGAAGAGATGAAACAGCCAGGTGTATATGTTCAGAAGCCTGTCGTTGAAAAGGAAAAAGCAAAGCGTAACGGACTGTTTGATAAACTACTTGCCAAAACGACACGTTTTATACAAGACGACATGGATGTAAGCGACTCGGACTATATCCGTCCGTAGCAATTTTCCACAAGCGGTAAGTTTTCCACATTGTTAACACTTGTGGAAAACGCATGTGAAAAAAATGTTAATATTACGTCTAAGAATAGAAAGCGAAATCACAAATTTAAATAACTGATACCTAATATTATGCAGTTTGAAATGTTAAAAGATAAGTCGTCCATCATCAAAGTAATTGGTGTTGGGGGCGGTGGAGGCAACGCGGTGAACCACATGTATCTGTCTGGTATAAACGGTGTGGATTTCATTATCTGTAACACTGATGCCCAGGCTTTAGAGTTAAGCCCGATTCCAAACAAAGTGCAGTTAGGAGCCAGTTTGACTGAAGGGATGGGTGCAGGTTCAATGCCTGAAGTGGGAAAAAATTCTGCAATTGAAAACATTGACGACATCAAGGCTATGCTTGGCAATACGACCAAGATGTTGTTTATCACAGCCGGAATGGGCGGCGGCACCGGAACAGGCGCCAGCCCGATCATTGCCAAGGCAGCAAAAGAACTTGATATTCTGACCGTGGCGATAGTAACCACACCTTTTTCGTTTGAAGGAAAACGCCGCCGCATGCAGGCAGAAGAAGGTCTGGATGAATTAAAAAAATACGTCGATTCATACCTGGTCATTTCAAACGACCGCCTGCGGGAGATCTTTGGAAACCTGACGTTGGGATCAGCTTTTGGCCAGGCAGATGATATCTTAACAACCGCTGCAAAAGGAATTGCTGAAATCATCACCGTTCCCGGTTATATAAACGTCGACTTCAAAGATGTTCGTACCGTTATGAAAGAAAGCGGCGTGGCCATCATGGGTAGTTTCGCAGCCGAAGGCGAAGACCGCGCACTGCGTGCCGTTGAAGGCGCTCTTGCTTCGCCGCTGCTAAAAGACAGCGAGATTGAAGGCGCACGGTATATCCTGCTGAACATCAGTTCTGGCAGCAAGGAAGTAACGATGGATGAGGTTTCAATCATCACAGACTACATCCAGGAAAAAGCCGGACTTTCAGCCGATCTGATCTGGGGTAACTGCCAGGATGAATTACTGGAAGAAAAACTTTCGGTAACAATCATTGCCACCGGGTTCCAGACTCAGGAAGAACGTGCCTCAGAAGAACGTAACAAAAAGAAAATATCCCTGCTCACGCCGGAAGAGGCGCCGCTTGTACGCCCTGTAGAGCCCGTTAACTCTTTCATTCAGCCAAGGCAGGAAGAAACCCCTCAAAACGAGGAAATCCAGCTTAAAGCCAAAGAAGAGATCAAACAGGCAGATCTTTTTGGCGGCATGTTTAATAAGCGCCCCGAAGTTCAGCCTGCAGTTGAAAGTACGCCGCAGATCATTCGCCATAGTTTGATCGAAGAGGAGCCTCAGAATGATGAGGCGAACGAACCGGCATTTGAGTTTGAGCTTAAAACCGCAGAAACAGAGTTTGTCTTTGAGAAACCGATTGCAACAGTTGAGGATGAACCAGAGGTTCAGGCGGCTCCGGAACCTGTTATAGGTCTTGACGATGATAAAAACGATGATTCGATCGAAGAGCAATTGCGCAAATCAAAAGAACGTATTCTGCGTCTTAAGGATCTTAGTATGAAACTTCGTACCAGCAATGGTCTGCAGGAACTGGAGAATGAGCCAGCTTACAAGCGTAAACAGATGCAGCTTCAGCAGGTTCAGCATTCATCTGAATCGCAGGTTTCACGTTTTACGCTCAGTAATGACGAGGATGGTTCTACAGAGATCAGACCCAATAACTCGTTCCTTCATGACAACGTAGATTAACCAACATGTTGAGTACATACAAAAAGCCCCAAAGATGCAATCTGATGGGGCTTTTTTGGCATAATACTGGCTACGTGGTCCATTAGTTGATATTAAACGCAATTAGCGTTAACTTTGCAGCAAAAAATATTAAAATACAATACATTGGATATATTCGATAAAATCGCAAAACACATGGGGCCGATTGGTCAGCACCAAAAATGGTCTCATGGGTATTTTTCGTTTCCTAAACTGGAGGGGGAGATTGCCCCGCACATGAATTTTCGCGGGAAGGAACATCTTGTATGGAGTTTGAATAATTATCTCGGGCTTGCCAACCACCCTGAGGTGCGTAAGGCCGATGAAGAAGCTGCTGCACAGTTTGGAATGGCCTACCCGATGGGTGCGCGGATGATGTCAGGAAATTCGAAGTATCATGAGCAGCTGGAGCAGGAGCTTGCAGCCTTTGTCGGTAAGCCTGATGCATTCCTTCTTAATTATGGTTACCAGGGAATGGTTTCGATTATTGATACGCTTGTAGACAGAAATGATGTAGTGGTTTATGACGGCGAATCGCATGCGTGTATCATTGATGGTCTTCGTCTGCACATGGGTAAGCGGTTCGTGTATAAACACAACGATATTGAAAGCGCGCGCAAACAGTTGGAGCGCGCTGCCAAGCTGGTTGAAACCACCGGCGGCGGTATCCTGGTGATTACTGAAGGTGTATTTGGTATGTCAGGAGCGCAGGGTAAACTCAAGGAACTGGTTGCGCTTAAATCTGAATTTAATTTCCGTCTTCTTATTGACGATGCGCATGGTTTTGGTACCATGGGTAAAACAGGTGCGGGTACACATGAAGCGCAGGATTGTATTGATGGCGTGGACGTGTATTTTGGTACTTTCGCGAAATCAATGGCCGGAATTGGTGCATTCGTGGCTTCGAGCGAAGAAGTTACCAATTTTCTGCGCTACAACATGCGGTCGCAAACCTTTGCAAAGGCTTTGCCTATGCCGATGGTAATTGGTCTGATCAAACGGCTTGAGCTGCTGAAAAGTAAACCCGAGCTTCGTGAGAAACTGTGGGATATCGCAACGAGCCTGCAGGAGGGACTGCGTGAACGCGGCTTCGACCTGGGAGTAACCAATACCATGGTCACTCCGGTTTTTCTGAAGGGCGAGTTACTTGAAGCTACTGCATTGACTATGGATCTTCGCGAAAACTATGGTATCTTCTGCTCGATCGTGGTCTATCCGGTAATCCCAAAAGGCATGATCGAACTGCGGCTAATCCCTACAGCTGTACATACCCGGGAAGATGTTCAGCGTACCCTTGATGCATTCAGCGAGGTGTCTGCCAAGTTGCAGAGCGGCTATTATAGAGAAAACAAATTTGCCGTAGCGTAACGGTTAAAAGTTATAAAAAAAGCCCCTTCAGGCTGCCTGAGGGGCTTTTTTTGTGGATTATCGTTTTTAAAACTTTGTAAATCAATCGTTTGCCTCTTCTGTGCTGAAGATCAGGTGTTTATAAATGGTTGAAATGTGGAAAAAAACCGTCTGGAGGGCATTTTTTTCTGTTTGCAAAAATTTTTTTATTTCGCTAAACATCATACATTAGTAAAAGCGTATTAATCCAAACCTTAAATAAAAAACTAAAAGGAGTACTTAACGATGAAAAAATTTGAAGAAGTAAAAAATTTAGTAGCTTCATTGGAAGCAGATGCAGACAAGTTCTACAACAAAGCTAACAGTGCAGCGGGAACCCGCGTACGTAAAGGCATGCAGGATCTTAAAAACCTGGCACAAGCTATCCGCCTTGAGGTTCAGGAATCAAAAAACAAAGCTGCGAAGTAGTTTCCTGATTCAATCCATAGAAAAAGCCCGGAATTTCCGGGCTTTTTTGTTTTCAATATGCTGAATGCCTGTTTTAAGGCTAGCTTACTTTTTGTAGTGCCGAAGCAAGATCAGCACTCAGCTTCTCGGTGGCGCTTACAAGCGGCAGGCGCACCGTATCACCACATATTCCAAGGGTTTTGAGCGCTGATTTTACGCCCGCGGGGTTGCCTTCTGCAAAACAGAGCCGGGTAAATTCCACCTGGCTAAGATGTGCCGGTCGCGCTGACTGAAAATCGCCTGAAAGGCAAAAACGGACCATATCAGAGAACTGGCGCGGAACGGCATTAGCGATGACAGATATTACGCCGGCTGCACCCAGCGCAATCATAGGCAGGGTAACCGGGTCATCTCCTGAAATCAGCAGGAACTCTTCCGGCTTATCGCGCAGAATCTGATTAAACTGATCAAAACTTCCCGAAGCATCTTTTACACCAATGATGTTGCTGAAATCGCTGGCGAGCCTGCAAATCGTTTCGGGGCTCATGTTGCTTGACGTTCTGCCGGGAACGTTGTATAACAGCAGGTCAAGCGGCGTATGTTCGCTGAGGTACTGGTAGTGTTTGTAAATTCCCTCCTGTGTGGGCTTGCTGTAATACGGACTGACACTAAGAATAGCACTGTAGCCCGAAGATTCAAAGGAGCGGAGGTCTTCGCTTACGGCCATTGTATCATTGCCGCCGATTCCCGCGACAAGCGGCACGCGATTGTTGTTTACTTCTGCAGTGAATTCCCAGATCTTCTTCTTTTCGTCCTTCTTCAATGTGGCTGTTTCGCCTGTGGTTCCTAAAGAGACGAGGTACTCTACACCTCCGTCTACAACATGGTCGATCAGGTTTTTTAACCCTTCGAAATCGACCGTTCCATCTGCATTGAAGGGCGTAACCAAAGCTACACCCGTACCATGAAATCTGTTCATTCTACTGATTATCTGAATATATGGGACGTTTAGTCCCTGTGTTAAATGCGTTTCTACTTACCGATCATTTCAAGCAAGACCGTGTCTGTGATGATCGGGATCTTAAGTTTTGTAGCCTTTTCAAGTTTTGATGGACCCATATTATCGCCAGCGACCAAATAGTCAAGTTTGCCGGAAATACCGCTCAAAATCTTTCCACCGTTAGCTTCGATCATTGTCTTGAGTTCTTCCCGGTCAAAATTTTCAAAAACGCCCGAAATTACGAATGTTTTTCCGCTTAACTGCTCGCTTTGAAGAACAATTGTGCGTTCTTCAATTTCAAACTGCAGTCCTGCGGCCTTTAGCAGCGCAATCTGCTGTATATGCTCGGGTTTTGCGAAGTATTCTACAATACTTTCGGCAATTCTGGTTCCGATTTCATCTACGGCAATCAGGTCTGCTATACTCGCTGTCGAAAGCCGTTCAATGTTTTTGAGTCCTGCCGCAAGCTTTCGCGCCACTGTTTCGCCAACATACCGGATACCAAGCCCGAACAACACCTTTTCGAAAGGCATTTTCTTTGATTCTTCAATGCCATTAAGCATGTTCTGAATAGATTTTTCGCCGAATCGCTCTATCTTGTGTAATTCTTCAGGTTTGTCGTGCAGGGTATACAGGTCGCTGATATGTTTTACCAATCCCTTCCGGTAAAAAGCTTCAATTGTTTCATCGCCCAGCCCATCAATGTTCATCGCCTTGCGGCCGATAAAGTGCTGGATCTTACCAACGATCTGTGGCGGGCAGGCCTCGTCATTCGGACAGTAGTGTACGGCCTCACCTTCCTTGCGCACCAGTTCGGTATTGCATTCAGGGCAATGTGTCAGATAAACGATCTTTTGTGCATTGGGCTGCCTTTTGTCCGGATTAACCTTAATTACCTTCGGGATGATTTCGCCACCCTTTTCTACAAACACAGTATCATGTTCATGCAGGTCAAGCCGTTCGATCTCGTTTGCGTTATGGAGGCTTGCGCGTTTAACCGTTGTGCCGGCCAGCAGTACAGGCTTCAGATTGGCTACCGGGGTCACTGCTCCGGTCCGGCCAACCTGGTAGGTAACCGCCAGCAGTTCAGTCTGTACCTCGTCTGCCTTATATTTATAGGATATTGCCCAGCGCGGTGATTTTGCCGTAAAGCCGAGCTCCTGCTGCTGTGCATAATTGTTTACTTTGATAACAATTCCATCTATTTCGTAGCTCAGGTGATGCCGGTCCTTTTCCCATTTGTGCACAAACTCAAGTACCTCATCGATGTTATTGACAAGCCGGTTGTGTTCACAAACATGGAAACCCCATTTATCCACCACCTGCAGGCTATCCCAATGCGTTTTAAATTCGTGTTTGTCGGTGTATAAAAAGTAGAGGAAACAATCGAGCGGCCTGCGGGCGACTTCTTTTGAATCCTGCAGCTTGACTGTGCCTGAAGCAAAGTTGCGTGGATTTGCATAAGGAACCTCTCCAAGCGCCTCGCGTTCGCGGTTTAGCCTGTCAAAAGCGGCCCGGTGCATGAATATTTCACCACGTATTTCGAAAACCCCGGGAATATCGCTGCCTTTAACATGATGGGGCACGCGGTGTATGGTTTTTACATTCGTTGTTACATCATCGCCCTGGCTGCCATCGCCACGTGTTACCGCGCGCAGCAGTTTGCCGTTCTCATACGTAAGGCTGATCGAAAGCCCGTCAAATTTAAGCTCGCAGACATACTGGAAGTCATTGCCGATTGCCTTGCGTACACGTTCATCAAAATCGCGCAGGTCCTGCTCATTATAGGTGTTACCCAGCGAAAGCATGGGGTACCGGTGTTTAACCGTCTGAAAGTTTTTTGTAATGTCACCGCCAACACGCTGTGTTGGTGAATTTGGGTCGGCAAGTTCAGGATACTCTTTTTCAAGCAGCGCAAGCTCTTCCAGTTTCTTGTCAAACTCGTAATCGCCAATGGTAGGCATGGCCAAGACGTAGTAATTATAGTTATGCTGGTTCAGCTCCTTTACGAGCGCATCCATTTGTTCCTGTACGGCAGCGTTTGACATGGGACAAAGATATTAAGTTTGCGGTGTGCTTCAACTTTTATCAGGCGAAGCCTGAGCAAGGTAAAGCCCTGTCTGTGTAAAAATTTCTAAAAAGTCGTTACGGAGGATACCACTGTACAACTCGAGCTGCTGGTCCAGCAGCGGTAATTTATCTGCAGCGAACGGCTGGATCCACAATCGCATGCAAATTCGGTTCAGGGCGTAGGTAATATTTTCAATTTTTTGATAACTCAGCAGGTAGCGGCTTGAAAGGAAACCCTTCAGAAAGTCGCGGAAAGCTCCGGTTTCGCGGAAGGCACTTTTCTCCAGAAAATCATCGAGCGGGTCGCCGGTAGCCTGCTCCAGCTGCTTATAAAACGCCTGTACGCTTACCATATTTTCTGCAATTAGCAGGTGGTCGAGCAGAAGTTCGAGCGCAATATGTGCCAGGAAAGAGAGGCGAACAGGCCCGTCTGCTGTGATGGGTTTTAACAACGCTTTCAGCTGACCGGTCTTTTCGGTAAAAAAATCGGAAGAGTGAAAGTATTTGTCTACAGCGAGGTGCCGGTTCCAGCCTGTCAGCAGAGCAATCTCGCTTTCGGTTGTGTAACGCCCCGGCATTTTTTCCGGATGAATATTGGCGCCTTTGGCCGCGTTTTTCAGAAGGTCCGGCAGTACGGTACCCATCGCCCGGTAGGGTTCGGAATGACTGCGGTCAAAGTAAAAATGCGACAAAAAATTCATGTCGTAAAATACGAATATTTAACACAAGCAGCTAAAAAACACCTGCCGGGAATTATCTTTGAAAGCAGCAGCGTCATGAATAATTTTATCTTTAAACAGGCAAAATTTATCTCCGCATTGTTTCCGGAGCTGAAGCTGAACGGGTTAGGTGGTTTTGATGGCGCCGGTCATCCAGCGTTTAAAATACCTGCAAATCCCTATCTTTGCAGCAAAAAAATTCACGATGACTGATTTTGTAGAAGAATTGCGCTGGCGAGGCATGCTCCATGACATCATGCCCAATACACAGGAGAAACTGAATGAAGGTATGACCTCAGGTTATATTGGCTTCGATCCCACAGCTGATTCCTTGCATGTTGGTCATTTGATGCAGATCATGACACTGATTCACTTCCAAACCGCAGGCCATAAACCATATGCACTTGTGGGTGGCGCCACCGGAATGGTTGGTGACCCTTCAGGAAAGTCGGATGAACGTAATTTGCTCGATGAGGCCGCCGTTCAGCATAATTTGAATGGCATCAAAAAACAGTTATCAAAATTTCTCCAGTTTGACGATGCCGGCAATGGCGCCGTTATGGTAAATAACGGCGACTGGTTTAAAGGGTTTGCCTTTCTCGACTTTATACGCGAGGTAGGCAAACACATCACAGTGAACTACATGATGGCTAAAGACAGCGTGAAGAAACGGCTGGAAGGCGATACCGGCATGTCATTTACCGAATTCAGCTATCAGCTGGTGCAGGGCTATGATTTCTATTACCTCTGGAAACACCATAACTGTATTGTTCAGATGGGCGGCTCTGATCAATGGGGAAACATTGTGACGGGTACGGAGCTGATCAGGCGCAAAGATCAGGGGACGGCCTTTGCCCTTACTACCAAACTGATCAAGAAGTCTGACGGAACCAAATTCGGCAAAACCGAAGGTGGTGCGGTATGGCTTGATCCGGAAAAAACTTCACCCTATAAATTCTATCAGTTCTGGCTTAACGCATCTGATGATGACGTAAAAAGCTGGATCCGTATTTTTACGCTGAAGCCGAAAGAAGAAATAGAAGCGCTCGAGGAAGAACACAATGCTGCCCCGCACCTGCGTGTATTGCAGAAAGCACTTGCAGCTGATATCACCATCCGTACGCACTCTGAAGACGCTTTGGAAACCGCATTGAAGACTTCAGAATTCCTGTTTGGAAATGGTTCTGCCGATTTTCTGACAGGCTTGAAACGTGAACAGGTATTGGAGATCTTTGAAGGCGTGCCCCAATTCAGCCTTGCGAAGACTGAGTTGCAGGATGGTCTTGACGTGCTGAGTCTGCTCGCAGAGAAAACAAATATATTTCCATCAAAAGGGGAAACAAAAAAACTTATTCAGGGCGGTGGAATCGCTATAAACAGGCTGAAGGTGTCTGATCTTGCTACCACTTACTCGACAGACTACCTGATTAACGGGGAGTTTTTGCTTGTGCAAAAAGGAAAGAAAAACTACTACCTGATAGTGGTCGAATAGAAACCTTCGAGGTTTCCTAAAACCTTCGAGGTTTCCTAAAACCTCGAAGGTTTACTGAACAAGCAAATTACAGCCTCTGATATCAGCGTGATCGAAACGCCCCAACACCTCAAACGAGCCATCAGGATAAAGGCGCCCCAGATCCTGGGTAGCTATAAAACTGCATGAATTAATATTGGCCAGGTCGATCACATTGATACCGCCAGTTTTGCCGGACTGTACAGGTGAGAGCGGATCATTTGTATCGCGCAGCCGGATCTTCATCCATGGCGGGCAAAAAAACCGCCCCTGGCCTGGAGAATAGGCCTGCGACAACAGCTCTGTCATGCCATATTCGCTATGAATTTCTTGTACGCCGAAACCTGCACAAAGTGTTTCATGTAATTCTTCGCGCACCATTTCCTTTCGCCTGCCTTTCATACCACCCGTTTCCATGACGATGAGGTCTGGAAAGTCTGTGGGATAAATTTCTATGAAGTCGAGCAAGGCATACGTTACCCCAAGCAGGATGGTTTTCTGACCGGATAACTTTAATTCCTGCAGGGCGGCAGCGAGTTCTGTATGATTGTGAAGAAAATAGCCGCTTAGCGGGTGCCTGCTTTTTTTTAGCAGGTCATCTGCCATATAAATCAGCGATGAGCCTTCCCGTTCCAAATAGGCGGGCAGCAATGCCAGTATACAAAAATCTCCGGGATCGCCGTAAAACCGCCTGAAAGCCTGCAGGTAACTTTGCTTGTACCAACTTAGGTCGGTAACAGGATGCCTGCTTTGCACCATACCCGTTGTCCCTGAACTGGTGAAAACGATTGCGGCGGCAGCATCTGCGCTTTTTATTTCGTGCGTTTTAAAAAAACCAATGGGCAGAAAAGGGATGTCGTCACTTCTGACAATTGCCGCAGGATTAATACCAAGGTGACTGATATATTCCCTGTATACGGCACAACCTGATGCCTGCCGACGAAAGATGGCCAGGCACTGTGTTTCGAATGCGGCCGCATCCAGATCTGTTAAAACCAGTTCGGGAGAAATATTCACACAGCAAAAATACGAAATCCAGACAGAGGCGGCGCGCTCCCGCTGATTTTATTCAGCGGCCTGGTTTTTTGCCAGCATGGCCTTGCGGAAATGATGGCCGCAGAACCCGCTCACACCAGCAACGAAGCCGCCCAGAAAACCTGTTAGCAGCACCAGGGCCCACCAGACCTTTACGCCAAACATTTCGGCAACCCGGTTGGCCAGCATATGCTGATTCGGTAAACTCTCAAATACCGCGTAACCCGACCAAAGGCAGAAGATGGCAAAAAATGAACCCCATAACGAGACTTTTGCAGTTTTTCCGATCAAGCCGCAGGTGATAAAACTGACAACGATAATGATCCACCAGGGGAGGGCCATTTGCAGCAGGTAGGCGGCGATTATAACAACGATAAATATGATCATGTTTAGCGCGTAATTTTCATGTATTTGATGATATGTTCTTTTCCATCTGAGGGCGAGTTCAGGAAGAGCAACTCGTCGAGTTTTCCTGCCGCCCAGGTGCCGATCATGTTGTCGTAAAACTTGCTTCCGGGGTTCCCTGACTGACCGCCGGGAAAGATTCCATAACCCTTTGGATTTTTACCAAGCTCAACAACCATGCGCCAGGAAGGGCCATTTGTTTCGCCGAGCGCGTTGATGGTGCTTTTTGACCCGCCGGTAAATAACAAACGCGATCCCATACCGGGAATTTTGGCCAGGTGAGGAACATGGCTGTTCTTTATATAACCCCATTGCCAGCTGCGGCCGATCGCGCCGTATGTCTTTTCAAGGCTGTCTACCGTCTGTTTAAAAGTCTGATTGCAGAGAAAATTTAATGTTTCGGTTTTTGGCGTCCGGGTATCGTCGAACCAGCGTGCATTCGGCTCGTTCAGAATCATCTCCAGTGTGCGATCCCGAGATGGATAACGCATCGGCAGACCATCAAACGTAAAATCATCTTCCCAGATCGCTGTATTTAGATTTTTGACCCAAAGCTCAAAGATGCTGGCCGCAATCTCTCTGGATGCGTAAGTTTTATTCCAGCTGTCTAAAGTCGCGTAAGCTTCCTTTTGCGTAGCGTTGAGGTCGGGCTGATCGATCATCGGCAAAATAGCAGGGAGCAGTTTTTCGGCAAGCAGGCTGTAGTTATCTGTCTGCATGCTGATGATGCTATCCGGCGTAGCCTTATTCATGGCGGCCAGGCGCGCATTGATCCGCCGGCCGCGTTCAGTTGCAGAAAATTCCCAATTGATGTAATATGGGTATGTTTTATCTGTTGATGACTGGTTGGCTGAACTGACAAATCCGCGGGAGGGATTTTTAACCGTAGGGTTCTGGTCGGCCGGGATCCAACCCTGCCAGTCATGCCGCTTGTCGCTGCCGTCGAGAATAAACTTACCCTGGTTTTTCCACTTCAGCGGAAATTTTCCATTGGGAGTAATGGCGATATCATTATCCTTGCTTGCAAAGACAAAGTTCTGTGCAGGAGCCGTATAATAGGTCAGGGCCTCCCGGTAGTCATTGTAATTTTTCCCCCGGTTCAGTTTGTAAAATGTCATCAGTTCATTTGATCGGTCGTGAGCGATCCACCGCAGCGCGGCGCCTTCAGAAACATTTGCTGTTTTCGAATATGATGGCTTTTTAAAATAGACGACAGGACCGTGATGGGTGTAAATTACCGTATCTGATTCAGCGTCGCCGCCACGAAACAAAATCTTTTCAATTCGCCTGGTTGTTGCTTTCCATTTGCCATCATGCCAATATTCACGGTGCGTGCTGTCTTTAAATCTGATCTGATAAAAATCCAGAACATCTGCAGCGACATTCGTTACACCCCAGGCAATATCTTGGTTATAGCCGATCACGATGCCGGGCGCACCAGGCAGCGACACACCATAGGCATTGATACCGGGAGCGTGCAGCTGGATCTGATACCAGATTGATGGCAGCGTAAGATCAAGGTGCGGATCGTTTGCAAGAATCGGATAACCTGAGCGGGTTTTGCTGCCCGAAATGGCCCAGTTGTTTGATCCTATACCATCTTGCTTTTGGCGGGTTTTTACGTTCGCAGCCAAAGGGTTCATCGCATTTTCAGGAACAGCCGGCACCTTCAGCGGATCAAAATCCCATTTCGTGCCTTCAGGAATGATCGGGCTTTCACGAAAGGGGTAGTCGGGGAAAAGGTCAGCAGTGATTTCGGGGCCATATTTTTTTAGAATATTGGTCATGTAGAATTCGTCTGAGCCCATGGCCAGCACCGCCGACATCTGTTTGAGCAGCAGGGCACATTTCAGCGGCGTCCACTGTTCGGGTTTGAAATCAAGGAGCTTGTATTCAAGCGGATAACGTGAGGGATGCAGGGATTTGATGTAAGCATTAATTCCTTCAGTATAGGCTAAGATCATTTCCCTGCTTTTTGGATCGGCCATCATTCCTTTCAGGCTGTTTTCTGCACCATAATACATGCCCATGCGCCGCTGGTAACGATCTACCTCAACGGCCTTGTCGCCAACAACTTCAGAAATGCGGCCCGCAGCAAAGCGGGTTTGAAAGTCCATCTGCCATAAGCGGTGCATGGCCGTAACATAACCTTGTGCCAGGTATAGATCATGGTCGTTCTGCGCAAAAATGTGCGGAATCATCTTCTCATCGAACAGAATGTCGACAGGCGCTTTTGCGCCCGGAATGCGCACCCGTTTATGCTTCTTTACGAAAGTATTTTCGGCGTTCTGCCAAAACCCTGTGAACGGGTTCAGAAACTTCAATACCGGCGGCAGATCGCCGATCTTGATATGAAAAATGAGGCCCAGAAGTACCGGAGCGATGATGCACAATAAAGCCTTTAACTTGTTCATAAAAGAGGTTGGATGTTAAACTTCGACAAAATCTTTCTAATATCAAATTCAGACGATCGCTATCTTCAGATATGAGGCTGATCAGGAGAATCTTCGGTTAGCAGGCTGATCGAATATTATGCAAACATAGTTTGTTTCTTTTGAAAATAACGTTAAGTTTATGGAAGAATCAACCAAATTTTCAATAAATTATCTAAGTTATGAGCAGAATATTTACACGGCTGGCACTTGTGTTAGTTGTGCTGTGCGCCGGATTCTCCCGGGGCAGCGCGCAAAATGTGACCATCAGCGGAACGGTCACAGACAAAGGAACGGGAGAGGCACTGCCCGGCGTTAGCGTTATCTTAAGAGGAAAGAATGCCGGCACGTCTACAGACGCGAACGGAAGGTTTTCTTTCAGCACCGCTGAGAAAGGTCCTTATACCCTGGTTGTTTCTTATATTGGTTACGGTACCCAGCAGCGCGACCTTACCGGCAGCGCATCCGGCCTTGTTTTTCAGCTTGAAACGGCAGTGAATATGCTCGGTCAGGATGTTGTGGTATCTGCATCCAGAACGCCCGAGCGCATCCTGGAATCGCCGGTAAGTATAGAACGTATCGGTGTGGCAGCAATCCGCGATATTCCCGCGCCATCTTTCTACGACGCACTCAACAATATAAAAGGGGTGGAGATGAGCGCCCAGAGCCTCACCTTTAAATCTGTAAACACACGCGGTTTCAATTCGAATGGCAATACCCGTTTCAATCAGTTTGTAGACGGTATGGACAATCAGGCGCCGGGTCTTAACTTTTCTGTGGGCAATATCGTAGGCATGACCGAACTTGATGTGGAAAATGTAGAACTGCTTCCAGGCGCTTCATCTGCATTGTATGGTGCCGGCGGAATCAACGGAACGTTACTTATGACTTCCAAAAATCCCTTTGATTACCAGGGAGCAAGTTTTCAATATAAAACCGGCATCAACCATGTCAATGATGGCAACGTGAGCACACAACCGTTTAATCAGCTCGACGTGCGCCTGGCAAAGGCTTGGAACAACAAGTTCGGTATAAAAACCTCCTTTTCGTTTTTGCAGGCACGTGACTGGTACGGTACTGATACCAGGAACTTTGATCGCACGGGGAGACAACTTAAGTCGGGCGACCGGTCATCTGATCCGAACTATGACGGAGTGAATGTTTACGGAGATGAAATTAACGCCAACCTCCAGAGTGTAAGCCGGCAGCTGGTAGCGGGCTTTGCGGCGCAGCAGCCCGCTGCGTATGGCGCCTTTAATAACCTGCTCGCCATCCCGGGCCTTAACTACGGCGGTATCATCAATGTGATCAATACAAACCCGCAGTTTGCTGCGCTCAGACCGGCCCTGCCACAGCTGGCACCGCTGCTGGGCGTCATGTATAGCCTGAACAGAGGTACAACCCCAAGTCAGGCTGTATCGCGTACCGGGTATAACGAAGCAGACCTGGTTGACTACAACACATCTTCATTAAAAACCTCGACAGCCGTTCATTATAAATTTACGAACACCATTCAGGCCATCGCACAGGCAAACTGGGGTACGGGAACGTCGGTGTACACGGGTACAGACCGGTATTCGCTCAGAAACTTCAGCATCGGGCAATACAAACTTGAATTAAGGGGTGAGGATTTTTACCTGAAAGGTTATACCACCCAGGAGCGCTCCGGCGACGCCTACAACGCCACACTGCTGGGAACCTTTATTAACGAAGCCTGGAAACCAAGCAGTAACCCGGCTAATCCAACAGCGGGCTGGTTTGCACAATATACCCTGGCGTATTCAGGCGCGCGCGCACAGGGTGTGTCAGAAGAAGCGGCACACACGGCAGCCAGAAGTCTGGCAGACCAGGGCCGGCTTCTTCCCGGTTCATCGGGCTTTAATCTGGCGAAAGAGGCAATTACAAAACGGACAATCGGACCGGCAAATGGTGCCAAATTCAATGACAAAACCAACCTGTATCACTATGAAGGGATGTACAACCTGACAAACGCGCTGAACAAGGTAGTCGAGTTACAGCTGGGGGCATCATACCGGTTATATGATCTCCGCTCAGACGGTACTATTTTCGACGACCTGAACCGGAAACTCACTATTAAGGAATATGGTGCCTTTGGTCAGCTCGGCAAAAAGATGTTTGATGAAAAACTTAAGCTGACTATTGCGGGCCGTTTCGACAAAAGCCAGAATTTTGAAGGCCGCTTTACGCCCCGCGTAACAGGTGTCTATACCGTGGCGCCAAACAATAATATCAGGGCGTCCTATCAAACCGGTTTCCGTAACCCGACAACCCAGGAACAGTATATTGATCTGGCTGTGGCGGGCGGATCAACGCGGCTTATCGGCGGGCTTCCTGAATTTATCAATAAGTACAACCTGAACACCAACCGGGGGTATGTGGCAGACGACTATCGCGCCTATGCGGCAACCGCGGCCACCTCACCTACAGGTGTTGGCGACCTGACCAGGCTTAACGGCAGGGAATATACATTTGATCCTGAAGGCCTGCGCCCTGAACGTGTGCAATCTTTTGAGCTCGGTTACAAGGGGTTGATTGACAGGAGTCTGCTTGTTGATGTGTACGGATACTATAATACCTACAATGACTTTATCGGGGCGGTAGAGCTTTTTCAAAAAAACGTAACACCGGCTGATCCGACCGGTCTGCAGTCGCCAATCAAATACAACGTTCCCGTTAATATCGGCGGCGACGTAAATGCGTATGGTGCTGCACTCGGCCTCGACTACCTTGTCGGAAAGTTCAGCTTCAACGCGAATACTTCTTACAACAAGATCGGGGATATTCCGGCTGGCCTTTTGAATACCTTTAACACACCAGAATGGCGCTTCAACGCGGGTGTAGGGGGGAAAGAAATCATAAAAAATGTTGGTTTTAATGCACAGTACCGCTGGCAGGATCAGTTCTACTGGAATTCAACCTTCGGAAGCGGACTTGTACCGTCTTTCGCAACGCTCGATGCCCAGATCAACTACCGTATCCCTTCAGTTAATTCGGTTCTGAAACTTGGCGGATCGAACATAGCAAACAAATACTACACGACATCTTTCGGCAACCCGGCCGTAGGCGCCATTTATTATCTGTCACTGACTTTTAATCCTTAACAGGTCGTTTACAAAGGGCCCCGAAAGGGGCTTTTTTGTTTTCGGGTTCGCGTTTGACGGCACATCTTTAGCCTGCCGGCTGATAACAACGAGCTGCATTGGACTTCCGTTGCATATTATCTATATTCGATGCGGGGAAGGCACAGGCATTTCCAAAGTAAGTGTTACTTTTACACGAAGTACAGATCCTTTTAGAATTTCAGATATATGGAAGAGCAGAACGGGCAAGACCGGGAGATAAGCCAAGAAGAAACGGTAGCAGAAGAGATTGTTCAGCATTTGAACAATCCTGTCACAGATATCAAACCTATTGAAAAACAGTACCTGGGCGCTGTCAGGTCAGTAAGGAAAGAAGGCAACCGCTTTTATTTTACAGATGGCGATGCCAAGGTAGAGATCCGGGTCGTAAGCGATGAGATCATCCGTGTCAGGGTTGCGCCTCACGGCGTTTTTCTTGACGATTTTTCTTATGCGGTGCCTGAAGTTGATCAAAAAGTCATCGTATTCCGCATGTCTGAGGATGAAAGCAGGTATGCCATCGCCACCAATACAATTACCTGTTTTGTTAATAAATCGGACTTCCACGTTTCGTTTGCCGATAACGTGAGCAGCCAGATTATGAGCGAAGACGCCGCCCCCATGCATTGGGAAGAAAATACGGAGTTTGGGGGCTATTATGTATTCGCAACAAAAAAGTGCAACAGGGAAGAAAATTTCTTCGGGCTGGGTGATAAGTCGGGGAACTTTAACCTTCGCGGCAGACGGTTTGAAAACTGGAACACCGATGCTTATTCGTATGGGTGGGACCGAGATCCGCTGTACCGTACCATTCCTTTTTATATCGGTATTCATGGCAGCGCAGCCTACGGTATCTTTTTCGACAATACGTTCCGCTCATATTTTGATTTCGGCAGGGAAGACGAAGCCAAGACAAGCTTCTGGGCAGACGGCGGCGAGCTTCAATATTATTATATTCACGGACCACACATGATGGATGTGGTTAAACGTTACCACAGTCTTACAGGTACGCATCAGCTGCCACCGCGCTGGGCGCTTGGTTATCACCAGTGCCGCTGGAGCTACTATCCCGATGCGAAAGTCAGAGACATTGCGCGTAACTTCCGGGAACGTAAAATTCCCTGCGATGCGATCTACCTCGACATCGACTATATGGACGGTTACCGGTGCTTTACCTGGAATAAAAAATATTTTCCCGATCCCAAAAAGATGATCAAAGACCTGAGCGATCAGGGCTTCAAGACTGTCGTTATGATCGACCCGGGCATCAAAGTGGATGATAATTACTGGGTCTTTAAGGAAGGGAAGGAGAAGCGATATTTCTGCCGCCGCAGCGACGACTATTACATGGAAGGGCACGTATGGCCCGGGCGTTGCCAGTTTCCTGATTTCACCAATCCAAAAGTGCGCACCTGGTTCGGCGGGCTTTACAAGGAACTGGTAGAGATGGGCGTTGCAGGTTTCTGGAACGATATGAACGAGCCGGCGGTTTTTGGCTCGGGCACCTTTCCGAACGATGTGCGCCACAATTACGACGGTTACCGCGGTTCGCACCGCAAAGCGCATAACGTGTATGGGATGCAGATGGTGCGGTCGACCTATGACGGGCTTAGAAAATTGCAGCGGAATAAGAGGCCATTCACCATTACCCGCGCGGGATATTCCGGCGTGCAGCGGTATGCCTGCGTCTGGACAGGAGATAACGTGGCTAGCTGGGAACACCTGAAGATCGGTAACATACAGTGCCAGCGCCTGTCTGTATCCGGTGTTCCTTTTGCCGGCACAGATATAGGCGGTTTTAGCGGCGAACCGGATGGCGAGCTCTTTACCCGCTGGATACAGATGGGGGTATTTTCGCCTTTCATGCGTGCGCATTCGGCAGGCGATACCCGCGAACGCGAGCCCTGGAGTTTTGGCGAACCTTTCGAATCTATAAACCGGAAATTTATTGAGCTGCGGTACCGGCTCATGCCCTATTTGTATTCGGTGTTCTGGGAACATCACCGGTATGGTTTCCCGATTCTGCGACCGCTTGTTATGCTGGAGCAGGAAAATATCAGTAACCACTACCGCCAGGATGAGTTTACTTTTGGCGATAAAATCCTGGTTTGCCCGGTTCTGGAGCAAGGTGCAACTTCCAGGAGGGTCTACCTTCCCAAAGGACAGTGGTACAACTTCTGGACAAACGAACTTTTACAGGGCGGCAGCGAATACGTTGTACAGGCAGCACTTGAAGATATGCCGCTGTTTGCGAGAGCCGGTTCGGTTATACCCGAATACCCGGTTATGCAATATGTCGGTGAAAAAAACGTCGATGAGCTGTTGCTGAACGTATACTTTTCAGACTACGAAGTGAATTCATTCCTGTATGAAGATCATGGCGACACTTTTGCCTTTGAACAGGACATCTATCTGGAAAAAAAATATAACGTAAAAGGTGATGAGCGCAATCTGCATATTGAACAGGTGGTTGAGGGCCTTTATACATCGATGTATGAACTGTATGATTTCCGGGTGATCGGGCTGCCGTTTAACGTGGGGAAAGTACTCGTAGATGACCGGGAAGTACCGGAATTTAGCCTGGACGAAAAGAACTGCCTGCGATTCAAAACAAACCGTAACTTTTCACGGTTACAGATCATCGCCTCATAAACCCAAACACCGAAACGACACATGCCTGCAAGAAAAGCAAGTCCGAAAACAACCGGCAACGAAACACACACAGGACCGGTTTGGTATCACAGCCTGTTTACAGATTATGATATCTTCCTTTTTATAGGCGGGCAGCATTTCAGGATGTATGAAAAGATGGGGGCGCATCCGCTCGTTGTTGACGGGACGGCAGGCACCTACTTTTCTGTGTGGGCACCAAATGCGCAGGAAGTACGGGTTATTGGCAGTTTTAACAGCTGGAGCCGTGCCGATCACCTGCTCTTCAAACGGCTTGACGGGTCAGGCATCTGGGAAGGCTTTATTCCCGCTGTAGGAAAAGGCGATGTATATAAATACTTTATCAGGGGATTTCACGGGCAGGAAATAGAAAAAGGTGATCCATATGCACGTCGATGGGAAACGCCCCCCGGAACGGCATCAATTGTTTGGGACACCGATTTTAAGTGGACGGATAAACGGTGGCTCACGAAACGTGCGAAAAGCGATGTTTTTCACGCACCAATGTCTGTATATGAGATCCATCTGGGTTCATGGCGGCGCGATCCTTCGAATCCGAAGCGTATCCTAACCTGCCGCGAAACAGCCGCAGCGTTGATTCCGTATCTGCTGGACATGAACTTTACCCATGTAGAGCTGATGCCTGTTATGGAATTCCCTTACAACCCGTCGTGGGGATACCAGATTACCGGTTACTTTGGTGCAAGTTCCCGTTACGGAACACCGCAGGATCTGATGTATCTTATCGACGAACTCCATAAACATAACATTGGTGTCATACTGGATTGGGTGCCTTCGCACTTTCCGGGCGATGCACATGGCTTGTATGAATTTGACGGGACGCATCTTTATGAGCATGCAGATATGCGAAAAGGCTTCCATCCCGACTGGAAAAGTTACATATTTAATTATGACAGAAATGAGGTCAGGTCTTTCCTGATCAGCAATGCCATGTTCTGGCTGGATCGTTACCACGCAGACGGGTTACGTGTGGATGCCGTGGCCTCTATGCTTTACTATGACTTTTCACGGAGCGGTGACGACGCCGCATTTAACGACCGGGGCGGACGTGAAAACCTTGGCGCCATCCAGTTTCTTCAGGACCTTAACATTGCGGTTTACGGCAATTTCAAAGGCGTACACACCATAGCCGAAGAAAGCAGCACGTACCCTGGCGTAACCCATCCCGTGCACGCCGGGGGCCTGGGCTTTGGCATGAAGTGGATGATGGGGTGGATGAATGATACACTGGCCTATTTTAAACTTGACCCGATAGCCAGAAAACACCAGCACCACCGACTGACATTCAGTATTACCTATGCTTTTACCGAAAATTTTATGCTGCCCCTGTCGCATGATGAGGTGGTGCATGGAAAATCGCCAATGATCTACAAAATGCCCGGTGATGAATGGCAAAAGTTTGCCAATTTACGGGCATTATACGGGTACATGTTTACCCATCCTGGTACAAAACTTCTGTTCATGGGCGATGAATTCGCACAGACCAATGAGTGGCGCTTCCGTGAATCCCTTGACTGGCACTTGCTCAGTTTCGAACCCCATAAGGGCATGCAGGAAACCGTCAGGAAGTTAAATGAACTTTACCGCAGTGAGTCTGCACTGCATCACTTCAATTTCAGTTACGAAGGGTTTGAGTGGATCGATGCAGATAACGCTGACGAGTCGGTATATCTGTATAAACGTAAAGGCAAAAGGGAGCCCGATACACTCATCATTGCCTTAAACCTTACCCCGGTCGTTCGCTACGGATGCAACATTCCCGTGCATGCAGGGGGGAGATGGATCGAACTGTTCAATTCTGACGATAGAACGTATTTCGGCAGCGGATACGTTAATCCTGACGGCGTAACAGCTACCGGATCCAAACAATCCGGCTTTTCGCTCAAGACAGATCTGCCCGCATTAAGCATGGTCATCTTCAAACGCAAGGGGCGTTAGCCGTTCCTTAAATGTCGTAATCCAGGAAGCTCCTCATCAACAGGGCCGGTATACTCCTTTACGCCTTTCAGGCAATGCTTACTATGTCCTGATAAAACAATCATCAGATCAGCCTGTTGTTAGATTAAACAGCAGTGTTATGAGATCGATCTGGAAAGGAGCCATAGGATTTGGCCTGGTAAATATTCCTATAAAATTGTATTCCGGCGTGCAGAGCAGCAACCTGGACCTGACAATGCTTGACGAAAAAGATCATGAGAAGATCCGGTACCAGCGGGTCAATGAAAAAAGTCATAAAGAAGTCGGGTATGACCAGATTGTACGCGGTTACAAGTTAAACGATAAGTGGGTGGTACTTGATGACCATGACTTTGAAGAGGCTGCACCTGAGAAAACCCGGGTAATCGAACTTGAGAACTTCGTAGAGCTCTCGGCAATCAATCCGATTTATTACGAGACGAGTTATTACGCGGAACCGGAAGCGCAGGGTAAAAAGGCGTATGCGCTTTTGCTGCAGTCGCTGATCAAATCGAAAAAAGCGGGCGTGGCAAGGTTCGTTTTCCGCAAAACAGAAAATCTCTGCGTTATCCATCCGCTTAATGGGGTCATTGTGATTACCAAAATCCGCTTCCAGGAAGAAGTGAGGGAGACCACCGAAGTAAAGGTTCCCGAAATCAAGATCAGCAAAAAGGAACTGGACATGGGCATGGCGCTTATCAAGCAGTACACCGACAAGTTCGATATTTCGGAATTTAAGGATGAGTATAGCAGAGAGCTCATGAAAATTATCCGCGCGAAGGCCAAAGGCAAACGGGCTACCGTTAAGAAGATGAAACCGAAAAAAGAAGTCAGTGACGATCTGTACGATCAATTGATGCAAAGTCTCGGATCAAAAAAGCAGGCATAAAATGATCTCCATATGGCGCTGAAAGAATATCATAAAAAAAGAGATTTCACAAAAACGTCAGAACCCAAGGCAGGGAAGTCAGACAACAAAACCCTTAGGTTTGTGATTCAGCGACACCATGCCAGCCGGCTGCATTACGATTTCAGGCTGGAACTTGATGGTGTTTTGAAGAGCTGGGCGGTTCCGAAAGGCCCTTCATTGAATCCTGCAGACAAGCGCCTGGCCATGATGGTGGAAGATCATCCGTATGACTACCGAACCTTCGAAGGCACCATACCAATGGGGCATTACGGAGGGGGAACGGTCAGTATTTTCGACAGCGGCACCTATAAAGCCCTGGATGCTGATATAAAAAGCCTTCGGAAAGGGCTTAAGGAAGGAAATCTTAAGTTTAGTCTGAACGGTAAAAAGATGAAAGGTGAGTTTGCTCTGGTCAAAATTCATGCGCGTGAAGGTGAACAGGATAATGCCTGGCTGCTGATTAAACACCGTGATAAGTTTGCCACTGACGCAGCCTACGATGCAGAAGACCATGTACGGGCCGCGGTGAAGAAAGCCGGTATAGAATTTAAAAAGAAGGCGGCTTCGCCGGAAAAAAAGCCGAAGAAGGCAGACAAACAGCCAGTCGGTAAGCATGAAGAAGAACCAGCTTTTCCTGACTACAAACCCATGCTGGCAACACTTGTGGATGCGCTTCCGAAAGACGATCCGTCGGTGGTGTTCGAGAAAAAATACGATGGTTACCGGATCGGTGCAGCTGTAGAAAAAGGTAAGGTGACGCTGATCTCGCGGAACGGCCAGGACTATACAAATATGTATGAAGTGGTAGCTAAATCACTGAAGTCGCTTGGTGCCGACGCTTTGCTTGACGGTGAAATGGTTGCCGAAGATGCCAGCGGACAAAGCCGGTTTCAGGCGCTGCAAAACTATGATGCGCAGGAAAGTAACACAAAACTGAAATATTATGTCTTCGATCTGCTTTACCTGAATGGGCATGACCTGACCGGTTTGCCGCTGCTGAAGCGGAAGGACCTTTTAAAAGCGCTGCTGGGAAAATTCAAGAGTCAGTCGGTAAAGTTTAGCGAACATGTTACCGGCGGGGAAAAGCTCTTTAGCCAGGCCGGAAAAGAAGGTTGGGAGGGCGTAATAGCAAAACGCGACGAGAGTTACCGTTCCGGAAAACGGAGTGATAGCTGGATGAAAATCAAACTCAGCCTGGCACAGGAAGCCGTAATTATCGGGTATACGAAACCTGAAGGCGGGCGAAATTATTTCCGGTCGCTCGTACTCGGTATGCACAAGGATGATGAACTGGTGTATATCGGTAATTGCGGTAGTGGTTTTACCGACAAAAGCCTCAAGGAACTTTACAATACCATGCATGCCATTGAACAGAAAACGAAGCCGGTAACAGGTAAGGTGACCATGGAACGTAAAATTGCCTGGCTAAAGCCGGAGCTTGTATGTGAAGTGACATTCAGCGAATGGACTGAAGACGGGCACATGCGGCACCCTGTGTTTAAAGGGCTGAGGCCTGATAAAAAGCCGGTAGAGGTGAAACAGGAGAAAGCAGGGCCGGCATCGAAAGAACAGGATTCACCGAAACAAAACGCTGTGAAAAAAGAAGCAACAAAAGACGAAAATCTGAAGTTTGGCGCAAAATCCGTTAAACTTACAAATCTCCAGAAGGTTTACTGGCCAAAGGAAAAAATCACTAAGGAGAGCTTATCAACTATTACCGCTCGGTAAAAGACCACATTCTTCCAAATCTGAAAGATAAGCCTTTGTCGCTAAACAGGCATCCGAACGGGATTGCAGCTCCTGGTTTTTTCCAGAAGGACCTTGACACGGAGACCATCCCAAAATGGATCAAGTATGCCCCCATGTTTTCGGAGAGCACGGGTAAAGATGTCGATTACCTGATTTGTAACGATGAAGCAACGCTGCTTTGGATGGTAAATCTTGGCTGCATTGAGATCAACCCATGGTTAAGCACCTTTAAAAAGCCTGATGAGCCGCTATTTGCAGTCTTTGATATTGACCCTCACGATATCGAGTTCATTGAGGCCGTAAACGTGGCCCGGACCGCGTACCGCATTCTCGGGGAAATGGGCATTACTTCATTTATCAAAACTTCGGGATCAAAGGGATTGCATATTTTTATTCCGCTGAAAGCGGGATATACCTACGATAACAGTAAGGACTTTGTACATTATCTTGCTACGCAGGTGCTGGCTGAGCATCCCGATACGACAAGTCTGGAACGGAGTCCGTCGAAACGTAAAAATAAAATCTATCTTGATTATCTGCAGAATCGCCGCGGGCAGACAATTGCTGCACCGTATTCTGTACGGCCAAAGCCATATGCTACTGTGTCTGCACCGCTTGAATGGGAGGAGGTTGACGAAAACCTGGACCTGCGGTCTTACACCATCTATAACATGGCAGACCGTTTGAAAGAAAAAGGCGATCTCTGGAAGGATATTTTAAAAACGCGGAATAATCTCCAGAAAGCATTGAAGACGTTCAAGGCTGCTAAAAATAAAGATTCATAAAACCATGGCCCGGTAAGCTTGTTGTTTTTACAGGCTAATATGATTTGACATGGCAAAGAATAAAAATACAACCCCCAAAGAAGAAGAGAAAACCCACAACGAGTCGACCAATAAGGCGCGGGGAGCAAAGACCGATAAGGATTCAAAAACGGCCAAGAGCGCAACAGAGGTAAAGGTGACAAAGAAAAAATAGCACATCGTAGAGTTTGTGCTATTTTTATTTTGCTTGCAGGCTGGTAGGGCCGGCTCTTCGTTCCGCCGCCGGTGGATCAGGCTTCGTCCGGGGCTTTTTTGACCGGATTTACCGGTTGCTCACTGCGTTCGCGCGTTTTTGCCGGATTTTTGAATTTGGGGTCCTTCTCATCATAATCTTTATCTTCAGGTTTTTTTACCACCTTTTCGCCCTGGTCAACTTTATCTTTTGGTATGTTTTCCCGGTAATTGCTTCCGGGTTTGTCTGTTGTTTGTTTCTTTTCTGTATTCATAACAGGCTGGTATTTGATAGATCATTGATTGATTAGAGTTTTAACATCCTGACAGAAACAAATGTTTGCGGAATAAAGGCTGCGCATCCCAAAGGAATTGGAACTAAATTTGCCGCGTTATCAAATCAATTGAGCATTTTTGCCCATATCAAATAGGATCGTATCTTGAATTTTTCGTACTTCATTGCCCGGCGGATGGCCATTAAATCCCAACGCACTTTCTCAAAGCTGATTGTGCGGATTGCCATTGCAGGCGTCATGCTGAGCCTTGCCGTCATGATTCTCTCGGTATCGGTGATCAAAGGCTTCAAGACAGAAATCAGGGAAAAGGTTCGGGGGTATATCGGCGATATCCAGATCTTCAAATATGACCTGAACGGCTCTTATGAAAATTCGCCTTTCCGGCCGGATGACAGTACCCTGCATTACCTTCGTACAAACAAGCGGATCGAACACTTTCAATATTTTGCCACGAAACCCGCGATCATGTCGGCCAATAATGAAATTGAAGGAATCAATTTTAAGGGTGTTGACAAAAACTACCGGTTTGATTTTATAAAAAAGCATCTCGTTTCTGGCCGGACCATCGATTTTCGCGATAGCGTAAAAGCAAACCGCGAGATCATGATCTCGAGTTATACCGCGAACAGACTGAAACTGAAGGCGGGAGATGAGTTTATCATTTATTTTGTTCAGGATCCGCCCCGCCGGCGTAAATTTGAAATTGTGGGTGTCTACAATGTAGGCATCGAGAATATTGACAAGGGTTTTGTGCTGGGGAGCATTAGTCTGGTTCAGCGTCTAAATAACTGGGCGCCGGGTGAAGTTGGCGGGATAGAGGTGCGTGTCAAAGATTTCGCCCAGCTGGGGCCGGTATCTGATCAGGTGTATGAAAAGATTGACAGGAACCTGCGTTCTTACCCTCTGAACAGGGTGTATCCAGGCATCTTCAACTGGCTTGATCTGCTCGATGTGAATACCAAGGTTTTGCTGGTGCTGATGATGATTGTCGGGGTGATTAATATGATCACGGCTTTGCTGATTATGATCCTTGAGCGGGCAAACATGATCGGTTTGCTGAAATCAATGGGTGCAACCGACTATACAATTATGAAAATTTTCCTGTACAACGCAGCTTATCTGGTGCTGATCGGACTCTTCCTGGGCAATATTCTCGGTCTTGGCCTGGGGTTCCTGCAGCTATACACCAAAGCGTTTACATTGAACCAGACCTCATACTTTTTAAACTATGTTCCTGTTGAAATCCATTTGACCGATGTAATCGGGTTGAATGTCGCTACGATCGTCATCAGCCTGATCGTTCTTATCGTCCCGGCGATGTATGTAAGCAGGGTTTCACCGCTGAAGGCGATCAGGTTTAAGTGAGGGAGCAACTGCTCTAGATTTGAGATTTGAGATATGCGTCCTGAGACCTGGATAGTATTCAGGTATTCGTAGTTCGTATTAAGACAGGGCGCAACTGCTCTAGATGTTAGATTTGAGATATGCGTCCTGAGACCCTAATAGTATTTAGGTATTCGTAGTTCGTATTTAGACAGGGCGCAACTGCTCTAGATGTTAGATTTGAGATATGCGTCCTGAGAGCTTAATAGTATTCAGGTATTCGTAGTTCGTATTTTGACAGGCTGCAAAGCCCCTCGGCCGGTCATGCGTATTAAGGGGTTTTGCTCCCTTTATTTAGTCTAATTGGGGGGTTATGCGCCCAGGGCTTTCAACTTTTCACTTTTGACTTTTAACTTAAAGCGGTCTTTCATAGTTTTTCCTTTTTCGTTGGTCTCATTGAGGGGTTCATCGCCCAGACTTTCAACTTTCAACTTTTTACTTTCAACTTAACGAATTCCTTTTTCTTTAATCTAATTGCGAGGTTCTGCGCCCAGTTCCTGACTCATGATTCATGGCTCATGGCTCCTCTCACGGGTCATCCAGACAGAGCGGAGCGGCGGAAGGATCTGGCTACCGTCACAGTCCCTTCGCTTCGTTCCAATATACGTCCATTTCGCCAAGCGTCATGTCGCTCAGGCTTTTTCCGTTTTCAGCGGCGCGTTGCTCCAGGTGCTGGAAACGTTTGATAAACTTTTTGTTCGTTTTTTCCAGCGCGTTCTCAGGATTGATATTTATAAACCTTGCGTAGTTGATCAGCGAAAAAAGCAGATCACCAAATTCTGATTCTGCACGCTCCTGGTCTGGTTGCCCTTCTGTGGTGTTGAACTCATTTTTGAATTCCTGCAGTTCCTCCTCAACCTTTTCCCAAACCTGCTCACGCGTATCCCAGTCAAAACCGACACCCCGTGCTTTCTCCTGAATGCGGCTGGCTTTAACCAGTGCCGGCAGGGAAGACGGTACACCGCCCAGAACAGACTTGTTTCCCTCACGCAGTTTGATCTGTTCCCAATTGCGCTTTACATCCTCATCTGTTTGTACGGCCGTGTCGCCATAAATATGCGGATGCCGGTTTACAAGCTTGTCGCAAACACCGTTCAGCACTTCGGTAATTGAAAATTTTTGTTCTTCTTCTGCAATGCGTGCATAAAAAACAAGATGCATCATCAGGTCGCCGAGTTCCTTTCTGATCTCATCCGGATCCTGCTCAAGGATGGCATCAGAAAGCTCATATGTTTCCTCGATAGTAAGGTGCCTGAGCGTTTCCATCGTTTGTTTCTTGTCCCAGGGGCACTCAGTGCGCAGGGTATACAAAACAGTCAGAAGCCTTTCAAAGGCAGTTGCAGGGTCTGTTCCCGGAAAGGGAATCGGGTTATTTGGCATCGGCTTTATGTAGGCGGCTGTTCAGGCCGCGGTTTACAATGTTGAGTAAGAATGGATGCTAAAATACCAAACCCAGGCGATCAAAAAAAACTGGAATGGCAAACGGAACCATAAGTAGCTGACACCCGGACCGGTGTTATCGCCCTTCTCGTAGCTGATGCGGTTACGCGATGTATAAATATTGGCCGGCAGAACGGCCAGGAAAAACAGGATCAGCAGAAGTGCAGTCGCAAACCGTGTCTGGTCGAAACTGAGGCCGATGGCGGCAAGGATTTCAAACACCCCGGTAAGCATAACAAGCTGCCGTTTGAAGGGGATGCGCGGCGGGATCATCATTTCCATACCCTTTTTGAATCTGAAGTGGCCCATGGCAGTAAACAGCAACATAATAGACATGGCGGAATTGCCCGCAAAGATCTGATGCTGATCCACGTCAGAATATTTGGAAATCAGCAGGACGATAACAAAGGAGATGATCAGTACGTAAAACGGTTTCATTGAGGTGGTTTGGGCTATTAACGTTATTCCCGCTCTTCGAGTTTTATTTTTTTGGTAATGCGGTAGGTCTTTCGTTTTCGATTCGGCTTTTCTTCCTCACCAAGCAACTTGCCCCATGGTTGCAGCGAGTCAACATGGTCAAATATAATTTTCAGGATAGCCAGAAAAGGGATGCACAGAAACATGCCCGATATACCCCAGATCATTTCGCCCAATACGATGCCGATAAACGCGATCAGTGCGTTGATCTTTACTTTTGATCCCACAACCAGAGGCATAAGCACATTGCCGTCAACAGCGTGAACGGCAACGAAGGCGATCACAACAAGCAATACCTTTGCAGCGCCTGCCGTGGCAAAGGTAATAAGTACGCTGACCAGCAGAGCGAACAGAATACCCAGATACGGCACAACGTTAAAGATTCCTGAGACGAGCCCAAGCAGGACAGCATATTTTACGCCCAGCAAGGACAGCACTGCAATCATCATGACCGTTACGATAAGCATTTGAAGAAAGAGGCCAATGATATACTTTTTGATGATCAGCTGAATTTGGTTTACGATAGCGGTTACTGTCTCTGTATGTTCCTTTTTGAATACCGAGGTAAGAAAAGTGAAGAGTACCCGGCGATAATTCAGAATGAAGAATGTGAACAATAAGGTAAAGCCCAGAAACAGAAATGTCGATGAAAGGGTAAGCAGCGTTGTTCCGACTACCGCTGCACTGGTGGTCAGTGCTTTTTCAGCGCTGTCATTAATGTAAGCCAATTGCTTTTTAACATCGATCTCAAAAGTTTCAGAAATCCACTTTTGCAACTCATGAAAGGACGTTGTGACCTGCACCTTCAGCAGCGGCCAGTCCTGCCACAGTTCGGCAAGGCGGGTACCAAAAAAATACATGATGCCTGATATGGCACAGATCATGAGCACCACCGAAACAATGGATGCCAATCCCCGTTTGAACTTCCATTTTTTTTCAAGAAAGCCCGCCAGGGGTAGCAGGATAAGTGCCAGAAGAAATGAAAAAAAGAGCGGAGCCAGGATTGTGTGGCCAAGTATAATGAGGTAGCCAAGGGTAACGATCGAAAATAGTGTGAGTGCCAGCTTTGCCAGGAATGGCAGAGACAATGTTTTGTCGGTCATGGTTTCAGATTGTGAACTGACTGGCAAAGCAAAAGCCTTACCGATTTTTTACCGGCAAGGCTTTTAGATCGATTTCGACTGCTAATAATTGCTTGCCTTGTTCAGCAGATCTACTTCAGCGGCGCTTAGGGTTACATTTACCGCGTCAGAAAAAGATTTAAGTTGTTCAAGTCCTGTCACACTGGCAATGGGTGCGGTAACCGACGGGCGTGCCAGCAACCAGGCCAACGCAACGCTGGCCTGCGATATGTTGTGATTTTCTGCCACCTCGTCCAGTGCTTTCAGGATCTCCATTCCGCGATGGGTAAAATATGATTTCATGGCGGCTCCGCGGGCGCTCTTTGAAAAGTCTGCTTCGCTGCGGTACTTGCCTGTCAAAAATCCGCTTGCCAGCGCATAATAATTGATAACGCCAAGTTCCTGTTCAAGACACACCTTTTCCTGTTCTGCTTCAAAACCTTCGCGTGAAAACAGATTATACTCGGGCTGAAATGTCTGATATTTCGCCAGATGATTTTCTTTACTGAAGGTGAGCGCCTCTTTAAGCCTTTCGGCGGAAAAATTCGAAGCACCGATCCACCGTACCTTTCCCTGTTTCACAAGTTCATCAAATGCCCCTAACGTCTCTTCGAGCGGTATCTCAGGAACGTCGTAATGGCTCTGGTAAAGGTCAATATAATCGGTCTGCAGACGTTGCAGCGACGCGTCAACTGCAGAAAAAATATGTCTGCGGGAGAGGTCCTTTCTGCCCTGGCCCATATCGCCGCCCACCTTTGTTGCCAGCACAACCTGATCCCGGTTGCCACGGCTTTTCATCCACTTTCCAATGATCGTTTCAGATTCGCCGCCCCGGTTGTCAGGAACCCAGCGTGAATAAACGTCGGCAGTATCTATAAAATTGAACCCCGCGGCAAAGAACCCGTCCAGGATCTCAAATGATTTTTGTTCGTCAACGGTCCAGCCAAATACATTCCCTCCGAATGTAATCGGAGCGACCAGCAGGTCTGAACCGCCAAGTTTTCTTTTTTCCATGGTACTGTTTTTTTATTCAACAATTGAATCGCCTGCCTGTTTAAGAAGACCGTCGCCTGAGTGTAAATAATCTGTATCCGGACTTGCCGCTGTCAGACTTTACACTGGCTTTAAAATCGTCTTGCGCGCAGCATTTCCCGTTTTCCCGGTGCCCCGGGCAATTTCTCGATCTCGCAGCCGGCGGCCTTTAACGCTCTCTTTAATTTACCGGTGATGGCATACGTCACAAAAATTCCCCCCGGTTTTAACAGCGATGCGGCATGCGCAATGCACTCGTCTGTCCATAATTCAGGCTGATGCCTGACCGAAAATGCATCGTAGTACAAAAGATCAAACTGATCAGTAGTTTGAAAGTCCTGAAAGGACGTAACCGGGATATTGAACGAGCCGCCGCCGGGAAGCGGTGCCTCTCCCTGAAGCGCTATTGTATAGCCGTTTTGAAGCGTTTCCCAGGCGGCTGCATGTACAAAGTTCTGGTATCCCGTTGCCGAAAGTTCGGCATGACTCAGCGGATACGCTTCTACCGAAGTATAGTTTAGTCTGAGTTCTGACTGGATACAGTAGTCAAGGCTGAGCAGAAAATTGAGGCCGGTTCCAAAGCCTACTTCAAAAATGGAAAGTTCCGTTTTACCGGTTTTAGCTTCCAGCAATCCGGCATTGATAAAAACATGCTGCGATTCCTGCAAAGCACCATGTTTGCTATGGTAGTGTTCGCCGATCTGTTCGCTGAAAAAAGTGTTTGAACCATCGGCCGTAGGCGTAAGAATATTCATGTAAGAGCAAACTTACACGATTTTCAGGATATGCGCCGGGCTGAACTGACACGATTAAAATACGATTATATTTGGTCATCAATATTGCTGCAATGGATATCGAAACTTTCAGAGATTTTTGCCTGGGCCTGCCGGGAACGACTGAAGACGTAAAATGGGGAGACCATTTGTGTTTCCTGGTAGAAAATAAGATTTACATTATGTGTTCCCTTACAGCCCCGCACGCTTTCAGCTTCAAGATCGAACCTGAAGCATTCGATGAGCTGATCAAACGTACTGGTGTTTTGCAGGCGCCATACTCGGCAAAGCGGCAGTGGGCGTTGGCCGAGAGCCTGGACGTTTTTCCAGAGCACGAGCTGCAGTCATGGGTTGCAAACAGCCGCCGGCTTGTTATTTCTAAATTAACAAAAAAGCTACAGGCGAAGTACCTGTAGCTTTCAATGCTGTAAGCGTTATCTGTGAGTTACCACATCCGGATGCGGTCTTCAGGCTTTTTATAAAGTTTTTGTCCTGGTTGTACATCAAAGGCTTTATACCAGGCGTCCATGTTGACAGGAGCGCCGATGGTACGGAATTCACCGGGTGAGTGCGGGTCAGTCTTGATCTGCTGCGCTGCGCTTTCTGGCAGGATATTTCCGCGCCAAACCTGCGCCCATGACAGGAAGAAACGCTGATCAGGTGTAAAACCATCTATTTTCTCATTTGACTGGCCCTGCCTGGTCATTTTGAAAGCCGTGTAAGCCGCATTCAGTCCGCCAAGATCGCCGATGTTTTCGCCCATGGTCAGCTTACCGTTAACATGAATGGTATCGAGAACGGTGTATGCATCAAATTGTTTTCCAAGGGCAGCAGCCTTCTCATCAAACTTTTTGCGGTCTTCGGCTGTCCACCAGTTCTTCAGGTTGCCATCTTTGTCATACTGACTGCCGCTGTCGTCAAAGCCGTGTGACATCTCATGTCCGATTACCGCACCGATTCCGCCGTAGTTTATGGCATCATCCGCATTAGGATCAAAGAATGGAAACTGCAGAATGCCCGCAGGGAATACGATCTCATTCATGGTTGCGCTGTAATAGGCGTTTACTGTAGGAGGTGTCATGCCGAAACGTGTTCTGTCTACAGGTTTACCCAGTTGGTCTACAGACTCTTTGTAACCCCACGCGCCTACATTACGCAGGTTCTGAAAGTATGTTCCGCGATTAATGACAAGTCCGTTATAGGTTTTCCATTTTTCAGGATAGCCAACCTTAGGTCTGAACGCATGGAGCTTGGCAAGCGCCTTTTCCTTTGTTTCAGGGCTCATCCAGTCCAGGCCTTTAATCCGAATTTCGAACGCCTTGCGCAGATTGGCAATCAGCTCGTCCATACGCGCCTTTGCCTCTGGTTTAAAGTATTTGGCTACGTAAAGCTGACCGAGTAGTTCGCCTACAGCGCCATCAGTCAGTTGAGACATCCGCTGCCAGCGTGGTGTCTGAACGCGCTGACCTGTTTGCGCGCGGGTGTATTCAAAAGATGCCTGTACGAACGGGGAGCTAAGATTTGCCGCAGACCCGCGCAATACATTCCATTCAAGGTAAGTCTTCCAGTCGGCAACAGGCACAGATTTAAGCATGCCATCTACGGTTGTAAAAAATTTTGGAGAGGAAACCAGGATACTGTCCTGAGCGGGAACCTTGAATTTGAGCAGGTACTTGCTCCAGTCAATGTTTGGGGTCGTTTTGCTGAATTCTGCTACGGTAAACTTGTTATAGGTTTTGTACGGGTCGCGCATTTCTACACGGCTCATTTGCGCTTCGGCAAGCTTTTTCTCAATTTCAAATACTGTCGAGGCTTTTTTTGCTGCCTGTTCAGGCGAGCTTCCGGTAAGCGTGAAAAGCGTAACCATGTATTTGTTGTAGGCTTCGCGAATCGCTTTAGAGCGTGCGTCGTCTTTCAGATAATAGTCGCGATCTGCAAGTGAAGTACCGCCCTGGCCCAGGTTGACCATGTATTTGTTTACATTTTTTCGATCCTGACCTATGCCAAAACCGAAAAGAGGCGCCCCGATGCCCGAAGTGCGCATAAATGCGATCTCATTTAAAATTCCCTGAACATCTTTAATCTGTGCTATTCTGGCCAGATCAGGTTTGATCGGAGTATAGCCCAGTTTTTCAATCGTCAGGCTATCCATAGCCGCTGCATAAAAATCGCCCACACGTCTTTTTACCGAGCCGGCCGGTGCATTTCTGTCAGCAGCTGCCTCTTCCACAAGCCCGCGGACAGCGTTGATGTTAAAATCACGAAGTTCGTTGAAACTTCCCCAACGGGTTTCTTTTGCCGGCACCGGATTGTTTTTTATCCAGGTACCGCTTGCATACTGGTAAAAATCGTCGCCTGGTTTTACAGACAGATCCATATTTGCCGGATCAATAAATTTCCGCTGCGCAGAGGCGTCAACCGCGCCTGCCAGGAAACCTGCTGCAAGAACAAGCTTTGCTACTTTTTGATAGTTCATAAAATTCAACTCAATAAAAGGCTGAATTTATGAAATTGATAATAAATACCTGGGAAGTTAATAGAAATATTACCTGTTGAACCAATAGTACAGCTTGTCTATGCCCAACCGCCTCAAAAGCTCCCCGGAGAACAAGAAGTGTTTCAAAGTTTTCATTCTGAATAAGTTAATACCTGATTAACACTTTTTAACACAATTTATTGTGTGTAAACTGAAAAAATCCTACTAGCCACGGTATTCCTTACTTAGACGGGTTAAGTTCGAATTGGATCAGCAGCTTTAGCCTTTCAGCATAAATCTGTATTTTTACAACCCAAAATCTGAGCAAAAGAATGAGCATTTCTACGAAGTACGATCCACAGTCAACTGAAGATAAATGGTACAGCTACTGGCTGGCCAAAAAGTTTTTTCATTCTGAGCCTGATGATCGTGAACCTTACACGATCGTGATCCCGCCGCCGAACGTAACGGGCGTGCTGCACATGGGGCACATGCTGAACAACACCATTCAGGACGTGCTGATCAGGAAAGCGCGTATGGAAGGCAAAAATGCTTGCTGGGTACCGGGAACCGACCACGCTTCTATTGCAACCGAAGCAAAAGTAGTCGCCATGCTGAAAGAGCAGGGTATAAACAAAAAAGATCTTTCCCGCGAGGAATTCTTAAAGTATGCCTGGGAATGGAAAGAAAAATACGGCGGAATTATTCTTGAACAATTGAAGAAGTTGGGCGCAAGCTGCGACTGGGACCGCACCCGGTTCACGATGGAAGAGGATCTTTCTGAAGCTGTGATCGATTCTTTCATTCACCTGTATAAAAAGGGCTGGATCTACCGGGGAATCCGCATGATCAACTGGGACCCCCAGGGCAAAACTGCCGTTTCTGATGAAGAGGTGATCCGCAAGGAGGTAAATCAAAAGCTTTTTTACATCCGCTATGAGGTAAAATCCGACGGCGGCGTACAGGAGTTTCTTACAATAGCAACGACCAGACCGGAAACGATTATGGCTGATGCCGCCATTTGTATCAATCCGAATGATCCCCGTTATGCCCATTTACGCGGCAAAACCGTTCATATTCCGATCATTAACCGGGAAATTCCGATTATCGAGGATGAGTATGTAGACATGGAGTTTGGTACCGGCTGTCTGAAGGTTACACCGGCTCACGATCTGAACGACTATGAGCTGGGTATTCGCCATAAGTTGCCGGTGATTGACATTCTGAACGATGATGGTACCCTGAATGAACTTGCTGTGATCCTGGTGGGTGAAGACCGGTTTGCTGCCAGGAAAAAGATCGGCGCCATGCTTGAAGAAGGCGGGCACCTGGAAAAAATCGAAGAGTATAAATCGCAGGTTGGTTTTTCAGAACGCACTGATGCCGTTATCGAGCCCAGGCTGAGTCTTCAGTGGTTCTGTAAAATGGGTGAGCTTGTTAAACCTGCACTTGAAGATGTTTTAAACGGTGAGATCAGGCTGATTCCTGAAAAATTCATCAATACCTATCGGCATTGGATGGAGAATGTCAGGGACTGGAACATCAGCCGGCAGTTGTGGTGGGGGCAACGTATTCCCGCCTGGTATGATGATAAGGGTAACTGGGTTGTAGCCAAAACGCGTGAAGAGGCGCTCGAAGCGTTCTGGGAACAGAAACACCTTGACGAAGATCCGGCTGCAGATAAAGAAGGTTTTAAAAATCAGCTTGCCGGTTTTATCCGGCAGGATGACGATGTACTCGACACCTGGTTTTCCTCGTGGTTGTGGCCCATCTCGGTGTTTGACGGATTTAAAAACCCGGATAACCCGGAGATCAACTATTACTATCCGACCAATGACCTGATTACGGCACCCGAAATTCTGTTTTTCTGGGTGGCAAGGATGATCATGGCCGGTCATGAGTTCAGAGGGCAGAAACCGTTTACAAATGTTTACCTGACGGGTATTGTGCGCGACAAGCTGGGTCGTAAGATGTCGAAGTCGCTGGGTAATTCGCCAGACCCGATCGGTCTGATTGAAAAGTATGGGGCAGATGGTGTACGTGTAGGTATGCTGTTGTGTTCCCCTGCTGGGAATGACCTGATGTTCGATGAAAGCTATTGCGAGCAAGGCCGCAACTTTGCAAATAAGGTTTGGAATGCATTTCGACTTGTAAAAGGCTGGGAAGTAAACAGCGATCTAGAGAATCCGAACCAACAGGCCATTACCTGGTTTGAAAACCGTTTTAACCAGGCTTTGGCCGAAATCGAAGACGATTTCAGGCAGTACCGGCTGTCGGAAGCACTGATGTCAATCTACAAACTTGTCTGGGATGATTTCTGCGCCTGGTACCTGGAGATGGTAAAGCCTGCTTATCTGCAGCCGATCGATCAACAGACGTATGAAGCCACAGTGAGTTATTTTGAAAAGATAGTATGCCTGCTACATCCGTTTATGCCTTTCCTGACCGAAGAGCTTTATCACGACGAGATTTTTGGGAAACGTGCCGAACTGGATTGCTGTATTGTTGCCGCGTACCCAAGGGCTGCAGCGGCAGACAGTGCCATGCTTAAAGATGCGGAGGTGATTAAAAACCTTGTTGCTGAGATCCGCAATGTCCGGAATCAAAAACAGCTATCGCCGAAAGAGGCGCTGAACCTGCAGATCAAAGTGAATTCAGGTCTCGATTATGAAAGATGGCTGAATATCGTTTTCAAACTTGCGAACATTGCCGAGGTTGAATTTGTGAACGATAAGATTCCAGGCGCGTTGAGCTTCCGAGCGGGAACAGACGAGTTTTTTATCCCGATGGAGGAGAATATTGATGCAGAGGCTGAAAGAGAGCGTTTAAATACAGAGCTTGTGTATCTTCAGGGTTTCCTGAAGTCTGTTGAAGCCAAACTTGGCAACGAACGTTTTGTGCAGAATGCAAAGCCTGAGATTGTTCAGAACGAGCGAAATAAGCAAGCAGATGCGCTGGCTAAAATTAAAATCATCGAAGAAAGCCTGGCTTTGCTCAAAGCTTAAGCCGCCTGCTTTCTTCGTTTTGTATATACCCGGATCTTTCGCAAGGTCCGGGTAAATTTTTTACTGGTAGGGTAACTGCGGTGCCGCGTCAGGTTATTAAAAACAAGGGCAAAAATCAGCAGGATCAATACACCCGACAGGACGGGGCTCAGAACATAGAGATACCCGAGGCTTTTTATCTTTTCCGGCCCGGCTACGGCAATCAGGGCTGTTGCGCCTCCCGGCGGATGCATGGTCCGGCTCATCTGCATACCCACTATCGAAAGGGAAACCGCTAAAGGGGCGGCAAGCCACAATGTTTCGGGCAATAACTTACAGACTGAAACGCCAATCAGGGCAGAAAGCACATGCCCGCCCACAAGGTTACGGGGCTGCGCCAGCGGACTCTGAATGGCACCATACACCAGTACACTCGAAGCGCCAAACGATCCGATAAGAAATACGTAGTCCTGGATCCCGCCGCTGAGGTGGTTGCACAAAGCAATACACGCAATAGCAGCGAACGAACCGATAAAGGCCCAGACATGCTCCCGGAAATCGATGAGCGTTTCTTTATACAGGATAAACCGCGAAACCCGCAGTCCCCTTTTAATTCTTTTTCTCATTTATAACTCTTCATAAACCGGCAGTTTTTCAAAGAATTGAAACAAGCCGGCATCATGGTCAATGCGTGCGTAGTAGTGGTTGAGGCCGTTCGTTACAGCAAGCCACCGCGCTTTATGGACAAGGTTGTACCGGGCTGCCTGGTCGAACACCTTCTGGTCTATGCGCACACCGGGTGCCTTACATTCCACCAGAACTACCTTGTTGCCTTGCCTGTCGTATACCAGCAGGTCGCTTCGTTTTTGCATCTGGTGTAATTGCAGCCCGCCTTCGATGCGGATCAGTGTTTTCGGAAAAGCATGCGCTGAGGCGAGAAACTGGATAAAATGCTGCCTTACCCACTCCTCTGGTGTAAGGAACAGGTGTTTTTTTCGAATTTCGTCAAATATGTATGTATTGCCGTCCTTCTCCGTGAGGCGGAAAGGGTAGGGCGGCAGGTTTAAAGGAACGGGTTCAAAAGACATCTCTGATGCGGAAGCGGGTATACCGCTTCGTCATGTTGGTAATTTTTAAACAAATGGTGCCGCAATATCGTAATTTTGCCGCCAATGACGGCTGCCGAAATTATCAAAGAACTGAAAGCACGGAAATTCCGGCCTGTATACCTGCTGCATGGCGAGGAACCGTATTATATTGACGAGCTGACGGGTTATATTGAAGCGCATGTATTGAGCGATGCCGAGAAAGGTTTTAATCAGACGGTGCTGTACGGGAAAGACACCGATATGGCAACTATTTTAAATGCGGCCAAACGTTACCCGATGATGTCTGATTATCAGGTTGTCATTGTTAAAGAAGCACAGGATCTGAAGTGGTCTGACAGCAAGGCCGAAGAATTTGTTCTCGCCTACTTCGAAAAACCCCTCCCGAGTACCATTCTGGTCCTGGCTTATAAGTACGGCAATTTTGACAAACGAAAAAAGATCTATAAGGCAATCGACAAAACCGGCCTGATTTTTCAGTCTGAGGTTGTTCGCGATTACAAGCTTGTTCCCTGGATCGAAGAGCTCATCGCTTCCCGTGGCTGTAAGATCGAACCGCAGGCCTCTGCACTGATGGCCGAATACCTTGGTGCTGATCTCAGCAAAATCTCGAATGAGGTAGATAAGCTTCTTCTGAACCTGGGCAAGGGTGTTACCATTACTACCGATCACATACAGCGTAACATAGGCATAAGCAAAGAGTATAATGTTTTTGAATTACAAAAGGCCCTCGCTGCGCGCGATGTGCTTAAATGTAACCGCATTATCAATTATTTTGCGGCCAACCCCAAAGCCAACCCGCTTGTCATGGTAATGGCAAACCTGAATGGTTATTTTACAAAGGTTCTCAAATATCACTATCTTTCAAACAAAGCCGATGCACCTAAGGAGCTTGGTGTAAGTCCTTATTTCATAAAGGATTATGAGCTAGCCGCACGAAGTTATCCTGGTGGTAAGGTGTTTCAGATCATTTCATTGCTGCGCGAATACGATCTGAAAAGCAAGGGTGTAGACAGTACGGGCAACACCAGTGATGGCGACCTGCTTAAAGAGTTGCTGTTTAAGATTATGCATTAGCCGTGGCACAACACATGAAAAAGCGGCCTGTAACGGTAACGTTATATCGATTTGTGAACAGGTAACAGTGTTTACATTATTTTAGCATTCCATTTAAACTTATTAGCATGAAGAAAAATTTACTTGCCCTGGCGGTGGCTATTGCCGCTACAAGCTGGTCTGCGCATGCCCAAAACCGTCCGGCGGGTGCCGATACAGTGAGGCGGGCACCTGGCGGCACCTTCGGGATGCCCGGCGCTACGCAGCGCGCTCAACCAAAGCCATATGAGTCAGTCATTACAAACAAAGCGCTGACCCGCAAGGGCATGATTACATCACATAAGGTAGAAGACAAATTTTACTTTGAAATCCCTGATTCGATCCTGAACCGGGATATCCTGGTTGTTAGCCGTATCTCAAAGGCCGGTGCGGAGGTACGCGGCGCTTCAGGCTACGCGGGCGATGATATCGGCAGCCGTGTAATCCGTTTTGAAAAGGCTCCGAACAACCGCATTTTTATGCGTAAAATGTCGTTCCGTACTTTCAGTGCAGACAGTACTGCCGATATGTACCAGAGTTTACAGCGTTCAAATGTACAGGCAATTGCAGCGGCATTTAACGTTGCAGCCTATACACCGTCAAAAAACGGAAGTGTGATCGACATGACCGACTATCTGAATCAGGATAATGATATCTTCTTTTTTGCAAGTCCGATGTACAAGACCAGGTTCAGACTTGGCATGCAGCAATCAGACAGGAGTTATATTCAGAATATCAGAAGTTTCCCAACAAACGTAGAGATCAGCACGGTTAAAACGTATGCATTAACTGCACCGAGTTCTGGTGCCTTTGGTGCACCTGCGTCGCCTATGGCAGCAATGGTTTCGGGATCAAATACGGTTGAGCTGAACAGTTCAATGGTTCTGCTCCCAAAAGTACCGATGAAACCGCGTTACTTTGATCCGCGCGTAGGTTATTTCGCCGTTGGTTATACCGACTTTGATCAGAACCCGCAGGGTGTGAAAGAAATCGAGCTGGTTAAACGCTGGAGGCTTGAGCCAAAAGCTGCTGATATGGCAAAATACAAGCGCGGCGAACTGGTTGAGCCTGCAAAGCCAATCGTATTTTATATTGATCCGGCCACTCCGAAAAAATGGGTGCCGTATCTGATCGCAGGGGTTAATGACTGGCAAAAAGCTTTTGAAAAGGCAGGCTTCAAAAATGCAATTATTGGTAAAATGGCGCCAACGGCTAAAGAAGACTCAACATGGAGCCTTGATGATGCCCGCCACTCGGCAATTGTTTACAAACCTTCTGAAATTCCGAATGCAAGTGGTCCGAGTATCTCAGATCCGCGCAGCGGCGAAATCATGGAAAGCCATATCAACTGGTACCATAACGTAATGAAACTTGTGCATGACTGGTATATGATCCAGACAGCAGCCGTTGATCCGCGTGCCCGCAAAATGACATTCAGCGATGAATTGATGGGAGACCTGATCCGTTTCGTTTCGTCGCACGAGGTTGGCCACACCCTTGGTCTTCGCCATAACTATGGATCAAGCTCTACAGTAGATGTGGAAAAACTTCGTGACAAAGCATGGGTAGAAGCAAACGGCCACACGCCATCTATCATGGACTATGCCCGCTTCAATTATGTGGCACAGCCTGAAGATAAAATTTCGAAGAAAGGCCTTTATCCGCGGATCGGCGACTACGATAAGTGGGCAATTGAGTGGGGATACCGCGTGCTGCCGGGAAAAGGTGGGGCATCTGAGATTGCCGAATTGAACAAGATGACGCTTAAGGCTGCCGAAAATCCAAGATTGTGGTTTGGTACAGAAGTAAATCCTGACGATCCCCGTTCGCAAAACGAGGACCTTAGCGGCAATGCGATGAAAGCAAGCACGTATGGTATCAAAAACCTAAAGGTTATTCTGAAAAGCTTACCCGAATGGACCCGCGAGTCAAACGAAGGTTATGGCAACCTGTCAAATATGTACGGCCAGCTTACTACACAGTTTGGACGTTATATGGGCCACGTGACCAAAAATATCGGCGGGATCATGGAAACACCAAAAACAGTTGAACAAAGCGGATCGGTGTATGTACGTACACCAGCTGAGACGCAGCGTGAAGCGATGGCGTTCCTGAACGAAAACCTGTTTAAAACACCAATGTGGATGATAGACCAGTCCGTTCTTGATCAGATTGACGAGAATCCACTGGAAGTAGTCGGCAGACAGCAAAATACGACCTTGTCGCGGCTGGTAAGCAGCTATACAATTCTGAAGCTTGTTTCTGCCGAAGCGGCCGATGGAGCAAAAGCTTATAAAGCAACCGACCTTCTTGGCGATCTGCAGAAGAATATTTTTACTGAGCTGAACACCAATCAGGCTGTTGACGTGTACCGTCGTAACCTGCAGAAGATCTACGTTGATAAACTGATCGGGATCGTTAAACCAGCACCTGTGTCGCAAGCTTCTGCTGCCATGGGCCGCGGCTCAGCCGGAGGCCCGTCGCGGGCGGTGACTGCCAGTAACAGTGATGTTGTTTCGGTTGTAAAAGGCCAGCTACGCGAGCTGCAGGCCAGGCTGAAAACAGCTTCGGGTTCTGCAAACGGCATGACCAAATACCATCTGGAAGATCTTTCAGACCGTATCGAAGCTGCGCTTGATGCGAAAGGATAAAAGTTGAGTTTTGAGGAAAAAAGTCCTGCACCGGTGGTGCAGGACTTTTTTTTGGCACGCGCGGGACGCGCGCGCCAGCTTTTTTTTACGGCACGCGCAGGACGCGCGCCAATAGAATTTTAGTAGATTTGGAGCCTAAAATCAATCGTATGAACTACTGGCTGGTTAAATCAGAACCACATAAATACTCCTGGGAAAAGTTTAATGAGGACAAACGTACGTTTTGGGACGGGGTGCGAAACTACCAGGCCCGGAACAACCTGCGCGACATGCGCGAAGGTGATTTGGTACTCTTTTATCATAGTAATGAGGGTAAATGTGTAGTTGGCGTAGCCAAAGTGGTACAGGAGTCTTATCAGGACCCGACAACTACCGATACGAACTGGCTCGTAGTTGATCTTTCTCCTGTAGAAAGCCTGAAAAAACCGGTCACGCTTGAACAGATCAAAGCCGAGCCTGCATTGAAAGATATTTCGCTGGTGCGTCAGGGACGGCTCTCGGTTATGCCATTACGTGCGGACGAATTTGATAAAATCCTTGAAATGGGCAGTTAGCGGTCGGGGCAGCACCTTTCAGGCTCAAACCCGATTGCCGTGGAAAGCCCGCAGCGAGGAACGAGCGCGGACTTGAAACAGAAAGCGGGGCTGTTCTTCGCCAAAAGCGCCGGACCCTGCTTTTCAAAACAGTCTTATTTTAACGGGTGGCGACGCTTTTGCCGGTTGCTAACAGGCCGATGCTCATGATCAGGCTCGAACCCAGCACGACGACAAAAAGAAAAGGTGTGCCGATCTCCGGTATTTTGATCGAATTTGGCAAATTGTAATATAGTAATATGCTGATCAGGCCTCTGGGGGCTATAAATACCTCCGGACTCACACCATCCCGCCTTACGAATTTCAAATACAGAAATCTGATTACATATATTGAAATCAGGATAAACAGTCCGTTTACAAGCACGAGCTGATCATTTAAGGCATAAACATTCATTGTGAAGCCAAACATCACAAAAAAGAATGTCCGGATAATAAAAGCGCTTTCGGCAGATAACTGGTAAAGCTGCGACAGGTCTGTCTGCAGGTTTTTATAAATGAAAATACTCCTGAAATAGGCATGGTTGATGGCATCTGCATTGTTGAGAAACAGGCCGAATGAAAGAATCAGGATGAGTGCAGACAGATGGTATGACTGACCGATTGCATATACCAGGATCAGGATACTGATGATCAGGAAAAACTTGATGTGGTGCGAGATGCGGCCCATCAGATAGATGAGCAGGATGCAGGAAACTGCAGAAACAAGCACGATCAGGACGGTACTCAACGCCAGGCCCGTAAACGAACTCACCGAAATGTGCTGATTGGAAACCGCGAAGTTAAATACAATGACACCGAGGATATCTGAAAATGAGGACTCATAAATAATGTATTCCTTTCCTCTTTTGTCGAGGGCCGCTGCAGAGGGAATGGCAATTGCGGAACTGATTACGCTGAACGGAATTGCATTCGTAAAGCAGGTATACAAAGGCAGACCTGTAATCTGGTAGATAATATAAGTGATAACCGATACCGTTGCCAGCAGTATAAAGAATGCCGATAAAAAGGCTCCTTTGATCAGCCTGTTTTTCTGTTTTTCGTACTTCAATTCGAGCGAGCCTTCAAACACGATCAGGATAAGTCCGACCGTGCCAAGTGTGGGCAGAATTGACAGAAAATCGAATGTTTTGATTGCGAGACGGTCTACCAGCAATCGCAGGCCGATGCCGAGAAGCAGCAACAGCAGCACCGAGGGCAGCCGTGTTTTGCTTGCAACAAGGTCGAAGAGATACGAGAAGATAACCAGTCCGCTAAGAATGATCAGTATGGTGTATGTGGTCATAGAGGTTTGCTAAATGGTCACATTGCGGGATGAATTGCAGGCCGGCTACTCAGCAGCAAATAGTGCACGAAGCTCTTTCGCATCTTTTGCCTGCATTTTACCGCCAAGCACCAGGCGCAGCTGCCTCCGCCTGAGCGCCCCTTCAAACAGCTCAATCTCTTCGGGCGTTTCCGGTTTCAGCTCAGGAACGGGAATGGTGCGCGCACTTTGATCGACAGCCACAAAGGTGTAATAAGCTTCGTTTGATTTGATACGGTGCCCCGAGGGGATGTTTTCTGCCCACACGTCAAGCCGTACCTCAACTGAAGTATTGAAAGCGCGCGTAACCTTGGCCTCGATCGTGATAACATCACCGAGCTTGATAGGCTGCTTGAATGATACATTGTCTACTGAGGCCGTTACGACGATACGGTTGCAATGTTTCTGAGCAGAAATCGCTGCGGCGATGTCCATCCAATGCAGAAGCCGGCCGCCCATCAGGTTGTTTAAGGTGTTGGTATCATTCGGCAGTACCAGTTCATTCATCACAACCAGCGACTCGCTGGCAGCCTTTGCTTTTAAACTCATATAACAAAAGTAACAAAATAGGCCGGCTTTCCGGGTCGGCCGGGGGAAATCGAAACGCTTACAGAACAATCGGGAATGAAAGATGTTATATCTCCGCATTGACCAAACAGCATTTGATATGCCTGAATCAGCAGGGCAGTGCACCGCGCCTATGAACAATCAACTACTCATACAATATTTTCATTGGTACTACAATGAAGACCAACTTCTCTGGGAAAAGGTAAAGAACGACGCCGGCTGGCTTTCAGAGCTGGGAATTACGCTGCTCTGGCTTCCGCCAACATATAAAGGGAGGGAGGGAGCAAACTGCATTGGTTATGAGCCTTATGATCTTTTTGATATTGGCGAGTTTGATCAGAAAGGCAGCGTGGCTACACGTTATGGCGACCGAAGCCAGTATGAGGCGGCCGTTGCGGCCCTCCGTTCACACGGTGTTGGTACCGTGGCAGATGTAGTCTTTAATCACAAAGCCGGGGGCGATGAGCTCGAACGTGTAACCGTTCGCCGCGTTGATCCGAATAACCGTGAAGCGTTTATTTCTGAAGACTTCGAGATCGATGCCTGGACAAAATTTACATTTCCGGGCCGAAAGGGTAAGCATTCAGCGTTTATCTGGGATTTTCATTGCTTTAGTGGCGTAGACTGGGCCGAGGATCTGCAGGAAAGCGCTATTTTTTCTATTCAGAACCAATACGGGGAAGGCTGGGAACCGGTGCCAAGCACGGAAAACGGAAACTACGACTTTCTGATGTTCGACGATATTGATTTCCGCAATAACAATGTCAGGGAAGAACTGAAGCATTGGGGTTCCTGGTATCTGGAGAGTTTTAAACCGGCAGGTTTCAGACTGGATGCGGTTAAACACATCAATACCGGTTTTGTAAACGAATGGGTAGATCATATCAACGCTGTCAGTGAAGAACCCTTATTTATCGTTGCAGAAAACTGGAGCGTTGAGAGTTTGCAGGCACTTGAAGATTACCTTGACGCCACTGGCTCCCGGTTCCAGTTGTTTGACTCGATGCTTCATCACAACCTCTACCAGGCGTCGATTCAGGGAGAAGCGTACGATCTGAGCCAGATATTAAACAATACACTCGTGTCAACGCGGCCTGAACGGGCGGTTACCTTTGTAGATAACCACGATACACAACCGCTGCAGTCGCTGGAATCTTACGTGGATTTCTGGTTCCGGCCACTGGCGTACGCGCTCATTTTGCTGCGCGAACAGGGTATACCATGCCTGTTCTTCCCTGACTTGTACGGGGCTATCTATCAGGATGCCGGCGCGGAAGGTGAAGAGCACGAAATTATGCTGGCCAAAGTCGAAGAATTACCCGTTCTGGCCAAGGTACGCGCGCAGCTCGCATACGGGATGCAGCGTGATTATTTCGATTTCCCGAGCTGTATCGGCTGGACCCGCGAAGGCGATGCTGAAAAACCTCAGTCTGGCTTTGCTGTCATCATGAGCAACGGCACGGAAGGGTTTAAAGATATGGAGATGGGCGCGGCCTTCGCAGGGAAAACAATGGTAGATGTGCTTGGCAAACGCGAAGGTGAGGTCATCGTGAACGAGGAGGGCTGGGGAAGCTTTCACTGCGCTGCAGGAAGCGTTTCGGTATGGGTGTTAAAAGACGCGAGCCTCTAGGCTGCGGTAACCGCAGCCTGATCCATTGGATTTTGGCCAATGGACGGTGGCCGGATTAAGATCGACCGATGCCCTGAAATTTCAGGATCGCCTTACAAATACGTTTAATAAGTCCCGGGCCTTCATAAATAAAACCGGTATAAAGCTGCAATAGCGCTGCGCCGGCGTTTAATTTCTCAAGGGCGTCTTCGGCAGAGTGAATACCACCCACGCCAATAATCGGAAAAGCACCGCCAGATTTGTCATGCAGATACCTGATCACTTCTGTTGAACGTTTGCGCACGGGTTTTCCGCTCAGTCCGCCGGCCTGTTCAGTGAGCGAGCGTTCAGCTCTCAGGTTATGCCTGTCAATCGTGGTGTTTGTCGCGATAATGCCGGCAATCCCGGTCTCCCTGACAATTTCAATGATGTCATCAAGTTGTTCATTCGTCAGATCGGGAGCAATTTTAAGCAGGATCGGCCTTGACAGGTCGTTTTTCCTGTTCCGCTGCTGCAGGGTATTTAAGATATGCATCAGCGGTTCCTTTTCCTGAAGGGCACGCAAACCCGGTGTATTCGGCGAGCTTACGTTGACAACGAAATAGTCGACAACGTCAAACAGCCTGTCGAAACATTTGATATAGTCACTCACCGCGTCTTCATTCGGTGTGTTTTTGTTTTTGCCGATGTTCCCGCCAACCACAATACCAGGTTCTTTCTGTTTGAGCAGCCGCAGCCGCTCTGCCATGGTATCTACGCCTTTGTTGTTGAACCCCATGCGGTTGATGATCGCTTCGTCTTCCTGCAGCCGGAACATCCGCGGTTTGTCGTTACCCGGTTGCGGAAGGGGTGTAACGGTGCCAACCTCTATAAATCCAAAGCCAAGACTGCTGAGCGATTCTACGTATTCGCCGTTTTTATCAAAACCGGCGGCAAGGCCAACCGGATTTTTGAAGCGGATACCAAAGACTTCCCGCTCGAGGCCGTGAACATTCACATCAAAGCTGCTGCGAATAATGGTTCTGCCGAGCGGCAGGCTGTCATGCGCCCACCTGAGTCTTTTCACAACGAAGTGATGAATCTTCTCAGGATCAAACTTGAAAAAGATCGGTTTTATGATCCGGTACATAAACGCGAAGATAAGAAGCATTTTCGATATGCAGATATCCCTCCGCGGGCGGATTTGAAAAATCCTTCGCCGTTTCAGGCGAAGGATTTTATGAACAGGCAGAATTAGTAAGCCGCCGTGAACTGCGCCCGGTGGTGTTTGGGCTCTACAACCTCATCTGCAATGACCACGGCAAGATCTTCTACTGACAACACGGACCTGCCATTGGTATCAAATACCGGTGTGGTCCCGCCAAGCCTGAAATTGCCTGTTCTGCCGGTGGTGATTCCGGGATGCATTTCGATTGCCGGACTGAAAAATACCCAGTCTGTGCCCGTTTCGGTTTTCAGGTGATTAAAATAATCACGTACCGCTGTTGCTCCTGCTTTGTATTCGGCAGGAAAGTCCGGGCCGTCTACAAGTTGTTTTCCGTCAATCTGCAGGGTGCCCGCACCGCCGATCACGATAAGCCTGCTAACACCCGCCCGCACCGAGGCCTGCTGAATTGCCTTTGCCCCGGCCAGGTAGTCCTGATAAAGATTCGGGTTGGTCCAGCCTGCATTAAACGCATTGATTACCACATCTGCACCTGCCACCGCTTCGGCTAATGCAGCAACGTCATTGACGTTGGCGGGTCTTTTTGTTACGCCGGCGGCATCTGTGATGTTTACAGGATTTCTGGCAATCGCGATCACGTTTACACCCCGGTTTGTTAGTTCCTGCTGAATGGCTTTCCCCGTAAAACCTGAGGCGCCTATTAGTGCTACTTTCATGTTATTTAATTTATTGTAATAAATATTGTTACAGTTTTAATCAAAAAAAATTACGTGAACCGCTTGCTGAAACTTGCAAGTGTTTCCGATTCAAGCTGGCGTACCAGGGCCTGTTCGGCGCTGTGGTAGACCTCTTCGAGATGTCCGTTGATCTGTTTGCCGACGGGGCATTTGGGATTTGGCTCGGTACGGTTCTCGCCAAGAATGTTTTTCTCGCGCACCGCGTGGTAAACATCTGCCAGGCGTATGTCTGCCGCAGGTTTTGCCAGCGCAGCGCCGCCGTTTTTCCCTTCGCGCGCCTGTACAAAACCATGTTTCCGCAGGTTAATGAGTTCTTTTCGTACCAACACAGGGTTGATGTTGATGCTTCCCGCAAGGTAAGACGAACTCACGTAAGATCCCTGAGCCTGCTGAAGCAGGATCAGAATATGTACGGAAACAGCAAAGCGGCGGTTGTTCATCTGTAATAATTGTTGTTACAGTACAAATGTCTGAAATGTAATTGATATTTCCAAATGCCGGGCATAAGCCGGGGCAGGGCAACTATGCCCCCTCGAAAAAAATGCGTAATTTTGCGGCCTCCATGATTTCCATTAACAATTTAACATTTAACATCGGCGCAAGGGCGCTGTATGACGAGGCAAATCTGCACATCAAACCGGGTGAAAAGATCGGCCTGATCGGCGCAAACGGCACAGGAAAGACCACGCTGCTGAGGCTTATTGTTGGTGATTATTCGCCCTCCTCAGGAAGTATTTCAAAGTCAAAAGACTTAAAGATCGGTTACCTGAACCAGGATTTGCTGTCTTACCAAAGCGACAAAAATATTGTTCATGTAGCCATGGAGGCTTTTACCCGGCAGAACCAGCTGCATACAGAAATAGAGGAAATCCTTAAAAAACTGGAGACAGAATACAGTGACGAGCTGATTACCCGGCTAACAGACCGGCAGCAGGAGTTTGAGCAGTTAGATGGGTACAACATTGAGTACCGCGCGCATGAAATTCTTGCCGGGCTTGGCTTTAGCGAAGGTGATCAGAAACGTCAGCTAGATACATTTTCAGGGGGCTGGCGTATGCGGGTTATGCTAGCCAAAATCCTGCTTCAGCAACCAGATATCCTGCTGCTCGATGAGCCTACCAACCACCTTGACCTTCCATCGATCAAATGGCTCGAAGGTTACCTGGGTAACTTTGAAGGGGCGGTGATCATCGTGTCGCACGACAGGTGGTTTTTGGACCGTGTTATTAAAAAGACCGTAGAATCGCGCAAGGGAAAACTCACCCCATACGCCGGGAATTATACATTTTACCTGGAGGAGAAAGGCATCCGTGAAACGATACAGCGCGGTGAGTTTAAAAACCAGCAGGCGAAGATCAAACAGGAGGAGCGGCTTATCGAGCGTTTCCGTGCGAAGGCTTCAAAAGCGAAGATGGCGCAGTCACGGATCAAGATGCTTGAAAAAATGGATCGCATTGATGACGTTGATGATGATAATCCGGAGGTGAACTTCAGCTTCCGTTTTACGAAGCAGTCGGGCAGGCATGTAGTCAATATCGAACACCTCAGCAAAAGTTATCCGGGCGTTCCCATCCTGAATAACGGTGAAGCCATTATTGAGAAGGGTGATAAGATTGCACTGATCGGTGCCAACGGACGCGGTAAATCTACCCTGTTGAAGATCATTGCCGGGACGGAAACATATGAAGGAAAAGTAGAAACGGGGCATAACGTAACCATGACCTTTTTCTCGCAGCATCAGCTGGAGGCGCTTACGCTTGAAAATACGATTCTTGAGGAATTGCAGTCTTTTGCCCCGACGTACAGCGAAACAAACCTGCGTTCATTGCTGGGATCGTTCCTTTTTACGGGCGATGACGTTTTCAAAAAGATCAAGGTGTTGTCCGGTGGGGAGAAATCGCGCGTAGCGCTTGCCAAAGCATTAACCGCCGATGCGAATTTCTTGATTCTCGACGAGCCAACGAACCACCTTGATATACAGTCTGTGAATATTCTCATCCAGGCACTGCAGCAGTATGAAGGTACCTTCATCATTGTTTCTCACGACAGGTACTTCCTGGATAATATAGCAAATAAGATCTGGTTTATCGAGGAACAGAAGATCAAGGACTATCCTGGTACGTACCAGGAATACGAGGTCTGGAACAGCAAACGTGCAATTCCAAAGGCTGCGCCTATCCCGGTAAAGCAGGAAGAGAAGTCAAGGAAAGACGAGCCAAAGCCTTCTACGCCGAATACTGCGCAGCAACTGAAAAAACTTAATGATGAGCTGGGACGGGTAGAGAAAGAAGTGGAAGAACTTGAAAAAGCGGTAAAGCTTGCTGAAACGGCTCTTGCTGACGAGCAGGTCTACAGCGATCAAAGTAAGCTTGCTGAGGCGAACAAACGTTACCAGGATGCAAAAGGCAGTCTTGACTCAGCCCAGAAGCGCTGGGAAACGCTGGCGGCCGATATTATGGAACTCGAAGGATAACATCATGAACAGGAGCCGGATTTTCGAAATTTTCAGAAACCTCTGCCCGATTAAGATCCTGTTCCTGATCATACCTTTTTTCGCATCGGCACAAAACGGAACTTCTTATGAAAGCCGGGTATACCGGGCAAATATCAAAACTGTTCAGTTTATGCCCGAAGGCCAGGAATCGGTGCTACCGCTTATCCAGCTGAATGGTGCAGGCAGGTTGTTGCTCGGTTTCGACGACCTTGACGGCGGCGTCAAAGATTACTGGTACAGCGTGGAACATTGTACCTGGGATTGGAAATCATCGGGACTTCCGGCTATAGATTACCTGGATGGTCTTTCTGAAGACCGGATTACAGACTATCGCTACGCTTCAGGTACACTGCAGAAGTACACACACTATCAGCTGCAGCTGCCTAATAGTCGCCTGAGGTTCCGTGTAAGCGGTAATTACCTGCTCAAAGTATATGAAGACGGTGATAAGAATAAACAGGTTATCTCTCAACGCTTTTACCTACTAAGTCAGCAGATCGGGATATCTATGCAGTCGGGTGCCTCTCCGGAGGTAGCTGCACGCGACCGCAGGCAAAAGATCGACTTTGTCTTGTCGCCCGCTATGGCGATACAAAACCCATCTGCCGATATCAAGGTTGTGGTGACACAAAATAACATACCGTTATCAGCTAACTTCAGTACACGGCCATTGTTCATTAAACCGGGACAACTGTTATATACAGATCCTGCGACAAATGATTTTTGGGCTGGTAACGAGTTTCGTAAGTTTGATACCCGAAACATCCGCGCTCCGCTTTCAGGGGTGAAACAGATCGATAAATCGAATCCGGTAAACGTAACGCTCTTTACCGATCAGCCACTTGACCGGCAGGCCTACAGCAATCAGGCTGATGAAGACGGAAAGTTTTTTATTCAGCATGCAGACGGCCGCGACCCGCAGACCGAAAACGATTATACCATGGTACGGTTCAGTCTTCAGGGATCGCTTAACCCGGATCAGGACATGTATGTGGCCGGCATGTTTAGCAATTACAGCCTTAGCGCGCCTTACCGAATGCAATACGATGCGCAGCGGAAAGTCTACTTTCTTGACCTGTTGCTTAAACAGGGATTGTACAATTATAAATACCTGATGGTAGACCGGCGAACGGGTAAAACGGATGCGCAGTTTCCCGAAGGCTCTTTTTTTCAGACGATCAATTCCTACCAGGGTTTTGTGTATTACCGCAAGCCGGGCAGCCGCTGGGACGAACTGAGCGGCTTTGCTGAAATCCAGGTACGCAGGTAATTCCCCCTGCGGGCGACGTATACAAAATTGACAGTCAGACGGTTTGTAACAAAAATGTTTGGATACCGGGAAATGTTTGAGCCCCGGTTTTGCTATTTTAGAAGCGCTTTCGCGACCGTACTGAAAAGTTGATACGTTTTTAACCACACAAATGAAATTTCATGAATTGATTGTTCTTGCCTGTCTGGCCGGCAGCCTGCCGGGCTATGCGCAAAAGGCATATACACAAAAGATAAACGGTACCCAATTACAATTTGACATGCAGGCCATTCCGGCCGGCTCGTTTCAAATGGGTAGCAAAAGCGGAAAGGCTGACGAGCAACCCGTTCACAATGTAAAGCTTGATCCTTTCTGGATGAGCAAATTTGAAGTAACCTGGGATCTGTTTGAACCGTTTTTGTACAAAGATTATGAGGTACGGCAAAGCGAAGGCCCGGTACCGGCTGAAGTTGATGCAGTGGCCAGGCCGACTAAGCCCTACCTGGATATGACATTTGGTATGGGTAAACTCGGACAGCCTGCGCTTGCAATGACCCAATACAATGCGATTCAGTTCTGCAAATGGCTTTACACCCGCACCGGCGTGTTTTACCGTTTGCCGACAGAGGCAGAATGGGAATATGCCTGCCGCGCGGGAAGTAAAACTGAGTTTAGCTTCGGTAACAATGCCGCTCAGCTCGGAGATTTTGCCTGGTTTAAAGATAATAGCGGCAACAAAACCCATAAGGTCGGAGAAAAGAAACCCAATGCCTGGGGCCTTTATGATATGCACGGCAATGTGGCTGAGTGGACGTTCGATCAATACGAAGAAGATTTTTACAAACAACCCAGGGCTGCGGGAGCCAATCCTGTCGCTGTGCCTGAGAAGTTATACCCTAATGTCGTTAGAGGCGGCTCTTATGATGAAGCTGCTGAAAACCTGCGGTCGGCAGCCCGGCTTGCCTCAGACCCGGCCTGGAAGCAGCTTGACCCGCAGATACCAAAAAGTAACTGGTGGTTCCCGGAAGCGCCCTTTGTTGGCATAAGACTCGTCAGGCCTGCAAAGGCGCCCACGAAGGCGGAAATTGACGCCTATTACAATAAGCCGCCTATAAAAGACTATTAAAATAATCTGACCTGATAAAAACTAAACCACAATGAGCGAAAGAAGAGACTTTCTAAAAAATTCAGCCCTGCTTGCGGGCGGCGCTATGCTGAGTAACATCCCGCTGGCCGGCGCGTTCGCGGCCGGAAGCGACACCATCAAAATTGCATTAATCGGCTGCGGTGACCGCGGCACGGGCGCGGCATTCCAGGCATTGCAAACCAAGTACAACCTGAAATTGGTTGCTATGGCTGATGCGTTTCAGGATCGCCTGGACAGCAGCTACAAAGCGCTTTCAGATAAATTTAAGGACAAGATAGATGTGCCGGCTGAACGCCGTTTTGTAGGCTTCGATGCCTATCAAAAAGCGATACCGCTGGCCGATGTCGTGCTGCTGGCAACGCCTCCGGGCTTCCGCCCGATTCATTTCGAAGAGGCCGTTAAACAGAGCAAACAAATCTTTATGGAGAAACCGGTAGCTGTTGATGCTCCGGGAATAAGACGTGTACTTGCCGCAGCAGAAGAAGCAAAAAAGAAAAAACTCAACGTGGTTGTGGGTCTTCAGCGCAGGTACCAGACCAACTACCGGGAAGCCTTGAAACGCATAGAAGACGGGGCGCTTGGTAACATCGTTTCCGGACAGGTTTACTGGAACAGCGGCGGTGTATGGGTTCGGCCGCGCAAAGCCGGTCAAACGGAAATGGAGTACCAGATGAGAAACTGGTATTATTTCAACTGGCTTTGCGGCGATCATATTGTAGAGCAGCACGTGCACAATATTGATATTGCCAACTGGGTAAAAAATGCATATCCGGTAAGTATACAGGGAACGGGAAGCCGCGCCTGGAGAACCGGAAAAGACTATGGAGAAATCTACGACAATCATGCTGTGGAGCTTACCTATGCAGATGGTGCGGTGATCTATTCGCAATGCCGGCATTTTGAAGGTATCTCGAACCGGGTCGATGAAACTTTCCAGGGTACCAAGGGGCGTGTCTACCTGAGCGCCGGCAACAAGGCGGTATTGTGGGATCACTCGGGCAAGGAGATTTACAACCACCCGGGCAAGGGTAATCCAAACCCTTATCAGACTGAACATGACGAGCTCTTTGCAGCTATCAGCAGTGGGGAATATAAATTTAATGATGCAGAACGTGCCGCAAAGAGCACCCTTACAGCAATTATTGGCAGGTATGCAACTTACTCGGGCAAGGTGATTACCTGGGATGAAGCATTAAATTCGAATCAGGTTCTGGCACCGGATAAATTTACCTGGGATGCGCAGCCAAAAGTACTGCCAGATGCAAACGGAATCTATCCGTATCCACAACCCGGAAAAACCATGGTTATTTAAGACATGAACAGGACAGAATTTTTAAAAGCGAGCGCACTGACAGCCGGACTCGTCTCAAGCGGCAGTCTTTTTCAGGATGCAGCTGCTTATGCGGGTCCGTCTGCAGCAAAAACATTCAACCTCAATTACGGACCTCACGAAGGGCAGTTTGAAAACCACGCAGGTAAGAGTTTTACAGACCAGATCCAGTATATGTATGACCAGGGTTTTCGCTCTATCGAAGATAACGGTTACCTGGGCCGTTCAGTAGAGCAGCAAAAAAAGATCGGCGATCTGCTTGCAAAACTGGGTATGACCATGGGCGTATTTGTGGTAGACGGCGGCGACAACTGGAAAACATCACTCACAACAGGAAAAAAAGAATTTGTAGACAAGTTTGTAGACACCTGTAAGCGCTCGGTAGAAGCAGCCAAACGTTGTAATGCGAAATGGCTTACCGTGGTGCCGGGTTTTTATGAACGTAAGCTTCCCTATGGCAACCAGTTTTCTAACGTGATCGAGGCCATGAGACGCGGAGCGGAGATATTCGAACCGCACGGGCTTGTCATGGTGCTTGAAACCTTGAGCGATACCCCTGAGTTATTTTTACAACAAACGCATGAAACGTATGCGGTGTGTAAGGCCGTAAAGAGCCCGTCTTGTAAGATCCTTTATGACATTTACCACATGCAGCGCACAGAAGGTGATCTGCTAAAAAATATAGAGCGCTGCTGGGACGAGATTGCCTATTTCCAGGTAGGGGATAATCCGGGAAGGAAAGAGCCGGGAACGGGCGAGATCAACTACAAAAATGTTTTTAAATACATTCACGGCCGTGGTTATCGCGGCGTTATGGGCATGGAGCATGGAAAATCTGTAGGAGGAAAGGAAGGAGAAGTTAAACTGATCCAGTCTTACCGGGAAGCTGATCAATTTCTTTAACATAAAAAGTCCGGAATACCGGGCTTTTTTATTTTCAGGGTGTTTTTACGTAATAAGCCTTACCCAGGCCGATCGTTGTGGAGTTCTCTTCGCGCGCATCGCCGCCTTTTTTTGCCGGCATGAAATAGAAACAAAACGTTTGAGGTTTGCCGCCCGGGTATCTGAACGTTACGCTGTAGCCGTTTAAAAGGTATGTTCCGAGGATGACGCGGCGCCTGGTCTGACCTGACAGTGCTGCAAACGAAGCGCTAAAACTGCCGTCGTTTTTAAAATCGATTGTCTGTGCCTGATCCAGCCCAACTGCCCCCGTTCCTTTGCTTGCAGACAAGATGCGGTATTTGCCGTGCAGCCGGTCATTCGGGCTTGCCGGCAGTACTTTATAATACAATCCGCGTTTCCATGTTTCGGTTTTACTGCGTGCATCGGGCCAGTTGATCAGCATGCCGGTAGCCTGTTCTTCCCAGTTTCCCCATAGTTCTGCTCCATCTCCTTTGCTGCCTGCTCTGTTGATTTGTTCGGGGGATAGGCCGGTTACAAATGATTTGTAAATACGGCCGTCTGCATACAAGACATAATGATTGATAATCATTACCGGTTCAGCGCCCCGCCGGTAAGCCATCTGTTCATATACCATGATATGGTAGGACGACTTGCGCTGAGCATGCAAAGGAAAGAAGAATTGCAGCAGGAATAAGAGCAGGAAAAATGATCGCATGTGGTTTCATTGATTTACAGCTGTTACAGGGAGTATAAACCAAGTTCGCAATAAATCTGAAAAGCACAAAAAAACACCCTGTGATCGGCAGGGTGTTTAATATTTTCAAAGAAGTCTCTGACTATTTAGCCAAAGAAGCCAGAACAGCATTGTTTTTTGCAAGCTGATCTTTAGCTGACTGCTGTGAACGGCTACCTTTCTCGATGTTGGTGGCCAATTTCAAAAACTTAACTTCTAAACGTGAGACAGTTTTGTTTCTTCTGTCTTTTCTCTTTAATCTGGTAACTGCCATGGTGTAACCTTTTATTTTTTTATTTGTACAAACTGGAGGTCGAGAGCGGATTCGAACCGCTGTACAAGGTTTTGCAGACCTCTGCCTAGCCACTCGGCCACTCGACCATTAAATTTCAAGGTTGCAAAAATAGGAAATTCAAATTAAGAAACAAACATATTTGCTTTTATTTGAAAATGACCGCCTGCCCGCAGGTCGAATCCTGAATTCTTTACGCTTATCTTCTTTCTAATGCATATGTCTGGTGAGTTCTGAACAGAAGATCGCCGCACTGATGGCAACGTTCAGCGATTCGGCACCACCTTTCCTCGGGATGGTTACCGCCCTCGATACGAACGAACGCAATTCTGCTGAAATGCCCTGGCCTTCATTGCCCAAAACAACCAGGCCTTCCTTGCCCCAGGGTATGTCATAAATGCTTTCACCATCGAGCAATGCTCCATATACCGGAAGATTTGCTGAACGGATCAGCGCCGCCAGATCCGTGTAAAAGATCTCCATTCTGGCCAGGGAACCCATTGTTGCCTGTACGGTTTTTGGATTGTACGCTTCTACGGTATTTGCAGAACATATGATTTTGTCAAAACCAAACCAGTCAGCGGTGCGAATAATCGTACCCAGATTGCCGGGATCCTGAATCCCATCAAGCAGCAGACTGAATTGTCCGCGAAGCGCATCTGCTGCAATATGCTGCTGTTGCGGCATGTGCACAAGTGCCAGCATATCCTGCGGCGTTTGCAAAGTACTGATGCGCTCCAGCTCGGTTTGGTTTACCTCAAATAACTTTATATTTGTACCGGTATCTTCAAAATTTGCGGGCAGGTTTCCGGTATGATAAATGCTGTGAAGGCGATAGGCTGAACCAAAAAATTCTGTTATCGCTTTTATACCTTCAATGATGAACAAACCGTTTTCTTTACGGAACTTTTTTTGGTGCAGGGATTTTATAAAACTTATTTGAGACTTTGAAAGCATACAGGCCGATCTTCAGGGAATATTCAATCACTGCAATATTACCACTATTTATTCTTTTAATTGCGGCATGCTCATCTACAAAATACATTGAAGATTACCAATCGATTGTAAAAAAAGTTACCATTGACAGCGTAGACAGGCAATTTGAAGAAGAGGCCTACAACTATGTGCAAAAAGACATCAGGCCGAATTCAAAATTTGGTATCAACGTGTTTTTCTATAATCTTTTCAATACCAAAGACGGAAAATACAAGACCACAGGTATTAAGCCGATAGGGAGCCCGCCACCCATCCTTGACAGTGCCCTGGTAGAAATATCGCGTGCGCAGATCGAGAAGTTTTTAAAGAGCAAGGGTTACTTCGACGCCAGGGTCGGTTCAGATCTTGAAGTTGAGGAGCAGCGAGCATCGATCCTTTTCAAAGCTAATCCGGGTCCGCTTTATCACGTTGAGAAAGTTTCTCTGGAGATCCCTGACGGCGCCTTAAAGGCTGTCTATAACAATTTCAAGAAAGGCGATACGCGCCTGCACGATGGCATGCGTTATGACGAAGATTCGCTGGTTTATGAGCGTGAACGCATTTACCAGATCGCAAAGGAAAACGGATATTATGATTTTCTGCGTCCTTATATACGTTATGATGTGATAGATACAGCCCACCATTCCCGGAAAGTGGGCCTGCGCCTGTATGTAGACAATCCGGAAGGCCGCACGGGCCACAAACAGTACAGGATCGGCGAAACAAATATTCTCATTGCGCCAAACCCTGACGGTTTCCCCGATTCGGTGCGTTTCAAACTCAATCCTGAGAAAGTAAACAGCATCCGGTACACGGATTTTTCAAAACGTTTCAGGCGAAATCCCATTGTACGGTATGACTTTCTGAAAAAAGGCGACCTGTACGACATCAGAAACGAAAACCTGACGTATGACCGCATGTACGAACTGAACGTCTTTAAGAACGTTAAGATCGACTTTTACAAGGATTCAGTTTCCAGAGATACCGGCCGCCTGATCCATCCGATTATTCAGCTTATCCCTCAAAAAAGAATGAGCAACCGGGTCGAAGGCGAGATCCCGTTTAATGCAGGTACAGTCGGTTTTACCCTTAGCAATACGTATACAAACAATAATTTGTTCCGGGGCGCTGAGCGCTTCGAATTTCAGATCAAAGGCGGGCTGCAATCGCGAATAGGGCAGGAGCGCGGTATTTTCAGAGATATATACCAGCGGGATCTTTCAGTGAGCGCAAACTTAACGGTTCCCCGACTAATCATTCCTTTTTATAACCCGCCACTGGGTGGCAATGGTATGCCGCATACCACATTCTCATCCAGTTTTGTATATGCCCTTCAGCAGGATGTAGCAACCCGCCGCATCTTTATCAATTCAATTACGTACGACTGGGTAGAAACGAAATCTAAACTGCACTCATTTACGCCGCTTAATTTCGAGTACAGGTTCGGTGATTTGTTGCTTACCCAAACTGAAATCGAAAACATATTGGGCAACCTGGCTTCATTGCCTTTATTAGAGCGAAGCGACCTGACGCTAGGTATGAAATACACCTATACGCTGAACGGTAATAAACTAAATCAATACCGCGACTTCATTTATTTCAGGGGAAACATTGACATTGCCGGCAACTTACTCTATGGGCTGTCAAGACTGGGCGGGGTGCATCCAAATCCCGACGCCAAGTATTATGGTACCATACTGGGCCTGCCTTATAACCAGTATGTACGCCCCGAGGTTGATTTGCGCTGGTATAAACACCTGGGGGGCAGCCGGCAATTTGTTGCCCGGCTGAATGCCGGAATCGGATATGGTTACGGAAACTCAAACATTGTTCCTTTCGAGAAGATGTTTTTCGCAGGCGGCTCAAACGGCCTCAGGGCCTGGCAGGCACGTACCGTAGGCCCCGGTAATTACAACCGTGAAGTGCTCGAAGATGCAAGGCAACGGCAGCTGCTATTTGGGATTGATCAGCTTGGCGAAATGCGTGCCGAAGCAAACCTCGAGTACCGGTTCAGGCTGCTCGATAAATTTATTGGTGCCAAACTGAATGGAGCCTTTTTTATAGATGCGGGCAACGTCTGGAACATTCGCCGCGGACCTGGTAAATCAGACCCTACTTTCTTCAAACTCGACAAATTACCTCAGCAGCTCGCAGTGGGTACAGGTATAGGTTTCAGGTATGACGTAGATTATTTCGTTTTCAGATTCGATATAGGACTGAAACTGAAGGATCCGCAATTTATCGGCTCAGACCAGTGGGTCATCACAAAATATTTTGGCGATACCCGCGCGTTCAAAGATGATTATTATGCCCGGCATGAACCTGACCGTTATCGTTTCTTTCAATACAACTTCGGCATAGGAATGCCTTTCTAAATTATCATAACGTATCGGGACAGAACAAGCAGCATTTCCGGCAGTTGAGCTGCAGACTGCTTTCGGGTTTGTCTGGAATTTTGTTTTAAAACAGGTTTTTTAAACTATCAAAAATCGTCTCGAAGAAGGTGCTTACGTTTAGCCCGTTGCTATGGCTAAAGTAGAAAAAGACGAGCAGCACGATCACGGCAATGATGATAAGCCTTTTGAATGCGAATGCGATAAAAACGATGATAAGGGGTATCAAAACGAGCCACAGCGTACTGATCGTGAATGGATTCAGGTTGTTCTCTTTTTTATAAACGTATACCAGTTTGCTATGCGTACCGGCTTCATTTTTATGCTTGATGTAAACAAATGTGGACCGTTCGATAGATAGCGGCAGCAAGGCAACACCATCCTGAAAACGGAGTACCTGGGTAAAGCCGCTTACGCTGAACGTATATGTTCCATTAATTTTTTCCAGCGGATTGCCGGTGCTGTCAGCGGCAATGACGGCAAGTTTTGAATTTTTAAGCAGGCTTTCCTTGATAAGAAAGTTATTAATAGATACGCCCTGCGCGAAGGTGGTAGATGCAAAAAGCGAAATTACGATCAGCAAAAATAGCTTCTTCATTCAATAGATCGTTTGTTATAGATAAGAAAGCCTAAATGTAGCAAAAGTCCGTTTCTTTTTATGGCTTCGTTATACTTATTGTAACTCAGGCTAACCGGACCAAGCGGCGTATGGTATACCAATCCGGCGGTAGCCGCATAGTTTAGTTTGCTAAGCACCTCTGCATACCGGATACCCTGCTGCCCCACCCGTTCGAACTCGCGGAAGGGAAGGAACAAACTACCTTCGAGCCTGAGATCGAGGTTTTTTCGCAGGTTGTATACGTTTCTCAAACCTCCTGCCACATAATTGTAAGCCCGTAGTTTTTCTACGAACAGCGAACGGGTATCCTGGAGCGGATAGAACGCCGGTGCATTCAGCAGTGTGCTGTAATAGGTGTAAAATAAAGGCTGATTGGAAACGACACCTTCAATCTGGTAACCCAGGGTATATTTGCCGCTTGTGAACATGTAATTTTCGTCGCTTAGCCTGGCAGCGCCCCATTGTCTGTCTTGCCTGAACGTCAGGTTCTCGCGGTAACCTGCGTCGTTTCTGAAAATGTTTCCCTGACTGTAATATTCCCTGCCCGAAAAAAAGTTCAGGTGCAGCTGCAGGCTTCGTCCCCGGCTGGCGTATTGTTTTCTGTTCAGGGTGTTTTTCTCGAAAGACAGTGTACTTCTGTAACCATTAAACTCACTCTGGTCCAGTATGTCGCCGACAACGAAACTGTTGTTCGGGCTGTAACGATCTGTATTGTTAATGAATGCATTGTGAAAGACCACCCTGGCATTGTTATTCAGCGGAAAACCCAGCTTGATATCAATCCTCCGGTCGTATTGTTCAATGTAAATAGGGCGTGGATTTTCGATAAATATCTGACTTGTGTTATAAAAATTCCAGTGGTTGTAGGTCAGTTCCGCACCGATAAAGAGCGGCAGCCGGGTCGGGTAGTCGATCCGGCCTGAAGCCTGTACCGATTCATAAAATCTGCCTGAATAAAAACTCGTACCGAAGGTATAGGCCTTCCGGTTCAGGTAATTGTATTGCAGACCGAGAAAGACGTTACTGATGGGACGGGTTGAAATGTTCCCGCCAAGGTCAACCTTAAAGCTTTTTTGCGGCTGCGCAATGATCTCAAAGATATAACTGTCTGTTTCAGGCTTGTACAGGATACGCGGATAAATAGTCTCAAATACCTCATCAGCTACAAGCTTATAGTAGCCTCTGCGGATGTCTGCCAGGTTGAAGGTAGGCCGGTCGCTCTTAAACAGCCGCTCAATGTATTTTCGCTGTCTGAGCGTTACACCCTTTACTGAAATTTCACTGAACACCAGGTCTGGTTTTCTGTTGTTGAATTCGTTTCGCCGCCTGGCCAGGTTGTCTTTGTTTTCCCGGCGTAACACAGCTGCTTTAATTTTTGGCATATCTGCCATAGTCGCTTCATAACCCCTTTGTATCAGTTCAGCCACGGGGGCGAAGTTACTGACGCTGAAATCGCCAAGCTCGGGCTGAATATAAGTTCCGTTTTTTCCAATGAGCGTTGAATCAGATTTCGACAGGAACATAAAAACAAAAAAGCGGTTCATGAGCCGTTCGTCTGCTGACGATGGGTATTCATTGTAGATTTTTGACGATACATTGGCTCCGATGATGTAATCCGGATTAAATTCCTTTTTTAAAACATCTGCGGGAAAGTTGTTATAGAGGCCGCCGTCGAATACATATTTGCCATCCAGCCTGATGGGGCGATAGATAACAGGTACGGTCATGGTGGCACGGACCGCTTCGGCCAGACTTCCCCGGCCTACCGCAATACTGTTCTGAGAAAGTACATCAGAAACCATACAGCGATAGGGAACGAAGAGGTTGTCGAAATTATCTTTAGAAATGGCCGAAGCCTGAGAAAAAAGCTCCAGAAGCGCAAAGTTTAAAGGGATGTCATTGATGAGGTTAGACCGGAAGCTGAAATGGAAACCTGTATCCAGGCTAACCTTTGCGCTAAGCAGGGAGGCGGAAGGATCATTTTTGCTGAAGAAAAAACTGTAATCGCTCGAATACTTACCGCTTACCCAGTCCTGAAAATCACGGCTGAGCGCAATTTTTTCGATCTGTGCCGGCGCGTATCCGGCAGCATACATGGCACCGACAATTCCGCCCATGGATGTGCCGGTAATGTAGTCGATCGGGATGCCGTTTTCTTCCAGCGCTTTCAGGGTGCCGATGTGCGCCAGGCCTTTTGCCCCGCCGCCGCTTAATACGAGGCCAACCTTCTGTGCATAGAGCATGTGGCCAAGCATCGACAGCAGGATGAGAGATAGCAGGGCTTTCACATCCTAAAAATAAGCGTTTATTATTAAATTAATTTAAAATATAGATCTGCCAGGTCAGAATGGCTGCAAAGCTCACCCATAAGATATACGGCACAAAGAGGTAGCCTGCCCATTTATTGATCCGGTAAAAAACTATCGCGTTGATTATAATTATAACGAGAAAGACAAAGATCTCAATCAATGCAAAACCGATATCACGTTTATAGAAAAACAGGAACGACCACATGAGGTTCAGAATGAGTTGGATGGCATAAATGGCCACCACGCGAGGCCAGTGCGCTACCGCCGCCCTGTTGCGCCAAACCAGATAAGCGGCGATACCGATCAGGATAAATAACGTCGTCCAGACCGGGCTGAATAGCGAATCGGGCGGATTAAATGATGGCTTGGCGAGGGTTTTATACCATGTTTTTACTGAGTTCGCGGTGAATAGTCCGCCAAGTGCACCAACGGCCAACGTAATTGCTAGGCTGATGGCCAGCGCTCCAAAATTTATTTTTTTAGTATTCTCTGCTGGTTGCGGCCGGCTAGTCGCGGCCATGTCTGCGGGTAAGGTTGTCATCTGTTCGAAACATTTGGCGCCATGCTTGTGTTTGCGCTTTGACCGCAAGGTCGTCAATTTTTTGGCTCCCCTGAACAAATTACTAAATTTGATTACGGTTACACACAAATGAAACACGATGAATAAAAATTTGTATCTGGCTCTGTTGGGCTTAGTCTGTTTTTGCTCTTCACTGGCTCAGGACAAACAACCTGTCGACTATGTCAATACCCTGCAGGGTACCGACTCTGAGCCTGCATTGTCATACGGCAATACTTATCCTACCGTCGGCCTGCCCTTCGGCGTACATTTCTTTTCTCCGCAGACAGGTAAGAATGGAGATGGATGGAAATACCAGTACAAGGCAAAAACCATCCGGGGTTTTCAGCAGACACACCAGTGCAGCCCCTGGATGAACGACTATGCGGTTTTCTCGCTCATGCCCAGCGCCGGTAAACTTGTTGTTGATGAGGATGACCGGGCACTCGCCTTTAAGCACGAAAATGAGATCGCAAAACCATATTATTATAAAGTCGATTTTGATAACGGCATTAAAGCCGAGCTTTCGCCCGTTGAACGCGGAGCGCATATGAAATTCAGTTTCCCTGCAGAGCAGGATGCGTACCTGGTATTAGACGGATTTCTTAAAAATTGTGATATTACGATTTTGCCCACAGCCAGAAAGATTGTCGGTTATGTAGACAACGGGCGGTTTGTTCCCAAAAATTTTAAAAGTTATTTCGTTATCTCGTTCGATCAGCCTTTCACCGGATATGGCACCTGGGAGAACCGCAAGAATACCATGGTTCCGGCAAAATCATTTGCCATGGGGCCGGGGGCCGGAGCTTTTATCAAATTTAAAAAAGGAGCGGTGGTACAGGTAAAGGTATCATCATCATACATCAGTCTTGACCAGGCGCAGACTAACCTCGACCGCGAACTGGGCAAAGCGGCGAACTTTGAAGATACGCGCGATTCTGCGGCTGCAACCTGGAACAAATTATTGGGACGTGTAGCTGTTTCCGGCGGGTCTGAACAGGAACTCGCAACGTTTTATTCCTGCCTGTTCCGCGCCAATCTTTTCTCACGCAAATTCTATGATCTTGATAAGAGCGGCAAACCTGTTTATTACAGCCCATATGATGGAAAGGTGCGCCCGGGCTATATGTTTACGGATAATGGATTCTGGGACACCTTCCGCGCACAGTTTCCGCTCAGCAATATTTTGCATCCTGAAATGCAGGGCCGGCATATGAAATCATTGCTTGCTGCACAGGAGGAATCGGGTTGGCTGCCAACCTGGTCAAATCCCGGTATGTCTGGCGTCATGCTTGGCAACCACGCAATCTCACTGCTGGCAGACGCCTGGGCAAAAGGAATCAGGGATTTTGATGCCAGCAAGGCGCTGGCCGCATATTATCATGAAGCTACCAATAAAGGGCCCTTTGGCGGTTCGAACGGCCGCGAGGGTTGGAAGGAATATTTCACCCTGGGTTATATTACCTATCCGGAGATCCCTGAGGCTACTGCAAAGACGCTGGAATATGCCTATGACGATTTTTGTGCCTGGAACCTGGCACGGATGTCTGGCAATACGTACTACGAATCGGTCTTTGCCAGGCAGATGTATAACTACAAGCAGGTGTTCGACAGCGCTGCAGGTTTTATGCGCGGCCGGAAAATAAACGGCGCCTGGCAGGAAAACTTCGATCCTGTAGAGTGGGGAGGCCCTTTTACGGAAGGTAACAGCTGGCAATATACCTGGTCTGTTTTCCATGATATTCAGGGGTTGAAGAATCTGATTGGCGGCGACGAAAAATTTGTGGCAAAACTCGATACCTTCTTTACCCGTGCATCTGACTTTAAGGTTGGTACATATGGTAAGGAAATTCATGAAATGAAAGAAATGGCACTGGCCAATATGGGGCAGTATGCGCATGGCAATCAACCGGTTCAGCATGTGGCCTACCTGTACAATTATGCACGGGCACCCTGGAAAACGCAGGAGCGTGTGCGCACCATTATGAACAAGCTTTATAACGCCACCGAAAAAGGTTATCCTGGCGATGAAGATCAGGGGCAGATGTCATCATGGTATGTGCTGAGTGCGCTTGGCCTGTACAGCGTTTGCCCGGGAACCGATCAGTATGTAATCGGCAGTCCGGTGTTTCAGAAAGCCAGCATTCAGCTGGAAAACGGAAAAACGTTTACAATTGATGCACAGAACAACAGCAAAGAGAACGTGTATATTGAGTCTGCCCGGTTAAATGGTAAAGAATACAGCCGCAACTGGATCAGCTATGAAGACATCATAAACGGTGGTATCCTTGAGTTTAAAATGAGTAATACCCCAAATAAAACCCGTGGCACAGAGGCAGCCGATCAACCGTTTTCCTTAACTTCGGTAAATTAGATCCTGTATGAAGCTCAGATTTTTCTATTTCGTATCTTTTGTCGTGCTGCTGGCTTTCCCTGTTTTACCAGTCCTGGCCGCAAAGGTTGATACTGTTATTACGCACAGTGCTTCCATGAAAAAAGACATTAAGGCTGTCGTTGTATTGCCCGAAGGTTATGATGGCAGCAAGACCTATCCCGTTGTTTATCTTTTGCATGGTTATGGCGACCGTTACGATGGCTGGGTCAAAAAGTTCCCGGCTATACAAAATGAGGCAGACAGGCATAAGCTGATTATCGTTTGTCCTGACGGCAACATAGGCAGCTGGTATTTTGACAGCCCGGTAGATAAAAAATGGCGTTACGAAACGTATGTCTCAACAGAACTCGTTCAATGGATAGATAAAAACTACAAGACCATAGCAGACCGCAGGGCCAGGGCTATCACCGGATTAAGTATGGGCGGGCATGGTGCGCTCTATCTTGCGATTAAACATCAGGAGGTATTCGGCGCCGCCGGAAGCATGAGCGGGGGCGTAGATATCAGGCCTTTTCCGAACAACTGGGACCTGGCCAGGCGCCTGGGGCCAAAAGCAGAATTTCCTGAACGGTGGGCAGCCAACAGCGTAATTGAACAGCTGCATCTGTTAACTCCGGGTAAGCTGGCGTTGATTATAGACTGCGGTAAAGGCGACTTTTTTTATGATGTGAACGTAGCCTTACATGAAAAATTGGATTACTTGAACATTAACCATGATTTCATTATCAGGCCCGGCGTTCATAACTGGGAATACTGGAGCAATGCCGTGGGATACCAGTTGCTGTATTTTAGCCGGTTTTTCCGGTCTTAAAGGTGTCTGTGACCTGTAGCCCCGACAAGAGGAGGCCAAAAAAAAACCTCCGCATAACGGAGGTTTTCATCAATTAAATATCACTTAAAAAGAAAAATCGTCTTCAACTGGTCTTGGTGAAGCATGCTCTGCATGTTCCGAAAACTCATATCGTTTTTCAACGACATCCTGATGAGATTTGATATAGTCGACCGTGTCATTCAAACCTTCGGAGAACTTTTCAAAATCCTCTTTGTACAAAAAGATCTTGTGCTTGACAAACACTCCATCTTCCGGTCTTTTCTTGCTTTCAGTAATTGTCAGGTAATAGTCGCCCGCGCGGGTTGCCTTCACGTCGAAAAAATAAGTTCTTTTCCCCGCTCTTACTTTTTTAGAAAAAACCTCTTCTCGCTCTTTGTTGTCGTATTCTCCCATGATTGGTATTGTTCTTGGTTTTTGGTTGCGGTAAATATAAAGCAAATTCTGAAACTTCAAAATAGAAATTTATTTCATTTTGTTCTCCTCTTCTTCAAGCAACTGGTTGGCGTGCATTTCTGCGTAACTGCCATTAAGTGAAAGCAATTCGGCATGGGTTCCCTGCTCTTTTACCCGTCCTTCTTCAAGTACGAGTATCAGATCTGCGTTCTTAATTGTCGAAATACGATGGGCAATCAGCAGGGTTGTTTTTCCCTTCATCAGCCTGCCAAGATTGCTCAGAATTTCCTCCTCGGTTTTGGTGTCAACGGCCGAAAGGCAATCGTCGAAGATGAGAATTTTCGGTTCCTTGATCAATGCCCGGGCAATTGAAACCCGTTGCTTCTGACCGCCCGATAAGGTGATGCCGCGTTCTCCGAGCATGGTCTCAAATCCCTGTTCGAATCCGATGATGTTTTCGTACACCGCTGCATTCCGGGCTGCTTCGCTCACGGCGTTATGGTCCAGGTTATCAAGTCCAAAGGCAATATTATTGCTGATGGTGTCTGAGAAAAGAAAAACTTCTTGCGGAACAAAACCGATCTGGTCCCGGAAATGCTGCAGGTCCCGTTGTTTTACATCAATGCCATCAATTTCAACACTGCCTGAATTTGCGTCGTACATCCGCATGATCAGGTTTGCCAGGGTCGATTTTCCGGAACCGGTGCGTCCGATGACCGCAACAAACTGCCCTGGCTTAATTGCAAGGTTGATGTTGCTCAGCGCTGTGATGCCGGTGTCCGGATAAGTGAAGCTGACATCTTTGAGTTCAATTGCGCCGGCTATTGTTCCGGTTGCCACGTTTCCGCTGGTAATATCTGGGCGGAGCTGCAAAAACTCATTGATGCGTTTCTGCGAGGCTGCTGCGCGCTGAATGAGTGTCGTAACCCATCCAAGCATGGTCACCGGGAATGTAAGCTGGTTGACATACACAATAAATTCGGCAATATTCCCCGCACTGATCGATCCGTTAATTACTTGCAGGCCACCTATATAAACGGTCAGAATCGTGCTCAAGCCTACCAGCAGGAGCATGGTTGGGTAAAACAATGCCTGCAACCTGACAAGTTTCATCGATTCGGCTTTGTAATCTTCGCTCTGCACGGCAAAAGCATCGCGCGTCTGCGATTCGCGTACGTATGATTTGATTACCCTGATCCCTGACAGCCGTTCCTGTACAAATGCCGAGAGGGATGACAGTCGCTGCTGAATCTTTTCACTTTTATCATGAATGCCCGTATTGACGTAATAAATGGTTACCACGAGTACAGGTAAGGGCGCGAGGCTGTAGAGGGCCAGGGTTGAATTTACGTTAAACATGGCGTAGACGATAAGCACAACCTGAACGGCTGTATTCAGCGCATACATAATGGCGGGACCAACATACATGCGAACACGGTTTACGTCTTCAGTTGCCCTGTTCATCAGGTCGCCTGTATTATTCCGCCTGTAAAAACCGAGGCTTAACTCCTGGTAATGCGTGTAGATCTCGTTTTTCATGTCAAATTCAATATGCCTGGACATGAGAATCAGTGTCTGGCGCATAAAAAACATGAACAGCCCGCGCAGCAGGTAAAGTGCAAGAACGACGGCACCAAAATAGAGCAGGCCGGCGCTGAAGATATCATACATGATCTGCTGCCGTTCAAACCCTGCAAACAGTCTGTAGATAACAAGGTTTTCAGTGATCAGATCGAACGCAAAGCCAATGACCTGCGCAGGCACAACGCCAAAGATGTTTGATATGGTGACAAAAAAGACACCGGGTATAATCCACCACTTGTATTTGTAAAAGTATTTGTTGAGATAACGAAGGTGTTTCATACCCTGCAAATCTACCCAAAATAACGTGCAAATTTTTTGGTGATTTAGTTACGGGAGTGTAAATAATGGTTTTTTTATCTATTTTTGGCCCAGCGTTAATCAATACATCCATATGCCCGAACAAAGCCCTTCCGTATTGGATCAGTTGAGTGCATCCGGCCACAAAAAGGTTGTTTTTTGCAATGATTCAGATTCAGGATTGAAAGCAATCATTGCCATTCACGACACAACTCTGGGTCCGGCACTTGGCGGTACGCGCATGTACAATTATTCGTCTGAGGCTGAAGCGCTGGAAGATGTGCTGCGGCTTTCCAAACGTATGACTTACAAGTCGGCCATCACCGGTCTGAATCTTGGCGGTGGCAAGGGCGTAATTATCGGCGATTCACGTAAGGACAAATCAGAAGCGCTGATGCGTAGTTACGGGCGCTTCATCAAAAACCTCAACGGCGAGTACATCACTGCCGAAGAACTTGGAACTACTGCACGCGACATGGAATACATTCGCATGGAAACGCAGTATGTAACCGGTGTTCCTGAGTCGCTGGGCGGTGCGGGAGATCCTGCGCCTTTTTCTGCACAAGGTGTTTATTACGGTATCAAAGCCTCGCTTAAGGAGGTTTACGGATCAGATATGCTGGCCGGAAAAACTGTCGTTGTGCAGGGACTTGGCAAAGTAGGGGAGCACCTTGTTTCGCTTCTGCGAAAAGAGAATGCAGTTGTGCTGATCAGTGACATCAATAAAGACCTGACCATGCATGTAGCCTCAAAGTACAAGGCGAAGCCAATTGATGCAGACAAGATTTTCGGTATTGAGGCAGATGTATATGCGCCATGCGCACTCGGTGCAACGATTAACGACAAGACCATCGATAAGATGAAATTTGCCGTTATTGCCGGTTCAGCAAACAACCAGCTTGCAGATGATGAGAAACACGGCCGTGCATTACTGGAAAAAGGTGTGGTTTTTGCGCCCGATTACCTGATCAATGCCGGCGGCCTGATCAGCTGTTATTCGGAGCTTACAGGTTTAGGAAAAAAACGGACTATCCAGCTTACTGAGCACATTTTTGACGCTACGCGTGATGTGCTGCGGATGTCTAAAAAAGAAAACATCCCTACGCTTGAAGCTGCAAACCGGATCGCTGAACAACGCATCGCATCGATCAAAAAAATAAAATCGTCTTATTAGTAAAAATTTAAATAACAGGTTTTTTAACCGAATCGTTCTTTTCATGTTAAACAGAAGACACCTCAGAATCAAAGCGCTGCAAACTATCTTTGCATGGCAAATGGACAGTAAGAAAGACATCCGTTCTTTCGAAAAAGTACTGATGCAAAGCATCGACAGCGTTTATGAAATGTACATCTGGATGCTGTCGCTCATCCTCGACGTTACTGAATATACCAGCAATGACGCCGCTGAAAGGGCCAACAAATTTCTGCCCAGCGCAGAAGATCTCAATCCTAATCTTAAACTGCTGCATAATAAATTCGCAAACCTGCTCAAGCAAAATCCTGAGTTTGCATCGGCGGTAAAAAAATATAAAATAGACTGGGGCTTTGATCCCGAGATCACAAAAACAGCCTTTTCTGAGCTGAAGAAATCGGCAGAATACGCCGCTTATCTCGCCGATTCAAATGATGACCTTGAATCCTCAAAAGACATTATCAAATTCCTCTTCCGGAAAATCATCTTAAAAAATCCAAATATCGTTCAGGTATTTGAAGATAAATTTATCAACTGGCCTGTAGACCATGAGGTGATGAAAGGAATGGTAGCCAAAACGCTCAAGAACTTTACGTTCGATGACCCGTTCAAGAATAAACTGACGGTGATAAGCCAGGATTGGGAAGAAGACAGCAAATTTGTTCGTGATCTTTTTGTATATACACTGCAGAACGAAGCTAAATACAATGAACTGATTGCCGAGCGTACCAAGAACTGGGAATCGGAGCGTATTGCCATTGTAGATACCATCCTGATGAAAATGGCGATTTGTGAACTGCTTAATTTTCCCTCGATTCCTGTAAAGGTAACCATCAATGAATACCTTGATTTATCAAAAGATTACAGTACGCCGAAAAGTAATTCATTCATAAACGGTATTTTAGATAAAATTCTTGCCGACCTTAAGCGCACCAACAGCATTAAGAAGTCGGGAAGGGGTTTGATTGAAGACTAACTGATTAAAACACATGAAAAGAATCTTTTTTGCCGTGCTGATGGCCGGCGCCCTCGCTTCCTGCCAAAGCAACCAGAAAAATGAAACAGCCCAGTCTGAAACAGCTGCGGTATCAAATAACGGCGCAGATCATGCGGCTGCCGTACCTGATAAAGATGCGCCTGTAATTACCTGGGAGCGCGAAACCTACGATTTCGGAACAATCAAACAGGGCGAGAAGGTTCAGCATGACTTCAAATTCAGGAATACCGGTAAAACACCGCTCATTATCAGCAATGCCTCTGCTAGTTGCGGCTGTACAGTACCAGAGCCGCCTAAAGAGCCGATCAAACCTGGTGCAGAAGGCGTAATCAAAGTCGTATTTGACAGCAATGGAAAAGAAGGTGTACAGGATAAGGGAATCACTATTACCTCAAATGCTAATCCGACAATGTCGGTTGTGCACCTGGTGGGTGAAGTAAAAGCAAACTAAAATTTAATTAAATACAGCGTTAATGACAGCAGCAATTTTATTACAGGCTCAGGGCGGCGGACTTGGAATGATCGTTCCTATGGTCCTGATCATGGTCGTTTTTTATTTTTTCATGATCCGGCCACAGGTAAGAAAAGCCAAAGAGCATAAAAAAATGATCGGCGATCTGAAAAAGGGCGATAAGGTCGTCACTACTGCAGGTATTCATGGCCGCATCGTTGATATGAACGAAACTACCTTTCTGCTTGAGGTTGAAGGTGGCACGAAGATCCGCTTCGATAAGACAGCCGTATCACTTGATGCGACTAAAGCCGCGCAGCCAAAAGCTTAGTGCAGATTGTACATATTGAAGACTTGTCGGGATGCCCATGGCATCCCGCTTTTGTTTGTGGCTTTGACCTTGACACGATCTTTGTTACATTTGAAATGAACTAACAGCACGTATCTGCATGCCCATCATCAAACTCACTAAAGTTGAAAGAAGGCGTTTCCTGACCTTCCTGTTGTGTTTGCTGCTGGCCCTATCGGGCTGGATATTTCTTGCGCTTAAAAACAAATATGTTTATACGGCAAAAACTGTCCTGGTCTACAAAAATTTCCCGCAGAATAAGGCATTTCATCCCCTCCAGTCAGACACGGTAGACCTTCAGGTTGAGGGAACCGGCTGGCAGCTTGTGTTTGCCAGGCTCCGCATCAACCCGCAGTCTATCGCCGTTAGTCTGAATTCGCTGAACATCAGGAATTTCGTCGTGTTCAGCGACCAATTGTACAACATCAATAAACAGCTGGAAACCTCACAGAAAATAGTCAGCATTAAACCCGATACGCTTTATTTTGATTTTTCGAAGCGGACCGTTAAACGGGTACCGGTGAAACTTGTATCTGACCTGAAGTTCGTGAAACAATATGATGTATCAGGACCCATTGAAGTGATCCCGAAATATGTAACCATATCTGGACCGCAGGAGGAGATAGCCGGCATCCGCGAATGGCGTACTGATACGCTGTTTCTTGAAAAGATACAGCATACCAGCATGGCACGCATTCCGATGGAGGAAAAAAAGAAAAAGAACATCAACATTTTTCCGACTACGGCCGAGGTTAAGATCCCGGTTGATGAGTTTACCGAAAAAGAAGTCAGTGTGCCCCTCAAGATCGTTAACAATCCACGGTTTCTTGATCTTTCTGTATTTCCCCGGAAGGTCAGGGTAAAATTTATGGTGTCTCTGAGCGATTATGACGATATCAACGAGGACATGATGGAGGCGCAGGCAGACCTGAACGAATGGAGCCTTCAACACCATAAGCAGCTGCGGGTGCGTATGTCACGTTTTCCTGATTACTGCAAACTGATCTCCGTGAGTCCGGAAAAGGTAGACTTTATTATCGAACGCTGATGCTGAAAATAGGAATAACCGGAGGCATAGGAAGCGGTAAGACAACCGTGTGCAAAATTTTTGAAGTACTGGGCATCCCCGTTTTTTATGCTGACAGCCAGGCGAAAGCGCTGATGACTACCGACCCGATCCTGATGGCAGGAGTCAGGGAAGCGTTCGGTAAGCACAGCTACCGTGCAGATGGATCGCTTGATAATCAGCACATAGCAGGTATCGTTTTCAACGATGACGAACAACTGGCAAGACTGAACGCCCTTGTTCATCCCGCGGTGTTCCGCGCCTTTGATGTGTGGGTAGCAGCGGTCGACCGGCGGGCGCCATACATACTCAAGGAAGCGGCGCTGCTTTTCGAAAGCGGCTCCTACCGTATGTGCGATCGGAATGTCCTTGTTACTGCTCCGCTTGAGCTAAGAATCGGACGCGTTATGGAGCGCGACGGCGCTAGCCGCGATGCGGTCCTTCAAAGAATAGCCCGGCAATTCGATGATGAAACCAAGGAAAAAATGGCCGACTACCTCATCACAAACCAGGAAGATGCAGCCCTCATTCCTCAGGTTATGCGCTTACACAGGCAATTTACTGAGCCGGGTTCATGATTTTGCAGGATTTTATTGTATCGACCAGGGCCGGCCTGTATTGCCGTTACGGCGATTTTTATCTCGATGCCCGCCAGCCCGCTCGTATTGCCATCATATCACATGCGCATGCAGATCATGCCATTCCCGGTAACGGACAGGTGTTTTGTACCTCGGCCACAAGGGCGTTCATGCAGCACCGTTACGGCCCGATGGCGGCGGGTAGTTTTTCCTGCAGGATGTATGGCGAGCCGTTTATGATCGGCAAGGTTCGCGTAACACTGCTGCCTGCCGGACATATGCTTGGTTCGGCCATGATACTGATGGAATTTGAGGGGATCCGGTACCTCTATACCGGCGACTTCAAAACGCAGGAAGATGCAACCTGTGAACGCCTTGAAGCTGTTCAGGCCGATGTATTGATCACAGAATCCACATTTGCGCGAAAGGGGTTGACGCATCCACAGCCAGAGGCGGAGATAAGGCGCTTGTCTGAAACGCAGCATCCTATTCTGTTGGGCGCATATGCCCTGGGTAAAAGCCAGCGTCTGGTTCATCTGCTAAATACGTACTGTCCGGAAAAAAGGATACTTGTTCATTCGGGCATTGCACCCTTTATGAAAATCTATGAAAGCTTTGGCAAAGGACCATGGAAATGGGAACCTTACAACACAAAAATTGCAAAGCGCGGCGAGAAAGACATTGTTTATCTCGTAACCCCTTTATCTTTCAAGAGTTATAGCTTTGACCTGAATTTTGTCAGGGCGTTTGCAAGCGGCTGGGAAGCGCTGCAAAGTAAAGGTGGAATTAAATTATTTTTGTCTGACCATTCAGATTGGCAAGGTATTATCTTATTGATAAAAACGGTATCGCCAAAAGAAGTTTGGACCTTACATGGGGACGGGGCAGATCTGAAGGAATTTTTTGCAGGCTCGCTGTTCGTTAAGATTCTGGAATAATGGAAGAGGGGAAAGACTTTTATTTTAACGAAGCTGGTTTGATGGTGTTTACGAAAGAATATCATCTGAAGCGCGGTTACTGCTGCAAAAACAAATGCCTTCACTGCCCCTGGAACTATGGAAGGCCAAAATCCGGTCGAACCAGGACAAAATGATGTTTTATGAGGTCAATCAATGAACAAGCAACAAGCGCCTTGCGCCTGGAGTGCGACAAGGCTTTAATCAATCTTCTGTATGCAGCTAACCGGTGTAATCTTGAAATGCGCGAACGGCTAAAGGATTTCCAGATTACCACCCAGCAATTTAATGTATTGCGAATACTGAGGGGGCAATACCCCGGTGCAGCCACGATCAGTCTGATTAAACAGAAGATGGTTGACAAGATGAGCGATATTTCCCGCATCATTGACCGTCTGTTGCAGAAAAAATTTGTAGTCAGGGAACCTGGTAATTCGGACCGCCGTACGGTAGACATCAGCATCAATGAGTCAGGTCTGAAACTCCTCGAGGCCATTGACCAGCAGGTGGACTTGTCAACTTTTATTGCACGAAAACTTACACTTGACCAGGCGAAAGGCCTGAACCATCTGCTCGATAAATTAAACCGGAAGGCTTAAAGATAAGTTCCGGCAACCGCAATCCCGATACCGAGCAAAACGGCGATCATCTTACGCTTATTGACTTTATGATCCATACTTGATTCGAACAGGATGGTTGTAGAAATATGCAGAAAAATGCCGATCACAATGCCCATGATCTTGTTGAAGTATGATTCAACACCACCGATGGTGCCGTTGCTCAGCCCAAGGCTTACATAATAACCAAGAGGTGCCATAATAGCGAATACACCTACGCAGAGCAACAGAAGGCCACCACGAAACTTGTTCTGGAGGAGGATACTCGCCAGGGCAAATGCTGCAGGAATGTGGTGAAGAGATATGCCAAAGATCAGCTCATTCTGCCTGTCGCGTGCAAGCGGCATCCCCTCAAGGAATGCATGCAGACAAAGACTAAGCATGATTCCCCATGGGAACTGCCGGTCATGGTCATGATGCCGGTGAATGTGCCCATGTTCAACCCCTTGCGAAAATTGTTCAAGCAAAACCTGGAAAAGAAAGCCAATAAGAATAAAGATGCCGATCTCTTCAGAATCTGTACCGCTGTAGGCCTCGGGAATCAGGTGCAGAACGGTAATGGCAAACAGGTAAGCCCCGCTGAATGAAAGGATCAGCTTTAACAAAGCCGACTTGTCGCTCTTGACCAAAAAGATCGCAATTCCGCCCAGAAAGGCGCTGAAAAACAGGATCAGAAATTTCCAGATCTCCATCAGAACTCAGGTTTCAATGTTTTAAACAGCCTCGCCGTAAGCAAACCGATGCTGCAGCCAAGCAATGTGCCGGTCATCACATCAACCGGATAGTGTACCCCGACATAAATCTGAGCCAGGCTGATCATGATTGCCCAAGCCAGCCCGATGGGCAGAATGGGCTTCCATTTAGGATAGAAAACACAGATAATAAACACAGCCAGTGCAAAATGGTTGGTGGCATGAGCAGACGGAAAACTGTAGCCGCTGCCGCAGGGCACCCGGTGAATAATGTCGAGGGCAAGTGTTGGTTCATTGCAGGGCCGAAGCCTTGCCACAAAGGGTTTGATGAGGCGCGATGCCGTCAGGTCGCCCAGGCCAAAGGTAAGTAGGAAAATTCCCAGCAGGTAATAACCCGTTTTTTTGTATTCTTTTATGAAGAAAATGATGATAAACAGGTAGAGCGGAGCCCAGAAATACCGGTTGCGCACCAGCGGAAAGAAAAAGTCCAGAAAGTCATTGCTCCAGCCCCGGTGTATCTTCAGGAACAAGTCGGCGTCAAACTGCTGTATGCTCTCAATCATGCCTTTTTACAGATAAAGATCAGGCGGTCTGAAACCGTTTCCTGGAACGGGTTAAGCGCATAATCACCAAATGTATTTGTAATTCTCAAACCGCTTTTTTCAAACATACGTTCAAAATCTTCGGGCATAAATGCCTGAACACGCTCTTCGAATGCATAGGTCTTGTTCCGGTGCTCGAAGTTAATGTGTTTGATGATCTTACCGTCCTGAACAAATTTTTTTATATGGAACTCAATACCTTCCGCAATTCTGGTATCCATATGTGTAAGATTACGCAGAATTTTTTGTGTATTAAAATAATCGATAACCAGCGTCCCATCTTCGCGGAGCGACTTCCGGAATGATTTGAGGGCGTTTACGTGCTGAAGTTCCGTTTCGAAATACCCGAAACTGGTAAACAGATTTAGCGCGAGATCATAATAATTTATATAATGCAGCTTTCGCATGTCATGAACAAAGAAATGCAGGGAGCGGTTCTCGAACTGCCTCGCGTACTTTATATTCTGCTCTGACAGGTCTATGCCTGTGACATCAAAACCCTTTTTATTGAGGTACACGGCGTGGCGGCCCCTTCCGCAGGCAATGTCCAGAATGCGGTCATCGGCGCGGGGCCGTAAGCTGGCAATCAGGTTGTCGATCAGGAATTCGGCTTCAGCATCATCCCGCTGGTGGTATAGGATGTGGTAGAAGGGTGAATTGAACCAATATTGAAACCACTTTCGCTGCATAAACAGATCAATTTTGAGGCGCAAATATACTACTTTGAACCCTTCCCCGGGGCGCTAATCCTTGTCGGGTGATTAGATTTTCGCTTTCGAACGAATAAAAGCGGGCAAATCACCGGTGCTTCGAAAGTAATTTTTTATTTTTGACGCTCACCCAAATTCGTAGACCTTTGACACTTATCAAATCTATTTCCGGCATTCGCGGAACCATTGGCGGCGCCGCCGGATCAGGCCTTACACCAATCGATATCGTAAAATTTACAGCAGCATTCGGCGCTTGGGTCGTTGCCAAAAGCGGTAAGAAAAAAATCGTTGTAGGCCGTGACGCCCGCATCTCCGGACAAATGGTCAACCATCTTGTTCTCGGCACGCTCCAGGGGCTGGGCATAGAAGTGATTGATCTCGGCCTTTCTACAACGCCGACCGTAGAAATAGCCGTTCCTGACGAAGCGGCCGGAGGCGGAATCATTCTTACGGCCAGCCATAATCCCAAACAATGGAATGCCCTCAAACTGCTGAATGAAAAGGGGGAGTTTATCAGCGATGCCGATGGCAAAGAGGTACTTGACATGGCTGAAAAATCAGATTTTGAGTTCGCAGATGTAAATGAGCTTGGCCAGATCAAACAAGATGACAGTTACCTGCAAAAACATATTGACAAAGTGCTGGCGCTTCCGCTGGTAGACGCTGAGGCCATTCGCAATGCAGGATTTCGCGTGGTAATTGACTGCGTGAATTCAACGGGGGGTATCTATGTACCGGCCCTGCTGCGCGCGCTCGGTGTGCAGGAGATTACTGAGCTTTATTGCGAGCCAAACGGACATTTTCCTCATAACCCTGAACCGCTTCCTGAAAATCTTACAGAAATCTCGAAAGAGGTTCAAAAGCGCAACGCTCACCTCGGCATTGTTGTAGATCCCGATGTTGACCGTTTGTGTTTTGTGAACGAAGACGGCAGCATGTTTGGCGAAGAATATACCCTGGTAGCCGTTGCAGACTTTATTCTGAAACACACCCCGGGCAATACCGTGTCTAACCTTTCGTCTACCCGCGCTTTGCGCGATGTAACGGAGGCCGCCGGACAGGAATATCACGCGGCAGCGGTTGGAGAAGTGAATGTAGTTAACCAGATGAAGGCTGTTCAGGCAATTATCGGTGGCGAAGGCAATGGAGGTATTATTTACCCTGAACTGCACTATGGCCGCGATGCTTTGGTAGGTATCGCGCTGTTCCTTACGCACCTGGCGCGTTTCGGTAAGCCGATTTCGGTACTGCGTAACAGCTATCCTGCATACCATATCTCAAAAAATAAAATCACCCTTACCGATGATATGGATATCGACGGTTTGCTCGCCAGCGTTCGTGAAAAATACAAAGCCCAGCCGCACAGCACGATCGACGGACTGAAAATCGAATTTGATAAAAAATGGGTACATTTGCGTCGGTCAAACACCGAACCGATTATCAGGATCTACAGCGAGGCAGAAAATGAAACTATTGCTGAAAACCTGGCATCCAAGATTATTGCAGATATCAAGGAAGTACTCGGTACCAGATAGTTGTCAAAGCTGATCTGCCTTACGGTGAAAGCCGCAAAATGTCTGTCCTGTCAGCCATGACAAGGGCAGGCTTACTAACTTATTAAATTCGGGAACATGCAAAGGGTTTACCTTGACAATGCGGCAACGACACCGCTGGACAAAGAAGTTATTGCTGAAATGACAAATGTGATGGAGAATTTCTTCGGAAATCCTTCAGCAATACATGCGCTTGGCCGCGAGGTACGTACGCTTGTCGAAAAAGCGAGAAAAACAGTTGCCGGCATCCTGAACGCGGCACCCGCCGAGATATTTTTCACCTCAGGTGGTACGGAGGCCGATAATATGGCAATTCGTTGTGGTATCGCCGCGTATGGCATCCGCCATGCAATTACCTCCAGGATCGAACACCATGCCGTTGAGCAGACCCTTCATAACCTGCTGCGCGATGGCGTGATCGACAAACTCAGTTTCGTCAATATCGATGAAAAAGGCAATGTTGACTACGCACATCTTGAACAGCTGCTGCAAGACAACGAACGTTCTTTCGTATCATTAATGCATGCGAACAACGAGTTGGGAACGCTTACCGATATGGAGCGGGTGGGCGAATTATGCGAGACCTATAACGCTATCTATCATGCAGATACGGTGCAAACGATGGGGCACTACGCACATGACGTAAAAAAGCTTAAAGCTCATTTCCTGGTTTGCGCAGCGCATAAACTTCACGGGCCTAAGGGGGTTGGCTTTCTATACGTCAGCAATAAAGTAAAAATTCCGCCAATGATCTACGGCGGTGCACAGGAACGTAACATGCGCGGCGGTACGGAAAATGTTTATGGTATTGTCGGCCTTGCCAAAGCGCTTGAGATTGCTTACGCTGAAATGGATAGTCATCAGCAATATATCCAATCATTAAAAGACTATCTGAAGAAACGCCTGCAGACCGAAGTTCCGGGGGTAGCGTTTAACGGCGAAGTTGACCCTGAAAAAAGCTTGTACACGGTTTTGAATGTGTCGTTTCCTGAAATGGACATGGCCGATATGCTGCTGTTTAATCTTGACATTAACGGAATCTGCGCCTCCGGCGGGAGCGCATGTTCATCAGGCTCAAATATCGGTTCGCATGTGCTGACAGGGATCGGCGCCGATCCAAACCGGCCTTCGGTTCGCTTTTCGTTCAGTAAGTACAATACAAAAGAAGAGCTGGATTACGTTGTTGAAAAGGTGAAACAGGTTGTACGGCAAAATGTAAATGCCTGAGGCCACAAAGGGCGATGCCGTAGATCTTTGAAACATTTACTGAACTGATGTGTTTTTCTTTTGAGTCCAATCATGAACCAAAAGATAAAGAACATGAATTCAAGTACAAATCCAGAAGGACTGCACAACAGCAGCGAAGACCAGGAAAGACTGAACAATGGCGGCGGTCAGGAAGATACGCAGGATAATAACGAGGACAAAAAATCTGTAAATCCTGAAGGCATAGCCTCCCTGGACCAGTCTGATTTTTCAACAGATCATACCCGCAAGCATAAACCACTTGGCGACAGCCACGAACCCGGCACAGTACCGGGAGCAGACCTGTAACAAGTTCTTATACGAAAGCCACGGCCACAAGCTGTGGCTTTTGCTTTAAAGCCTGAACCTGTTAATTAATATCCTTTACGTTGGTTTTCAGGTAATGAAAGTATTTCGGATCTTCTGACTCAAAAATCTCTGACCCTTCGAGCATATAGGCACGCAATAAATGCTCGGTAGCCTCTCCATGCATTCCCTGTTCAAAGAGCGACTGTCCAAGCCGCAGTCGAACGAAAGGGTTTGTCGCGCCATCTTCGCAGTTCAGGGCCCGGCTCAGCGCTTCAGCGGCTTCGGTGTAACGACCCGACAGGAAGTCCATATCGCCCATACTCGCATATAACCACAATGCGGCTTCCCAATCCGTTTTTGGTTCAGGCAATAACGCCAGCGCCTCTTCAAATTTTGTACGGGCGGCCCTGAAGTCGTCCTGATCTGCCAGTGCATTCCCAACTTCAGACAATTCCAGAATCTGGTTGTAGATTTCGGCATTTAGTTCTTTTTCCATATTGTGTATCTCCTGTATAAAAGGACAGCCGAATATACATGATGTTTTTTAGAACGGTTCTAAATTAATAATGGGCCTGGTACAATGTGTCATCGCTTCGGATGCAGGAGATTTGTACAGTATATTTGTTACAGTCTTAAATCCTTAGCATATGGATGATTTTCTCGCCGCGCGATCGCAGATGGCACTTTCCCTGGGTTTCCATATCATTTATGCATGCATCGGCATGGTGATGCCATTCTTTATGGCTGTTTCGCATTACAAATGGCTGCGAACGGGCAATGATGTTTATAAGGATCTGACAAAGGCATGGAGCAAAGGCGTGGCGATTTTTTTTGCAACGGGTGCCGTGTCAGGGACAGTTTTGTCTTTTGAACTGGGATTGTTGTGGCCGGAGTTTATGAAACACGCCGGACCTATATTCGGTATGCCATTTTCGCTTGAGGGTACGGCTTTTTTTATTGAAGCCATAGCGCTGGGGTTTTTTCTGTACGGATGGCAAAAACTGAATCGCTGGTTCCACTGGTTTACGGGTCTCGTGGTCGGAATGAGCGGACTTGCCTCGGGTATACTCGTGGTAGCAGCCAATGCCTGGATGAATAGTCCGGCGGGCTTTGACTTTGTAAACGGGAAATACCTGAACATAGACCCCATGGCCGCGATGTTTAACCGGGCCTGGTTTAGTCAGGCTTTACACATGACACTGGCCGCGTTTGCATCGACCGGCTTTGCTGTAGCCGGAGTACATGCGCTTATGTTGTTGCGCAACCGGGAGCGTGTCTTTCATGCGAAAGCTTTTCGTATCGCAGCTGTCTTTGGTTGTGTAGCTGCAATGCTGCAGCCGTTAAGCGGCGATATTTCTGCCAAGGATGTAGCACAGAGGCAGCCGGCAAAACTTGCAGCAATGGAGGCCCTGTACAAAACGGAACGCCGGGCACCGCTGATCATTGGCGGAATACCTGATGACAAAACCGAACGTGTCAATGCAAAACTCGAAATTCCGGGACTGCTCAGCTTCATGGCTCATGGCGACTGGAATGCTGAAGTAAAAGGCCTTGATCAGTTCCCCGCTAACGACAGGCCACCCGTGGCAATTACACATTATGCTTTCCAGGTTATGGTTGGCATAGGAACGCTGCTGATGGCCGTTTCTGTCTTGTATTTTATAGCGCTGATCAGAAAAAAAAGCTGGCTTGAACGAGGCTGGTTCCTTAAACTGTTCGTTTTTGCCATTCCGCTGGGCTACATTGCGCTCGAAGCTGGCTGGGTGGTTACCGAAGTAGGCAGACAGCCCTGGATTATTTATAACGTTATGCGAACATCAGAAGCCGTTACACCGATGCCCGGTATTGCCTGGTCGTTTTACATCTTTTCAGCTATCTATCTTTCCTTGAGTTTAATCGTCATCTTTCTCCTTTACCGGCAGATCAAAATGGTGCCTGTCCTTTATTCAAGCAACCCTGACCTCAATAAAACTACATAATGGAATCTGTTGTCCTTATCTTCCTGTGCGTGTCGATCCTGTTGTATTTCCTGCTTGGCGGGGCTGACTTCGGAGCCGGTATTGTTGAATTGCTTACTTCCCGAAAAAACCTCAGTAAGACGCGGAAGACCATGTACCATGCAATCGGCCCGGTATGGGAAGCCAATCATATGTGGCTGATCATTGCTGTGGTCATCCTGTTTGTCGGGTTTCCGGTAATTTATAGCACCATGTCGGTCTACCTGCATATTCCTCTCGCCATCATGCTGATCGGAATCATTGCACGCGGCACTGCATTTGTGTTCAGGCACTATGATGCGGTAAAAGACAGCATGCAGCAAACATATAACCGCATCTTTGTGTACAGCAGTTTTATAACACCGCTGTTTCTCGGCATCATTGCCGGAAGTGTAATTTCAAGGCACATTGATACGGGCGCTACAGATTTTGCATCCGCCTATATATGGGGCTGGCTGAACGGTTTTTCGGTTTCAGTCGGTCTGTTTACCGTAGCGCTGTGCGGCTTCCTGGCGGCCATTTACCTGATAGGCGAAAGTGATGACCACGCGGACCGGAAGCGCTTTATAAGAAAAGCCAAACAAATGAATCTCGCTGCGGTAGCGAGCGGCTGCGTGGTATTCATTTTTGCCGAACAGGACGAGGTACCGCTCCGCACCTGGATATTCGAGAACCCTGTAGGCTTATCAGCGGTCATTGCGGCAACGCTTTCACTGGTTGCATTGTGGTACCTGCTGTTGCGCGGAAAAACGACAGTTTTGCGTATTCTGGCGGGTTTTCAGGTAACCATGATTTTGCTGGCAATCAGTTATGCGCATTTCCCGTACTTCCTCAGGCTGAAAAATGGGCGCGATCTGTCATTATATGAGCATATGGCGCCGGAAAAAACAATGCAGACGCTGGGTATTGCCTTACTGGCGGGCAGTGTGCTGATCCTTCCGTTTCTGGGATACCTCTTTTACAGCTTTCAGCGCAGCACAGAAGATTAACGGTTGTCAGGAGGGATGGCCAAACCAGGCTGAAAACTTTTTTTTAAGCCGCTGAAAACCTTCAATGGCAATGGCCAGCACGCCTATGATCAGAGTATATTCTTCGAAGCTGTTCATACTAATGAGACGTATTCAGAATGTAAAGGTTACAGCCTGCCGGCGGATAATTACAGCCCGGTATTCGTCCGGAAAAGCTTAATGGCGATGGCCAGGAGAATTACGCCGAAAGTCTTTCTCAGTACATTTAATCCCGACTTTCCAAACAGGCGCTCGAGGCGTGCCGTATTTTTCAGAACGAAATAAACAAAGGTCATATTGAGTACAATGCCGACCAGAATATTCTGAGTGGCATATTCAGTTTTGAGCGAGAGCAAGGTGGTCATAGATCCTGCACCGGCAATAAGCGGGAATGCAAGTGGAACGATTGACACCGTTTCGGGCGCGTCTTCTTTAAATATCGTGAGGCCGAGAACCATTTCAAGTGCAATGCAGAATATCACGATCGACCCGGCTATGGCAAACGAGGCCACATCAAGACCGATTACGCGCAGCAGAGATTCGCCCAGGAAGAGGAAAAGGATCATTAGTGCAAGTGCGACCAGGGAGGCTTTCTCAGATTCGATATGCCCTGCCTTGCGTCTGAGTTCGATGATGATCGGAATAGATCCGAGGATGTCGATGATCGCAAAAAGGATCATGGTTACAGACAGGATCTGACTGAAACTAAATTCCATAGCTCGTTTTTTGGCAAAGATAGTGATTAATTGTTTGCCTGTGAAGGAAGGGCCGGAGACGCATCAGGCACAAAAAAACCACGTCTTTTGAACGTGGTTTTCTTTATTTCTGTTGTTGAATCTAATTCTTATTGGCAAGTTTCTCAGCTTCGTTGAGGTTGCGGACCTTACTGTTGTAACGACCATAGCCAAAGTAGATGATTACCCCAAGGGCCATCCAGATAACCAGCCTGATCCAGCTTTCGCCAGGCAGAGATGCCATCAGGTATACGCAAACAAGGATGCCCATGATCGGAACAAACGGTACCAGCGGCGTGCGGAAAGGACGGACAGCATCTGGCAGCGATTTACGCATAACAAGTACGCCGATACAAACAAGAACAAATGCCAGCAGGGTACCTATACTAACCATATGGCCAAGGTCTGATACCGGAACAAAGCCGGCAAACAAACTTACAAATACCATAAAGAACAGGTTTGTTTTGAATGGCGTTGAGAATTTCGGGTGCACTTTGCTAAAGAATTTCGGCAACAGACCGTCTTTAGACATTGTGTAGAATACGCGTGATTGTCCCATAAGCATAACCAGGATAACCGAAGTATAACCGGCAAGAATTGCTACGATCAGCGCATCCTGAAGGAAACCGTAACCTGTTACTGCGAATGCCGTGGCGGCAGGCTTGGCATCGCCGGCAAAATCTTTATAGTTTACAAGACCGGTCATAACGTGCGCAAATAATACGTACAGGATTGTACATACGACGAGCGATCCGAGGATACCGATAGGCATACCTTTTTGCGGGTTTTTGGCTTCCTGCGCAGCAGTTGAAACGGCGTCAAAACCGATGAAGGCAAAAAATACCACAGCCGCTCCGCGTGAAATACCGCTCCAGCCAAACTGACCCGGACCCACATTTTCAGGAATGTAAGGTGTATAGTTGGCCTCGTTGATGTGGCTCCAACCAAGGGCGATAAAGATCAGTACAACCGCAACCTTTAGAATAACGAGCAGGTTGTTCATCGTTGCAGACTCTTTTGTTCCGCGGATCAAGACAAGTGAAAGCAGACAAACGATAAAAATAGCGGGCAGGTTAATAACGCCGCCTTCAATGAGTGTTCCATCTCCGAGTTTTACGGTTTCCCATGGTGAGACAATCAATTGATGAGGCAGGTGAATGTTGTACTTATGAAGTAATTCCAGCAAATAACGAGACCAGCTTACAGACACGGTTGCCGCACCCAGCGCGTATTCAAGTACAAGGTCCCAGCCAATGATCCAGGCCATAAACTCGCCCATTGTTGCATAAGAATATGTATAGGCACTTCCTGCTACCGGGATCATTGAAGCGAACTCAGCATAACACAAGCCTGCAAAGGCACAGGCTACAGCAGCAAGTACGAATGAGATGGTTACTGCAGGACCCGCATTTTCTGCGGCTGCTATTCCAGTTAGCGAAAACAACCCTGCGCCGATAATGGCGCCAATTCCCAATGCTACAAGGTTCCAGCTGGAAAGTGACCGTTTCAGGGTACCCTCACCACTTTGACCAGCTTCAAACAGAAGCTGCTCTATCGATTTCTTATGAAACATAGATTAGTTAAGATAATATTACGTTAGTTTGTTATAGAAAGGCGTAAACCTAAAGAAAAATAATCTAAATAGAAAAGGGATTTATCCTAAATCCCTTTTTCCATGTGTTTTACGAAGCTATGTTTTAAGGTTGTTGCACTTTTACAACTTTTTTGCCTGCGATTTGCTTCTGTAAGGCGGCAGTATTCCTTTTGGGGACCTCCGTTTTATACTTCACTCCAGAGCTTTCATTTTTTACAGTCGCAACTTCAGGCGAGGATACCGCAATGTAAGGCGCAATAACTAAGGATACGATAGACATCAGTTTAATCAGGATGTTCATTGAAGGACCTGATGTGTCTTTGAAGGGATCGCCCACGGTATCGCCGGTCACAGAGGCCTTATGCGGTTCAGACTTTTTATAGTGCATTTCCCCATTGATCTGTACACCTTTTTCGAATGATTTTTTTGCGTTATCCCAGGCACCACCAGCATTGCTTTGAAAGATGCCCATCAATACCCCTGAGACCGTTACGCCGGCAAGCAGGCCGCCTAGAACTTCAGGTCCGAAAATGAAACCAACTACAACCGGTGTAATCAGCGCAATACCACCCGGCAACAGCATTTCACGAATTGAGGCTTTGGTAGATATGGCCACACATTTTTCATATTCCGGTTTTGCTTTGTATTCCATAATGCCGGGAATCTCCCTGAACTGACGGCGAACCTCCTGAACCATATCCATCGCTGCGCGGCCAACAGCCTGAATGCACAAAGCAGAAAAGATAAACGGAATCATACCGCCCACAAAAAGCCCGGCAAGAACCGGCGCTTTATATATATCTATGGCAGTGATGCCTGCAATGCCCACAAACGCGGCGAAGAGGGCCAGGGAGGTCAGGGCTGCAGAAGCAATGGCAAAACCTTTGCCTGTAGCAGCAGTTGTATTCCCGACAGCATCAAGATTATCTGTACGCTCCCTTACTTCAGGAGGCAGCTGGCTCATTTCAGCAATGCCGCCCGCGTTATCGGCAATCGGCCCGAAGGCATCGATAGCCAGTTGCATGGCCGTGGTGGCCATCATGCCTGCAGCCGCGATGGCTACACCGTATAAGCCGGCAAAATAGTAAGACGCCATAATGCCCCCGGCGAGCACAAGGATCGGAACGACAGTTGATTTCATACCCACAGCAAGACCGGCAATGATATTTGTTGCATGTCCGGTAGAAGACTGCTGAATGATTGAGTCTACCGGTCCCTTGCCCATGGCGGTGTAATATTCTGTAACAATGCTCATAATGGCGCCAACGATGAGGCCCACAACAATGGCATAAAAGACATTCATGCTTGAAAACTGGTACCCCCTCAGTTCGAGATTTTCAGGCAGCATCCATCTGACGATAAAAAACGAGGCAATCCCGGTGATGATAATCGATGACCAGTTGCCCAGGTTCAATGCGCTCTGCACATTAGACTGTTCGTTTTTTATAGTGACGAACCAGGTGCCGACAATGGAAAAAACGATACCCAGGCCGCTGATGAGCATAGGAAGTAAGATGGGAGATAATCCGCCAAAAGCATCGTTGCTTGCATCGATCTCCTGTCCGAGGACCATGGTTGCCAGTACCGTAGCCACGTATGAGCCAAAGAGGTCTGCCCCCATACCGGCTACATCGCCCACGTTATCGCCCACGTTGTCTGCAATAGTTGCCGGGTTACGTACATCATCTTCAGGAATCCCAGCTTCAACTTTACCAACCAGGTCAGCACCGACATCGGCAGCCTTTGTGTAGATGCCGCCCCCGACCCGTGCGAAAAGGGCAATTGACTCTGCACCCAGTGAAAAGCCGGTTAACACCTCTATAGCGGTTTTGACAGTGTCCGGACCCAAATCTGCAAATATGGAGAGAAAAACGATGAACAGTCCGCCAAGACCAAAGATCGCCAAACCCGCTACGCCCAGACCCATGACGGTGCCGCCGGTAAAAGAAACTTTAAGTGCTTTTTTTAAGCTTGAACGGGCTGCCTGGGTGGTTCTTACATTGGCTTTCGTAGCGACGTTCATGCCGATGTATCCGGCGAAAGCCGAAAAGACAGCACCAATAATAAATGCCAGGGAAATGATCCAGCTCGAATGGATCTCGCGGCCATTTACTTCATGGACGGTTCCGGAATAAGCCAGGAGCGCGCCGGCTATAACCACAAAATAGCCGAGTATCTTCCACTCGGCCCGTAGAAAGGCCATCGCGCCATCAGCAATGTGGCCGGCTAATGTGCGCATGTTTTCATCGCCCGCATCCTGCTTTGATACCCACGCGCTTTTGGCCAGCATCACCAGAATGCCGATCAGCCCAAGGGCGGGAATCGTGTAGATCAGATTTTCTTGTAAAAAATTCATAGTTACTTTAGATTACTCGTATTTGGTTTAGATTGATAGAACAGCAAGATAGGAATTTATTCCACATACGCTAAAAAATGTTCCTGCTAAAAAATCTCTACTGTTCTGAGTGTCAGCATGGGCAATTGCTGCCCATATGCGCCGGCTGGCGGTTGGTTTGCGCAGCAGAATACCCAGGATTCGTAAATGCGATATTTTTGAATAAATTAGGGCCGGACTAAACCAAACAAATGGAAAATCAGGATCATTCTTTTAAGCGCGAGCTGGGTCTTTTCGATGGCACAATGCTCGTCGTGGGCTCTATGATCGGCTCGGGCATTTTTATCGTGAGCTCAAACATGACTCAAAATATCGGTTCGGCTGGCTGGCTTATTCTTATCTGGGTGCTGACTGCCCTGGTAACAATGACCGCTGCCGTTAGTTATGGTGAACTCAGTGCGATGTTTCCCAAGGCAGGCGGACAGTATGTCTACCTGAAAGAGGCGTATAACAAACTATTTGCTTTTTTATACGGGTGGAGCTTTTTTGCGGTGATACAAACCGGCACCATTGCAGCGGTGGGCGTGGCTTTCTCCAAATTCGCCGCTTATTTGTATGAGCCGCTCAGCGACAAAAACGTACTTTGGGAACTCGGTGCATTCAAATTGAACGCAGCACAGCTGGTTTCAATAGCCACAATTATTATTCTCACCTGGATTAACAGCCGAGGTGTGAAGAACAGCAAAACGCTGCAGACTTTTTTGACCATCATAAAAATCCTCTCGTTATTTGGTCTCATTGTATTCGGGTTCATACTAGGTGCAAAAACCGAGGTCTGGAATGCCAACTGGTCAAATGCCTGGGACGCGCGCATGTGGTCTGTCGGCACCGGAAGCTGGACTGCGATAGGGGGAACTGCCTTACTTGGTGCCGTTGCAGCTGCCATGGTGGGATCTCTCTTCAGCAGTGATGCCTGGAATGGCGTTACTTTTATCGCAGGCGAAATCAAGCGGCCGGAAAGAAATGTTGGGCTTAGCCTTTTTCTCGGTACGCTTATCGTCAGTGTTATTTATATTCTTGCCAATGTGATGTACGTTGCAGTTTTGCCGTTGAATCAAATTGCTTTTGCAGACCAGGAGCGGGTGGCCGTTGCTGCTGCAGAAGTCATTTTCGGGAACATCGGTACCAATATCATTGCCGTTATGATCATGATATCAACTTTCGCCTGTAACAACGGATTAATCATGGCCGGCGCCCGCGTGTATTATACCATGGCTAAAGATGGCCTGTTTTTTAAGCAGGCCGGCAAACTAAACCGTTTTGACGTGCCTGGCTGGTCACTGTGGATTCAATGTGCATGGATTTCACTACTCTGCCTTACAGGGCGGTACGGGGATCTGCTGGACTACGTCATCATTATTGTACTAATATTTTACATTCTTACTATTCTGGGCATCTTTATCCTCAGGCGTAAAATGCCACATGCTGAACGTCCTTATAAAGCATTCGGCTACCCCGTGCTGCCCGCACTTTATATATTGATTGCTTCGGTAATCAGTATTTCGCTGCTTATTACCAAGCCCGCCACTTGTGGCTGGGGCGTTCTGATCATGCTGCTCGGTATTCCCGTCTATTACCTGAGCAAAGCAAGAGGCGCGCAGGCAGACTAGGTGCTTACAGTTTTTAAGCGTAACTTTGTGCTGAAATGGGCACGTTAATAGATCAGGGCATTAAGGGATACAGGAACTATGGAACATATCTGCGCGAAAAATATAAGGGGCAGCGTGTTTTTAAAGTTATTGTAGACGGTGGTTTCACCTGTCCAAACCGGGATGGGAGTAAGGGATACGGCGGCTGTACATATTGTAATGTAGATTCGTTTACTCCTGAACTGTCGCGAAAAATGCCCACGATCAGGGAGCAGTTGCTGGCGGGAATGGAGCGCGCGAAGCTCCAGTACCGCGCCGACAAATTTATCGTGTATTTTCAGCCAAATACAAACACGTATGCGCCTGCTCATTACCTGAAAATGATGTATGATGAGGCGCTTAGCATCAATCCAGAAGAGATTGTAGGTCTATCTGTCGGCACCCGGCCTGATTGCATAGATGCTGAAAAGATAGCCTTGCTTGAAAGTTATACCGACCGCTTTGATGTTGATCTTGAAATGGGCATGGAGTCCATCTATGATGATACGCTTGCCAGGATTAACCGGGGCTGTACGCATGGAGAGCTAATTTCGGCTCTAAACCTGGTTAGCAATAGTAAACTTGATGTTTGTGTGCATACCATTTTTGGTTTTCCATGGGAAACACGAGAACAGATGCTTGCGTACGCTGACGAAATAAACCGTTTCCCGCAGATCAGTTTTGTGAAGTTTCATCATCTGCACATTGTCGAGGGATCTATTATGGGCGTAAAATATAAGCGTGAGCCCTTTCCTCTTTTCACGCTTGAGGCATATACCGATTTTCTTTGTGAGCTTATCCCTTTGATCAGACCTGATATAACAATTCAGCGTCTTTTTGGTATTTCTGATTGGGATTTGCTCATTGCACCGAACTGGGGTCTAAATAAATCTGCTATTCAAACGTACATGGATAAGGAGATTGAGCGCAGGGGGGTTGTTCAGGGTAGCGCCTACGTCGGAAATTGATTCCTCTCTTTTTGCTGAAACAAGAACTTTTTATGTAAGCTACCGTCAGATTGACCGGAGGATGCCCTGCGCCTTGTCGTTTCTGTTGGCTTATCCAGTAGCTGAACCGTCTTAGTTTCTTAAAAACTTCTCTTCTTATGCATCGCCGCTTTGGTGTAAATTTTTTTTAGGCATTTTTTCAGATTCCTGATTTATCTGTTTTTTCTTTCTTTTTCTGTATTTTTTGAAACAACTGCAATTTTATGGCTTTATTTTTTGTTAAACAGCGAATTTATTAGGGTATTTTGCTGTATAAATTTAATAAATTCTGAAAAATGATCTGAAAAACTACTTTTTTGTGTTGGTTGAATAATATTTTTCTACTTTTGGATTAATTCATTGAAATATATGAGCTAAAAAACCGAATAACTAGTAAAAATAACCATCATGAGTACGAAAAAAATCACATTTAAGCAGATTGCACCGTTTTTAGTGCTGGCGGGCGTTTCTGTTCTGGCAATATTTATTCCGTCGGAGCCGATGTTTGCAGATTCCGCCCAGTATAATGCTGCAGATATAGCCTGGATTCTTGTGGCTGCCGCATTGGTCTTTTTAATGACGCCCGGCCTTGCATTCTTCTACGGGGGTATGGTACATCGCAAAAACGTCCTTTCCACGATGATCAAGAGTGTGGTTGCTGCCGGAGTTGTCAGTGTAATCTGGGTTGTGGTCGGCTTTAGTCTTTGTTTTGGAGATACGATAGGTGGATTTATTGGCGATCCGACGACATTTTTGTTCTTTAAAGGGGTGGCCTCAGGGGCGCCTGTGCTTCAGGGTGGTGCGCCAATGACGATTCCGTTGCTGTTGTTCTCTGTATTTCAGCTCATGTTTGCTATTATAACGCCAGGGCTGGTTGTGGGCGCTGTTGCTGAACGGATTCGCTTCACATCTTATATTCTATTTACTGTTCTGTTTGTATTATTTGTTTATGCACCGCTTGCGCACTGGACCTGGCATCCTCAGGGTTTCCTTTTTAAAATGGGAGCGCTCGATTTTGCCGGCGGAACCGTTGTGCATATCTCGGCAGGCTGTGCTGCCCTGGTTGGAGCGCTTGTGCTGAAGAGAAGGAAAGCGCACCTTGAGCACCGGGAAATTCCGCCTGCAAATATTCCTTACGTTCTGATCGGTACCGGGCTGCTTTGGTTCGGCTGGTTCGGGTTTAATGGTGGTTCTGCGCTGGGTGCAAATGCATTGTCTGTTTCTGCGTTTGCTACAACAAATATTGCTGCAGGTGCGGCCGGTTTGTCATGGATGTTTTTTGATGTGATCAGGGGTAAGAAACCATCAGTTCTTGGCTTCTGTATTGGTGCAGTTGTGGGGCTTGTCGCAATTACGCCGGGAGCAGGTTTCGTGGCTATTCCTCAAAGTATCTTCATTGGCTTTATAGCGGCAATTGTTTCGAACGGCGTTGCGCACTGGAAAGCAAAATCAACACTTGATGACACATTGGACGTATTTCCTTGTCACGGCGTTGGTGGCATGGTGGGTATGCTGTTAACCGGAGTTTTTGCGACCAAAACCGTAAATGGTGCGGGAGCCGACGGTCTTATTTTTGGAAATTTTGAATTTTTCTTTACACAGCTGAAAGCAATGCTTATTGCTGTAAGTTACAGTCTGGTTGTTTCTTTTGTGATCTTTAAGATCGTTGGTCTGGTGCAGCCACTACGCGTTTCTGATGAGGAAGAAGAGTTGGGTCTGGATGAGTCGCAGCATAATGAAAAATATCTTCAGGGCACACTGATTGTGGCAGGAAGAGAAGTTGTTCATGTTGCGGACGGTGTATTCGAAAAGGAATACCTCGAAGCCGGCGTTATTGAGGCGAAATAAATATTTACGTTGATAATTTTTTTGAGCCCTCCGCATCAGCGGGGGGCTTTTTTATGGGAATAATTCTTTGATCTTCGTGCTGCGGTAGGCGAATATATTTCGTACGCGCTTGTTTACCATTACGGCATCTGCAAGTGATCCGGCCAGGCTTAAACCCACGTCGTAATACAGGGTGTCTGTCATGAGTACGCCGGTTTCATTTTCTTCAAACTGGTGCAGGTGATGCCAGAATGCAAAGGGGCCCAGGCGCTGTTCGTCTATAAAATATTTTCTATCCTGCATTTGTGTGATCTCGGTTACCCAATCCATCCGGATATTAAAAACCGGCGCTACCTTATAGGTGATGAGCATTCCGGGGAACATTTTGGTTTGTTCGTTAAAATCTGACGTGATGATAAACTTCATGTCAGGTGGTGTGATCCTGGAAAGGTTGATGGGTGATGAAAAAAAATCCCAAACGGTCTGCAGGTTTGCGGGGATTTGTTCTGTAAAATGAAGTTGTCTGAGTGCCAAGTTGTCCTTTCTGTGATTAACAGCCTTGTAAAGATTTTTGTTTTTCCGGGCTTTGGCGGGTTGCCTGTGATGTGCTGTAAAGTCAAGATGACTGTTTGAGGTCTGACGACGAATATATAAACAATCCTGTTTAATATTTGTATGCCAGCGGCGGTTGTCTATAGGTGTTCAGATATGGTGATCAATTGGTGTGTTTTCATAGTCTCACAGCTTTTGGATGTTGTTCCGGAGGGTGCGGTGATCGTAATTATCTATTTTCTACACGAAAACCTCAGGTTCTGCGGGATAAATTGCTGTTTAGCTCGTTAACTTTTGATAAAAACTCAATTTTTGGTAATAAAAATTGAAAAATCTGACTCTTTATCTCGTTTAAGTTGATTTAAATCAAAAAAGCTAGTATAAAATTCGCATAAAATATATAATCTGATTATTTAAAATTGTTAAAATCTAATTATAAGGCGTTTTTAGCGTGAATATTTTTAATACTTACCTCTTTCCATGAAAAATATATCTATAAATTAACTATGTCTATTCGATTTCAGTATTTTAGGGATGTTAATTCGTCTAAACCAAACTAAAATTCTGAAATTATGAACAAATTTTCCGTTAAACGGTTTTTGCCCTTTGCAATTTTATCAATTGTGGCAATCTTTTCTGTTTTCGTTCCGGCTTTGCCCAATTTTGATGTCGGAAAATACAATTCTGCAGATATTTCCTGGGTGATCGTAGCAGTGGCCCTTGTTTTTCTTATGACACCTGGTCTGGCGTTCTTCTATGGGGGGATGGTTCACCGAAAAAATGTGCTTTCTACCATGATCAAGAGTGTGGTTGCTGCCGGGGTGGTGAGCGTTCTCTGGGTTCTTGGCACGTTTAGTCTTGCATTTGGGGACAGCATAAATGGTTTGATAGGCAATCCGACTACGTTTTTCTTCTTCAAGGGAGTCAATTCCGGCGAAGCCTGGAGCCTTGCGCCAACGATTCCACTAACGCTGTTTGCCTTATTCCAACTGATGTTCGCAATTATCACACCCGGACTTGTAGTCGGAGCGGTTGCTGAACGGATACGTTTTACATCTTACATACTTTTTATTGTGCTTTTTGCGGTTTTTGTCTATTCGCCGCTGGCGCACTGGACCTGGCATCCTGAGGGTATACTCTTCAAGATGGGTGTGCTGGATTTTGCCGGGGGAACGGTTGTCCATATATCCGCCGGGATGGCTGCCTTAGCAGGTGCCCTTGTTTTGAAGCGGCGCCGTTCGCACCTGGAGCGGAGAGAAATTCCGCCGGCAAATATTCCTTATGTATTGATCGGCACGGGTCTGCTCTGGTTTGGATGGTTCGGCTTTAACGGCGGTTCGGCGCTTGGTGCAAACAGCCTGGCGGTGTCGGCTTTTGCAACGACTAACATGGCAGCGGCAGCCGCAGGACTGTCATGGATGTTTTTCGATGTACTGAGAGGCAAAAAGCCGTCTGTACTCGGTTTTTGTATTGGCGCAGTTGTCGGTCTGGTTGCGATCACGCCTGGAGCCGGTTTCGTCGGCATTCCCCAAAGTATCTTTATCGGCGTAATTGCAGCAATCGTTTCCAATCTGGTTGTTGTCTGGAAGTCTAAAACCTCTCTCGATGATACCTTAGATGTTTTTCCGTGTCATGGTGTTGGCGGTATTGTTGGTATGCTGCTTACGGGTGTTTTTGCCACCAAAACCGTTAACAGTGCCGGCGTAGACGGCCTGTTGTATGGAAATCCTGATTTCTTTTTCACGCAGCTGAAAGGTGTACTGATCGTTGTGCCATTCAGCTTCATCGTCTCATTTGTCATTTTCAAACTGGTTAACCTGATTCAGCCGATCCGAGTAACGCAGGAAGAAGAGGAAGAAGGTCTGGATGCCAGCCAGCATAACGAAAAATACCTGCAGGGTACGCTTATCGTTGCTTCATCTCCTGACGAAAGCATCAGGCCCGTGCATGACTAGGCTGTCTTTGCAATCAAATACCGAATAGAACCACAGATAAACTTAAACCACAACCAAACTTAAAATGAAAATCAGCAGACTACTCTTTTCTTTTCTTGCATGTATTACAACCAGCGCTTATGCTCAGGATTCGACCGCCGTTAACCCGCTTGTTATCAGTGGCTCGGTTGATACATACTTTAAATATGATTTTTCAAAAAGATCAAATATTCAAACGAGTTTTGCGACCGATCAAAATTCGGTTTCACTTGGCATGGTAAACTTCGCCCTTAAAAAAAGTGTGGGTAAGGCATCTTTTGTTGGCGACCTGTCTTTTGGTCCGCGGGGGCAAGCTCAGTCTATACTTAATGCGGCTGAGGAATACAGTGAGACCTCGGCCAACAGCTTTCATATTCAGAATCTCTACGTGACTTATGCCTTTACGGATAAATTTTCCATGACGGCCGGTTTCATGGGTACATTTGTAGGTTATGAAGTGATCTCGCCGGCTGCCAATTTTAATTACTCAACGTCATACCTTTTCTCAAGCGGTCCGTTTCAGAATGCGGGTATTAAGGCAAACTATGCTTTTTCAGACAAAGTAGCCGTTATGGTCGGGTTGTTCAATGACTGGAACAAATACCAGGATTTTAACGGTGTTTCTGATTTTGGCGCGCAGCTCATGATCTCGCCTGTTGAAGGATGGACGGCCTACCTGAACGTGATTACAGGTTATCCGTCAGGAACTGAATTCGATCTGACCACTTCTTACCAGATCAGCAATAAGTTTAAGCTGGGGCTGAATGCGGCAGATTACAGTATGCCTGACGATGCCGGCGGTTTTAGCGGGGCTGCCCTCTACCCGCAATATGCATTTACAGATGCCTTTGCCTTAGGACTCAGGGGTGAGTATTTCAAGGCAAAAGCCGGAACTGACATCTATAACGTTGCTGCAGGATCTGCGGTTACAGCGCTGACTTTGACAGCGAATGTAAAGGCCGGACCTTTAACCTTTATTCCTGAACTGCGTTTCGATAACGGCGAGCAGGAGATTTTTTATCGCGGGCGAAACAGTGCTGCCTTTGATACCAAAAAGGCTTCGCAATTTTCTTTGGCCGCCGTATATAGTTTCTAATCTTTATATTGTATAGCCAGGCCATCCGAAACAAGTGCGGATGGCCTGTATTGATCTTATGTTGTTATTTAGTAATAAGCTGTCCGGACTGCCCATTTTCATTATCCTGTTTGCAATTGCGTTTGGGAGGGCTTCCGCGCAGGGCCCCGCAAAAACTGATTTTGCAAAGAATCAGGACCAGAAATATACCTTGTATCAGGTAGTAACAGACGCAGTCAGATCAGATTCGCTGTTGAGGCGTGTTGTTCACTTTTTAAAAAAAGAGAAGGCAACGGCAATCAAACAAACAGATTCGTCAATAACCTGTACAGGGGTCTTTACGGTTGCAAAGAGAGCCCTGGTATCTGCCCAGCCGGAAGCACTTGTGTCGTTTTCTTTTCAGTTGGAATCCAAAAGCGGAAGGTACCGGTTTTGGCTGACCGACTTTATAACAACACCATACAAGCGCAACCGTTATGGTCAATTTGAACCGGAACCTGGTGTCAGGCTTCCGCTTGAACAAGAGCCCGGTTCGTTAAACAGGAAGAGCTGGGAAGCCAGGGTGAAGTCTGTTGAAGCAGCATCGCGGCAATTCGCTGCGAGACTACGTACCGCGGTTTCAGAAGTCATATCCGCCCCCTTACCCAAAAAACGTCTTGATGTGAAAAAAGACGAGTGGTAACGGTTTAGTGGACCATTTTGTCTGCACAGGCAGAGCTTGCAAAAGCTTCGGGCTTCGCCTTGAAAATAAAGCCCATACTGAGAATATAACCCATAGCATCGTTCAGCGCTTTGTTTGACTTGAACATTGGGCTCGTATTGATGTCGGCATGCACCTCCAGGGCCACATCATAAATATCAAGAAGGTCGCAGATCGAATAGGCCGTTTCGATTGATTTCTGCACTTCGGCAAGCATCCGTTCTTTAATGCCGAGCTTCTGAACGCTGCGTTCCTGATGAATATACATGAAGCCTCCGTGGTGCTCGCGAAGAAGCACGATTACTGTAGCAAAGTCTGTAACCGGGCCCTTTACCTGCGAATCGGTGCCGATGCATACCTTGAGTTTAAAACCCGCTTCCGTTTCACGGATAATTGCATGCTCAACTTCTTCGAGGATATTTGACTGAATGGTTTCGCCGCTGAATTTTTTCCAACTCATAGCTATTGAATTAAGGATTTGTGCCTGTACTAAATTTACGGTTAATATGTTAATACGACGTTAACCAGATAAAGTCTTTTACGCACATTGTTCTGGTTTTCAACAAATTGTTGCCTGTTGTTTGACCAAATCCGTCTGAAATTCGAAAAAACACAAAACAATCCTCGTGCTGAGTCCTTATACTAACTAGAACCGCCAGGAGTGTGAATGAGTAAAACTATAATAATATCCAATCGTCTACCCATCAAAATCACTGAAGAAAACTGTCAGTACCAGCTGAGTCGCAGTGAAGGTGGTCTTGCCACCGGTTTGGGGTCTATCTACAAAAACGGAAACAATATATGGGTCGGCTGGCCTGGCATTGAAGTGCCGCCTGAGCGCCAGGATGATGTCCGGGCACAATTGGAAGCATTAAATCTGTTTCCGGTTTTTCTTACACAGGAAGAGATAAATCTTTTTTACGAAGGTTTTTCAAATGAAGTATTGTGGCCTGTATTTCATTATGCGGTTACGTATGCGAAGTTCGAACAAGCATATTGGGACTGCTACAGGAAGGTAAATGAAAAGTTCAGGGATGCAGTGATCCGGATTGCGGAAGAAAGGGATACGATCTGGATCCACGACTATCAGCTGCTATTGCTCCCGGAGCTGATCCGTGAAGGTCGCGAACGCTGTACAATTGGTTTCTTCCAGCATATCCCTTTTCCATCTTATGAAATTTTCAGGCTGATACCCTGGCGCACGGAACTGATTAACGGGGTTTTGGGGGCTGATCTGATCGGTTTCCATACGTTTGACGATGTCAGGCACTTTATGAGTACGGCTACAAGGTTGCTTCCGGTAAGCAGTTCAGCAAATATGATCGTGAAAAAAGACAGACAGGTGCTGGTCGAATCGTTCGCTATGGGAATTGATTTCAACTTATTTGAGCGCCTGCCTGAGCAACAGGAAGTAAAAGAACATATAACAGAATTGAAGGAAAGCATCGGGAAGGATCAGAAAATAATTCTTTCCATAGACCGCCTTGATTACAGCAAGGGGATCTTGCAGCGTCTGCAAGCCATCGAATTGCTGTTAAACGAGCATCCTGAGTACGCCGGACAGTTTTCGCTATACATGATCGTTGTTCCTTCGCGCGATACGGTACCGCAGTATCGTGAGTTGCGCGAGCAGATCGATCAGCTTGTTGGTAATATCAATGCCCATTATCGCACATTAAACTGGTCGCCTGTGCATTATTATTATCGGTCTTTTCCCATGGAGTTTCTTTCGGCCCTGTATGCCTCGGCAGACATTTGCCTGGTTACGCCGATGCGCGATGGTATGAACCTCGTTAGCAAGGAATACGTTGCCTCGCGCACAAAAAATGATGGTGTACTTATCCTAAGCGAAATGGCGGGTGCTTCCAAAGAACTGAATGACGCGCTTATTGTTAATCCGAACAACATTGGCGATATCATGCAGGCTATGGTTACAGCGCTGAATATGCCGGAGCAGGAGCAGCAGACGAGAATGCAGTCTATGCGGGAACTGGTAAAGAAATTTAACATCCATCACTGGGTGCGTTTGTTTATGCAACGATTAAATGAAGCAAAAAAAATGCAGAATGATCTGATTACAAAATATGCGGGGGGAGCCGTTAGAGAAAACCTGTTGACGACCTACGACACATCGGAGGAACGTTACATTTTCCTTGACTACGATGGTACGCTTATGGGTTTTAGTGGAGACATTGATAAGGTAGCGCCAGATGCAGAACTGTATGCACTGCTGCAAAAGCTGTCTGATGATCCCTCTAATCATGTTGTGATCATCAGCGGACGCAGGCATGAAACGCTTGAGCAATGGTTTGGGCATATGAAACTCGATCTGATTGCCGAACATGGCGCCTGGCAGAAAGCCGACGATCAGTGGAACAGCCTGCCCTTGTTGACTGAACAGTGGAAGGCGGAAATACGCGCGGTACTGGAAACCTACACTGACAGGACGCCGGGATCGTTTATCGAAGAAAAAAGTTATTCGCTCGTCTGGCATTACCGCAAGGCAGATGCCGGCCTCGGTGATCTCAGGGCAGGTGAAATTGTAAATCACCTTAAGCCGCTTGCTGCTGATAAAGGACTTCAGGTGATGCTTGGTAACAAGGTTATCGAGTTCAAAAATATAGAGGTAAACAAGGGCAAATCGGCGTCAAACCTTATTTACGACAGAAAATATGACTTCTTGCTCGCCCTTGGCGATGATCATACTGATGAAGATATTTTCAAAGCGCTTCCTGCATCAGCTTTCACCGTAAAAGTGGGCAGCAACATTTCGGCCGCAAGATTTTATCTGAATGATTTTAAAGAGGTTAGGCGTTTGCTTACGGAACTGGCAGACCGTTCCAGGCGATCTGAACGTCATCAGCTGAAAGTTCATTGAGACAAAAAAAAACGGCACGCTGATAGGGTGCCGTTTTACTTTGTAAGTCACACCTTCTGACGAATTAGCTGTGTCTCAAATGCCCCATTACCGTTTCCAGGTCTACCTTTAGGCCGCGGGCAACACCCATGCCCAGTTCGGGGTTTGCTCTGAAAAAATGGCAAAGCTGTCTGTTAATGATTTCATCCCGTTTCGGACCTTCAATCCCACTCATCGCACCCACAATGTTTGAGACAAGATTGTGCCGGTCATAGTCATTCAAAACTTTGGTGTATAACAGGCCGGGCTGGCTGTAGTGGTCATTATCTCCCGCACCATTGCGGTCGTGCCAGTCAGCAACATAGCTATCGAGTTCCCATGCCGGTTCCTTATAGCTCTGGTCTGCAACGATGTCGTCAAAGCTATTGGGAAAATAATTCGGACTGTCTTCGCCGTTGCCATCAATACGCATCGCACCATCTCGCTCGTAATTGTTCACCATGTATGGGCAGCGGTTAACCGGAATCTGCTCATAATTTACGCCCAAACGGTACCGGTGGGCATCAGGGTAGGAAAGGATGCGACCCTGCAACATTTTGTCAGGGCTGTACCCGATTCCGTCAACCACATGCGCCGGTGCGAACGCTGACTGTTCTACCTGGGCGAAATAGTTCTTCGGAACCTGGTTGAGTTCGAGCACGCCAACATCGATCAGCGGAAACTCAGCATGAGGCCAAACCTTAGTCAGGTCAAACGGATTAAAAGGAAGCTCCGCTGCCTGTTCCTGTGTCATAACCTGGATCTTCATGTCCCATTTGGGAAAATTCCTGCTATCTATCGCTTCAATGAGATCGCGCTGCGCAAAATCAAGGTCCCTGCTTTTCATCTCAGCAGCTTCTCTGTCTGTGAAATTTTTTATGCCCTGCTGTGTCTTAAAATGGAATTTAACCCAAACCCGCTCATTGTCTGCATTGATCATGCTGAAGGTATGCGAGCCAAATCCATCCATATGCCTGTATCCGTAGGGCGTGCCCCGATCGGTCATGAGAATCATAACCTGATGAAGGCTTTCAGGGTTCAGACTCCAGAAGTCCCACATCATTGTCGGACTTTTCATGTTTGTACGCGGGTCGCGTTTCTGTGTGTGGATGAAGTCGCTGAACTTTTTCGGATCTTTTACAAAGAAAATCGGCGTATTGTTGCCTACAAGGTCCCAGTTTCCATCTTCAGTATAAAATTTTATAGCGAAGCCCCTGGGGTCGCGTTCTGTATCAGCGCTGCCTTTCTCACCGCCTACGGTGCTGAAACGCAGGAAAAGTTTTGTTTCCTTGCCAATTTTGCTGAAGAGTTTTGCTTTGGTATAACGTGTTATATCATGTGTAACTGTAAAAGTTCCGAATGCGCCCGACCCTTTTGCATGGACAACCCGTTCGGGAATACGTTCGCGGTTGAAGTGAGCCATTTTTTCATGCAGAATAAAGTCCTGCAGCAACAGGGGACCCCTTGCGCCCACACTCTGGCTGTTTTCATTTTCTGCATAGGGCTTTCCTGATGCGGTAGTCAGTTTCTTCTGGTTGTTCATGCCTTTATCGTTTTGATTGTTTCTTTCGATAAAGGTGAAAAACTTTAATCTGCCGGTCAAACTGATATTTTCTATATGGCAATAGACGAAATTTATATACATAAAAGCAAAGCCTCCGGTGTTCGCAGAGGCTTTACATGACTTGTCATTTATGCAGCGGTTTTCCTGTTACTGTTATGGATCTGAGTTCTTCCTGACTACGCGGCAGTACGGGTTTAGCCGGTTTAGCGCCGGGACCGCCGGGGCCAAAGCCGGTAACAGTAATTTCCTCCGGAGCAGATTTACGCGCCTGGCCAATAACAAGCTTCACCGCATTCTGCGTTTTTACTGTGCCCAAACCGGTAATCCTGATCGCTTGCAACCGTTCAGGCGCAGGGGCCGCAGGGACCATAGTCTGTGCATGAAGTTCCTTTCCTTCTACTATAACTTCCCTTTGTGCAGGCTTCATAATGGATGCCTGTTCAGCATTAAATGTGACCGCCTCCACTTCAGGTTTGCCTGTAAATGTTATCGAAACAGTCTTTTTACGTGCTGGCGGCGGTTCTACCGGCGGGGGTGGCGGAGCAACCTTTTTCGCTGCCCGGGAAGCCCTGGGCGGTGGCGGCGGAACGCTATTTTTGTCGTGCTCTGACCCTGCAGTTTTTGGATGAGCAGGCGGGGGTGGCGGTGCCAGCGGTTTTTTAGCTGTCCTGGCACCTGGGTGCGCCGGAGGAAGCGGAGCAGGCGGTGGGGGAAGCGGGTAGCCGAGAACACGAGCTTCTCTTCCGGTGATAACAACGGCGCCATATTGCCCGGCATTACCGTACTGCCTGGTTGCCTCGGCGGCATTTAAAGTCTGGATCCGGCTGGCTGCAACGACCCCACCTATTTCCGTGTTCCTGAGCGTCTTACCGTTTAAGACGATCAGTCTTTTCTCGGTCGAAACCGGCTGTCCGTTTGCATCTGATTTGAAAGAGATATAAAAATTTCGTTTACCGCTGCGGTCAGGTGCGGAAATCCGGATCTGTTTGACCGTGTCCTGTATCAAAATCTTTTCATGAGCCAGGTTTTCAGGTGCAAGATCGAATTTTTTGTAACCGGCGTTTTTGAACGCCATAGTCGAAACGGCTAACAGCATTACACCGATCGGTGCTGCAAGCAGGTACCTAAGGCGGCCCCGTTTGTCTGTCTTTTCTTTGTTTAACATGTTGATTCTCCTTTTTAATATTGATTGATTGAATATGTGATTGGTCAATTGAAGGTCTGGCATGCCATAGGTATTTTTAATCAGGAAGAGCGCATAGTCGTAGCGGCTGTTACCGAGCGTACTTTGCTCGTCTGCCTGGTACTCATGCAAAAGGCGCAGGTCCCGGCACAGCAGGTGAACGATCGGATTAAACCAGCCGATAATTCTGATGAATTCAAAAAAGATAACATCATAACTGTGTTTTTTCCTGATATGCGCCATCTCATGCTCTATGATTGTTTGCCGGTTCTGCGCACCTGTTGAAATGAACAGGGTGTTAAAAAACGAAAAGCCTGCATGTTTTGACGCTTGAAGTTCTACGATCTGCACACCCTGGTCGTAGTGACTCTGGTTTTTCCGGCGAAGCTGTAGAATCCTGAGAAAAGATAAAATCAGTTTTACCGTGAGCATGATCGCACCAACCAGATACAGCGCAACCAGGGTAGCGGCGGTCCATGCCTGATTCCAGACTAACGTTACGGGCTCGCTGCCGGCCGGGCGTTCCAACAAAACATAACGGACCTGCTGCGGTTGTCCTGAGAGCAGTATGCTTAACTGCCCGGCCTGGCAGAGCGGCAGCACAAATGACAGCGCGACGGCTATGAATAAATACAGACGGTTAAGGCCATAGAATGTTTGTGGGTGCAAAGCGAACCGGTAAAACGCATAAAATATACAGAGATAGCAGTTTGCTTCGAATAGATAGGTTAGCGTTTCCATCAGTCTTTGTTTTTGAGTTGTTCAGCAAGACGGATTAAATCATCAAGCTCTTCAGGGTTGAGATTTTTCTCTTTAACCAGAAAAGAAACCAGACTTTCATAAGAATTTTCGAAATAATTGTTCATCACCTTATCGAAGGCAAAGTGTTTATATTTTGCTTCGCTGATTAGCGGGAAATAAATATGTGTATTGCCGACGGCCTTATGATCTATGAAACCCTTTCCTTCCAGCACGCGGACAACGGTCGAAACCGTATTATATGCCGGTCTGGGTTCAGGCAGCCGCTCTAAAATATCTTTAACCAATGCCTCTCCGATTTCCCATAAGATGAGCATGATTTGTTCTTCTGCTTTTGTAAGTTCCCGCATAAGTTTGATCGTTTTTCTAAAGGTACTACTATTTTTATAGTTTGCAAACTATTTTTATAGTTTGTAGAGGCCTATGCTGTTTTGATCTATATCAGTAATTTATAGCGTAAAAAATTAATTAATATTTTAATTTATATGCGAAATTAGTAAATTTGGGTAGATAGAATTGTATGTTACATCAGCTTGCTTTAGGTTTTACGCGTTTCATCGGTCCGGTTAGTACAAAGGCATTAATTAATCATTGTGGAAGTGCGGAAGCGGTATTCAGCACTTCGGAAACGCAGTTGCTTGATATTCCGGGAATTCACAAACGCATTGTTTCCGGTCTGCTGGATCCTTCCGTTATGAGAAGGGCAGAAGAGGAGCTTAAATTTATAGACCGGCACCAGGTGAAGGTTCTTTTTTATGGAGATCAAGAGTACCCGAAGCGCCTGATGAACTGCTGCGATGCCCCGCCGTTGCTGTATTACAAGGGTACAGCTGATCTGAATGCGCAGAAGATCATTGCGGTTGTCGGCACCAGAAAGATGACGCCCTACGGGCAACGGGTTTGTGAAGAACTCATGGCTGAGTTAGCGGCGTACAATGTGATTACCATCAGTGGTTTAGCCTATGGTGTCGATGCTGCCGTGCACCGGCAAAGTGTACAACACGGCGTGCCAACCATCGGTGTGCTGGGGCATGGCCTGGATACATTGTACCCCAGAAGCCACCTCGAGCTTTCCCGTAAAATGGCTGTATCCGGCGGGCTGCTGACCGAGTTCCCTACGGGTACACTTCCCGACCGAAGTAATTTCCCGATGCGTAACCGGATTATTGCCGGCATGGCAGATGCTGTAATTGTTGTGGAAGCTTCCAGGAAAGGTGGGGCATTGATTACCGCAGACCTTGCCAATTCTTATTTCAGGGATGTCTTTGCCTATCCCGGGCGTGCCGGTGATGAGTTCTCCGAAGGTTGCAACTTTCTCATCAGAAGTAACCGCGCAGCTCTGATTACGTGTGCTACAGACCTTATCAATGCGCTTAACTGGGGTAATCGCGAAGTTTTATCGAATGTTCAGGCAAGTCTGCCACTGGCGTTAAACGACGAGGAGCGGCTGCTTACCGAATCCCTGCGAGAGGGGCCATTATCTGTCGATGAACTATGTTGTCGCCTTGATATGCCCCAAAGCCGGCTGTCGGTAGTGTTACTTAACCTGGAGATGCAGGGAATTTTGATCGCCCTTCCGGGAAAACGCTATCGCATTGCCTGAATATGAGCAAACATCATGGTCGGGATTCAGAATATTTAATATATATTCCCTATAACATTTATAGATATTAGAATAAAATTCTGTTAACGCTTCATATCTGTAATTATATATCGAATTCATGGTTTGTTGTGAAATAGCTGCCTTGAATCTGTAAATTTGAAGCATGTGGTACAACAACATACTCGAGACAATCGGTAACACGCCTCTGGTGAAATTGAATACAATTACCCGTGGTGTGCCCGGTACGATTCTGGCCAAGATCGAAACGACTAATCCGGGAAATTCGATCAAAGATCGGATGGCGGTTAAAATGATCGAAGATGCAGAGCGAAGCGGAAAGCTGAAGCCGGGGGGGACAATTATTGAAGGCACATCTGGCAATACCGGGATGGGACTTGCTATGGCTGCCATTATCAAAGGATACAAATGTATTTTCACTACGACTGATAAACAGTCGAAAGAGAAGGTGGATGCACTCCGGGCATTTGGTGCCGAGGTAATCGTTTGCCCAACGAATGTTGAACCGGAAGACCCCCGTTCTTATTATTCCGTCTCTTCCAGACTGGAACGGGAGGTGCCTAATTCCTGGAAACCCAATCAGTACGATAATCTCTCTAATTCGCAGGCGCATTACGAGCAGACCGGTCCGGAGATCTGGGCGCAAACAGAAGGCAAGATTACACACCTTGTAGTTGGGGTAGGCACAGGTGGTACCATCTCCGGAGCCGGAAGATTCCTTAAGGAACAGAACCCGGATATTAAGATCTGGGGAATTGACACCTATGGCTCCGTCTTTAAAAAATACAAGGAGACCGGGATATTCGACAAAAACGAAATCTATCCGTATATCACAGAAGGCATAGGCGAAGATTTTCTCCCGGCTAATGTAAATTTTGACGTGATTGACCTTTTTGAGAAGGTGACAGATAAAGACGCGGCATTAACTACCCGGGATATTGCGCGGCGGGAGGGAATTTTTGTCGGCAATTCGGCTGGGGCGGCGGTAGCAGGCCTGCTCCAACTTAAACACCTGCTAAAACCGGACGATCTTGTAGTCGTTATCTTCCACGACCACGGCAGCCGGTATATGGGCAAGATGTACAATGAAGACTGGCTTCGTGAACGCGGCTTTCTTAAGGACGAAAAACTTACAGCTAAGTCAATCTTACAGAAAAAGGAGCAAAAGGAAATTGTCCTTATCGACTCAGAAAAATCCGTCCTTGAAGCGATCAACACGATGAAATCGCTGAACATCTCGCAAATTCCGGTTACTCAGCAAGGCATGGTTGTTGGCAAAATAGCAGAAAGTGATATTCTCAGCGCATTGCTGGAACGACCGGGATTGAAGACAGCGCCGGTTCATGAGATCATGACAGCAGGTTTTCCTTTCGTCGACCTCAACACGTCAATAGATAAAATATCCTCATTAATTAACCGTGAAAATGCGGCCGTTCTCGTCGAGGATGAACAAGGGGATATTGAGATTATTACGCAGTATGACATCATTAATGCTATATCTGCTTAGCAATAAGTCGCATCATACCTCAGTGTGACTTTTAGCGAAATGATAATTAAAGCCTCAGTTTGTTGTCAAATTGAGGCTTTTTTATCTTTAAGGGATCCGCTAAATTTGTCGGAGCCGAAGAGACCGACGACTTACCCGTACACGGCGACTGTGCTTATTTTATTTCGGCACGGTTCATTGCTTCCGCGGGATTCATGATCCAGGTGCGAATCGTATTGTCTTCAAGTAATTCAACCACTCTGAAGCCTTTGTATGCGGTTCCCCAGTCTCCGCCAAAGTGGGCGTCAAATACGAAATTCAGCCCACGATGTGTTTTTATTCCCTCCTCATCATGGTCATGCCCATTAAAGACGCAGCGCACATTGGGATATGCTGCCAACAAGTCCAGGAAGTCCGGGCAATTAATGCCGTGCTTTGTTAACTTCGCCGGGTTGATATGTATGAATATAAAAATGTTTTTTCTGTCTTTGTGAAGCTCGAGCTTTTCTTTGAACCAGGCCTGGTCCGGACAAATGTATTCACCTTTTTCGTTTGAGGTGGTGCCAACAAGAAAGGCGGTATCAGCAAATATGAAATCGTAATTTACGGGCATGCCCCAGATTTGCTGCCATTCTGATGCTGTTACAAGGTCATGATTTCCCTGGTTGACGTAAAGCTTTGGCTGCAGGCCGGTGAGGATCTGCTGAACCGCAGGATACAACCTCTTGTCATTATGAATAATGTCTCCATTGATCAGGCAAAAAGAGAAAGGGGTATCCTTGTGTGCCCGGTTGATGTGGTCTACAAAGGTTTTAAAATTCAGATCGAATGGTGTTCCGGCTTGTCCATAATGGCCGTCTGATGCGACGGCGAATCTCAGCTTAACTTTGGCGTTCCGCCAGACCGCCCCGCGAGCTATATTCCCGTTTGCCATTAGCAGCACTGCAGGTATGGCAATCTCAAGAAATTCTTTTCTTTTCATTATCGCAGCTTTGGCTAAATGTAGGGCTTTGTGTGTTAACAAAAAAGGAAGCCTTTGTGAAGCTTCCTTTTCAATTACGATCTAGTGACCAGGATTGGCCGCATCGACACGCCTGATCTTTGCGCCCAGCGCGCGCAGCCGCGTATCTATATCCTGATAACCACGCTCAATCTGCTCAATATTAAATATGGTAGACTGGCCTTCGGCAGATAGTGCTGCAATAAGCAGTGATACACCAGCCCGTATATCTGGAGATGTCATGCTAATGCCGCGCAGTTTATATTTTTTATCAATTCCGTTTACAGTCGCGCGGTGCGGATCACAGAGTATGATCTGTGCACCCATATCGATCAGTTTGTCGACAAAGAACAGCCGGCTTTCAAACATCTTCTGATGTATAAGAACTGAGCCTCTTGCCTGCGTTGCCACAACCAGAACGATACTGAGCAAATCTGGAGTGAATCCGGGCCATGGAGCGTCTGCTATCGTTAATATAGACCCGTCGATGAAGGTATCTATAACATAGTTCTTTTGAGAAGGAATATAAATGTCATCTCCGCGAAGTTCGAACTGTATGCCGAGGCGTTTAAAAACGTTAGGGATCACGCCCAGTTCATTATAACAAACATTTTTGATGGTAATTTCAGATTCAGTCATGGCAGCAAGACCAATGAATGAGCCGATTTCAATCATATCTGGCAACATACGGTGTTCCGTTCCCCCAAGCTCTGTTACACCTTCAATAGTTAGCAGGTTTGAGCCTATTCCTGAGATTTTCGCACCCATGCGGTTGAGCATCTTGCAAAGCTGCTGAAGGTATGGTTCACAGGCGGCGTTGTAAATTGTTGTTGTACCCTTAGCCAGTACAGCAGCCATAACAATGTTTGCTGTTCCCGTCACTGATGCTTCATCGAGAAGGATATAAGTGCCTTTCAGGTTCGTTGCATCTACATTGAAAAATTCTTTCTTTGAATCGTAGATGAATTTAGCACCCAACTTCTCAAAACCAAGAAAATGGGTATCGAGTCGGCGGCGACCTATTTTATCGCCCCCGGGTTTTGGAATTGCAGCTTTGCCGAAGCGGGCCAGCAAGGGGCCAACGATCATGATTGATCCCCGCAGGCCGCCGCCTTTTGCCTTGAACGTGTCTGACTGGAAAAAGTCGAGGTCGATGTTTGCGGCTTCGAAACTATAGGTGTCTTTCGAGAGTCTCTCTACAACAACGCCAAGGTCGCCGAGTAACTCAATTAGTTTGTTTACATCCTTGATATCCGGAATGTTGCTTATCGTAACCTTTTCACTGGTTAACAAAACGGCCGAAATAATCTGCAGGGCCTCATTTTTTGCTCCCTGTGGCGTAATCTCGCCCTTTAGTTTTATACCGCCTGTAATTTCAAATGCATTCATGCTGAAGCCTAGTGTCTTTGTTTGTTGTTATTGTTGTTATTGCTGCGCTGGCGATTCTGGTTATTGTTCTGCCGGTTCTTGTTGTTGCCGTTATTCTGGTTGTTGTTTTGCCGGCGGTTCTGATTCTGATTGTTGTTTTGGCGGGGGTTTACCGGCCTGAACTCAACCTTATTCAGATTTACGTTCTCCTGCAGCTGGAGGTTGCCACCGGAAAGGTCATGCAGATCTTTCAGAATGGTTTCATCAGAAACGTTGTCCTTGTTCCATGTTACATAGGCCATTTTCATAAAATTTGCTATGCTCTGTACCATAGCGGCCTTGCGTTCAGGTTCTTCGATCTCCTTAGCACGTTCAATTAGTGTCTCAACCGTTTTACCATAATGTTTATAGGTAATGCGTTGCTGCGGGTAACCGATATGATCCGGTCTGATGTTTTCATTTTCCGGTAGCGGCTTCGGATAGGGGCTGTCTACATCGATCTTGTAACCGGAAATAATGTGCAGGTGATCCCAAAGCTTGTGTTTGAAATCTGCCACATCCCGAAGGTGCGGGTTTAAAAAACCCATGAGGTCTATTACAGCCTGGGCGTATTTGTTCCGTTCTTCAATGGTGGGCAATTCACAGATGTACTTGACCATATTCTGAACGTTGCGGCCATACTCTGATAATATCAGGTGACTGCGTGTGGTGTTGTAATCGAAATTCATTGTTTATATACAGACAATCATCAAGACTGTCTTTGCTTTAAAGGTAAGTAACTATTACGCTGATAATTTTCTTCAGAACAGACAGCGAGGCCGGCGGGAATTGCCGGTTGCTTCAATTGATCAGCCTGGACAAATATAACAACTTACCCAGATTGCGCAACCTTGCAACGCTAATCTTTTTTGATCATCAGTTTGGCAAACTTTAGCAATAACTGTTTGTTGCCGAGTCCCGGGAAAAAAACAGTAGCCTTTACGTCAGGAAGACTGCCTTCAAGATTAATGATCTTTCCGAAACCAAATTTTTCATGTTCAACTTCCATGCCGGTCTGAAATGCGGCCGGTTGATCGGGCGCAAATCCCGGAGAAGGAATATGTGCCTTGGGAAGGATTGATGTAGTTTTCGGCGGAGCGGCAGGCTTGGGTCTGCTAAACACATCACGCTGGGGCGATGATGTCCATGTGCGGCGCTCATCATCAAAATTTCCTTCAAGTACATTACTTTTTGCCGGTTTCATATCAAGCTCCAGATACCTGGGATTGATCTCGTTAATGAAACGGCTCGGCTCGCATGTTGTGAGTGTACCCCAACGATAGCGGGACGTTGCATAGGTAAGCGTGAGTTTCTTTTCTGCTCGCGTAATGGCGACGTAAAACAGTCGGCGCTCTTCTTCAAGATCTGTACGGGAGCTGAGCGATAGCTGTGAAGGAAACAGGTTTTCCTCGAGTCCGACGACAAATACATTCTTGAATTCCAATCCCTTGGCAGAGTGGATGGTCATGAGTGATACCGTATCGCGGTCTTTATCTTTGTCGTTATCATCGTTGGTTAACAGGGCAACATCCTGCATAAAGATAGCCAGGCCCTTGTCTTCGATATCTTCACGCTCAGCAAACTCTTTGATACCGTTCAATAACTCCTGAATGTTCTCGTAACGGGCCCGACCCTCAATACTGTCGTCGTTGTATAATTCTTTCAGGATGCCGGTATGCTGCGCAATATATAAAGCGGTTTCGTAAGCATCGCTTTTTTTCGCCTCGGCCTGAAAACTTTGAATCAGCGTAGCAAAATCTTTCAGTGGTGCGGCAACACGGCCTTCCAGATACATATGCGGATGGCAAATTACTTCCCACATGGTTTTGTCATGCTGATCGGCGGCCACGATGATCCGCTCTACCGACGTATCGCCGATACCTCGTTTCGGGTAATTGATCACCCTTTTTAGCGCTTCCTCATCGCTGGGATTAAAGGTAAGCCTGAAATATGCGATCAGATCTTTGATCTCCTTGCGCTGGTAAAAGGAAAGACCGCCATAAATTTTATAGGGTACGTTTAACTTACGTAAGGCCTCCTCCATGGCTCTCGACTGCGCATTTGTGCGATAGAGAATGGCAAAGTCATGAAACAGGATTCCTTTCAGACTGCGTTCCTGTACAATGGCTTCAGCAACCAGCTTGCCTTCTTCGTTGTCGGTAAAGGCACGCTGCACCTTGATCCGGTCGCCCGGCTCATTATCAGAAAAAACGTTTTTCTCGAGCTGGTTTTTGTTGTTTGCAATAATACTGTTTGCTACTTCAACGATGTTCTGTGTAGACCGGTAATTTTGCTCAAGTTTATAAACCTTCAGGTCAGGATAGTCACGCTCAAAATTGAGTATATTCTGAATATTGGCTCCGCGGAACGCGTAAATACTTTGCGCATCGTCGCCTACTACGCAGATGTTCTGGTATGCAGCAGCAAGTTTTTTTACAATCGTGTACTGGGAAAAGTTTGTATCCTGATACTCGTCTACCATGAGATAACGAAACTTTTGCTGGTACTTGTTGAGTACATCGGGATGGTTTTTCAGCAATACATTCGTTTTGAAAAGCAGATCGTCAAAATCCATAGCGCCCGCTTTAAAACAACGTTTTGTATAGGTTTCATAAATCTGCCCAAGCATCGGACGTTTGTTAGAGGCATCTTCAGCCTGAATCTGATCATTGTTTATATACTCAGATACCGAGATCAGGTTGTTCTTTGCAGACGAAATGCGGTTATACACAAAATTTGCATTATACAACTTATCGTCAAGCTGCATTTCTTTCAGAATGGCCCTGATCAGACTTTTGCTGTCATCGGTGTCATAGATCGTGAAGTTTGACGGATAGCCAATTTTTTCTGCCTCAACACGCAGGATTTTCGCAAAGACAGAGTGGAAGGTTCCCATCCAGATGTTTTTCGCTTCTGCGCCAACCACCTTTGTGATCCGCTCGCGCATTTCTTTGGCGGCTTTGTTTGTAAATGTAAGTACCAGAATGTTGAAAGGATCTGTTCCCGTGCGAATAAGATGTGCTACACGATAGGTGATAACCCGGGTTTTACCAGAGCCCGCGCCTGCAACAATCATAACCGGTCCTGTCGTATTCTCTACTGCCGCACGTTGCTGCGGATTAAGTCCTTCTAAGTAATTCAACATACAAAAAATTGGTCTGCAAAATTACAAAAAATAGGCCTAAGCGGGGCCCTTTGTGTAAAACTAATGGACGACGATAAACTTTTTTACCGCCTGGTTCACACCAGATTCTGTGGTAACACGGAGAATATAGACGGCGGGCTGCAGCGTGCTTACATTCACTTCGAGTGTGTGTTTGCCATTGTTCAGGTATTCGTTCAGTACCGTTCGCACAACGCGGCCGTGCAGGTCATAGATCCGCATAAGCACCTTGTCGGCCTCAGGCAGAACGAGGTCGATCCGGGTGACGTCATTTGCAGGGTTAGGGTAATTTTGCGTGACTGTAAAAGCAAGAAAACGGTCTGAAATAGCCCGGTTGATGGCGTCAAAGATGATGAAACTAATGAGCCGGTAACCGCGCGCATTAGGGTGAATGGCATCCTGGTAAAGCGAAAAGTCGCGCCGGAGCACCACATTGATATCTGCCAGGTATATCTTGTATTCCCGTGCAAGGTTGCGGTAGGCAGTATTAAGCAGCCGGATCTGCACATTTGTCCGGGCGTTAACCCCGTTGTTACGGTCATCAAAATTCTGCAGCGTGCCCAGCACCGGAACCAATCCTGCCCGCATCGATCGCTCGATGATCTGGCGCATGTTAGCAACGGTTTGCTCGATCGTCAGCCTGCCGTTTGCGATCTGGCTGGCATCGTTGGCGCCCATCAGGATAAAAATAAACCCGGTTCGGTTGGCTATGGCTTTATCAATACGAAGCAGGCCCTGGGCTGTTGTCTCACCGCCAATACCTTCATTGGTGATGTTGATGCTTTTTCCTGCATAACAGCGAAGAAAATGCTGTTCAAGAAACGACTGAAAGTTGAATCCATTAATGCCCTGAACCGTACTTGCGCCGAAGGTGACAATATTTATACTGTCTTTGGCGTAAAACTGGGCAGCTTCCGGACAGCTGGCCGGCGTGGTCTGCGCCCGAACAAAAGAAAAAAACAGGGAAAGAATAATGCTCAGTGTAAGGGCCTTAATCGTCATGTTTTTACCAGTATCCTTGTCCTTTGTAATTGGAGCACAAAGATATCAGAATATTTTGCTTTTCTGATCATCGCTGTTTTGGGGGGCCAACTTCTTCGGTACGTTTTGTCGTTGGTGTGCAAAGCCTATATTTGCCTAAAATCAAATTGTTATGCAAGTGATTAAAAATTACGTGGAGCAAAATAAGCAGCGGTTTCTTGATGAGCTGTTTGAATTGCTGAGGTTCCAGTCGGTAAGTGCCGATCCGAAATACAAAGATGATGTACTTAAGACTGCGGCTTTTGTCGCTGAAAAGCTGAAAGATGCTGGTGCGGATAAGGTAGAGGTATGCGAGACAGCAGGATATCCAATTGTTTATGGCGAAAAGATGGTTGATGCGTCGTTGCCGACCGTACTGGTTTATGGCCATTATGATGTTCAGCCGCCCGATCCGCTTGAGTTATGGCATACACCGCCGTTTGAACCGACTGTGCGCGATGGTAAGATTTACGCAAGAGGCGCCTGCGATGACAAAGGCCAGTTTTATATGCATGTAAAGGCATTCGAACTGATGATGGAAACAGGAACGCTTGCCTGCAATGTGAAATTTATGATCGAGGGTGAGGAGGAGGTCGGATCAGCGAATCTGGGAATCTTTGTGAAAGAGAACCAGGAACGTTTGAAAGCAGACGTGGTTCTCATTTCAGACACGTCAATGATCAGTATGGAACATCCCTCTATTGAAACCGGGCTCCGTGGTCTGGCCTATATGGAAGTAGAGGTTACCGGCCCGAACCGCGATCTGCATTCGGGTGTTTACGGAGGTGCAGTGGCTAACCCGATCACCATGCTTTGCAAAATGATCGCCAGCCTGCACGATGAGAATAACCACATAACGATTCCGGCATTTTATGATAAAGTTGCCGATTTGTCTGAAGAGGAGCGCAGCGCGCTAAATTCGGCACCTTATGATGAGGAAGAATATAAACAGGACCTCGACATTGCTGAGGTTTGGGGTGAAAAAGGTTACTCCACGCTTGAGCGCACAGGCACACGACCTACGCTTGAAGTAAATGGCATCTGGGGCGGCTATACAGGCGAAGGTGCAAAAACTGTATTGCCATCGAAAGCATTTGCAAAAATTTCCATGCGACTGGTTCCGCATCAGAATTCTGAAGAGATTGCAGCTATTTTCAGCAAACACTTTGAGGAAATTGCACCGGCGGGTGTCCGCGTTAAGGTTACACCACACCACGGCGGCGAACCGGTTGTTACACCGACCGACAGCATTGCCTACCGCGCGGCAGAAAAGGCAATCGAAACTTCATTCGGCAAACAGGCTATTCCAACACGTGGGGGAGGGAGTATTCCGATCGTTGCACTGTTCGAAGAAGTTCTGGGTATCAAAACCGTGCTTTTAGGTTTCGGCCTCGACAGCGATGCCCTGCATTCGCCCAATGAAAAATATGATATTTTTAATTATTACAAAGGTATTGAGACGTTGCCGCTGTTCCACCAATATTACGCCGAGCTGAGCAAAGGCGAATAAGCGGACCGGTTTATCATGCTTATGCCTCCTCTAAGCGAGGGGGCTTTTTTATGTACTTGCTTCCGGCGCTGCTTTCAGGTCCATCCAATTTTTGCCTTCGGTGAACCGCGCAACGAGCATGGCTGCGACTGTATCCCCGGTTGAGTTCAAAAGAGTTGCAAGCGGGTCTACAAGCGTTCCGATGATCATGGCAGGGGGTAACGCCTCCGGCGGAAAACCGTAAGCCGATATGAACAGCAGTTCACCTACATAACCGCCGTTTGGTATGCCACCTTCCACAATGCTGACCAGCACGGTCATGCCCAGGGCAAGCAGAATGGCATCGACGCTGTTGAAATCCCTCCCGAAAAGTGCAAACACGACAGCCATTTTTACGATGGAGGAAATGCTTGAACCATCTTTATGCAGGGTGGCTCCAAGGGGCACCGCTACATTGGTGATATAATCGGGAACGCCCATTTTTTTTGCGGCATCAAGATTTGCCGGAATATTCGCAATGCTGCTGCATGTGCCGATCGCTGTAGCCGAGGGCACGATGTTATTGGTCCAGTAACGTCTAAAACCCCTGACCCCGCCGGCCACAAATGCATAGACACTGAAGAGCGCGAAAAAATAAAAAATACCAAACCCGTAATATAGTCCGAGTGACCGGGCGTAAGCGCCAAATAACTGCGGACCAAACACGCCCACCTGATAGGCAAAATAGGCGCCCAGTCCGACGGGCCCCAGCTTCATGATCAGGATAAAGACATGTTTGAAAACTTCATTGCCCTCATTCAGGAAGCGTACAAAACCACTCGCCTTATTTCCTGCGCGTAGCGTGGCAAACCCGATCAGTACCGAAAATATGATCATGGCCAGCATGCTTCGCCTTGAAAGAAGCTGGTAAAACTCATCAGTAGTGAACAGTTGAGTCAATTGGTCTGCGAATGGTTTTTCGTCGATCTTTTCGGTAATTTTTAGCGCCTGCAGCTGTTCATGAATTGGAAACAGCCGCACAGCCATAATGGTAAGAAAAGCTGATATCAGAACAGTTGCCACGAACACAATGGCCATGATACCCATCATGCGGCTGAGTTTGTTTGTCTGGCTTATCCCCGCAATGGCCGAAGCAACAGAGAAAAACACGAGCGGAATCACCGCTGTAAAGAGCAGGTTCAGAAAGATATCGCCTATAGGCTTCAGTACAACCACGTCTTTACCAAAAACCAAACCGGCGATGCTGCCAAGTAAAATGCCGGCCAGCAGCAAAATTATACCGCTATAGTTTTTGTAGAAATTGTTCATCCCCCGAAGATAAGAAAAAGGGACGCGTAACAAACATGCCGGCGGCGCTTTATGATGCTCTAGCAAGCTTCCGCCGGCAGCTTGATGAAATTAACAATTTGTACCGCCATCTATGGTAAACTCTGCCCCCGTAACATACCCGCTTTCCGCGCCGGCGAGGTAAGCCACCAGTGCAGCGATGTCTTCAACAGAACCAAAACGATCAAGGGCCATCAGGTCGATTTGTCCCGCCGCCATGGGACCGTTTGCCGGGTTCATATCGGTATCTACAGGGCCGGGATGTACGATGTTGACGGTTATTTTTCTTGGACCTAAGTCTCTGGCCATTCCTTTTGTGAGGCCAGCGAGTGCACTTTTGGTCATGGCATACAGCGAGCCGCCCGGATGGGGAATACGGTTGGCCTGGCAGCTGCCGATGTGAATGATCCGGCCGCCTGCCTGCATCTGCTCCAAAACTGCCTGCGAGGCGACAAATACGCTGCGGATGTTTACCCCGACGATCAGCTCGAACTGTTCAAGGCTGAGCTGCATGAAGTCGTCGTAAAAAGCGATTCCCGCGTTATTTACGAGAATGTCTATGGTTCCTAAATGCTGCACAGCCTGCTGGACGGCAGCCCTAACCGCCTGCGGATCGTTGCTGTCGGCGCGGAGTGCGAGTGCACGTGCACCCGAGTCACGTAACAACTGTGCCTGCTGTTCAGCTGCCTGCGCTGAGTGCTGGTATGTAATTGTAACATTCGCACCCTCCCTGGCAAGCCGCAATGCAATCCCGGCACCGATACCGCGACTGCCGCCGGTAACAAATGCATGTTTGTTTTTTAACTTTTTCATGCTCAAATCTATCTCATCGTAGGTATTTTTGCTGGTACTGATCAAATTGTTAGGTGCTTACAAAACGGTAAGAAATGAGAAAGGAAAGTTCTACAAACAGTTTAAATATAGACGCACTGACAAAAAACTGCGGCATGGTGAATGCACTCAGCATGATAGGCGGGCGGTGGAAACCGGCTATCCTCTACAGTCTGACCGACGGCCGGCAGCGGTACAGCGCGCTCCGGAAGGGCATACCGCGGGTCTCTGAAAGAATGCTTGTTAAACACCTGAGGGAACTGGAACTTGACGGCCTGGTCAGAAGGATTGTATATCCGGAAGTTCCGCCGCGGGTAGAATATGAACTTACTGAGAGAAGTACAGATTTGCTGCCGGTTCTTAACCTTTTATCAGAATGGGGTTATAAGAACCTGCCTGCCGGCGCAACCGGTAACGCCACGTAAAAGACTGCCCTGCAAAACATATTCAGGGTGTTTAATTGTTTGTTATTTGGTTGTTTTTCAAGTTAATAATAAGTACATTTGGTGTATGAGCGAAAAAACCGATATCGATCAAATTATTCAGTCTGATAGCAGCGGGAAACTTTTTATTAACGCTCCCGATTTCTTTAATCAGCCGAAAATTCAGCAAATGATCAGCTCGATCATGGAGTCGAACGTATTCAAAAAAATAGTAAAGGAAAAGCATAAAAAATAATTTTATGCCTTTTAACCTCCTGCTTTTTCCCCTTGTTGGCGGTTATTACATTCTCATCCGGTTTGAATATCTTAGGTATATCCAATACAGACTCGAAAGTCAGCGTATTTTGCTCAATTCCGCCTTTGCCGGTATTATCCTGCTGGTTGTCTGTTTTTTGCTAAGGGCTGTTGCCAATTATTTTTTTCCGGTGCTGATCAAAGACCTCGGAGCCCTGATGCCCGTAAAGTCTGCTTACTTCGGTACAACCAGTCTGTCGCTGGTAGCCGCTGTTGCCGGTACGGAAATAGCAAACCTGTTTGTTGACAGAAAAAAGGCCATCCGCAATTCGCTTAAAAAGGCTGGGAATGAGTTTGAATTGCTTATGAGCACGTCGTTTTTTGATCGGCATCTGCTGCAATTTACCATGGACAGCGGCAAGGTTTATATCGGTTGGGTCAAAGAGCTTCCGAAACCATTTACAACTAACTATATCCGGATAACCCCGGCGCTGAGCGGTTATAGAAATGAAGCAAAGGAATTGATCTTTACAACCCAGTATCTGACTGTTTATGCCTCTTACATTGCTGACGGTTCGGTAAAAAATGAAACCGAATTGAAAACGGACCTCGTGCTGAAGGTCGACAAAATCAATTCGGTTTCTTTTTTTGATATGGAAATGTATAAGCGATTTAATCCTGACGAAGAGGAGGCGGCTGATGTGCCTGCGTAAACCGCTTATTGCGATTATCGCTTTCTTAAGTAGAGCTCCATTACGTCACGCTTTATACCCTGCGAACTGTTTCGGGTTTCCTCACTAACAAGAGTCATTTCGCTGTTGTTCAGATTTCTGATAGAAAAGAGGTATGTTTCGCCGTCAAACTTCATGGTTAGATGGTCTTCGGCAAGCACCCAGGTAAGTGCCGTCTCGTTTTCACTCCCGTAGAGGACACGCCCGCCGCCGTTTGCGGCAAAATCAAAAACCAGGTCATCGTCACGATCTTCAGAACGGTCTGTTTCCCGGTCATTAAGGTACTCGATCTGCACCAGGTTGGTCAATTCCCACTGACCTAACAAGCGATCCTTGTTGTCTGCGATTTCATCTTTTTTACATCCGAAGGCCAGCATTACGAGCACCAGCGCAAAAAATAGGGTAATTTTCTTTGTCATATGATCAGGTTTGGAGACCTAACAGAAATTGTCTGAAAAGGTTTTGATGCAGCGACAAAAAAAGCCTCAGACTATTCATCCAAGGCTTTACTGTGCTCCCGAAGGGATTCGAACCCCTATCATCAGAACCGGAATCTGACATTCTATCCATTGAACTACGGAAGCAGGCGTGCAAATATATAAAAATGCCGCTCGTTATAACGAAAATTTGAAGAAAATACCGATTGGTGGACAATAAGCGGGCTTTACTCTGTTTTATGCAGGAAGAGGCGGTCGCTATGTTGCTATTATGCACAGGCCTTGCCTTATAAACCGGATCGCAGCGGCAGCCCTGAAGCATGAAGGCTACAGCGAAGAGCCGGACTACAGTTGTTCGGTGTTGCAGGCACCGCTTTCAAAACAAAGCAGCTTTATTCAGTGTATGCCATCGGGATGTTACCAGCTAATCTTATGCGTGCCGCCGCCGTCAAGCGTGATGGTTGCTGTATTGCCGCCCGTAAACAACAATGAGCCGCTATGCGCAAAGGCTGCTCCGGTGGCACTGCTGCCTGTTATGCTTACTCTTCCGGTACCGCCTATGATTTGTCCACCGAGTTTACTTACCCGCAGGTTTGTGGTTTCGACAAGCAAGTCGCTGCTCAGCAGCAACACCTGGCTGGCTTTGATGCGCTGGCTGCCTTTTTGCGTAAACCGCTGGCTTACCACATATTCAGCAGTACCGGCATCAAGCCCTAAGACCGTTGCGGTACCGGTGGTCTGGCCGTCTGACACGAAATTCGTTGTTTCGAAGCTTGTTGTTCCGCTAAAGGTATGGTCGAATTTGAGTGGTACGTTGCTGCTGCTGCAGGTGAGCAGCCTGCTCCAGTTCAGGTTGTAGCCATGACTGCCGTCGGCTCCCGTTGTCCTGGCCGTAAATACTGTATCTTTTTTTAGTCCGCAGTTTGCCGGCTTTGCCTGGCTGGCAGATAACATCATAGCCATGCCAGCCTGAAAGGCGAGCCCGCCGTTATCTGTTCTGAACGCCTGGCTAACAACGGCCATTGCTTCCTGTTCGGTAGCCTTAACCTCGGCAGTATTTTTTTCGCAGCTGCTAAAGGTGAGAAAAGCAAAAGCTAACGCACATATCGGAAGGGCATTTTTTTTCAAAGCCAAAAGTAAACTGTTCATGATCATAAAATGATATCAGTATCGGTCTCCATTACCGGAGCGCACGACGAAGAATCAAAGGTGCGAAATATTTCGCTTTCTGGCAGTAAGAAAAAACAGCCGATGCCGATCAGCGCTGAATTGCCTTTTTCAAAATAAAAACCCACTTTTGCAGTCGAAATAATTGAGGTATCAGCATGTAAAGCAAGGAGGGCAAAATATGGAAGCGTATGTAGTAGATGAGATTCAGGAACTGCTTGATAGTGATAACGAGCGGGCGCTGAAGCGATACCTTGACGAGATGAATATATCTGACGTTGAGGAGCTCATCGACGAACTTCCGCAGTACGCCGCCCGCTTTATAGAAACCCTTAGCCTGAACCGGGCAGTCAATGTTTTCCGTATCCTCGATTTTCCTACGCAGGAACGTATTATCAAAAAATTATCGGGAAACAAACTTAACCAGATCATCAAGGATCTGCCTCCGGATGACCGTACGGCGTTGTTTGCAGAGCTTAAAGCAGATGAGGTGAAAAAGATGATCGCTTCGCTGCCGGCAAACGAGCGGGAAGAGGCGCTGAATCTATTGGGTTATGAAGATTACAGCGTGGGGCGCCTTATGACGCCAGACTATATTGCTGTTAAGCCCGACTGGACCATTGCACGTGTGCTGAACCACATTCGCCGGTACGGTAAAAATTCGGAAACCATTGATGTTGTTTACGTAATTGACAGAGATGGTGTTTTACTGGACGACATCAGGATCAGAGAAATCCTGCTCGCCGACCCTGACTCCAGAATCTCAGACCACATGGACACCCGGTTCATTGCGCTCGATGCCAATGCCCCCCAGGAAGAAGCCATTAATGTGTTCAGGATGAATAACCGGGTTGCGCTCCCCGTTGTCGACGAGCATAACGTGCTGTTGGGTATTGTTACTGTAGACGATATTCTCTGGATCGCCAATGAAGAGTATACTGAAGACATGCAGAAGATCGGCGGTACCGAGGCGCTTGACGAGCCTTATCTCGATATTCCGATTTTGCGTCTTGTAAAAAAGCGTGCGGGCTGGCTTATTGTCCTTTTTCTGGGGGAAATGCTTACTGCAACAGCTATGCAGCATTTTGAAATCGAATTACAAAAAGCAATCGTGCTTTCTCTTTTTATCCCGCTTATCATGAGCAGCGGCGGAAACAGCGGCTCGCAGGCCTCAACACTCATCATACAGGCCATGGCTTTAGGCGAGGTCACAATTGCCGGTTGGTGGCGTGTGATGCGTCGCGAGCTGGTTTCGGGGCTTTTGCTGGGCATTATATTGGGCACAATCGGTTTTGTGAGAATCATTCTCTGGCAGAACCTTCACCTGTACGATTATGGAACCCACTGGTTCCTGATTGCAACGACGATATTTTTTACGCTGCTGGGTATTGTACTGTGGGGGAGCCTGATCGGTTCAATGATGCCAATTATCATGAAGCGGCTAAAACTTGACCCGGCAACATCTTCCGCACCTTTTGTGGCCACGATGGTCGATGTTACCGGGATCGTCATTTATTTTTCTGTTGCTGTTCTGGTGCTGAAAGGCGTGCTTCTCTAGTTTACAGGAAGATCGGTTTATCCAGTTTCATGGAAATGCGGTAAGCTGCATTCATCAGGCCGACATGGCTGTAGGCCTGCGGGAAATTGCCCCACTGGCTGCCATCTTTTTCGTCTACATCTTCGCTGAACAGCTTCAGGTGATTGGCGTATTTTAGCAGTGATTCAAACTCCCTCACGGCTTCATCAACGCGGCCTACGCAGGCCAGGGCTTCCACATACCAGAAAGCACAGATCAAAAAGGTTGCCTTCGGTTTACCAAAATCATCTTCATGCAGGTACCTGTAAAACAGACCGTTCTCTGTCTTTAGCTGCGCTTCGAGGGCGATAAGGTGGTCTTTGGCGCGCTGCGAATCGTGCGGGAGGTAGTTCATTATGATGAGCTGCAGGGTGCTGGCGTCAAGATAAGGACTGTCTATTGCGTTGGTGTATACTTTCCGTTCAGGATCGTAGCAGGCTTCAATATACGCGGCCGCCTTATCGATCAATGCCTGGGCCCGGGTCTCAAAATCTTGGTTGCCAATGGTTTTTGCCATTTTCAACGCGGCATTCGCACCGGCCCATTGAAACAGGTTTGTGTAGCAGTGCCTGTTCGCAATATTACGGAATTCCCAGATACCGGCATCTTTCTCGTCGATCGTGTTCTCTATCTTGGTAAGCAGGTAATTGAGCCAGCGTGGTGAGTCTTTGCGTTCGTCAAAGATAAAACGGTGGTCGGTATAAAGCGGCAGCATGGAAATCAGTACCTGCCCGTAGATGTCATTCTGAATGTGTTCATAGGCCTGGTTGCCGATACGCACGGGCTGATTTCCCTGGTAACCTTCGAGGTGGTCCAGATGGCGCTCTATCAGTTCTTTTTCGCCGCCTATTCCGTATAATGGCTGGTAACGAAGTTCGTCATCAAAAGATATGTTAGTGATGTAATTGAAATACTTTTCCATTTCCTCAAAGTGACCAATGTGGTTAAGCGAGGTGAGCACATAAAATGTGTCGCGCATCCAGCAATAGCGGTAATCCCAGTTCCGGGTACTGCCGGGTGATTCAGGCAAACTGGTTGTGCTTGCAGCAATTATGGCGCCTGTGTCTTCGTACTGATGAATCTTTAAAACCAACGATGAGCGGATCACGTGTTGCTGGAAGAAATGCGCTATTGAAGAATGTTTCACCCAGTTTCTCCAGTAGCGGGTTGTTTCCTGCAGAAAACGTTCTGCCGTGCTGCTTATTGGCGCATGAAACTCCTGGTCGAAGGTGAGTATGAGATATTTATCTTCATTGAGAACAAAATGCTTCTGGTCAAGAATGTATGTAAGGGAAATCGTTGTGCTGAGGCGAACATTTTCGTCTGTTCCCGAATAATCAATATGGTTGCTGCCCCGGCTTTCTTTCAGCGGCGCTTCACCGTAGTTTCCCACTGGCTTACAGGTTACACAGATTCGCGGATTACCAGCCAGTGGCTCAATTTTGCGTATCAGCATGAGGGGTTTGAAATACCGCTCATTCATATGGAAACGCGGAGCAAAGTCAGTCACGCGGTATTTGCCGCTTGTCGTTGTAATCTCCGTACAAAGGACGTTCGTGTTTTCCAGGTAATACTGGGTGCTGAAATACTCTTCATCAGGTAAAACCGAAAATTCGCCGCCCTTCTTTTTGTCGAGCATGCCGCCAAATATGAAGGAGCTGTCGAAACGCGGCCAGCATAACCAGTCGATGTTTGTGTTTTGATTTATATGTGCAAGATAAGCGCAGTTTCCTATAATTCCTGTGTTGTAGGTGTGTCTGTTCATCGTTTAAAATTGGGGAAGCAAGATCAAATAACTCTGTTAACAAACTTTTTTAGATTATGTTGCCTGTTTGTGGAAAGAATCGCTAAATAATGCATTGTCATGTTGTAGCAAACTTTTTTAGCTAACCGTTCGTTTTTTAAAGGACAAAACAAATCCCTGATAATTATGGATGCACAACTTTATAACGAAATGCTGTTGCTTCAGCGAAGCAGATCTGGCAGAAATATTGATTTCAGAGCGCAGTTGTCAGAAGTTCCTGATATGCTGCAGGAGCGCGTATCAACACCTGTGAGAAAATTGAAACGCTGGTTTAACCGGCGCGGACAAATGTTGCACCGGATGGAACGTTACAGAAGGTTTTTTAGTCGTCATTTCGGCAGGTAAGGCGATCTACGGCAGAAACTGCTACCTTTGCTCATGGAGTTTAAGGAAGCACTTACCCGGCTGGGCATACAAAGCCTGAACAGTTTGCAGGAGCGTAGCCTGGCTGCCTTTGTCAAAGGGCAGGACCTGCTGGTGCTGTCGCCTACAGGTTCGGGGAAAACCATAGCCTTCCTGCTGCCGGTTTGCAGGCTGTTGGTTCCAGGTATGAAAGGTGTGCAGGCACTGATCCTCGTCCCATCGCGCGAACTGGCTATTCAGATCGGAGAGGTCTTCCGAAGTCTGCGAACGGGGTATAAACATGCCGTTTTTTACGGCGGTCATCAAATGTCGACTGAACTTAATGTTCTGCGCGAACAACCGGCCTTACTGATCGGTACGCCGGGGCGGGTTGCGTTTCACATTCGTGAAGGCAATTTATCAACAGAAAATCTGCGTACCCTTGTTCTTGATGAGTTTGATAAGTCTTTAGAACTCGGCTTCCATGATGAAATTTCGCTCATTACGAGCTCACTGCCGCAGATTTCGCAGCGTTTTTTGACATCGGCCACACATGGTATTGAGATACCGGGTTTTATCGGCTTCCGGCAGGGACTGACCGTAGATTTTCTTTCAGAGAACGCTGTTCAGCCTGATCTGCAATACCTGAGCGTCTCGGCTGCGCCGGAAGAAAAAATGGAGGCCTTATACTCGTTACTTTGTCAGACCGGGCATGAACCTGTTGTGGTTTTTGTAAATCACCGGGAGATGGCTGCAAAAGTAGGGGGCTGGCTCGGCGACGCCGGTATGCCCTATGCTTTGTTTCACGGAAAGATGGAGCAGCAGGACCGTGAATTGAGTCTGGCCCGTTTCAGAAATGGCACCGTTCGAATTTTAATCACCACAGATCTGGCAGCGCGCGGCCTGGACATTCCGGAAGTTGCCGCTGTTATTCATTACCAGCTTCCTGTAACAAAAGATGCCTTCATACATCGAAACGGACGTACCGCCAGGATGTGTGCCGCAGGAAGGGTCTATCTTCTGTTTACGGATGAAGCGCTGCCGCGGTGGATGGACGTCGGCGCCGAAGCGGTTTCTGTGTCTGCAGACCCTGTACAACCTGCGCCGCCCGAGTGGGAAACCGTTTACGCTTCTGCCGGAAAAAAAGATAAACTAAGCAAAACGGATCTGGTGGGATTTTTTATCGGCAAAGGCGGATTGAATAAAGAAGATATCGGCATGATCGAAGTGAAAGACCAAATGTCTTTTGTTGCCGTTAAAAGGAATAAAGTTTCTAAATTGCTGCGGTCAGTGCAACATGAGAAGATTAAAAATAAACGTATCCGTTTTGAAATTGCCGGTTAGGCGGTTTCGCTCAGGGACACGACTGATCTGCCGATAACATAACTATAAACTATGAGTAATAATGATATCCTGAAGAAACTGCGGGTAGCCCTGTCGCTAACTACAGATGATATTGTTCATATTCTGTCGCTTGTCAATTTTAAAGCGACTAAATCTGAATTGGGCGATATGTTCAGGAACGATGATCATCCGAACTTCAAGCCATGTAAAGACCAGATCTTGCGTAACTTTTTGAATGGTCTGGTGATCTACAAAAGAGGGCCACGGCCGGAACCAAAACAGCAGTAAACTCGCAGCTACCCGCGAATGCCGATAAGAATTCAGTTTTACGGCTATCTATTCCTGCTGAAAGCCATTCTGCTTTCATTCGCCCTCTTATGCCTTTCGGCGATGGTCCTGCGGGCACAAACAACCCACCGGTTAAGCGGCAGTCTGATCGACTCTTTGAAGAATGCGGTTCCCGGCGCCAATGTAAAAGTCATTTCGGGTACTGACACACTCATTGGTGTAACAAACAATGACGGGGAATTCAGCATCCGCGGAATAAACACGCAGCACATTGGACTCATTTTTGAAAGCATTGGCTACCGTATTCTTAAAGCGGCATACACATTTAAAGAAGGGGAGCGGAATGTGATGCTTAACCCCATAATCCTGCAGAATAAGTTTACACAGCTAAAAGATGTTGAGGTGAAGGCCAGGCTGAACCCGGTCCGTATTATGAAAGATACGATCGAGTACAACGCGGCTGCGTACACCATACGGCAGAATGATGTGGTCTCTGATCTGCTTAAACAAATGCAGGGGATCAGGGTAGATGAGCAGGGGAACGTATCGACAATGGGGCAGCCATTAACCCGGCTGCGTGTAAACGGTGAAGACTTTTTTACCAATGATGTCAAAGAATTTGTTAGACAGCTGCCGGCGGCCATTATAGCGCGGGTCCAGGTAATCGAGGATTATGGAGATGAAGCTAATTTTACCGGCGTTAAAACAGGCGAGCCGGTCAAGCTGCTGAATCTGGTTACCAAACCCAACCTGAATAAAGGCAACTTTGGTAACATCAATACCTCTGGCGGAACGAACCGTAAGCTTGGGCTGAATGCAAGCGGCAACCTCTGGCAGGATGACAAGCAGATAGGCCTTAATGGAGCCGTGAGCAGCACCGACAACCGTACCGGGTTTAACGAAAACAGGCAGTTGAGTCTTAATATGCGTAATAAGATCCAGGAAGGACTTAGTGCCAGCGCCAATTACCGGCTCAATCAAAGCCACAACCGCACAAGACAGGATACCTACGTAGAAACAGTCAATACCATCGGCACGATCATTAACGAAAGCGGCAACGAGAACCGCGCCGAGGCAGATACACATAACCTCAACGTGAATGTTCAGTCAGTTACTAAAAAGGCCTATTTCCAGTCTTCACTTAATGGGTCATTTGTTGACCGCGATAACAACATCCAGGTTAACTCGGTTCAGCGTGGTATTATCAGGCAGGATCTGCTCACTAACAACAACGGTAATTTCCGCTCTCCGGCTATCAACGGAAGCATGATCTGGGCACGGAGAACGCGGGTTCCCGGCCGATCATTTTCTGTCAGTCTTTCCGGCAACAGCGGCCTGAGCAAAAGCAGCGAGGAGGTATTCAACAATATAGGCTATTACGACAGGTATACCGGTGCTCCGGTCAAGGATTCGATTCTTAACCGCGTTATCGATACACGCAACCACAGCTCAAATGTGTCGGCTGAGGTACGTTACAGCTACCCCCTGAAGGCGGGCCTTGATTCGCTGGTAAAGGAGAACATAGACTTTTCTTATGGCTTGTCTATGAGCAATACATACACGCGTTTTCAGACCCGTGCCGGGACCGATAGCTGGAACAGCAGCCTTGTCGATTCATTAAGTTCATTATACTCGTCACTGTTTCTTGCACATCATGCAGCTGTGAACTACAGGTACCAGTCGCCGAGAGTTACCTATAATATAGGTATCAATGCGCAGCCCAGTTTGCTGGCGAGCGAATTTATTGGACGAGAAGGGAAAATAAATCAGCGCCAATTCAATTTTTCGCCGGTTGCGCGCATCGGGTATACCTGGCCTGACAACAAAAATTTCAGCTTCGCCTACAGCGGTGTAAGTGCTGCGCCCGCATTTAACCAGTTACAACCCGTCCCAGATGCAAGAAACCTGCAGAACGTGATTATTGGTAATCCCGATCTGAAGCCCAGTTTCAGTCACAATGGCAACGCCAGCTTCAACGTAAGCAGCTTGAAGACAGGTAGTACATTTATGTTCTCGCTTAACGGCGCCCTTGTTCAGAACCAGGTTGCTGCCAATGTGGTTTTGGTGAAAGACACCCTGAACAGTTTAAAACAGGAAACAAGGTTTGAAAATACGAGCGGAAATTATAACGTAGGTGGCATGGTGTCTTATGCACAGCCATTTCTGTACAACCAGCTTAATGTTCAGGTATTGAGCAGTGTCAATCTTGCTAATAATGTTTTTTTTCTGAATGATCAGATGAAGCGTAACGAACGTATAAATTTCGCACAGTCGGTAAGCCTTTCTTACAACCGTAAACGTTATGGCCTCTCGGCAAACGTGCTTTATGATTACAGCAGCAACAGATATGCGATCTTTTTTGCTAATGAGCGAAACATCGAAACCTGGCAGTTTAACTTTTCAGCAAATGCCTATCTGGATGACGGCTTTTCTGCGGGCGTGAATGCCTCAAAAAGCCTTTATTCAGGTTTCCTGGTTAATGCCGGAAATCCGTTGCTTATCAATGCGCATATTCAAAAGGCCTTTCTTAAAAACCGGCAGGCCACTGTGGCACTTCATGCTTATGATATCCTGAACCAGGCCAACAACCTGATGCGGAGCATAACCGAAAACTCGGTTACTGATATCCGGACTGCTCAGATCACACAATACGTAATTCTGACTTTCACCATGCGACTGAACAAATTTGGAGCTAACAGCATGTAGCCGTTCCTAAACAACTCTAAAACGGCAAAAAAAAAGCCCCCGGTTGCTCCGGAGGCTGGTTAGATTTTTAAGCAAGTTTCTTGTAACGGATGCGGTGGGGTGTCACATCACCAAGACGCTTCTTCCTGTTTTCCTCGTAATCGGAATAGTTTCCTTCGAAGAAATACACCTCTGAATTGCCTTCAAAAGCGAGGATATGTGTACAAATCCTGTCCAGGAACCAGCGATCGTGACTGATCACAACAGCACAGCCTCCAAAGTTTTCGAGCGCTTCTTCAAGGGCACGCAGGGTATTCACATCGATATCGTTGGTAGGCTCATCGAGCAACAGCACGTTGGCACCTTTTTTTAACGTGATCGCAAGGTGAACACGGTTGCGTTCTCCGCCGGATAAAACACCAACCTTTTTCTGCTGGTCGCCACCGTTGAAATTAAACTTGGATACATATGCACGACCATTCACCGCCTTGTTTCCCAACTGGATGTTGTCCAGCCCGTCTGTTATATTTTCGTACACTGTCTTATTGGCGTCGAGGTCATCATGCATCTGGTCTACATATCCCAGCTCCACTGTTTCACCGACACGGAAAGTACCGCCGTCCGGTGTTTCCTGGCCGGTAATTAACCTGAAAAGCGTAGTCTTTCCTGCTCCGTTAGGACCAATAATTCCCACGATTCCAGCAGGGGGAAGGGCAAAGCTCAGGTTTTCGAACAAAATACGGTCACCATACGCTTTGGTAACACCATTCGCTTCAATGACCACGTTACCCAGTCGGCGTCCGGGCGGAATGAATAATTCCAGTTTCTCTTCACGGTCTCTGGTCTCCTCAGAGGCAAGCTTCTCATAATTGCTAAGTCTTGCCTTAGATTTGGCATGGCGGGCCTTAGGGGCCATACGTACCCACTCGAGTTCGCGCTCAAGCGTTTTCTGGCGTTTACTCTCGGTCTTTTCCTCCTGCGCCAGGCGTTTCGCTTTCTGATCAAGCCAGGATGAATAATTTCCTTTCCATGGAATACCTTCACCGCGGTCAAGTTCAAGGATCCATCCCGCTACGTTGTCAAGGAAGTACCGGTCGTGCGTAACAGCGATAACCGTTCCTTTATAATGCTGAAGATGCTGCTCAAGCCAGTCGATACTTTCTGCATCAAGGTGGTTGGTAGGCTCATCCAGGAGAAGTACATCGGGCTCTTGTAACAGAAGCCGGCAAAGCGCCACACGACGACGCTCACCGCCTGAAAGGACACCGATTTTAGTTTCGGGATCCGGGCAGCGCAAAGCATCCATGGCGCGTTCCAGTTTGTTGTCAAGTTCCCAGGCGCCCACAGCATCAATCTTATCCTGCAGTTCACCCTGCCTGGCCATGAGTTTGTCCATCGCATCAGCATCTTCATACACTTCCGGGAGTCCAAACTTTTCGTTAATCTCTTCGTATTCCTTTAAGATGGCGGTAATTTCGGCTACGCCTTCTTCTACAACTTCACGAACAGTCTTCTCAGCATCAAGCTCAGGCTCCTGCGCCAGATAGCCGACCGAGTAACCGGGTGAAAAGACGACATCGCCCTGGTAAGACTTATCCAGCCCCGCGATAATTTTGAGCAGGGAAGATTTTCCCGAGCCGTTGAGACCGATTACGCCGATTTTGGCACCATAGAAAAAAGATATATAGATGTTCTTCAGAACCTGTTTTTGAGGCGGATAGATCTTATTCAGACCCGCCATCGAAAAGATTATTTTTTCGTCAGACATGTTTCTTGTTTTTTGGCAAATATGCTTAAATTATGAGTAAAAGAGGAAACAATTGAGCCCCGGATTTCGTATATCCTGTGGGAGTGTTTTTAAATTCAACTACAACCTGCAGCGCACAAGGGGAAACCGGGCGGTCGTTTTTGCAGATATCTGCTTTGTTCAGATATTTTATCTGCCATAATTGCCTGATTTTTTTTCATAATGGCTATTTTGGTCAGCGCCTTGTAATTAACCTGTAATAGCGGCAGGACCGCTCCAGGCCGTCTGCTGTGGCGCAATTGTTGATAAAATGTTCTAAACAGGGTGCTGGCCTATAGCAAAGTATTTCTAGTTTAGAGCCGCCCCGTTTAAGAAAGGTATATATGGAAGCTAAATTTTCACCGCAGGTTAAAGACGTGATCTCTTTTAGCAGGGAAGAAGCCCTGAGACTGGGACACGACTATATAGGAACCGAACATCTGTTGCTTGGTCTCATCAGGGAAGGCGACGGCATGGCAATAAAAATCTTACGATCTCTGGGGGTAGACACGGCTAAGCTTAGGCGCTCGGTCGAAGATGCCGTTCGCGGAACATCGGGAGTAACGGCCAATCTTGGTAACATTCCGCTTACCAAACAGGCAGAAAAAGTATTAAAAATCACTTACCTGGAAGCAAAGATATTCAAAAGCGACCTGATTGGAACAGAACACCTGCTGTTATCGATTCTTCGTGATGATGATAACATTGCCTCGCAGATTCTGTTACAGTATAGCGTTACCTATGATATTTTCAAGCAGGAAGTAGAAGTGAACAGAAACGGATTCAGGGATGACCCTCAGGGCAGTGCCTCTACCGGCGATGATGATTATCGTGAGGAAGAGAGTTTTTCGGCACCGAAGAAAGTGTCTGATATTAAATCCAAAACACCGGTCCTGGACAATTTTGGCCGCGACCTGACGAAAGCTGCCGAAGAAGGCAGGCTTGATCCGATTGTAGGGCGTGAGAAAGAGATTGAACGCGTTTCACAAATTCTTTCAAGGCGCAAAAAGAACAATCCGATCCTGATCGGGGAACCTGGTGTTGGTAAGTCTGCTATTGCAGAAGGACTTGCCCTTCGTATTGTTCAGCGCAAGGTTTCGAGGGTGCTGTTCAACAAACGTGTTGTTACCCTTGATCTTGCCTCGCTGGTAGCAGGTACGAAATACCGCGGACAGTTTGAAGAACGTATGAAGGCGGTTATGAATGAGCTTGAGAAATCAACAGACGTGATCCTGTTCATTGACGAAATTCACACAATTGTCGGCGCAGGTGGCGCATCAGGTTCGCTGGATGCTTCAAATATGTTCAAGCCGGCGCTTGCCAGAGGTGAAATTCAATGTATCGGTGCGACCACGCTCGACGAATACCGTCAGTACATAGAAAAAGACGGCGCGCTTGACCGTCGTTTCCAGAAGGTAATGGTAGAGCCGGCTTCACCCGAGGAGACCATCGAGATCCTTACCCGTATAAAGGATAAATATGAGGAACACCACGGTGTAACCTATACAGACGAAGCTATTCAGGCCTGCGTAGCGCTTACTTCGCGCTATATTTCAGATCGTTTTCTGCCGGATAAGGCGATAGATGCGCTTGATGAAGCGGGATCCCGCGTACACCTTACCAATATTCATGTTCCGCAAAATATCATTGATATCGAAGCAAAAATTGAAGATATCAAGGTAGAGAAAAACAAGGTTGTGCGCAGCCAGAAATATGAGGAGGCGGCTAAACTTCGCGATACTGAAAAAAATCTGCTTGAGCAGCTTGATAAGGCAAAAGCCGAGTGGGAGTCTGAAACGAAGACAAAACGTTACACAGTCAGCGAAGACAATGTAGCCGAAGTGGTTGCAATGATGACCGGGATTCCTGTGCAGCGCGTAGGTCAGACCGATAGTCAGAAATTGCTTAACATGTATGATAAGATCGGCGAGAAGATTATTGGTCAGAACGATGCGATCAAAAAACTTACTAAAGCGATACAGCGTACCCGCGCCGGATTGAAAGATCCAAAAAAACCTATTGGCTCATTCATTTTCCTGGGACCGACCGGCGTTGGTAAAACGGAACTTGCTAAGGAACTTGCCAGATTCATGTTTGACAGTGAAGATTCGCTGATCCAGATTGACATGAGCGAGTACATGGAGAAATTCGCAGTTTCGCGACTGGTGGGTGCGCCTCCGGGATACGTTGGATATGAAGAAGGTGGTCAGCTGACTGAGAAAGTCAGACGCAAGCCATATGCAGTAATCCTGCTTGATGAGATCGAGAAAGCGCATCCTGATGTATTTAACATTCTGCTTCAGGTACTGGACGAAGGACAGCTGACCGACAGCCTTGGTCGTAAAGTCGACTTCAGAAATACGATCATCATTATGACTTCGAATATCGGTGCCCGTCAGTTGAAAGAGTTTGGTCAGGGCGTTGGTTTCTCAACGTCTGCAAAAATGAATCAGGCAGATGCACATTCGAGAGGAGTCATTGAAAATGCATTGAAACGTGCATTTGCTCCAGAATTCCTGAATCGTGTAGACGATGTCGTGGTCTTCAATTCTTTGGGAAAAGACGAGATTTTCAACATCATCGATATCGAACTGAAATCGTTGTTTGGCCGCGTACACAATCTTGGTTACGAGATCAGACTTACAGACAATGCAAAAGAATACATTGCAGAAAAAGGTTTTGACAGTAACTTCGGTGCCCGTCCGTTAAAACGAGCTATTCAAAAATATCTGGAAGACCCGATTGCCGAAGAAATTCTTAAAGGCGAACTGACAGAAGGCGATGTGCTAGAAATCGATTATAACAAAGAAAACGAACAGATTTCGATTCAACAGCGCAAAGATAAAAAGCAAAAAGAAGAAAAGGGCAGCATAGAATAATAAGCTGACCGCAGACAAGAAGGCCGCCTGAGACATCGGGCGGCCTTTTTTTTGCATGGCATTAAAGTTGTTCGATTTAATATATGAGAAGTGTTGTATTATGGGGCGCGGCGTTATGTACTATGTTGCTGGCCTGCGCAAAGGCAGAGATAAGGGCAGACAATCCCGAGCCTGATATGGATATCAACCTGAACAAGTCGGTGCTACTGAATAAGGTGAACGAGATCAGAGCCAGCGGATGCAAATGCGGACAGACAACCATGCCGCCTGTTGCTCCTCTAAAGTGGAATGACCTGCTTGCTTCAGCCGCCCTGAACCATAGCAAGGATATGCTTCGCAACAACTTTTTTGACCACACATCAGCCGACGGCCGTACCCTCGGAACACGGATTACGCAGGCAGGCTATGTCTGGTCAGCCGTAGGCGAAAATATTGCACTGGGTCAGCGGAACGAAACGGAAGTTTTCAATTCCTGGTTAAACAGTGAGGGTCACTGCAAAAATATGATGAGCGCAAAGTTCAAAGAAATGGGTGCAGGCCGTGCCGGCAACTACTGGACTCAGGATTTTGGCAGCCCCCGCTAATTTGCATTTTATCACTACAATTTATCTCAGCGCTATCTTGTTACGCAAACGTTTGAGTTTGCTGGTAATAACCTGCGGTTAATTGAGGACAGCGCTCGCGTTCCTTATTTCATAACACCTGATTACGATTTACGTCTTTGATTTCAAGGGACGGTGATTTTTCAACAGCACGGTCTGAAAATCAGCAACTTTTTAGTCAAACGTTTGCGCACTGCTGATTGCTAAACGCCATATTTTTCTGCTTAGATTCGATGAGGAACCGATTATAAACCTCTTCTGAATCAGCATGATTGATACAGGAACGCTTACCGAAGCAGCAGTGAAAATGCTTTTTACGCAGCATTATGCCAAGCTGGTGTCTTTCGCTGCACGTTATGTAGAACGTGATGCGGCTGAAGACCTCGTGCAGGACGTATTTGTACAGTTGCTTCAGAAATGTGGCAAGCTTACTATCGGCCTGACGCTGGAAGCCTATGTATACCGGGCAATAAAGAACAAATACATCGACCTGGTAAGAAAGCGGCATACCGAAGACAGGAACCGGGAAATGTTGATTAAACTTGCTGAAGCTGAGTTTGACAACGAAACCGAAAAAAACGAAATCTTACTTGAAGCCGAGCAACGCGATAAGCGGCTCGCAGCCGCTTTGCAATCGCTTCCGGATAAATGCCGCCAGATTATGGAATGCCGTTACGTTGAGGGAAAGCGTGCGAAGCAGATTTCCGACGAGTTGGGAATTTCAACCCGGACAGTAGAAACACATCTGTATAAAGCGGTCAGGCAGCTAAGAGTTGCACTAAGGAACGTGAGCCTATTCTTTTTTCTCTAATCAACCAATCCACATAAATGGGGAGCCCGGAACTTTTCCGGGTTTTTTTATACGTAGAAACAGAAGTTTCCACGTCAAGAATGGTATACGACCCGAAATGGAACCAAACGAACCAGACTTTCTGCTCCTCACCAGATTTATCGATCAGCAGACAAGCCCTGAGGAAAATGAGAAAGTACTTGCCTGGCTTAACGCAAGTGAGACCAACCGCCTGCTTTACTACAAACTGAAGTCGGTTGCCAGCAGATTACAGCTAGCTATTCACGCCGAGCCGGATGACCGGGTCTGGCAACGTATAAAAAAGGCTGCTGCGCTACCGGAAAAGGCAGGGCACGGAAGGACACGTTTCCTACGCTACCTTGGTTATGCAGCTGTCCTGTGTCTGCTTGCATGCTGCGTACTGCTGTACCGTGCAGGTCGAAAAGAGCACTGGATTTCGGTTGTGGTGTCAGAAAACAGCAAAACCCGCAGGATACTGCTTCCGGATAGTTCTGAGGTATGGCTCGAGCCGGGAGCCCGGCTGTCTTATCCAAGTGAATTTGATCCGCATGGGCGAAACGTCATCCTTCAGGGAAACGCATTTTTTGAGGTGAAAAAAGAACAAGACGTCTCCGGAAGCAGGAAGCCCTTCAGCATAAAAATGAACAATATGCAGGTAAGTGTGCTGGGAACCTCATTTCATATTTATGACGGGCTGCAGGAGCAAATGGTTCTGGTAAAGACCGGGTTGGTTAAGGTTCATCGTTCTGCCGCTTCAGTTAGCCTCATGGCTGGCGAGGCAGTGCGCCTTCAACGCGGAAGTTTTAAAAAACTGAGGTTTAGTGCGGCCCTTTCTGAAGGTTTATCAACAGGTAACTACCGCTTTGATGGGACCGGGATCGATGAGCTTGCTGTGCTGCTTCAGGTGGTTTCAAAATTACCTGTACGCATTGTGCAGCCAGGCAGGTTTTCAGAGGTACGGGTTTCAGGCAGGATAACAGCAACAGAGGCAGATAAATTGTACAGCATCCTGGGTTTGATGATCGGCGCAAAGATCGAAAAGGGCCAGAAGGAAATCGTAGTGAGACATGCTCCCAGCAAATAACAGGTTACGCGACAACCAACTATACTAAAACCAAAATCAATGAAGATCAAATTTTTACTATCCTTTATTGGAATGCTGCTGCTTTATCATCCCCGGGTAGCCGCGTTGCCGCAACAGGACGCATTGGCTTCCAAGAGCGCCGAACGCCGACCGGGACACAGGCAGCAACCAGGACAGGCTGACCTTTCAGCCGCTATCGAACTGATGTTTAAAAAATATAAGATCAGCATCGTGAGTACGCAAAATGGCCTGCAGGCATTCCGGATCCCAACAGCGGAACTTGAAGGAGGTGCAGCTACGGCGCTGCTTGCGTTCAGCAACCACCTGCGCGAATCGGGATTCGACCTGGGCAAGGTTGACGACCGGCAGTTTGCAGTCGTTCGAAAAGCGGAGCAACCGGCAGGGAAAAAACCCTTAACACAACTCCGCGTTTCAGGGGTAGTCAGAAATGAATTGGGCCAGGGTATGCCCGGTGTTACGGTAAGGGTTAGCCGCAAACAGCGAAACACAATTACGAGCCCGGAAGGCGCTTACTCAATCGAGGTCGAGCCAACAGACTCACTGGAATTTACATATATCGGTTACCGCCGGCAGCAGGTTGCGGTTCGGAACAGGATTGATCTGAATATTGTACTTGTTCCCGAAGAAGGCAGCCTGGACGAGGTAGCGATAGTAGGATTTGGCCGCCAGAAAAAGTCCAGTCTTGTTGGTGCCCAGGCCACCCTGAGACCGCAGGAACTTAAATTGCCCGTTCGGGATCTTACATCTGCTATCGCCGGGAGGCTTGCGGGTGTGGTTGCTTATCAGCGCGGGGGCGGTCCGGGAGCTGACGGAGCAAACATATTTATCAGGGGAATAGCCACTTTTGCTTCCAGTCCGCAATCGCCATTGCTTGTGGTTGACGGCGTACCGGACCGGTCTATCAATAACATCGACCCTGAAGATGTGGAAAGCTTCACGGTACTTAAAGATGCCTCTGCAACGGCTATTTATGGAACCCGGGGTGCAAATGGTGTAATTATCATCAATACGAAAAAAGGAAAGGCGGGAAGTCCGGTGGTAAACGCTGAGTTCAACTCGGCGCTGACCGCTTTTACGGCATTGCCAGACTTTATCGATGCGCCGACGTTCATGACGCTTTACAATGAGGGACTGACTCAGCGCGGCAGAACGCCGCTCTATTCTCAGCAGCGCATTGACCAGCATGCATCGGGTGTTGATCCTGATCTTTATCCGAATGTAAAATGGTATGATGAGCTCTTTGAAAAGTATGGAAACAACAGACGTGCTACGCTGAATATAAATGGTGGTTCTGAAAACGCTGCGTATTATATTTCTGCCGGCTATTACAATGAAGTGGGCATGTTCAAGCGGGACCAGGTGCAAAGCTATAACTCGGCCCTTAAACTGGACCGCTTCAATTTTACCAGTAATGTTGATGTAAACCTGACCCGGTCTACTAAACTTGCCTTTGGACTTACCGGCTTTATTACAAACCTTAATCAGCCGGCCTTCGGCGTAAACCGTATTTTCGAGCTGAGCACGCAGACTGCACCGCATGTTATTCCGGCAGGCAGATATTCGAACGGGCAATGGCCACAGCTTGCAGGTACCGAGCAAAGTCCTTCCATGGCACTTACACAGTCTGGTGTAACCAATACGTACAACAATACCATCCGTTCAAATATCAAAGTTACGCAGGATCTCGAGTGGCTGACAAAAGGTTTGAACATCTCCGGCATGTTTGCTTTCGATGTGAATATTGACAATAACCTGAGCAGGTCGCGAACGCTGCAAACTTACTGGGCAACGGGGCGGGGTGCCGACGGAAATCTCCAGACGCAAATCACAACGGCCGGCACAAATGCATTGAGCTTCAGTATCAGCCGGTACGGCGACCGCCGATTTTATTCAGAAGCCTCGCTAAATTACGCCCGAAAATTCGGGCAGCACGACCTGTCGGGTCTCTTGCTTTTTAACCAGTCAGATTTCAGCGATGCAACGGCACGTGTCTCAGATATAGGTTACAAGGCAGCTATTCCGTATCGTCAGCGCAATTTTGTAGGCAGGGCAACATATGGCTATCATGACCGGTATTTTATTGAAGGAAACTTTTCTTACTCAGGTTCAGATAATTTTGTTCCCAGCAGGCGCTTTGGCTTTTTTCCGTCTATCGGTGCGGGCTGGATTGTGTCAAATGAGACCTTTTTTGAGCAACTCAAATCTGTCTTTCCGCATTTTAAACTACGATATACGTATGGCGTATCCGGAAATGCGGCGCTGTCTGATCCCAATTTCCGGTTCCTTTACCTGACAACGATTGGTGAAGGAGGAGATTACAGTTTCGGTGAACCCGGAGCAGAACAGGATTTCAGGGGTTACTACGAATCGCGCGTAGGCGGCAATGTGCAATGGGAAAGTTCTTATCGCCAGAACCTGGGTATCGAGATCAATTTCCTGAACAACGATCTTCAGCTTATTGCAGAACTATTTAAAGAAGACAGGCGCGGTATTTTAATGCCGAATCTCGTTATTCCCTACAATTCGGGCTTTACCGAGGGCAACATTCCATTCAACAACATTGGCAAGACTGCCAATAAAGGACTTGACCTGACATTAAACTATTCAAAAAACTTCAGTGCAGAAAACTTCTTCAGCTTCAGAGGCACGTTCAACTACAATGAAAATCTTGCTGTGAAAGACAACCTTCCTCCCTGGCGCTACGAATACCTGAACCGGGTGGGACAGCCGATCAGCCAGCGGTTTGGCTATATCGCAACGGGACTGTTTCGGAACCAGGATGAAATAGATAATGCGGCAATTCAATCGGGCGATGTACGGCCGGGAGACATTCGGTATAAAGATCTCAATGGCGATGGGATCATCAATTCAAATGACATGACTGCAGTGGGTTATGGGGCAGTGCCGCGGATTATTTACGGCCTGAATTTCGGTGGCGGATTTAAAAAGTTTGACATCAGCCTTTTCTTCCAGGGCGCTGCCCTAGTGGATTTTAATTATGCCGGGGGGTTCGGGACCACACCGTTTTCACAGGGATCATCCTACGGAAATATGTATACCCAGATACTGAACAGGTGGACCCCGGATAATCCAGACCCACGCCCGTTTTATCCCCGGTTGTCTACAAATCAGGATGCAACGACAAACTATTATTCTAGCACCTGGTGGATTCAGCGTGCAGACTATCTGAGGCTCAAAAGTGCCGAGCTGGGCTATACTTTCGATCCTGAATTTTTGAAAAAAGTGGCCATGCGCCAGCTCAGGATCTATGTGAATGGTACGAATCTGCTCACGTTTTCGCGATGGAAATTTTGGGATCCCGAGCTTGGCGACGGTGATGGCGCAACCTATCCGAACATCACCACTTATAACGTTGGCTTACGTGCAAACTTTAAATAAGGAAAAATGAGAACATCATATTCAAAATTATTTTTGACAGCTGTGTGCTGCCTGTTGTTAACGGCACCGCAAGGCTGTAAGAAAGGGTACTTTGACAGCGTGCCCGATAACATTCTTACAATCGACGACATCTTTGTAAACCGCGGCCAAACGGAACGATGGCTCGCCGGGCTTTACAGCTCAATTCCCGATCCCTGGAATATGCCCTATGCATTCACGCTTTCCATTACAAGTGATGAGCTGGATGCCAGTAACTGGACAAATCCCGGCATAAACAGTGGGGCGATTACCCCCGACGACAACCCATCTGGCCAGAATGCGTTTTACGAGAAAATCCGTCTTTGTACGATTTTCCTGGAAAATATTGATCGCAACGAAGAGATCAGATCTCAGGTGAATGGCGCCGAGCTTATTCAACAATATAAGGGTGAAGCACGGTTTATGCGGGCTTATTATTATTGGCTGCTTATGAAGCAGCTGGGCCCGGTTGTTATTGTCCCGCTGAATTCTGCCAAACCGGAAGACAACTTCCAGATACCACGAAGTTCCTGGGATGAATGCGTTGCTTTTGTGCTTGAACAGATGGAAGAAGCGAAAAAAGAGGTTCCCTTAAATAACTACCTAACCGGAAGTACCAGCGAATTGGATGCGACCAAGGCGGGACGGATCAATAAAATGATTATCTCGGCGGTGCAGTCACAGATACATCTCTATCATGCCAGTCCGTTGTTTAACGGCAATACGGAACTGTCGGACTTTCGAAATCTGGATGGAAAACAGCTGTTCAACCCCAGTTATGATGCGACCCGGTGGAAAAAGGCGGCCGATGCAGCGCGGATAGCGATTGATCTCGTTGAAGCTAACGGAAAAAAATTATACCAGGTAGCCGACGCAAATCCGTTCAGAGCCGCCTTCCTATCCACCCGCAACCTGTTCTGGGACGGATGGCGTGATGAGGGCATCTGGCAGAGAACCGCTACGCTGATCAGGGATTATTGGGAAGTGCATGCAGCGCCCCGCTCTACACAGGGGACAGCTTTCAATGGCCTGGCTGTTGTTCAAAATCTGGTTGACGATTTCAGAATGGCAGGTGGCGCAGCGATAACGGCAAGTTCTGCTTACCGCGAAGACACCTACGCCAGCACGGGCACATCTTATTATGTTGCAGGTACAAATACGATGTATACCAACCGCGAGCCGCGTTTTTATGCAAACATTACCTTTAACGGCGCGCTGAACCCGGGCGTTCCCAAAACCGGTCCTGAAAATGCGAGGGTTGAGTTTTTTAATACCGGTACTTCTGGCAAAGATGGCGCGCCGCGCGATTTCCCCAAAACAGGATATACAGCCAGGAAGAACATTCACCCGACTTTTAGTGCGAGTCCGCGGATCACCGTTGACAGACCCGCCATGCTGATCAGGCTTGCTGAACTTTACCTGAATTACGCTGAGGCGCTCAACGAAGCCGAGCCAGGCAATCCTGATGTGCTGAAATACCTGAATGCCATTCGCAACCGTGGCGGATTGCCTTCGCTCTCAGCGGGGCTGTCGCAAGGCGAACTCCGTAAGCAAATTCGTTTGGAACGCCGCATTGAACTGTGTTTCGAGGGCGGCCACAGGTATTATGACGTAAGAAGATGGAAAATAGCCGATCAGCCGGGTTCTAACCAGGGCGGCCAGTTTTATGGTATGAACACTGACGCCGGCACGTTTTTGTCAGATCCTGCTTTTCATGTACGTACGGTTGCCTTTACGCGTGCAGCCTGGCAGCGGCGGTTTTATTTCCTCCCTTATGGACAGAATGAGATGGACCGCAATAAACAACTGGTTCAATTTCCCGGATATTAATGCAATTGGTCGAAAGATCGTTTTAAAATAAAAGACATGTTCAATAGTTACAAATCGCTATATGGCTGCGGATTGCTGGCCTTGTTGCTACTTACTGCCTGTGAAAAAAACGAACGGTATACCGAAGAGACCGGTTCAAGAGCAAATGCGCTTGTGTTTGCGGCGCGCGCAAATAAGGGCGTTCACAATCTTGCAATTTTTCCCTACGCCGATACGGCCAGAACTTTCAGGTTTGCCGCCGCTGTAGGAATGGTTGGCCTGCCGGCCGAACCGATACAGGTTACCTTTGCGGAAGATGTTCGCGCCTTTGACAGCCTGAACCGGCAGCGGCTTGCCGCCGGCCAGGAACCGTACGAACGTTTCCCCGCAGACGCGTTTTCATTTGACCGGTTGACAGTCACCATCCCCCGGGGTGGACAGACTTCAGATATGGTGACACTGAGTTATTTCGCTAAGAAGTTTGACTCCGACAAAGATTATCTCATGCCGGTTAGCATTACAAGTGCCGCTGGTTATGCAATCAATCCGACAGTCAGAACGGTCATCATTATTGCTCCGCGGCTGAGCGAGCGTCTTGCGTCAAAAACCGGATGGCTGGCGACTGCGAATTCTGAGGAGCTGGAAGGAGAGGGGGCAACCAATGGGCGCGCGGCTGCGGCGATCGACGGGGATGTAAATACGTTCTGGCATTCTGTATACACCTCTGAGGGTGAACCACCTTACCCGCACTGGATCAGTATAGACATGAAAGAAACTATTTATGTAACAAGGATAGACCTGGCGCCGCGTCAGGATAACCCTGACGGCTTTGGCAGATTTGACATGGAAGGCAGTACGGACGGTACAACCTGGATAACATTAGCTGAAAACCTCCGGTTCGACCCTACAAATAAGGCGTTTCAGAAATTTCAGATACCTCCGGCATTTTACCGCCATATCAGGATCAGGATGCTGGAACCCTTTAACGAGGAATCCAGATCAACTCATCTCGGTGAGATAAATGTCTACCGTTATTAACGAGCAGTAAAGAAAGCACTTTTACGGTTTTCCCCTGCCAATCTGCCCCGTTAGTGCTGGCAGGTGGAAGATCGATCAGCCTGGTTCACTGTCAAACAGGGGAGTGAAGACATTATCCAAATAAGCTCATCTGCGAGCCGGGAATACGAAATAATGAAGAATCAAGCCGGATCTCTTTTGTATTGAGCAGGTTGAGGCGGCAGTGAAGTTTAAACAGATCACTGATCATCTTTGCGATATTGCCCTCTCCGCTCATTCTGGTGCCGTAGCGGCTGTCGTTCACTTTACCGTCATGACAACTCTGAATCATATGCCATACTTTGTCAAACCGGTCAGGAAAATTTTTGCGTAACCAATCCTCGAAGATTTCTCCGATTGCTCCGTTTAGTCTAACCATGGTGTATCCGGCACGCTGCGCGCCGGCGTCTGCGGCGCTGCGCAACAAGTCGGGAATTTCGTGGTTGTTCAGACCCGGGACCATTGGCGCTGTCATGATTCCCGTCGTAATTCCTGCTTTACTAAGGGCGGCCATGGTTTTGAAGCGTTGCCTTGCAGTTGCGGTTCGCGGTTCCATGGCCAGTCGAAGTTTCTCATCGAGGCTGTTTATGGAGAAGTAAACAAAAACCAGGTTCAGCTTCGCCAGCTCACTGAGTATATCCAGATCGCGGAGTACAAGCGCGTTTTTAGTTATCATACCGATCGGCTGGCGGTAAGCAAGCGCAATCTCAAGCAGCTGACGGGTGAGGCGGTATTTTCGTTCGGCGGGCTGGTAACAGTCTGTATTTCCTGAAAGCGAAACAGGTTTGGCATCCCAACCTTTTTTTTCCAAAAATTTTTTGAACAGCGCCGGGGCGTCCTCTTTTACAATAATTTTTCTTTCAAAATCAAGACCGGCGCTATATCCCCAGTATTGGTGAGAGTTCCGCGCATAACAATAGGCGCAGCCATGTTCGCAGCCCTGGTAAGGATTTAACGAGTAAAACATACCCACATCCGGACTGTCAACCTTGTTAACGATCGTTTTGGATTTTTCGAAGATGAAGGAAGTCCGGCGGTCATGTTCTTCCCAGTCGTCTATGCCTTCTTCGTGTTCTTTTACATAATCACCTTTTATAAAATGATTGTGCGGATTAAGCTGCGCGCCGCGGCCTTTAAAATATGCTGGTTTGTCGTTCTCCGCTTCCATACTTTAAAATTGCTAATATTTTTAGTAATTTTAAAGTCTCTTTTTCCACAATTATCGTTTATCAGCGGGAGGACTGTAGTTCATCGGCAAACTGTCTGCAATTTTTTCCCAGGACCATACACCTTCGAAAAGCACGGAACGCGGATCTGCAACTTCGCCATTGCTGTAGAAATAGAGTGGGTACTTAATTAAGTTGACAAGCGATACCTGGTAGTTGGGCATATCAGGAGGCCGGTTGATCGACATGCCAAGGCGGGCCCGGAAAGAGTCGGTTTCGCGCTCCCTGGTATAAACGATATACAGGATGTCGGCATAGGGAACAAACTTCAGATCTCCGTTTAATGTTCTCACCAGGGTGTCAGACCGGACCGGTTTACGGTTTAAAATGCGTATTTCTTCAGGTTCATTTTTCATACGCATCCAGTAACCAATCGAATCGCCAGCTGTGATGATGACTTTGTTTGATGGGCCGCGTGCGGCACGCAAGCGCGCCAGATTTGCATCGATGAGGCTATCGGGCAGCCGGTTTGGATTTCGCCTTGGAATAAGTTTATGGATCAGGAAGCCCTGCTGCTCTGTTGTGCCCTGGTACAACGCGCGAAAAAAGTGCTGCGTTGAACCGTTATAAGCGACCAGCCGCTTCTGTATGTAACGCCGCATGCGCGCCGGAGAAGCCGGAAGGTCTTCGTAGGTCGGTAAACCCGAGTAGTAAACGATCTTGCTGCGCATGTCGAATTCAAATTCTTTCAGCAGGTATTTTATCCGGTAACCCAGCGACTTATTCTCAATGATCAGAAACTCATCTGCATTTACGGTAAGCACCCGGGTCTGCGGATCAAAATGTGTCCGTAACACATCCTCGTTTGAAATTCTGCAGTTTTCGGCGTTTTCTGTCATTCCGATAAAACTTTCCCGGAAGATGCGAAGATGATTAAGCCGGTCCGGATCGGGCCTGATAACCACCTCGCTCAGATTTGTAGGATTTTCATCGAGCAGGATCTCGATGTCAAGAGCATTGTTGCTCACAGTTACCTGTCTGCTCGCCGGCAAATAACCTATCATTTGCACAAGCAGATCGTACGTGCCGTTTCTGAGTGGCGGCAGTGAAAAACGACCTTTATCGTTCGCTGCCGTACCTAGTTTGTAGCCACTGACATAAACACCCGCACCCGGTAAGACGCCGCCGCTTTTTGCTTTAATTATGCCCGATATAACATAACCTTCCTGCGCACGAACGATATGGCAGCAAAATAGAAATGACATGACAGTGAACAGGCGAACAAATCCCATATTGTAAATTAACTAATTATTTAGTTTTATCACAACAAAAAAAAGTTCCCGGGGGAACTTTTTGTCTTTTATTGAGTTTGAATACCCATTTTTTCAAGTACTTCTGAGCTCACGCCGGTTGTCGAGTAGCCCCCATCGTGAAACAGGTTCTGCATGGTAACCATACGGGTCAGGTCTGAGAAAAGCGTTATACAGTAGTCAGCACAAGACTCCGCGTCTGCGTTACCCAATGGGGCAATGGCGTTTGCATAGTCGAAGAAATCTCCAAAGCCTTTTATACCGGTACCGGCCGTCGTTTTGGTTGGCGACTGAGACACCGTATTGATCCTAACCTTTTTCTCTTTACCGTAGTGATAACCGAAGCTACGCGCGATCGACTCAAGCATGGCTTTTATATCAGCCATATCGGTATAAAAAGGGTAGGTGCGCTGTGCAGCCATATAGGTCAGTGCCACTACGCTGCCGCCTTCAGAAATTGCATCAAGTTTTTTTGCAACGCTCAGCATTTTGTGGAATGACATAGCCGAAACATCGATTCCTTTGGCAAAGTAATCATAGTTTGATTCGGTATAGGGAATGTTTTTTCTGATATTCACACTCATTCCGATAGAATGCAGTACGAAATCGATTTTTCCGCCAAGCACTTCCTGGCTTTGTGTAAACAGATTAGTAAGTTCATCAACATTTGTTGCGTCAGCAGGAATAATCTCCGAACCCGTTTTTTCTGCCAGATTTTTGATCTCACCCATACGCATGGCAATCGGCGCATTGGTCAGCACAAACGTGGCGCCTTCTTCATGTGCTTTTTCTGCCACCTTCCAGGCGATTGAGTTCTGATCGAGCGCGCCTGTGATGATGCCGCGTTTACCTTTTAATAAGTTATACATGTTGTTGTCGTTTTTATTTCAGGGGCAGGCCTGAGCCAGCCGGTCCGCTATTTTTACACCCGAAGGTACATTATTTCTGGGATTGTTGCAGCGAGATCAGGAACCAAGTAATTCGCGTGCATTCTCAAGCGCAGAAGCACCGGGGTTTTTGCCACTCAGCATCTCAGCAATTGCAGCAATTCGCTCCTCATGCCCAAGTTTGCGAATACCAGTGGTGGTACGCTCTCCGTTATCTTTTTTATGTACAAAAAAATGAGATTTCCCGCGTGCTGCAATCTGCGGTAAATGGGTAATACAAATTACCTGAAGGTTTTCAGCCAACTCATCCATCACCCGACTAACCCGCAGTGCAGTTTCACCGGAGATACCGGTATCAATCTCATCAAATATAATTGCGGGCAGAGAATTGTGGCGGGCAAGGATGGATTTTATGGCCAGCATCAGGCGGGAAAGCTCACCTCCTGAGGCAACCTTGTTTACGGGCGCCGGCGTTTGTCCGGCGTTAGCCGTAAACAACAGACTGATCTGATCTGTCCCGTCTTTGCTCAATGCATCCAGGCTACTTAACTGGAAAAGGGTTTGTGCGCCCGGCATGCTCACTGCGCCCAGCAGTGAAGCAAGTTCTTTCTCCACGCCGGGGATGGCCTTTTTCCGGTTTTTGCTCAGTTCAGCGGCCTGTTTGAACAATGTCTTCTCGAGTTCGGTAATTTCTGCTTCAAGTGCTTCGATTTCTGCATCAGACGACTGCATACGACTCAGGTTCTCAGAAAGCCTGGCCATGACTGATATCAATTCTTCCACACCCTGTACGCGGTGCTTCTGCTCGAGGCCGTAGATGAGGTCCAGTCGCTGCTCAAGGTATTCAAGCCGCTCGGGGTTTAGTTGTGCCTTTTCTTCCAGGCTGACAAGTTCGTCGCCGAGATCCTTTATTTCGATCAGTACCGAACGCAAACGTTCGTTTACGCTTTCAAAGTCCGGCCCGAATTTTTCGATTGCTGAAAGTTGCTGTATCGCCTCTTTAACCTGCACTGCTACAGCCTGGTCGGCATCATTAAGGATACCGCTTGCCGCATACAACGACTTTTTGATACGTTCTGCATTGTTTAGCTGCTCCAGTTCCTGTTCATGCGTTTCTTTTTCTCCTTCCTGCAACTGTGCGGCTTCCAGTTCATTAAACAAAAATTGTTCGTAATCCTGGCGGCTGCGGCTGTCTGATGCCTGCTCCTGAAGTGTGTTCAGCCTGCTTTTATTTTTCCTCAGCTTCAGATAACCGCTGCGGTAACTTTCCAGCAATGCACCGTGCCCTGCAAGTGCGTCAATGATAGACAACTGAAAATCACTGTCATTCAACTCGCGCGTGGCGTGTTGGGAATGAATGTCAACCAAATGTTCGCCCACCTCTTTCAGCGTTGCCAGGTTAACCAGTGTATCATTTATGAAAGAACGGGACTTGCCATCAGTAGAGATCTCGCGCCTTAAGATATTTTCCTCGAAAAAGTCAAGTTCATGTTCATCAAACAGGGGGCGTAAGGTATCATCCTTCAGGAAAAAGTAACCTTCTATGATACACTTCTTATCCTGGTTGAAGAAGTATTTGCTTTCTGCGCGCTGGCCCAGAATGAGCGATAGCGCCCCGATCATAATCGATTTACCGGCACCTGTTTCACCGGTAATCATGTTGAGACCGGCATCGAAAGTGATGTCCAGCTCATTGATCAGGGCGTAATTCCGAATGGAAAGTTTCTGCAGCATATATCCTGCTAAATTACTACAAAGCGGGTAGCTTTCAAAAGGACAGCGCACGAAAAAGGCCATGCCTGAAGTTGGCACGGCCCCCGTTCATATTGATTGTTTGTGTGGAAAAAGCCTTTGTGATTTGTCTTAGCTGTTATTGTACTTTCCGTTTCTCTTCTGCAAGTTTCTTACGAAGTTTCTCAACATCTTCATTGTATTTCCGCTGTAGCTCCTGGTATTCTTTGGTTTCGCCCAAAGCTTTCAGCTCTGCCATTTTTGCTTTCCATTCAGGCGAGTCAAATTTTCTGCGCAGACTTTCGGCCTGCAGTTTGAGCTTCTCCTGATTGGCCCGGAAAGCGGGCGATTCAATTTTTTTGCGTATCGAGTCGCTCAGTTTAAGTGCATTCTCATGCTGCTTCTTCCACTCGGGTGAGTTAAGTTTCTCTGTCATCGACTTGATATGTGCCTGGAATTCCGGCGTATTCACGCGGGCCGCCATGTCCTGCCCGATTTTCTCCCATTTAGCCTGTGCCTCTGGTGAGTCAAATTGTCGGCTCAGATCTTCAGCCAGCTTTTGCCAGTGTGCCTGGGCTTCGGGCGAATTAAACTTCTTTTCGATGTCTTCGCCCATTTTTTTGAAGCGGGCCTGTGCCTCGGGGGAATTATAATGTTTCTCGATGTCATCGCCTAATTTCTTCCACTTTGCCCGGGCTTCGGGCGAGTTGAAGCGTTTTTCCATATCTTCGCCGAATTTTTTCCACTTTGCCTGTGCATCGGGCGAATTGTATTGTCGGTCAAAATCTTCATCAATTCGTTTTATCTGGGCCCGCATCTCCGGGGAATTGAAGCGCTTCTCCATGTCTTCGCCAAATTTTTTCCACTTTGCCTGTTCTGCTGGCGATTCAAACTGGCGCTGTATATCGCGACCGTATTTCTCCCATTTCGCCTGCTCCTCCGGTGAGTTGAAGCGTTTTGCCAGGTCTTCGCCCATTTTTTTCCATTTAGCCTGCTGTTCAGGGGAAGCGAACTTTTTTTGCATGTCTTCGCCAAATTTCTGCCATTTGGCACGTTCCTGAGGCGAATTGAAATGTTTTGTGATGATGATTGCCTGCTTTTGCAGCGCGTTCAGGTAAGCGGAATCGGTTACAGACCGTACAATGTTACTGACATCATCTGCAGAATAAACAGCAGCTCTAAGGCTGTCAGGCAGCTCAGCCAGTGAACGATACTCATGTGTGCGTCCTTTTGCATCAGTGGTGATGATCCGGATCTGTCTCTTTTTTCTGCTTGTGTCCTGAACGATGTTAAGATTCGTTGACCCGAAAGCTGCCACTGCGGCATCTCCCTCTGTCGCAACGAAAAGTTTCAGGTGCTTATCCGCCTGTTTTTTAACATATTCCTTGCGCGGACTTATCCAGGCAACAGAGAAGATGCAAGCCAGGGCGAACGTCAGCGCTGCCAGTTGGTGTTTAATATTCAAATAGTTCGTTTTCATGTTTGTAATGCGTTTAATGCGCTGGTACAGATGCTGCGGTTGGCCGTTAGCGGCCATTGCCATTGCGGCCGGCTGTTCCGTGTCGCGGATAATTTCAAGTTTTAAAAGTGTGTGCGCATAGTCAAGTGGCTTGTTCGTATAATTCAGCACGAAATCATCGCAGGCATGCTCCCTTTCAATATGCACGAACCTGCCGGCCAGCCAGACAAACGGGTTAAAAAATAAAATGGTCTCGATCAATGTTTTGACCAGGTTAAGCAGGTAATCGTTTCTTTTAATGTGCGATAATTCATGGATCAAGATAGCTTCGACCTGTTCGGCATCCATCTGGGAGACCAGGCTGATTGGAAACAGCACAACCGGTTTGAGATAACCTGCAACCATAGGAACCTTGATCAATGCCGACAGGCTGAAACCGATATTTCTTTTCAATCCGATTGCATGTTTTACCCGGTCAAAGATCAGTGACCATTCTTCAGGGACAGGCTGAAGGCCGCTTTTCCTCAGGTTATTTAATCTCCCGTATCCCTTCAGCACAATAAAAACCTGCAATAGCATACCAAGTACATAGGCGGCTACAATAGCCGGGAAATAGGCTTCCGCTTTCTGTGTAAAGGAAAGAGGTAATTCCCATGGTTTCTCTTTTAGGAGGTGCTGTCCGGTAACCTGTACCGGCGCGGTTACCACAACAGTATTTGCACGTTCAAAATACAGCACAAATGTACCCGCAAAAAGCGCAAACATCAGGACAATAGATCCGAACGCGAGGTTATACCGGATACGGGCCCGCATTTTGGGAAAACCCACCATGATGATAAATAAGATGCCATAAACGGCTGCACCCTGCCAGAGTGAGTTTAAAATGCTCCAGCCAAACGCTTTACTGAGACTTTGAAAGAGAGATTCCATAACCAGGTTGTTATTTTTTGTTTTCGAGTTCGTTCAGATACGCTCTAATCTCATCCAGTTCCTGTTTGCTGGCCGTCCGGTTGCCTAATGCCTGCATAACAAGGCGCGATGCCGAGCCATTAAAGATATTGCTGATCATCTTGCTAACCAATTGCTTCTCAGTTTGGTCCCGGCTGATCTTTGCCCGGTAGATATGGGTCTTGGAACTGGCGTCCCGGTCCACAAGACCTTTCTCATACATGATCTGCATCAATTTGAGGGTGGTGGTGTACCCTGCCTCCTTTGATCTGGCAAGCACTTCGTGCACCTCGCGCACCGAGGCCTCATTCCTGCTCCACAGAATCTGCAGAATTTCCATTTCACTTTCAGTCGGTTTGACGTTGTCCTTGCTCATGCTGAATATACGAATAGTTTCGTATAACAAATGTACGAATGGTTTCGTATAATCAAATATCTTGTTAGGGAATTTCGACGAGCTGGCAAAAAAAATCGACAAGCCGCCCCTGCAGGCCGACCATAACGTGAGCAGCCGGGAGCATTTTTGACTACCGGAGCACCGGCAAGCTAAGGTGTTCTTAACTTCTCGTATTTTGCTGTGTTAGCCGGGTCGATCTCGTTCAGGAGGTTAAAAGCACGCATACGGATGGGCTGTTCTGCGGTAGCGAGCACCCCGGTTATTTCGTCGGCCTTTGATGCGAAGTAGACATTTGGAAAAATAGAACCAAGCTTTTGTTTGTCAAGTGCACCAAGTTCCAGCAGTCCTTCGAGCACGCTGTTGACACCCTGAGTACGGTTTGCGGCCAATTGATCGAGTCCCCTGAAATGGTACGCATAAATAAAGTTTCGGAGGAGTTCAAAGTTCTTGTTAGTTAGATTTTCATTCAGCCAGAACCGGTTCCTTAATCCATCTGAAGCGCGCCAACCGGCACCACCCGAGGTCTGTGCCAGATTGATGACGTTTCTAGCCTTCAGATAATAGGGAGAACCCCCGAGGCTGGAAAAACTATCCTTATCCAGTCCGATAATCGTATAGGCATAAAAGGAAAGAAGTGAACTTAAATTCGAAATAAAGGTGGTCTCAGAAAAGTCGATCGTCTGCCCATCGCTGTAATTAAAATCAAAATTGGGGTCGCTCATGTTGAGCAGTGTTGCATTGTATGAAGTACCGTAAACAGGGCGGCTTGACTGGATCTGGGCCTGGGCCTTATAAGCTGAGCCGCCATCCCAGGAATTGATGGTGATGACCAGGATACAGTCTATCCGTTCCTGCGGTTGATAGGCTTCGCTACTGAACTTGTTATTGTTTAAAAAGTCGCGAACCACTTTCTGAAGCTGCTCCACTGAATTTTTATTGATGTTCGGCACAGTAGGGGCAAGCACCTGCACGCGAGATAACAGTTCCTGAGCAGCAAGATGTGTGCTGAAGGAAAGCAAAAGTATTGTACAGAAACAGCGAAGTATTGGTTTCATTATCACGCCAGGTTTCGACAAGCAGGAAGGTGTTTAGTTCGGTACTAAAGTCAGGATCGCTGCGCAGATATCCTGTGCCACGCCGGTTTTTGACTTCAGGTCAAAAGCTGATTTTGTTCCGTTCCTGTTAAAGATCGTGATTTTATTTGTATTTGTACCAAAGCCCGCACCGCTGTCATTAAGCGAATTTAAAACGATGAGGTCGAGGTTTTTTCTCTCAAGTTTGGATAAGGCATGTGCTTCCTCGTTTTCGGTTTCGAGTGCAAAACCGACGAGCAGTTGTTCGTTTCGTTTCTGAGAACCAAGCGTTGCCAGGATATCCTGCGTTTTCTCGAGGGTGAGCACAAGTGTTTCGTCCGCTTTTTTTATTTTCTGATCCGCAATCTCCGCCGGGCGATAATCGGCCACTGCAGCGCTCATCACAGTGATGTCGGCAGTTTCAAAATGATCAAGACAGGCTTTCAACATCTCTTTGGCTGAGCGGACATCGATGCGTTTGATGACATCAGGTGAAGGCGGTGTTCCCGGGCCCGCTACGAGTACGACGTTTGCGCCGAGCCGCGTGAGTTCGTGGGCAACAGCCAGTCCCATTTTGCCAGACGAATGGTTTCCGATAAATCTTACCGGATCAATGGCTTCGTAAGTAGGACCAGCCGTAACCAAAGCGGTCTTACCTCTAAGTGGACGTTCCTGCTCAAATGCCGATTGAAGAAAGGTCATGATCTGTTCAGGCTCAGCCATTCGTCCTTCGCCGGCGAGGCCGCTTGCCAGTTCACCGCTTCCAGGCGGGATCGTTATTACTCCATAGTTCTGAAGCTGCTGAACATTTGCGCGCGTGGCAGGATGAGCCCACATATCGAGGTCCATTGCCGGTGCCATGTAAACAGGACATCTTGCAGAAAGGTAAACAGCAGAAAGCAGGTTGTCGCAGAGGCCGGTAGCCATTTTTGCGAGGGTATTTGCAGTTGCCGGCGCGATCAACAGCAGATCAGCCCAGAGGCCCAGTTCCACATGATTTGCCCAAACGCCGGTTTCGGGATCGAAATAGGAAGTGTGGACGGGGTTTTTAGACAGGGTAGCAAGGGTAAGCGGCGTAATGAATGTCTCGCCGCCTTCGGTTAGAATAACCTTGACGTTTGCGCCTGCTTTAACCAGCAGCCTGACCAGAACGGCCGACTTGTAAGCGGCAATGCTGCCGCAAACGCCAAGGATAATGTTTTTATGTTGAAGCATCTTACAAATGCCGGGAGCAAAACGGGCTCCTTATTTTTGCTCTTTTGCAGGGTTTCTGTGGTAAACCTTTTGGTTCAGGAATTCGTCCATGGCAATCAGCGAAGGTTTCGGCATACGCTCGTAGTGTTTGCTGATCTCGATTTGCTCACGGTTCTCAAAGATCTCTTCCAGGTTATCGTTTGATGAAGCGAACTCGGCAAGCTTGCCATGCAGCTCTTCTTTCATGTTGTTCGAAATCTGGTTTGCGCGTTTTGAAATAATCACGAGCGACTCGTAGATGTTTCCTGTAGACCGGTCGAGGTCATGCACATTCCTGGTTACCGTAGTATTTGGTACAGACGATTTAATTGTATTCATCTAGTTGCTTTTTTTAAGAATTGTATTGTTAAGCACGGTATCAGGCTTCTTCGTTCTTTCTAGGAACGATTTGTATTTGGCCTGGTCTTCTGCCAGGGCAGCCAGGTACTTTTTAGCCGATTCTATGCCTTGTTCACTTGCTTTTTTAAGGTCTTCCGCGTCTTTTGCGTATTTACTGTTTTTATGCGCTTCTGTAAAGTCGTTGTAAAAGCCGATGGCTTCGGTATAACGCTCTTCCTGGCGGCTCTCGAAGCTGTTTTTTGCGTACAAGTATTGTGCCTTGATAATCAGAAAGTCCATTTCTTCAGCATACTTGATATCGGGGTAATCGCGCTGAGCATTTTTAAACGCGGTAACCGCTGCTTTATAGTTCCGGATATCATAATCGCCCATATCCAGATACATTTTGGCATTTGCAAAGGCCTTGTCTTCCAGCTTACCGCGAAGGTCTGAAATAAGTTTGCTGGCCTGCGCTACGCGCTCACTTTTTGGATAAAGGTTAATAAATAGCTGAAGCGCATCGATCGCCTTATAAGTGTTCTCCTGATCTAGCGTTGCATTAGGCGAATCCTGATAATAACAGAAGGCACTCATGTAACGGCACTCTTCAGCAAACTGACTGCTCGGATAAGTGTCAGCAAAAAACTTAAACTGGTAACGGGCCGTTGTGTAATCCTTTAAATGATACAGCGTATAGGCATAATGGTAGTTCAGGTTTTCAGCCCCGGAGATACCGCGGTATTTTTGCGAAAGCTCTTCAAACAAGATCAAAGCTTTGCTGTAATCACGTTTGCCGTATAAACGCATGGCTTCCTGATATTTTTTTGTCAGGTTGTTGCTGAGTCTGATCTTCTCAAACCTGGATTTACACCCGGCGAAGACCATACAAGCCATCATGAATACAAATAATACGTGCTTAATTTTAAACATTTTGCAAAGATAAGGTAATAATACGACAACGTCAATAAAAACAATTGGGGGCTAAGCTACCCAAAGTGTGGCATCAGGCAAAGTGGTTAACATTATTTAACAGTTGCTGACTGCCAGTCCGAAGTTTAGTCCTGCTGCATAACTTCAGATAAGTGAGGTTGTAGACCGCAAACTCTGCTCAAGATTGATATGGCAGCGAGGCAACGCGCATGGTGAGCATGTTCGTTGGGTGGGGCATTCATTATATGTATTTATATGGTTAATCTGAACTCGCTAAAACTCAGGTGTAATAATACTGGTTTACCATACTACCGCTGCGCGTGATGCGAAGCGCACCGGTATGTGCACCTGAATGCATGGTTGCATAGGATATGCCTTATATATAAGGTGTACCTTTTATATATAAGATGTACCTCGCGGGATGAAACAGTTGGGGTATGATTTCGCCGCGAAACAACCAATTTGCACAATTTGTTTGCATCTCTTAAAAATTTTTCTGTCCGATAATCAGCTAGTTAGCAAATCGGATGAAAAATTAACCTGGAGGGTGTTGCACAGGAAGGGAAATGTTTCTACTTTTGCACTCCGCTTCGGAAGGAAGGGGGCGCCGGAAGAAAAGGCAACAGAACAAAGGAAACGGCGTTTTTAGTCATTTTGAAGGGTTTGAAAAGCAGCAGCGGAACATTGATGCAGGTAGAGGAAGCGCGATGAAAATAAAGAATGTTTTTTTTAGAACTTCTTTGCAGGAATCAAAACAATTTCTACCTTTGCAGCCCGGTTCGGAAGGAACGGGGAAAATGAAAAGCTGAAGGGGGTAAGAGAAGAAAAAAATAAAATCTTTTTCTTTGCGAAAACAAAAAGATTCTTACCTTTGCAGTCCCTGAACGAAAGGAAGGGAAAACGGAAGCAGCGGATGTTGCGGAAGTAAATAAAAAAGATTGAAATCAACGCCTTGAGAAGAGGGAGCTAAGGCCGGGACGAACAGACCCGGAGGCGGTAACTAAAGGGAGAGGGATGAAGTTGAAAAGATATAAAAAACGGCAGCCGCGAGGTAAAAGATAAGCCGGAAAAGTTCTTAAAAGAGATGTCAATGTAGCGTGGCGAGGTAACAAGGTATTTACCCAAGTACAGGG